>JBDVMU010000037.1:0-6501 GCA_039969995.1 Rhizobiaceae bacterium
CAGGCGCTGCCGATACCAAAGAACCGCACTAGGGAGCTTCCCATGGATAAGAAAACCTATTTGGTCGAGCCGGGCTTTGATGTTGTCAACGGTATGCCAGTCCCGGCAAATCGGCGGGTCAAGCTAACCAATGGCGAGGCCATGTTTGATCTAGGCCTTGGCCGAATTCGGCCTTTGGAGCGCAAGCGCGTTCCCAAAACCACCGAGCCTGTCGGCGAAGAGCTGGAGACTTGAGGCTTGGCCGGCATCGACCGAACCACGTTCAAGGTCATAGATAATCTGAGTTCAACGCTTCAAAGCGTGGAAGTGATCCTCTCGACCCGAATTGCCTCAAGAGTCATGCGCCGTGAGTTCGGTGGAGGCACCGTGGAGCTGTTGGGCCGTGCGATCACTCCGGCGTTGCTGACTGCGTTTGTTCAGTTGGTGGGTGTGGCGATTGACTTGTGGGAGCCGCGCCTGAATGTGCGCCGCATTTCTCTCAGCGGGACAATTGATGAGGTGCGGGCCGGGAAGGCCGGTTTCGTGTTTGAGGCTGACTATCGGCCGAAGGGGCATCTCGGTGACCTGACGGTCGAGCGGGTTCTGTCGTTTTCCTACAATTTTGCAACCGGCGGTGCTGCGGTTCTCTAGGAGATGTCTGTGATCGATCTCAGTCAGTTACCGGATCCGGAGGTGATCGAAACTCTGGATTACGAGACCATTGTGTCTGATCTAAAGCTGGATCTAAAGATGAGGCTACAAGCACTTGATATTGATTGGGATGTTGATGGTCTAGAGACAGACCCTGCGGTGATCCTTCTGGAAACTGCAGCCTATCGCGAATTGCTGCTACGCAATCGCATCAACGTTGTTGCGCAAGACCAGATCCTTGCCTTTGCATCAGGTAATGGCCTGGATCATCTGGGCAGTTTTTATGGCTTGAATAGGATTCTTGGCGAAGACGACACGAGGTTTCAGGAACGGATCCAGCTTGCAATTGTCGGACGCTCGCCTGGCGGAACTGAAGACCGCTTTCGCGGCATTTGCCTTGGCGCGTCTCTAGCAGTTCGTGATGTCGCCATTTGGACCGAAGGCAGAGATCCAACGATCAATGTTGGTGTGTTGTCTACTGACATTGGCGGGGCAGCGGATGCGGCCCTGCTGGCGACTGTCACTGAAGCCCTTGAGGCGTCCTCCGTGCGGTTGGTGTCCGACCGCTATGAAGTAACGTCAGCGGTGCGAAGGACCGTCGACGTTACGCTTGACATCCGGATCTCGCCGACAGCGTCATCGAACCTGCTGGGCGAACTCGCAGACCATATCGTTGCAGCACGGGAACAGGAAAACCTGCTCGGGCTCGACCTGACGCGCGCCTGGCTTTCGAAAACGGCCATGGTGTCGGGTGTCACCAACGTGACTGTTGTTTTTCCCGTAGCGGATGAAGTCGCTGGTTCAAATGAGGCCATCGCGATCGGCAACGTGACAATCCAGGACGGCGGACGCGGCCGATGACCGATCAGCTTTTGCCGACCAATGCCACTTCATTGGAAACGGCGGTCGAAGCAGCGTGTGACCCGACCAGCCGGGTGACGCCAGGAATCGAGGTGATCTCGGGCTGGAAGCACTCCCTCAGGCCACCGGATCTGTTGCCGTTTCTTGTTCATGAATACGGCTTGGATATCCTGCTGCCGTACTTGGACAATCTGTCCGATATTTTGAACCAGGGCCTGCCATGGTCTCGCGCTCGAGGCACGCATGATGCGGTGGCCCTGGGCCTCGCAATGACCGGCTATTCAGGTCTCCTGGTCGATCCGCCGGCGCGGCGTCTGGCTTGGGCAGAATTCCAGATCCTTCTGGATCGTGTGCGTGATGTTCCAGCTGATCTCGATCGGATTTCCGGTCTGGTTGATCTAAGTGTTCCAGTGCGTTCCACCTTTCGGCGCGGGGTTCACGGTTATGATTTTCCTGCAGCCGAGACTGGTTACACGCGCCTTGGCGACTGCATTGTGGGTGATGATAGCGGGGTGCATCTCAAGCACGGTGCGCCCAAATGGTCGTTTGGACGAAGCCATCAGGTTGAGCACACGCTAACCGAGGCAGACTTAACCGCACTGGGTATCTGGATACCTGACGTTCCGAGCGAGCAATGGGTGGACATGGATTTTCCATGGAACACGGCTGACCTCAAGTGGAGCGAAGATGTTGAATTGGCGCGGCGGGTTTCCTTCGGGGCTGCGCTTGCTGCAATGACGTGCTGGCTCCGTTTTGCCGATGGTGAGGGTGCAACCATCGGCTACCGCCTCGCAGCTTGCCGGAGTGTGGCGGTTGGACTGAATGGCTATGCATTTGGCTCTGATTTTTACACGCCAAGTCTGACCAGTCCGATTGGGGTTCATGTCTTTGCTCGCACTGATTGGGGCGACGGTTTCAGCCAAGAGGCGGCAAGTGTCTCAGCTGTTTTCGGGGCTGATGTTGCAGACCCATCTCGGCCAGGGGCGCTTTGGTTAGACCCGGCCGGCCTCTCCGGCGGCACAGAAGTCGCCAGCTATCCAATTTCAATTGTGTTCGGCGAGACAATCCGCGAGCACGTCCAGTTTCTAATGAGGTTCTAGAATGGCCTTTGAGCACATATCCGGCCTGCCTGCGATCTATGATCGGACGCCAAGCGCTCCTGAGAACCGCACTGGCATGTTGTTTGCCGAGGGCCGTTTCCTTCAAGGGGCTGATCTCAATGAATTGCAGGGTCTGTTTGGGCGCAAAACGGCTGCCCTCGGCAACATGGTCGCGGCAAACGGAAACCGGATTTCAGGCGCGGAAATCACCGTTGCGCTCGACATTGATGCCGATAGTCCAGAGGTCGTGCCTACGACGGCAAGTCTCATTTTGGCATCTGGGCAGATCTATGTTGGTGGGAATGTTCTTGCCGTTGAGCCGGCTCAATTCGATCTGGTGTCGATCGCGGGCGACGTAATTGTCGGTGTGCGCAAGGTGATCGATTACATCGATTCAGATGCGGATGAGACTTTGCTCGGTCTGCACGCTGGGGCGGCGTCGGAGTTAGAGCCGGGGGCAGTACGAACAGAGGAAAAACTCGCCTGGGCTATCCTGAATGATGGTGGCAGTGGCGAATTCAGCCAGGTTTACCAGGTGAGCAACGGAACCGTTGTCGACCAGACCCCGCCACCAGCGCTTGAAGGCATCCTTGAAACACTGTCGCTCTATGATCGGTCTCGTGGCAACTATATTGTCGCCGGAAGCCAAGTCTCAGCGCTTGGCGAGGATGGCGATGGCAATCAAGTCTATTCCATTGCAGCTGGCTCGGCCAATGTGCTCGGCTTCCGTAAGACGCGTGAAACGGCCTTCATTTTTCGCCAGTCTCAGAACCCTGAACTTGAGCTTGTTTCTGCGGAAGTGCACACATATTCAAGTGATGGTGGGTCTGCTGTTGTAACCGTCACCAGGCCCCCAATTGAAGCGGTCATTTCTGCTGTCGTTACAAAACGAGTAACCGAGAACGTGGTGCGTGGATCTGTTCCCAATGGGATGGACGAACTCCAGCATGCGTCGGTCATTGCGATCGAAAGTGTCACGCAGGGCGCGACCACTTTTGATCCTGCGACCTATGAGAAGTCCGGCGACAATATTTCGTGGGCCGCCGGCGGCGCTGAGCCAGATGACAGTTCGACTTATTCGGTCACCTACACCTATTTTGCGCCGGCAGATTCCATTGCATTCGACAACAGTACGATCACGCTAACGGGCGGGGAGGACGGCGAGGCGGTGCTGGTGACATATCAGTCGCGCATTCCTCGAAAGGATATCCTGTGTCTGGACGCAAATGGTGTTCCTCAGATTGTCGAGGGGGTGTCTGCCCGCAAGGGGGCGTTGTCACCATCTGAGCCTAGCGGCCATCTGAAACTTGCGGAGATACATCACGACTGGTTCGAGGCGCCTTCGATCGTCAACAACGGCGTCCGGGTTCTGACCTACGACTATATCAGCGACATGTTCGCCTTATTGTTGAAGGTTGCGGATCAATCCAACAGGACAGCTTTGCAGCAATCAGTGCCCGATGCTGCCTCTGTTTCAGCCGATGGCTGGTTCACTGATAGCTTTCTTGATGACAGCTACCGCGACGATGGCGTTGCCCAAAGTGCAGCAGTCATTCAAGGGACTTTGCAGTTGCCGGTTGTTCAGGTGTTTGTGGAGCAGTTCGGTGGTTTCGAAATGCTCGATTACGTCGAAGAGGTGATCATTAGCCAGCCTCTGGCCACGGGTGACATGAAGGTCAACCCTTATGCCAATTTCAATCCCATGCCGGGGGATTTGAAGCTCAATCCAAATGCGGACTTTTGGACAGAAACGCAGACGGAGTGGACCTCGCCAATCTCTCGTGAGTTTACGGCCGCGCCAGACCAGTCTCCAGAAAGCACCACCATTACGGAAGAGGTGAGCCAATCAACGCAAGAGGCTGCGTTCTTACGGCAATTGGATATTGATTTTGCGCTGTCCGGGTTTGGCGTGAATGAAGAATTGGAAAGTCTGATCTTTGCAGGCCGCGACGTCACGCCAGCACCTTCGCTGATCGCAGATGCAAACGGCCAGATTTCTGGAACGATTGCAATCCCGGCGGATGTGCCGACCGGTAGCCACACAGTTGATGCGCTTGGTTCTGCTGGCAGCTTCGCCCGCGCGACTTTTGTTGGTGAGGGCGAAATCACAACGGAAGTCATGCGCCGGGTTACCCTGGTCACCGTCACCGCGCCGGATCCAGTGACGATTGTGAATGTCACCAATGTCACCAACGTCACCAACACGGTGGTGACGCAAAGCTCGAGCCAAAGTGAAGGGCGGGGCAGCGAGGGCAGTGGCACAAGCGGCGATCCGCTTGCCTGGACGTTTGTGCCACCACAAGACAGCTTTAACTGCGGCATCAATTTTGAAATTGCTGTTGTTGGCGAGCAATCCAATGGACTGCGGGTTCAGCTGGCCACGACCTTGAATGGTTATCCGACGAACGAAGTGCTGGCTGATTGTTACATCTCGATGATTGGAGTGGCTCCTGGCGATACGATCCAGGCCCGTTGGGATGCGCCGGTGTTCACGTCTGCGTCGCTTAAATATTGCGTCGTCATCATGACCGATGATGCAGACCATGCGATCAAGATAGCCACTTTGGGAGAGGTGGTGCCTGAGACCCAGCAACGGGTTGCTTCGCAGCCCTATACGGCTGGAGATCTGTTTTCTGGATCAAACCGGACGACTTGGGTCGCGCATCCTGATAGCGACCCCAAGATCGAAGTGGTTGCGGCCAAGTTCACGCAAGCTGAAAAGTCAGTCTTGCTCTTTGAGGGCAGCGTACAGGCAATCACGGATCTGCTTGTGCGTGGCGCTGTTGAATTGCAGACCACGGACGTCGGGTTCCGCTATGAGCTGGAACGCGAAGACGGTCAGCGCATTCCACTTGCGCCGGGACAATCTCTTGAGTTCTCCGAGTATGTTTCGGAGACCATTAAACTTCATGCGATTTTGACAGGAACGCAGTGGGTGTCGCCCATGCTCTATCCAGGCACGACCCTTGTTGGCGGGCAATTGCAGACGGCCGCGGAGTATGTCTCCAAGGTGTTCCCGATCGAGGGGGATAACTTCTTCCGAGCGCTGTATGACCGGCAACTTCCGGCCGGTGCGTCTGTTTCCGTCGATGTGGATGCGGCAGACGGCAACTGGACTGCGGTTCCAGTCGTCTCTAACCGATCACTGTCCGGTGGTTGGATTGAGCCCAAGCATCAACTTGCTTTCGTGGCACCTAATGGCGGACGGGTGAAGCTGACGCTGACCGGTACCCCGGCCGCCCGTCCGTCCATCGCACGCTTGCGCGTTTACAGCTATTAAGAGGGAAGACCAATGGCAACGGACGCCCGCACCAGCGAGTTCAGTATCGAGAAACCGCACATTGACAACACGGTGGCGGAAGATCTCGCCAGGTTGATCACGGCGCTCGACAAGATCGATGCCTATCTAAAGGCAAATGCAGATGCGATTTCTGGAAAGTCCGATACGGGGCATATCCACGATCTTGAGGCGGTGTCAGGCTTGCCCGCCCAACTTGCCGATATTACCGCAAGCATCAGTGAGCACAATCACGCTCTTTCCGGCCTTTCGGACGTCGATGCGGCGGGTCTTACTGAAGGCATGGTGCTGCAGTACCTTGCCGGCAAGTTCAAAGCGGTCACGGCCAGGGCTGAGTACTTCGCAATCACAGCGATTGCGGGACTGGCGGCAAATAACGTCCAGGATGCCTTGCAGGAAATTACAGCGGCGGTCTCCGGCGCAGTCACTCAAGCCGATATCGATGCGGGGATCGAGAGTGTTCTCAATGCACCGCCGTCTACGCTTGATACGCTCAATGAGCTGGCAGCTGCTTTGGGCGATGATCCGAATTTTGCCACGACGATGACGACCGCATTGGCAGGAAAGGCTTCGGCTTCGGATATCACCAGCTTGCAAAATGCTCTCAATGGC
>JBDVMU010000038.1:0-91580 GCA_039969995.1 Rhizobiaceae bacterium
AACCGGCGGGTTGGGCGGGTTGGGCGGGCTGGACGGGTTGTGCGGCCTGGATAGACTGCACTGGCTGAACCTGTCTGACGGGCACCTGGACCGGCGCGGCGGCAACGGAGCTGGTTGTCATTCGGTCCGAATTGGCCATGCGCAGGCTGTCGTTGACGGAACGGCGTGGTTGCAAAACAATTGGACCATTTTGCGCGACTTGGGCAGGTTGTTGAACTGTTGGAACAACTTGGGTGACCGGTGGCAAGGTGTTGCGGCTCACGTTTGAATAGTTTGGCGCATTTGCAGCGGCCAATTCAGCAACGGTCGGTGGCGGGTTTACTGCAACCCTGCCCGTACGAGGGTCCCGTTGCACAACATGAATGTTCTGCTGATGGGGAACGTTTTGCTGAGCGTTGTCGAACTCGGTCTCAAATGTCGACAGGCGTTTTGGCTGCCCGTTGATAATCTGACCTTGATTGGTGGTATTTTGAACAGACGCTGTTGTTAGCTGATCAAGTCGCATCACGTCATTACTGCAAGCAGCTGCAAGACTGGCAAGTGCTAGAAGGGATGTGGCTTTAGACAACGCGCCGAAACGGCGCGTGAGAATGTTGGTACGCATAACTCATCCACGGACTACTCAATACTGATCCGGGATTAAAACCCATCAACCTTAATCTGCGGTTAAGCTCACCAATCGGTTAACCAGAAAGATGCGTTTTTAAATTTTAGAGGGCCACGGCCAGCCCTTCTTCAAGCTGTCCCAGATGTACTGGAAACAGATCCTCGCGATCAAAGCGACTGCCAATCTTTGTCAGGCGCACAGCCATTTGCTCGCCATGGGGAGGTCCAATGGCCGTTATGACGATGCCGCCGGACACCAACTGATCGAGCAGATAGCGTGGTATGGTGTCAAATGCTGAATCGATGATAATCCGGTCATAAAGCCCCTGCCCCATTTGACCGCCCCGACCATCGGCCTGCACCAGCGTCACATTTGTTAGTCCCAACCGCTCCAGCCTGTCTCGGGCTTCGTGGATCAGGCCGCGATAGCGATCAACGGAATAAACTTTCTTGGCCAGACGCGCCAGCAGTGCTGTTTGATATCCGCTGCCCGTTCCAATTTCCAATACCGCATGGGATGGCTCGACCTTGAGCGCATTTACCAGCCGGATGGTGGCATCAGGTGCTAGCATCGTTTGTCCCCGATCAAGCGGCAGGGCCTGCGCCTTCCAGGCCTGATCAAAATGCTGGACCGGAACAAATTGCTCATGGGGAACCGATTCAACCCTGCGCAGGAATTCGGGATCAACGATGCCGATCTCCCGCAAACGCAGAAAAAGAGCCACAATCGCTTCAGGAAATGAGTGACCCGAATTACTCATCACATTATCCGTTCAGGTCCAGGCTGAGTTGATCCATGAATTCATGATTGGTCATGTCCATGCGTACCGGCGTGATGGCAATCTGATTGTTGATCAGGGCGTCGATGTCTGTGCCGGGCTGATGGATCGGCGGTTGGCCAATAAATTCCAGCCAATAATAAGGCCGTCCGCGACCATCTGAACGCTCACCTATGCCAAGCCCATGTTCAAACTTGCCCTGGGTCACGATGGCATGTCCGTTGACCTCATCTGCCGGGCAATTGGGCAGATTGACATTGATAAGCGTATCTTTTGGCAGGTCGAGTTTGATCAGCTTTTTGAGCAGGTCCGGTGCCAATTGCAGTGACGTATCCCAGGGGATATTGCGGGTACCATCAAAATTGTAAGCCTGAGACAGGGCAATCGACTTAATGCCCAGCAACGTCCCTTCCATGGCACCGGCAACGGTGCCTGAATAAGTCACGTAATCGCCCACATTTTGGCCAGCATTGATCCCTGAAAGCACCAAATCAACTGGACCATCCACCAGTTGGCGGATCCCCATGATCACACAATCGGTCGGTGTGCCGGATACGGCAAACTTCTTTTCGCCAACTTCCCGCACCCGCAGCGGGTGATTGAGCGTCAACGAATGGGCCAGCCCGCTCTGATCAGTTTCAGGAGCAACAATCCAGATGTCATCGGACAGGTGGCGGGCGACTTCCTCAAGAACCGTCAGCCCATGTGCATCGATGCCGTCATCATTGGTTAGCAATATCCGCATCACACCGCTTCGATCCGGGTGACGCCACCCATATAAGATCCCAAAGCCTGCGGCACGCGAATCGATCCATCTTCGTTTTGATAGTTTTCCATGACAGCAATAAGCGCCCGGCCCACCGCGATACCGGAACCGTTCAATGTGTGACAGTAGCGGGTCTGTTTCTCACCTTCAGCACGGTAACGTGCATTCATTCGGCGCGCCTGGAAATCACCACACACAGAACAGGATGAAATCTCGCGATAAGCGTTCTGGCCAGGCAGCCAAACTTCAATGTCGTAGGTCTTGTGGGCACTAAAACCAAGATCGCCGGTGCACAGTGTCACCACACGATAATGCAGACCAAGCCGCTTTAGGACTTCCTCTGCACAAGACAGCATGCGTTCATGCTCAGCCGTTGAACTATCGGCGTCGGTGATCGATACCAACTCACATTTGGTGAACTGGTGTTGCCGCAACATGCCGCGCGTGTCACGACCGGCAGAACCGGCTTCAGCACGGAAACACTGGGTCAACGCCGTATAGCGGCGTGGCAGATAGTCTTCTGAAACAATGGTTTCACGCACAATATTGGTCAGCGGCGCTTCGGAAGTGGGGATCATCCAGCGACCATCAGTGGTTTTGAACAGATCGTCTTCGAACTTCGGCAGGTTGCCGACGCCATAGAGCACCTCTTGGCGCACCAAAACAGGCGGCGAAACCTCAGCATAGCCATGTTTGTTGGTGTGCAGGTCGATCATGAACTGACCCAAAGCCCGTTCCAGACGCGCCAGACCATTGTTCAGCAATACAAATCGGCTGCCGGAGAGCTTGGATGCGGTTTCAAAGTCCATCTGACCGAGCTCTTCGCCCAGTTCGTAATGCTCTTTGGGCTGAAAATCCATCTGCGGCTTTTCGCCAATCACACGGACTTCGACATTGTCTTCCTCATCTGCCCCCACCGGCACGTCGGGATAAGGCATGTTGGGCAGGACAGAAAGGGCATCGCTGAGCGCCGTTGAAAGCGCCTTTTCCTCTTCCTCTCCGCCCTGCAGAAAGGATTTCAGCTTGGCAACTTCGGCAATCGCCTTTTGGGCTGCAGCCTCGTCGCCGGAAGCTTTTGCCTTACCAATTTCCTTGGAAGCGCGGTTGCGCTCTTCCTGCGCGTCCTGCAATTTGGCAATATGCGCACGACGTTTTTCGTCCAGCGCAATCAGCAATTCAGCCTGTGGCTCCAAACCACGCAAACCCATCGCTTCATCAAAAGCTTTAGGATTTTCTCGTATCCATTTGATATCAAACATTTAGTCGACCATTTTCTTCTGCCAATCCACACGCGATTCTGGCAAGCGGTCGTTAAGCAGCAGCAGCTTCCTGCTCAGCCCGTTTCCGCTCTATGAGTCGGGTGGCGTAGATGGACAGTTCGTAGAGAAGCAATGTCGGTACTGCAAGGCCGATTTGGCTCACCGGATCAGGCGGGGTCAGAACGGCGGCGGCGATGAACGTCAGAACAACAGCGTATTTGCGCTTACTCTTCAATCCAGCTTCGCTCACCAGCCCGGCGCGCGCCAGCAGGGAAATAATTACCGGCATCTGGAATACCAGGCCAAAGGCGAAGATCAGGGTCATTATCAGACCGAGATATTCACTCACCTTCGGCAACAACTCGATGGTGGTAGTGACATTGGGGCCGGTCAATTGCATCGACAGGAAGAAGGTCATCGCCAACGGCATGACCACGAAGAAGACCAAAGAAGCCCCCATCAGAAACAGCACTGGCGTGGCGACAAGAAAGGGCAGGAATGCCTGTCGCTCATTCTTGTAAAGACCCGGCGCAACGAACTTGTAGATTTGCGCGGCGATCACCGGAAAAGCGATGAAAAGCGCCGTAAACAGCGCAATCTTGAGCTGTGCAAAGAAATATTCCTGCGGAGCGGTAAAGATCAGCTTGAGGTTCTGGTTCTCTCCAGCTGCTCGCTCATACGGTATCACCAAGATCTGAAAGATCTGGTCGGCAAAAATGAAGGCCACGACAAAGACAATGGCAACTGCGATCAGGGCCTTGACCAGGCGTTGGCGCAATTCAATGAGGTGCTCAACCAGCGGGGCTGCGCTTTCTTCGATATCACTCTCGCTCATGCGCTGGCCTTCTTGGTTGGCTTACGCTTGGCGGCTGCGGGTTTTTTGGCCGACGTTTTTACAGCAGGTTTAGTGGCCGCCTTTGCAGCAGGCTTTTTTGCAGCTGCCGGTTTCGCCGTCGATTTTGCAGCAGGCTTTTTGGCCGCGGCTGGCTTTGCCACCGCTTTTGCAGCAGGTTTCTTGGCCGTTTTTGCCTTGGCGGTCGCCTTCGCTGCAGGTTTGGCCGTTTCCTTGCTGGCCGTTTTACTGGCCGTTTTGCTGGCAGCTTTGGCCTTTGGTTTAGCCGCGGCCTTCGCCTTGGTTTCAGATTTTTTACCTGGAGGTCCGCCAAAACCGGGGACTGCATTCTTACCTGAGCTAGGAGGCAGTTTGGCGCTAGCCGCTAACGCTGCATCTGCTTCACGCTGTTTTTCCAGCGCGGCCTCTATATCGACTTCGACCGGCGCATCCATTTGCGGCTCTTTGGCTTCATCGAACAGGGTTTCAGGATTGTAGTCTGCCGCCTCTTCGACAGACTTTTTGACGTCGTCCAATTCGCCCTTCAGCGGGTTGAGCTTATCCTTGATCTGTTTGGTCGGATCGAGATTGCGCACCTGATTGATGCCGTCTTTGACGCCATCCAGTTCAGCATCCTTCAACGCATCATCAAACTGACGCTGGAAGTCTCCCGCCAGCATTCTGATTTTTTTGACTGCTTTGCCAAAAGTGCGCAGCATGCCGGGCAGCTCTTTCGGGCCGACAAACAAGATGGCCACCACGGCCACCACCAGCATTTCCGTCCAGCCGATATCAAACAAGGCCAGGCTCCAAGCGTGTTAAAGAGGGGGTTCGACGAGCGCCGACGATCAAACCAGGATCAGCTGGTTTTGGTTTTTTCAGAAACCGCGTCGACAACTTTATCCTTGCCTTCTTCGATCTTATCAGCGGTCTCTTCTTCGGTGTCGTTGAGACCTTTCTTGAATGAGTTGATGCCTTTGGCAACATCACCCATCAGATCGGAAATCTTGCCGCGGCCAAAAAGCAACACGACAACCACCGCAATAATAACAATCTGCCAAATGCCGATTTGTCCCATAAGTTCAGCTCCTAATTGGTCTCGACGTGATCTGCATCAAGACCTGATATCTCAATTTGATTGCAACCTAACGAAAGCTTTGCCCCGCCGCAACACAACGTTAGTGGTGCATCGCCGGTTTGCTTAATTGCTGCCTTTGATATGGGGCATTTTTACAGCTTATCCAGCCGAAAATACGAACGCCCCTTGTTTTTCGACCGACAGTGTCACTTCGTCGCTGCCGTTCAACTGGCCATCGGTCAGAATTCCAACCGGAAGGCGGACATTGACCGGCGTGTCATACCCACTGATTCCCACTTGCAAGTGATCATGCTCACCGGAAAAATGCGCCGAAAGAACCCGTCCAATCACCGCCCCGGGTACTGACTTGCCAACCTGCACAGCCCCTACCCGAACCACCGCCAGCACCGATGCCCCATTAGCGAATCCGTTACCGCTGGCGATCGTGCCAAGTGGTGTTTCGACGAAATTGTCTTTGATACGTCCCTCGAAAATATTGAGCTCGGAGAAAAAGCCAGCTGCAAATAGGCTTTTTGGCTGGTAGTACAACTCCCTGCCCGACCCGGTCTGTTCCAGCCGCCCTTCATGCAAAAGGGCGATCTGATCGCCCATGCGCAGTGCTTCCTCAGGATCATGAGTAACAATTACCGAGGTGGCGCGGGTTTCTCTCAATATACCCAGAGTTTCATTGCGCATCATATCACGCAGCCTTGAATCAAGCCCGGAAAACGGCTCATCCATCAGCAACACACCTGGGCGCGGTGCCAGCGCGCGGGCCAGTGCCACCCTTTGCTGTTCGCCACCCGACAGATTGTGGGGAAAATCACTGCCCCGGTCGGCCAATCCAACACGGGTCAGCATTTTTGTCGCCTGAGCTTTGCGCGCATCTCGCGGCAGATGCCGCAAGCCAAACAGGACGTTGTCGCGAATACTCAGATGCGGAAACAGTGCATAGTCTTGAAAAACCAAACCAATGCCGCGCTTTTCGGGCGGTACAAACGTGGTTTCGCTGCACACCTCCCTGGAGTCGAGCAGCACCCGACCGCCTGTCTGACGCAACATGCCCGCCGCAATTCGCAGCAGGCTGGTTTTTCCCGACCCGGATGGACCCAGCAGACAGGTTACTGAACCGGAGGGAGCGACCAGCGAGACATCGTCGAGAATTGCTGCATCGTCAATGTCGTAACTGACATTTTCGAAGGTCAACTCATGGGGAATGGAGACACCGGCGGTGTTTGGCTCGCCCCAGCGCGCTGCTAACTGCGTCTCAGCTGTTGCGGTGTCTGTTTTGGTCATGCTCAAGCCCCGTCAGGCGCCTACACGGACACCGTTCTCAACCGTATAGCTCGGCTCATACATGGTGACCAGTTCTTCAGCAGCAGATGGATGCAGGGCCATTGTCTTGTCAAAATCCGCTTTGGTTGACCCCATTTTCATGGCAATCGCCAGAATTTGCGCCATTTCGCCGGCATCCGGCCCCAAAACATGTGCTCCGATAACCTTGTCGCTTTCTGCATCGACAATGAGTTTCATCAGCATCCGGCTGTCGCGCCCTGAAAGCGTGTGCTTCATTGGCCGGAAGTTGGCGCGGAAAACATTCAGCTTGGCATATTGCTGCCCAGCCTCTTCCTCGCTCACGCCGACGGTGCCAATTTCAGGGTGCGAGAAGACGGCAGTAGCAATCATCTTATGATCCGGCTTTTGAGGATCATCGCGGAATTCTGTGGCGACAAAGCACATGGATTCATGAATGGCCACGGGCGTCAGTTGCACCCGGTCCGTTACATCGCCAACCGCCCAGATATGCCCGACATTGGTTTTAGAATAGTCATCCACCGGGATGTATCCACGATCATCTGTCGCAACCCCCGCCGCCTCCAGCCCAAGACCTTCGGTCAAAGGCAAGCGACCAATGGCAAACATCACCTGATCCGCCACTAATTGTTCACCGCCTGACAGGAAAACACGCTTTTGGCCGTCATCAGCAGCTTCGATTTTCTCAAAATCCTGTTCCGTGATGATGCGAATGCCGCGTTTTTCATATTCCTCGTGCAACAACTTGCGCACATCGTCGTCAAATCCGCGCAGAATTTCCGGGCCGCGATAAACAATCGTCGTATCCACTCCCAGGCCACTGAAAATGCCTGCAAATTCTACGGCAATATAGCCAGCGCCACCGATCACGATGCTCTTCGGCAATTCCGCCAGATCAAATGCATCATCAGAGATAATGGCCAGTTCATGCCCTGGCAGTGCAGTATTTCGATTTGGAGTTCCACCGACGGCGATCAAAATGCGTTCCGCAGTGACAATCCGGTCCTCGGCCTTCAACCAAATCTCATGGGGACCACGCAGCTCAGCGCGTGAGTCAAAAATATCCACGTTATTGGAATTCAGCCCTTTCTTGTAGAGCCCCTCCAAGCGGGTGATTTCTGCTTCCTTATTATCGACCAGCGTTTTCCAGTCGAACTTAACATCGCCAACCGTCCAGCCGAATCCAGCAGCGTCTTCAAAATGTTCATGGAAGGTGGAAGCGTAGACATAGAGCTTCTTGGGTACACAGCCGCGCACAACACAGGTACCGCCATAGCGGCTTTCCTCCGCAACCCCTACACGGTTGCCAAGCGCGGCGGTTCTGTTTGCGGCCCGCACCCCGCCAGATCCGCCACCGATGACGAATAGATCATAATCATATGCCATGGGATATTCCCGTTCCTGTCGGTTTTCCGGCAAGAGACCGGATCATTCAGACGGTTGAGATAGGATCAGTTATTGCCGTCGGCCAGTTTTTTCTGAGCATTGTTGGCAAGATCACGTGTAATTCCATTTGCCCAGATGCGCGCGGCCTTGCCCAATTCACGGGCCAGGATTGGCGTGTTCGACAAATATTTGGCGCCGGTTGGCGTTTTGAAAAAGGTTGCCAATTCACCTAGTTCCTCCTCGGAGAAGGCACCGGCAAAGATGCGCGCCGCTTCGAGCTCAAGATCGCCACGACGCGAAGCCAGAGCAATAGCCTCTTCATCAACAATAGCCGCAATTTTGTTAGCCTGGTCCGGGCGGTTGGCGGTCAGTTGGTTCTTCAACTGACCAGAAGCGTTGATCAGGATTGAATCGAAGGAGTCCGTTGCTTTGGTTGCTTCAATCGCCTCGCGGGCTTTTGCTATGTGGGACTCTGAATACTCCTGAGCAAAACTGACGGAAGCCAGCATGGAAAATGTCAGGGCCAGGGCGCAGCGTGAAGTTTTGGAAAACATGTGGGCGATAGCTCCAGATTGATTTGTTTCGAATAACGAGCGATCCGCAGGACCGATCAAAGTTTGTTAGGTTATGTCACGGGCCTCAACAATGCGGGCTCCGTCTTTATTTGATATTATGGCGCGGCCGGCCAAGCCGGTAAACAGGCCATGTTCGACCACGCCTGGCACCGCGTTGAGCGCCGCGGATAGCGTATGTGGATCGACAATGCGGCCAAATGATGCGTCGAGAATGTAATGCCCACCATCGGTGACAAACGGTTCATCGCCCTGCGCCATACGCAGCGTCAGCGGTCCTGAGAGGCCAAGTCTATCGGCAGCATGCTCAATCATTATTCGGGTTGCGGCCAAACCAAACGGATTGACTTCTATCGGCAATGGAAACGCACCCAACGGATCAACCAGTTTACTCTCGTCAGCGATTACCAACATATCCTTGGAAGCCGCTGCGACGATCTTTTCGCGCAGCAATGCGCCACCGCCGCCCTTGATCAGAGAAAGTGCCGGGTCAATTTCGTCGGCACCATCAATGGTCAGATCCAGCTGAGGGGTTTGTTCCAATGTTGTCAGCGGAATATTCAGCTGCTCACACAGCGCCCGTGTGCGTTCCGAAGTTGGCACACCAATAACGTTGAGCCCATCAGCCACCTTGGGTGCCAGCACCTTGATAAAGGCTTCTGCTGTCGATCCCGTGCCGATACCCAGTCTCATGCCGTCCTGGACAAACTCTAGAGCCGCCCGACCAGCAATTGTTTTCAATGCTTCGCTCATGGCCACGGCGGTATCATGTCAGGCAGATGCGCACCATAGCAATTTGGTGTAATCCTGCTGAAAATTCCTCGGATGCGATTCTTTTCATGCAAAATTCCCCTCGTCTGCTGATTTTTGACCTCGATGGCACTCTGGTTGACAGCAATCGTGACCTGGTGCCCGCACTCAATGCAGCAACAGCCAGTGTCGGACTTGCACCCATTGCCATGCCCGATGTCGGACATGTTGTCGGTCAGGGTGCGTTGAGGATGATCGAGCGCGCTTTTGATTTTCATGGTCAACAAATGGAGGGTGGCATTGGCGGCCCGGTTCACCAGAACTTGCTGCAGTTGTTTCTGGAGCATTATGACGCGCATATCGCTGAAGAAACGATCTTTTTTCCAGGCGTGCTGACGGCGCTGGACGCGCTTTCCACAAACGGTTGGCAATTGGCTGTCTGCACCAACAAATATGAACGCTTTGCCCGTAAACTGCTCAGCGAGCTCGGCGAAATCGAGCGGTTCCCGGTGATCACCGGGGGTGACACATTCGAGTTCAAAAAACCCGATCCCAAACACCTGACAGAAACCGCCAGACTTGCTGGCGTCGATCCCTCCGCCTGCATCATGATCGGTGACAGCGTCAACGACATTTTGCCCGCCCAATCGGCAAACATCCCGGTGATCGCCGTTAATTTTGGCTACAGTGACGTGCCAGTTGAAGAACTGAAGCCAGACACCATTATCTCGCATTTCGACCAGCTGGCCGACGCAGTCGACGGTGTCGCGGGGCGGGTTTGAGGAGGTTTACCGCTTAATGGCGACTTATTGCGGCTTGAACTTGGCCCCTCGCTGACGATAGGAATGGTCAAACTTGTCTGGAACTCCGCTCATGACCGACCAATCCGCTCCCATCTCAAAACATGTTGATCTGTTTCCCCTTGGCGAAGACACAACGCCTTATCGCAAACTCACAGACCAATATGTCAGCACGGTAGAAGTGGACGGCAAATCGTTTTTGAAAGTTGAAGCTGAGGCCATTCGCCTTCTGGCCGAAGAAGCTTTTGCCGATATCAACCATTTGCTGCGCCCCGGCCATCTGGCCCAGCTGGCCTCCATTCTGGATGATCCGGAAGCCACACCAAATGACCGGTTCGTGGCATTTGACCTGCTCAAAAACGCCAACATTGCGGCCGGTGGCGTGTTGCCCATGTGCCAAGATACCGGCACCGCGATCATCATGGGAAAGCGCGGTCGTTCGGTGCTTACGACCGGAATTGACGAAGATGCCCTCAGTCAGGGCGTGATGGACGCTTATTTCAAAAAAAACCTGCGCTATTCGCAACTGGCTCCGATTTCAATGTTTGAAGAGCAGAACACCAAGAACAACCTTCCAGCTCAAATCGACATCTATTCCGAAGGCGATGAAGCCTACAAGTTTCAGTTTATCGCCAAGGGTGGCGGTTCAGCCAACAAGACGTTTTTCTATCAAGGCACTCCCTCCCTGCTGACCCATGACAGGATGATCGACTTTCTACAGGAGAAAATTCTGACACTCGGCACAGCCGCCTGCCCGCCTTATCATCTGGCAATCGTTATTGGCGGCACTTCAGCCGAGCAGAACCTGAAAACGGTCAAACTCGCCTCCACCCGGTATCTCGACACCCTGCCCCGCGAAGGCTCCGAGACCGGTCACGCGTTCCGCGATGTGGCGATGGAGGAAGAAATCCACAAACTGACCCAGAATATGGGCGTTGGCGCACAGTTTGGCGGCAAGTATTTCTGCCACGACGTACGGGTTATTCGCCTGCCCCGCCATGGTGCCTCACTGCCAATCGGGCTTGGTGTTTCCTGCTCGGCAGACCGTCAGGCGACAGGCAAGATCACCAAGGACGGCGTTTTTCTCGAGGCTCTTGAAACGGAGCCGGCAAAGTACATTCCGGAAATCGACGAATCCGAGTTCTCCGGCCAGGTGGTCAATATCGATCTCGAGCAGCCAATGTCGGACATATTGGCAGAACTCTCCAAACACCCGGTCAAGACGCGACTGGCGCTGAATGGCACAATCATCGTTGCCCGTGACCTGGCCCATGCCAAAATCCGGGCCCGGCTGGAAGCCGGTGAAGAGATGCCAGAATACATGAAAGACCACCCGGTCTACTATGCCGGCCCTGCAAAAACGCCTGATGGCATGGCATCTGGCTCTTTCGGCCCAACAACAGCCGGGCGGATGGATTCCTTCGTCGATCAATTCCAGTCTTTTGGCGGTTCCATGGTGATGTTGGCCAAGGGCAACCGATCGCGTCAGGTTCGCGATGCTTGTAAACAGCATGGGGGCTTCTATCTCGGCTCGATTGGTGGCCCAGCGGCCCGATTGGCCCAGGACTGCATCAAAAAGGTCGAAATTGTGGAATATCAGGAACTCGGAATGGAAGCCGTTTGGAAAATCGAAGTTGAAAACTTTCCAGCCTTCATCGTCATCGATGACAAGGGCAATGACTTCTTCCAGGAACTGAATCTCGGCTGAAACTGACCAAAAATTGGGCATTATGCCCAGTTGCTGCCCAGTTGACGAAAACGTCAACGAAAATAGTCAATTTCTGCAGATTCACGGTGCACAAAGTTAAATAATCGACCTATAAAAGTGCGGGGTACGACTCGCGCTTGGCCTGCGCAATGGCGCAACAAGGTGCGAATAAACTTTGCGACGGGACAAAATCGCTGGGAGAACGAATACAATGAGGTTGAAGTTGATTGCCCTTAAAGGGGCTATGATTGCATGCGCTGTAGCTATTGCAGTCACTTTGGTACCGATGGAAACAGCCAAGGCCAGCAGTGGTCCGCGCTGGTTCGATTCAATTGAACGGGTATGGAAAACTGGTCCGCGGCCATCGCGTCGGGGCTACGTGTCGAACAAATCGCCAATTCGCAAGCGTCAGGTGCGCTTTGACAAGAAATATTCACCGGGCACGATCGTTGTGGATACATCAGAGCGCCGTCTCTATTATGTGATGAAACGCGGCACAGCGATGAAATATGGCATCGGTGTTGGACGTGACGGTTTCACCTGGACTGGCAGACACCGGATTAGCCGGAAGGCTGAGTGGCCAGGTTGGACACCTCCACAAACCATGATCCGTCGCGTGAAGCGCGAGACGGGCAAGACGTTGAAGTCACACTACAAAGGTGGCCCCAACAACCCACTCGGCGCGCGCGCACTGTATATCGGTTCCACCATCTACCGCATCCACGGCACAAATCAGCCATGGACAATCGGACACGCCATGTCATCGGGCTGCATTCGCCTGGCCAATGACGATGTGACCGATCTGTACAAGCGGGTCAAAATCGGTTCACGGGTCATCGTTCGCCACTAAACAACGGCGCATTGATCAACGGGCCAATTCGGCTCGGACAGTTTTACAAAAGCACGCGATGGTGACATTGCGTGCTTTTTTCTTTTGACAGCGCGTTTCTTCTCCGCCACCGGTAGCGGATGAACAGTTCCATCACGCCAACAGCCCGCAATCTCAGCAGCAACGCTCTGGGGGCCATTTTCATGATGCTTTCCATGGCCGGGTTTGTTCTGAACGACACGTTGATGAAACTGGTGGCGGATGAACTATCGCTGTTCCAGGCCATATTGGTGCGTGGAGTCTTCGCCAGTTTCTTCATGGTCTTGCTGTGCGCCTATATGGGCGTGTTTAAAGTTGAAGGTGGCATTTTGAGCGTGTTGCGGCACAAAACCGTGATGCTGCGCACGGTTGGCGAGGCCGGTGGCACCTACTTCTTCTTGTCGGCGCTGTTTGAAATGCCAATTGCCAATGTGACGGCAGTTTTGCAGATCCTGCCGCTGACCATCACGCTGGCAGCGGCCCTGTTTCTCGGCGAAACAGTCGGTTGGCGGCGCTATGGTGCGATCATTGTTGGATTTCTGGGTGTTCTGCTTATCGTCAAGCCGGGTACTGACGGGTTCAACTTTTTCGCCATTTACGCGCTGATCTCCACCGGCTTCATCACCTTGCGGGATCTTGTCACCCGCAAAATGCCAGCCAACATCCCTTCCCTGCTGGTCAGCCTGGTCACCGCCGTTGTCATCACCGCCATGGGTGCCTTTGGTAGCCTGTTTGAGCCCTGGCACCCGGTTTCTGGTTCGCAGGTGGTAATTCTATTCGGGGCAGCAGCCATCTTGATGGTTGGCTACATTTGCTCGATCCTGGCGATGCGCGACGGCGAGGTCAGTTTTGTCTCACCATTCCGCTATTCGATTCTCATCTGGGCGCTGGTACTCGGCTTTTTCGTCTTTGGCGATGTGCCTGATGGCTGGTCGATGCTAGGCGCGGTGATCATCGTTGCCTCGGGCCTGTTTACCTTCTACCGCGAGCGCTTGGTCGCCAAAAAATCCGAGACTTCCTGAAGTTCTGCAACGACCTCTTGGCGCAGCCACTTGCGGAATGTCGCCACATGTGGCCGTTCCAGGTTCGCTTCAGGGGCAACAAAATGAAAGCCCGCGCTGGCCTTTACATAGGTATCAAACGGCGCCACCAACCGACCAGACCGGATATCCCGCATGGCCAGCGAAAGCCGACCAAGCACAATGCCGGCCCCATCAATAGCCGCGTCCAATCCATGATCAGCATGGTTGAAACGAGGCCCCTTGGTGCCATCGATATCGCCCAGCCCTTCCTTTTCCAACCAAACGCTCCAGTCGACGACCTGTGACATGAAACTGGTTGAATCATCGTGCAGCAAGGTCACCTGCGCCATTTCTGGTTTGCCGAATTTCCCACCAAACCGCTCAATCAATGACGGGCTGACCAATGGCAGCGCCACTTCATCAAACAGGGAATCCACATGCAGCCCGGGATAATTCCCTTCTCCAAAGCGCAACGCCACATCGACCTCATCGATGTTGAAGTCAACAAGCTTCAAATTAGCAGCAATTCGCAGCTCAATCTCGGGATGGGCATCAACAAACTTATAGACCCGCGGAGCCAACCACTTAGCAGCAAAGGCCGGACCACTGGAGACCACCAGAACATTGCTCTGCGTTCCCCGCATCAACGATCGCACAGCGCCCTGAAAGCTTTCAAACCCTTCATGCACGCCAGGATAGAGACGTTCCCCCGCCCCGGTTAGTTCAACCGCCCGATTGAGCCGATGAAACAACGGTTGCTGAATATGATCTTCCAGCTGTCTGATCTGATAGCTCAAGGCAGACGGGGTAACGAACAGCTCTTCCGCAGCTTTTTGAAAACTCGTCAGCCGAGCCGCTGCTTCAAAGGCACGCAAAGAATTTAAGGACGGCAGACGATAGGCCACGTTTGATCTTTCAGTTCAAATTTTTTGAACTGATGGACCTAAATAACGCGTTTGTCAAAAGCCCAGCCCAAGCTTAGTTTCCAATGCATCGGGTCACTGACCCACCTCCAACAGGAAACGGAGATCGACATGAGACAGTCACAATCCACTTTTCCCCATATTACCAATGAGATGATTGAATCCGGCATGCGTCGCGCTCGGGTTGAACGCAGCAAGTTTGCGCTGTCCCTGTTCGACACGCTTTTCGGTGGCAGGTCCAACAAGAAACGCCCATCTGTCGGGTAACAAATTTCTTTTAACCAAACACCTCCCTTAAAAGATCCAGAATGCTGACGGTTCTCCCGCCGAAAAGCTGAAAAATCGCCCACACATCTGGAACTTGAGCGCACCGGGGCGTATCACATACTTTCCTCCCCGCCTCGGTGCACTCCTAAATGGCCGCAACTTCCGAAAATCCCAGACTAGACGCTTCCGGACGCACGCCGCCTCATCTCGGCACGCTGGTGTTGATGGCTGGTGTTGCCGTTGGGGCCATGAACATTTTCCTGCCGATGCTTCCCGCGATTGGCGATGATTTCAATGCCTCCCCCGCCACAGCACAATACGTATTGACTCTGTTCCTCGCCGCAACGGCGATTGCCCAATTGTTCATTGGCCCCTTGGCTGACCGTTACGGACGGCGCCCGGTACTTCTGGCAACGACGCTGATCTTCCTTGTTGCCACAGCCATATGCATGCTGGCCACATCCATCGAGATGCTGTTGTTCGGCCGCGTATTGCAGGCCTCGTCTGCTGCATGGGTCGCTCTCAGCCGCGCCATTGTCCGAGATCTCTATGATCGCTCCAAAGCGGCCAGCATGATCGGCTATGTCACGATGGCGATGGCGGTGATCCCGATGATCAGCCCAACAGTTGGCGGCTTCTTTGGTGAAATTTATGGCTGGCGCGCTCCGTTCGTTATCCTGTTTATTGTTGGACTGGCACTGCTGGCCCTGATTTATTTTGATCTTGGCGAAACCTTCCCACCGGTCGAAGCCAGCTTTGGCAAAAGATTGTCAGACTACGGCTCTTTGCTGCGCGAACCGATGATTTGGGGATATTTTTTGTGTTCATCAGCAGCATCTGGCGCCTATTTCGCCTTTTTAGGAGGTGCACCCTTTGTTGGCACTGAAGTTATCGGTGTTTCACCGGGTGTGCTGGGCCTGTACTTTGCCTTCGTCGCGATTGGCTATCTAATCGGCAACTTCCTTTCAGGACGCTATTCGCAAAGCTGGGGCATTGAACCGATGATGATCTATGGCGGCATTGTTGCCTGCATCGGCGTGGCCATATCGATGTTTTTGATGACCAATTTCGAGCCGAAAATCGGCTATCTGTTTTTACCGATGGCGCTGGTCGGCATGGGCAATGGCATGACATTGCCGAATTCAAACGCCGGCGCGATTAGCGTGCGGCCGGATCTTGCCGGCTCCGCCTCAGGGCTTGGAGGGTTCTTGCAGATCGGTGGAGGCGCAGCATTGGCCGCCCTTTCCGGCATGTTGATCACCGTCGAAAACCAGGCACTGCCGCTCTACATCATCATGTTCCTGACATCACTGGTCGGTGCGATGATTGCCACAATGATGTATTTTAAGGTGCGTAAAGATGGCGTTTGAACCACCCTGCTTCTTCGCCTAGATTTCCCTGATGAGCGACAGTCAAAACCTCCTTCTTGGACCCAACCCGCAAGACGAGCGCCTGTCCGCGCCTGTCTCGGGTATAAATGAGCATGGTGAAAGGGTCGACCTGCGGGTGGTAACCGAGCGGCCGCTGACCCTCTATCTCAATCGCCAGGAAATCGTCACCATGATGACGATTGGTGATCACCCGGATCTGCTGGCCATCGGCTATCTGATCAATCAGAACATGCTGAAGCCAGAAGATCCAATCACAGCGGTGGAATATGACGATGAATTGGGTGTTGTTGTCGTTCGCACCGAGATTGAAACCGGCTTTGAAGAAAAGATGAAAAAGAAAGTGCGGACATCTGGTTGCGCACAGGGAACGGTGTTCGGCGATGTGATCGATGCCTTCGAAGACATCAAACTGTCGGACAATGCCATTTTGAAAACGTCGTGGCTGGGTCGTTTGACCCATGAAATCAATACCACGCCCAGCCTCTATCTGGAGGCCGGAGCCATTCATGGGTGCGTACTTTGCCAAGTCGATAAACCACTGGTCTATATGGAAGATGTCGGGCGGCACAACGCAGTCGACAAAATTGCTGGCTGGATGGCCGTCAACAAAGCGGATCCGACCAACAAGATTTTCTACACGACTGGACGACTGACCAGCGAAATGGTCATCAAAACGGTTATGATGGGCATACCCATTCTGGTTTCCCGCTCTGGCTTCACCGCCTGGGGTGTCGAATTGGCCCGCCAATCCGGCCTGACACTGATCGGCCGCGCCCGGGGAAAGCGCTTTACAGTCTTGTCCGGTGAGCACCGAATAGAATTCGATGAAAGCAAAGCGACATGAAGATTGCAGGGGTAATTCTTGCCGGAGGACTTTCGCGCCGCATGGGCGGCAATGAGAAAAGCCTGTTGCAATTGGCCGGCAAGCAGCCCGTCAGTTGGGTCGCGGAGGCGCTGCAGCCACAAGTCAGCCAGCTTGCCCTCAACGCCAACGGCGACCCCCAGCGCTTTAGCTTTCTCGATCTGCCGGTCATCGCCGATACAGTCGACGGATTTGTCGGTCCGCTGGCGGGCATTCTGGCCGGCATGCGCTGGGCAGCGAGCCAACCCGGCGAGATTTCCCATGTTGTTTCTGCCGCTGCAGATACGCCGTTCTTGCCCCCCGATCTGGTTCAGCGTTTAGTCGGCGCAACAAATGCACCGCTGGACATTGCCATGGCTCAAAGCGTCGGCCGCATACATCCGGTCTTTGGCCTGTGGCCGATAGCACTGGCCGACGCCCTGGAAAACTTTCTTGTGGCAGAAGACAAACGCAAAATACTGGAATTTGCTAAGCGCTACACGCTACACAGCGTCAACTTTGACAAGCCAAACAGCGATCCGTTCTTCAATATCAATACACCGGAAGATCTGGCCCAGGCAGAACAAATGGCAAAGGTGCAAACCCGATGAGCAGACTATTTGGCATTGTCGGCTGGAAAAATTCCGGCAAAACCACGCTGGTTGCAGCGCTGGTCAGTGAACTCACCGCGCGCGGGTTGAAAGTCAGCACCGTCAAGCACGCCCATCACAATTTTGCCTTTGACAAGGAAGGTACGGATTCCTTCAGGCACCGCGAAGCAGGCGCGCACGAGGTTGCGCTTGTATCCTCCAAACGCTGGGCCATCATCCACGAAAACACCACTGAATCCGAAGAGCCCAGCCTTGAAAACATAATCTCCAAGCTTGGGCCCTGCGATCTGATCCTGGTCGAGGGGTATAAGAACAGCAACATCCAGAAGATCGAAACCATCCGTCAGGACTACCAAAAAGAAACCGCCCTTTGGCAAACCCATGAAGGGGTTGTCGGCGTCGCTAGCGATGCGTCGATACAAGGATGTGACAAACCTCAGTTCCAGCTTGATGATGTTTCCGGCATAGCCGATTTCATCATCCAGATTTCAGGAGTTCGTGTATGAGCGACGGCGACCAAGGCGGCGGCGACCAGGGCGGCGGCGAGGTGCAGGGAGTTGACGAAATCGCAGCTCCTTCGCTGATCGACGATTGCTTCCTGCACGACAAAGATCGGCTTCGCCACGATGAGGCGCTCAACCTGCTCAAACAGCGGTTGTCCAAAATTGTTTCCAGCGAGACCATCCCAGCCGCCGATGCATTGGGGCGAATACTGGCGCAAGATATCACGGCCCCGCACGAAGTTCCTCTGCACACCAACGCTGCAGTTGATGGCTATGCCTTCAACAGCGACGAGTTTGATGGCAGTTCAATGCCCGTATCCGCCCGCATCACAGCAGGTGACCTAAACCCAAAAGAGTTGCAACCCGGCGCTGCCGCACGGATTTTTACCGGTGCTCCCATGCCACCCGGAGCCCAAACCGTCGCCATGCAAGAAGACTGCCACGAGCAGGAGGGCCAGGTTCAGTTGCCGGTCGGGTTGAAACCGGGCGCCAACTGCCGCCTGAGCGGTGAGGACTTGCAACCAGGCGATCTGGTTGTCGAGAAGGGCAAATTCCTCGCCGCCGCCGATCTCGCCGCATTGGCCTCGATCGGCATTCATCAGGTGCCGGCCTTTAATAAACTCAAGGTCGCTCTGTTTTCCAATGGCAACGAAATGCGGGTGCCCGAAAAAGCCAAGCGGAGCCTCCTGCCCGGTGAGGTCTACGACGCCAATCAACCATTGCTCGCCGCATTGTGTGCCCATTTACCGGTCGAATTGTCGCCGATGGGCATCATCCGAGACACTGCAAAAGCTGCGGAAGAGGCGATCGCTTCTGCCAGCACGACCCATGATGTTATCATCACCACGGGTGGCGCATCGCGCGGGGCGGAAGATCACATGGTCACCGTGTTGGACAAACTCGGCAAGCGCCACCTGTGGCAGTTGGCCGTCAAACCAGGCCGCCCGATGATATTTGGCCAATTGCCGCGGGGCGGGTCAGGCCAGGACTGCCTGTATTTCGGCCTGCCTGGCAATCCTGTCGCTGCCATGGTTTGCTTCCTACTCTACGCCCGCCCGGCTCTGCTGACGCTTGCGGGTGCCAATTGGCAGGTACCTCCTCGCTACAAGATCCCCGCCGCCTTCTCCATTGCCAAGAAGAAGCCCGACCGTCGGGAGTTCATGCGGGGCAAATTGGTCACGGATGAGGAGGGCAATTTGCAGGTAGCGAAATATGAGCGTGACGGTTCAGGCCTCATCTCGTCCCTGCGGCAATCCGACGGCCTGATCGAGATCCCCGAAGAAGTCACATCTCTGCAACAGGGCGAACTCGTATCCTTCCTGCCCTTCAGCGGATTTCAGTGATATTTCGAGCAAAAATCTGACCATGTATAAAAACGCAGCCGATCTGTTCAAAGAAATCGCAAAAATGGTAGCCTTGCTGCGCATAGTGGATTGAAATTCTCAACTTCCACTGCGTTTCAACGGGGTGGAAAATCTTATGGCAAGTGAAATTGGTGGGTGGCTCCTGTCGCTGGACATGGGCAAATATGTCGACGCGTTTGACGACAATGAAATCACCATGGAAGACCTGCCTGAGTTGACCGACGCCGATTTGAAAGAACTCGGCGTTGCGGCAATGGGACATCGCAAAGCGATTATGCGCAATGCAGCTAAAGCTGTGGCGGCGGCGGTGGTGGCGGCGACGGCGGACACAGCGCCAACGCAGGCGACCGACCGGTCACTAACAGAAGCAGAAAACATCCCTGCCCCATCGGAGGCAGCAGCAGTGCCTGCTGCACCTGCTCAGTCCAATTCCGCCGAACGACGTCAATTGACTGTGATGTTTGCCGATCTTGTGGGTTCGACCGAACTGGCGGGACGTCTCGACCCGGAAGACATGCGCGAAGCAATCACGCTTTATCAGCAAAGTGTGGCCCGCGAAGTGACCAAAATTGAAGGCAATGTCGCCAAATACATGGGGGACGGTGTGCTGTGTTATTTCGGCTGGCCACAAGCTCATGAGGATGACCCCGAACGAGCGGCGCGCGCGGCTCTTGGAATCATTGATGCACTGCGACATGCCACGGCTCCAAATGGAGAAAAGCTGGAAGCTCGAATCGGCATCGCCACTGGCCTGGTGGTGGTTGGGGATCTGGTCGGGGAAGGCTCCTCTCAGGAAGATGCAGTCATTGGTGAAACACCAAACCTTGCGGCCCGTCTGCAAGGCGAGGCTGAACCCGGTCAGGTTGTGGTCTCCGACACAACCCGGCAATTGCTGAGCCAGTCACTTGAAGTCGAACACCTGGGGCAAAAGACCTTGAAGGGCATCTCACGACCAGTCGATGCCTATGCTGTTCTGGGCGAGCACGAAAAGTCTGGAGTTCTACACGGCGCCCATCTGGCCAGCGCAACCCACCTGGTCGGGCGCGACACAGAAATCGCGCTGCTGATGGATCGATGGGGCCATTGTATCGATAGCGAAGGACAGGTTTTCGTGCTGTCGGGCGAGGCGGGCATTGGCAAAAGCCAGGTCAGTTCTGGACTGATCAGCAATCTCAGCGACCAGCCCCATCAGATTCTTCATTTCCAGTGCTCGCCTTATTACGCCAGCACCACTTTTTACCCGGTGATTGGTTATCTGGAACGCGCTGCCCAATTCTCGCGCAACGATCCCGCCGATGTACTGTTGGACAAACTGGAGTCTCTTCTCGCTCCAATATTTGCTGGTGATGTTTCAATTACCGCTCTATTTGCCGCCATGCTTTCGCTGCCGCTTGAGCGTTACCCAGCCATCAAACTGGAGCCTCTCAAACAACGGGAAGAAACAATTGCTGCGTTTGTTGAGCTAGTCTCAAGGCAAGCCAAACAGACCCCCCTCCTGTTCCTGTTTGAAGATGCCCATTGGTGTGACGCCACCTCCCTGGAACTGCTCACACAACTGGTCCAGAGGGTGGACGAATTACCGGTTCTGGTGCTGGTCACCCACAGGCCGGAATTCCAGTCACCCTGGCCCAATAGTGGTCACGTAACCCAATACAATCTCAACCGTCTGCCAAAACGCCACAGCGCGGCGATTATCGACGGCGTAACGGGTGGTAAAAAACTGCCAGATCAGATCGTGGAACAGATCCTGTCCAAAACCGATGGCATTCCCCTGTTTGTCGAAGAACTCACCAGAACCGTTTTGGACGCTGGCTTTCTAATCGAACAGGACAACTCCTATGTGCTGGACGGTCCGCTGCCACCTTTTGCCATTCCCTCGTCGCTTCAGGATTCACTGATGGCCCGGCTTGATCGCCTCAGCCCTCTCAAGGACGTCGCTCAGACTGGAGCTTGCATTGGCCGTGAATTCACCTTTGAACTGCTGGCCAGCGTGTCACCGCAAGCCGACGCAGATCTTCGCCAGGCATTGGATCAGCTGGTTTTCAACGAGTTGATTGTCGTTCGCGGAACGCCTCCAGAAGCCACATACACGTTCAAACACGCACTGGTTCAGGATGCAGCCTATAGCAGTCTGCTGAAGGGGCGTCGCCAGCAATTGCACGCTGCCATTGCCAAAGCACTGCAGGAGAAGTTTCCCGTACAGGTTGAACAACAACCAGAATTGGCGGCCCAACATCTAGCCGCAGCAGGCCTCGCCGAACAGGCAGCGCCGCACTGGCTCGCAGCCGGATTGTTGGCGATTTCCAAATCCGCAAACGAGGAGGCCGTCAACGACCTGTCTCGTGGGCTGGAATGTCTTGCGTCCCTGCCGGAAAGTGCGGAACGGGATGAACAGGAATTGCTGATGCGGGCGATGCTTGGAGTCGCACAGTTTACAGCTCGCGGCTACGGCGCTCCTGAGCTCGGCGACAATTACAGCAACGCCTTAAACCTTGCCCGACGGGTGGGTGAAACCCCGTATAAGAGCCCGGCCATGTTCGGCGTCTGGGCTTATCACACCATGACCGTGGACCATGCAGGCGCAACGCAAGTTGCAGCGGAGGCGCTTCAACAGGCGGAGGACTCGGGCCTGCCGCATGAAATGACCGCCGCTCTGGCGGCAGCTGCAACGTCCAGCATTTTCAAAGGGGAAGCCAAGCTGGGGGTGAAATATTCTGAAGCCAGTTGGGCCAATTATGACAAGGCAACCCATGGCGATCTGGTGGCGCTCTATGGCCAGGATGTCGGGCTGTGGTGTGCTGACTTTGGTTCCTGGGCCGTCTGGCTGGATGGGCGTTCAGAAGAGTCCGATCGCCGTTATGGTGAAGCCAACCGTCTGGCTGAAGAACTAGGCCATCCACTTTCTCTGGCAAGCGGGTTGGTGCACGCATCCCTGCTCTATTCGATGGCTGGCAATGTCGAGCGCACAATGGATTATGCAGACAAGACCATTGCTGTTTGTGAAGAAGTCGGCATTCCAGCACGGTTGGTCGAAGCCTTCGTGATGAAAGGTTGGGCACTGGCCGAAAATGGCGACATCGATGAGGGCATAGAGTTGACCCAGTCCGGTATGGACGGTTGGCGCGGTGCGGGAGCGGAAATTGCACGTCCATGGTGGTTGGCACTGCAATCACAGCAATACAGTCGCAAGGGTGATCATAAAACGGCACTCTCCTGTTTGGATGATGCGCTGGCCACAGTTGCAAAGTCTGGTGAAAACATATGGCTGCCTGAATTGCACCGGCTGCGTGGAGAGCAATTGCTAAGCCAGGATGCTGGCCAGGTTGATGCAGCAGCTGCCCAATTTCAGACCGCAATGGAAATTGCCAACCGACAGGTATCGAAATTCTGGGAGTTACGGGCGGCGACTTCTTTGGGAAGATTGATGAATGACGCAGGTGAGGTTGAGCAGGCCACTGCGCTGATAAAGCCTCTGCATGACTGGTTCAACCAGAGCGGCGAAGGCAGCGGAACGTACGACCTGCAAAACGCGCAACAGTTCCTGTAAATCCCTCCAATGATCGACCACAATACGATCGATCTTGCCAATTCGGTTGACCCACACGGCGGGCTCACTAAAACAGGCATCAAATAGACTTCTAAGGATCAATCTAATGGCAAAAGTGGCTTTCATCGGACTGGGCGTTATGGGCTATCCCATGGCCGGTTATCTCAAGACCAAAGGCGGCCACGATGTCACCGTCTATAACCGCACAACCGCCAAGGCTGAAAAGTGGGCCAAGGAATATGACGGTTCCTTTGCCGACACGCCAGCCAAGGCTGCCGAGGGTGCTGATTATATTTTCTGTTGCGTTGGCAATGATGATGATCTGCGCTCGGTGACAACAGGCGAAAATGGTGCATTCGAAACCATCAAGTCCGGTGCCATCTTTGTCGACAATACAACAGCTTCCGCCAACGTCGCGCGGGAACTGTATGACGCGGCTAAACAGAAAGGCTTTGGGTTTCTTGATGCCCCCGTTTCAGGTGGGCAGGCCGGTGCCGAAAATGGCGTACTGACAGTTATGGTTGGTGGCGATGAGGATACATTCAACACTGCCAAACCCGTGATTGAATGCTATGCCCGCATGGTTGGCCTGATGGGCGAAGTTGGTGCTGGCCAGCTGACCAAGATGATGAACCAGATTTGCATTGCCGGTCTTGTTCAAGGTCTTTCCGAAGCCATTCACCTGGGCAAAGCCGCAGGTCTGGACATCGCCAAGGTTGTCGATGTGATCTCAAAAGGTGCAGCTGGTTCCTGGCAGATGGAAAACCGCCATGTCACAATGGACGCTGGCGAATATGAACACGGCTTTGCCATCGACTGGATGCGCAAAGATCTGGCGATCTGCCTGGAAGAGGCAAATGCTCAGGGGGTCACACTGCCTGTCACGGCTTTGGTAGATCAGTTTTACGCTGAACTGCAGCGCATGGGCGGCAATCGTTGGGATACCAGCGCCCTGTTGGCGCGACTGGAAGCCAGCGGCAAAAAATAAACGAGCAGCCGCCTCGCCGTCACCTTGTTGCCGATTTCGTCGCCGCCGTTGCCGTTGCCGTCGCCGCCGCCGCCGCTAGGCTTTGGACTGCCAGACAGTTGGGAACCAGTCTTCCGGCAACGGGTCGTTCATGTTGAGTTTGAGACCCAGATCGGGGAATGGCGGTGAGACATCGTGGGGGCGCGCCACGTAGCGTGCGCCCTCCGCAAAAAAGCGGAAGCTGACAGCCCGGCGACGGGTATCCGTCGGATTGGCTGGGGCGTCGTGCAAAGTGTGGAAATCAAACGCCAACACATCCCCCGGATTGACAGCAAATGACACGATATTATCGCTGTTTTCGTCAATAGGCGGGAACGGTTCATAGGCTGTTGTATCCCCGTCCAGCGGTTCCAGTGTCTTGAAGCGGCGGGGCATATAAGTTGTTTTATTCTTGTGCGAACCCTTGAGGAAATTCAGGCTTTCCTGCTGACCAACCGGGTCCAGCGGCACCCAAAGGCTGACGGTCCGCGGGCAGTCGACGCAATAGTAGGGCATGTCCTGATGCCACGGAGTGGCGGATACATTCCCCGGCTCTTTGACAAGCACATGTTCATGAAACAGCCGGGCCTGTTGCCCACCCATCAATTCACCAGCGACAATCCCCAAAGGGCCTTCCCTGCTGATATTGAGGAAGTCCGGGAAGCGCTGCCAATTCACATAGTCGCCGAAATAGGCACCGCCCTCTTCTGCATGGTTCTTGCCGTAGGGACCGGGGCTGGCAATGTTATCCTCAATCGCGGCAGCAAGCCGCTCGAGCCAATATTGGCTCAACACATCGCGCAATACGACAACACCATTTTTCTGGAATTCAGCCGCCTCTGCGGCCGATATTTCTGAAAGTTCCATGTTCCCTACGTGCTCCAGATCTGGTCCTTAGCCGTTTATCTTTTTGCGCAGCAACTCATTGACTGCCTGCGGGTTGGCTTTACCACCCGTGGCTTTCATTACCTGCCCGACAAACCAACCAACCATATTTGGCTTTTCGATGGCCTGTTGCACTTTATCTGGGTTAGCGGCGAGGATTTCATCAACAGCCGCCTCGATTGCGCCGGTATCTGTCACCTGTGCCATGCCTTCTTTTTCGACAATCTCGGCCGGATCACCACCCTTTTCCAGAACGATCTCAAACACATCCTTGGCAATCTTGCCGTTGATGGTTCCATCCTTGATCAGGTCAATAATACTGCCCAGCTGTTCTGCAGAAACTGGCGATTCTTCCAGGCTCTTGCCGGCTTTGTTGAGTGCTCCGAGCAGGTCGTTAATTACCCAGTTGGCAGATACTTTGGCATCGCGACCCTCGGCAACCTGTTCAAAGAAATCCGCGATAGACTTATCAGAAACCAGTATGGACGCGTCGTATTCTGACAGACCTTCATCCATGAAGCGGGTACGCTTGGCGTCAGGCAGTTCCGGCAATTCAGCGCGAATTTCGTCAACAAAAGCATCGTCAAACTCAAGCGGAAGCAAATCCGGATCAGGGAAATAGCGGTAATCATGTGCTTCTTCTTTGGAGCGCATGGAGCGGGTTTCGCCCTTTACTGGGTCGAAAAGACGGGTTTCCTGGTCGATCGAACCCCCCTCTTCCAGAATGTCGATCTGGCGACGGGCTTCATATTCAATGGCCTGCCCCATGAAACGGATCGAGTTGACATTCTTGATCTCACAACGTGTGCCAAATTCGCCCCCAGGTTCACGCACCGAGACGTTGACGTCTGCCCGCATCGACCCTTGGTCCATATTGCCATCGCAGGTGCCCAGGTAGCGCAAAATGGAGCGCAACTTGGTAACATAGGCCTTGGCTTCATCAATTGAGCGAATATCCGGCTTGGACACGATCTCCATCAGCGCAACGCCTGACCGGTTGAGATCGACAAAACTCATGGTTGGATGCTGATCGTGCATCGATTTACCCGCATCCTGTTCAAGGTGCAGCCGCTCAACGCCAATTTCGACGCTTTCAAACTGGCCCTGCTTGTCCGGCCCGACTTGAATTGTGACGACGCCTTCGCCAACGATCGGATGGTATAGCTGGGAAATCTGGTAGCCTTGCGGCAGGTCAGGATAGAAATAGTTCTTGCGGTCAAACACCGAGCGATTGTTGATCTGGGCGTTCAGGCCGAGACCGGTCTTGACCGCCTGGCGCACACACTCCTCGTTGATCACCGGCAACATGCCAGGCATAGCGGCATCAACCAGAGAAACGTTGGCGTTTTGCTCATTGCCAAATTCGGTGGAGGCACCAGAGAACAGTTTGGCGTTCGATGTCACCTGGGCATGGACTTCCAGGCCGATGACGAGTTCCCAGTCATGATCTTCTCCGGAAAAGAAGTTCTTCGGGTTTGGTGTGCGGGTATCAACGAGTCCGGTCATTTTTTATAAGCTCATTCTGTGCTTGAATTTTTGTTTGCTGGCCGCTGCGGGCTGCGGGTCGGGCAAGTGTGCTGGTGGCCACTCACCACCATTTTTCGGGAAGGAAATGTCCAGCCGCCTGCTCAATTACAGAACCTGCCTGAAACAGTGTTTCCTCTTCAAACGGTCGTCCGATCAGTTGCAATCCCAATGGCAGACCTTCGCTGCTCAGCCCCGCAGGTACCGCAATGCCGGGTAGCCCAGCCATGTTGACGGTCACTGTGAACACATCATTGAGGTACATTTTCACTGGATCTGCTGCCATTTCCTTATCACCGATGGCGAAAGCTGCAGACGGCGTGGCGGGGGTCAGGATGCAATCAACGCCAGCATCAAAACTCTGTTCAAAATCCTGCTTGATCAGCGTACGCACTTTTTGCGCACGGGTATAATAGGCATCGTAGAAACCAGCTGAAAGAACATAAGTGCCGATCAAAATACGACGCTTGACCTCTTCGCCAAAACCGGCGGCGCGGGTATTTTCATACATCTCTTCGATGTTCTTACCGTCAAGGCGCAGACCATATTTGACACCGTCATAACGGGCCAGGTTGGAAGAAGCTTCGGCAGGAGCAACGATGTAATAGGCCGGCAGGGCGTATTTGGTATGCGGAAGCGAAATGTCGACGATCTCCGCGCCAGCATCCTGCAGCATTGATTTGCCCTGTTCCCAGAGCTTTTCAATTTCTGCCGGCATGCCATCCAGGCGATATTCGCTTGGAATACCAATCTTCATGCCTTTGATGCTTTTGCCAATCGCCGCTTCGTAATCAGGGACCGGCAGGTCCGCACATGTTGTGTCACGCGGATCGGCGCTGGCCATGGAATTCAACATGATCGCTGCGTCGCGGACATCGCGGGTGATCGGTCCGGCCTGATCCAATGACGAGGCAAAGGCGACCATGCCGTAGCGCGAACAACGGCCGTAGGTCGGTTTAATGCCCACCGTGCCCGTAAAGGCAGCCGGTTGACGGATTGATCCACCAGTATCGGAAGCCGTCGCCCCGGCACACAGATGCGCAGCGACGGCCGCCGCTGAACCACCTGATGATCCGCCCGGCACCAAAGCGGGACCATTGCTGGTGCGCTCCCCCTCCCGTTTCCACGGGTTGGTAACAGCACCATAGTAAGATGTCTCGTTGGAAGAACCCATGGCGAACTCGTCCATGTTCAGCTTACCGAGCATGACGGCTCCATCGTCGAACATATTTTGTGTGACGGTGGATTCGTAGCGCGGCTCAAACCCGTCGAGAATGTGCGAGCAAGCCTGTGTATGAACGCCTTCGGTCGAATATAGATCCTTGATGCCAACCGGCACCCCCTCCAGCAATCCAGCATTGCCCGCTGCGATCTTCGCATCAGATGCGGCGGCCTGCTTCAGGGCCATCTCCGGAGTGGTTTTCACATAGGCGTTGAAAGCACCATTATGCGCATCGATTGCTTCCACATAGGCCTGAGTTACTTCCACAGAGGTAAAGTCCTTGGCCTGAAAGCCATCGCGCAATTGGGCAATTGTCAGTTTGGTAAGATCGGTCATTATTTTTCGTTTTTAATAGAGTTCGTCTGCGTCGGTGCGGCGGCAAAGCATCGTGTCGGTGTGAACAAGTGGCGCCCTAAAAGGCGTCAACCTATTCGACCACCTTGGGCACCATGAAGAAATTGTCTTCGCTCATTGGCGCATTGGCGGTGACGTCTGCGGCCTTGTTGCCATCACAGACTTCATCAACACGCTTGCGCATCTTCATATCGACGACAGATGTCATCGGCTCAACGCCATCAACATTAACTTCCTGCAGCTGCTCTACAAATCCGAGGATCGTATTCAGTTCTGCCTGCATGCTTTCTGCGCGCTCGTCGGTGATGGCAATTCGAGAGAGTTTAGCGACACGTTTAACTGTGGCTGTATCGACTGACATTCGCTGTCTTTCCGGGAGGTGAGTTTCTGGCTCAGTTCTAACCGCGAGTCGATCACGCGTAAATCCCCAATATAGCGCTCAGGTGCCCCGGTCCCGCTGCTTAAAGCTGTCGGTACCAGCGCCATGATCGCAAATGCCGCAGCCCTTACTATCATTACTCAAATTCCCCTAACCATGTATTGCCGGATCGACATTCCAGTCGATCCGCAAGCCACCTGGGGGGCAAGTTAGCAGCAAATAAGTATTAGCACAAATACCCTGCAGTATTATACCGAATACGCCTGGCCAATTTCCGCAACATGTACTGCATCACTATTTTCCATCGCCGAGACAAATTTATCAGCAGTTTCATCGATGATTGGAAATGTCCCATAGTGGCATGGTATAATGGTCTTGAAATTGAAGTAGCGTTTGCATGCCAGAGCTGCAACGGCACCGCCCATGGTGAAACGGTCACCAATTGGCACAATGCCGACCTGCGGCTGATGCAACTCTTCGATCAACGACATATCGCCAAAAATGTCGGTATCGCCCATATGATAGAGCGATTGACCATCATCGAAATGGAACACCAGACCATTTGGCATGCCAAGACCGTGGGCGACACCGTTTTCATCCACCGTGCCAGACGAGTGAAAAGCCTGCACAAAAGTTACTGAGAAACCGTCATGATGCAGCGTGCCACCGGTATTGCCGAAATCAGCCTTTTCCAGCCCCTGTGCCTGTAGCCATTGAATCAGATCATAATTGCCAATGACAGTGGCTCCGGTCTTGGCAGCAATGTCCAGGGTATCGCCAATGTGATCGCCGTGGCCGTGGGTCAAGGCAATATGGGTGACGTCAGCAATGGCGTCGGCACGCTGGTTTTCAGGAAAGGTAGGATTGCCGGTGAAAAACGGATCAATCAGGATTTTGGCTTTATCGGTTTCCACCCCAAAAGCTGCGTGTCCATACCAGGTTAATTTCATCGTCATCGCCTCCGAATCTTGCTACATGCCGCTTATGGCCAAAGAACCCGATCTAAGTGTTGAACAGTTTGCCGCCCTGCTTCAAGGGCCAAACGGCAATAATGGCCGTATACTCGGCCTTGATCTGGGCACCAAAACCATCGGCATGGCAATCTCCAATTCGAATTGGACCATTGCTTCGCCGGTCGACACGATTCGTCGACGTAAATTCACTCTTGATGTGCAGGAAATGTTGGCCTTTGCCACCAAGGAGTCGGTGGCCGGGTTGGTGATCGGAATGCCTTACAACATGGATGGCAGCGAAGGGCCACGGGCTCAGGCAACGCGTGCCTTCATCCGCAATCTGCGACCATTATGTGATCTGCCGGTATTGTATTGGGATGAGCGGTTATCGAGTTATGCTGCTGAACAGGCCATGTTGGAGGCCGATATGAGCCGCAGGAAACGGGCCCGAAACATCGACCAGATTGCTGCATCAATTATTCTGCAGGGCTGCCTTGACCGGCTGCGGGAAGCTCAGGACGGAAATAAGCGCTGACCTTGGGCCACCACTTCTTGCGCCAGCGAAACGCGGCGATGGCGAGCACAATCAAACTGTCAAGAACGACGGCCTTGGCGACCAGCGGTGGCAGCGCCTCAGGCTCCATGCCCAGCAGCTTGCCATAAAGGCCAAACACCAGATCATGCATTTCCCGAGAGAACATTCGGGTACCCATGTTCCAGTCATTGACCGAAAGGCCATACCAGGCCCCCAGCAAAACAATTGGAACAAACCACAAAAGTAATAAAACGCGCATCATCCTACCTAATCTACGAGCCCGCCCGGCTTGTCAGTAGCTTGGCGCTCATTGACCAGTGGTGCAACGTAAACCAATCGTTAAGGTTAACCAGCCACCCCGCCCTCAGGATGGGCAGACATAGTCGACAATGGCTCGGGCATCGTAGCGGGAATCCATCATGCCATATGTATTGCGCCACGGACGACCCAGTCGACTTTCGATAAAAGCGTCAGCCAGTTCGGCGGGCATGGCACGGCGCATTTCGGCCGCCGCCGCCGTCAGCGCAAGCTGTTCGGTCAAAATACGTGCTGACCCCTCATCCTCCAGCGCCATATCACCGGCAATACGCAACACATCCATCGTCTGGTTGGTGTTGTCGCCCATATCTTTGGCAAGGGTTTCCAGCACTGTGGTCGACATGTTGGGCGCCCTGCGCATGACCCGCAGCACGTCGAGGCACATGATATTGCCAGAGCCTTCCCAAATGCCATTGAGCGGAGACTCGCGGTAAAGCCGCGCCAGCACGCTTTCCTCGACATATCCATTGCCACCGAGACACTCCATGGCTTCCAAAATCATCGCAGGTGCCGACTTGCACACCCAATACTTTACAACCGGGGTCATCAAACGGGCAAACCCCGCCTCCACGTCATCGCCGCTGGCCCGGTCAAAACTTCTCGCCAAACGCAGCGTCAGTGATTGTGCGGCAGCCACCTCCAGCGCCAGATCAGCCAGCACCCGGATCATCAACGGTTGGTCAATCAGCTTTTTGCCAAAGGCCGAACGATGGCGAGCATGGTGCACCGCTTCCGATAACGCCGCACGCATCTGCCCGGCAGAGCCCAGAGCACAATCAAGCCGGGTCAGCGTCACCATTTCCAAAATGGTCTTGATGCCCCTGCCGTCTTCGCCAATCAGCGAGCCAATCGTGTTGACGAATTTCACCTCTGACGAGGCATTGGAACGGTTACCGACTTTCTCTTTTAAACGCTGCAACTGCAGCCCGTTATTGCTACCATCTGGCAGCAAACGGGGGATGAGAAAACAAGACAGACCAACTGAAGTCTGAGCCAGCACCAGGAAGGCGTCGCACATCGGAGCTGAGAAAAACCACTTCTCTCCATTGATACGCCAATTTCCGTCATTACCGAGTTCCGCAGTGCTGGTATTGGCGCGCACATCAGAGCCCCCTTGCCGCTCGGTCATGCCCATGCCGATGGTCAAGCCCTTTTTGGTACCGGGGGACTTTTGCGACGAGTCATAATCCGGCGACATGATGCGGGGCATCCAGTCTTTCAACACGTCCGGCTCGGTCATCAGTGCAGCAATGCTGGCATGGGTCATGGTCAGCGGACAGGTGTGCCCTTGCTCCAACTGTGAGGTCAGCATAAAACGCACGCCGCGCGCCTCATTGCGAATGCCCCGTTCATCCGCATCGTCGCTCCAGATCGACGAATTGAGACCGATGGAAATGCCACGTCGCATCAAAGCATGATAAGCTGGATGAAACTCCACCTGGTCGAGCCGCTCACCACGCCCGTCAAAACTCCGCAAGATAGGCGGATGCTCGTTAGCGAGCCGCGCCAGATCCAGCGCCTCACGCGACGCGACCCAGCGACCATGTCGGGAAAATCCATTGACCACCGAATCAGGCATGTTGCTGGTCATCTGCACCAACACGCCATCATTCAAAAAGGCATTGTGTCCGGCGTTAACCGGGGGTTGATTACTCATTTGGGCCTTCAATTCGGCTGTCACCACTTTTGCCTTTTCTAGCATCTTATTATCGTTTTGCCGATGTCACAGAAATATCGTGCACAGGCGAGGAACATGCTTGCTGTTGGCGTCTTTCCCACCTAAGAAAAAATTTTAATGACCAATTCTTCCAGCACTTCGGCCAGCGCGGAACTAAACGCGCCTGCATTCCGGCCCAAACCGTTCAACCTCAGGCATCTTCTGGGCATTGAAGGTATTTCCACCGCAGATATCACCCACCTGCTAGATCGCGCCGATGAAATGGTAGCGATTTCCCGACAGGTGGAAAAGAAACGTCACACCCTCTCGGGTCGCACGCTGATCAATCTGTTTTTTGAAAACTCCACCCGCACTCAGTCTTCATTCGAGATTGCAGGCAAGCGCCTGGGCATGGACGTCATCAACATGGCAGTTCAGACATCTTCTGTGAAAAAGGGCGAAACACTGCTCGATACAGCGGTTACACTAAACGCCATGCAGCCTGATCTTCTGGTGGTGCGCCACAATGCGGCAGGCGCGGTTGAACTTCTGTCTCAGAAAATGTCCTGCCCGGTTATCAATGCCGGCGATGGAGCCCATGAGCATCCCACACAAGCCCTGCTTGATGCGCTGACCATCCGCCGCACCAAAGGGCGCATCAACGGACTGACGGTCGCCATTTGCGGCGATATCGCCCATTCACGCGTCGCCCGTTCAAATATTCACCTGCTCAACGCCATGGGCGCACAGGTGCGGGTGATTGCCCCCTCCACACTGCTGCCTGGCCATGTCGAAGATCTGGGTGTGACCGTCTACAAATCGATGGAAAAGGGATTGCCAGGCTGTGATGTCATCATGATGCTGCGCTTGCAGTCAGAGCGCATGTCTGGCGCATTCATCCCATCCGCGCGGGAATACTATCGCTTTTTTGGGCTCAACGCCGAACGGGTGGCGCTGGCCAAGCCGGATGCCATTGTCATGCACCCCGGACCAATGAACCGCGGTGTCGAAATTGCCTCGACCATTGCCGACGGTGTTCAAAGCGTGATTGTCGAACAGGTGGAAATGGGAGTTGCTGTGCGCATGGCTGTAATGGAAGCCTTGCATCGGCAACAACCGGACGATGAAGGAGCGGTCAAATGAAGCGCTCAATCACTGCCAAGCCACCGCGCCAAAAACTGTTCATCAATGCCCGGGTCATCGATCCATCAGAGGATCTCGACATTCATGCAGATGTCTTGGTGACCAAAGGAAGAATCGAAGCAATCGGCAAGGGCCTGCCCCGCGACGATTTAAAGAAATCCTGTAAAATCGTAGACTGTAAAGGCATGGTGCTGGCGCCTGGCCTCGTGGACGCCCGCGTGTTCATCGGCGAACCTGGTGGCGAACATCGTGAAACGATCAAATCCGCCAGCCGTGCAGCCGCCTCCGGCGGTGTCACCTCGCTGGTCATGATGCCCGACACCAACCCGGTGATTGACGACGCTGCACTGGTTGAATTCATCCGCCAAACTGCAAGGGAAAAATCCCGTATCCGGGTGCTTCCTTCCGCTGCACTGTCGAAGGGGCAAAACGGCGAGGAGATGACCGAGTTCGGCCTGCTCAGCGATGCAGGCGCGGTGGCCTTCACCGATGGACGTAAAACCGTCGACAGCGCCCAGATGATGCGTCGGGCACTGACCTATGCCGGTGATTTTGACGCCCTGATCATGGCAGCAACCCGCGACTCTTCATTGGGTGGAGGTGTCATGAACGCAGGGCTGAGCGCCACCCGCATGGGTTTGCCCGGCATTCCGCGCGAAGCCGAGATTATTCCGCTGGAACGGGACATGCGTCTCGTCGCCATGACGCGCGGGCGTTACCACGCATCGACTTTGTCAACTTCTGATTCAGTTGATGTCATTTCCCGTGCCCGGGACAATGGCCTCGATGTCAGCGCCGGAGTTGCAGTCGCTAATTTGGCACTGAACGACAATGATATCGGCTCCTACCGGACCTTCTTCCGGGTCTCGCCGCCCTTGCGAGGTGAAGATGACAGACTGGCCATGATTGAAGGCGTTCGCAGCGGCAAGATTGATATCATTTGCTCCAACCACGACCCGCATGATGTCGACACCAAGCGTCTCCCCTTTGCCGAAGCAGCAGACGGTGCGATCGGCCTTGAAAGCCTGTTGGCGGCCAGCCTGCGGCTGCACCACACCAACGATGTTTCGCTATCTCGCGTACTCTATTGTCTGTCGACAGGACCGGCCAGACGCCTTGGCCTGAAATCCGGCACACTGGAAATCGGTGCCGCTGCCGACATGATCCTGCTTGACCCGGACATGCCTTGGATATTGCACGAAGAAGAACTTCGCTCGCGATCGCGCAACACCGCGTTTGAAGGTGCGCGCTTTCAGGGCCGCGTCTTGAAAACTTTCGTTGATGGTCGCACAGTGTTCTCAAGAGATGCGTAAGCTGGATCGAGGGGGAGCAAATCATCATGACATTTGACGGCACTACGCTGCCCCTTTTGGTGGGCTATTTGCTTGGCTCTATTCCTTTTGGCCTGTTGATCACCAGGCTTGCAGGTGTCGGTGACATCAGGGCCATCGGATCAGGTAATATCGGGGCCACAAATGTCCTGCGCACTGGTCGAAAAGGTCTGGCCGCACTGACTTTGCTGGCTGACGCGTTGAAGGGGGCCGTTGCTGTCTGGCTCTATCTCGCTTCTGGCGCTGAAGTCGCGGTGATTGCCGGATTGGGTGCCTTTATTGGCCATATCCTGCCAATCTGGCTCAAATTTAAAGGCGGCAAAGGCGTTGCCGTCTATGTAGGAGTGCTATTGGCATTGACCCTGACCGGGTTTTTGACTTTTGCGCTGGTCTGGTTGGCGATAGCAGCCATTTTCAGATATTCGTCGCTTGCGGCGTTAACGGCCACCGTTGCGGTGCCGGTTGTTTTGTGGGTTTTGGGCGAACAGTCAAACTTTACCTGCGGAATTCTGGCATTGATGACGGTCATTGCCTGGATCAAGCACCAGGCCAATATCCAACGTTTGTTGAACGGTTCTGAAGGTAAAATCGGCAACAAGGGGTGAGCCCCGCCCACTCCACATCGGTTGGCATCGAATTGACCGACGTCCAGCGGCTGGCCTGGTTGCAGTTGATTCGTAGCGAAAATATCGGTGCGACCACGTTTATTGAACTGATCAAGCGCTTTGGCACCGCAACACGCGCATTGCAGGAATTGCCAGATCTGGTTGCACGTTCTGGACGCAAGCCGATCAAGGTCACCTCCCCCGCCGAAGCCGAGCGCGAGCTTGAAAAAATTTACACCTTGGGCGCGCGACTGGTTTGCCTTGGGGAACCCGGCTATCCCGCCGCTCTTCGGGCCGCCGAAGCGCCGCCACCGGTGCTCACTGTGTTTGGCAATTGTGATGCTCTAGGCCGAAACGCAATAGCCTTTGTCGGATCTCGAAATGCCTCGCTGGCAGGGGTTAAGCTGACCGGCCAATTGGTCAATGGTGTTGCTGCCGGTGGCTACGTTATTGTCTCCGGGCTTGCCAGGGGCATAGACGCTGCGGCCCACAAAGCCAGCCTTTCTTCAGGCACTATTGCTGTATTCGCCGGAGGGGTCGATCAGATTTACCCAGAGCAAAACATCCCGCTGGCGCGCGCTATTATCGACAAAGGCGGCGCAGTTGTTTCGGAGATGCCTTTTGCCTGGCAGCCAAGGGCCAAAGATTTTCCACGTCGCAATCGCATTGTTGCCGGGCTGGCGCTTGGGCTTGTGGTGGTGGAGGCCGCGCGGCGCTCCGGGTCATTGATCTCGGCACGTCTGGCCAATGAAATGGGCCGTCTGGTGTTCGCAGTCCCCGGGTCGCCAATGGATCCGAGAAGCGAAGGAACCAATGCACTGATCCGTCAGGGGGCCCAATTGATCACCTGTTCTGAAGACATTCTGGGAAGCGTAAATCCGATTGCGACCCAGCCCCAACAAGCGGCATATTCATTGGAAGATGTGCGGCAAATCGACATGGCATCCGTGTCAAAATCGCCGCCACCAGATGATCAGCAGCGATCACTTTTGCTGGACGCAATGGGCTATACTCCAGCCTCGATCGATGATCTTTTGCGGCACACTGGACTGGATGCAGATACAGTGCAGATGATATTGCTGGAATTGTCGCTTGTCGGAGAGATTGAACGACATGCAGGCAATCGGGTTTCGCGCCGATAGAGTACCCCAAAAAAATGCCGCGTTTTGCCGGTCCGTGAATTCCGGTCAATGACTGCCGGGCGGTTTTCGAGAAAACAGAGCGGCCAGTTCCTCAGCAGTCAGCCCCCTGCGCTCCCCTTCCCTGCCACGTTTACCGCGCCGCGGGCGCCCCGGAGTCGGGCCTTGATGCCGAATGTTCTTGGCTTCCTGTTGAGCCAATTCCAAAAGAAAGACGAGCAAATCACAGTCGATGTTCTTACCGATTATGGCCAGCTCACTTAACATTTCTTCCAAATAAACAGCCGTAGATACGCGTCTTTCGCCGAGATCCTTCGTCATGGCAATTCTCCATCGGTCTGGCCCCTCAAGGCCCGGTGCCCAACTCAAAAGAAAATGTCATATTGCTAACATCGCAGTATTCTGCACCCGCGACATCGGGATCCAGGAATAACCCGAACACGGTTGCATTCATTAACAACTACCACCTTTGCGTGCAGTTGTACAACCGTATTACAGCTTTTTTGATGATCTTCTCGAAACAGGATTTGCGTTTGCAGGCCAAGCGTCTTATGTCCTGCCGCCGTACAACATTAAAAAACAGCACGAACATTTCATGAAATTGGTCATCGTCGAATCCCCTGCAAAGGCCAAGACAATCAACAAGTATCTTGGGTCAGACTACAAGGTACTTGCCTCTTATGGCCACGTGCGGGACCTGCCTCCCAAGGACGGTTCGGTTCTGCCGGACGAAGATTTTGCGATGTCCTGGACGGTCGACGGCAAAGCCAAACCCCGCCTGACTGAGATCACCAAAGCGGCCAAAGCCTCTGACGCCATTATCCTTGCGACCGACCCCGATCGCGAAGGAGAGGCCATTTCCTGGCATGTGTTACAGGTTTTGAGCGACAAGAAAGCGCTGAAGGACAAAAAGGTTGAGCGCGTTGTATTCAATGCGATCACCAAAAAATCGATCCTGGAGGCGATGGAACATCCCCGCCCCATCGATGAACCGTTAGTCCATGCCTATCTGGCACGACGGGCTTTGGATTATCTGGTTGGCTTCAATCTGTCGCCCGTGCTTTGGCGCAAACTGCCGGGCGCCCGTTCTGCCGGCCGTGTGCAGTCCGTAGCCCTGCGCCTTGTTTGTGAGCGCGAAAACGAGATTGAGCGATTCAAGCCGCAAGAATACTGGAACATTGTCGGTGAATTCCAAAACAGCGGCGGCGCGGACTTCGGAGCCAGGTTGACCAGCTTTGAAGGCGAGAAGCTTCAGCGACTCAGCGTTACAAACGAAGAACAGGCCAGCAAAATCAAACGCATGCTGATGCGGGCCGACTTCAAGGTTGAGAGTGTCGAGGCCAAACCGACGACGCGCAATCCATATGCGCCCTTCACGACGTCAACCATGCAGCAGGACGCTTCATCCAAACTCGGTTTTTCCGCGTCCCGCACCATGCAGGTGGCTCAAAAGCTGTATGAAGGCATCGACCTTGGCGGCGAAACCGTCGGTCTGATCACCTATATGCGTACCGATGGTGTGCAGATTGCACCTGAAGCCATCGACGAGACCCGTAAGGTCATTGGCGAAGAATTCGGCAATCTCTATCTGCCGGAAAAGGCACGCTTTTATTCGACCAAAGCCAAGAATGCCCAGGAAGCGCATGAAGCCGTACGCCCGACCTCGTTGGCCCGGCTTCCCAAGGATGTGGCATCGAAGCTCGATGACGATCAGCGGCGTCTGTACGAATTAATCTGGAAACGCACCATTGCCAGTCAAATGGCTTCCGCCAAGATTGAGCGGACTTCGGCGGAGTTGCGGGCAACCGCTGACGGCGAAACAGCAACCATGCGTGCCAATGGCTCGGTGATTAAGTTCGACGGCTTTCTTTCTGTCTATCAGGACAACAAAAAGAAGGAAGACGAAGACGAAAAACGCCTTGTTCCCCTGAAAGAAGGCGAACAGATTTCGCGCGAAGCGATCAACGCCAGCCAACACTTCACCGAACCACCGGCGCGCTATTCGGAAGCTTCGTTGATCCGCAAGATGGAAGAACTCGGCATTGGCCGACCGTCAACTTATGCTTCAACGCTGAAAACACTTGCCGACCGCGAATATGTCACCATAGAACAGCGCCGTCTGACGCCACAGGCCAAGGGCCGTCTCGTAACTTCGTTCCTTGAGAGCTTCTTCAACCGATACGTGGAGTATGATTTCACCGCGTCACTTGAAGACCAACTCGACAGGATCTCTGCGGGCGATCTGCAATGGAAAGATGTGCTGAGAGATTTCTGGCAGGATTTCAGCTCTGCCATTGGCGATACAAAAGACCTTCGCATCACCGAAGTGCTGGACAAGTTGAATGAAGAGCTTGGACCGCTGGCCTTCCCGGAAAACGAGGATGGTTCCGACCCCCGTCTGTGTCCAACCTGTCAGGAAGGTCAGTTGAGCCTGAAAGTTGGCCGTTTCGGCGCTTTTATCGGATGCTCCAACTACCCCGACTGCAAGTTCACCCGGCAACTGGGTGCAGAAGGACTGGAACAATCGAAAAATCTTGCCAATGACGGACCGAAAGTTCTCGGCATTGATCCCGATTCCAGCGAAGAGGTGAAGTTCCTCGTTGGCCGCTTTGGCCCCTACGTTCAGCGCGGCGAAGGCAAGGAATCAAAAAATGCCAGCATCCCAAAGAGCTGGGACTCCAATGAGATAGACTTTGAAAAAGCGCTGCAATTGTTGGCCCTGCCACGGGTAATCGGTCCGCATCCCGAAACTGGCAAGGAAATTACCGCCCGTTTTGCCCGCTACGGACCTGTTGTCCAGCATGACGGCAAATTCGGTGGTTTGGAATCTGACGACGAGGTGTTTACCGCAGGAATCAACAGGGCTGTGGCCGCGCTTGCCGATTCCGCCTCAAAAGGCGGTCGTGGGCGCACAGCAGCGAGTTTGAAAGACCTCGGCGAACACCCCGAACTTGGTGGTCCCATAACCATCAAGAACGGCCGATTCGGCCCCTATGCCAATCATGGTAAGATCAACGCAACGCTGCCAAGAGATACGGATCCGCAATCCGTAACGCTGGAACAGGCCGTGCAGCTGATTGCCGATAAGGCCGCTAAGTCCGGCAAAAAGCCCGCCAAAAAGAAGGCGCCCGCAAAGAAAAAAGCCGCGCCAAAAAAGGCTGCAGCCAAAAAGGCCGCTCCCAAGAAAACCGCCAAAAAAGCGGCCACCAAGGGTTCGGCAGAATAAGATCAATATTGGCAATGGGCTGATTCCGTTGCCAATGTTTCCGCAACCAACCCCGGAAAGCCCCAAAAGTGGCAAAATCCAAAACGTCCAGGCGTTCCCCGTCCAACCCGAATAAGGGTAAAAGGGCTGCCATGCCCGACCGCGACGCGATCCTTAAATTCATTACTGAAAATCCTGATCAGGCAGGTAAGCGCGAAGTCGCGCGCGCCTTTGGCCTAAAAGGTGCCCAGCGGATCAATCTGAAGGCAATTTTGGGCGAATTGCAGGACGAAGGACTGATCAAGAAACAGGGCAAGCGCTACGCCAAACCAGGCACCCTGCCCTCAGTGACGGTGCTCGACATCACTGCCCGCGACCGCGAAGGCGGCTTGCTGGCGCGTCCGGTTCAGTGGGACGAGGAAACTGACGGCGATTATCCGGTTGTCTCAATCATCAACCACCCGCGCTCAAAGGCCCCTTCTGCTGGTGTTGGCGACCGCGTATTGGCACGCATCAATACGCCGGCGACCGGATCACCGCGCGGCCGGGTAATGAAGGTGCTGGATCGCAATCGCGGCACTGTTATGGGGGTCTATCGTCCCTACAAGGAAGTAGAAAACGGATATGTTGGTCGCATTGAACCGACCGACCGCAAGCAGGATGAATTGCTGGTTCATGAGAAGAATCTCGGAGATGCCCTGCCAGGACATCTGGTGGAGGTTTCGGTCGTTGGCAAAAACACCCACGGCCTGAAACAGGCCAAAATTGAAAAAATCATTGGCGATGTGAACTCTGAAAAAGCGGTTTCCCTGATCGCCCTTCACCAGCACAATATTCCAACCGTCTTTCCAGATGAAGTGATGGATGAAGCCAATCGCGCTGGTGACGCGGATATGCACAAGCGCGAGGACTGGCGCGAACTACCGCTGATTACCATCGATCCTGCCGATGCCAAGGATCATGACGATGCCGTCTACGCCGTTGCCGATGATAATGAAACCAATGAAGGTGGCGTCGTTGTAACTGTCGCTATCGCCGATGTGTCCTGGTATGTGCGCCCTCGCTCGGCTCTGGACACGGAAGCATTGCTGCGCGGCAATTCGGTCTATTTTCCTGACCGGGTCGTTCCGATGTTGCCCGAACGCATTTCCAATGAATTGTGTTCGCTGAAAGAAAACGTTGATCGCCCGGCACTGGCCGTGCGCATGACTTTTGCCGCAGATGGCCGCAAACTGCGTCACACCTTCCACCGCATCATGATGCGAAGCCATGCCCGTTTATCGTATCAGGAGGCTCAGGCGGCGATCAATGGTGAAGAAGCCCCAAGGGCCGAGCCACATCTCGAAACGATCCTGCGCCCTCTGTGGGCCGCCTATGAAGTGTTGCAACGCGGCCGCGACTATCGCCAACCGCTCGAACTGGATATGCCAGAGCGCAAAATCCTGCTCAATGACGATGGTTCGGTTGATCGGGTAATTATTCCGCCCCGGCTGGATGCACATAAGTTGATCGAAGAATTCATGGTCCAGGCCAATGTTGCAGCCGCCGAAACATTGGAAAAACGCAAACAACCGCTGATCTATCGCGTCCATGACGTGCCCAGCATGGCAAAGCTTGAAAGCCTGCGGCAATTTTTGCGCACCCTCACCATACCACTGGCCAAGGGCAATCAGGTCAAGCCGGCGACATTTAACGCGATTCTCACCCAGGTTGAGGAAATGGACAGCAAGGAACTGGTCAATTCAGTTATCCTGCGCTCCCAATCCCAGGCTGAATATTCGCCGGCCAATATTGGTCATTTCGGTCTTAATCTGAAGAAATATGCCCACTTCACTTCACCCATTCGACGCTATGCAGACCTGATCGTGCATCGAGCGCTGGTTGCCAGTCTCGGGCTCGGAAATGGCGGCCTGACGCTGCCGGAAGAAGAAAATCTCGACGTGATCTCCCAGCAGATCTCCGACAGCGAGCGACGGGCCATGCTGGCCGAACGTCAGACCATTGACCGGCTCATCTCGGTCCACCTTTCCGACAAGATTGGCGCGCAATTCCGCGGCAGAATAAATGGCGTCACCAGGGCCGGATTGTTCATCACCCTGCATGATACCGGTGCGGACGGATTTATCCCGATTTCCAAGTTGGGAGACGAATATTACACCTATGATGAAGTGTCGCACCGCTTGTTCGGCGAAGACACTGGACTTATTTTCCAGATGGGTGATGAAGTAGAGGTGAAACTAGTCGAAGCAGCTCCGATGGCCGGTGCACTTCGCTTTGAGATGGTTTCTGATGGCCGCGAGGCCGATGGATTGCCGCGCAGCAGGAGAAGCCGTTCAGGTTCACCCTCTGGCCGGCCACGCAGACCTGGTGGCTCCGACAAATATGGTCGGCGCCGTTCTAAAGGAAAAAAGAAATGAGCCTGGAAATCACCTCGCCACACCAGCAAGACCGGTCCGTGCGGGACGCCATTGTTAAAGGCGTGAAATGCCGTTGCCCCAATTGCGGTGAAGGCAGGCTTTTTAACAAATGGCTGAAAGTTACACCACAATGCACCCAATGCGGCGAAGAGCTGTTCCACGAGCGCGCCCAGGACTTTCCACCTTACATCACCATCTCCATTGTCGGTCACATTGTGGTGACGCTTTTGCTGATTGTTGAAGCCAACATAGAGTTGTCGATGAACACCCACCTGATGATCTGGATCCCCCTCGCCTTTGCGCTCAGCCTATTGCTGATGCAACCGGTCAAGGGAGGCGTTGTCGGCATGCAGTGGGCCCTGCGCATGTTCGGCTTTGACGGAAACTCAACCGATGAGTGAAGGCCTCAAAGATGGTATGTCCCGCGACGCCGTTGAACGCGCTGCCGTATTGGACGGGTCCAAACGCAGCCCCAATATGCCGCCAAAGGATGCCTCGACGCTGATCATTCTCGATGGTTCGGGCCCCGATGCCAAAATGCTGATGGGACGTCGTCACGAGGGCCACAAATTCATGCCGGGTCTATTCGTCTTTCCAGGCGGTCGGGTCGATGCGTATGATGGTTCCGTCCCCTCCGGCGACGAGTTGCATCCGATCATTGAAGAGAAAATCTTCAAACATCTTCGAGCCAAGCCAACCCGTCGTCGCGCCCGCGCGCTGGCGCTGGCCGCTATTCGTGAAACCTATGAAGAAGCCGGCCTGCTATTGGGTGAAAAAGGCGGTGGATTCGCCGCCAAACACCCCGACTGGCAAGCATTCAGCGACCTGGGCGTCACGCCCACACTCGACCCTTTGCGGTTGGTTGCCCGTGCCATCACGCCACCAGGGCGCACCCGCCGCTTTGATGCCTGGTTCTTCGTCACCCAGGCCAAACACATCGCCCACACCATGGACGTTCGCCCTACCGATGAATTGCAAGACCTGCACTGGTTGACGCTTGAAGAGGCGATGAAGCTCGAACTGCCGGTGATCACAGTGACGGTTCTGAAAGACCTTCAGGCCCGGTTGGAGGTTGATCCCACACTGGAGCCCTCCACTGAACTGCCATTTTACCATTTAAGAGGCAAAAACTTCCAACGCGACCTGATCTAGCTTGACTTTTGTCAGGCTTTGCTTAGGAAACGCTGCAACGAAAGTGCCGGATGGTCCGAGACCTGGCTTCTTTCACACGCATTTCAAGGAACGCATCATGGCTAAGGCAACCACCATTAAGGTGAAACTGAACTCGACCGCCGACACAGGGTTCTACTACGTCACCAAAAAGAACTCCCGTACGATGACGGAAAAACTGTCGATGAAAAAATACGACCCCGTCGCAAAAAAGCACGTGGAATTCAAAGAAGGCAAGATCAAGTAAGTCTGATCCGACCTTAAAAGCAAAAAAGCCGTCCCATCGGGGCGGCTTTTTTGTTTTCCGCATCGGCATTTTTTGCCTGCGCCCCTAATAGGGCGACCGGCCGACACGGGAAAATACGAGGAGGCAATTTCTCGGTCGACCGGTCTACTCCTCAGACCCAGGTGATGCGGCGGGCCCGGGATACTCCGAGGAGTTCTACTTGGGAATGGTATATCCGTCCCCGCAAACAAAATGGATCATCACCGCCGGCAACGCAACGGCAGTGAGGCTGGAAAGCTGAATGTTAGTAAAGCCTTAACCTAAACCAACAGGCTTAATTGGTTAATGGAGAATCGCCGTTTCAATAGCCGCACCCTGCCCAATTATGGGTTCCAAAGGCAGCACGAGCAGGCATTTCCCCGCTCGTCACAACCTATGTGTGCCGCGAACAACAGCAGCTACAACAATCTCAGTGTGAAGCTTAAGCGGCTTCCGCAACAACCTGATTGCGGCCATTGCGTTTGGCTTCATAGAGCGCTTCATCAGCGCGTTTCAGCATCACTTCAATGGCGTCTTGCGGGCCATTGAGTGTGGCAACGCCAGCGCTGACGGTGATAGCGATTTGAACGCTGCCATTAGCGACGAGAATCGGATGCGCTGAAATCTCTCTGCGAATGCGATCAGCGACCACAAAAGCCAACTCCTGATCGGTCTCCGGCATGGCGATAATAAATTCCTCGCCACCAAAGCGGCACGCGAGGTCCTTGCCGCGAATATTCTTCAGCAATCGCTGTGCAAATGTCTTCAGCACATCATCACCGGCCTGATGGCCATAGGTGTCGTTGACCTGCTTGAAATGATCAATGTCGATAACCACCAACGAGAGCGCCTTATTGCCAACCGTTGCTTTGTTGAACAGGTTCTGCATGTGTTGATCAAAATACCGACGGTTATTAAGCCCGGTCAGCGAGTCCTTGATGGCCATTTCCATCGTCTCTTGAACGCTGTTGCGCAATTGATCGTTAAACCGTTTACGCTTTACCTGCGTGCGAACACGGGCCTGCAACTCGCTTGGTTCGATGGGGCGGCTGACATAGTCATTGACACCAAGATCAATGCCGCGCAGCAAAGCAGCTTCATCGCCTTCCTGGGTTACCAGAAGCATGGGAATCATGCGGGTACGGTCAATCGAACGCATTTGCGAACAAAGGCGCAGGGCGTCGAAATTTTCAATTGCAAGCGACACAATCACCAAATCGAAATTTTCATCAGCCGCCCTGAACAGAGCTTCCTGCGGATTGGTGATCACAACAACTTCCTGCTCCTTGCTGAGGGCCTTCACCATTTTTTCATAGGAGAAAGCGCGATCATCAACGATCAGGATCTTGCCTTCGCAGCCATTGCGCGGATCGATATGTTCGGTCAGCGTTTGGTCCAGGCCGAATTCCCGCCCGGTGGTCACGCGCATCTGCAATTCATCAGTGACCAATTTCAACCGCGCCAGACTTTTTACCCGCGTGGTCAGCGCGATGTCATTGATTGGTTTGGTCAAAAAGTCATCAGCGCCAGCTTCCAATCCCTGCAGTTTGTCGGAAGGCTGGTCGAGCGCGGTTACCATGATCACCGGCAAATGGGCAGTGCGGGCATCGCTTTTCAGTCGGCGACAGACCTCATACCCATCCATGCCCGGCATCATAACGTCGAGCAGCACGATGTCGCACTGGCCGCTCTGGCATTTTTCCAAGGCCTCTGGGCCATTGGAGGCGGTTATAACTTCAAAATACTCCGCCATAAGGCGGGCCTGCAGCAATTTTACATTGGCCAGGATATCATCAACAACAAGAACTCGGGCAGTCACTTTCCTACTCCACTCCTACTCGAAAACGCCCTCCGGCATCTCCTTGTCATCCTTATCCATCGCCGAGATAGGATTTGACGGTTTCAAGAAACCGCATCACTGAAATTGGTTTTGAAATATATGCTTCGCATCCGCCCTGCCGAATACGCTCTTCGTCGCCCTTCATGGCAAAGGCAGTCACGGCAATAACCGGAATGCGTGCCAACTCGTCGTCTTCCTTCAGCCACTTGGTGACTTCCAGACCAGAGACCTCTGGCAGCTGGATATCCATCAGGATCAAATCAGGACGGTGGGCACGCGCAAGGTCCAGCGCCTCCAAACCGTTACTAGTTTGAATTGTCTCATAATTTTGGGCTTCAAGGAGGTCATTGAACAGTTTCATGTTCAACTCGTTATCCTCCACAATCATGACTCGCTTAGTCATTCGTGCTCCCACGTTCCCGGTTTATGAAGACAAGTCGATCCCGTCATGGCAAAGCTTGTAGGTCAAATAAACGATTCTTCGCTCATTCTTTAACACCCACTTCCTTTAAGACAGGTGAACATGGCAATAAATGAACATCCATCTGCAGAGGCAATTGCCATAGCTGGCTTGGGTCGGCTTGCCGGTGATGATGATTTGTTGATGCGGTTTTCCGGCCTGACCGGTATTTTGCCCAATGACATCCGCCAGGCGGCCAGCCAACCCGGTTTTCTGGTTGGCGTGCTTGATTTTTATCTGTCCCATGAACCGGATTTAATGGCGTGGGCGGAAGCCGACGGACTGCAACCTGAAACCATCGTGTCAGCTCGCCATGCCCTGGCACCTGAAGACCAATCGGGATTTGAATGAAAACCAATCAGCCAGACAATGAAACCATCGATCAATTGCTCGGACTAGGATATGTCGGCGGCCAAAGCGGCGTTGCCGCGTTCAGCCATGACAAGCCTCTGCTGATCTGCGATGTGGACGAAGTTGTGCTGCATCTTGTGGACCCTTTTGTTCAGGTTCTCGAAGAGCGCGGCTATGTGCTGAAGGATCACTCCTTCCGCCTGACAGGCAATGTCTTTGACGCAAAAACTGGTCGCGAAGCGACACAGGAAGAGGTTTGGGCGGGGTTGACCCAGTTGTTTGAGGAACAGGATAAGCGCCAGGCAATTGTCGATGGCGTAGTCGACAATCTCAACACTCTTGCCGAGACGGTCGACGTGGTTTTTCTGACCAACATGCCGCATGAATTCCGCGAAATCCGCCGCACTCATCTGACGCGCCACGGCCTCGATTTTCCGTTGATTACGAACACACGCTCCAAGGTCCCGGCAATTCAGACTTTGTTCGATCATTGCGACCACCCCGTCGGTTTTATCGATGATACGCCGAAAAACCTTGAACAGGTTCGAGATGGCGTGGTGGACGTTCACCTGTTTCATTTCATGGCCAATGAGCGCTACCGCGAACTGGCTGGTAGCATCGATGGCGTTCAATTCTCTACTGGTGATTGGCAGCATGCGCGTGAGCATATCGGGGCAACGCTCACTGCTGGCGAGAGCTAGTCCTAAGACGGATAAACGCGATCAACTTCCACCGCTTGTGGTCGGTCTGAACCCGATGGTAGTTTTGTTTGATGGATGGTGAGAACGGATTTTGCCGTGAATGCTTGACCCTGCAAACGAGTCGGCAGCGGCGCTGCGGCTCGTGTGGCGGGCCGCGCATTGTGCGCCACAAAGAACTGTTCCAGCTATCACTCGCCCATATCGACTGCGATGCCTTTTTTGCTTCGGTGGAAAAGCGCGATAATCCGGAACTTGCAGACAAGCCGGTTATTGTCGGAGGCGGAAGGCGTGGCGTGGTCTCAACCTGTTGTTATATAGCACGAATAAATGGTGTCCGGTCCGCCATGCCGATGTTTAAGGCGCTACAGGCCTGCCCCAATGCGGTCGTCGTCAAACCCCGCATGAGTGTTTATTCCGAAGTCGGCAAGCAGGTTCGGGAAATGATGAAATCACTCACCCCGTCGGTGGAACCGCTGTCCATCGACGAGGCATTTCTGGATCTTTCTGGCACCGAAAAATTGCATGGCAGTCCGGCCGCCTTGACCCTCGCCAGATTTGCCCGACGGGTGGAAGAGCAAGTCGGCATCAGCGTCTCTGTCGGCCTGGCGCCAAACAAATTCCTCGCCAAAATCGCCTCTGACTTTGAAAAACCCCGCGGGTTTTCAGTCATCGGAGCCGAAGAAGCCTTCGACTTTCTTGGTGGCCAGCCTGTATCGCTGATCTGGGGCGTCGGCAAGGCCATGCAGAAGCGACTGCACGGCGACAATATTCATATGATATCAGATCTTCAGAAGGCCGATGAGAACGATCTTATCCGCCGTTACGGCTCCATGGGGCAACATCTGGCGCGGCTCTCACGTGGCGAAGATCACCGCCGCGTTGAATCCCGGGCTGGAGCCAAGAGCGTCAGCTCAGAAACCACTTTTAACACCGATATGTCGACGGTGGAACAATTGGTGCCGGTGCTGCGGCGCCAGTCAGAGCGGGTGGCAGATCGGCTCAAGGACAAGCACATCGCTGGCCAGACTGTGGTGCTGAAACTCAAGACCGCCGACTTCAAAAGCCGAACCCGCAACACCACCCTGCCCGACCCGACCCAACTGGCCGACAAAATGTTTCAGGTGGGCCGCACCATGTTGGAAAAAGAGCTGGACGGTACGCGCTTTCGCCTGCTGGGCATTGGGGTCAGTGATCTGCAATCCGATGAAACGGCCGATCCCGGCGATCTTATTGATGCCGATGCAACAAAACGCGCTGCGGTGGAGCGCGCCATGGATAAGGTTCGCGGAAAATTCGGCGGTGATTCTGTCGAGTTGGGTCTGACATTCGGCACAAGACGTCCCAGTCGGCCACCCGAAAAACCCGAGACTGAATGATATAAATCTACTCGCAGGCTTCCTGCTCCAAAAACTCAATCTGCGTCAGGTCGCCCTTTAGCGAATAATCGTCGTAGATCATTTTCAGGTCCCGCGAGATGCCGCTCTCATGCATGATAAACGAGACCTGATAGATCGGCAGGCGCTCACCCTGTTCGGCGCTGTGCGTTGTTGAGAAATAGCTGACGGAAATCGGCCACGCTGCACGGTCGCTAAACTGCTTTGAAACCTCGCCCGGCTCGCCCTCAACATCGACCATTTGAGCACGACGCTTGCCAATCACCGCTGTGGTATCAACGAGTTCGTCCCCCTTGTCGGAGCCATCAAACACCTTGGCAGTGACAAAGGATTGTTGATCCTGAGCCGCTTCGATCAACATGCCAACATGCTCCGTCATGAAAATAGCATCGCCCAGTTCGATTTCAGCGGGGTCCGGCTTGGAGATATCAACCAGCACTTTGCCATCTTTGCGGGCCGCTTTGCCGCGCAAATCCTGCTCGAGCTGATTGTTCAGGTAGGATTGATTGACAAACGAAAAGGACTGACCATTTCCGCTCTCAAAACTCGAGGTGCGCTGATCATTCGTAAAACTCTTGCGAGCGGTCTGGACCTCCGTCAGGAAACGAAAACGCACGGCAAAACCATCGCATTTGTTTCCGGTGACCTCGTAGACAATGCGTCCATTCATGCCTGTAATACCTGATCGATCACTGGCTTTGATCAACGACAGATCATAAACCGCTCGATGTGGCAAAAGCCCGTCGACGCCCGCAGCATCAGCCGGCAAGGCTTGAAAAGACAACAATGGAAGCGTTAAAGCGCAGGCGAACAGATGGGCACTCAGTGTTTTTCGATTTTTCAAGATTCTCTATCCTTGGCCAACTGCAAATAGGCAGCTTCACTCTTTCACCATTGCGGCAAACACGCTACCAGATAGTTTAGATTATAGCACTTTAGGGATGGAATTATGGCTGGAAAAATCGATCAACGCCTCGCTGAACTTGGTATCGAATTGCCGGATGCGCCAGCGCCTGCGGCTAACTATGTGCCCTACACAATTTCAGGCAATCATTTGTATATTTCCGGCCAGGTGACGATGTCCCCCGATGGGCTGAAGTATGTCGCAAAGCTTGGCGCCGATGCTGATGTGGCCACTGGCCAGGCCGCAGCCAAGTTGTGTGCTATTAATATTCTGGCACAGGCCAAGGCAGCATTGGGAGATCTGGACCGGATCACCCAGGTGTTGAAAATTCAGGGATTCGTCAACAGCACACCGGACTTCACCGAGCACCCTGCGGTGGTCAATGGCGCGTCTGACTTTCTCGTCGAAGTTCTGGGCGATGCCGGAAAGCACGCGCGTGCCGCAGTTGGCATGGGATCACTGCCTCTCGGCGTGGCCGTCGAAGTTGACGCCATTATCGAGTTTTCCTGACCCCACATGAACCAGCTCACACCAGCGCCGCGCTGGATCACCGACCATCCAATTGCCCATCGCGGTTATCATGACCTTGCGGAAGGGCGGCCGGAAAATTCCCTTGCCGCAATTCTTGCCGCAGCCGATGCCGGATTCAGCACCGAATGTGACCTGCAGATGTCATCGACTGGAGAGCCGATGGTTTTCCACGACCCGACGCTCGATCGGATGACAGGAGATAGCGGCAAGGTCTGGCAGATGACACCTCAGCAACTTGCCGAAATGCATTTGCTCGGGACAGACCAGGTAATTGATAGCCTTGCGACCATATTGGAGCGGATCGATGGTCGCGTACCGATCATATTGGAACTTAAAGGCAATCTCGACCACGATGCGGGTCTGGTTGCAGGCGTGGCGCAATGTTTACGCAGCTATACGGGTCAGGTTGCCGTCATGTCGTTCAACCACTGGCTATGCGATCAGTTTTCCCAATTGATGCCGCACATTGCGCGCGGCCTGACGGCCCAGGGAGACGACGAGTCCTATGAGGGGCATATTGCCGCGATGCGGGCTTATGACCTTCAATTTGTGTCTTACAAAGTTCAGGATGTCGACTGCCGATTTGTTCGGGAGATGCGGGCTCTGGGCCTTCCTGTCATCACCTGGACTGTGCGGGACGAACAGGGTCAAAAGCGAACCAACAAATATGCAGATCAGATGACCTTTGAAGGATTCGATCCCAGAGAACGCCCAAATGGATGACACGCCTGCCATCACAATCAAGCTGGTTACTTCGGCAAATGAAGTCCGGCGGGCAGATTGGGACAATCTGGCCAACCCGGCATCGGATCCCAACGCCGAGTTCGATTACAACCCCTTCCTCAGCCACGCATTTTTTTCGGCCGTCGAAGAAAGCGGCTCCGCCTGCCGTGAAACCGGCTGGCTACCGCAGCATCTGGTCATGGAACAGGCGGGTGAAGTCACCGGCATCATTCCCTGCTATCTGAAAAACCACAGCCAGGGCGAATATGTATTCGACCATGGATGGGCTGATGCATTTGAACGCGCGGGGGGATCTTACTACCCAAAGCTTCAGGCCTCTGTGCCTTTCACTCCAGCCACCGGCCGTCGGCTGCTGGTTGGCAATGGCCCAGATGCACCAAAACGGCGTCTATTGCTTGCAGGCGGGCTACAACAGGCGTGTGAACAGCTGGAGGTATCTTCAGCTCACATCACCTTTTTGCCGGAAAATGAATGGAACGTTCTGGGCGATCATGGCTATCTGCGGCGCAACGACCAGCAATTCCATTGGCTCAACGAAGGCTATGATTCCTTTGATGAATTCCTTGCCGCGCTGTCTTCACGCAAGCGCAAAAACATCAAGAAAGAACGGGCTGCGGCGCTGGCAGACAATGGCATTACCATTGACTGGCTGACCGGCGATCAACTGACCGAGGAAATCTGGAATACGTTTTTCCAATTCTATCTGGACACCGGGTCACGCAAATGGGGACAGCCTTATCTGACCCGCGATTTCTATACCCGGATTGGCCAATCCCTGGCCGACGATGTTGTCTTGGTGATGGCGAAACGCGATGGGCGATATGTGGCCGGTGCGATCAACTTCATCGGCTCGCACTCGCTGTTTGGACGTCACTGGGGATGTATTGAAGATCATCCATTCCTGCATTTTGAAATCTGCTATTATCAGGCCATTGAATTCGCCATCAAACACAAGTTGCAGCGGGTGGAAGCCGGAGCGCAGGGCGGCCATAAACTGGCACGGGGATACATGCCGCAAATGACCCACTCGGCCCATTTCATCACCCATCCCGATTTCCGTCGGGCGGTCGAAGATTATCTGGACCGCGAGCGCCATGCAGTAGCCATGGAAAACGAAGCGATTGCCCGCCACGGTCCATTCAAGAAGGAGAACACCAATGACGACGTATGATGATCAAAACGTCTTTGCCAAAATCCTGCGCGGCGAACTGCCCTGCGAGAAACTTTACGAGGACGACCATACTTTTGTCATCATGGACATCATGCCCCGTGGCGATGGCCATTGTCTCGTTCTGCCCAAGTCACCGGCGCGCAACATTCTCGACATTAGCGCCGCGTCGCTTGCCGCTGTCGCGCAAACCACACAGGTGATGGCCCGTGCCGTAAAGGAAGCTTTTGGTGCCGACGGCGTGACCATTCAGCAATTCAATGAATCAGCAGGAGGACAGGTTGTGTTCCATCTGCATGTGCATGTCATCCCAAGGTTCGAGGGTGTTCGCATGGGGCCTCCTGCCGCCGAGATGGCACCGGCTGAGGTCCTCAAAGCCAATGGCGACAAAATCCGGGCCGCACTTGCCGACTAAATGCGCCCAGATGCCATTGCGCTGAACTTGCCGCAAAGCCCCTTTCCCAAAGGGTTTTGTCAGGCGCGAAAGCCTAAAACAGGGCATAGCCCGCTAAAAGCACCACTTCACTGACAAGGATGGCTACAAACAGCTTTCGGCCCAACATCAGGAAGGCAGCAAAGCCAATCAGCGCCGCGCCAACCCTGATTTCAAAGGGAAAGGTGGCCAGCGCCCCGGTGGGCTGGAAGATCAGTTGTGCGATGACCGCCGCCACCAGTGCAGTTGCGACACAACGCACCAGCACCAGCCACTCGGAATCATCATCAATATTGCCGACCAGCACAACGCCAATCCAGCGCCAAATGGCCGTTGGCAAGACGCCAGCCATTAGGATGAAAAAATAGGGCCAAAGAGCGCTGTCAAAGGAATTGAAATACATCAGAGCCCCTTCCTGCGCATGGCCAGTTTATGAAAGCCAAATGCTGCAAGCCCGCCGACTAATCCGGCAAACAGGATATTGGCTTCAGGCACGACCATGAAAAACAGAGGACCCAGAGCAAATCCCAATACCAGCGCCAGGTGTTCCGCCCGTACACGGGCAGTGTTCCAACTGGAAGCAGCGAAATAGATCGGCGTCAGGAAATAGAGCGCGGCCATGATGGGCGTCGGAAATGCTGCCGCCAATTGGTGCACCAGGGCGCTGACGACGGTCGTTGACGTCATCATGATGCCGGCAAACCCGACGAAAAACGGCAGGCGTCCGGGCTTCGGAATCGCAGGGGCCTTCTGGATTGTGTGCATCCAGGCGGTGATGGCGATCATATTGGAGGCCAATATGAGATGCCAGGTTCTGGTACCTTTGACACGAATTTCAGGAACCAGTGCCATAGTCATCGGCATCATGCGCACGGCTGCGAGCGCAACAGCGGGAATGATCGCCAGCATCGGCACACCAGCTGCAATACCAGAAACCAGGATGAGATGAGATGGCAGTGCCCAAATGGTTGGCACCATGAACATCAACTGCCCCAGGCTGATCCCAGCCTCACGCGCCAGGCCACCAAATCCAACAAATGCAGAGAGCAGAATCAGCGCTGGAAGTGAGAAAACCTGCGCAACGCCCCGCAGAAACCAGGACCAATCATAAATCCCGCCACCTGTTGATTGGTTAGTCTTCGTCATTCAGTGTCATACATTCATTTCCACCCCTTCCTGTGTGCAACCAGAAACGATTGAACACAAGCAACTATTGGCCCCATCTGACTTGACGCCAAGGCTTATTGCGAACAGGTAAGCGCATGACTGTTCTGTGGATACCAATCACGATTGCCGCGGCTTTTCTGCAGAACCTGCGTTCGGCCTTGCAAAAATCAATCAAAGGCCGGCTGTCAAATACCGGAGCCGCCTATGTGCGCTTCTTCTATGCCTGGCCTTTTGCCCTGCTTTACACATGGTCACTGACCGGATTGGGCGGATATGCCCTGCCCCAGGCCAATACAACTTTCCTGATCTACTGCGTTCTGGGTGGTCTGTCGCAAATCCTGTTTACAGTCGTGCTTATGTGGATGTTTTCCTTTCGTAGCTTTGCGGTAGGCACAACATTTTCCAAGCTCGAAGTTGTATTGATTGCCTTTTTGGGTGCCTTTCTGCTGGGCGACACGGTCAGCCCGCTGGCTGGTCTGGCGATTGCGCTGGGTGCTGCCGGAACAGTGTTGCTATCGTTGCAGGAAACCAAATTGACATTTGGCGCATTGCTCCGGGGCATGACCGAGAAAGTCACCCTGGTGGGCCTGCTATGTGCGGCTCTGCTGGGCGCATCGGTGGTGTTTTTCCGGGGAGCCGCCTTGACGCTGGGCCACGACAATTTTGTCGTTGCCGCCTCCTACACGCTGACCATCGCACTGATTCTACAGACTTTGATGATGGGGGTGTGGTTTGTCGGTTTTGATCGACCTGAATTGAAGCGGGTTGTGATCGAATGGCGTCGCGCACTGCCAATTGGACTTGCTGGCATGGCTTGTTCGGTGTGCTGGTTCACGGCGTTCACCTTGCAAAACGCCGCCTATGTTCGGGCGCTTGGACAAGTGGAGCTGCTGTTCACCATCGGTGCAAGCATCTTCTTCTTCAAAGAGAAAGTGAGCCGCATTGAGCTGCTAGCCATCGCCTTGATCGTTTGCGCTATCCTGTTGATTCTGCTGGCAGCCTAACCCACACCGGAAATAGCCGTACCGAACCCGCGGGGCGAAGCGGGTCCGGCACTCTTTTGGGCGTTGCTAGACCCTTTCAGGTCTAATGAGCAGCGCCGTTGCTGAGAGATTTTTCAGTCTTCTCAGTGTTGAAATAAGAACTGATACTCCCCAGTGTCGGCTTGTCTTTGGTTTCCGCCATCAAGGCATCCAATTCCGCCGCGTCGCCTTCAATTTCAGCAACCAACTCGTCGATCATCTCCTCGGCTTCCTGATCATCGCTATCAAGCTCGACTACAGGAGCAACCGCAGGCTTGGTGAAGGCTGATTCAAAGGTACGCGGCTTTTCTTCAACCGCTGCAGCCACAGCGGCAACAGCGGCAACAGGCGCGATGGGAGAGGTCAGCGACGCATCGTCAAAGATACGGACATCTTCGACCGTATCGCCCAGTTCAACAATCAATTGGCCCAGTTTGCCGGCCAGTCTGAAGTCGGGGCTGTTGCGCAGGCGGGCTATGGCTTCAGCGCGGATTTTTTTCAATTGTGTAATGTGGTCCATGAGTGAGTTCCCAGTTGCTTATTGATTTTTCTACCGGGCCAATCTGTTGGAAAATCCGGGCAGGCCCGTGGCCAAAATGCGGTGATAGCATGGCGGCGCTTCACGTTTGGTGACAGGCGGAAATATGCAGTGGGCAATAAAAAGGGCGGTTAAAACCGCCCTTTTCAACAAACTCGATTTTGAGCAGCCAATCAGCTTTTCAGAGGCACCTTTGGCACCGTGGTGCCGCTTTTACCGGGCGGCGATTTTGGCGGCTTGGGTGTCTTGGCTGCTGGTTTACCCTTTGCCTTTGCCGTCGTTTTCTTGGCAGCAGTTTTTTTCGCAGCAGCCTTTTTGCGCGGCACGGGCTCTTTCTTAGGTTTAACCGGCTTATCCTGCACAGCTTCAAGCGTCAGGCCGGTCTCACCATCCTTGCTGGTTTCAACACCCACCTTGACCGTGCCACCCTTCTTCAGCTTGCCGAACAGAACTTCGTCCGCCAGCGGTTTCTTGACATATTCCTGGATAACCCTGCCGAGCGGCCTGGCGCCCATACGGTCATCATAGCCTTTTTTGGCAATCCATTTGACTGCTTCCGGTGTCAGGTCGAATGTCACGCCCCGTTCGGAAAGCTGAGCTTCCAACTGCATGACGAATTTCTGCACCACCTGATGCACGACTTCCGGTTGAAGGCCTTCAAACTGAATGATGGCATCCAACCGATTGCGGAATTCCGGCGCAAACAGGCGGTTGATTGCCTCCATGTCATCACCGGTGCGCTTGGAAGAGCCAAAGCCAATCGCTGCCTTGGAGGCCTCTGCCGCTCCCGCATTTGTGGTCATAACGATGATCACATTGCGGAAATCAACTTTCTTGCCATTGTGATCGGTCAGCGCACCATTATCCATCACCTGCAACAGAATGTTGAACAGATCTGGATGGGCTTTTTCGATCTCATCGAGCAGCAAGACACAATGAGGATGTTGATCAACGCCATCGGTCAAAAGACCACCTTGATCAAATCCGACATAGCCCGGAGGCGCACCAATCAACCGTGAAACGGTGTGACGCTCCATATATTCCGACATGTCAAAGCGCAGCAGTTCGACACCCAATGTGTCAGCCAGCTGTTTGACAACCTCCGTCTTACCCACACCGGTCGGACCAGCAAACAGATAAGAACCAATCGGCTTTTCAGGCTCGCGCAAACCGGCTCGGGCCAGTTTGATGGCGGACGACACAGCTTCAATCGCATTGTCCTGGCCATAAACCATGCGCTTCAGTTGGTCGGACAGGTTTTTCAACACCTCAGCATCGTTCTTCGATACCGATTTCGGTGGAATGCGGGCCATCGTCGCAATGGTCGATTCAATATCGGCCACGCCAATGGTTTTCTTGCGCTTCTCCGCCGGCTGCAGCATCAGGCTGGCACCGGTTTCATCCACCACGTCAATTGCCTTATCCGGCAATTTGCGGTCGTTGATATAGCGCGACGACAGTTCCACCGCCGAGATGATGGCGTCATTGGTGTATTTGACCTTGTGAAAGTCTTCGAAATAAGGCTTCAGCCCCTTCATGATCTCAATAGCATCAGCGACGCTGGGCTCATTGACATCGATCTTCTGGAAACGACGCACCAGCGCCCGGTCCTTTTCGAAGAACTGTCGATATTCCTTATATGTGGTCGAACCAATACAGCGGATTGCGCCACCAGAGAGGGCTGGCTTCAACAGGTTGGACGCATCCATAGCGCCGCCGGATGTCGCGCCGGCGCCAATCACCGTGTGGATCTCATCAATGAACATGATGGCACCTGGTGTTTCTTCGATTTCCTTTACCACCTGTTTCAAGCGCTCTTCGAAGTCACCGCGATAGCGGGTGCCTGCCAGCAATGTCCCCATATCGAGTGAATAAATTGTGGATTCCAGCAGAACCTCTGGCACGTCCTTGTCGACAATGCGTTTGGCCAGGCCTTCGGCGATCGCCGTTTTGCCAACGCCGGGATCACCGACATAAAGCGGGTTATTTTTGGAACGACGGCACAGCACCTGAATGGTGCGGTTGACCTCTTCGACACGACCGATCAGCGGGTCGACTTTGCCGTCCATCGCTTTTTGATTGAGGTTGACGCAATAGGCCGCGAGCGCCTCACCCTTCTTAGCGCCGCCTTCAGCTGATTCATCCGATCCAAGATCGGAATCAACGCCTTCAACAGGACGCTGATCAGAAGCGCCGGGGCGTTTGGCAATACCATGGGAGATATAGTTGACCGCGTCATAGCGGGTCATGTCCTGTTCCTGCAGGAAGTAAGCCGCATGGCTTTCCCGCTCCGCAAAAATGGCTACCAGCACGTTGGCACCGGTCACCTCTTCGCGGCCGGATGACTGGACATGAATGACCGCGCGCTGAATGACTCGTTGGAAACCAGCTGTTGGTTTGGCTTCCGGCACTTCGTCATTGACCAGATTGGCCAGCTCTGAATCGATGTAATCGAGCAGATCATCACTGAGCTTTGTGGTGCTGACATTGCAGGCCCGCAGCACTGACAGGGCATCATCGTCTTCCACCAAAGCGAGCAAAAGATGCTCCAGGGTTGCATATTCCTGGCTGCGTTCCGAGGCCAGGATAAGCGCTCGGTGGAAGGCTCGTTCAAGACTGTCAGTAAAGCTTGGCAATAGACCTGGTCCTTGTTTCTCGTTTTACCCAACCGCAGCATTGCGACAGGATTTAGACTTACTTCTTCTCCATCACGCATTGGAGAGGATGTTGATTCTTGCGCGCATGATCCATCACCTGGGTCACTTTGGTCTCCGCCACCTCGTAGGTGTAGACACCACACTCGCCGACACCGTTTTGATGGACATGCAACATGACCTGCGTCGCCTGTTCCAGATTCATTTGGAAAAACCGGGCCAGAACTTCAACCACGAACTCCATCGGCGTGAAATCGTCGTTCAACAGCAACACGCGATAAAGGCTTGGCTTTTTGACCTTGGGCTTGGTTTTGACAATGACATTTGTGTCATTGTCATCACCGCCATTGCCCCCACCATCTTGATCGCCGTCTTTCGGACCCATCAAAGCCTGCTTGGAATGTATCAGATATCGTTTGTCCGGCATTGAGATCGTCATCCCGCAGAATTGCATTTGTTCACCATCGCAATTGCGAGCAGTTACGGCGGCTGAAGTCATATAGGTATTCACTTTGAAAGTTTAAGCCCTGATGTTTGATGAACTCAACCGGGAGAGGTCGAATTAACTTCAAAATATGTAACACCAACTCGATCTGGAGGCCTAACCCCTATGTCAAAGATAGACGTGCGAGAAATTGACGCGTTTTTTCGCCAGATGATTAAAGCTTTAGAAACCACGTCCACTTAGCCTTAACCACAGTTCCGGTGTGTCGTCAGACGATCGGGACCAAGAGTGTGTGTTTTTCCGGCGTGTTTTTGCCGGCTCTTTGTCAAGGATATGTCGTGCGTACCGTTTTCGGATCGACTCGTGCCCCCTCAGTTCGGGCACTTTTTAAGCTGTTTCTCTCGCTGGCGCTTGTCGCATCGTTCCAGATCGGAACGTCGCTGTCTGCCCACGCAAAGAGCAATCCCCGTTTTGCCGCCTATGTGATCGACGCCAAAACCGGCAAGGTTTTGTTTTCGCGCAACGGCAATGCCCGTCGCTATCCGGCATCGCTGACCAAGATGATGACCCTGTATTTGATCTTTGAAGATCTAAAGAGCGGTCGCATCAAGCTGAATTCCCGCATGGTAATGACCAAGGCCGGATGGCGCCGCGAGCCATCAAAACTGGGTCTTCGCCCCGGTCAGACGATCAGCATCGAGCAAGTAATTTACTCACTGGTGACCAAGTCAGCCAACGATGTAGCGACAGCAATTGGCGACAAGCTTGCTGGATCAGAAGCCAAGTTCGCAAAGCGCATGACCCGCAAGGCGCGTCAGTTGGGCATGAAAAGCACAACTTTCAAAAATGCCAGCGGTTTGACCGCCCGTGGCCAGACCACCACTGCTGCGGACATGGCAAAGCTCGGACTGGCTTTGCGCGAGCACTTTCCGCGTCGTTACAAATATTTCAAAACCCGTTCCTTCAAATTCGGCAAACGCCGCTACCCCAACCACAATCGCCTGCTGGGCAAGGTTCGTGGTGTTGACGGCATCAAAACCGGATACACCCGTGCTTCCGGCTATAATCTGGTAACTTCCGCGTCCAGCGGCGGACGCCGCATTGTGGCTGTTGTGATGGGTGGCCGCAGTGGCAAGAGCCGCAATGCTTACATGTCGAAACTGGTTCGCGGTTATCTGCCCAAAGCGTCCCGTGGCAAAGCCCGCCGCCTTGCCGCCTCCTATCGCTCTTCGCGGCCCGGTACGCTGTCAAAAGGCAACATTTCCACGGCTGGTGTCGCCAAAAAGCTGAAGGCAATGTCAGCCTCAGCCACACCGACACCTCAATTGCGGAAAACCACGCCGGTTGTCGCCTCCACAACAGCCAGCAAGAAGGTTACCGTACCAGCCGTTACGTCGGAATCTGCACCGTTGCAAAAAGTTGACGCAGTGCGCACCGCTGCGGTTGTCCGAGCAGATGCGCCTTCGGGTTGGCAGATTCAGATCACCGCCTCGGATGATCGAAACAAGGCATTGAATGTACTAAATAAAGTACGTTCCAAAAACCGCCAATTGCTGGCTAATGCCTCGCCGATGACTCAGGTAATCGTCAAAAATGGCACCAAATTGTACCGCGGACGGTTTGTCGGGTTCGCGTCAAAATCGTCGGCACGACGGGCTTGTAAAGTCCTGAAAAAACAGAAATTCGCCTGTTTGGCACTCAGCGGTTAGGCGTTCAACCCAACCACCAAACATGCCGCTTTAGGGATCGGCAAAACTGAAACGTTCCAGTTGTATCGCGTAAAGGAAGATCAGGAATGGCTACCCAAAAGAATATCCTTAGCCTCATTGATTTTGGCCGCAAGAAAAGTCGACCCGCCGCTGTCAGGATGGGCCGTCTTCATCAACCGGCGATGGGCCTTCCGGATTTCCTCGACGCTGGCGCCAGCAGAAAGCCCCAGCACCTCATAGGCCTCCTTTTTGCCCATGGGTCCAGAGCTCGGCGCGCCGCCCTGCCCCGCGTCGGCATCCGCATGAGCGTCTTCACGCCAACCGGCAAGTCGGCGGTCAAGATACGCATCTAAAAGAGCAAGACTTTCGCCATCATCAGCAATTTCGCTGCGCAACTCAAAAAGCTCTTCGCGCTCCAACAGGTCCAGTTCCTTGCCCTCATGGGCACCGACCAGAACCAGACCGTTCATTGCACCTGTTTCGTGATCCAACTCCATCTCAAGAGCCGCTGAACGCACGCTGGATCGTTGCTGGCCAGCGCCACCTGGACCGCCGAATCCACCCGGTGAAGCAATTGTTCCAACACCGCGCATCCTGCGAAACAGAGCCAGGCCGCCGAACAACAGCAATGTACCAATCCCAGTTTGCTTGAGAATCATCAGCACAGCCCCTGCCCCAATCATCAATGCGGGCACAATTCTCCGGATCAAAAAGGCCAATGTCGCCGGACTGACGCTCATGAATATGACCAGCGCAATGATCGCCAGGCCGAGCAGAATGACAATCGAACTCATTTCATCTGCTCCAAAAGCAAGCGTGCCTCGCGGCTGTTATTAGCTTCCAACGCGGCATGCCCGCCGGATACAAAACTGGCAACTGCCCGCAGCAATTCAGCCAGACGCGCCGCGGAACCGTCGCCAAAGCGAATAAAGGCACCATTCGACAATCTGCAAATTTCGCGAAACGCCCGTTCGGTCAGTGGGTCATAGCCATCCTGAAACATGAAACACGGCACGCCCAGCAGGCCAAGCTGTCCTGCCTGATTGCACAGGGCGTCGACGTCTTCTTCCATTGCGTCACCAACATAGACCAGCGCATCAACGCGGGACCGATTGGGGTTGGTCGGGTTCTTTTTCTTGGCCTCTTTGCGAGCATGTCCAAGCACTTTGCCAATCTGAGTTTGACCACCACGACACTGAATACCGGTCATCAGATCGCGCAGACTGCCCGTATCAGCGACCCAGCGCGAAGCCCGACACTCGCCGAAACCACGAAAATAGACCAGTTGGACGTCCAATCCGCCGGTTTTGCCAACAGCATCAAACATCGATGCTTGAATCTGCATCGCCTGGTCCCAGGTATGTTCGCGGCTCATGGTGGCATCAAGCGCAAAAATCAGGCCGCCATTGCCGCCGGTCTTGCCGCCCAGCTTGCTTGCCTGTTTGAGAAAATTGGACACATCCCCGGACGACGAACGACGCCGTTCTGGTTGTTTCTTATCTGTTTTGGAGATCTCCCGGGCCATGCCCAATATTTGGGGCTTGCCGGGACAAACGCAAGGCCGAATCTAACACTTAGTCGGCAAAAATATCAGGCATCTCCACCGGCGCATTGCTGTTCTCCAGCCAGGTAACGCGGGCTTCGGCACGTTTAATGCCCTTTTCGTCCACCGGAAGGCGCAGTGAGCGAATAAGTCGACGAATTTCCTGCCGGGCAGAAAGATGAGATACGCTTGAGCGACCTTCAAAGCCGACTTCGGATAATTCATCCAGCGCGGTCAGTCCCATCGGGAAATACTCACGGAAAATCACCCGCTCACTGATGCCATCGGCAACGCGAAAACCAAGTCGCAGGGACAGTTCCTTGACGCACCCCAGCAGGTTCTGCTGATTGCGGGAGTTCAAAGAGGACATGCGGTTGCGAACAACGATCCAATCGAGCAATCCGTTGTCGACATGGCGGCGCTGGCGACGTGCCTCGCGCACCATTACGGCATAGTGGCTGACACCTGCGATCTCCAAAGACTTCGGATCAACACGGCCAAGCACGTCAAAGTCGATGAATGAATCGTTCATCGGCGTGATCAAAGTATCGGCCATGGAGTGGGATAGACGGCTGAGGTAATTGTCGGAACCGGGAGTGTCGATGACAACAAAATCATGGGTGTGCTGAACTTCGCTGATGGCCCGTTCAAACGACGAGAAGTCTTTGCTCTGCGCTTCAATCGTGCTGTCAACGCGGGCAAGGTCAAACCGGAAATGGTTCGGCAGCTCCAGCTTTAACCCATTGGTTTGAGACCAATTTCTGCGATTCTGCACGTAGCGGGTCAACGACTTCTGGCGCGTGTCCAAATCGATCGATGCAACTTTGAAACCTGCCTTCAATAGAAAGACGATCACATGCATTGAAGTGGTGGTCTTCCCGGAACCGCCCTTCTCATTGCCGCTGACAATTACATGTGCACCCTTGCGGCGATGCGATCTGTCGAAGGCAGCATACTCTCCCAACGTGCCCATAATTTACGTCCCAATACACAGTTACTAACGCAACAACTAACACCCGCCGACTTTATAAAAGCACAATTTTCACGCTTTTGCGAACAACTGATTCTCAAAGCCGACAATTAGCGTTAATTTTTCACATTATTTGTGATGAATTTGCGGCAAGCTTTTGCGGGGAAGAGACCACAAAGTGGCTTAAAGCAGGCCGAGTTCGGCCAATTCTGCCTTCAAATGTCCGGGAATAGTCGTGCTGGCGGAATCCAGATCCGACGGAGCTTCTTCTCCGATCAGGTATCGCCACCCCTGAAATGCCCGCTTGGGTTGCCATTCCGTAGCGATAATCTCGCTGTCGAGCATCAGCTTGCAACGACGAATACCATCGTCGTCGACAAAGGGTCTTATCTCTTTAAGCCTCTGCCTGGCTTGAATTTTCCCCTTGATCACCCAGAAAAGTGAACCGCCGTCCAGCAATTCTTCGGCGCGTTTGGGCACCATTCTGGTTGTGTGAAAAAGACAGACTTCAACGCCCGCTGCCTGCATATCGGCAAGCCGCTGTTGGCTCCAGGCGCGTTGATCCTCGAGGCTTTCGGCTCCAACACATAATTTGACCAGGTTCAGGCTCATTGAGTCTGTTTAAGCTGCTAAATTCTTTTGATACAGCCTCATATGGCCGTCATCCACACCGTGTTTTTGTGCGACCTGGTCAATTTGATTCGTTTTCGGACACCAAAATCATTGCTGGAAATCCATTTTCGACCTGTTCACCAGCCGAAATCGCCAATTCCTCCACAACGCCGTCATGTGGCGCCAGCACCGCGTGTTCCATCTTCATCGCCTCAACAGAGAACAACAAGTCCCCCTGCTCCACCGGATCACCTTCCTGAACCGTCACGGCTATGATCTTGCCATGCATCGGCACGCATATGCGGCCATCGGAGGCTCCCGACTCATCGGTTTCACCAGGCTGGATAAGCGTCTCTTCAAAGACCGACTGTCGCCCACCATCCAATACGAACAACTGACTTCCATCTTCGTAAACCGTCGCCGTAGTGGATTGTTTGGTCCACCCTTCATTGCCATCAGCCATTTCAATGCCATCAGGTCCAAACCTCACGCGTGCCGACAGGCGTTCGCCGTCAAGGGTAAACTGCCAGTCGAGTTCGCGGCTTCCCAAAAGCTGGAAGCCATCAGCAGCTTGCCACGGTGATGGCTTGTCCCGAGCATTTTCTGCAGCAAGCCGGATGCGTTGGCGTTCGATTAATCCACAAACACCAGCGCAAACTGTGTCTGCCCCAATCGAGCCAGTTGAAATCAACTTGTCGAGTTTGGTGTCGATGAGCGATGTATCGAAATTGCCATTTTGAAAGCTCTTGTCAGCGCAAAGATTGGCAAGGAACGCTGTATTGGTGATTGGTCCGGCAATTTGTGCCTGGCGCAAACGAACTTCAAGTCCGGCCAGTGCCTCGGCACGAGTTGCACCGTGAAAGATCAGCTTGGCAATCATCGGATCGTAGTGAGGAGAAATAACATCTCCCTGCTCGACACCTGAATCCACCCGCACATTGTCCGACGCCTCGCCCAAATCCATAGCGACCAGTTTGCCCGTTGAGGGCAGGAAACCGGAATTCGGGTCTTCCGCATAGATCCGCGCCTCAACAGCATGACCGGTCAGGCTCAATTCGTCCTGCGTGGCTGGCAGTTGTTCACCGCTCGCAACCCGCAACTGCCACTCGACGAGATCCAGTCCGGTGATCATCTCCGTAACCGGATGCTCGACCTGAAGGCGGGTGTTCATTTCCATGAAAAAGAAACCGTCAGCAGAAAGTCCTCCAGCCCCATCAGCAATAAACTCAACCGTTCCAGCGCCTTGATAGCCGACTGCCCGGGCCGCTTCGCATGCCGCAGCACCCATCGCAGCTCGAACGTCCTCGCTCATGCCAGGAGCCGGCGCTTCTTCGATCACCTTTTGATGGCGTCGCTGCAGCGAGCAATCGCGTTCAAAAAGATGCACAACATTGCCGTGACCGTCGGCAAAGACCTGAATTTCAATATGCCTTGGGCTCTCTACAAATTTCTCGATCAACACGACATCGTTGCCGAATGCCGCCATGGACTCGCGCTTAGCGGCCTCCAGCGCCTCGTCGAACTCTAGCGCTTTGCCTACCTTGCGCATGCCCTTGCCACCGCCGCCCGCAACGGCCTTGATCAAGACCGGATAGCCAATCTCATAGGCCTTGCGTTTCAGAAAACTCGGGGTTTGGTTGCGGCCATGATAACCGGGCACCACCGGCACTTCGGCCTTCACCATAATTTCCTTTGCCCGGTCCTTCAGCCCCATTTCGCGAATGGCGCTGGGAGGCGGTCCGACAAAGACCATACCGGCATCTGCCGTAAGTTCCGCAAAATCGGCATTTTCGGAGAGAAACCCATAGCCAGGATGCACAGCATCTGCCCCTGCTTCCTTGGCGACAGACAAAATGCGTCCGCTGCGCAGGTATGAATCCGAAGCAGCTGCGCCACCAATCAAGTGCGCTTCATCCGCCAACCGTACATGCAACGCCTCGGCATCAGCCCGCGAATATACGGCAATGGTGCGGATGCCCAGACGTCTGGCCGTCTTAATGATGCGGCAGGCAATTTCGCCCCGATTGGCGATAAGAAGCGACTTTATCATGGGCCTCCAAAGGCGACAGCAGCAACGGCCACGGCGACGACGACGGCGGCGGCGACGGCGACAGCAGCGGAGCGGCGATATGGGTGGTTAGGTCGACTGACTTCACCGACCATCGTCATACCGCTGTCCGCATTGCCGTTGGGCCGTTGGGCCGCTGGGCCGTTGGGCTGTTGCAATTGATTCAACACTCGACAATGTTTACGGGCACGTTGACGGCCAGTCCACCCTGACTTGTCTCCTTGTACCGTTCATTCATGTCCATGCCGGTCTGACGCATCGTTTCAATGCAGGCATCCAGCGGGACAAAATGCTGGCCATCACCGTGCAACGCCAGAGATGCCGCCGTGACTGCCTTCACAGCCCCCAGCGCGTTGCGTTCAATACACGGCACCTGAACCAGACCAGCGACGGGGTCGCAGGTCATGCCCAGATGGTGCTCCAGAGCAATTTCAGCAGCATTTTCCACTTGTTCAGGCGTTCCACCCATAACCGCCGCAAGTCCGGCAGCGGCCATCGCAGCAGCAGAACCGACTTCCCCCTGACAGCCAACTTCTGCCCCGGAAATCGATGCGTTTTGTTTGATGATTCCACCAATCGCAGACGCCGTGAGCAGAAACTCCTCGATGTCCTTTTCACTGGCCCCGGCATTGAATTTGTTAAAGTAGCTGATCACCGCCGGAATAACGCCGGCAGCGCCATTGGTCGGTGCGGTGACAACCTTGCCACCCGCCGCATTTTCCTCGTTCACCGCCATGGCGAAAACCGACAGCCAGTCATTGGCCGCCAATGGCCCCAGTTCATTGCTGCTCCATTTGGCCTCAAGCTTTTCTGCAACCTTGCGGGCACGGCGCTTGACCTGCAGTCCTCCGGGTAATTCACCCTCTTGCGAAAGACCGCGCTTCACACAAGCATCCATGGCACCCCAAATCGCATTGATGTTCTGCGAAAGACCGGAATTACCGTGCACCACCTCTTCATTCTTGCGTTTCATTTGGGCCACCGAAAGCCCATGATCCTTGGCCATGGCAAGCATGTCGCTGGCGCTGGCAAACGGAAAGGGCACATCTTCCTTCGGGCCTTCGTCAAACCCAGCATTCATTCGTTCCAACTCCAAAGCGTCGACAACAAAACCACCCCCGACAGAATAGTAAATCTGGCGCATCAACGGATTGCCCAACTCATCCAGCGCCGAGAACCGCATGGCATTGGCATGGCCAGGGAGTTTTTCATCATAGTCGAAAACAAGATCGGTTGCCGGGTCGAAATCCCAATCAGGAAACCCGTCGACCTCAATCTTCTTGCCCTCACGAACACGCTGCAAAACACCTTCCACGGCATCAGGGTCCATCGTCGAAGGCTCACAGCCCATCAACCCAAGAATAATCGCCGTATCGCTGCCATGGCCCTTGCCTGTAAACGCCAATGAGCCGTGCAGCGAAACGCTGATCCTCGTCACAGTAGAAGACGAAGGCCTCGGCCAGTCACCGTCACGCACCTCGTGCAAAAATCGTAATGCCGCAACCATCGGCCCCATCGTGTGAGATGAAGAAGGCCCGATCCCGATCTTGAACAGATCAAAAATTGAAAGAAACATGGTAGTCACCGTCCTGAAGGCTTATCATTGCGGCACAAATGGATATTGCCTTGTATCTGCCATCTCACAACCCAAATCCTCCAAATCCGACATAATTAGATGCAATTTGACCCTCCTTTGATCGAAGCGACCCTGGTGCAACGTTACAAGCGCTTTCTGGCTGATGTGCGTTTGCCAAATGGCGAGGAATTGACGGTTCATTGCCCCAATCCCGGCGCGATGATGGGACTCAACGATCCAGGCAACCGGGTTTGGATATCAGACAGTCAAAATCCAAAGCGCAAACTGCAATACACCCTGGAATTAATGGAAGTTGCCAGCCCGAACGGTACGCAAACACTGGTCGGCATCAACACCATGCATCCCAACAAGCTCGCTGCAGCAGCGATCGAGGCTGGCCATATCCCGGAATTGTCAGGCTATGACAGCATGCGGCGCGAGGTGAAATATGGCGAAAACTCCCGCATCGACTTGCTGCTGGAAGGCGAAGGTCGCTTTCCCTGCTATGTCGAAATCAAGAATGTACATCTGGTGCGACAACCAGGGCTGCACGAGTTTCCAGATTGCAAAACGGCGCGCGGCGCCAAACATCTCGACGAAATGGCCAATATGGTGGCCCAAGGCGCGCGCGCCGTCATGTTATATGTGATACAACGCGAAGACGGTGATGCATTCGCATTGGCCAACGACATGGACCCTCATTATGCGCAGGCATTTGAAAATGCCCTGGCCATCGGGGTTGAAGCGCTGGCCATTCGATGCAAAGTCTCGCCTGAAGAAATCATTGCCTGCGATCCGGTCCCGGTGATCGTCGATACGCAGGAGCTGAACAAGATAAGAGCCTGAAGTGACAACCTATCTAGCTGCGGCCGATGCGCCCCTGAAAAATACCGGACACATCAAACTTTATTCGGCAGAAGACTTTGACGGCATGCGCCGCGCCTGTCAGCTCACCGCCGCTTGTCTTGACGAGGTGGCCAAGATGGTCGAGCCCGGCAGACCCACCATCGAGATCGACAAATTCGTCTACGAGTATGGCATGGATCACGGTGCCGTACCTGCCACCTTGAACTATCGCGGTTACCCCTATTCCAGCTGCATTTCGTTGAACCACGTCGTTTGCCACGGTTTTCCCAACGACAAACCGCTGCGCAACGGCGATATTTTGAATATCGACATCACCTTCATCCTCGATGGCTGGCATGGGGATTCCAGCCGCATGTATATCGCAGGTCAGCCCAAGCGTGCCGCAGAACGGCTGGTGGATCTAACATATGACTGTCTGATGGCCGGTATTGCTGCTGTCAAACCTGGCAATCGCATGGGCGCAATCGGCGCTGCCATTCAAGAACTTGCCGAACGCGAACGGTGCAGTGTAGTGCGCGACTTTTGCGGACATGGCCTTGGCCGCCTCTTCCATGATGCCCCCAATGTGCTGCACTATGGTCGAGAACACGAAGGCATTGAAATGCGCCCGGGAATGATCTTCACCATCGAGCCGATGATCAATTTGGGCAAGTATCATGTGAAGATTTTGCGGGATGGCTGGACTGCTGTCACGCGAGATCGTTCACTGTCAGCACAGTTTGAACATTCCGTAGGCGTTACTGAAGACGGCTGCGAAATTTTCACCACATCGCCCGCAGGATACACAAAGCCGCCCTACCTATAAGGAACAAAGCAGGCAATGGCTGAACAGCCACCGGGTAAGAGTAAGACAAACAAAGCCGCCCTTGGGGGCAAGATCCCCGTCGAGAAGCCTCACTATCACGGGCATCGGGAACGCTTACGCGAGAAATTTAGCCGCAACGGCCCGGCATCAATGGCCGACTATGAATTGTTGGAAATGATGCTGTTTCGGCTGTTGCCACGCGCCGATACCAAGCCAGTGGCCAAGGCGTTGCTGAACCATTTCGGCTCAATTGCCGGGGTGCTGGGTGCGCAGGAAAACGAACTGACGCAAATCAACAAGATTGGCAGCCTTGCAGCCCGCGATATCAAAGTGATTGCCGCCGTTGCCAGCCGGTCGCTGAAGTCAGAAATTCAAGAACGCACGGTGCTGAGTTCATGGTCTGCAGTGATCAGCTATTGCACAGCGACCATGGCACACGAAAAGATTGAGCAATTTCGCATTCTTTTCCTCGACAAGAAAAACGCACTCATTGCCGATGAGGTTCAGCAGACCGGCACCATTGACCACACGCCCGTTTATCCCCGTGAGGTGATCAAACGGGCCCTGGAAGTCAGCGCCTCCGCGATCATCCTGGTGCACAATCACCCATCCGGGGACCCCACACCTTCGCAGGCAGATATCGACATGACTCGCACAATTATCGAATCAGCCGCTCCCATGGGTATTGTGGTTCACGACCATATTATCGTCGGCAAGATGGGGCATGCGAGCTTCAAAGGCCTGCAACTGATATAGTTGACGCCTTGTGCATAAGAATCGGCTTTCTTCTGACGTCCACTATCGGTAAAACCTCTTCATGATCCGCACCCTAATTCCTTTTCTGGCTGGCGCCCTCGCCACTTCGTCCGTCATGGCCGCCGACATTATCGGCCTCTCCCTGCCCCTCGACGGCAGGTTGGCACCCGTTGCCAAACGGATGGAATATGGCGCACAGCTGGCAGTGCAAAAACTGGTTCGTCAGGGTCAGGACGTGCAACTGGTTTTGGTCGATGACGGTTGTGATGTCGACAAGGCACCTGAAACGGCGCGTGAGCTGATCAACGCAAATGTAGAAGTCGTTGTTGGCCCGTTGTGCTTCAGGGCCGCAACCGCAATGGCTCAGCAATTTAAGCAGGCGGCACGCGCCCCAAAGGCTGTCATCACGACCAATACCCGCAACAAACTGCTGAAGCGGCTGCGCGAAGTAAATGGCCTTGCGCTGTTCAGCCTGTCTAATGCTCCCGAGTCCGAAGCCCGTGCCGTGGTCGATCTGATCCTGCCGCGCTTTCAGGGGCGCCCATTCGCCATCTTAGATGATGGCAGTGTCTATGGACGTGCGCTGGCCGACGATATTCGTGATCTGGGCGAGCAAGCCGGGTTGCGTGCTGTGGTCAACAGCAATTTTCGCCCACTTCAAACCACTCAGATCGCCATGCTGCGGCGCTTGCGCAAGTCTGGTGTGGAAGCGGTGTTTATTGCTGCTGCTGCTGAAGATGTGGTGACCATCGCCAATGACATCAGAACGCTGAAACTCGACTGGATAGTCGCAACTGGCGAACGCGGTCTGTTAATGCCCTATTCAGTCACCGCTGAAAGCAATCTGTCCGGCATGCTTATGGTGCGTGAGCGCGGTCTGGTCAGCGATGAAATCAAACAGGAAATTGGAGATTTCGCCTCTGTCGGCGCGACCGCTCCCGATGAACAGGAGCTGGAAGACAGCCTGTTATGGGGGCACGCTCTGGTCGAAATAGGTGCCGAAGCCGCTCGCCGGGATCTGACTGATCTGAGCGGAGAAACCTTTGAGACTGTCATCGGACCACTGACCTTCGATGCCATCGGGCGCGCCTCCCCTGCTCCGTTTATTCTGGAGCAATGGCAGGATGGCGCATTTGAAACCGTCCAAGGCAATTGATGGGATCGAACCTTTGAAACCCGGCCCACTCAATTTGATCACCGATATTGCCGGGCTGCGTGTCGGCAATTGTGAAAACAAGATCATCAAGTCGGGAACAACCGCGCTTATCTGCGATGTCGAAAACACCGCCTCCGTCCATGTTATGGGTGGCGCGCCTGGCAGCCGCGAAACCGATCTGCTCAGCCCCGAAAACACCGTGCAATCGGTCGACGCATTTGTGTTGTCCGGAGGATCCGCCTTTGGACTTGATGCTGCCAACGGTGCACAGGCTGCATTGGTTGAACAGGGCAAGGGATTTGAAATCCATGGCATGCGCATCCCGATCATTCCAAGCGCCATCATTTTTGACCTGACCAATGGCGGTGATAAAGATTGGGGAAAAACATCTCCCTACCGCGACCTGGGTTTTGAAGCGGCAAACAATGCCACGCAGGAATTTGAGCTTGGTTCGCAAGGCGCCGGTTTTGGTGCGCTGACGGGTGGTCCGGGGCTGGGAATCAAGGGCGGACTGGGCTCCGCCTCCACTGTCTTGCGCAGTGGTGCCACCATCGGCGCACTGGTCGCGGTTAACGCACTGGGGGCACCAACGGTGGGCGAAAGCAAACATTTCTGGGCGGCTCCATTTGAACATGATGAAGAATTTGGTGGCCTGGGCAGCGCCAATCTGCCGTGCCATGAAAGTCGAGCGACCCGCATCAAATTCCGCGACAACCAATCGCAAGGTGCCAACACGACCATCGGCATAATCGCCACTGACGCAGCACTGACCAAGGCAGAGTGCAAGCGCCTGGCCATCGCCGCCCATGACGGTTTCGCCCGCGCCCTGTGGCCCGCCCATACTCCGCTCGATGGTGATCTGATCTTCTCAGTCAGCACCGGCAGCCACAAAGGCCGCCAATCGGGGCTGAGCATTGGGGAACAAATTGAAATGTCGGCGATCGCCGCCAGCACTATGAGCCGCGCCATTGCGCGTGGCGTCTACGCCGCAAGCGACCACGACGACGACCTGTTTCCAAGTTGGGCAAAAGCCTTTAACGCCAATTGAGCCCGCCGCATACCCGTGTTACGCGCCCCTATCGGCAATTGGATAAAGCACCATGACCAAACCCGTCCTCATCGCCCCGTCAATTCTCGCAGCTGATTTTTCCAAGATCGGTCAGGAGGTCACCGACGTCATTTCGGCCGGTGCCGACTGGGTCCATCTGGATGTCATGGACGGCCATTTCGTGCCCAACATCTCCTTTGGCCCGGTGATTATCGAAAAGCTGCGCCCCTTGACTGATGCTGTTTTCGACACTCATTTGATGATTGCGCCTTGCGACCCTTATCTGGAAGCCTTTGCCAAAGCGGGCAGCGATTTCATCACCATTCATGCCGAGGCCAGCCCTCACATGCATCGTTCGCTCCAGGCGATCCGTGCATTGGGCAAAAAGGCCGGGGTTGCAATCAACCCGGGCACCCCGGTCTCTGCGCTGGAGCATGTAGTTGATCTGGTCGACCTGATCCTCGTCATGTCGGTTAACCCAGGTTTTGGTGGTCAGAAATACATCATGGAATCAGGTAAGAAAGTTGCGCAGGTCGCTGCGCTGATTGGTGATCGCCCGATCCATATTGAGGTGGATGGAGGCATTACGCCCGAAACTGCGCCGCTGGTGACCAATGCAGGCGCTGATGTTCTGGTCGCGGGTTCAGCAATCTACGACGGCAAAGGGCCTGAGTCGTATGCGCGCAACATATCTGCTATAAAGAAGGCTCTGTAGACCTGGTAGGAGGTTGTATCAGACCTGATGACAAGATCACTGCTTTCCAAACTGTGCGGCATAACCGGTCTGTTGGCCCTTACCTGCACGGCTCCCAACGGTTGGGCCGCAGAATACTCAACCGGCAATGCCCTCGGCTTTAGCCGTGACGGCAATCACTTTGTCTTTGAAGAGTTTGGATCGACAGATGGTCTGGGTGCACCATACGTCAATCTCTATGCCATCGATATCGTCCGCGATCGCTGGCTGAAGGGCACCCCGGTGCGGCTTCAAAGCAGCGAAGAGGAAGTCTTTGCTCTCGAACAAAAGCTGGCAGGCGAAGGCATCACCGATCCGCTTGATATGGAAGACCGGACCCGGGATGCCATTTTCGCTTTGCGAGCAAAGGCTGCGAAAAAAGCAAAACCCGTTATCAGCGGACTGGGCCGGTTGCGTTCGGGAGATTTGCGCGTCCACAACCCGCCGCAGGAATTGACCAATGACGCGCGCCAAGTCCGGTTCTCAATCCAATATTATCGCAGCCTGATCAATTCAGCTCCCGATATCAAAGCCTGGAAGCTTTCGCTGCGGGAAAACAAATTTGCCGCCAATGACGCCTGTTTTGGTCTGCATGACAATATGGCGGGTTTCCGGCTGGTTCTAAGCAATGAAGAAACCGGCGAAGAAATGGTGCTGAATGATGATAAACGGGTGCCCAAGTCGCGTGGCTGCCCGCTGAAATACTATGTCGAGCAGGTTATGACTTATCCCCGAAAGGATGGCGGCTTTTCACTGGCCGTGCTGGTGCGCTATGCCACACCGGGTTTTGAAGGCCCAGATGGGCGTTTGATTGCTGTAACAAGCATTATCGACCCTTAGAAAACCAGCGATGGCCAGTCACACACTGGTTTTTTACGCCAACGACCCGCCGCAAGTTGAAGCCTGATCGGGGGGGTGTTATGGCAGCGGGGATTCCCCCAGCCAAGGCTCTGAAATGATCCCGCGATACTCCCGTTCCGTTATGACCGACATTTGGTCACCTGCTTCCAAATTCCGCATCTGGTTTGAGATTGAAGCCCATGCCTGCGATGCGCTGGCTGATCTCGGCGTCATTCCAAAAGATGCCGCCAAAACCATCTGGGAAAAGGGCAATGCTGCCGAATTTGATGTCGACCGTATTGACGAAATCGAGCGCGAAACCAAACACGACGTCATCGCCTTCCTGACCCATCTGGCTGAAATTGTCGGCCCCGATGCCCGCTTTGTCCATCAGGGCATGACCTCATCGGACGTGCTCGACACCTGCTTCAATGTGCAACTGGTCAAGGCTACCGATATTCTGCTGGACGATATGGACCGTCTGCTCGCCGCACTGAAAACCCGTGCCATGGAGCATAAGGACACAATAACCATCGGTCGCTCACACGGCATTCACGCCGAGCCCACAACCTTTGGTGTAAAATTGGCCCAGGCCTATGCCGAATTCGAGCGCTGCAGGACACGCCTCGAACATGCCCGTGAGGAAATCGCCACCTGCGCCATTTCTGGCGCTGTCGGCACCTTCGCCAACATTGAACCTGAGGTCGAAGAACACGTTGCCAAAGCAATGGGCCTCGCCGCCGAGCCGGTTTCAACTCAGGTTATTCCGCGCGACCGTCATGCCATGTATTTCGCAACTCTGGGCGTCATCGCATCATCGATTGAACGGTTGGCTACCGAAATCCGCCATCTCCAGCGCACAGAAGTGCTGGAAGTGGAAGAATATTTCGCGCCTGGTCAAAAAGGTTCCTCAGCCATGCCGCACAAACGCAATCCGGTGCTGACGGAAAACCTGACCGGTCTTGCCCGTATTGTGCGCATGGCCTCTGTGCCGGCGATGGAAAATGTCGCCCTGTGGCATGAACGGGACATCTCCCACTCGTCCGTCGAGCGCATGATTGGACCAGACACGACCGTCACATTGGACTTTGCGTTGAATCGCCTGACCGGCGTGATCGAAAAGCTGCTGGTCTACCCCAAGAATATGGACAAGAACCTGAACAAATTCAGAGGTTTGGTGCATTCACAGCGGGTGTTGCTGGCCCTGACGCAGGCAGGTTGTTCGCGTGAAGACAGCTATCGTCTGGTGCAGCGCAACGCCATGAAAGTTTGGGAACAAGACAAGGATTTCCTCGCCGAATTGCTGGCGGATAAAGAAGTCACCGCCGCACTGAGCGAAGAAGAAATCCGCGAAAAGTTCGATATTGGCTATCACACCAAACATGTCGACACGATTTTCAAACGGGTCTTCGGCTAGCCGGGAGTTCATCGTGAAGATTTCACAAGCCGATATTCTGATGGTGCCGGGATATACCAATTCCGGCCCCGATCATTGGCAATCCCGCTGGGAAAAACAAATGAAGACCGCCCGTCGGGTGGTGCAGGAAGATTGGCTGAAACCAGTTGTCGAAGACTGGACAGATGGCCTGATCGCTGCCGTTGACGACTCGAAGGGTGAGTTGGTTTTGGTTGCTCATTCATTGGGCGCTCAGGTCGTTGCCCAATCTATTTCCAAAATGAATGATGACCAGATTTCGCGTATCAAAGGGGCGTTTATCGTCTCCCCCCCAGATGTTGAAAACCCCAAACTGCGCCCCAAACACCTGATGACCTTCGGGCCTTACCCTCGTGAGCCATTTCCGTTTCCATCGGTGGTCATTTCCAGCCAGAACGATCCGTTCTGCAGCTATGAAGTGGCTGGCGACATGGCCAACGCCTGGGGTTCTTTGCTGATTGACGCCCGCGAGAGCGGCCATATCGACGAGACCTCCGGCCATGGTCCATGGCCGGATGGTTTGATGGTTTTCGCCAATTTTATGAAAAAACTGCCGGCCTGATCAGCGGAAGCTCAAATTACTCAACGTCGCGTGGATGCCATTCTTCAGATAAAATGGGTCATTCGCCAGGGCGGCATAGTCAAAGCCAAGTTCGTTGGCAGTCTCCAGCTGTTGGGCTGTTCCGCACCACGTGTAAGCCTTCTTGCCACGTTTTTTAGCTTCAACCGGCATACGCCGGATGATGTCGATCGTATCAGGTCCATAGGCATCGGGAATGACATTGCCGCGGATTGAAATAGACAAATCACCCGGACCACAGAAGATGCCGTCAATACCATCGAGATCGAGAATGGCTTCCATGTTTTCGACCGCCTGCGCGGTTTCAATCATCGCCAAGACAAAAGTGTTCGTGTTGGCATTGGTGACATAGTCAGCCGCCGGTGCGCGAAGCAGTCCTGCGACCTGGGTGGGCCCATACGAGCGGTCACCGGTGGGCAGATATTTGGAGAATGACACAAGCTGTTTGGCATCCTCCACCGTGTTGATCATCGGCGCAATAATTCCATGTGCACCGGCGTCCAATGCCCGGCTGGCAAAATCAAACCGACCCACTGGAATGCGAACAATCACTGGCTTTCCGAGCGGCACGATAGTCGCAATGCCCCGGATAACGCTGTTTTCGGACTGCATGCCATGCTGCATGTCCATCGTCACCGCGTCGAAATCGCTATTGGCCAGTTCCGCCAGATAGAGCGGGTCTTGCATACCAGTCCAACCAGAAATGATCATCTGGTCGCAGTCCATGAGTTTCTTCAACCGATCCACGGCATTTCCCCCCGGGTTGATAGGTGATTATTCGCTTTGAATCTGATCGACAGCTTTTGCCAGCAACTCGCTCATTTTACTGCGAATATCTTCATCACTGACAGACACACCCTTGGCATCGAAATCAGCGCGGATTTTGCGAAACACATCTTCGTCGCCAGCTTCTTCAAAGTCTGACATGATAACTTCTTTTGCATAGACATCGGCATCATCGCGGCCCATTTGGCCTGCAGCCCATTCGCCAAGCAGCTTGTTACGGCGGGCTTCCGCCTTAAATTTCAGTTCTTCGTCGTGGGCGAATTTCTTTTCAAAGCTCTCGCCGCGCTCCTCAAGTGATGCCATTTCAAACTCCTGATAAACATGGATGAGCGGAATCAATCGCCCGCTCTTTCGTTACCCTTGATGTAGGATGCCCAAGGGCTCAAATCAACTGCGCCTTTTCTGTGTCAAAGCCAATCCGTCCACCGCGATGCAATTGTTTTATGGTGGTGAGTGGCTTATGGAACGACTGAGTCTTTTCGAGACAATTGAAGCGGAAAACAAACCATGAGCAGACGCCGGAAAATCTACGAAGGCAAGGCCAAAGTTTTGTACGAAGGCCCCGAGCCAGGAACCCTGATCCAATTCTTCAAAGACGACGCCACCGCGTTCAATGCAAAAAAGCATGAGATCATCGATGGCAAGGGCGTGCTCAACAATCGCATCAGTGAGTATGTCTTTGAAAATCTGAACAAGATCGGCATCCCGACCCACTTCATCAAACGGGTCAACATGCGTGAACAATTGATCAAGGAAGTCGAGATCATTCCTCTCGAGCTGGTTGTCCGCAACATCGCAGCCGGTTCCCTGTCACAACGCCTCGGCGTTGAAGAAGGTACCGTCCTGCCCCGTTCGATTATCGAATTCTACTACAAAAATGACGATCTCAACGATCCGATTGTCTCCGAAGAACACATCACCGCTTTTGGCTGGGCATCCCCTCCAGAAATTGATGACATGATGGCGCTGGCGATTCGGGTGAATGACTTTCTGTCCGGCCTGTTCCTCGGCGTTGGAATCCAATTGATCGACTTCAAAATCGAATGTGGACGCCATTTTGAAAATGACATGATGAGAATCATCGTTGCTGATGAGATCTCACCGGACTCCTGCCGCCTCTGGGACGTCAAAACCAACGAAAAAATGGACAAGGACCGGTTCCGTCAGGACCTTGGCGGCCTGCTGGACAATTACCGCGAAGTGGCCAAACGGTTGGGCATCATGAATGAAAACGAACCTGTGCGCGGCAAAGGCCCCGTTCTGGTCAAATCGGACTAAGTAAAATGGCAAGCTTCACCGCACAGGTACGGGTAACCCTCAAGCGCGGAGTGCTTGACCCTCAGGGAAAGGCAATCGAAGGCGCGTTGGGTTCGTTGGGTTTCGAAGGCGTCGGTCAGGTCCGTCAGGGAAAGACGTTTGACATCGCGCTGGACGCTGACAGCAAGTCAAAAGCCGAAGAGGCCTTGAATGCAATGTGCGAGAAACTGCTGGCCAATACGGTTATCGAAGACTACACCGTCAATATCGAGTGAAGCTTTAAAAAAGCCGCACAATACGCTGTAAATAAATATTAAAACGCCTTCAAAAAATTCAGTCATAGCTGGATTTCCCACTGAAGCTTTGCAGAGTTTTAACCATTTCGCCTAAGGGCTTGGGCACAAATCCCTGACATGTTGTGTGCGGACAACATTCAATTGGGAGACGAACCCATGGTGAAATCAAACATTTTCGCTGCACTGGCGACGACTTTTCTGCTGGCTGGCTCGGTGCAGGCGCAAGCCGGCGAATATTATGCCGGCGCCCAGATTGGCGATGCCCCAACGGCAGCTCAACAGGCATATCAGGAAGAACAGTTGCGCATCCGCTATGACGGCTCCTCGTTGCATGAAAGCGAGCGACGCAATGGCGGCCTCTTGTTGATCAAGCTGGGTAAGCACCTGTTTTATTCCGGCCGCAACGCTGTTCAAGGTGAAAGCGAAGAATGGGCCCAGACTTACGAAGAGCCGGTCGAAACTTACGAGTGATCCGGCAGGATGCCGATGGCCTGACAACTGCACCCGGCATCCACTGTTTTATCAGCCAAAAAGCCCGGCTTTGCTGGCGATTGCTGCGATGATTTGGTAGGTGTTCCCCAACACCAATATCAAAGTCGATTGACACGGATCTCCATGCAGAGAACCACGATTGTGCAATTCCCCGGTTCCAACCGGGACCGCGACATGATTGCTGCCATTAGCAAAATCAGCGGCGTTACTCCCGCCCTGGTCTGGCACACAGATACCAGCCTCCCCGAAAGTGATTTGATCATCATTCCGGGCGGTTTTTCCCACGGCGACTATCTGCGCTCTGGCGCCATTGCCGCCCGCGCACCGGTTATGAAGGCGGTTTCCGCTGCTGCAGCCAATGGCGTGCGCATTCTCGGCGTCTGCAACGGATTTCAAACGCTTACAGAAGCTGGCCTGTTGCCCGGTGCGTTGATGCGCAACAACCGCCTGACCTTTGTGTGCAAAGAGGTCAAACTGTCAGTGGCCAACAACCACAATCCGTTTACCGAAGGATATGGGCTTGATGAAGTCATCCGCTGCCCTGTTGCGCATCATGATGGCAACTATTTCGCCGACGAAGACACCCTGAAGAAGATCGAAGACAATCGTCAGGTAGCCTTCCGCTATGCGGAGGCAACCAATCCGAACGGCTCGATCAACGACATTGCCGGTATCTTCAATGAAGCTGGCAATATTCTGGGCATGATGCCCCATCCGGAAAACCTGATTGAGCCGGCACATGGTGGCATTGATGGGCGACGCCTGTTTGAAGGGGCGTTAAACATGCTTGAAGCCGAACCGGCCTGATGTTGTTAAGAACACGCCTTTTGTCGTTGCCTGGCGTCTCCAATGTCGCCTCCTCTGCAGTACCCATGGTCGGTCTCGCAGCCGTTGTCACCGCAGCGCTCGCCGTAGCGGGCTGTACGCAGACGGCCAAATCATCGATTGGACCGCGCGCCACCATGGTGCACGTGGCCAAGCAGGTTCAGTCCTGTTGGTTCGCCAAAAAGGGTGGTGACCCGGCGCTAAACGGCTATGTGATGGCACCTGAGGTCAATTCGCACACCGGCAAACCGCGTATTTTGATCGTGCCTAAAAACAATCCTGGCGGATTGCCCAAACTTGTGGCCCAGGCTGAGACCAGTCAGGGCCAGACCTCATTCACCACTTTCGGACCGCTGCTGGCAACCGCAGATGGTCCCAGATTAGATGCATCTCTGCGCGCCTGGTCGCGTGGATCAAAAACTTGCTGAAATACAGGCTTCGCTGACCAATGACCGTCAACAACACCGTGCCCATCACCCCGGAACTGATCGCCAGCCATGGCATCAACGATGAGGAATATGCCCATATTCTCGAGCTGACCGGCCGCGAGCCAACCTTTACCGAACTTGGTATCTGGTCGGCCATGTGGAATGAGCACTGTTCCTACAAGTCATCGAAGAAATGGCTGAAAACCCTGCCAACCGAAGGGCCTCGCGTGGTCTATGGCCCCGGCGAAAATGCTGGCGTTGTCGATATCGGTGATGATGATGTGGTGGTCTTCAAGATGGAAAGCCACAACCACCCATCATTTATCGAACCTTATCAGGGTGCAGCAACCGGTGTTGGTGGCATTCTGCGCGATGTTTTCACCATGGGTGCGCGCCCAATCGCCGCTATGAACGCATTGCGCTTTGGTGAGCCTGACCATCCCAAAACCCGCCACCTGGTATCCGGCGTTGTTTCCGGTGTCGGTGGTTACGGCAATTCCTTCGGCGTGCCAACGGTTGGTGGGGAAGTGAATTTCCACCCAAGCTACAACGGCAACATTCTGGTCAACGCCTTTGCAGCTGGGCTGGCAAAGCGTGATGGGATCTACATCTCCAAAGCTGAGGGCGTTGGCCTTCCGGTTGTATATCTTGGAGCAAAGACAGGTCGTGACGGTGTCGGTGGCGCAACCATGGCATCGGCTGAATTCGACGATTCAATTGATGAAAAGCGGCCAACAGTCCAGGTCGGCGACCCCTTTACAGAAAAGTGCCTGCTGGAAGCCTGCCTTGAGCTGATGGCCAGTGGCGCGGTGATTGCCATTCAGGATATGGGTGCAGCGGGTCTGACCTGTTCTGCGGTTGAGATGGGCGCCAGAGGTGACCTCGGCATCCGACTCAATCTCGATGATGTTCCGGTGCGTGAAGAAAGCATGTCGGCCTATGAGATGATGCTGTCAGAAAGCCAGGAACGCATGTTGATGGTGCTGCGCCCCGAGAAAGAAAGCGAAGCCAAACAGATTTTCAACAAATGGGGTTTGGATTTCGCCATCGTCGGTGAGACGACAGACGATTTGCGCTTCTCTATCCATCATCAGGGCGAAGAAGTCGCCAACCTGCCAATCAAGGAACTAGGCGACGAAGCGCCGGAATATGATCGTCCCTGGGTAGAGCCAGGCACCCACTCGCCGCAGGAACCGCACCTGTTTCCGCCGCCCCATAATTACAACACGGCATTGCTCAAACTGATCGGGTCGCCTGATCTGAGTTCACGCCGCTGGGTCTGGGAACAATATGACACGCTGATTCAGGGCAACAGTCTGCAACTGCCCGGTGGCGACGCTGGTGTCGTTCGGGTCGAAGGGCATCCAACCAAGGCGCTGGCCTTTTCCTCTGACGTGACACCCCGCTACGTGGAAGCCGATCCGTTTGAAGGCGGCAAACAGGCCGTTGCTGAGTGCTACCGTAACCTGATCGCAACCGGTGCTGAGCCACTGGCTGCCACCGATAACCTCAATTTTGGCAATCCGGAAAAACCCGAGATCATGGGCCAGCTTGTCGCCGCCATCCGGGGTATCGGAGAAGCCTGCCAGGCACTGTCCATGCCGATCGTTTCCGGCAATGTATCCCTCTACAACGAGACAAACGGCGAAGCCATTCAGCCAACCCCGACCATTGGCGGTGTTGGCCTGATTGACGAACAGGATCGCATGACGCGAATTGGGTCGGCAGAAATGGGTGATGCTGTGTTCCTGATTGGAACCGAGGCCAGCCATCTGGCACGCTCGATCTATCAGCGCGAAATTCTTGGCGAAGAATCCGGCCCTGCCCCACAGGTAGATCTATTGATGGAAAAAGCCCGTGGTGATTTTGTACTCGCCGCCATCCGATCAGATTATGCTTCATCCTGCCACGATGTCTCAGACGGTGGCCTGGCTGTGGCCCTGGCAGAGATGTGCATGGCCTCTGGCAAAGGCATGAACTGCACCATCGACATCACCTACCCTCACGCGGCTTTATTTGGTGAAGACCAGGCGCGTTATGTTATGACGGTCAAACAAGAGTGGGCGGATATGTTCGCCGCAAACTGTGAAGGTGCAGGCGTTTCCTTTGCGCGAATTGGCGCAGTCGGTGGAGATAACTTGATTATCAACGATCTGATAGACATATCAGTAGAAGAAGTAAAAACTGTCCACGAGTCGTGGTTCCCCGATTTCATGGGTGAAACCGCGTTAGCAGAAGCAGCGGAGTAAGACACATGGCAATGGATGCAGCTGATCTGGAAACAATGATCAAGGAAGCGCTGCCAGATGCGCAGGTCACCATTCGTGACCTGGCAGGCGATGGCGATCACTATGCCGCGGAAGTGGTATCTGAACAGTTTGTCGGCAAGTCCCGCGTTCAGCAGCACCAAATCGTCTATTCTGCTCTGAAGGGCAAAATGGGTGGTGAATTGCATGCCCTGGCACTGCAAACCAGCGCACCGGACCCCGCCTAGACCATTCGAGGATTAGCTGGGCCCATTCTGAAGGAGCGCTTTTGTGACAAGATCAAGTAAAGGATCGCCGGTCGTATCGGGCATACGTCCAACGGCCTATGCGCCGAGAATGGTGCAAAAGCGCCTTTCTTACCGGGTTTGGGCCGCAGAATAATGTCGGACGAGATATTCTATACAACCCTGACTTTGATTGGTCTCGTTTTTCTGGCCATGTGTATCTACATCGTCAAAGGAAAGCTCGCTCAAAAGCGCAATCCCGATGGCTATCGCTGGGAACCGGAACAGGATTACGATGTTGTCTTGCAGGGTGAGACGCCGATGACACCTGGATTCCCAGTTTTAAAGAAGCGCAAAAATGGCCAAGCCAGTCGAGATTCTCGATCACAAGGCCAATAACGGCAAAGCCAAACATAGTCTGGTATGACTGGAAATTTTTCCCAATCACGCCTAAATAGCAATCAACCCGTCGGACCTTGAACCCGACTTGAGCAAGGATGCAGTGAAAATGAGCATGAATGATTTTATCGAAAACGAAGTGAAGACAAACGATGTGCTTGTTTTCATGAAAGGTACACCGGCTTTCCCACAATGCGGTTTCTCTGGTCAGGTCGCCCAGATCATGGATTACCTCGGTGTCGAATGGAAAGGCGTCAATGTGCTCGCCGATGATGACCTGCGTCAGGGCGTCAAGGATTTCACCAATTGGCCAACCGTGCCTCAGATTTACGTCAAGGGCGAGTTCATTGGCGGCTGCGACATCACCCGCGAAATGTTCCAGTCCGGGGAACTGAAAACGATGTTGGAAGAAAAAGGCATCGTCATGGACGGCAAGGCAACCGCCTAGCGGAGGCGAGCGGCGAGCGGCGAGCGGCGAGCGGCGAGCGGCGAGCGGCGAGCGGCGAGCGGCGAGCAAGCTTTCACAAGCCAATAATTATGACTAGTCTTAGGGCGCGAGATTTTCGCGCCCTTTTTGTTGGAGCAACAGATGAGTGACAACGGTTTTAACGGGTTCGGCAAGGAAGCTCTTCCCTTCCTCAAGGCTTTGGGCTTTCACCAAAACCGTGAGTGGTTCCAGGAAAACCGCGCAATCTATGACAGCCAATTGTTCATGCCGTTCGTCAGCCTGCTGGAAAGCGCCAATGAGCGGATGGAACAGGCCAGCATTCCCCTGCGTGGAGAGCGCAAAACATCGCTGTTTCGAATCAACCGCGATATCCGGTTTTCAAAAGACAAAAGCCCATACAATACGCGCGTCAGCGGTGTTCTAACCCGCACGGGCACCAAGAAAGATATCGGTGGCATCTACATGCATTTTGAACCGGGCGAATGTTTTCTGGCCTCCGGCCTGTGGTTTCCACCCGGGCCAATATTGAAGGCCATGCGCGAGCAGATCGTTGAGCGCAGTGAAGAATTCCTCAAACTCACCACAAAGCTTGAAAAAGCGGGGCTTCCTATCGGCGAACAGGACATGGTCAAACGCACCCCGCTGGGCTTCAAACATGTTGAAGACGAAGAACTGCTCTATTGGCTGAAACACAAAAGCTTCATCGTCCAAAAAAAGCTGGACGAAAAAGTCATACACTCTGCCGCTCTGCTCGATGAGATCGAGACCTTTGGCCACACAGTCATGCCATTCATGCATTTTGTTTGGCGCGCGGTGGATCCGCTGCGTGACGAAAAAGGCAACGCCTAGGCCAACACTGCCTTCAACGGTACACGGGCCATTGAATGGATCGATGCATTGATCGACGGCACAACGGGACCGACCAGCTCAAAACGTTTGACCCGGCGCGCCAGCGCTTCAAACAGACAGGTCATTTCCAACCGGGCAAGATGCATCCCCAAGCAGGCGTGAACGCCGTGCCCGAAGCCGACATGGCCACGCACATTGCTGCGTGTGATGTCAAATCTGTCTGGTTCAGGAAACCGTGTCGCATCCCGGTTCGCCGCTCCAAACACCATCATGACACGGCTGTTACGTTCAATGGACAGACCGCCCACCTCAATCGGCTCGCTCGTCACGCGCGTAAACGCCCGAATTGGAGTGTTAAGCCGGACAATTTCTTCAATGGCATTTCGGATCATTGACGGATCCTGGCGGATCATCTCCCACTGATCTGGATTTTGCGCAAACAGCATCATGCCGTAGCCGATGGCTGAGATCGTCGTATCCAGACTGGGTGGGATATAGTCGCGCATCAGTTCCGATGCTTCGTCGTGTGGCATCCCCGCTTCCATTGCCTTTTTGGTGGCGCGACTGGCCCAGCCATCTTCCGGCAAGCTGTCCAGCGTTTCAGGGCTTTCCAGAAATGTGCGCATCTGCTTGAGATTATTCAGCGCAGCGTCACGGCGCTCACGCGGATCACCCATCAGTTCAAAGGTCGCCGCCCCCCATTTCAACATATTGGCTCCACCGTGATCACCGAGCCCGACCAGATCACGCACGATGGTCAGCGGCAGGTGGGGTGCCAGTTCAGCCGCCGCATCGAATTGATCCTGCGCCAGCAATTTATCAACGATAAAATCCGCCTCCCGTTCGAGCCGCTCCCGAACCGCCACCAATGCCTTCGGCGTCAACGGTGAAAACGTGATTGAACGGGTTGCGTCATGCCGGGGTGGGTCTGAGTTCAACGTGCTGCCAATGACGAATTTGTTGATCTCTTCGTTGATAGAAACGCCCATGCCGGACTGGAATACCTGATGATTGCGCAGCGACTGGGTCAGTTCAGCAAACCCGCAGATCGCCAGTATGCTGTTCGTCTCAAGCCAGACCATCGGTCCCAGTGCCAGCATGCGATGGTAGGCAGCAATTGGATCGGCAATCGTTGCATCGCTGTAGAAATCGACATCACAGACCGGTGCGTTTGCCGAATTAGTCCGGCTTGGAGAAGTCATGCCTGCAGCGCCTTAAAATCAAAGATATTTCCATCCAGCAGATGGCTCGGATTGGTATTGCCCAATGCCCGGATCATCGTGTCTTTGCGGCCCGGCATGCGCTTTTCGATATCGGCAATCATGTTTTTCATCACATTGCGCTGCAGTCCATCCTGCGACCCACAAAGATCGCAAGGAATAATTGGGAACTGCATGGCAGATGCAAACTTCGCCAGGTCGTCTTCTGCACAATAGGCCAGCGGCCGCAGCACCAGCAGATCTTTGTCATCATTCAGCAGTTTCGGCGGCATCGCTGCCAACTTGCCACCATGAAACAGGTTCATGAAAAAGGTTTCCAGAATGTCTTCGCGATGATGTCCAAGAACTAGCGCATCGCAGCCCTCTTCCCGCGCAATGCGATAAAGGTTGCCCCGTCGCAGCCGCGAGCAAAGCGCGCAATAGGTGGCACCTTCCGGCACCTTTTCCTTCACGATCGAATAGGTGTCACGATATTCGATGCGGTGCTCAATACCGTTTTGCTGTAACCAGTCCGGCAGGATGTGTTTGGGGAAGTTGGGTTGTCCCTGATCAAGATTGCAGGCCAGCAAATCGACATTCAGCAGGCCTCGCCATTTCAAATCCAGCAATAACGCTATGAGCCCGTAGCTATCCTTGCCACCGGACAGGCCAATCAGCCATTTGGGGCGCGAACCATCTGGCTTGTCCGTAACCATGCCATATGTTTCCAACGCCTCGCGCGTTTGGCGGATCAAGCGCTTACGCAGCTTGTTGAATTCCAGTCCAGACGGCGCATTGCGAAACATTGCATGACAATCTTCGCTCTGCGGATCAGCGTGTGTGTCGGCCAAAGACATTGCAAAACCCCACAAAAAAAGGCCACCCATTCGAGCAGCCTTTTTGAAAAACGTAAACCGGTAAAACCTTAGCGGGAATAGAATTCCACGGTCAGGTTTGGTTCCATCACGACCGGATAAGGCACATCGCCGAATGCCGGGACAGAAACAAAAGTAGCAGTCAGTTTGCTGTGATCCGCTGAAACATATTCAGGAACATCGCGCTCAGCCAACTGTACTGATTCAAGAACGATGGCCAATTGCTTGGACTTTTCACGAATCTCGATCACATCGCCTGGCTTACAACGGTAAGAAGGAATGTTGACGCGCACGCCATTGACCTTGATGTGGCCGTGGTTGATGAACTGACGGGCAGCAAATACGGTTGGTACAAACTTGGCGCGGTATACGATAGCGTCAAGACGGCGCTCCAGCAGACCGATCAGATTTTCCGAAGTATCGCCCTTCATGGAAGAAGCCTGGTCGTAGATTTTGCGGAACTGTTTTTCCGAAATGTTGCCGTAATAGCCTTTCAGCTTCTGTTTGGCGCGCAACTGAACACCAAAGTCGGACAGTTTGCCTTTGCGGCCCTGACCGTGCTGGCCGGGGCCATATTCACGACGGTTGACTGGAGACTTAGGACGACCCCAGATGTTTTCGCCCATGCGGCGATCAAGTTTATATTTTGCTGATTGGCGCTTGCTCATAGCATTTCCTCAAGTAGAACTGCCCGCAGACCATCCGCAGGCAAGAGAAAACGCACCCTCCTCTCCCAGCACTTTGAGCCGGATGACAGGACCTTTCGCGCACGCTTTGCGATCGAGGTCCACGGGATACGTAAAACGCGCTCACAGTTTCCCGTAAGCGCTGGCATCATCTAGGCCATGAAGGCTTTGCTGTCAAACGACTTTGAGGCCAAATCCGGACATCAAACGCAACATTTCCGGCCTTGGTCGTCCCTTGGTAAATTCCGCCACGTCCTGAACATCAAGAATTTCACCCCGCGGCGGCAAAAGGCTTTGGGCATGGCGCGCAATGGATTCCGCCGGATTGAGCCAATCCACCGGCCAAGGTGCCATGCGGCGCAGAACATTGGTCAAAAATGGATAGTGCGTGCAGGCCAGCACCACAACATCAGTGCGTGCACCGAGCCGGTCGGTGAAACATTCCCGGACTTCGTTTTCGACAGCCTTGTCGTCAACTTTACCGGTCAGCATGAATTCCTCGGCCAGCTCAGCGAGGTTTTCAGCCCCCACCAGCCGGACGTTGACGTGACTGGCAAACTCGCTGACCAGCGCTCGGGTATAATCCCGTTGCACAGTGCCCGGGGTCGCTAAGACTGAGATTTGGCCTGATGCGGTTTTCTCAGCAGCAGGCTTGATTGCCGGAACCGTTCCCACAATTGGGAAATCAAAGCGTTCGCGCAGATGCGGCAGTATGATTGTTGAAGCCGTGTTGCATGCAACAATGATCATGGATGGCTCATATCGCTCCACCAGGTCCTCAAACACGGCCATCAATCGCTCGATCAGGGCCCCCTCTTCCCAACCGCCAATCGGGAAGGACGCATCGTCGGCGACATAAACAAAGCGATGTTCGGGCATCAGAACCCGCGCTTCGCGAAGAACCGAAAGTCCGCCTATTCCAGAATCAAAGACAACAATGCTCATGTTGGTTTCTAGGCCAAGGCCAACGCAGACCGCAAGTTATCATGCTGCGGGGTTGGGTTCTTGATCAGCCGGCAAAAGTTTTGCGGCGACCAAATCCGGAAGCCGCAGGTTTTGCCCGGATCGGTTGCATCTGCACTGTTTGCCTTGTTGCCGATGGAGCCGCGTCCATGGCACGCAGTGCCGCAGCGCGAGCCACCAGATCAGTGGAATCATCGATGTCGCCAAACTGTTCCGCCTCCTGCACTGAATCGCTGGTACGGGCGGTCAGGGCTTCATCCTTGGTGTCAGCAAAAAACAACACCATTCCGACAATCGCGGCCGGAACTGCAAGCGCAAATTTCAGCATGCTGTTGGATGTGAGCGCCCCGCCTTCATTGGCCATAAGCGGCACAACATAAGGTGCAGCCCAAAACGCTACAAACAACCATGCAGCAAGGGTTCCGCCGCTGAAGTCACGGCTGCGCTTGAAAACAAAACACACCTGGAACCAGATGCCGAGCAGGCAAACGCCAGCCAGAATCGGAGACGCCTGAAATAAAAAAAGCGGACCGCCTTCAAGAATCTGCATCAGCGAGGCACCGCTCTGCAGACCAACCAAGGTCAACAATCCAAAATTCATGGCCCCAATGAACCCGCTCAATAGAACGTAGTTCAACCGCTTCATGCGCCCGTTAGGTGACAACAGCAATTGGAAAGCGAACATGGACAATTCTCCTGTTCGCGTATTTCACCAGAGAGCAGTTAAGAAATTGCCAGCTTGCCTCAGCAGCTCGAATGGGCAGCCAAAACGGGCAGCTTGCTGCTAACCTTCGTAACGGCGGATCGGGATGATCTCAGGAAAGGAATCAACACCAATTTCCAGATAATAGACAACGAACCAGAAGGTGAGGAACACGATGCCACTCAGCAGCGTATTCCAGAGCATGCGTTTCATCAGTTGAGGATCGGCCGGGGCGGCAGCCTCCGTGCCTTCAACCACGTCTCCTTCCTCAAATTGCGGCTTCATTCGAAACGGCAAAGAGACGAACAAGACCAGCCACCAAATGATGAAATAAATCGCGATACCTGTACCCCAGCCCATTTTCAGACCTGCTCCAGTTCAACCAGCGTACCGGTGAAATCTTTCGGATGCAGGAAAAGAACAGGTTTTCCGTGGGCACCAATCTTCGGTTCGCCGGTCCCCAATACACGCGCACCCTGCTCAGTCAGATGGTCTCGTGCAGCGATGATGTCGTCAACTTCATAGCAGATGTGATGCATGCCACCAGACGCATTGCTCTCAAGAAACTTGCCGATTGGGGAGCCTTCACCGAGCGGTTCCAGCAATTCCACCTTGGTGTTCGGCAGTTCCACAAAGACCACTGTTACACCGTGTTCCGGCAAGGCCTGCGGCTCGGATACGGTTGCGCCCAACGCATCGCGATAAAGGGCAGTGGCTGCTGCCAGATCCGGAACAGCAATGGCGACATGATTCAATCGGCCAATCATCGGTTACACCTTTTGAACAAACACGTTGATGATGGGCTTTTTGCCCCAGATTTCACGGGCTTCGCTGCGCAGAGCCTTCTCAACAGCCTGTTCGATGCGCGCCGGGTCGCGGCGCTTCTTGGGCGGGATGTTTTCGAATGCGCTAACACCGGCGTCGAACAGCACATCTTCAAAACTATCATGCTCATCAACCATGCGTGGCAGGCCCTCACAAACAATGTCGGGATCAGCCAGCAAATCACCATCTTTATCGATCACAAGCGACATGACAATATGACCCACCCACGACAGAATTCGCCGCCGCTTGATGCCGGTCGCGTCCTGATCGCCAATGACACGGCCATCTTTGTAAACCCGCCCGCTTTCAACCTGTTTGATAACTTCAGCCGCTCCCGGCGCCAGACGCAACATGTCACCGTTTCGGATCGGTGCAACATCTAAGATGCCACATTCGCCCATCAGGCCGGCATGGGCTGACAGGTGTTGTGCTTCACCATGAACTGGAACACCAATCGTTGGCCGCGTCCACTCATACATCTGCTTCAGTTCATTGCGGCGAGGATGACCGGATACATGCACCAGCCGTTCGCCGTCTTCGACCACATCTACGCCGAGGTCGACCAGCGCGTTTTGAATGTTGATAATTTCGCGCTCATTGCCCGGAATCGAGCGCGAGGAGAAGATAACCTGGTCGCCCGGTGCTAGTGAGGCATTGCGGTGCTCATCCCGGGACATTTTACCAAGAGCAGCCCGGTTTTCACCCTGCGAGCCGGTGCAGATAACCACCAGTTCGCGGCGCGGAACGGATTGGAATTCATCTTCGGAAAGGAATGGAGCAATGCCATCCAGATAACCGAGATCACGAGAAACTTCACAAACACGCAGCATCGAGCGACCAAGGATCATCACTCGGCGCCCCACCTGCTCAGCAGCCAGAGCGATGGAGCGAATGCGCCCGACATTGGAGGAGAAGGTTGTTACCAGAACGCGCCCGGGTGCTTCTTCGATGATCTTCGCGAGACTTTCCGATACATCCTGCTCGCTGGGGCTGTCCCCCTCGCGCATCGCATTGGTGGAATCGCAAATCAACGCCAGCACGCCTTCGTCACCAAGACGACGAAAATGCTCTTCATCGGTTTTCTGGCCAAGAGTCGGCTCATGGTCGAGCTTCCAGTCACCCGTATGAATGCAATTGCCCAGCGGGGTCCTGATCATGAGCGAGACCGGCTCAGGAATCGAGTGTGTGACATGCACACCCTCAATCTCAAATGGTCCCACCTTAAATGGCTTGTCTGCTTCAAACACCGTGACCGGGATCTTCTTGACGCCCGGTTCGGACTGAACCTTGGCTTCGAGCATGCCGGCAGTAAACGCAGTACAGTAGACTGGTGCGCGCAGCATCGGCCACAGCGCCATTAACGCGCCATAATGGTCTTCATGGGCATGGGTGATGATGATGCCATCCAGCTTATCACCCTTCTTAACGATGAAATCGATGTCGGGCAGAATGAGATCTGCACCGGGCAAATCATCGCCAGGGAAAGTAACGCCCACATCCACAATGATCCAGCGTCGATCACGCGCCGGACCGTAGCCATATAGCGCAAAGTTCATACCGATCTCGCCAACGCCTCCAAGTGGCAGGAAGACCAGATCTTCTTTTTCATTTTTCTTTGTCATGCTGCCTTATGCACCCATTGCCTACTAATTACCAAAAAATATATCAGCCGCCGATATTGTGTGTATTTGCCCCTTATTGTCGCACAATAGAAGTAGGCCACGTTCATCCAGATCAACAAATTTGCCTGCGATCTCGTGATCGGGAAACCGCGCCACAATCTCCAGTCCAAGTCCCTGACAGCGATCCAGCCAATCGCGCCGAATGATAGAGATACCCCGTCCCTGCGCCCAAATGCGCAAAGTTCGCGCCATTTCCCGAGCCAGATGATCAAACAATTCTTCCGGTTCCAGTTCAACACCACGCGCGGTCAGCGACGTGGCCGGGTAAAGCGGATTGTCCGGAAAATGGCGACAATTAATGCCGCAGCCTATGATCACAGCCAGCCGACCATGGCCGTCTGGCTGTGCCTCCAGCAAGATGCCGGATAGTTTTTTGCCGTCGAGCAGCAGATCGTTTGGCCACTTTATTTTCAACCGGTCAGCCAGTTCCGGCCGGGCTTCAACCAGCGCCAAATGCAAAGCCACCGATATGACCAGCGGCAATGTTGCTAATTGATCCTGCGGAGCCGGGTCAACCAGCAGCAGCGAGGCATAAAGATTACCGGGTTCTGAAACCCATGAGCGGCCACGCCGCGCCCGTCCGGCACTTTGGCTCTTCGCAGTTACCCACAACTGCCCGGCATCGCGATTGGTCGCCAGATCCAACGCCACCGCATTTGTCGAGCCAACTTGATCGAGCGGCATATGGCGCCAGCCGCCCAGGTCGTTGATCGGTCGTATCTGGCCGCCACCATCGAGGTCGGAAACCATCAAGCGGTTTAGCTAAAGAAGGTGCGGGCAGCCGCTGTCGCGATTGTCGACATTGGTCCGGCAATCACCACGTAAAAGATGGTGAAGACTCCGGAGACGATCAGCACAATTTTCAACTCTGATGCCATGGCAACAAAGCCCTGCTCCGGCTCGTCGAACCAAATCACCTTGACCACACGCAAGTAGTAAAACGCGCCGACAACGGATGCGAGCACACCCAGAACGGAGAGGATGTAGAGCTCAGCCTGAATTGCAGCGAGGAAAACGAAATACTTGGCCCAGAACCCAGCAAGCGGTGGGATGCCCGCCAACGAAAACATGAACGCGGTCAAGACCAGCGCCAGCATCGGGTTGGTGCGCGACAGGCCAGCCAGGTCCGAGATATTTTCGACCATGCCGTCAGTACGACGCATCGCCAGGATGCAGGCAAATGTGCCCAGTGTCATCGCCATGTAAATGATCATATAGAGCACGACGCCAGAGACACCTTCCTCGGAACCCGCAGCGAGGCCAACCAGAGCAAAGCCCATGTGTCCGATCGAAGAGTAGGCCATCAGCCGTTTAATATTGGTCTGGCCAATCGCGGCAAACGCACCAAGACCCATCGAAGCAATAGCCAGGAAGGTGATGATTTGGCGCCAGTCGGCAGTAGCCGGCTCAAAGGCACCCTGCACAACCCGGATCAACATCGCCATGGCGGCAATTTTGGGGGCAGCGGCGAAGAATGCGGTCACAGGTGTCGGTGCGCCTTCATATACGTCTGGGGTCCACATGTGGAACGGGACCGCAGAAATCTTGAAAGCAATGCCAGCCAGCACAAAGACGATACCGAAGATCAGGCCAAGTGACCGTTCGCCAGCCATGGCTGCAGCAATTCCGTCAAAGCCGGTATGGCCGGTAAAGCCGTATATCAACGAAGCGCCATACAGCAACATGCCTGAAGACAGTGCGCCCAGGACGAAGTATTTCAAGCCTGCTTCTGTAGAGCGTAAGGAATCGCGGTTGATCGCGGCAACGACGTAGAGCGCCAGAGCCTGCAATTCGAGACCGAGATACAGCGCGATCAGATCGTTAGCAGATACCATCAGCAGCATGCCGAGCGTCGCCAACACCACCAGGATGGGATATTCGAAACGGTCGAAATTTTCTAACCGGGCAAAGCCTACCGACATGGCAATCGCCACCCCGGAGCCAATCAGCACCAGTATCTTCATCAACCTGGCAAAGGGATCCATCACAAAGGCGCCATGGAATGCCTCGCCATCAGCGGGCAGCCAGATC
>JBDVMU010000039.1:0-56172 GCA_039969995.1 Rhizobiaceae bacterium
GGCCAAATCCAACATCTCAACAAAAGCATCAACAACCCGTGCCGGATTATCTTCAGCTACGTAATCGTCCAGGCTTTCCGGCAATAGGGTGATCTGATCACGAGCCACACCTTCAATAAATCGCGTCATAACAAATCCCCGATTCAATCTCCGGGAATTATATCATGATCCCCAAACGAATGGACTTTTCACACAGCCTCTCCGCATGTCGGCCATTGGCTCACGGTTGCGACCCGATGTTTTGAAGGTCGCCTTTGTCACCTGTTGACCGCATGTCGCAGGCTTGTTTCAAGAACAAATGTGGGCTGACTGCATCACAGCCAGCCCCGTTGTTTAGACTTCAACGCCCTCCGAAATTGAAAGAGCATCTTCTAGATCAACACCTAAATATCTCACCGTGCTGTCCATCTTGGTGTGACCGAGCAATAATTGCACCGCTCGAAGATTTCCTGTCTTTTTGTAAATCTGGGCGACTTTTGTTCTGCGCAACGAATGAGTTCCAAAAGCGCTTGGCTCATGACCAATGCTGCCCACCAGCTCTTTTACGAGCCGAGCATATTGATGGGTTGAGATGCGATCCGACCTGTGAAAGCGGCTTGGCCAAAGAAAACTTGAACCAACCATCGCCGGGTCATCCAGCCAAGCGCTCAGTGAATTTCGTGTTCCTTCTGTAATCTCGAATTGAACAGGTTGCCGCGTTTTGGTTTGGATAATTGATGCTCGTTCTTTGATGCGTCCTGCGACAAAAACATCTGTCACCTCCAGTTTTACTAAGTCGCAACCGCGAAGCTTGCTGTCGATTGCCATGTTGAAAAGTGCAAGATCACGTATCCGATCTGCAAGTTCTAACCGAACACGGATTGCCCAAACATGCTTGGGTCGAAGGGGGCGTTTTTGACCCATGATTCGTCCCTTGTTCCAGGCGTGACGTGCTGGGATGACGGCTGGTAGATTTGGAGTAGTCATGACAGTTCTCCGACCGACCCTCCACTCCGCACCGCCTGCGTAATGCTGACACCAACTGAGCTATCACAATGAAAATGTCATTGAGCGGTTTGAAGTCTCGAACGCAGAAATTGTAGTTGCGATTTTCCAAAGCAGCCGTACGTATCAGTGCCAAACGTGCTCGTGCGGATGACCGAGTTGCGGAGTTTGGAGCCGTTGGGGCTGAACTAAATCAATTCAAGCCAACAGGGCAGCGATCCGATTATCGATAAATCGTGCACTTCCATGCTCCACAACACAGCGAAACTGCTTTTGGATTGGTGAAGTTCAGGCGGTGCTGTGCTACAATTTTGGGGAGAATACACCCCAGCGACGGTTCACAAATGTCTCCAAAAATCAGTGTAATAGACTGCTGGTCGTTGGCTGGATCTGCCCGTCGGGCGAATGAGGACACATTTGGCTCAAATCCGCATTGTGCCTTTGTGATTGATGGCGCTACCGGCCTTGGTGATGAGCAGCAACTTGAAGGGGAAGCAAGCGACGCCGCCTGGCTGGCAAGCTATGCGCGGAACCATCTAGTGGAAAACCTGGACGAACCATGCTCGCTGCATCTCCTGATCCGTAACTTGAGCAGGCAAATGCGCTTGTCATTCTTTGAGCTGGCCTCTGAAAAGAACATCCCCCGCTATGCCTGGCCAACTGCGAGTTTTGCTTTGCTTTACGGATCGAATGATAAACTGACTTTCGCCGGCCTCGGAGATTGCACGCTCTACATAGAGTCAAATGCAGGGGTGCAAACCCTCAACCCGCTGAAGGAATTTGCAACCGTGGAGGCTGATCATGCTGCACATCATTTGCAAAAATCCGGTGGGTTCAGTCAGCAAAAAAATCTACTCAGCGATCCCGATACGCTTGCCACACTGCGTCAAATCAGAAGCCTGCAAAACACTTCAAAAAGTGGTGTTTGGACTTTGGGACTGGAGCCGGAAGCGGCGGATCACTTGCGCTTGGAAGAGTTGGATCTGCCATCCGCTGGAGTTGCCCTGTTGTGCAGCGACGGGTTTTCCGCCCTCGTTAACGACTATCGGCGATATACAGCCGAATCTCTGATGGAAGCCGCGACGACCGACGGATTGCAGCTACTCATGGATGAACTACGCCACATAGAGACATCAATAGATCCGCAAGGAACGACATTTCCAAGGTTCAAACAAAGTGACGACGCAACCGCCGTGTTGGTGTCCTGGTCATCCTGATCAGCCCGTATCGACGGAGACAGCATCGGCATGTTTGGCAATGGGCGCCAGGAACATCACCAAAAGTAACGCCAGTGCCAGTCCGGTGAATACAAGACTGAAACTGAATATCTCTGCCACATATCCAAACGATGCTGGGGCTACCAACAACCCCGAATAACCAATCGTCGTTGCCATGGAGAGACCAATACCCGGCGCCAGTCCCGGTAGATTGCCCGCTGCTGAAAATGCAATCGGCACCAGATTGGACATGCCCAGCCCGGCAATCAAGAACCCAACAATGGCCAACTCACCAGTACTGGCAGTGCCAGCAATGAAGAGTCCCACGGCGGCTGTGAGCGCACAGAACCTCATTGTACTCACCGCCCCGTATCGCGACCGGATGGGATCACCAAAGAAACGGACGATCGCCATGGTTCCTGAAAAAGCTCCAAAGGCAAATGAGGCGGCAAGTGTGCTCGCACCAAGTTCATTTCTCAAATAGAGCGCGCTCCAGTCAATCACCGCCCCTTCCGGCATTGCAGAGCACAGGGCAACGAACCCTACCAGATAGGGCAACAGCATGCGGGGGAAAGCCAGTTTGGTCTTTTCGGCAGGAGCACTCGATCCGGTGGCTCTCAGTTGTGGCAATGCCAGTACCACGATGATCAGGGATGCGACCGTGGTAACCAGCGCGTGCACATAGATATCGGAGAATTCCAGCAGGTAACCACTGACCACGGCTCCGCCGAGCCCCCCTAGGCTCCAAAAGCCGTGGCAAGAGGACATGATGGGGCGAGCGATTTTCTTCTCTACTTCGACGGCGAATGTGTTCATTGCGACATCCATGCCGGAAATCAGTCCGCCGAATACAAACAACGCCATCGCAGCTACAGCGACGTTGGGGGAAAGCGTGATCCACAGCATCGTTGTGGCCGCGGTCAGGCTCAAATAGCGCGTCACTCGAGCTGTGCCCAGCCGCGCAATCGTGACACCAATCACCGGCATGGTGAGGATTGCACCGACCCCGAACACCACGATCATCAGCCCCACCGCGCTTTCGCTCAGTGACAGCCGGTCTGCAAATGCCGGAATTTTGGCTGCCCATGTTCCGATCAAAAAGCCATTGATCAAAAACAACAGAGAAACTGAATGTCGGGCGGTTAGGGACATTGGTTGAGAGCGCTAGGAAATGGTATTGTCGTCGGCGTCAAAGCGAAACGAGCATTCCGCATCAAAGTCGGCAGCGAGTCTCGAATCAACTTCAAACTCATGCTGGCCAAACAAACGCGCCGAGATCAATCCGGCCTCACCGCATTCCAGATAGACATTTGTGTCACCACCCAGTCGTTCGATATGCGAAACTGTCCCGGCAAGTTTGCCGGCTCCAGATGTCAGCTGTATGTGCTCCGGACGAACGCCAATTGTCGCGGCCTGGTCATCACCCAGAACGTTGGCCGGGATGAAATTCATCTGCGGCGAGCCGATAAAACCAGCGACAAACTTGTTGGCGGGCGAATTGTAGAGTTCCATTGGTGTGCCGACCTGTTCGATACGTCCGTCATGCAATACAACGATGCGATCCGCCAGTGTCATGGCCTCGGTCTGGTCATGGGTCACATAGATCATCGTTGCTTCAAGCTGGCGATGCAGCCGGGCGATTTCCAGTCGGGTGTTGACCCTCAACGCCGCGTCGAGGTTGGACAATGGTTCGTCAAACAAGAACAATTCAGGCTTGCGCACAATGGCCCGACCGATTGCCACACGTTGGCGCTGTCCACCGGATAACTCAGCAGGGCGACGATCCAGATACTCATCAAGCTCCAGCATGGTGCTTGCCAGATCAACTTGAGACTTGATCTCGGCAGCCGGTCGCTTGGCCTGTTTCATGCCCAGGCTCATATTATCCCGCACTGTCAGGTGCGGATAAAGCGCATATGTCTGAAACACCATGGCTATGCCACGCTTTGTCGGAGGCAGTGCATTGACCACATCGCCATCAATCTCAATGCTACCGGAAGTTTCATCTTCCAACCCGGCGATGATCCGCAGAAGCGTCGATTTTCCGCACCCCGACGGGCCAACGAAAATGACGAACTCGCCATCCTCAACGTCGAGATTAATGCCTTTCAAAACCTCGACGTCACCAAATGATTTGTGGACGTCCTTAAGTGATAGGGATCCCAAAATTCTACTCCACTTTTTCAAGATGAATTTCATTGCCTGAGCGGATACTTTCATCCGCGGCAAGGCAGATCCTCAAAGACTGAACGGCGTCTTCAAGGTGTCTGGACAGGTCAATATTTTCGCGAATTGCTTTCAAAAGATAAGCTTGTTCGCGGGCGCACAGGGCATCGTGATCAGGTTCGTCCTGCATCGACAGGTCTCGGTCCGATTGGGTGAATTCGCCGGCATCGTCAGTTCGGGAAGAATGCACACGAATGAGCGATGTCTTAGTGTGCGCATCGACGTCATCAGACTTCGTGCCCTCAGGCACTATGATCGACACACAGCCGTTCGGTGAAATGATATCTTTCACAAAGAATGCCGTCTCCGACATCATCGGCCCCCAACCAGCTTCATACCAACCGACAGAACCGTCTTCGAAGACCACCTGAAAATGACCGTAATTGTACATGGTGGGGTCAATTTCGTCGGTCATACGCAGACCCATGCCTCTGACTTTGATGGGCTTGGCGTCGGTCACCTGACACATCACATCCACATAATGGACACCACAATCAACAATGGGAGAGGTGGTATCCATTAGACTTTTATGGGTCTTCCAGGTTTCGCCAGATGACTGCTGGTTGAGGTTCAACCGGAACACGTAGGGGCCGCCCAATTGGCGTGCCTCGTCAATCAGCCTGATCCAGGAAGGATGATGGCGCAGGATGTAGCCAACCAGTACTTTTTTGTTGAGCCTGACAGCAGCTTCAGCCACCCGACGTGCGTCTTCAACTGTCGTCGCGATTGGCTTTTCCAAAAACACGTGCGCGCCTGCTTCCATCGCAGCTATTGCATAGTCTGCATGAGTGCCGGAATAGGTGTTGATGGACACAACATCCGGCTTCAGATCCGCCAATGCTTGTTCGAAAGAATGGCCAAAAGGATAAGTCGCGAGCTCGTCAGGCAGGCTGGGTTTGGAGCGATTAACCAGCCCAACAATCTCAAATCCGTCATTGTGATGATAGGCCAGCGCATGGCTGCGTCCCATATTGCCCAGCCCCGCAACCAGAACCCGCAACGGAGTTTCGCCCACACTCATTTGACTGCTCCCGAGGTGATGCCTTTAATCAGCTGCTTTGAGAAAATTACATAGAGGATAAGTACCGGGACAATCGCCAGGGATAGCGAGGACAATACGGCATTCCAGTTGGTGACGAATTGACCAATGAATACCTGCGCACCCAATGTGACAGTTTTGACTTCTTCTGCCGGTGCGAGGATCAGTGGAAACCAAAGATCATTCCAGATAGGGATCATCGTGAAGACCGCGACCGTCGCCATGGCCGACCTGACCAACGGCAAGACGAGTCGCATGAAAATTCGATATTCGGATAATCCATCAATGCGTCCGGCGTTTTTCAAGTCATCTGAAATGCCTTGCATGAATTCCGATAGAATAAAGATCGCCAACGGCAATCCTTGAGCCGTGTAGACGAGAATCAGAGCGGTCAGCGTATTTACCAGTCCACTGGCAACCATCATCTGCAGAATCGCTACTGTGCCAAGCCTGATAGGGATCATGATCCCGAGCGCAAGATAAAGGCCGGTCAACAGGTTGAGCCGGAAACGATATTCCGCCAACGCAAAGGCCGCCATGGCTCCGAATAATAGAACCATCGTGAGTGATACGACCGTGACGACCAAACTGTTTTGAAAATAGAGGACGAAATCACCCTGTTTCATAACCGTCTCATAGCCAACCAGGCTGAACGATTCTGCATCTGGCAATGACAGAGGTGAGCGGAAAATCGCTTTGCGTGTTTTGAACGAGTTGATCAAAATCACTGCGACCGGAAACAGGGCAATTAGCGTGTAGGTGATGAGGATCGCATGCGCGGCAAAGGCACGCATTGAGCCAGAGGATACCAATGATGTCGAAACGTTGGAACGAGTGCTCATCGTCTCCTCCTAAAACTGGTAGCGGCGCAGCCGCGTTTGGATGCCGAAGAGGTAGATCGAGACGCCAGCCAAAATGATGAAGAACATGGCGGAGGCAATTGCGGATCCCATATTCGGATCACCCAATTGCAGTTGAAAGCCAAAAAAGGTTCTGAACATGAAAGTTCCCAGCACGTCGGTTGAGTAGTCAGGCCCGGCTAACGCGCCTTGCGCCGAATAGATCAGATCGAATGCGTTGAAATTGCCGACAAATGTCAATATCGAAATGATCCCGATAGATGGCAGGATGAGCGGCAGCTTGATTTTCCAGAACTGCGCCATGCCCGAAAGTCCATCACATTCGGCGGCTTCCAGAATTTCGTCGGGGATCGACAACATGGCGGCATAGATCAGCATCATCGGTATGCCAACAAATTGCCAGACCGAGATTAGCGCCAATGTTGTCAGCGCATATTCTTCTTTGCCCAGCCAAGGTGCAAACAGGCTCTTTAGCCCCACGGCATCCAACATGCTTGGAGCGACGCCCCAAAGCGGGCTCAAAATGAGCTTCCAGGCAAACCCAACGATAACAAAAGATAGGATCGTCGGGATGAAGATCGAGGTGCGATAGAAAGACCGCATGCGTAATTTGTTGCTGCTCAAAAGGGCTGCCAGAAGAATACCGATAGGGTTCTGAACCACCATATGAACGACAAAGAACCAGGTGTTGTTGACCAATGCATTCCAAAAGCTGGCGGACCATCGTTCATCACCAAACAGAGTGGTGAAATTGTCCAGGCCAACAAATTTTTGAACGCCATCAATCTCAGAAAAGAGAGACATCTGAAGTGTGCCGAACAGCGGCACCACCATAAATGTCGTGTAAATCAGAAAAGCGGGGGCCAGAAAGACAAGAATGTGCCATCTGAAAGTCGGCTTGTGAACTTTATCCTGCATTGGGTTCCCCGTCTCGCGAGTGCGAAGTGCCCGGGGGCCGTCGATGGACGGCCCCGAGGCGTGTTCATCTTATTTTTGAGGCGCGTACCAGGAAGCCAGACCATCTTGCAGGCGCTTGCCTGCGGCTTCTGGAGCTTCAGTTCCCTTGATTACGTTCGCCGAAGCGTTCCAGGTCTCGTTTTCAAGGTTGGGAGTACCGCGAGACAGGATTTGATAAGTCGAGCGGATGGTCGACTTGCACTTTGAGCGCCAGGAGATGAATTCCTGAGCCAGTGGGTCGTCCAGTTCAACGGGAGCGCTGGAAAGCGGGAAAAAGCCTGGAAGGGCATTCGCATAAATCTTGGCAAAATCTGCCGTTGCCACCCAATTCAGGAATGTCTTTGCCGCATCGGCATTTTTCGAATTGGCGTTCATACCAATGGCGATGTCGGTGTGGTCTGAAATGTGGCATTCATCACCAGCATTCTGCACCGGTGGGATGAAGGCACCCATTTTGAAATCAGCGTTGGCGTTAAAGCCGGTGATTTCCCAGGAACCTGCCGGATAGATTGCAGCGCGACCTAGCGTGAACAGGTTCTGACTGTCTGGATAGGATTGCGCTTCAAAACCATCACCCAGATAGTCTTTCCACTTGGCGAGCTGACGATAAGGTTCCACCCAGGCGTCATCGGTCAGCTTCTGCGTACCGGCGATCAGCGCGTTGCGACCCTCTTCACCTTTCCAATAGTTCGGTCCGATGTTGTTGTAACCCATTGTGGCAGCTTCCCACTGGTCGGCTGTGCCCATAGCCATTGGAATGTAATTGCCTTTAGCCTTGATCGCATCAAGGGCAGCAAAGAATTCTGCTTCAGTGGTCGGTACGGCAACACCAGCATCTTCCAGCGCTTCCGCATTGTAGATGAAACCGTGAATGACCGATGCCATTGGCACGCAGAACGGGTTCTTGCCGTCATCAGTGATCCAGGCAGACTTCGCCACATCAGAGAAGTTGTTCATGCCCGACAGGTCTGACAAGGAGGCCAAGTGACCTTTGTCGTAGAGCGCCAGGGAGGTGTCGAACGGACGGCAAGTAATCAAGTCTCCGGCCGAACCGGCTTCCAGCTTGGAATTCAGCACCGCATTATATTCTGCTGGCGCAGACGGCGTAAATTTGACCTTGATGCCAGGATTATCTGCTTCAAATGCTGGTATGATTTTTTCCTGCCAGATCGAAAGGTCGTCGTTGCGCCAGCTTTCGATTGTCAGTGTGACATCCGCTGCGTGTGTCGCACTGGCGGCACCCAGAATGGTCGTAGCCATCAGCATGAGCTTAATTGAGTTTTTAGTCATTTCTAACTCCCTTTTGCGCGCGCGGCGCGGTTAGTCTGAGGTTGTTGAAACTGTCAGGCCGGCAAGTGCAGCTCTGAGTTTCCCCCGGTTAGCGCTCAGCAATTGCTGAGCTAGATTGACGTTCTCCGCACCGGCGGCGAGAAGGACGGCGACTTTGACCGAGCCGTCAGCCTGTTGAAGCGAACGGCTGGCAAGATCTTGAGAACAATTGGCGATCGACATCACCATGCGTTGAGCACGGTCCACCAGCTTTTCATTGTCGGCTTTGAGGTTGACCATCATGCCGTCATGCACATGGCCCAGATGAATGCCCATCAATGTTGAGAGCATATTCAAGGCAATTTTCTGCGCAGTCCCGGCCCCCATGCGGGTTGAACCGGCGATCAGTTCGGGCGGGGTGTGAAGATGGATTGGAAATTCACAGCTATTAAGAAGCGGCGAAGGAAAATTGTTGGCCAGGCCAACGCACTTGGCGCCTGCCGATTGAGCTTCATGCAGAGCGGCCAAAGTATAAGGCGTTCTACCGCTGGCTGACACCAGAATGGCACAGTCACCTTCTGCCAGCTGCGCAGCTTTAACATCGGACCGGGCGAGGTCTTCATCATCTTCGGGCCCGCCTTTCATGTCGGCAAGACACGCAGCACCCCCCGCGAACAATATGTGGATGCGGTTTTGGGGAATCCCGAATGTACCTTGAAGTTCAAGCCCGTCCGCCAAAGCCATCAATCCAGAACTTCCAGCACCAATATAGGCGAGATTGCCACCGCTGCCGATGCAATCGGCGCAATGTTCGGCTGCCGCTGCGATTTGTCGATGGGAGGAATCAATCGACTGCGCAGCGGCAACCTGTCCTTGATGCAGCAAACCAAGAATTGCCTGGGGCGACGAATTGTCGATTCCCAACGCTTCGTTGTTCAGGGTCTCGGTGCCCAAGGTTTTGATGGCTTCGTTAGACATCTCACAATAATGCCAAAACAATACCAATTGTCCAGATGTTGTTAACCATTTTTTCCACACATTCAGTATTTAGACATTCATCATGTTGATTTTAAAGCGAATAAAAAATATGCGAAAAAATATCAAAATCCCACTTGGTAAATGGTATTAGATTGGTATACTGCGACCATGACAAATTCTGGACCAGTTTTCTTGGGAATTGATGGTGGTGGCACGGGCTGCCGAGCCACGCTCGTTAATCACAAGGGCGCGGTATTAGGTGTCGGGTCCTCTGGTGCCGCCAATATAATGACGCACTTTTCGCGAGCCACTGAAAGTGTGATTTCCGCCAGTGGCGAGGCACTTCACAACTCCGGCATTGAAGGGCTCGATCTTTCCGACATCCCCGCATTCCTTGGCTTGGCAGGCGCAAATATCGGCAATCTTGCTGAAAATTTTCGAAGCGAACTGCCGTTTCAAAGGTGCAGTATCGACACCGATGCCGTGATATCTCTTGAGGGGGCGATTGGTGGTGGCGATGGTGCGGCTGCGATAATCGGTACTGGCAGTGTGTTTATTTCTCGCACCAGCGGGGAAATACAAACGGTGGGTGGATGGGGTTTTACCGTCGGTGATCTGGCTAGCGGTGCGTGGTTAGGAAGGCGCCTGTTGCAGGAAACGCTATTGAGCTATGACGGTGTCCACCGGGGATCGTCCTTAACAAATACGGTGCTGAACCGCTTCAGGAATGACCCTCAGACAGTAGTCGAATACGCCCATACGGCACGTCCTGGCGAGTTTGGTGAACTGGCTCCGTTGGTATTTGAATTTGTCGAAAAGAGGGATCCAATCGCACGTCAGATATTGCGGCGAGCATTGTCGGATATTGAAGAGACGCTGGATCTGCTGCTGCCAGACGGGCCTGTGCGGTTTTGTATGATCGGTGGGCTGGGTCCGATTTATGCTGAGATGTTGTCCAATTATTATCGTTCGCGCGTATGTGAACCGCTGGGCGATGCCGCGGCAGGGGCCGCCAGTCTGGCGTGCAAGATGTTTGCAGACGAGGTGGTACAATGAGCGCCGACTTGGGCGAGATCTTGCTGCCCGAAAACTGGTCGCGTGACCATGGCGGCCCGCTATACGCACAGTTCAGTCAACATATCGAATCGGTCATCCGCTCCGGACAGTTGGAGGCGGGAACGCCGTTACCATCGGAACGAGACCTGGCCAAAATCAGCAAATTGTCCAGGGTGACCATTCGCAAGGCCGTGCAACAACTGGTGCGCGATGGTCTGGTGATCCAAAAACAGGGGTCAGGCACTTCCGTGGCACCTCAGGCGGGGCGCGTTCAGCAATCTCTGTCACGTCTGACTTCGTTCAGCGAAGATATGCAGCGGCGGGGCCTGAAAGCCGAATCCAGTTGGTTGGAGCGCGGAATATTCCCCCCCTCTCCGGAAGAAACGATGGCGCTTGGGCTTACCGCAGACGCCGATGTGGCGCGTGTTTCGCGACTGCGCATCGCCGACGGCCAACCACTTGCCCTGGAGCGGGCGTCCCTGTCTTCACAAGTGCTTCCAGATCCGCAGAACATCGATGGATCTCTGTATGCCCACCTGGCCAAAAGCAACAACAAGCCGAGCCGCGCCATTCAACGGATTTCTGCTGACATTCTCAGGGGTGAAGACGCGCTTCTGCTGAACGTCCCGGATGGATCAGCCGGGCTGCGCATTCAACGAATTTCCTATCTATCGAGCGGCCAGATTATTGAATTCACCCGTTCTGTCTATCGCGGCGATGCTTATGACTTTGTCGCCGAACTGCAAATTTCAAACGAAAGCTGAGCATGTTCGATTTTGACACAAAAATGCGCGCTGAAATTGAGGACATTCCCTTCGCGATGCAGAGGCTCCTCAATGAGTCCGAGCCACAAATATTGGCTGCTGCTGAAACCTTGAAAGCTGTGAAGCCAAGATTTGTTTCGACAGTTGCTCGCGGTTCGTCGGACCATGCGGCGGCATTTCTCAAATATGCCATAGAATTAACCGCCCGGGTGCCCGTGGCATCGATTGGACCATCAGTGAGCTCGATCTATGGGACTGATTTGCAACTCGCCCAAAGCGCCTGTTTGGCGATCTCGCAGTCCGGCAAGAGTCCTGACATTGTCAGCATGGTTGAATCGGCGCGCCGTGGTGGCGCATCAACCATTGGCATGACCAACGATCCAAGTTCGCCGCTTGCGGGTGCAAGCGATCATGTACTGGATATCAAAGCGGGCACGGAATCCAGCGTTGCCGCGACCAAAACATTCATCACTTCAATTGTGTCTGGCCTGTTATTGTTGGCTCACTGGCAGGGCGACAGGGAATTGCTCGCCGCGCTCAACAAGCTGCCTTCACTGGCGGAACGTGCCATTGCCTGCGATTGGGAGCCCTTAACCCGACGCTTGTTGCGGGCCGATGCCCTTTATGTGCTTGGTCGCGGCCCGTCCTTTGCGATCGCCAATGAAGTGGCATTGAAGTTCAAGGAAACCTGTCAGATCCAGGGAGAGGCGTTTAGTTCCGCTGAAGTGCTGCATGGCCCGGTGTCGATTGTCGGGGGACACTATCCGGTGCTTGCACTTGTCTCAAAAGACAAAGCAGAATCGTCCATCTGCGCTGTAGCTGACAGGTTGGTTGAGCAAGATGGAGATGTGTTTGCCACGAGTGATAAGACATCGAACGCCAGTCAATTGCCGTTCGTCACTTCAGGTCACCCCCTTTGTGACCCCCTGCTGTTGGCCATTTCGTTTTACGCCTTCGTGGAAAATCTGGCCCGCCTGCGTGGATTCAATCCCGATGTTCCGCAAAATCTCAAGAAGGTCACAGAAACTGTATGACTGGTACCTTTGTCCTTTCCGGCACGTCTGTATTTGATGGAGCATCGTTTCATCACGGCTATGGCCTGCTGATAACTGATGGAACGATCGACGGATTTGATCTGCTGGAAAATCTCCCCACAGACTGCTCTCATGTGAAGGTTTCGGGTGGGTTGCTGGCGCCAGGATTCAACGATTTGCAGGTAAACGGCGGTGGCGGAGTGTTGTTCAATGAGCAGCCGACGGTTGCGGCCATAGAGACGATCTGTCGGGCACATTTGCGCTTTGGCACGACAGGATTGCTCCCCACCTTGATCACTGACACGCCGGAAATCACGTCTAGGGCAATCGAGGCTGGCAAGCAGGCCACCCAAAAACAAGTGCCAGGTTTTCTGGGGCTTCACCTCGAGGGCCCCCATTTGTCGCGGGGCAAGAAGGGGGCGCATGATCCGGAACTGATTCGTCAGATGACCGACGAGGATTGTGATCAACTTATTGCCGCGAAAGATCAACTTCCACACTTGATGGTGACGGTCGCGCCGGAATCGGTAAGCAATCAGCAAATCTCTCGTCTCGCCGAGGCCAGTATCATTGTCAGCCTCGGTCACAGCGCAGCGACGCTAGAAGAAGCGAAGGCGGCACGGCAGGCGGGCGCGTCCTGCATCACACATCTTTACAATGCCATGAGTCCTCTGACTCATCGCGAGCCCGGAATGGTGGGAGCTGGACTGGCACCGTTGGGATATTATTGCGGGCTCATAGCTGACGGCTATCACGTCGATCCGGATGTGATCGCGATTTCACTTGCCGCAAAGCGAGGAGCGGGCAGCATTTTCTTGGTGTCAGATGCAATGTCGACGATCGGCACAGACATCAAGCGGTTTGAGCTTAATGGCCGTATGATCCATCGCAAAGAGGGGCGTCTAACACTGGCAGATGGCACCCTGGCAGGGGCAGACCTGGAACTCGGGTCGGCCGTTCGGTATCTGGTGAATGAGGTTGGTGTGGAGTTGGAGGAAGCTTTGCGGATGGCCAGCGCCTATCCGCAAGACTGTCTGCGCGGTACTGAGAAACCAGCATTGTTGGTTGAAGGAGCGCAGGCCGACGTCATTCACTTAGACAGTGGTTTGCGCGTTCAAGAAGTTTGGCAACAAGGCAATGCAACGTTGGGTGAGCAGTAGGACCCAGTGAAATGACTATCTGGCGACTCAAGTCGCAAGATGGCTTGTGCCGAGACAATACCACTCTTCACCCTTCGCAGGGCTCGGAAATTGCGATGCTGCGGAGGTCGATATCGATCCGCACAGCGGAAGCTCATTCAGATAGCCTCAAACTCTGGAGTGAGCCCAAAGTGGCATGGGACATTTCTATGCAACTCGGCTGTGTGACGTCAGCGCCTAATGGGGCAGGGGGAGGTGAGTGAGGGCTCACTGGCCGCTTACTCAACAATTCTAAACCTGAAAGGGTCTAGTTTCTGGACCGTCTCCGTTCCGACCCTGTTATCCAAGCCGTTGCTGCAACAATGATGGATGCTCCGATTGCAAAGGCAGTGCTTGGTACCTCGTTGAAAACGAAATAGCCAATTGCGGTTGTCAGCAACAGGCTCAGATATCCAAGGATAGCCAGAAATCCGGCCTCTGCGCGTCCATGCGCTTTCAAGAAGCAGAATTGTGCCGCCTGTGAAAATACGCCGATGGCAAGCAGCGGCAAGATATGGCCACTGGCAATGGGTGACCAGGTCAGCCATGCAAAGGGGGGCGTGAGTATTGTCAGCCCTGCGGTATAAAACGTCATCATCACGACAAGTGGCGTCCCCGCCAGCAGCCGGGTTACAATTATAGCCGATGTGCCAAACAAGACCGTCAGAAAGATCGCTGGCAGTCCCCATGAAAATGGGGTGACACCTGGCTGAACGGCTATCAGCACTCCAACAAATGCCAGGGCAGCCGCGATCCAACGAGGTTTGGCGACAATTTCATTCAAGAAAACCATTGCCAGGATCATTGTTATGATTGGACGTGTGAAACTGACCGCAGTGAATAGCGCAAATGGCAGACGGGCGATCGCAAAAAAGCTGGTTGTGAGCGCCAGTGTTGAAAAAAGGATGCGCAATGCATGCAATTGAAGCTGATCTATGCCGAAGAATTTATCCCGCGATTTCCATATCCACGGCAGCATGAACATCAATCCCACGCTGGCCCTCAGAAATACGATCTGCGCGGTCGGATACCCCAGACCCAAGACCTTGACGATTGTTAGCGCCCAGATATTGAGCATTAGATCTGCCAGCAGCCAGGCACCGCCAGTCAGATTTGCGTTCGGCTGGTCTTGGTCAGGAGTGTTATTGACGTTTGGCAAGCAGGTTTGCCATTAACCGAAATGCTCCAGGTACCAGTTTTTCCATCTGGTGATGCAGGATCAGTGCACAATGGGTGTGCCGACCCGCGCCTACATCTGCGGTGAGCAACGCGCCGCGATGGGCTGCTTCATCGGGATCATTCATTTCCAATAGCGGTGTGTAATTGTTTGCCCACTTTTGCGCAAAATAGAGTCCACGTTCTTTGTGCCAGCCCTCCCAATCCTCGACTGTTATCTTGTTTGGCGTCATCAAGATCGGATGGTCGACCAAATGTCTGACCTCTGCAGCTTCATCGGTGACGCGCCATCGCAACGAAGGCTGCCCGATTTCCAGCATGTGAGGCGGTGTCTCGTCCTTGTCCCAATTGTCCCAAGGTCGGTGATACAATGTGAGCAATGTGCCGCCTGACTCAGTCCATTTGTGCAGCCGCGGCATTTGTGCCGCCAAGCCTTCACGGAACTTCATTGCAAAGATTCCGATGACGATGCTGTCAAACTTCGCCAGCTCAGCATCGGACTTCAGTTCGGCGTCACTTAACGCAGTTACGTTGAACCCCAACCGACTAAGCCAATGATCCAAATGGTCATTGCCGCCTCCAATGTAACCAACTTTTACATCGGGAATTGCTGCATCGATGACTCTGACCCGCAGTTCGGCGGGCCGTACGAGAGCTCGAGGCTCAACGTGGTCGTATTCGATTGTGCGGACAGTTTGTGCTGGTGCACCGTCCAACATGAGAGGGAGAGTGTATGAGCCGGTCTCGACACCGTCTGGCAATGCCAAGTCGAATCCGGTTTCGTGCGCCGATGCACGCCACCCGGCTGGAAGAACTAAATCTGTGCTGGTTTGGGCAGGGTTGGTGTCGCTGACGTGAACAGTCAGCGTGCGTCGTTGTGCAGCCAGGTTCACAATCTCTGCCAACGGGGACACGTCGGCTGACTGGTGTGGCCGAACCAAAGGTGTCACCTCAAACGGGACTCGCGTCTTACTCACAACCCCATGGGTTTCAAGAGTCAGCACGAGGTAAGGGGCCCTGGGTTGCGATGGCAGATAGGCATCTGGGTAGGGGTCCGACAGTTCGGCGTCTCTTAAAGCGATGCCATCGGTTGTTTCGCTCCACCCGCTGGGCAGAGATAGGGAGATCTCAACCTTGTCGGCGAGCCCGTCGCGACGCTCGATCATCAATGTGGTCTGGTCGTTCTGCCGCAAGGCATTCTGCCCCAGTCGCGCGCAAATTTCTGCACCCGCGGCAATGCGAATGACCTGTGCTAACTGCTCGCGCTTGCGTTCAACCTTGTGTTCGTGTTCGGCGGCAATTGAGACGCCATCGAGCACTTGCAATGCCAATGAAGCCTCCCTCAAAACGCTGTCAAAATCGGGAAAAGCAGCACGAGCCATATCGATGTGATCCTGAGCCTCACCCAAACCCAATGCCCTTAAATCGTAGGGCAAGCCGGAGAATAGTGACTCATCGGGCCCAGCTACATGAGCCTCGGCGAGGTGTAAGGGCCAGTTGCGCTCACTGCCCGGAGATACCCAACGGCCCATTGCCTGAGTCCGGTGAAATGCCCTGCTTTGCTGCCCAATGCGTTCGTATGACCAGCCAGTAACAGGGTCGATTCCATCGGCCTGAATGGTTAAAGTTGCAGGCGGTGGCGGGAGATCATCGTCGTAGGCTTGTCCCGCTCCTGACCATGCAGGCATATACAGTTTCTTGACCTGCCATGGCGCCAGGTTGCTGCCGCCATAATTCGGGTCGGCTGCCAGGGACATGGCCAAATGTGCTGCTTCGGTCATCGCACGGTGATGGCCGTGTTGGCCCGGAATATCCAAAAATGTCGGGCAGATAATGTCTGGCTTTTCAAGCCGGAGGATTTCGACAAACCGTGCAAGAGTCCGCTCACGGCCCCACTTATTCATGGTCTCGACGCCTGATTTGGAAAACCCAAAGTCAAAGATCGTGTCCTGCGGCGATTGGGAATGCCAGTACATTCGCAGCCCCAGAACATTGCAGGCTTGTTCCATTTCGGCTGTGCGTAGCACGCCCAAAGCTTCGGTTGCTTCGGTTCCGATGTCGTTTTGGCCACCTTCGCCCCGGGTGGAGCAGGCATAACTGATGTCAATCCCGTCACGATAACTCAGCGCCGCTAGCATTGCAGACGTCTCGTCATCCGGGTGCGCACCGGTATTCATAAACGACACCACGGATTGCAATGAAGACAAGGCCCGCCACAGCTCCACAATTCGCGGGTGCAGTCTTTCACGGGCAATGCGTGCCTGGTCAGTCAATGGCATAACGGTTCCTTGATCAAAGCGAAGCGGTTTGAGGTGTGAAGGCGCGGTTTAAGATAAGCGAAGCAGCTCCAAGAGTTGCCGTCATACGTCCACACATTCCGCGTCGAAGTCGGGGGTGTAGTCTGTCTGAGCGATTTGAGACGGATAAGTCCGGCAAAGCTGTGTGCTCAATCAAATGATCGATCACGCTTTCAGGCATGGCGCCGCCAAGTATGATTGTCTCCGGGTCGAACAAATTTTCGATCAGTCCCACAGCCTGTGCCAAAGCTGCGACGCCGGCATCAAGCCAAGTCATAAACTTTGGATCGGCACTGGAATACAGTTCATCAATCCCTGCAATTTCCAGAGCTACATCGAGCTGCATGTGGTTTTGAACGGAGACACGACTAAGTTGCAGCTCTAGTTGCGCCGGACCATTGGCCGTCATGACCGGTACATGACCAATCTCACCGGCATTGCCAAATGCGCCATTTACCAGCTGCCCGTGATTGACAACACCAAGTCCAAGACCGGCGCCAAAATAGAGATAGGCAAAATTGGTCAGCCCCTTGGTGGCGCCGTAGGCAACGCGCTCTGACAAAGCAGCGGCATTGGCATCGTTGCTGAGTTCGATTGGCAATCCCAACGCATCTTCAAACAGCGCTCGGGCATCAATCTGCTGCCATCCGGCCAAATCAGAACCAAGTCCGGAAAGGCCGGTCTGCCCAAACGGCCCCGGAATGACAATTCCCGCCCCGAGCAACCTGTAAGTAGCAATACCCGTCTTCTCCAGCAATTCTCCGCGTAGTTTGAGAATCTTGGTGATCAACCTGTCCGGTTTGGTATTTTTCAGGCCGCGCCGCCGGGTTGCTACTGGATTGCCGTGAAGATCGACTAGTGCGGCGAAAATGGCGTCGGGCCGGATTTCTATGCCCAAAGCGTATCCACCTTCAGCATTCACAGCATACTGCACAGCGGGCAGACCACGTCGACCAGAACTCGTTCCCGCCTCCTTGAGAAGTCCGTCATGCTCCAGTTCGGCAATTATGTTGCTGACCGCTTGTGTCGATAACCCTAGCGCCCGCGCAATCTCGGCCCGGCCCATCTGACCGGCCAGTTGAATGCGGCCCAACACCGCTTGCCGATTTGAAGAACGTGACCGCTCGGCATTTCTGCCGGTTGTGGAAGTTGACTGAGTCATGGTGTGCAATTAACTCAACTGACTTGATAACTCAAGCAACTTGAGTTATTCAAAAATGTGTTTTTAGCAATAATCCATGCGCAAAGCCACGTCGAACCGAAAAGTTACCAACGGGAGAAACATAAGATGAAACGCAAAATCAAAGCTCTGGCATTGGCCAGCGCAGTTAGCGCAGCAGCCCTGTTTTCCAATGCAGCTCTAGCTGTCGAAATCGAATATTGGCAGTATTATTTCGATGCTCGTGTGACTGCCATGGAGCAGATAATCAAAGAATTTGAGGCCGATAATCCCGGCATCACGGTCAAGATGACCCATTTTCCCTACGCAGATTACCGCACCAAGGTTGCCGCAGCTATTCCTGCCGGAGAAGGGCCAGATGTCGTGCAGTTGTTCTACGGCTGGCTCAATGATTACAAAGAAGCGAAATTGATCCAACCGTTGCCGACTTCGGACTTCCCCGCTTCTGAAATTGACAAGAATTTTTTCCCGATGGTTCAGGCCATGAAGGAAGGTGAAAATTATTGGGCATTGCCCACTGCCGTTCGTAGTCTTGCCTTGTTTTACAACACACGCCTATTCGAGGCGGCCGGTGTCGACGGACCGCCTGCCACGTTGGACGAATTGGTAGAAACTGCCAAGAAACTGACCAAGCTGGATGGTGCGGGCAATATTACTCAGGTGGGTATTACAGCTGGTATGAATGCCCAGGACCACCATTGGTTCCGTGAAGTGCTTGTCCGCCAAATGGGTGGCAATCCCTATGTCGATGATTACAAGACCGTCAACTACAACACAGAGGCAGGGCAAAAGGCGCTCGACTTCTATGTTGGCCTGGCAAAGAAGCACAAAGTTACCGCCTTTGGATTCATGGATGAACCTCAAGCCGCATTCAAGGCAGGTCGCGCCGGAATGCATATTGATGGTTCTTTCCGCATAGGATCGCTGAAGAAAACCCGCGGTTTGAAATGGGGTGTTGCTGAGCTTCCAGCCGGCCCTGATGGAACAAAGTCGAACTACTCCTCTTATTGGGTGAATGCGATCACCACAAAAGCGGAGGGGGAAAAATATGATGCTTCCGTCAAGTTCATGAAATATGTGACGTCAGATAAATCCATGCAGATATGGCTAGATACGGTTGGCGAATTGCCCGCAAAACCTTCTGTGGGGTTAACCGAAGAAAACGCCAGCAACGATGTTTTCGGCCCATTTATCCGTGGACTTCAATACGCCAATACCACCAAGTTCGCCAACGAATCTGCACAAAGACAGGCATTGATGGACATGGTGTCCCGCATGGATATCGAAGGTCAGTCGGCGGCGGACGCAATTGCCACGGCTGCTGCTGAAGAGCAGAAAATTCTGGACGATTACTACAAGTAGGCTGTTCTCCCGGCCTCCGTCATCCCCGCTCAGGCGGGGGTGACGCTTCCCATGCATGGTCTTCAATGATTGGCAAAGACACTCCATGAGCGCCTACAGCAACCTCACCATCAAGCAGAAGCAAATTGTCTGGGCTTGGGCGTTCCTGGCGTTGCCGGTGCTATTTTACGGGCTCATTCGGTTTTACCCCACAGGCACCGCATTCGTGATTTCGTTTCAGGAATGGAATCTCCTGGGCACCCGCACCTGGACCGGTTTTGATAACTACGTCACGCTGTGGCACGATCCTGTCTTCTGGACCGTATTTTATAATACCTTTGCATATCTGTTAATTGGCACACCCGTTTCCCTCGTTCTGAGCTTCATCATTGCCTATCATCTCGACAAGCTGCGCTTCATGCATGGCTTTTTAAGAATGCTCTATTTCCTGCCCTTCATGACGTCCGCAGTTGCCATGGCCTGGGTCTGGCGCTGGTTCTATCAAGGCGTGCCTATTGGCTTGTTTAACAATATCCTGGCTGGCTTTGGAATCGCACAAATCGAATTTCTAAATTCCACTACCAACGCTTTGCCGGCGGTATTGGCTCCTGCTGTGTGGGCCGGGTTGGGCTTTCAGATCATCATTTTTATGGCCGGGATGCGCGCCATACCAACCAGCTACTATGAGGCCGCAAAGATTGATGGTGTTGGTTGGTGGACGGTGCTGACTCAGATAACTCTGCCGCTGCTCAAACCGACCATGGTTTTCATTGTTGTGTTTTCCTCAATTGGCTTCCTGCGCATCTTTGACCATGTGTTCAATATGACAACGAACAATCCCGGCGGACCGCTCAATGCCACCAAACCATTGGTCCTGATGATCTATGACACAGCATTCAACGGCTTCAATATGGGATATGCAGCGGCTCAGACCGTCGTCTTATTCACGATATTGCTGGTGGTTTCGCTAATACAACTTCGCCTGCTCAGGAGTGAATGATGACCGCCGTCGGCAACATTCCCGCAACGATCCGTCCATCATCTGACAGCCTCATGGCGTCGCGCCCGGGCAAGTCAAGAAATATGGGCCAGATCATCAGATGGCTTCTGTTGTTTATCGGCGGCATCGTGATGATCATGCCGATTGCCTATATGATTTCGACCTCGCTCAAATGGCCGCATGAGGTTTACAACGTCAATTTGATCCCGGACGAGCCGACGATTGAGAACTACACTTATGTCCTGGAAGATGGGCGCTTTTACTGGTGGTTTGTGAATTCCATCATCATCGCGACGATAACGACGATCTGCAATCTGCTGTTCGACAGCCTCGTCGGATACACGCTGTGCAAATTCCGCTTCCCAGGTCGCCAGATCGTCTTCATCGCGATTCTGTCCACCTTGATGATCCCGACCGAGATGCTGGTAATTCCATGGTATCTCATGTCCCAGTCTTTTGGCTGGCTCGATAGTTACTGGGGCATAATGTTTCCGGGATTGATGACAGCCTTCGGCACATTTTTGATGAAGCAATTTTTTGAAAGTGTCCCGGATGACTTCATTGAAGCAGCCCGGATTGATGGGCTGAACGAGCTGCAAATTTGGTGGACCGTCGCCATGCCGCTGGTTAAGCCAGCCTTGGCTGCTCTTGCCATCTTTGTATTTTTGGGCAATTGGACCGCGTTTTTGTGGCCGCTCATTGTCACCAATTCTGTCGATATGTACACCATCCCCGTGGGTCTGTCGGGCTTTGGCGACGAGGCGGATGTGGCGTGGGAACTCATTATGACCGGCGCTGCCATCAGCACTATCCCGACACTGGTTGTGTTTCTTATTTTCCAGCGCTTTATTATCAGAGGCGTTGTCATGGCGGGGTTGAAGGGATGACCGATAACAGTACTTTTCCTGATCCGGTCTATAAGAAAACCGTTCTGGCACCACTCTTTGAAGGTGTTAAAACCCACTATGCGCATCACATGGCTGCGATAAATCGCGCCCATCTTGTGATGCTGGCTGAGACAAAAATTCTCAGCTCCGAACAAGCCTCCACAATTGCCAAAGCGCTTTTCAATATTGAGCAAGAGACAGATGTGGCGGCCCTGGAATATACGGGCGAACACGAAGACTATTTCTTCGTGGTCGAGGCCCAGCTTGGTGCCAGTCTTGGCGATCTGGGTGGCATGCTGCACACTGCGCGATCCCGCAATGATATGGATCACACGCTTTTCAAATTAGCCTTGCGAAGTCGCACCTCGCAGATGTTGAAGCAGATAGAAGAATTGACCGCCGCTTTAATTGAAAAGGCAGAAGCGGAATCCGAAACACTCATTGTTGCCTATACCCATGGTCAGCCAGCGCAACCAACTACCTTCGGACACTATCTTGCCGCCGCAATCGAAGTTCTGATCCGTGACATGGAACGTCTGAACGCAGCTGCGAAAAACCTGGATCATTGCCCGATGGGGGCAGCGGCAATTACCACTTCCGGTTTTCCGATTGACCGGCAGAGGATGGCCGAATTGCTCGGATTTGAGAGCCCGCTCCTCAATTCCTACGGATGCATCGCTTCGGTCGATTACATCACGGGCCTATACGCAGCGGTCAAATTGGTTTTCGTCCATCTGGGACGGCTGGTGCAGGATATGGGCGTCTGGTCGAGCTTCGAAGTTGGGCAACTCTATGTTCCCAATTCTCTCGTACAAATCAGCTCGATTATGCCGCAAAAACGCAACCCCGTTCCCATTGAACACATGCGCCATCTTGCTTCTGTGACGGCGGGACGTTGCGATATGGTTGTCAATACAATGCACAACACGCCGTTCACTGACATGAATGATAGTGAAGGGGAAGTGCAACAGTCGGGCTATGGCGCCTTCGAATCCGGCGGCAAAGTTCTGGAATTACTGTCGGTGTTTATGTCGGTTTGCTCCATCAATGAAGACAATGTGAAACGCAATACCGACGCAGCATGTATCACCATCACCGAATTGGCCGATACTTTGGTGCGCCGTGAGAAACTCTCCTTTCGTCAGGCGCATGAAATAGCAGCCTCAACAGCCCATGCTGTGATCAAGGATGCTAAACCGTTGGGAGCAGGCTTTTGGGATTGTTTTGCGGCATTTCGCGCGGTGGTGGGGCGCGAGATGAAGCTGACTGAAACACAGTTTGCCACAGCCACGTCTGCAGAAAACTTTGTGGCTGTCCGAGACCGCCCCGGAGGTCCCGCACTCAAAGCGCTCCGCGCGGCGATGAAAACATATCGGTCTGACTTAAATGTATTATCGACTGATCGTTCATTACGTGAATCCAGATACTCTGGCGCGGTAGCCTCACTTGATACTGCATTCAAATCTTTGCTGGAGTCCTAAATCCCATGGCCAATCTCGCCTTGCGAAACCTGATGAAGTCCTACGGCCAGACAGAAGTGTTGCATGGCATAAATCTAGATGTGGCCGATGGGGAATTTGTTGTGTTTGTCGGGCCATCGGGTTGCGGGAAATCCACCACCTTGAGAATGATTGCCGGCCTTGAAGAGATTACATCTGGAGAAGTGCTCATCGGCGACCGGGTGGTCAACAATTTGGAGCCGAAAGAACGCGACATTGCGATGGTGTTTCAAAATTACGCCATCTATCCACACATGTCGGTCAAGAAGAATATCGCGTTTGGTCTGAGGTCTTCAAAGATGACCAAACCGCAGAAAGAGGCGCGCATTCAAGAGGTGGCGGCGATTCTAGACATGGTTCCTTTGCTGGAACGCAAGCCAAATGCTCTTTCGGGTGGTCAACGCCAACGGGTTGCCATCGGACGCGCCATGGTTCGCGACCCTGCTGTATTCCTGTTCGATGAGCCGCTTTCAAATCTTGATGCCCAATTGAGAACGCAGATGCGGTTGGAAATCAAAAAGTTGCACCAACGTGTGGGCAATACAATCATTTTCGTGACCCATGACCAGGTTGAGGCTATGACCATGGCTGATCGAATCGTGATCATGAAGGATGGTCATATTCAGCAGGTTGGCACACCTGAAGAGGTTTATCATCAACCGGCCAACGCCTTTGTGGCGCAATTTATTGGCGCGCCTTCAATGAACATGCTGCCAGGTACATTGCACGGCAATGGGGTTAAACTGCAGACTGGCGACCTTGTTAACACTCAGCAGACGAGTAGCGATTCTCGCGAGGTCATGGTTGGCATCCGCCCAGATGACCTGACCCTGGAAGGTGGCCAATCGATCGTTTCCGGCAAAGTCTCCGTGCGGGAACCACTGGGGCCAGAAACCCTCATCTATGTGGAAACCGTGTCGGGTGAAATAATCGCAAAAGCGTCCGGCCGCACGCCACCTGAAGTGGGGCAGCATGTTGCGTTGTCAGCAGATCCTGGGAATTTGCATATTTTTGACACCAAAACAGGGACAGCAATAAGGTGAGCATGGCAGTTCCAACAAATTCAGTGCTCTGTGCTGGCCGACTGTATTGCGATTTGGTGTTTACTGGCGCGCCCCGCCTACCCGAAATGGGCACAGAAACCTTCGCCGAGGACTTGTCCCTGCATGCCGGTGGCGGCGCCTTTATCACGGCCGCGACATTCAGCGCCCTTGGTTGGCAGGCATCATTGCTTGCCGTGCTCCCGGCTGCCCCGTTCGACACTGTTGTATGTGACGAAATTCATGAATTGGGCGTGGAGATCAGCCATTGTGAGCCTGCTGAAAGCGGCGCAGCACCGCAATTAACCGTCGCCGTAACGGGCACGAATGACCGCGCATTTCTCACTCATAAGACCGGCAAGGCGATGCCTGACATAGACCTTTCAAACGGAGACTTCAGGCATCTGCATATCGGTGAGTTGCGCAGTTTGGTGGAACATCCGGAACTGGTTTCAAAGGCGCGGCTGGCAGGCCTAACGATCTCTGTCGATTGCGCGTGGGATTCAGACTTGTTAACCCGGGGTGGTGAGATGACCGAGCTTTTATCGCAGGTCGACGTATTCTTACCCAACGAGGCCGAGTTTTCACAGTTGATCGAATCGGGTTTGAGCGAGGAGGTTATTCCGCTCACCGTGATTAAATGTGGAAGTGATGGAGCCCGTGCGCTGCAACAGGGGTCGTCGGTTGTCAAACCGACGGCAAAGGTCAGCGTTGTGGACGCCACAGGTGCAGGCGATGCTTTTAACGGAGGGTTCCTGTCCGGTTGGCTGTCCGGCAAACAGATCGGTGATTGCCTACTTGAAGGCAACCGTTGTGGCGCTGCCGCTGTAGGTCAAACCGGCGGAGCGGGAGGCTTTAAGGAGCTCCGTGGCGAATTCACAGGTGGTCAATTAGCTGCTGCGCGATGAATTCGTCGGAGCAGCAACTTGGATATTTAGTGGCCTCCTGCCATTGAACTGTTCGCCTGCATATCCAATCAGAAAGACGATTACGCTAGATCTAACAGATGATCGTATTTATCAGCGAACGTCTCCGAACAATTCGATTGGAGCGCCGACTTAGGAGGCATGGAGTCGTGGTTGAGAGATGTCGGTTGATCAGCATCTGCGGCGACAAAATAGCATCGGCACGATAGCCTGTTTCGCTGGCTAACAACTTATGCTGTGTTCAATTGCACTTTTTAGAATTGCAAGCCGAACTGGAGGCCTGATGCTCTGTTTGTCCTCAGGCTGCGAGATGATAGGCCGAATGGATATAAGTTGGACCGTCGTTTTCGACTCTCCGCTAAAAGCCCAAGTAAATTGGATTATTATAGGCAACTCGACACTTAGGGCTCATTGCAGACCTCGGCGGTAATTGAGCGAACTTCTGCTGTGCGGACCTTGTACAGTTTTGGAACTGAGCAAATGTTTTGTCTGCGACAGGCCATGTATCAGCGCGATGTGCCGACTGCTGCCGTTCGTGATTTTGGAGGAATTCACATCCGAGTCCAAAAGACCGCATGCCGCAGACTCTTTGGCTTCCTTTTTTTGGGGTCGACAGGCATCGTACGGTTGGTCCCAACAGGTGAGTTTTGCCACAACAAGGAGGACTGACGCACATGCATGACGTGCCCATCAGGGTCGGAGTACTCATAAGAAAGCCAACATGAGATAAGGCCATGTTCACGGCAGCCGCCATACTCTTCTACTACAACAAGCAGCGCGTCCACCAGTTGGGTCTTTGTACTAAAGCGAAGCGTCTTTATGAAAAGCCCGACGCACAGCAGAATAAGCGCTGCTGCGGCGCCAAAAGCTAAGCCACGAGGAAAAACTCATCATATAGACATTAAGACAAGATTTCGCGCAGAACGTAGATTGGACTTGACCAAGCCTGTGTTCCGTCTTCCAGCGTGACGCGTACGTAGAATGGGTTATCTCTTCCCGACTGCGGTTTCAGCTTGCGCTCAATACGCACTGAAGTATGTGGGTTGTCATCGGGGAGCCGGAACAGTCGGATGCCGCGCGGCAGGATATCTGACGCATCAAGCACGGTGTCGTCGTACCCAATATCGGCCAGCGCGACGGTTTCGTTGATCAATGCGGTTTTGAGCGCGATGCTTCCTGATTTGCTGTTTTCAAGCGTTGCGATAAAACCGGCAAAATTTCCAGTGGTGACCGATTGCCACTCCAGATCAGAGCCGCCGCGCACATCAAGCTTTTTATCCCGATTGAAGAAATTCACTGCTTCTGCAAAAGCTACGGTTACTTTGTCAAAATGTGCTTCGCCATCCCATGGCACGGCCCGGAATCGACCGCGATATTCTGCCCCCTCCCATAATACACCAATACGATTACCCAGGTCCTCTTCGCCATAAGGGCGATGGCACTCCAGATGATCAATACCGTTGAAGATATCGATACAGCGTACGGGAGACGCTGCATTCACGTTTACGTCGAATTGAACGTCACCTGACGGAAGATGGATAATATCGCCCATCATTGCCTTTGTGGAAGGCTCGGTTTCACATTCATTTTTCAGCAATGGATCGTCAAAATATTGCGTAGCAGGGCCATCGAATGTTGCCGTGACTTCGAGCCGCATTCGACCGCTTGGGCCACCCGTCGTCGCATAGTGGTGTCGGGTGTTGATGCATTCGATCAGGCCATCCCGTGTCAGTTCTGGCATCAGGAAACACGTCAGTCCACCGACTGCACCAAACCAACCGGCACCAGGGTAACTCGCACCGGGACGGCCTTTGTGGCCATCGGAGTTGCCGATGATGCCGACGCGGTATCCGCTCTTGAAGGCATCCTGCACGATCCACTCAAAAGTGCCCCACGCGGAATGAACCTCTACAGATTTTTCGAACCTGCCATCATGGGCCATGGTGATGTCGGCATAGCGCCCGCCACAATGGGCAAAACAGATGACGTCCCACTCCTGGTTTTCGGCAAAGGCCTCAAATAGTTCACCTGCCGTGTGGCAATCGGTGCCAGCGTCACTTTGATCTTCGATCAGCGCATGAGATGATCGGCGCATGGTGCGACCTTCGACAGGGAAGAATACGTTGCGATCTCCACCAAGCGCCGTGTTGCCAGACCATTCATAACCGGGAAGTGTGACGAATTCTCCGTCCTGATTAAAATGTTGGGTAACCTTGTTGAGGTCTTTCCAAAACGTATCTGTCATTTGGAAATCATTGCCCTGATGTGCGCAGGCATCCAGAAAAGCCTTGTCGCGGCCGAACGCAAAATAGTCGGCGGCGCTGTTGGTGCCTAAAGTTTCGTCCGATTGACCATGAAGATCTCCCCAATAGCTATTGAGTGGCGGCGAAACTGCAACGGCCGCGGGGTTGCACTTTGTAACTACCGACCCGTCTGGGGCGTGCAGGGTAATTTCCAGCGGGCCATCGTCGTTAGCCTTGAGGTTTGAAATTGTTGTTGCAAAGTCACCGTCTTGCACGGCGATTACTTCCGGCAGGTTTTCAACCAGCTGATTGGCTTTGGGGGTCAGGGTTGCAGCCGCCTTATTTGTTGGGTTGCCCCAGGTGTCTTCAGCTTTGATTTTCAGCGAAAATGGTTCACCGCGTGCAATCGTGGACGGTACGACCGCGACCCAATTTTCAGGCGCGCCTGGGACGATCGAGATGGCCGGTTGCTCGGGCAATGTTTGGAAGTTGTAGGTCGCGATAGGGTCAACCAGCACGCGGAATTCATACCTGCTTTCGCAAAAGGTTTGCAGGCGCATTCCAGGCCCACCATGATCCGTTACTCCAAAGCGGACTGTGATCGTATCACCTTCTTTCATGAAGCCTTTGACAACCTTGATTTGCAGCGTCCGGTCCCATGGCCGGATATTGCCTTTGGGATCAAATCTGGCTTGTAGTACGGCGTTATTAGAGGCCACGACCTCAGTGTATCCGGCGGCGGTCGGGTCATCGAACTGCGGGTTTGTCTGGTCCGTAGCAAAGCGCCAGACCACACGGATGCTGCCACTGTCATCAACACCGAAACGACCTGCAGTGTAGGTCAGCGTGAAGCTGTGATACGTGCCTGCTTCGAATTCACCCGATTTGTCTAAAACCGCTGTGCCAAGATGCGACGGGTCGATCGGTGTGCGAAGCGTTCCGTTATGCATTTCAGGTGGTGTCATTTTTAACAGTGCGGTGGTCATGTTTTGCAGTTCCCTAACAGATGATGGTGCAAGGCCAAAAGTGAAATCAGCCCGGAGAATTTCGTTTCGTTGACAGACCGACAGACGTTGATGTCCTGAAGCCCAAGCGATGTGTCGCGAACTCCTCCGGTCGGCGTCAGCCGCCGAATGTTCTTACCAGAAATAGCGAAAGAGGTGGAAAATAGCTGATCAGTAGCAAATCAAAGATTAGAACGAGGATGAACGGCCACACGTTTTTTAAGATGTCTTCGATCGACACTTTGGTGATGGCCGATGCAATGAACAGTTCTACCCCGAGTGGCGGTGTCACTGTGCCGATCGATAGGTTCACAACCATGATGATGCCAAAAACAAGCAGATCGATGTCAAAGCTCATGGCAGCCGGGCACAGTATCGAGGTGAAAATCACGATGGCGGCTGCCGCGTTCATCATGCATCCCACGACCAGCAGGTAGACGTTGACGAACAGAATATAAATGATCTGGTTGCTCGCGGTATCGGCTAGGTATTGTGAAATCCCTTGAGGAATTTGGTTGATCGTCAAGAGCCAGGCAAAGACATGGGCACTGTTCATGATGAACATCACCACAGACGCAGACAACACCGCTTTGAAAAAGGCATTGTTGAGCGCACGCCAGGTCATTTCGCGAAACGCTGCGTTTGCGGCATTGCAAACGACGCTGTTTAAATGTGTTTCGTTTGATCCTTTCGCGTTCAAATAGAATTGTTTCGCCTCGTCCGAAGTAGACGTCAGCTGGTGTCAGGTTCTGAATGCTATCGTGGTAGCGATGGTGATTGCAGTGTTCTGGGAGGCGTTCGATGCTCGCTTCGAGATCACCTGGCAGGAAGTAGTTTTCCAAAAGAATGCGGTTCTTGAGGGATTGATGCCAACGCTCGATCTTGCCTTAGGTCTGTGGATGGTACGGCGCACCACGTACATGATCCATGTCTTCGCGGGCCAACCATTCAGCCAGTTCACCAGAGACGTAACTGGCACCATTATCTGACAACAGTCGAGGCTTGTGTTGAACAGTCACCTGATCGCAACCCGAAGCCTACTTTCCAGATGGCATCATTACTGACATTTTTTGAACAACGTATTGAGCGAGTTTGCGTAATAGAGCTGACATCGTGGCTTACTACCCTATCGAACATGAAGGCTAGGGAAATTGCACCCACCGGCAAAGATGCGGAGGTGCAAGCCCTTCGCGTGAACAGCGCGGTTGCTAAGAGCAACGCTGCGCTTCCACGGGAATTACTTCGTTGGGTGCGTTGAAACCAGTTTCGTGGATCCCACCTTCAAACAGTATATCCAACGGTCAACCAATCATATTCGCCTATTCCAGATCCCAAACCTGATCCAGAAATTCGACATGTTCCACGTCATAAAGCAGGTCGAATTCGCCATTGTGGTTCCTGACTACGTATCCACCATCGTCGGTTTTGCTGTATTCATGGTTGGAACCGCTGTCCTGATAAACCACTGTGTCTTCACCATCTCCACCGAAAAAATACTGGTACTTGGTGGGATTTTCCATTCGATCATCGCCGTCAGAACCCCGGATGACCATCCCTTCCAGATAACCACTCCACCGTCGTCAGTTCGGTCAACACTAAAGTCTTTCGTTTTGCCCTGCACGATGAAGCTGTCAAAACCCTCAAGGCCAAAAACGTACTGCGTTCCCTCGCTATCATGCGGCGCGTCGTCACCCTGACTTCCATAAAACACCTCACCGTTTCCACCATCTTCGGGAGATCCTGACATTTGCGGGCAATCAGGGTCGGATGGATCCGTTTGAACGACATCCAAAGAGACCAGTCCGGTATCCGTTGCACCAAATTCGACCAGCAAAGTGGATTCAAAGCAGTCTTCACCAGCGAAGTGATCAGCAGGTATGTATGTAAATTGGCCATCCATTCCAAAGGTCACCATTCCACCTTCGCGACTACTTTGTGTTCCTTCCGGAATTGAGAGGGCGTCCCCATCAGTCTTCGAACGATTGCCCGGTTACGAAGCTGTATGAACTTTTGACCAGCTGAACAACAATGGCCAGTTCCGATGCATTGGATGGGGTGTAGATCATCACGAACCCCTCCCAGCCCGGACGCGTCTGCGACCAAGGGTGGGTGGTGGCCCAGCCTCTGATCACCGCCTCGCGGGCAATGTCTGGATCAAGCGATGCATGGAGGCTGCCATTGGGATGAAGATGGGCAAATTCGCGGCCGCCAACAATGACCTCCGGTCGTGCCAAATCTACTTCGTCAAGAAGTTGAAAGCCGATTGCCCCTGGTAATGATACTCTTGTCGGGCCGAGACGCACACCTGGCCATTGTTCCACCTGTTTGAGCAGAGCCTGTGATATCGCCGGGTCCGGGGTGATGCCGATCTGTATATGCGGTACGCCTGATGTCGTTTCAGGACGCGGTGTCTGTTTTTGTGGCAACATCGGGCTCTGGGCGACGGCAGGGGCCATCACTGAATAAATTATCGCCCCAGCGCCAAACAGCGCGCGGATCAATTGGGTAAGTGAGCAAAGGCTTATTCTAAACATGGCGGCACTCCTCCTGAACACAAGCTCCGTCAGTCTAGGCGGCGATGTGGCCAACACAAATGAAACAATTGTAACTCATTGATTAACCTATGGGCATGTCGAGGTGACGTTTGACGATTCCGTATGGGATTGAAAGAATATGATCTGGTCAACCACAGCGAAAGCGATCACATGCCAGACCCATTCGTAGCTGACTTCGATCAATGCCAGACCCGGACGATGCTTGAGCAACGCGCCAGCCAGGGAGCCCGCGCGCTGATTGCTCTGGGTGCCGGGGCGGATGTGCCGGTCGCGTTGATCATGCGCAACGACCTGCAACAATTGGAGATCATGCGTGCGGCGGCGCTGGCCGGCACGGTGATCGTTGCCCTGAACTGGCATGCCGCTGCCGACGAAGTTCTGGCAATTTGCGAAGATGCAAATGCGCGCTTCGTGATCATTCATCGAGACCTGATCGAACCACTGCGCCCCGCATTGAAGGGGCTAACGGTGGTGGCAGTTACCCCAGGACCAGCACTGTGCGAGGCATATGGCATAGATAACGCGCAGGCCACCGCAGACCATAAAAGTGTGGAGTGGAGCGGTCTTGTCGAAACCCATGCTGCTCTTGAAGATCGAGAAATCATGCGTCCATTGATGCGCTATACTTCCGGATCAACTGGCACTCCCAAAGGTGTTCGGCGCACGAGTTCTGGTCCGCGCAAGGATTTTGAAGCGGTATTGCGGCGGGTTGGCAGCGAGATGTTGCAACTCAAGCCTGGCTCCCGTTTCTTCACCGCAGCGCCGATTTATCATTCCGCTCCATCTACCCTGACCAGTGCAGCTCTGGTCAGCGAAGACGTATCAACCGTGATTGCCGCCAGATTTGAACCCGAAGCGTTCATGGCCGCGATCGAGGCGCACGCGATTACGCACATCTATCTGGTGCCGACGATGATGAGCCGAATGTTGAAATTACCCGATGAGATCAAGGCGAAATACGATCTGTCCTCGGTTGAATATTGTGTGTCCACCGGTTCGCCCTGGCCGCACGATCTCAAGGTCGCGATGATTGAGTGGTGGGGCCCGGTCTTCTGGGAGAGTTACGGAGCCACTGAAATCGGCTTCATGACGATGGCATCTTCTGAAGATGCACTTGCTAGACCCGGCACAGCCGGGCGCCCGCAGATGGGATGCACGCTGTTGATCCTTGATTCGGATGGCAATAAATTGCCGAATGGTAAGACGGGTGAAATCCACGCACGGATGGAGGCATTCGGTAGCTTTCACTATTCAAATGACCCGCAAAGCAAAAGCGATGGCGAAAAGTTTGGCCATTTCTCAGTCGGAGATCTGGGCTGGCTGGATGACGAAGGTTACCTCTTCATCACCGACCGCAAAAAAGACATGATCATTTCCGGTGGGGCAAACATTTTTCCCGCCGAAATCGAAGCTGTCTTGATGCGGGCATCGTTTATTCGCGATGTGGCCGTATTTGGCGCACCCGACCCGGAATTCGGAGAGCAGATCGTCGCAGCCATCGAACCGTCAGACGGCTGGATCCCAAATAAATCTGATGTGATTGATTTTCTTCAAGGCAAGCTGGCGCGTTTCAAACATCCGCGACTGATCGATTTCCACGCAGCTCTGCCGCGGGAAGACAGCGGCAAGATATTCAAACCTCGGCTTCGGGCTCCCTATTGGGAAACGGCTGGACGGAAAATATAGGCAGCGTCCACGGACGAAAGGTGCGTTGTTGTAGAGACAATCGGTGCGCTGTGAGGCTCTGGCTTGCCCGCTCCAGAAGGTGACTTGTTTGCAAGCAATCCCATTGTCGAAAGAATGCTCAGAACCCTTAGTTGTGGGGAACGCTTGTAACTACTTTTCCATATCCGACACCTGCGCTGTCTGGTAGCTTAAACATTTAAATGGAAGTCTTTTGTATGTCGGCATTGAAAACCGCGACTGTTGCAACACTTGCTCTTGCGATTGCCATGGGTATTGGACGCTTTGCATACACGCCCTTGCTCCCGTTGATGCAAGATGATCGGATAATAGACATTGAACAGGGTGGAATTCTCGCCTCCATTCACTTCGTTGGTTATTTGCTTGGTGCCTTATTCGCCGTAATACTGCCGTTCTCACCAAAATCGACACTCCGATTTTCTCTCATCATTGTGGCGGTTTCAACCATTGGCATGGGCCTCACTTCCAGCATCGTCCTGTGGTCAATACTGCGATTTTTGGCTGGATTTACCAGTGCTTTGACGCTTGTGATAGTGAGCAACTACTATGTGAGGCAACTCGCAGAAATGGGGCAATCTGAAAAGCAGGGTTGGGTTTTTTCGGGTGTCGGATTGGGGATTGTCGCTGCTGGATTAGGCACGATGCTAATCATGATAAGCGGCCTTGGGAGCGCAACCAGCTGGCAGGTTTTCGGGGTCCTGTCTTTAGCGGTCACAACTGTTATTTGCCTGAGTATTGGTTCGGAAATTCCAGATGAAAGAAAGACGGTTGCGCAGGTAACGGCACAGAAAAGTCCCCTATTGTGGAGTTTGGTTATCCCATATGGGGCGTTGGGCGTTGGTTATATCATCCCTGCCACCTACTTACCTCTAATGGCAAAGGAGGTGATTTCCTCCCCTATGGTGTTTGGATGGGCTTGGCCTATTTTTGGCACTGCGGCTTTAATATCTACCCTCGTTGCCGGCACGCTGCAAAAGGCTTTTTCAATCCGCCAAATATGGGTGGCAAGCCAGTTTGTTATGGCTCTTGGCCTGGTTTTGCCCGTGGTATTTCCCCACATAGCATCGATTGTTGTAGCTGGCGTTTGTGTGGGCGGAACGTTCATGGTGATTACCATGATGGGGATGAAAGAGACCCACCGTCTTGCACCTGCCAGTGATATCATGAGGCACCTGGCAATCATGACAGCAGCATTCGCGATTGGTCAGATGTTAGGGCCTGTGCTCGCAAGTTCACTCTATTCAATTACCGAAAGCTTTGCGGTTTCACTTGTGTTGGCGAGTGCTATTTTGGTGGTGACGGCGACGGCCTTGCATCTGACTGATCCGAAGCCCGCTGCTGATCACACGTGATCCGGCCATCCTGATTGCGACAGTGCATCAAGGTGCTGTGTCCCCATTAGGAAAGTCCAGACAGGCTGCTTCTATTGAGCCGAACGTTTGCACATCTTGCTCAGGCGAATTGTTGACCACAAAACCCAGTTGGCTTGACAAGCAATTGACTGCTGGTCTTTCGTTTTAACCCTGCGGCCAGTCCTAGTAAGAGGAGTGCGCAGTTTGGAGCGAGAAAGAAACAATTGGGCGTGCTCAAACAAATTTACCTTTACCCCATCAAAGGCCTCCCGGGGCAGCAAATCCCGCGTGCCAACTTGGAAGTCAATCAGGGAATTATTGGAGACCGACAATACGCCCTGACCCTCGACCCGACAATCGATGGAACAGAGTGGAGGTCGTCACGCGCCTTTTTAATCAATGCTGTCACTGACGGTCTTTTGACGGCTCAGCCTGACTGGTCGAGCCCTGATAACCTTTGCAAGACATTGCCGGAATGGGCGCAGGATGCAGCTTCGACAGATTCTAGGCCTCGACTGGTCGAGCGCACGTCCCAAATGCAACCTACCGGCTTTTGGGACTATCCTGACAGTCAACTTTCCATCATGAACTTGAACACGTTGGAAGCTGTGTCCAGAGCAATTGGCGCTCCACTGGACATGCGACGGTTTCGCGGCAATCTGATCATCGACGGCCTGGAGCCCTGGAGTGAGTTTGGGCTGGCCGGTTGGCGTTGCCGGATTGGTGAGGCCGAAGTGGAATTTGGCCGCCCCGCACGGCGCTGCGCTGCAACTGCGGTTAACCCTGATACGGGGTTGCGAGACTTGCCCGTCAATAATCTGATGGTCGAGCAATTCGGTCACGGCTATTTTGGCATTTATGCGCGGGTTGTGGGCTCCGGGGCAATCCAGCCGGGTGACACCATAAAAACCCTGAAACCTGCAAGCAAGACGCTCCAGGATGCCGTGGTGCAAGGTTCCGGTCCTCCGGCTCTATGGCCGAAACTGGCTCACGTCAAAAGCCTTTCCAGAGCCGCTCAGCAGATTGAACTTGCCCTTGAACCCACCGGACATTGGCCGTTAGCGCCTGAGGTTGCTGAAGGAGATATCAAGCTGCATTTGGGCGCGCAGAAAACTGTTCGCACGTCAATAAGTTCAAGCGATCGAGGCTCGCTGCTTGTCACTGCTGAGGCAGGCGACGCAAGCCAGCTGGGGGAGGTTGATGATGTGCCTGCAGTTGTTGTGACCGGACCCTATCGCCGCTAAACCCAAAACGGCCTTGCCGTTTAGATGGAGGCCAATAACGGCACTCTTTCGCGTGTCGACAAATAGGCCCAGATATCTCGGGTAAATTTGTTGGTGTGTTCCTTGTGCCGATGCATTCGAATATCCAGGTCGATCTGCCAATCCTTGTGCCCGGTTGCTACCAGCAATCCAGCTTCAATATCTGGCGCTACTAGGCTTTGCGGAAGCCAGGCGACCCCGGCACCATCTCGGGCACGGATCCTCAGCGCACCTGCCATCGAATTTTCATAAACCGTCGTCAGGCGTGGCCGAATTGCGGCCTGTTCCAGCATCGGGTCAATGTGCTGTGTGATGGGCGCATCTTCACCGAAGCGAAGAAAGGGTACTGGCGGACCCTCCGCATCTTCAAAGGAAAACAGGGCTCGCTGATCTCCACCTGGTTTGCAGACGGGAATAAGAGCATCGCTGCCGATGCTCAGCGACTGGGTCGGCTGCGGGGTTGGACGGTCCTTTGTATAGGCACTTTCATACGCAATCACGAAGTCAACTTCACCCTGGTAGAGTGCATCAATACAACTGGGCAGGTCAGCGGCGCGCAATTTGGAAATCACCGGCCCGTAGGCATTTTCAAAAGCCTGCAGCCAGGCCGGGAAAAACCGCCAGCCAATTGAATGCTGAGCCCCAAAGGTCAATACGTATCGATCGGGCAGGGACTGTGCCTCCAGAATTTGCGCCCGCTCGTATTCCAACCTCTCAAAAGCCTGTTGACTTGCCTCCAGCATTTGTTTGCCTGCCGTCGTTAGCGAGATCGGATGTCGCTTGCGGTCTACAAGCTTTGTTCCAACCCAGGTCTCAAGCCCTTTGATCCGTCGACTGAAAGCTGGCTGGCTGATATTGCTCAATTGAGCCGCTTGGGAGAAATTGCCGGTTCGCGCCAGCTTCTCCAAATCTTTAAACCAAGAAAGGTCCATTGGGTTGCCTCATGCAAAATTTGCATAATGCTATTTAAACATAGCATTGGATGCAATGGGTGCTTCTTCCTAAGCTCCCCCACGAATTGATGTGGGGAAGTTCGAAATGAGCCTGGCGGTGTCGCCAATTACAGCAGATCGCAACTTGGACCTGGATAGGTTTGCGCGGGTGGCTCTTTGCCATCAACCAACGCCGATTGAACCAATGACACGTCTGGCTGAACATCTGGGTGGACCAAGCCTCTACATCAAACGTGACGATTGCACTGGCCTCGCTGCCGGAGGGAACAAGACCAGGAAGCTGGAATTTTTGGTCGGCGAGGCAATCGCACAGAATGCGGACATGCTGGTGACGCAAGGTGCGGTTCAATCCAATCATGTTCGACAAACGGCCGCGGCTGCCTGCAAATATGGCATGAAATGCCATGCCCTTCTGGAACGTCGGGTTTCGGAAGCCGATGAACGATATGAAAATAGCGGCAATGTGTTGTTGGACCATATATTTGGCACCAGTCTGGAATATCGGCCCATCGGACTGGATATGAATGCTGAGGCATTGGTGGCCAGTGATCAGATGCGCTTACAGGGACACAGACCTTATTTCATCCCAGGTGGCGGCTCCAATCCCACTGGTGCATTGGGCTATGCCGCCTGCGCCGTTGAGCTGGAGCGCCAGGAGCGAGCGACTGGCATACAGTTCGACTGGCTGGTTATGGGTACCGGCAGCACCGGCACTCAGAGCGGATTGGTGGCAGGTTTTCATGCCACACAGCGGCACTTGCCGGTGATGGGAATTAGCGTGCGTCAAAAGCGTGAGCCACAGATCGCCGCGGTCCATAAACTCACCAATGCCACGCTGGAAAAACTACAAGCCGGTTCCATTCCAGCCAGTCGCATTCACGTCGATGACGGCTATGTGGGGGAAGGGTATGGCATCCCGGCTAAATCAACTTTGGAGGCAATTTCACTGACTGCGCGGAATGAGGGAATTCTGCTTGATCCGGTTTATTCGGCCAAGGGAATGGCCGGTTTGATCGGGCTGGTTCGGCAAGGATTTTTCAAACCCTCGGACAATGTGCTGTTCCTGCATACGGGAGGATCAACGGCACTGTTTGCCTATGAGCAAACATTGATGAACCAAAATAACAACAGCCAACATCATTGATAAAATAGGAGAAACTCATGAAACATCAATTTAAGGCAATCACCCTGGCAACGGCGCTCAGCCTTGCCGCATCAGCATCCTACGCTGCTGAAAAGGTCAATATCGGCGTGCCGTCCTGGACGGGTGCGCAGGCTATTGCCCACCTGCTGAAGACCGTGGTCGAAACCCGCATCGGCGGTGAGGCGGGTCTTGTGCCGGGCAATAACGCAACCATTTTCCAGGCCATGGACCAGGGTAAGGGCGACATTGATGTTCACCCTGACGTCTGGCTGCCAAACCAGGAAAGCTTTACCAAAAAATATGTTGACGGTGCGGGCACGGTTCAGCTGTCTAGCAATCCTTATGAAGGTAACCAGGGCTTCTGCGTTTCCAAAAACTTTGGCGAAGCCAATAACATCACAGATATTGCCGATCTTGGTCGCCCGGACGTTGCTGCCAAGATGGACAGCGACGGCAATGGCAAGGGTGAAATGTGGATTGGTGCTCCAGGTTGGGCGTCTGCCAATGTTAACCAGGTCAAAGTTCGTGACTACGGGTTGATGGATTTCGTCGAGCCGGTTCGTGCTGAGGAAAGCGTCAAGACTGCCCGTGTGAAAGACTCCATCGCCAAGAATGAAGGCTATGCTTTCTATTGCTACAAGCCACATGCGATCTGGTATATGTTCGACGTGAAAATGTTGACAGAACCAAAGTTTGATCCAGCAAAATACAAGATGGTTCAGCCATCGGATTCACCAGACTGGTTCGATAAATCCAGTGTTGCAACCAAGGACGCTTTGAAAAACGTTCAGATCGCCTGGTCCAAGTCGCTGGCTGACCGTTCGCCAGCGATTGCAGAATTTTTCGACCGCTTCAGCCTGACATCGGATGACGTCTCCGGTTTTGCATTTGAGATTTCCGGCAATGGCCGGGATCCGGCTGATGTCGCCAAAGAATGGGTGGAAGCAAATTCAGCCCGTGTTGACGGCTGGCTGGGCCTCTAGTCTAGACTAACGACGAGCCCATCAGCACCTTTAATGACGGTGCCGATGGGCAAACCAACACACTCTGATAGGCGGCACTCCTTTGGCAAATTCGAACAGTGACAACGCTGATGACTGCATGATTGAAGTCTCCGGAGTCTGGAAGATTTTTGGCGCGGAACCCGAAGCTGCTCTCAAAGCCGTTCAGCAACAGGGTCTTGGAAAGGCCGAAGTGTTGGAGCAGTTCAATGCGGTGGTTGGTGTTGCAGATGTGAACCTGAGCATCAATCGCGGCGAAATATTCTGTATTATGGGTCTTTCCGGTAGCGGTAAATCGACCCTTGTGCGCCATTTCAACCGACTGTTGGAACCGACAGCTGGCAGCATTTCCATCGAGGGTACCGACGTAATGAAGCTCGGTCAGACCGAGTTGCGGGAATTCCGCAACCGCAAGATCGGCATGGTGTTTCAGAACTTTGCCCTGTTGCCGCACCGGTCTGTTCTCGACAATGTGGCCATGCCACTTGAGATCCGTCAGGTCAGCAAGAATGACCGTATGCGGCAGGCAGCCAAGATTCTCGACATCGTTGAATTGAGCGCCTGGGCCAACAAATTTGCCCACGAGCTTTCCGGCGGCATGCAACAGCGCGTTGGTCTGGCGCGGGCGCTGGCAGCCGATCCCGATGTTTTGCTGATGGACGAACCTTTCAGCGCGCTGGATCCGCTGATCCGTCGTCAATTGCAGGACGAATTCATTCGCCTGTCAAAGATTCTCAACAAGACCACGGTCTTCATCACCCATGATCTGGATGAGGCCGTTCGTGTCGGTCACCGCATCGCCATCATGCGCGATGGACGGGTGGTGCAGATCGGTACGGCAGAAGACATTGTGATGAACCCGGCTGATGATTATGTCGCCGATTTTGTTGCCGGCATTTCCAGATTGAAAGTGGTGCGCGCCCATGCGGTGATGCAACCAATTGATCAATTCAAAGCCGGTGGCGGCAAGATTCCAAAATCATCCCTGCGCATCGAAGAGAGCGAATCCCTGAGCACCATCATTCACAAAGCCATCGACGATGAAGCCCCGATCATTGTTGAAAAGGATGGCAAGGATTTGGGAGTTATCACCCGCGCCGATGTGTTGCGAACTGTTATCGAAGGGACGGAAGTATCATGAACACGCTTGCCGACAATCCCGCACTGGCCGATCGCAACGAAGCGGCGGACGCCCTGGAAGCAGAACGCCGGGAAAATGTCACCACCTTTGTGCGCACCAACCCTGATTATTACGTCCAGCAGTTCGACAGGATTGGCAAGCATGCCAAGTTCACACCGACCTTTAACCTGATGGCGGGTTTGTTCGGACCGATCTGGTTTGGTGGCCGGGGTTTATGGAACTGGGCCGTGGCCTTTTTGGTCGTCGAAGCCATCGGCTTCGTGCGCATTGCATTGGGGTTGTTTGGTGACCTTGCTGCTGCAGCCCGAGAGCGAATTGCTTCCATCGAGGGCACCCTGGAGTTGCGCCGTAAGCAGCTTGCAGCGGCCATCGAAAACGATTCAGACAAGGTCGACGTCTACCGGCGAACGGTGGACTCCCTGGAAGGCGCTATTGGTGGAATCCGTTTGGAGGCAGATCAGTTACAGGATCAGGGCGTCTGGATAGCCTTGTCCGGTCTGATCATCCTGCTGCTTGCCAAGGCGGCTCAAAGCGCCATGGCCAATACGGTGCTCGAAAACCGATTTTCCGAATGGCTCTCCGACAAGACCATTCGCCATGCGATGCCAATCAAGGACATCGTGCTCAGCGCCGTCTTCATGGTCACCATCGTCGGTGTCGCCATGTTGCATTACAGTTTTCCGGGCGGGTATCCGCTGCTGAGCGATTTTCCGACCCTTCCAGGGATCCGTCTGACGGCAATTGCCTGGGTGGAAGCATTCTTCTCCTTTGCGGTGACAAATGGCGATGCCTTGTTTGATTTCATCACCTATTTCATCCGGTTGATGTTGGACGGCTTGGAGCTGATCTTTGTTCAGACCCCTTGGATTGTCATTGCCAGCTTTATCATTTTGCTGACCTGGCTGTCAGCGGGGGTGAGTACAGCGATTTTCTCAGGTGCCTTCCTGGCCTATATGGGCCTACTGGGCTTTTGGGAAAAAGCCATGACAACGCTTGCTTTGCTCGGCACCGCAGCTTGTTTGTCGATTGTTATCGGCATTCCTCTCGGCATGCTCTGCGCCCGCCGCCCGCGGCTCTATTCGTTCATCCAGCCGATCATGGATTTCATGCAGACCATGCCGGCATTCGTCTTCATGATTCCGGTGATTGCCTTTTTCGGAACCGGTAAACCTGCAGCGGTTGTCACAACAATGATTTTTGGTGGCACGCCAGTTGTCCGGTTGACGGTTCTGGGGCTGCGCGGTGTTCCTGAACATGTGCGCGAGGCGGCAATCTCGTTTGGCGCCAGCAAGTGGTATTTGCTCACCAAGGTCGACCTTCCACTGGCAAGTCCGTCTATTCGAGCCGGGATCAATCAAACGATCATGCTTTCCCTTGCAATGGTTGTTGTGGCGTCGCTGATCGGTGCCAAAGGGCTTGGCGAGGATGTTTTGGAGGCCCTGCAATACGCCAATGTTGGTCAGGGAATTCTGGCTGGATTCTCGATCCTCTTCTGCGCCATGATCCTCGACCGCATCGTGCAAGGCAAACGCAAGTGAGGCCACTGGTTCTTGTCCACGGTTTCATGGGCGGCAGTGCTCAATGGGACCTGCAACGCGAGACATTGGGCAAGGGGCGTGAACTGATTGCCGTGGATCACCCGGGTTTTGGCACCAATAACCACCAGCAAGCGCCGGACACGATTGGCGGCTATGCACGCTCTGTGCTTGACCATGTAACCAGTTTGGGTGTGGATCAGTTTGATCTGCTGGGGCACTCCATGGGTGGGATGATCGTCCAGGAAATGACCGCATTGGCACCCGAGCGGGTCAGCAGGCTTGTTCTCTACGGCACCGCCTGCACAGGCAATCTGCCTGGTCGCTTTGAAACTTTTGAGCAATCGAGACAACGCGTTAAGGCCGATGGTGTTAGCCCCACCGCCCGGCGAATTTCGGCAACCTGGTTCGCAGACTATGAGCGGGCAGAGCAGTTTGAAAACTGCGCTGCCATTGCCGAGCAGTCGACACTCCAGGCGATGCTGGCCGCATTGGATGCGATGGAAAGCTGGTCACGGGCCGACAATCTGGCGGATATCGATTGCCCAACGCTGGTTGTCTGGGGTGAACTGGACAGAACCTATCGATGGCCCCAGGTCGACATGTTGTGGCGCGAAATATCTGATTGCAGTTTGGCCGTTTTGCCGGGATGCGCTCATGCCGCACATTTGGAGAAACCCGGATTGTTCAACAGCATCGTTGATGACTATCTGAACTAGAGCAGATTCAGGTTCAATGGATCTGCTGGCGGCGTTAGGGGCAATTTTTCCAGCGCAAAGGCTTGCTTTGACAGGCTCTACTTCAATCTCGGAACCCCCCACCATTTCCACCTTCGAGCTGGCAGTTGCCGCACCGGTTGTTAGGCAGTCTTGCAGCCGCCACATGAACCGCGCAGTTCGACAGTGGTTTTCTGCAAATTGAATTCAACGTCAGTGGCCAGTTTGCTCAGCCGTTTTGTCAGCGCGTTGTCGGAGAACTCTTCGACATGCCCACAGGTGTCACAGATCATGAACGCACTACTTTCATGCCCTTCACAGCCGGGATGCTGGCAGGCAACAAAGGCATTTAGGCTTTCGAGCCGGTGAACAAGTCCAAATTCCACCAATTTGTCCAGAGCCCTATAGACCTGAAGCGGTGCGCGGAAACCCTCAACTCGAAGTTCATCAAGAATTGTGTAAGCGCTCAATGGCCCGTTGGCATTGCTTAGGGCAGAAAGCACCAAAGACTGGTTTTTGGTGAGATCAGTATGCAGATTTGCCAGGCTGGTCATGTGCGCGCTCCTTGTGTCTCGCCAAAATTATCATGTGTTGTTTGACCGATCCGATCTGCGTTTGGGAAACGGCAGAATGGACAGAATAAACAGGATCAGTGCAGCTACAACAATACTAGGGCCAGCCGGTGTGTCCCACTCGAGGGAGCCAAACAGGCCCATGAAAACCGCTGCGACGCCAGCGACCACTGAAATAACCGCCATCTGTTCCGGGCTGCCGGCAAATCTGCGCGCGGCAGCGCCGGGAATGATCAACAGTGCCGTAATCAGGAGAACCCCGACTATCTTCATGGAAATGGCAATCACGGCTGCGAGCAGCAGCATGAAAATGACGTCGGTTTGTCCGGGGTTCAACTTCTCGGCCAAAGCCAGTTCCCGGTTGACTGTCGAGGCAAAAAGCGGACGCCAAATATAGGTCAGAATAGCCAGGACCAGCAGGCCGCCACACCATACAATCAAAATGTCAAAACGGGTGACCGCCAGAATATCGCCAAACAAAAAGCCCATCAAATCAACCCGTACCCAGGTCATGAAGGCAAGCGTCACCAACCCAATGGCCAGCGCCGAATGGGCCAGTAAGCCCAATAAGGCATCGCTCGACAATACAGCCCGTCTTTGCAGCATCAGCAGTGCCATCGAAACACATACCGATACGGCAAATACGGCCAGAGTTGTGTTGACCTCAAACAACAATGACAGAGCCACGCCCAAAAGCGCCGAGTGCGAAAGCGTGTCGCCGAAATAGGCAAGCCTGCGCCAGATGATAAAGCAGCCCAGAGGGCCGGCAACCAACGCCACGCCAATGCCGGCTATAAGAGCACGGGTAAAGAAGTCGTCGAGCATTCAATTCAATCCGTCTTCGTTGGTAGCGCTTTAATGCTGGTGGTCATGTTCATGATTATGGGCGTGATCATGGCTCTCACTGATTGTGCCGTCACTGTGCAGAATGCGGCCATCCGGGAGATGATCATGGTCGTGCTTGTGTTCGTAGATCGCCAGGCCGCTAGAGGCACGAGCACCAAACAATTCCTTGAAGGCCTCGCTGGAAGCAACCGAAGTCGGTGTGCCGGAGCAACATACATGTCCGTTCAAACAGATGACCCGATCAGTGGCCGCCATCACCACATGCAGATCATGGGAAATCAGCAGGACGCCGCATCCCAACCGGTCGCGAATATCCTTGATCAACTGATAAAGGGCTACTTCGCCCTTAAAATCGACCCCCTGAACTGGTTCGTCCAGCACAAGAAGGTCTGGTTTGCGGGCGATCGCGCGCGCCAACATGACCCGTTGGAACTCGCCGCCTGAGAGGGTCCGCACCTCCGACTTGGCCAGATGTTCAGTATTTGTCGCCTCCAGCGCTTCCTGGGCTTCGGCTTTGCTGATGCGGCCCGTGAGATGCAAAAACCGGTTGACGGTCAGCGGCAATGTCCAGTCAACAGAGAGTTTTTGAGGAACATAGCCAATGGTCAAACCGTGCTTCTGGTTGGCCGCACCTTCATCAGGCCGATATATGCCCAGCGCCAGTTTCGCCGTGGAAGATTTGCCCGATCCATTGGGGCCGATCAGGGTGACAATCTCGCCGCGATCGATCTGCATCGAAACGCCACGCACCAACCACTTGCCGGAACGGTACGCCCCGGCCTTGTCCAGCGAAATCAGGGAATCGGGTTTGAGCTGCATGTTGCGTGTTCACCTACGAAGACAGACAAAAATCAGGTGTTGATTTGGCTTATTGCACACGTTATAGCATTACGCAATTGTGAGATGTAATAACATCACATGCCATTCCAGGGAGTATCCTATGCGTTTTGTAAAATCGCTTCTGTTGTCCGCCGCACTGTTTTCTACCACCACGCTGGCCGCGCAAGCCGACGTTAAAGTCGTCGCTTCCATTAAGCCTGTGCATTCGCTTGTTGCAGCTGTGATGGAGGGTGTTGCAATGCCCAGCCTGATTGTTGACGGAGCTGGATCCCCACACACCTACGCATTGAAACCATCGCAGGCGCAGGATTTGCAGGACGCTGAACTGGTGTTTTGGATGGGGCATCAGCTGGAAGCTTTTCTGGAAAAGCCAATTGAAGCAATCGCAGGCAAAGCAAAGGCTGTTGAGCTTCTGGATGCCCATGATCTGGTGAATTTGAAGTTCCGTGAAGGCGGCGCCTTTGACGAACATGGTCACGAAGAGGGCAAGGAGGATGAGCACAGCGGCCACGATGATCATAATGATCATGACGAGCACAAGCATGACGAACATGCTGAAGAAAAGGATCACGACACGCACAAGCATGACGAACGCGCTGAAGAGAAGGATCATGACGAGCACAAGCATGAGGAGCATGCTGAAGGTGAGAGCCCCGACGAGCACAAGCATGACGAGCACGCCGAAGATGAGGATCACAAGGACCACGACGAGCATGCTCACGGGGAGTACGATCCTCATGTCTGGCTGGATCCGGTGAACGCCAAGGCACTGGTCCACGAGATTGAAGAGGCGCTTGTGGAAACCGATTCGGATAATGCGAAAAAGTACGAGGCCAATGCAAAGGCTGTAATGGCAAAGATCGACGCGCTGACAGCAGAGGTGTCAGCTGATCTTGCTCCGGTAAAGGGCAGGGGTTTCGTCGTTTTTCATGACGCATATCAGCACTTTGAAAGCCGTTTTGGCCTGGCTGCAGTGGGCTCCGTCACAGTGTCTCCAGAAGTCATACCTGGTGCCGAACGCATTGGAGAATTGCGGGCGAAAGTCAAAGGCTTGAAGGCGGCATGCGTGTTCTCCGAGCCGCAGTTTGAGTCAAAGCTGGTTTCCACCGTGTCTGAAGGGACTGACGCCAAACCTGGTGTGCTGGACCCGTTGGGGACGGGAATTGAAAACGGACCTGAACTCTATTTTATGCTCATTCGAAACATGGCGGCATCTTTCAAGAGCTGCCTGTCAGAAGCCAGTTAATCCAAACCTGACCTTTCGGGCTGGCCGTATGTCTTTGGTCGCCCGGGGGGCTCAGGTCCAGTCCATCACAATCTTGCCGGCTTCGCCGCCTGCGATGGCTTGAAATCCGCTTTCGTAGTCTTCAATCGGAATCCGGTGAGTGATCAGGTTGGTCAGATCGAGGCCACTTTGAACCAGTGCAATCATCTTGTACCAGGTTTCGAAAATCTCGCGACCGTAGATACCTTTAACGTGCAGCATCTTGAAAATGATTTTGTTCCAGTCGACTGCAAATTCCGTCGGTGCGATGCCGAGTAGGGCAATCTTGCCACCATTGTTCATCTTGTCGATCATGTCGCGCATAGCTGGTGCCGCCCCTGACATTTCCAACCCAACATCGAACCCTTCGCTCATGCCAATAGAGGCCATCACCTCGGCAAGGTCATCTTCGGCTGCATGGACCACATGCTGCACCCCCATCTTTTTTGCCAGTTCTATGCGATAAGGGCTGAGATCGGTGATCACGACTTTGCGTGCACCAACCCGTTGCGCCACCAGCGCCCCCATGATGCCAATTGGTCCGGCTCCGGTGACCAGCACATCCTCCCCGACCAGATCAAAACTCAGAGCCGTGTGAACTGCGTTGCCGAGTGGGTCGAAAATGGCGGCAATCTCGTCGGGAATATCGTCCGGGATTGGCACCACATTGTCTTCTGGAATGCACAAATACTCGGCAAAACTACCGGATCGGTTGACGCCAACTCCCAGTGTGTTGCGGCAAAGATGCCCGCGGCCGGCGCGGCAATTGCGGCAGATACCGCAAACAATATGACCCTCGCCAGAGACCCGCTGTCCAACCTGGAATTTCTTCGCAGCCGGTCCTGTATCGACGATCTCACCGCAAAATTCATGGCCAACAACCATTGGTACGGGTACGGTCTTCGCTGACCACTCATCCCATTTCCAGATGTGAAAGTCGGTGCCGCAGATGGCCGACTTCCTGACCCGGATCAGCACTTCGTCTGGTTCCGGCTGAGGCACGTCGACCCGCTCCATCCAAAGTCCGGGTTCTGCCTTGGCCTTAACCAGCGCACGCATCTTGTTGCTCATGAGATCAGCTCCATGTCGCGACCTACTTCGATGAAGGCATCGATGGCTTGATCCAGTTCGGTTTGACTGTGGGCCGCCGACATCTGCGTTCGGATGCGATCCTGACCGCGGGGAACAACGGGAAAGCTGAATGGTGCCACGTAAACCCCCTTGGCATCCATGCGTTTGGCCATGTCCTGCGCCAATTTTGGATCGCGCAGCATGACCGGAATGATTGGATGCTCGCCGGGGAGCAGATCAAAACCAGCTGCCCCCATGCGTTTCCTGAAATGCACAGCATTAGACATCAGCTGGTCGCGCCGCGCGCTGGACGCTTCCAGCATGTCGATCACCTTCAAAGATGTCGCGGCGATCACCGGAGCCAATGTGTTGGAAAACAAATAGGGGCGGGAGCGCTGGCGCAGCCATTCCACCACCTGTCTGCTTGCCGCAGTATAGCCGCCAGACGCACCACCCAATGCCTTGCCCAATGTGCCGGTGATAATGTCGACCCGATTCATGACCATGCAATGCTCGTGGGTGCCTCGGCCGCTTGCACCCATAAAGCCGACGGCATGGCTGTCATCAACCATTACTAAAGCGCCATATTTATCAGCCAGATCGCAAATATCGCTGAGGCGAGCGAGATAGCCATCCATGGAAAAGACGCCATCAGTAGCAATCATAATAAATCGTGCGCCCGTGTCGCGGGCTTCTTTCAGCTTCGTTTCCAGATCATTCATATCGGAATTGGCATAGCGGTAGCGCTGGGCTTTGCATAAGCGAACCCCGTCAATGATCGATGCATGATTGAGTGCGTCTGAAATGATTGCATCTTCTGGCCCCAGCAAGGTCTCAAACAGACCTGCATTGGCGTCGAAACAAGAGGAGTAGAGGATCGTGTCCTCCATGCCGAGAAATGTCGAAAGCCGTGCTTCCAGCTCTTTGTGTTCTTCCTGCGTGCCGCAGATGAACCGCACGGATGACATGCCGTAACCATAGCGGAGCAAAGCTTCGCGTCCGGTTTCGATCAGCTCTTCGTTGTCAGACAGGCCAAGATAGTTGTTGGCACACAGGTTAATCACCCGGTCTCCATTAGACAGCGATACCGTGCCTGCCTGCTTGCTGGAAATGACCCGTTCGGTTTTGAACAGGCCCGTGTCCCGCAATTCCCGTAATTGGGAATCCAGGTGGTCTGAGAGTGTCTGGGTCATTGATCCTGTCCAGTGCGCTGATTAGGTGAGCTGCTCTGCCAGGGACGCCGCACAATGTTAGCTGCGCATATTGGCCCCATTGGCATCGTATGCCGGTCCTGCCTGAACTTCAGCATCATGAAATTTGCCGAGGATTTCAACCTGCAATTGACTGCCCGCTTTGGCGTATTCGGTGGCCACATAGGCCATCGCCATCGATTTCTGAACACGGTGGGCAAAGCCACCCGACGAAATATAGCCGACGGCTTCGCCATTCTTCAAAACCGCCTCATCAAGTGTCACATCAATATCAGTTTCCACCACCAAAGTGACCAATTTGCGCTCCACCTCATCTGCCTTGAATTTCTCGGTGGCTTGTTTTCCGACAAAGTCCTTTTTCCAGTTGATAAAGGCGTCCATGCCACTTTCGATTGCGTTGAAGTCTGGGCGGAATTCCAATCCCCACGCCCCCCAACCTTTTTCAAGGCGCAGTGACATCAAACAGCGTGCACCGTACCAGCGATAGCCGAGATCAGCACCAGCTTCCTCGATAGCGTCCGCCAGCTTCAGCAAATATTGTGGGCGGCAATAGATTTCATAGCCAAGTTCGCCGGAAAAGCTGATGCGATTGAGGATAACTGGCACACCGCCGACATATGTCTTGCGGCAATCGCGGAATTTGAAAGCATCGGTGCTGACATCATCACGGCAGATCTGCGACAGCAACTCGCGTGAATTCGGGCCCGAAAGGGCGATGCCGTGCCAGGCCTGGGTTTGGTTTTCATGCACCACATCATCTGGCAGTGTTTTGGCAAAGAAACGGCTGTGGGCATCTTGCATGGCACCTGATCCGAACAGCATAAACTCTTCGTCGTCCAGACAAGCCACTGTCAAATCACCATAAAGTCGGCCCTTTGCTGTCAGCATTGGCGTCAAAGTCATGCGTTCGGGCTTTGGAACAAACCCTGCCATTGTTTTGTCGAGCCATTCACGGGCTCCCGGCCCCTTGATCGAATGCTTGGCGAAGTTGGCAATTTCAATGCCCCCCACGGCACCGCGCACAGCGGCACATTCCTGCGCCACGTAATCGTGACTTCGGTTGCGCTCAAAAGTCGGGTCTTCCCATGCATCTTCGGGACCATCAGCAAACCAAAGGGCATTTTCGAGACCAAATGATTGCCCCATCCGTGCGCCCTTGGCGACCAGTCGGTCATGCAGTGCAGTGGTCTGCTGCAGGCGTCCCTTTGGTAGAGTTTCGTTCGGGAAGGTCATGACGAAGCGACGTTCATAGTTTTCGGTACTCTTGACCGTGCCCCAGTCGGGCGAGGCCCAGTCGCCGAAACGGGCAACATCCATGGCCCAGACATCGATAGAAGGTTCACCATCGATCATCCATTCCGCCATGGTCAGTCCGACCCCGCCACCCTGGCAGAAGCCAGCCATAACGCCGACTGCGCACCAATAATTGGTCATGCCCGGAACCGGTCCAATCATTGGGTTTCCGTCAGGTCCAAACGTGAAAGGTCCGTTGATCGACTGACGTATTCCGGCATTTGCCAGTGCTGGAATACGTTCAAATCCAAGTTCAAGGCGATCTGCAATACGTTCAAGATCGGGTTGCAGTAATTCATGACCGAAGTCCCATGGCGTTCCATCAACCTTCCACGGCGAACCTTTGGGCTCGTAGGTGCCAAGCAACATCCCATCTCGCTCCTGGCGGAAATAGATATTGGCTTCATAGTCGATTCCGCACGGCAGCCGCCGGCCGACATTGGCAATTTCCTCAATCCGCTCGGTCAGTAGATAATGGTGTTCCATCGGCTGAACAGGAAAATGCAATCCTGCCATGTGCCCGACTTCGCGGGCCCACAGACCGCCGCAATTGACCACATGCTCGGCAATCACCACGCCTTTGTCCGTGGTAACCTCCCACTGACCGTCGGCGCGCTGTTTGGTGGCCGTCACCGGTGTGTGGGTGAAATATTGAGCGCCATAGTGGCGTGCTGCCTTGGCGAAGGCATAGGTGGTGCCCGATGGATCAAGGTCGCCATCCTGGTCGTCCCAAAGTGCTGCATGATAGTTCTTGGGGTCGATCAGCGGGTGCCGCTCGGCCAGTTCCTTGGGGGAAATGAACTCCTGTTCCAGGCCCATATATCTGGCCTTGGAGCGTTCGCGCTTCAGATAATCATACCAGGTTTTGTTGGAAGCCAGGTAAAAGCCGCCGGTCAGGTTCAACCCAATAGACTGGCCGGACAACTCCTCAATCTCGCGATACAGGTTGATCGTGTAGCTTTGCAGCCGTGAAATATTGGGGTCAGAACTGATCGTGTGAATCTGTCCGGCAGCGTGCCAGGAGGAGCCGGAAGTCAGCTCACTACGTTCAAATAAAACCGTATCCTTCCAGCCGAATTTAGCCAGATGAAACAGGATCGAACAACCGACGACCCCACCACCAATCACAACGCATTTGGCATGGCTGGGAAGCTGTTTCTTGCCCGCTGTGTCGTCCTTTTGAATGTTCAGGGTCGATTGTGCCATCGTGTCTATTGATGTGTCGGTGGACATGGGCCTGTTCCTCTCGCATCGCGGTAACCGGGGTTAGACTGGTTTGTAGGACAGAAAACAACACCGGTAATCCTTGAATAATCACATGATTAGCATAGAAAAAATCTATGCGAAAAAATTTGAAGAAAATGCCATCACCCCGCAGTCTGCTTGCCTTCGATGCTGCAGCGCGACTTGGCTCATTTACGCTGGCTGCAGAGGAATTGAATATGCAGCAGCCGTCGGTCAGTGCGGCGATCAAGCAACTGGAGCAGGCTCTGGGCTGTCAGTTGTTTGAACGCGGACATCGTAAAGTGCAACTGACGCCGCTGGGAGAAAAGCTGTTTGTGGGAGTAGACCGGGGACTGGCGGAAATCGAGCAGGCAGTCGCGTCAATTCGGCAAGTCGGGCAGTCGGACTATGTCACGCTGAATTCGTCGTCTGCATTTTCCTATTACTGGATGATTCCGCGTCTCAACGATTTGCATGCTCAATATCCCGACATTGATCTGCGGATGCAGACCAGCGACCGGGAACCTGATCTCGATGTTGAAAATATCGACCTGGCGATACGGTTGGGGGATGGGGTCTATCCGGGCTGTCACAGCGTGCGAATTGCCGATGAAGTGATCATGCCGGTAGCCAGCCCAGCAGTGCTACAATCTGCGGCATCGCTCGACGTGGTGCCCGATCTGGCAACGCAACGCCTGATACATCTGGAGGAGCCGATCAGGGTCCGTCCGACGTGGCGCCAATGGTTTGCCCATCATGGGGCTGAAGAGGTGGCTCCAAGTGCGGGGCTGCGATTCAATGACTATGCCATGGTGCTGCAGGCCGCTGTATCCGGCGAAGGCTTTGCGTTCGGCTGGGAACATATCGTGCGTAATCTGGTAGATCGTGGTCTGCTGACGGCAAAATCCGAGTGGGCCTGGAAGACCGGAAATGGAATTTACCTGGTCTGGTCGAGCACACGACCGCTTGCCAATCAGGCCGCACAGGTACGCGACTGGATCATTTCGGTGTCCGATAATCCCAACGCGTCGTCATAGTCCTCATCGCCAAAGTCAGCCTGCGCGTCGACTTACTGAACCGGGCAGGGGGTTCCCGCTGCTGCCCAGATCAACAGGGCATCCATGGTTTCTTGCAACGAATGAGGCGCAGGCTCGCGGTTCCCACCGGGGTTCCAAGCCCAATGTAGGATCAGGTCATGGTCCAGATGGGCTGCAACTTCCTTTAGCGTGCGGTCGCCATTGCGCGTCGGATCTTTGAGCTGGTTGCAAATATGGTTTGACGATTTGCCAAACCATTCCGCTTCTACCGGTGCCAATTGCCAGGCCATTGCAACTCTGGGGGCAGCGTGGGGTGCTGAATTGGCTTTTGGATCAGGTGCCCGCAGCGTCGTGTGACAGGTCGAGCAGAGCAGACTTTCGGCGCCAATTCGGCTTTCGCCTGCATTGACATTCATACCGTGCACGCGGGTCTTGCCGTAGCTCGGCCCAGACCACATGGGGCGGTTGTCCACGCCAGTGTGACAATTGGAACAGCGTGGATGCGACGCCACTTCATAAAACTTCTGCCAGCTTTTCAGGCCTTCTTCGACTGACACTGAGCCAGGTATAATTTCATTAATCACCCGGTTGGTGCCCGCAGGTTCGGCGGCGATTGCAGAAAAGACAGCAGCGGAAACGCCTACCGAAGCCAACAATCGGAGGCCCGCAAAACGGTGCTTTTTCATGCAATTCTCCTCAAACGAAGTCCACGTGACGGCTCAGCGGCAACTCGCGAATGCGCTTGCCGGTGGCGGCAAAAATTGCATTGGCGAGAGCCGGCGCTGCGGGTGGAACCGGCGGTTCGCCGATGCCGCGCACCCGGCCGCCATTTTCCAGGCCTTTGACCATGATCTGTGGACATTGATAGAGCCGCATGCCCTCATGGGCATGGTAATTGCTTTGCTCGGCCATGCCGTCAGCATAGGTGATCTCGCAGTTCATCGCGTGACCAAGGCCGAAAATCACCCCGCCCTGCACCAGATTTTCAAAGTTCGCCGGATCCAGAACGCGGCCGACATCGCAGGCAACCCAGACTTTGTCCAGCTTGATGCCTGCCTCTGTCGCTGTCACTTCCACAACTTCGGCAACCGGCACGCCAAAGCTTTCGACAAAGGCAACACCGCGCCCCTTGCCAGGAGCCAATTCACCGCCCCATGAGGACATTTCAGCAGCCGTCTCCAGCACCTTGCGGGAAACATCATGGTTCATCAGTCGGATCCGCTCCGCCATTGGGTCGGCGCCGGCTTCATGGATCAACTCATCCAAAAAACAGTCGAATTCAAAGCCGGCCCCCGGAGCACCAACCGCCCGCCATGAAGAGACGGGTGCGAGTTCGGGAGCGCGGTAGGCGCGCATGCGGTAATTGGGCAGGTCGTAGGGATTGTTCCACGCGCCGGTGGCAATTTGTGCATCGGGTCCCGGGACAGGAATTTCGGCGCGACTCATTTGGCTTCCCAAAACCGATGGTGAGGCAATCTGCAGATCCATAGCTACGACCTTGCCATTCTTGGAGACACCGCGACCGCGGCCAATCGACAGGTGGCGCGGGAAGTCATGGGCAAAATCTTCTTCACGGCTGTAGGTGAGTTTGACCGGTGTGCCACGCATGGCATTGGCGATCTCGGCGGCCTGTTTAACGTATTCAAACTCCAGCCTGTGTCCGAAGCTGCCTCCCATATATTGATTGTGCAGCGTGACCTGTTCCTGTTCGTGGCCGGTTATGCCAGCGACCAGCAACTGCAATTGACGCGGCATCTGGTGGCCGGTCCAGACCTGAACGCCCGCCTCTTCCACCAAAACAATGGCGTTGAGCGGTTCCAACGGCGCATGGGCAACATAAGGCGAGCGGTATTCAGCTTCAAACACGCGACCTTCGGCCAGCGCTATGTCCACGTCACCGTCATTGCGCCACTGGGAATCTAGTTGGTCATCATTGAAAGAGCTGGCCAGAGCCTTCCAGTGGTCGTACTGCTCGGCTGGATAGGGGGCTGGCCCCCAATCGAATTCAATCGCATCAGCAGCCTGAAAGGCCCGCCATGTGTTGTTGGCGATGACCGCCACGCCTCCGGTAATTTCGACAATCTCACGGACCCCAGGCATGGCTTTGGCGTCGGCAGCGTCATAGCTGTTCAACTTGCCCCCCTGGCGGGGATTGAGTTTGACGGCAGCGTGAACCATGCCGTCGACTTTGGCATCAATGCCGTAGTTTTGTGTGCCGGTGGACTTGGCAACGATATCCAGCCGCTGCATCGGTTTGCCAAGCAACCGCCATTGCGATGGATCCCGAAGCGTCACCTCGGTGATTGGTGGAATTTGCGCAGCATCAACAGCCAGATCGGTATAGGCGATGGTTTTGCCGTCGGGCAGGATGATCATGCCATTTGCAGTTTTCAACTGTTCAACTGACAAGCCTGTTTTGTTGGCGGCGGCCATTTTCAACGTTTCGCGGGCCACCGCACCGGCGCGGCGCAATTTCTCATAGCTGTCCGGCGCGGAGGAAGAGCCGCCAGTGCCCTGCACACCCATCACCTTGACCAGCGCATCCATGATGCCGCGGGTGGTTTCTGCCAAAAAACTCTGGTCGGTGGACATGAACGGCGCGCCTTCATCTCCAAAAGCAGTGTTCCAATAAGCCTTGCTGGGCTTGCCGAAATCGGTATCAAATTGGCCGAACTCGACATCCAGTTCTTCTGCCAGTAGGGCGGCCTGAACTGAGACTGCGCCCTGGCCTTTGTCGGCATGAGGGGTGATCAGGGTAATCTTGTCGCCATCAATCTTGACCCAGGGGTTGAATACAGCCTCACCGGCTTGCTGATCATCGATCAAAGGATTGGCCGGATCGCGCTTGACCATATAGGTGCCAAAAGCGACGCCACCTGCCACCGCGACCGAGCCGATCAGAAATGTACGACGGGCAATGGTTTTCATGCGTCCCATGTCACGCCTCCCGCATGGTTTTAGCAGCTGTCTTCACGGCAGCACGGATGCGTGGATAGGTGCCGCAGCGACAAAGATTGCCTGACATGACGGCATCAATTTCATCGTCGCTGGGATCGTCGTTCAGCTCCAGCAGCGAAGCGGCCTGCATGATCTGACCGGATTGACAGTAGCCGCACTGGGCAACCTGATGTTCAATCCAGGCGGCCTGTACCGCATGTGTGGCCTGCGGCGAACCAAGCCCTTCAATCGTGGTGACCTGACCTTCGAGGTCTCCTATCGGCACCTGACATGAGCGCACCGCCATGCCGTCAACGTGAACCGTACAGGCCCCACACTGGGCAACACCACAGCCATATTTGACTCCGGTGATGCCAAGCTCATCGCGCAATACCCACAGGAGTGGCATGTCGTCTTCGACATCGACTTCGTGAGAAACTCCATTGACCGTCAGATTCATTCAATTGCCTCCACGCATGGCGCCAGTGATCTAGGATTGAATTCAGGCAGAAATTGCGCCACTGCTGGAAGTGGAAGCAGTGACTGAGACGGGAATTTGACAAAAAAACAAATTTTGTCAAGTTGTTTTCATGGGTACCAAGCAGGAAAAAATTATCGTTTGTGCCATTGAGGTGTTCTCACGTTATGGCGTGAGGCGCACAACCATGGGCGATATTGCTGAAAATGCAGGGGTTTCGCGGCAAACGCTTTATGCCAGCTATGCCAATAAGGAAGAGGTGCTTCGAGCCGCAGTCACCCATCTCACCAATGGTACAAAGGTAGAAATTCAGGCAGCGTTTGAAAAAACCTCGTCAATGAGCGACAAGCTGGACGCCTATCTGCAATTGGCCGTGATGCATTATTACCAGATGTTGTGCCAGATGCCCGATGCGGCCGATTTGGTGTCGGGATTTCGGGAAATCGGGGCTGAAGAGCTGGCGTTTGCCGAACGGTCAAAGCAAGACATGCTGGAAGTGCAGTTTCGACCTTTCGAAGATCAGTTAGGGGCGCATGGTTTGACCCCGCGCGCCATGGCCGAACTGTTTCAAACTTCGTCGTCGAATTTCAAATACAATGCTGATGACGCAGAGCATTTGTCACGACTGTTGGGCTCGCTCAAACAGACAACGCTGGTCATGCTTGGGGAGGCTTAGCCGAGGTTTCAGACCTGAACCTGCCCAGTTATGAGTTTGGGGCAACACTCGACGAATTGGCTCGGTCCAGCGCCGCTGCGACCCGTGCCATTTGCTCTGGTGCAAGCGGCTGCAATGGAAGGTGTGGCTGGGCCTGGCTCAATTCCAGTATGTTCATGGCCGCATAGACCACCCGCAAACTACCGAACTGTTGAAACAGTTCCCAGAGCGGTTGGAAACAAGCGTTGATTCGGGCGACCTCATCCTTGTCGCCTGCCATTGCCGCCCTTGCCAGTTCCATTGATGGCTTCGGCAGCAACCCGCCAATGACGCTGAACCAGCCATCCGCCCCCGCCAGTAGGGCATCGCCACAGCCCCAGTCACCGCTGTAACCCACCGCAAAATCATCCGGTGCATTCGCCTTCAGCCGGGCCAACTCGCTGGCAAAATCCCGGTCTGGCGGCAGCGGCATTTTTACCGCCTTGATGGTCGGTTGTTGCGCCAGTCGGTCAAGCAATTCGACGCTAAAATTGAAATTGGTGGTGCCGGGATTGTTGTAGATGCAGAGCGGCAATTCGGTTGCAGACGCAACGGCGACGTAATGCCGATAGGCCTCTTCCTGCGTCAGTGGTGTATAGGAGACCGGAGCCAGCAACAGCCCGTCTGCGCCCTCAGCCCCGGCATCGCGGGCCAGCTTTTGAGCTTCATCCGTGCGCAGTGCACCGACGCTGACAATGACGGGTATACGCCCACCCAATGTGTTTCTGGCAACGCTCACGGCGCGTCGTCGCTGCTCGCGTGTCAGATAGGCATAGCCGCCGGTGCTGCCCAACAGTCCGACGGAATGAACGCTGGCATCTGCCAACAGCTCAAGCAGTTCGGCGAAGGCTGTTTCATCGATTTGCCCGTCGCAATCGGCAGGTGTGATTGGAAAGGCGGACAGTCCGGAAAATAGGGGCATGAGATGTTCCACCAGGTCAGGTTTGGTGCACGAGGACCGGTCGATTGTGTGCTTCGCGATAGCAGGTTTCAAGCGCAATTTGATAATCTCGTCACAATAGTGTCTGGACAGTGATGTAGAGACCAAGCAGCAGCAGGGCGATCAAAAAGACTCGGCGAAATTGGCTTTCCGATAGAATTTTGCGCAATGCCTGGCCGAGGATCATTCCGAAAATTGCAGGGATGAGTGCGCCAGTCGAGAGGATTGCCAAATCGGTTGAGAGCAG
>JBDVMU010000040.1:0-21934 GCA_039969995.1 Rhizobiaceae bacterium
AACACTTCGCTTGGCAATGTGTGGCCAAAACGGGCTTGAGCTTCGATTTCCTTGTCTATGAGCGCCCTGACCTGATCAAGCTCGGTGACGGCGGTGATCATTGGCAGTTTGATCTTCAACCGACGGCCATTGGCAGCCTTAAGCAGGGCGCGTATTTGCATCCGCAACAATCCTGGACGGTCGATCGCTAAACGGATTGCCCGCCAGCCAAGTGCAGGATTGTCTTCTTTGACTGCATGGAGATAGGGCAGAACTTTATCCCCTCCCACATCCAGTGTGCGGAAAGTAACCGGCTTATCGCCCGCAGCGTCTAACACAGATTTGTAGAAGGTCGCCTGCTCCATCATGCGCGGCATGCGGCTGGCGATCATGAACTGCAATTCGGTGCGAAACAGGCCGATCCCGGCAGCACCAGAATGCTCCAACTGAGCCAGGTCCATGGTTAGACCGGCATTCAGCAGCAGGTCGATATTGACTCCGTCCTTCGTCACCGAAGGCAAATCCCTGAGGGCGTCGAACCGTGCTTCTCGCTTGGCGCGGAACTTAACCCGTTCCACGTAGCTTTCTTTGACATCTTCAGCGGGGCGCAGATGGACGCTTCCATCATCGCCATCGACAATGACACCGTCACCGTTTTCAGCACGCGCGACAAACCCGGGTACCTGACCAACCACGGCAATACCCAGAGCACGGGCGACGATCACCACATGACTGGTCGCCGCCGCTTCTTCGATAATCAACCCGCGGAGATACTCGCTGTCATAGTCCAGCAGTTCTGCAGCACCCATGGTTCTGGCGACAATAACAAAATTCTTGCCTTCCGACGCCGGATCAGCCGAATCGCCGATCAGCTCCTTCATCAGACGACGGGACAGGTCATCAAGATCAGTTAATCGCTCGCGCAAGTAAGGATCGCTGGAACGCATTAGTCGGGAACGGTTTTCCTGACTTACTTTTTCAGTTGCAGCTTCTGCCGTCAGACCCTGGTTGATGGCCGCCTCGATGCGCCGCACCCAGCCACGGTCATTGGCGAACATGCGGTAGCTCTCCAGAACTTCGACATGATCATCGCCGCTGGATCCTTCGGTGCGATCAATATTGCGCGACAGCAATTCATCCACCGAGGCACGGACATTTTGTACGGCCTTGTGCAGGCGATTCAACTCTTCACCTTCGTCATCACCAAACAGGTGTTCGACAACAACCCGTGGCTCATGCAAAACAACTTCACCCACCCCGATGCCGGCCGACAATCTCATACCGGTCAGGCTTAGCGGGCCGGACTGATCAAGCTCCGCTCCCTGCTGCGCCAACCCCTTCAGATCACCCGACGCAACCAGATCCGACAGCACCATCGCGGCCGTCTCCAGCGCCTCGACCTCTTCGTCATCAAAGACTTTGGTTTCTGTCGTTTGCACCACCAAAACGCCGAGCGGACGCCCTGCCCGTTTCATCGGCACACCAAGGAAGCTTTTGTAAAGTTCCTCTCCGGTTTCTGGCAGATAGGCAAAGGCCGGGTGTTTTTTAGCTTCCGCCAAATTCAGCGGTCGGCCAGCGGTCGCAATTGTACCCACCAGACCCTGACCGACCCGCAATTGTGACTGGTGAACCGCTTCGGCTTTCAGACCATAGGTGCCGAAAAGCTCCAGCACATCATCGGCGCGACGCACGTAAACCGAACACACCTGAGCTCCCATTGCCGCAGCGATTTGCTGCACAATACGGTCGAGCCGCTCCTGGGGCCCGAGGGGTTCCGCCATCGCCTCGCGAAGGTTTTTCAGCAGAACCCGTGGACCAGTTCCCTGGTCAAACATGGCGGATTCCTAAATGAATTTCAGCTAATCTTTATCTAGACCGTATGCCGAATGCAAAGTGCGCACGGCAAGCTCAGTATAGTCCTGGTCGATCAGAATGGAAATCTTGATTTCCGATGTGGTGATCGCACGTATGTTGATGCTCTTGTCAGCCAGTGCCTGGAAGGCCGAAGATGCAACCCCTGCGTGGCTGCGCATGCCGATGCCGATAACCGACACTTTGACCATGCCGGAATCAGACTGAACGACTTCATAGCCAATCTGCTCCTTGGATTTCTCCAGCGTTTTAACCGCTTTATCGAGGTCACCAGCCGGCACTGTGAATGTCATATCTGTGACGCTGCCATCTTCAGAAACGTTTTGCACAATCATGTCGACATTGACATGGGCCTCAGCCAGCGGGCCAAACACGGAAGCGGCAATGCCAGGTCTGTCAGAGACACGACGCAGGGAAATCTGAGCTTCATCTTTTGAATAGGCGATGCCCGTAACGGTTTGCTGTTCCACTATTTCATCCTCATGACAAATCAAAGTTCCAGGCGGATTGGCTCCGTCGCTTGAATCGATCGATTCCGGATCGTCGAAACTGGAACGCACAAAAGTGCGCACGCCATGAACCATGGCCAGTTCGACCGATCTTACCTGCAACACCTTGGCACCCAACGACGCCATTTCAAGCATTTCTTCAAATGTGATGCGGTCCAGCCGACTGGCCGACGGCGCCATGCGCGGGTCGGTGGTGTAAACCCCATCCACATCGGTATAAATATCGCATCGATCGGCCTTAACTCCGGCAGCCAGCGCCACAGCACTGGTATCGGAACCACCGCGACCCAGAGTGGCAATGCGATTGTCAGGCGCAACGCCCTGAAAACCAGCCACGACGGCGACCTGCCCCGTCGACATGCGGGCCATCAATTCGGAACCATCAATATCTTCGATACGGGCAGCGCCATGGGCATTGTCGGTTTTCACCGGGATCTGCCATCCAAGCCAGGAGCGTGCATCGACGCCCATCGACTGCAATGCAATCGCCAATAAGCCGCTAGTCACCTGTTCCCCGGAAGCCACGATGGAGTCATATTCTCGGGCATCGAATATCGGCGCATTGGCACCGGTGACCTGGGGCATTTGATTGACCCAGCCGACCAATTCGTTGGTCTTGCCAGCCATAGCCGAGACCACAACAGCCACTTCGTGGCCAGCGTCATGCTCGCGCTTGACGTGGCGGGCCACGTTGTAAATCCGTTCCAGATCGGCGACCGATGTGCCGCCAAATTTCATCACCAACCGGGCCATGAAGGATTGTCACCTGCGTTAATTAGCTGGCACGCTGGTGAAAGCACGCCTGAATCTGGTGCTGCCATAAACCAAGCGGCGACGAAGGGCAATGTGGCGAACCGCGCGGAGGACCATAATTTGACGGCCAATGGCAGGAGTTCGGCCTCACAGACGATCAAAAGCAGGTTTGGTGAAGGTCATGCCGCTTGTGATTGCCACAATCAGCCTATATCTGAGCAGCCAGTATTGCCGCCTTTGGCAGCTTCTTAGCAAAAATTGCCGACCGCCATATGAGAATCGTCCCAGGAGAACCGCCCCATGACACCGCAATGCAATATCTGTGGCAGCACCAGTTTCCGCGACTATAAGGGACGCCCAGGTGAGATGTGCACTTCCTGCAAGGGCAAGGCACGGCACCGGGTTGGGCTTGCGGTTTATGAAAACCTGTTATTTCCGCTGCTGGAGGCCAATTCTAATGGCCGAATTCTGCATATGGCACCAGAGCCATCTCTGTATCCGGTTTTGGCGAAGACACTCGGAACGGCCTATACGGTCAGTGACGCGGAACCAGAACGCTATCCCTATGCGCCGTGCCTGCGGCTGAAATTTCCAGATGACTTTGCCCATTTCCCGGATGGCTACTTCACCGGCGTCATTCACAATCACATTCTGGAACATCTGCCTGGACATTATGGCGATCATTTCGACGAATTTGCCCGACTATTGGCACCCGGCGGACGGATGATTTTTTCCTTCCCCGGGCCGTACAACGATATTGCCACCAAAGAGGGCGGCGAATTCCTGCCAACAGATGCGGATCGGGTGCGTGAATTTGGCGTACCTGAGCACATCAAGATTTTCGGTGACGATTTTTATGACGTCTACACCAAAGTAGGCGGCGGCTTTGCCATGAATGATGGTGTGACCGATGAGTTGCGCGCACAGCTCAATGTTCGACCCGGCATGGCGCCATTCCATGTCTGGCAGCGGGAAGGCGGCGCCACTGATACTTCTGGCAAGGCAGAATATCAGCAGCCAGTCAGCAATCCGGTTCCCACAAAGAAAGACCCCAAGGCCGACGGTGTGGCCTAAATGCGCATCATTTGACGTGGTGCGCGCTTGGTCAGCAATTGCGGCAATCCATCGCGAATGACGATATTTTCTTCATGCACCAACATGTAACCCGGCTGCACTTCCATGCTTGGTTCCAGCGTGATCGTTGCGCCTTCCTGTAAGACCGTTTGGTCCCAATCGATCAGTGAAGGGGTTTCCGTCAATTGGATGCCCAGACCGTGGCCATAGCGCCCAACATTTCCGGCACTCGGGCCAATCACATTCCGCATGGCAACAAACACATCGGAACAGGTGGCTCCCGGACGGGCGGCGGCAAGACCAGCTTCGGTGGCCAACCACAGGGTTTCTTGAGCCCGTTTGACTGCATCCACCGGCTCACCAACGCTGAAATTGCGATCAAAGTCGCAGAAATAGCCTTTTAACGTAGCGCCCGTGTCTAGCATCAACACATCGCCACCCCGAATTGGATCGACACTTGGCGGTGAAATCACATCGCCATAGCCAGCAGCTCCTGCCCCACCAACCAGATAAGGCACTTCCTCAGCTCCCTGCTTCAGCAATTCAATCTTAAAATTGCGGAATACTTCATTCAGCGGCTGACCTTGATGAAATAGCTGTGGTGCACGATCAAATGCCCGACACGCAAGGCCGCATATCTGGCCAAGTATATCAATTTCGGCTTCCGATTTGACGAACCGCAAGTCAGCAATCAACTGCGACACATCAACGAAGCGTGTGCTGGTCAGATCCAGCCGGATCTGCTGAAAATCCACCAGCGACATGCGCAACTGGCTTTCCCGACCCATCATAACACCCACGTTGGAGTGTTTTTTCAGTTCTGCCGTGACCAGGCTTCGGCCATCGTCACTTTCGTCTGGTGAAGCCCAGGTCCGGACATCATCCAGCCAGGTCTGGCGCATCAGCGGCGCACCAATTTCAGGAACTATGGCGATCGGTTTGCCCTTGGCAGGTACAATCAGAAACCATGGGCGCGTCGGGCTTTGCCAGAACAAAGTGCGAAACCCGGTGAAATAGCGCACTTCCGGTTCGCTCATCAAAAACAGCGCATCAATGCCCTGTTCGTACATCAGTTTTTGAGCCCGAGTGGTGCGTTGCTCAAATTCCGAAACGGCAAAATCCATCAGGCTGGCCCTTCGGATATGTAGCAAAGTACCCGCGATTGCGCGTTAAGTCCGAGCTGTTCGCTGTCTGGCAGTTTCAAAAGCGCTGCAATCCCTGCCGCACCTGAGGGCGAAGTCTGAACGCCGTGTTGTTGCAACTCGTCGACCACCTGTTCGACCGCTACATCATCAATGGTCAGAAAAAAATCGGCCTCACGCGCCAGATATTTCAGGGCTAAATGAGACGGTGTTTTGCAATCCAGACGGCCCATAGAGGAAACCGGACCAGTTGTGTCAACGCAGGTGCCCGCTTTGACACTTTCAATCAGCGCTGGTGCAGCTGAGGGTTCTACGACGATCAGGGTCACATCATCACCCCAGCGTGTTCTTGCGGTCGCGGTGCAACCGGCGGCCAGTCCTCCGACACCGGCCTGCAAATACACGTGGGTAGGGGCCAACTCCAACTGATCCGCCACCTCGTGACCCATGATCAGATAGCCTTCCATAACGTCGCGAGCGGGGTCGGAATAGCCCAGCCAGGAGCCATCTGAGAGAAGGTTCCAGCCGTTATCGGCAGCCATTTTCTTGGATGCTGCCATGCTTGCTTCATAGTCGGCCCCAGCTCGAACAACTTCAGCACCTTTTTCCCGCAACCGGTCGGCAAACCCCTCCGGTACGGTGTCGGCCAACAACACGACCGCGCGGGCTCCAAACAACCGCGCGCCCGCAGCCACTGAAAGTCCGTGATTGCCTGCACTGGCACAGATGTAGGTCTCACCCACCAATGCCTTTGCCATGGAATCTGCATCAGCAGCATCAGCACGCTTTGCCGCCTCCTTGGCGATGGCGTAAGCCGCGCCCAGAGCCTTGAAACTGCCGAGCCCCATGCGCTCGCTTTCCAGCTTCAGCCATACTTCTGCAACGCCCGCCTGCCTGGCCAGGGATTCATCATTTATTACAGGTGTCGCGTGTTTGGCTGGACAATGCTGATAAAGAGCCAGGGCAGCAGTTGCGTCTGTCTCAACTTCCCCGTCAGCCAGGCCTTCCATATTCGATAAGCCGGTGCCGCGAAGTGGGTTTGCAATCAGTTCAATAGCCATAATTTTCTTTCCGGCAGAAGGAATTTTGGCCGGATGGCGACCAACATTCCTCGTCGAGAGGTCATTTTTTACAGAATCAGCCATAACATGCACCATTTGCCGCACGTTATGGCTATTGCCTTTTTTCTCTCAAAAACCGACACAAAGAGCAATACAAAGGAGTTCGACATGCCAGCTGGTGCTGCAAGAAAACCGATTTCGGAAAACAGCACGATTGATCAGTCAGAGATTGATCATTTCGCATCGCTTGCTGCGCAATGGTGGGACCCAGCGGGCAAATTCAAGCCCTTGCACAAGTTCAACCCTGTACGACTAACTTATATTCGAGAGAAACTGTGCGCCCATTTCGACCTTGAAACCCGCGCACCGAATGCCCTGAAAGGGCTGCGGGTGCTCGACATCGGCTGCGGCGGCGGTCTGCTCAGCGAACCAATGGCCAAAATGGGTGCCAATGTCGTGGGAGCCGATGCGGGCGAGACCAATATCGAAGTTGCCCGCCTACATGCCAAGCAGTCTGGCGTTGTGGTTGATTATCGTGCCACGACGGCGGAAGACCTTGCTGCAGCGGGTGAAAAATTCGACGTAGTGTTGAACATGGAGGTCGTCGAGCATGTTGCAGATGTCGATCTGTTCATGACCGCCTGTGCCGAAATGGTGAAGCCAGGTGGAGTGATGATAGTCGCCACCATCAACCGGACCGCCAAAGCCAAGGCGCTGGCCATTTTCATGGCCGAACAGGTATTGCGATGGTTGCCGCGGGGGACCCATCAATATGAGAAGCTTGTTAGGCCAGAAGAACTGGAAGCACCGCTGACCGCCTCTGGCATGGATGTAATCGACAGGCTCGGGGTGTTCTACAATCCCATTTCCGACAGTTGGAACCGCTCGCGGGATATGGATGTCAACTACATGATCATGGCAGAAAGAACAGCCAAATAAATCAGGCGTCGATCCGCTTAATTTGCCTCATCCGGCAGGGTTGGCAGTGGCACGATCTCGACGCCTTCTTCGACCAGTGAAGCGACTTCTTCCTGATTGGCCTCGCCATAAATGCCGCGTTGCTCGGTCTCACCATAATGGATTTTGCGTGCTTCCTCGGGAAACCGGCTGCCAACATCCTCGGCTCCGTCTGTCATCGTCTCGCGCAATTCTTTCATTTGCCGGACGATTTCATTGCGCGCCATATTCTGTGTAGCCAGGGCGACCCTTTCTTTCTGTCGTCCGGTGGCAACCTGGGGAGACATCAGAGACTTAACGACCGTTTGAGAATCGCAGACCGGGCAGGCAACAAGACCCTTTCCCAGTTGACCGTCGAAATCGGCGGATGATGAAAACCACCCGTCGAATTCATGTTCCTTGTCGCAACTTAGATTGAAACTAATCAAGCTACATTCTCCGAATTACTACCAGCACTCTCAATTGAGAACGCTCTATTGTTCAACAGATTGGGTATTTTCGCACGAGCCTGCGCAACTTGCAATGTGTCGATCTGTGCCAGTGCAACACCTGGTTTCTCGCCGGAAACCTCCGCAATCACCTCGCCCCACGGATTGATGATGATCGAATGGCCAAAAGTTTCGCGGCCATCTTCAAGGTCACCACCTTGAGCCGCAGCAATCATGAAAGCCCCATTTTCAATCGCCCGAGATCGCAACAAAGCGTGCCAATGGGCCTTGCCGGTCTGTCTTGTAAAACACGAAGGACCAGTCAAGACTTCCACGCCAAGCCGGGCATAAGCAGTGTGAAGTTCAGGAAAACGGCAATCGTAGCAAATGGCCAGGCCCATCAAAGCGCCCTCGGCTTCAACGGTGACGCCGCGTGTGCCGGGTTGATAAACCGCCGATTCCCGCCAACTTTCACCATTGTCCAAATCAACATCGAACATGTGGATCTTGTCATAAGTGGCGAGTTGGCTGCCATCGGGGCCAAACAGATAGGAACGGTTTGCAGCCATTTTCTCGCCAACCCGGATGGGAGTTGAGCCAATATGGATGGTTACGCCAAGCTCAGCGGCGAGTTTTGCAGCAGCTGGTGCTACCGGATCATTGGCTTCATCCTGCAGGGCTTGGAAGAACGCCACCCGCTTTTGCTGAACCATTCCGGTCATTTCAGGGGTCTGTATGAAACTGGCCCCCTGGGAAGCGGCCTCTCGTATGCCTGTTTCCATGGCAGCAACGTTTTTTTCAATATCGGTGCCCGAGCTCATCTGAACAACTGCTGCGGTGAATGTCGCCATGGTCTTGTCCTATGTTTTCAACATGCCATCGAGATGTCCGGCGCGTTCCAGCGCCATTAGATCGTCGCAACCACCGACATGAATGTCGCCGATGAAAATCTGCGGAAAGGTCGAAGCGCCCTGAGAACGGCTGACCATCTGATTGCGCAATTCCGGGTCATAAGTTGCGTCATGTTCCGTAAAGTTGGCGCCCTTGTTATTCAAAAGGTTTTTTGCAGCTGTGCAAAATCCGCACAACTGGCGGGTATAAATCGTTACTTCTGGCATTACGTTGCCCTTCGGGTGATGTTTGCCCAAATAGTGGGGTCAAAGATCGCTCTTCGCAACCCCGCCAACAACACGAGCGAAGGTCAGGCAATCAACTTTTGCGGCGCCCTTTCGCCGCAAGGTGCGGGCGCAGGCCTGCAACGTGGCCCCGGTCGTATAAACATCATCAACCAAGACGATATGCCGCGACCTGACGCGAATAACCATCTCAGGCGACACTCGAAATGCCCCCAAGACATTGCGTTGCCGCTCTTTTGCGCCGAGGCCAACCTGTTGCCTGGTCGGCCGGATGCGCTGCAAAACGCTGGGATGGAAGTCAATCCGACTCAGCTTTGCAACATATCGGCCCAGTTCCGCTGACTGGTTATACCGCCGCCTGATCATCCGCCAGCGATGCAGGGGAACGGGAATGACAATCGCCTCAGGCGCCAGAATGTCCTTACCAGCGCGCACCATCCATTTGGCCATCCAGGGTGCCAGGTCAACGCGATCGGAAAATTTGAGCCCATGCACCAACCGTCGCGCCACATCATCATAGACCACCGCTGAGCGTGATCGATCAAAAGTAGGTGGTTCAGCAATCACCGCCAGGCTGGTAACCTCACACACCCCGCCCGCAACACCCCCAGGGTCATAGGCAAAAGGGGTGCCCATAATCGGACAAAAAGGTTGCTCGATAATCCGCAACCGCGACCAGCAATTGCCACACAGATGGCCGCCCGATGCGACGGCGGTGTCGCAGGCAAGGCAAGAGGGTGGCACAAGCGTATTCAGCACAAACGAAGTTATTTGCTGAAGTTTGGCCGTTAACGAAAACGGATCGCGACGATCTGCCATCGGTTTTGCCATGACCCATAGTGACTTCGTTTTACCATTGGGGGTAGAAGGCAAACTGACACCACCCTGTTCCAGCCCATGGAGTTCCCTCTTGTTCAGCGATCACCTGCACAATCTACGACTGGCCCGCGCCAAGGCTCGGTTTGCGCAAGGCAATGACTTTCTGAGTCACCGCAATGTCGAGGACATGATGGAACGCCTGTCAGCGGTCAATATGAACTTCGAACAGGCCATTTTGTTGTTTAGCCGCAGCGAAGCAGTTGCGATGCCGCTGGTTGAAAATGGGCAAATCGGACATTTAATCCGGGTAGAAGAAGCCGAATATGTCGGCGGCAGCGCTGACCACCTGGCCAGTCCGACACTTTTGGAGCTGCCAGAGAATTCAGCAGATCTGATCATTGCACCGTTGACTTTGCATTGGTCGAACGATTTGCCCGGAACATTGATTCAGATCAGTCGAACCCTCAAATCCAACGGCTTCTTCCTGGGTAGCTTGCCGGGCCCAGACTCGCTACAGGAATTGCGCCACTGCCTGTTGCAGGCAGAAAGTGAAATCAGGGGAGGTGCTGCCAACCGGGTCGATGCATTTACCGATATCCGCGATGCCGGTGGCCTCTTGCAACGCGCTGGATTTGCGATCCCTGTGGTCGACCGCGAGGCCGTGACGGTTCGCTATGACACAGCATTTGACCTCATCGCCGATCTACGAGGATTCGGTGCCACATCGCATTTGACGGACACGGGAAACCCCAGCCTGACGCGCAAGATCATTGCACGGATGGCCCAGGTTTATGGCGAGCAGTTTGCCGATCCTGACGGGCGTATCCGGGCAACGTTTGATGTGATTTCACTGTCCGGCTGGTCGCCGCACGCCAGCCAGCAAAAACCATTGCGACCCGGGTCCGCAAAGTCGCGCCTGGCAGATGCTCTCAATGTCGAGGAAGTTAAGCTGAAGGACTAGCAGCCGCCGTGGCTGGTTCCATCTTCGAAGATATAGCACGGCTCGGCAGGGTCCTGCTGGATGACGCTGCGACGGATCGTATAGCGCACGGTGCCGTTTGGCGGTATGGCCGTTGGCTCTGAAGCCGGTTGCACCGAGCCGGTGACGGTGCGGTCGATTCCGGCGGGCAGGTCGTCGTCAGACATCCTCGCCACGTCCTGCGATTGGGTGTCCAGTGCAGGTGCAAGAATCAGGGCGGCGAGCAGGCCGAGGGCACCAAATGCCAGCGCCGTGCGCAGCGATCCACCGCTGACCAACTGGTCCAGCTGTTGCTGTTGCGCTTCCTGCCGTTTGCCAAAGCTTGCCATGATCATCACCCAATCCTGTTTGATTAGCCGCAAGGCTAGCGATGATGACTGAAGATATGGTTACCAAAACCTGACCGGTGTGGGTCAGAGCAGTTCCTGAAGGGCTGGGATGATCGGCAAATCCGCTTCTGGCATTGGATAGTCGCGCAGGTTTTTGGCGCGCACCCATTTGAGGGCCTGCCCCTCAACGGAGCGGGCCGTGCCCCACCACCGACGACAGACATAAAGCGGCATCAACAGATGAAAGTCATCATATTCATGGCTGGCAAAGGTCAGTGGTGCGAGACAGGCTATCTTTGTCTCCACATCCAGCTCTTCCTTGAGCTCGCGAATGAGGGAAGCTTCCGGGGTCTCACCGGCTTCAACCTTGCCACCGGGAAACTCCCACAGGCCGGCCATCGACTTACCTTCCGGACGCTGGGCCAAAAGTATCCGGTCATCTGCATCAATTAGGGCGCAAGCCACCACGAGCACAAGTTTCTTCGCCATGATAATTCCCAATTGTTCACTCAGCCCTGAAAGCCGTCTGGAGCCTGTCTATAGGCATAGGAGTAGACATCTGAAAAGCCTTCGCCTTGATAGAGATTGATGGCTGGCTGATTTTCGGCGACCACCTGCAACCAGGCCTGCCGCGCACCATGTTCGCGCCCCCACAGCATGGCCGTGCGGACTATGCGGCGACCCAGTCCCTGCTGGCGCTTATTGGGGTTGGAGACGATTTCAAACAGCCCGACGAGGTCACCAAACCGCACTGCCATCGCGGCTGCCAGAGCTTCCCCTTGCTCGTCTTCAGAAAGAAACAGACCGACCTCACCTTCAACGAGGCCGATCAGTTCGAACAGCCCCGGTTTAACCGCTTCCTCGACGCTGCCCATGGCTATGCACTGGTCGATCCAGCGCCCCACATCCTTAAGCGGCAATTGGCTAACCGCGCCCTCCAGATCGGCGTCATTCAGATTGAGAACCATGACGCGGGTTTCATCAAAGCGGCGCCAGCCATGGGCGTCGAAGAGGTTATCCAGTTGAGGCGGTGCCAGAGGCGACTGACGAAAAACCAACGGCCTCCCAAAGCTTTGAAAGCGATGCGCCGCACGTGAAATTCGATTTTTCAGATCAGACTGATCGCCCCGGTCCAGCGGATTGACCGAATTAACCCGCTTTGAAGGATGTCCTGCCGTCAGACGAATAGCCCATGTGCCGTCGAAAACGGTATTGGTGGCTGGCCAGGATCGGAAGCTAACCGCTTCAAGGCGGCGAACGTCGGGCAGTCCGGAGGCGATCAAGGGAGGGTTCATTTCAATAGTGTCTCGGTCCGACCATAAACGATTGGTTAGGTGCAATATCTGGCGACAGAATACGGCGGGATTGGTGGTCACCAAGCCTACACAAAACTTGCGTCAGGTCCTGGATCGGTCCTGTAACTGGATCAGCTTCGGTAGTCACCGTTAATCGCGACATATTCCTTGGTCAGATCGCAGGTCCAGACACGAGCTTGACCGTCAGCCAATCCAATGTCCACGGTAATGGTGATTTCATCTTTCTTCATCACCGCCGATGCCGCGTCTTCGTCGTAAGTCGAATCACGTTCCCCGGCGACGGCCACGCGTATGTCGCCAAACGAAATCGCCAAAAGATCACGGTCGGCTGGTTCCCCGGCCTTACCCACAGCCATTACAACCCGACCCCAATTGGCATCTTCTCCGGCAATCGCTGTTTTGACCAAAGGTGAATTGGCAATCGAAAGGGCAATTTTCTTGGCCGATTGATCGCTTTCAGCGCCCGTAACGAGAACTTCCACCTGCTTCGTAGCACCTTCGCCATCGCGCACGATCTGCAGTGCCAAATCATGGAGCACAGCATGCAGAGCTGCTTTGAGAGGCGCCACCCGCTGCAGATTTTCTGCATTGAGTTCGGCAATATCTGCGCTTCCAGCGGCAAACAGCAAAACCGTATCGCTGGTCGATGTATCGCTGTCGACAGTCACGGCGTTAAAACTGCCCTCTACCAGTTCCGACAAGAGACCCTGCAACACGTCCGGGCTGACCGGCGCATCGGTGACGATAAAGGACAACATAGTTGCCATATCGGGGGCGATCATGCCCGACCCCTTGGCAATGCCGTTGATCCGGCAGGAAACACCATCGACGACAAAACTGGCCGTCGCCAGTTTTGCATAAGTGTCGGTTGTCATGATGGCTTCAGCAGCGCTTTGCCAGTCATCTGCAGCAGCCTCCTGCTGCATCGAAGAAAGCCGACCGGCAAAAGCGGATGCGTCCAGTGGTTCGCCAATCACGCCTGTGGAAGCCAGGTATACTTCGCCCGGTTCACACGAACAGGCTGCAGCAGCGGCTTCCGCCGTGACCAATGTGGCCTGTGCACCCTTAATGCCGGTAAAGGCATTGGCATTGCCTGCGTTGACAACAACGGCGGATGCTTTCGGCGCACCGCTTTGTGACAACACGTTGCGGCACCAATCAACCGGTGCCGAGGCACATTTGGACTTGGTGAACACCCCAGCTGCACTTGCTGGTTGGTCAAAAACCATCAGCAACAAGTCGGTGCGGCCGGCATATTTGATGCCGGCCTCAGCCGTCGCAATTCGCACTCCCAGCATAGCAGGCAGCACGGGCGGGTTTTTCGGAGCAAGGGGCGATATTTTCACTTTTGTCGGCCTGCTGTTTTGCGACTTATTTGACTTCAGGTAGTTTCAAGCTTTCATCAAGCAGATTGACGCCCACCTTCTCACGGCCCGCTTTGAGCGACTTGGTATAGGCTTCAGTCAACAGCAGCTGGCGCAATTGTGGGCCAGCCTGCTCAAGCGTTGGCAAAGGCTGATCGATCTTATCTTCGACCATGATGATGTGAAAACCGAACTGGGTCTGTACCGGCGCTTTGGAAAACCCGCCTTTTTCCAGGGCAAATGCAGCAGCTTCAAATGCCGGAACCATCTGGCCCTTGCCGAATGTTCCAAGGTCTCCGCCTTTTGGTCCACTTGGACCGGTGGATTTCTGCTTGGCCAGTTCGGCAAAATCAGCGCCACCTTCCAATTCCTTAATGATGGCTTCCGCTTCTGCGGCTGTTTTCACCAGGATATGGCGCGCCTTGACCTGCTGTTCCGGCGTCAGCTTGGCCATTTCTTCGTCATAGCGAGCCTTGACCATATCGTCGCTCACGGTTGGCTGAACGTTTTTCAGGAAATAGTCATTGTGCAGTGCACGGGCCCGCAAAAGAGCCAGGCGGCGCTTCAACTCGGCGTTTTCGCCGAGGCCTTGCTGTTCCGCCAGGATCGCCAGAGTGTTGAAATCGATCAATGAGTCGAGAACCCTTGCGCGGCGCTCCACTTCCGGGAAGTTCTGGAACTGCTGCGCCATGTCTGTGGCGGCCTGATCAACATCACCTGCTGTGATTTCGCGATCGCCCACTTTGGCCAGAACTTTGCTATCCTGGGCCAAAGCAGATATTGGCTGCGTTGCAGTCACCAGCAAGGCCAGTGCAGCAGCGGTCAAAATGGTCTTACCGGCGGTTTTCGCAGCAACAAGAGGTGTGAGATAATTTTGAATTTTGACGGTCATATTTAGTTCCAATGGGGTTGGGATCGATGCGCAGTTGAATTTCCAATATACGAAAAAAGCCGGTGATGGGTTTTTAACGAATAAATATGGGTTCAAAACACTGTGTTTGGGTCCGTTGACAAGCCTTGGCACCCCTCTTATCTGTCCCAGAAGCCAGCGTCCACCGATGTGGGTAGTAAACCCAAATTTTGACGCGTATTAAATCGAATGTTTTCCTCTTTGAGCGGTTCAACAGGAACAGTGGCAAAGAGCTTTAGGGATAGTTTTTCATGATCAGCTTCGGCGGTATTGCGCGCAAATTCTTCGGGTCTGAAAATGAGCGCCAGGTAAGAAAATACCGGCCCCATGTAGAAGCCATCAACGCACTCGAACCCGAGATGGAAGCGTTGGACGACAAGCAACTTGCTGCAAAGACTGAAGAATTTCGTCAGCAGATCGAAAGCGGCACTTCGCTGGATGATCTGCTGGTTCCGGCATTTGCAGTGGCTCGGGAAGCCTCCAAACGCGCATTGGGCATGCGTCCCTTTGATGTTCAGCTGATGGGCGGCATGATCTTAAACGAGGGCAAAATCGCTGAAATGCGGACCGGTGAAGGTAAAACTCTGGTTGCCACACTGGCCGTTTATCTCAACGCATTGGAAGGTGAAGGCGTTCATGTTGTCACAACGAACGACTATTTGGCTTCCCGCGATGCGGAATGGATGGGCCGACTCTACGGATTTTTGGGCCTGACAACCGGCGTCATCGTTCACGATTTAGACGATGAACAGCGCCAGGAAGCCTATAATTGTGACATCACATACGGCACCAACAACGAATTCGGCTTCGACTATCTGCGCGATAATATGAAGATGGAAATCGAAGAAATGGTGCAGCGCGGGCACAACTTTGCCATCGTTGACGAAGTTGACTCAATTCTCGTCGACGAAGCGCGTACCCCGTTGATCATCTCTGGTCCAGTTGATGACAAGTCAGACCTCTACACCACCATTGATCAGTTCATCCCGAAGGTCGACGACGAAGACTATGAGCTCGACGAAAAGCAGCGTTCAGTAACCTTTTCGGAAGAGGGCACGGAAAAGCTGGAATCAATGCTGAAAGAAGCCGAAATTTTGAAATCCGGCTCTCTCTACGACGTAGAAAATGTTGGCATCGTGCACCACGTCAACAACGCGCTGAAGGCCCATAAGCTGTTCATCAAGGACAAGGATTACATGGTCCGCAACGGTGAAGTGGTCATCATTGATGAATTCACTGGCCGCGCTATGGCCGGTCGTCGTTTCTCCGATGGTCAGCACCAGGCGCTGGAAGCCAAGGAAAATGTTGCCATTCAGCCGGAAAACCAGACCCTGGCTTCAATCACCTTCCAGAACTATTTCCGCATGTATGACAAGCTGGCTGGGATGACCGGTACGGCGATGACGGAAGCTGCTGAATTTGCCGATATCTACAACCTCACAGTTATCGAAGTTCCTACCAATATGCCGATCCTGCGTGCCGATGAGGACGACGAAGTTTATCGCACGGTAGAAGAGAAATATATCGCCGTTGCTCTCGACATTGTTGCAGCACAAAGCGCTGGTCAGCCGGTTCTGGTGGGAACGACATCAATTGAAAAATCCGAACTGCTTTCGTCAATGCTGTCGGACAAGGCCAAGTTAAAGGCCATCCTTGATACGGTGCAACAGCGCATTGATGCTATCAAAAAAGGCAAAGAGCCCGAATTACGCGCCTATCTGGAAGGCGCTCTTGAGGCGCTGGATGGCGCGATCAAAGCCGGTGGTGTGAAGCACGAAGTGCTGAATGCCCGCTACCATGAGCAAGAGGCGATGATCATCTCGCAAGCTGGTGTGCCCGGTTCGGTGACCATCGCAACCAACATGGCCGGCCGCGGAACCGACATTCAGCTGGGGGGCAATCTTGATATGCGCCTTGAAGTTGAACTCGAAGGCAAATCGGAAAAGGATGCCGAAAAGCTAACGGCTTCGATCACCGAAGAAGTGAGCAAGCTGAAACAGCAGGCACTTGAAGCTGGCGGACTCTATGTCCTGGCCACCGAGCGTCACGAAAGCCGTCGAATTGACAACCAGTTGCGCGGTCGTTCCGGCCGTCAGGGCGATCCAGGTCGCTCCAAATTCTTCTTGTCGTTGCAAGATGATCTGATGCGCATTTTCGGTTCCGACCGCATGGACGGCATGCTGCAGAAACTGGGACTGCAGGAAGGCGAGGCGATTGTTCATCCGTGGATCAACAAGGCGCTGGAAAAAGCCCAACAGAAGGTTGAGGCCCGCAACTTCGACATTCGTAAGAACCTGCTGAAGTTCGACGACGTGATGAACGACCAGCGCAAAGTAATTTTCGATCAGCGCATCGACATGATGGAGGGCGAAGATATGTCCGAAATCATCGGCGAAATGCGCGAAGAAGTTGTCGACGGTCTGGTTGCCACAACAATGCCTGAAAAGGCCTATCCTGAAGAGTGGAAGACCGATGAGCTGAAGCAGGGCGTTCAGCAATATCTCAACTTGGATCTGCCGATCGAGGAATGGGCCGAAGAAGAAGGCATTGACGATCAGGGCGTGCGCGAACGAATTCTGGAAGCTGCCAACACAGCAGCGGCAGAGCGTACTGAGCGATTTGGGCCAGAAGTGAACGCCATGGTTGAGAAATCAATCCTGCTGCAGACACTGGATCATTTGTGGCGTGAGCATCTTGAGAATCTAGAGCATCTGCGCTCTGTGGTTGGTTTCCGTGGCTATGGCCAGCGTGACCCGCTGAATGAATACAAGTCAGAGAGTTTTGAGCTGTTCAACGCGTTGCTTGGCAATCTGCGCCAGGCGGTCACCGCTCAGATGATGCGTGTTGAACTGGTTCAGCAGGCTGCGCAGGAAGAATACGAGCCAATTGAAATGCAGGCCCGCCACGCTGACCCGGCAACTGGCGAAGATACGGTTGAAGATTACGAAGGCGGCGAATATGGCCAGGCCATCGTTACCCCATCACGTGCCCAGGCTGCCGAAGGACGTAATCCGGAAGACCCAAGCACCTGGGGCCGTGTCGGCCGCAACGAGCCCTGCCCCTGCGGTTCGGGCCTGAAATACAAGCATTGCCACGGCAAGATCGGCTAAAACGCAAACCCGGGTTTAGAGCCCGTCACAGCTAGATGGCGCGCAGTGGCAGCAGCTTCAGTTGTGCTGAGGTTGGGGGCACCAGTCGCTGCGGGTCTTAACCTGCTGGTTTGAGCTGACCTTCGATCCCGGTCGGCGCTGGAGCGACATCTGCTTTTGGCGCAATTTTTTGTGTCACTGTTACGCCTGGCAGCACTTCTGCAACCGACAGTGGAGCAACCGGAACGGCGTCGCGTTTCTCTTCCTTGGCCAGCAAAGCTTCAAACTGATTGTTGAATTTGGTCTGCTTTGTAGCAAAGGCGGTGGCAAGAGTTGCTGGCATTTTGCGTATCGGGCAGCGGCCGGACGTAGGATAGCGCTGCTTTGATTCCGTGTTGAAGACGTAACGCCTCTCGCACACATTGACCTTTGGAGGCACCCGGGTGATCTCGAAGTGATCATAGCCGCGTTTCAGCATCTGCCAGAACCTGAAGTCTTTGTGACCCCGGTGTTTGACCATGTTTTCTGCTGTCATACGGAATGGAAATGCCTGAATCTGGAAGGCTTTCTGGCCACCTTTGAAGGAATCCCGCGCCATGGCGTAAATTTCTTCGACCTTTTCATCTGTCATCGAATAACAGCCTGCAGATGAACAAGCTCCATGAATCATCAGGTGCGATCCGGTACGGCCATGCGAGCGATCATAGGCATTAGGAAAGCCCATGTTGAATGACAGATGATATTGTGAATTTGGGTTCATCTGGTGCTTGTTGACCCGATAAAAACCCTCGGGAGCCTGACGGTCTCCTTCCTTAAGCTTCGGGCCCAGCTTTCCAGACCATTTGCAGATCTCATAGGAAGTCAGCTTCGCATAACGCCCGGTATTCTTGCGTTTCCAGACTTCAAGGGTGTTTTCTTCCTTGAAAATTCGCAGCATGATCGGGGCATTCAATGCCATGCCCTGCGCCTTCATCGATGCGACCAATTTCTTGGGCACCGGCGCACTGGCTTTTTGACTGACGTCGTCAAATGCACCCTGACAACCCGATAGCAGAGCCACCAGCCCCAAGGCACCCAGATTACGACGGATCATTGCTGATGACTTAAATTTCCACATGGATCGCAACGAAAGAACAAATGATATCGAGCAACTTCATACACCGGTAAGGTTGCGATTGTCTTGACGCGCAGACAGGGGCTCACGCTTTTGTCATGCCAATCGATCACGTTTTGTTTTGTTTTTACGCGACGACCCAAACCTGATTAAGGCAAAATTGGTCAAAATTATGATCGCCAGAGCTTGTCGCTGAGATTCTTGAAAAGGTCTAGCTTCGCCCAATCTCCTGACGTAAGACACCGTTCATGGCCAAAACCGACCCCCATCTCGATTCTCTCATTGATTCGGACAAGTTGCGTCGTGAGCTCACCGCACTGACCCACGATACGGATGGTAACGGCGAAGATTCCAAAATTCGCATGCAGGCTTTGACACTATTAAAAGACGCCTCCAAACAGGGGCGCCAAAGAGCCGAAACCCTGCTGCGCGAGGATGGCGCTGGCAATGAGTGCGCAAGACGCCTTTCGCACCTGCAGGATGAGATCATCCGATGCCTGTATGATTTCGCTATTGTGCATGTCTTCCGCGCCTCCAACCTGTCCTCCGGTGAGCGCATGGCGATCATCAGCGTAGGCGGTTATGGACGCGGCACCCTGGCCCCTGGCTCCGATCTCGACCTGCTGTTTCTGCTTCCCTACAAACAAACGGCACTGGTCGAGAGCATCGTTGAATACATGCTCTATATGCTCTGGGACATGGGCTACAAAGTGGGGCACGCCACCCGCAATGTGGATCAATGCATTTCGCTTTCAAAGGGCGATATGACCATCCGTACTTCCATTCTAGAGGCCCGGTTTTTGTGGGGTGACGAACAGCTCTATGGCGAACTTGTTGAGCGCTTTGACAAGGAGCTGATGCAGAAGACCGCCCCCGAGTTCATCGCCGCCAAACTGGCGGAACGGGACGCGCGTCATAAGAAGTCGGGGGAATCGCGCTATCTGGTTGAGCCGAACGTCAAAGATGGCAAGGGCGGATTGCGCGACCTGCATACACTGTTCTGGATCTCCAAATATTATTTCCGGGTTCGCACCCAGAAAGAATTACGCGCCAAAAAGGTCTTTTCGGCTGCCGAATTCCGCAAATTCATGAAAGCTCAGGATTTTCTTTGGGCGGTTCGCTGCCACATGCATTTTCTGACTGGGCGGTCCGAAGAAAGGCTTTCTTTTGACCTGCAGCCGGAACTTGCCAGTCGGCTTGGATATCTCGACCGTCCAGGCATGAGCGCGGTCGAACGCTTCATGAAGCATTATTTTTTGATCGCCAAGGATGTTGGTGACCTCACACGTATTCTCTGCGCGACCCTTGAGGCGCAACAGGCCAAGGAAGCCACGGGCATTGGCGGCATTCTGCGGTCTCTCACCAAACGACCGAAGAAAATCCGCGGCACCAGCGATTTCATCAACCTTAACAACCGTATCCAGCCTGCTGATGACCAGGTATTCACCAAAGATCCGGTCAACATATTGCGGATGTTCCAGCTGGCGGAGGAAAACGGTTTGCTGTTCCATCCTGACGCAATGCATCTGGTGTCGCGGTCGCTGAAACTTGTCGATAAAAAGCTGCGCCACAATTCTGAGGCCAATGCTGCTTTTCTCGCGACCCTGACCTCGCGCAAAACGCCCGAACGCACCCTGCGCAAGATGAATGAGTCCGGTGTTCTGGGCCGTTTTCTGCTCGATTTCGGCAAGATCGTCGCGATGATGCAGTTCAACATGTACCACCACTATACGGTCGATGAGCATCTGCTGCGGTCGATTGGCATTCTGTCGGAAATTGAACATGGGGAAGTTGGTGAACAGCATCCGCTGTCCAACGAGATCATGAAAAACTCACCCAATCGGGTGGTGCTCTATGTGGCGCTTCTGCTCCACGATATTGCCAAGGGCCGCCCTGGGGATCATTCAACCCTTGGGGCAGTCATTGCCCGCCGCGTGTGCCCACGACTGGGCCTCGACAAGCAACAAACGGATTTGGTTTCCTGGCTGGTGGAACATCACCTGCTGATGTCAAACATTGCCCAGTCACGCGATCTCAATGACCCGAAAACCATAACCGACTTTGCTAATGTTATGCAGAGCTTTGAGCGCATGAAGGCTCTGTTGGTGCTGACGGTTTGTGACATTAAAGCGGTAGGCCCCGGCGTCTGGAACGGCTGGAAGGGGCAATTGCTGCGCACACTCTATTATATGGCCGAGCCGCAATTGACTGGCGGCTTTACCCAGACACCTCGACGCGAGCAGATTGCCGAAGTACGCCACGAACTGACCGAAGCGCTTGTTGGCTGGCCCAAGGGGGAAAGCCAGCGCGTTATCGACCTGCATTACGACAATTACCTGCTGACCGTGCCGCGCGCGACCCAGATCAGACATCTGGAATTTATTCGCGACAGCGATGCACAAGACGCGCAACTGTCGACCACCGTATCGACCCGTGATTTTGAGGCGATTACCGAAATCACCCTGCTGGCACCGGATCACCCGCGCCTGCTATCGACCATCACCGGGTGTTGCGCCGCTGCTGGTGCCAATATTGTCGATGCGCAGATCTTCACGACGAAGGATGGCCGTGCGCTGGATTCGATCTATGTGACCCGCCTTTACGAAAATCTCGATGACGAACGTCGCCGAGCCAATGGCATTGCCGAAACCATCAAAAAAGTACTGGCCGGTGAAACACGGCTGGCGAAACTGCTGGAAGACAAATCAAAACCAAAACGGCGCTCCGCAGCCTTCACGGTGGAGCCATCTGTCATGATCAACAACGAATTGTCAGATAAATTCACAGTAATTGAAGTTGAAGGCTTGGACCGCCCCGGATTGCTGTCAGACATCACCGCTGCGCTTGCTGATTTGTCATTGGACATTGCTTCGGCCCATATCGCCACTTTTGGCGAGAAGGTAATCGACTCCTTCTACGCCACCGACCTTGTCGGTCACAAAATCATCTCGCCGCAAAAACTCGCAGCGATTAAACGCAAGCTGATGGCATCTCTTGGCGGCACTGCCATAGAGGGTCCAAAAGCACCGGCAAAGCGCAGCACCTCCAGTAAACGTGTTGCCCGTAAGTCTGTCGCATGAGCGGGTTGATATCCAAGTTCGCG
>JBDVMU010000041.1:0-86800 GCA_039969995.1 Rhizobiaceae bacterium
TGCAGTCGGCATGCCAGCTTCCTGCTCTTTAATAATCCCGATGATCTGTTCGTCGCTGAACCTTGATTGTCTCATTTATTCGTCTCCTTGTAAGGGACGAATTCTACTCAAAAATGGATGAAGATAAGGGTCTCAGGTCAGGTTGTTTGATTCAGATTGTACGTTGGTTTGAGTTAAACTGAGCGCGCATCGCCCAACAATATTGGTAGCAGCTCCGATACGGCGTCGCCAACTTCTTTGTGGAGCAGCGATACAGACTGATCAGTTTTTATCGGAGGTAATCGACGGCTGCAGCAGCTGACGTTGTTGAATTCCTCAGCCATGTAATTACAAAGAACTTCGCTGTCCGCTTTTGCCATGGCATATTCAAGAGCCCCCGGGACCACATTGTCGATATAGTTCGTAGAGGGGTTGAACAGGCGAAACGGACCCGTGTTGGCTCCCAAGAACCCGGTTACGAGGTTCCACATTCCCGTTACGAAATATTGTGCGTAGAAATCGTGTTTGGATTCGGAAAAACCAGAGGTGTTCAACAGAATTTTTGGGGTTGCAAAGTAGCAAACCAGATCGGGGCCGAAGGCTGCCAACTTCTTGAAGTCCGGCTCATTAGGTTTAAGCACGTCATATCTCAAAACCTCTGCGCAACCACCAGCTGAACGTATGTCTTCCGCAACGGCATTTGCATCATTCTCACCCGCGAGATAGGTGATGAGCACTTCCGCTCCAGCGGCAGCCAAGATCTTTGCTGCGGCCTCTCCCAAGCCTCGACTTCCACCAATGACGATCGCGCGTTTTGACTTCCAAGCCTTGGATTGAACTAGGTTCGTTATGTGGGCCATTTTTGGTTGAGTTATTGGAGTAGGGCGAACACTCGCCTCGAGTGTGCCGGTCAGGCCCGCGCTAGCCAAGGACAACTTCAATCTTTTGTAGCGGGGCAGATAGCGTAACGTTTGATAGGTCAACTCAGAGGGGGCGTCAGGTTCCGATTGAGAGAACTCAACGGACAATCCATTGTACAACGAATGCAACCCTGGTAGCTGCATTCCTACCAGCCGAGAGGTCGCAATAATTTGGGCGATTTGTAGGGGACAAACCACCCGTGCTAAATCGGGATATTTTTCGCTGAGCTCAGCCCCGTTGAGGAACAGCGGTAAACTGCCTCCACCATGCAAATAGTCTTCCTCTGACGCCTCATGGCAAACCAACTTCTCCACACTGATCGGCAAGTTGATCGATTGGCGTGTATCCTGCTCAAAGGATACCTTCATCTTTGCGCAGTTTCGACCGTGATTTGTGATCCATGAAATTTGATCTTCATGATCACCAGACATGTCCTGGACAAATAGTTGCACCGTGTCGCCAATGAGAACCGGAGCAATGAATTGTGTGTCCAACCGTACTATTTTCCGAAGGCCAGTCATGTTCTGGCAAATTGAATTCAATGCGCCGATTACAAGATGAATCCCGTGCACGACTTGAGTGCCAAAGAGGGTTCGCCTTGCTTGAACAGAATCAACGTGAATTGGGTTGAAGTCGCCCGAAAAATTTGCAAACCAAAGTTGGTCTTGTTCTGAGAACTGCCATGTTACGGCTGCGCTTTGAGAAGGGTGAGTCACCAATGGATGTTTGAACCTTTCTCGGCCATGATCTTGACCAAGTTTTCCGCGTTACGACTTTCTTCTATCTCAGTAGGCGTAAAGGTCAGTTCAAATTCCTCCTCAACAGCAATCATCAAGTTGATGTGGCTGAAGGAATCCCACTTTTCTTCGCTCTTTCCGTCCAGTTCAGGAACCAAGATCAAGTCTGGTTTTTCCAAAATATCCCGAAATAGTTCGGTCAGCCTATCGATCTCATTGTTCATTGTAGCGTCCTATCTCGCGTACCCGCACGTTGGTTTGTGATTTCTGCAAAGTGTTCAATTGGTAAGTCTACATCGCCACGAAACTCGGCGTTGCCATGATCTACGTCCGATGAAAAGCCCACAGCATCCAAAAAGTCTGCCACGAGCCCATTTCTGTCGGTGGCCTCATAGGGTGCGATTATGCTTGTATGACCGTTGAGCTTCGCCCAGTCGCCTAGGTGCGTTAGTGTTGCATGTTCAATATGTCTTGAGAAAACTCTGCAAGACATCACCCATTCCAAGATTTTCAGGCCAGAATCTGTAGGTTTCGCCACGAGCAAAGCCACCTGCCCGGAGTCCCCGAAACGATCAATTACCGAGTATAGGTGAGAATAGATTGTTGGGTCGTTAATCAGGTTGGCAAGCTCTGTTTTTTGGGTTCTGGCCAGGGTCAGGTTAAACTGATTGGTCTTTTGGATGAGGCTGGCTGCCCTGGGCAAGTTCGCTTGGCTCAGGGGTTCTGCAATCAACTTGATCTCGAGATCGCGTAGATAGTCTTCGATTGAAATTGACTGCTCCGCCGAGACTTGACGCCGGGCATTTTCGCGGTACGAGCGAACCCGTTTCAAGTCATCCTCCAGCACTCGCGGCGTCATAAAGAGCCCAGAGCGACGCAAGAAATCAACCCGTTGTTCGGGATCTTCGGGGAGCTCAGGTACGACCAGATCAGGCAAGAACGCTCGCGCTTCTGCACGCTCGTGCGGAGAGTCGTCAAGGAAGCAAATGGCGTCCAATCCCAAGTTCAACTGTTGTGCGATCTTCTGTATTGCAAGATGCTTTGCGTTCCAGGACGCTTCAAAATAAACAATGTCATTAAGTCCAAGCACCATTTCTGGACGTTCTTCAAAGGGGCGCCGAGCCTGAAGGTCCGTGTTTTTGCTTGAAACCGAAATTGGAATTCCCTGGTCACTCAGGTCCACAAGCATCCGCTGAAGTTCAACAAAGGATCGACCATCCCCATCGGGGTCTAAGGCTAGATTTTCAGGGCCATCATCGCCAACCACGCCTCCCCAAACGGTGTTGTCCAAGTCAGTTATGATTGCCTTGATCCTTGGACGCAGCAGTTGTGCAATGACTTCGGCCGCAAACATTCCGATGTAGGTCATTGCATCTGGATGCGCTGGAAGCTTGGCTGCGGACCAATATCGTGGCGCAAACCATTGCGCTTGTGGCACTTGGCGTTGTAGATGATCGAGAGTGAGAACGATGGTCGATGGCGGCAAATTTGAGCGGAGTTCGCTGCTAGTTCCCTGCCTCCAGTTGGCAAAGGTGTCAAACGGGTCTGCTTCGGCTGCCATTGGTTCTGGCAAAATCAGAATCAATGTTGCTCCAGATGCGTCGATTTGTTTGGCTGCTTGATTAATTGCCCTTAGATCAAGTTCGTTGCGTTCGGTGCCTCCGCGTGAAGCGCCCATCGAAGTCATCCAGATGACCCAAAAATCGGCTGTCTCTTGTTCCTGAATTGCAACAGGAATCCAACTGTTATAGGGCAAAGAAGAAATTTTTGGATCGAAGCCATTTCGATATCCGGCAACTGTTAGGCCAGGTTTGCAAAAGTCCAAATTGGCGTTGCCCCCTATGAGCACACTCACAGGTGTCAAGGGAATTTGGCCACTTTGTTTCTTCAGTTTTCGACATTCAGAATTGGCCAGTCGATAGGTCAGGTTAAAGTCAGGCATAAATATCTCTCAAGAGGCTGGTTAAGCCGCCTTTCGCAATACAAAACGATAACGCAAGTTATCTCTATGGCGATGGGTCCTTTCCAGCTTAAGGCCCTTTGAGCCTAATGCTGGACTGATCTGGTCAATGATTTCCCTACGGCTCAATCCATCCAGCTTACTTGTGGTCAGCTCCAAATCGAAGCAGGCCATCCCGCCTTGCTCCAAGACGGTGCCTGCTACCTCACACTTGCATTCAAAACTCGAGCTTCGATTTGGATCGTCTCGGATTATGACGTCGCTAGCTTTTCCCAAATTCTTCAGCGCCGGTTCATCGGAATCCAAAGGTGCTGCTTCTAGGCGTATGGAGCGATCAATCGGGGAAAATCGTTTGGTTAGTGCGGTGTCAAATGCAGTCGCTTTTCCAACAACCAGACTTCTATAACGTGAATCGCTGAGAGGTGCGTGAAAGTAACCAAGATTAAAGTTGTGGGCCTGCCATAGATGAGGGACCAAAAACGTACTCAGGACATCGTCAATGGCGTCTGACGCCGGAGACGAGACCTCACCGATCGACCAAGCAAACTCGCGCCAGGATGCAAGCGAAAAACCGTCCAAATGCTTCAGTTCGGACGGCTGTGTGTTTTGCAACACGGGTTTCAAGTATTCTGCCAATTGCGGGCTGACGGATTTCGCCCTGGCCAGCAACAACTCCGCGCTTGGCTCGCCTGAGAGTGCTGAATCTCGAATAATTACCGGGGGACGTCCCTGAAGCCCATCCATGGGAGGATCGCCGTATGGAAAAACCGGTGTCTCTTCCAAGAGAAAGAATGGATCTTGTTCCAACTCGGAACAAATGACGCGGACCATGTCTTCCAAAGGGGCACAAATGATGGACCCATTTCCCAGGGTTGCCTCCGAACAAACACCACTGTTCAAAAGAGCTTGTTCTGAGGCATGAAGGTTTTGCGCGGTATTGGTTGTTAGATAACGAACCGCCGCACAGGTCAGGTGAGAACCTGGACTGCCATCTTGGTGCGGGCGCTTGGACATAATCTTATTGTAGAAATATGGGACGCCAAAGACATACTCAGCGTAGTGATTGATTTGAGCCGATTTGGCCAAACTTACGCCCAGAAATAGATTCTTGGCGCCCAAGCGGACCAGCCGTTCAAACGGACTGAAGACATTAAAGTTGTGGGTGGAGCGTTCTCCGCATATGTCTACGGCATGGGGGCCCTGCGCAGATATTGATATCAGCGGATGTAATGATCTTACAAATTCGGGATGAAGAGCCGCGTATTCTGGTAAGGTACCATAGTTCGAAGGGGTCAAACTTGGATCGTAGGCCTCACTAGTGCGGCCCACTTGAGTAGACATGCTGGGAATTACAATCGTACCCGCCGGTCCGACCACATCTCTAATGCCATCAATGAAAAACTGACAATAGGCAGCGCGATTGCGGCCAACATTTGGGTGCCCCAGGGAGTAAAGTTGACTATGCACATAGACAATATCGCCCTCAGAGAGACCGACGTTCTTGAGTGCCGACACGTAATCGGATTGAGTAAGTTTGGTTACCATTATGCGATCAAGTTTTTCTGCTCAAGACGCTCGATGAATTCACAAATCTCTTCAAACGGAATTCCGGTCTTGCGCCAAATCTCTACGGGTTTCAGTCCGTCGTTTATGCCGTTAATAATTTCTCTATTTTGTCGAAATTTGCTGCGTTCCAAAACTGCGTCTGAGTAGAGTTCATACCTAGTGAGGTACACTGGAACTTTGTGAGCAAAACGGTAGTTGCGATTTTTTTCCATGATGCCGGTCAGGTGAAAAATCATATCTGCCGCTTTATCAATGTTGCCCTGTTCGATGAGGTCTGGATGATCGGACGAACTGTGGTATTCATCGCATTCTGCCATTTGCACTGACAGGGCTGGTACTCCCGCGTAGTCAAAGATTATCTCGTCGTTTCCGTATCCTTCATAGAGACCGGCTGCTGTGAATTCACTGTCGATGTGCGTACCGATTTCGGCCAGGTCCATGGCAAGTCGATCGTTTCGCTCTCCGGCCAGAATTTTCCAATTTCGTCCCCAGCCCACAAACTCGCTGAATATCGCAAGATCGGTTTGCTCCAACAGCGCATCGTTGGCGGCCAAGTGAATGCAGCTGCCGATTGTTTCTGGTAGCACCAGCAGGCGATACGTATAGCGACGGTCTGGCAAATCCGCGAGGCGACGCATAACTTGGATCATCGCCAATATGCCGGTCCAAGAATCGTTGACCTGACCTGGATGACAGTAGTCGGCCAGCAGTACGACGCACCGCGTTGAATTTCCGGGAAGCACCCATTCTCCAACAAGCATCTCACCGTCTGAGATCTCGATGTCGAGATGGACTTCATATGCCCCCTCGGGCAATGCGTCGAAACGTTGCCTAGGCATTGTTATGACCCAATCGCTGAGCCTGTTGCGAAAGTCGTATGCATAGCGATGCTCATAGTAAAAATCTTCTTCCCGCTTAGGATGGAACCGCACATGTTTCATCAGTTCCTGCTTTGAAACAACTCCAGAAAATGGTGTCGAATAGGGGGCCAAAAACAGAGGGTGTTCATCGTAAGAAGCGACGACCCGTCCGTCTGGTCCCTTCACCCACGCTTCCTTAACGTTCCAAGCTGGTGGAACACTCCAGGTAGCCACATCATAGCCGGTAGGGTAACGATGCAATTGCAATGGAACCGGAAGTTCTTGATCAATATCTTGCAAAATGGATTCGCAATCGGATGAAACGATGGTGCGATTTTTGCGGTAGTTTTTGAAGGTGAGGGCCTCAAACGCAAATTGCCCGGACATAGTGGTGTAGTCTCCGAAAACATTGGATCACTCGATATGAACCAAGATCCCATTCGTAAAGTGCGCCGTATTGGCAGATTTTGAATTGATGTTGCACCAATTGCAAAGACACTTAGGTCAAACTGGCGTTGGCTGCAATGCACATCTCTTTGCGTTTGCTAACCGATCAATTGCGACGAAGGTAGATCGAAATGGCCCGCCCAAACTCCAGACGGGCAGCCGCCTCGGCATATTGGACAAACGCGCCGATATCCCTCTCGATAAGATAATTTGTGCAAAAGACGCGGGCTTGGTGGGCGCCTTTGCCGAGGCTTCTATCTTGCCAATAATTTGCGTGAGGATTGGACATAAACTGTTCAATTGGAAAATCTGCCTGTAGTGAGAGCACTTCAAATCCACTCGCTTCTGAAATGGAGACAAGGCTCTGGGCGTTAAAATAGGACAAATGTTCAATTTCCGAGACCCAGGTAACCTTAGTCAGGCCTGCCTCAACAAGGGCGGATTGGAATGCGGAAAAGTCGTTTGGAACGGTAATTCGAGCAATCGAATTAGATGTCATTATTTCGCGCAGCGAAGCGAGAAGGTCTTGAGGATGCAGCACATGTTCTAGAACGTTTTCCAAAAAGACGAGGTCAAACGAGTTCCTGTCGGATATCTCTTGGTCAATAATTTTGAAAATGTCACCCTCGCGAAATGAAGGCAGGAGATCTGGGTTGAATTGTGAAACTCCAAATTTTGAAAAATCACAGCACGTTACGTCGTAGCCTTGTTTTTGGAAGTGACTTGAAAGGAATCCCTCACCACAACCAAGGTCAATCACGCTGCCCCCATGGACACCGAATTTCTTTGCGATGAAGTGGGCCACACTTGAGCGATTGGTGAAATACGCCAAATCATCTTTCGAGTACGTCTTTTGGTAGGTGCCCCTTGGATTTTGATAGTATTTGCCTGAATAGTGTTCGTTGAGTTCTTTTTCGGATGGCCTCTTGGCAACTTCCCAAAAGCCAAGACTGTTTTTTTTTAGTATATTTGGATCAATCATTTGAGTCGTCACCTCTTAATTCACGGGAGCGTCCCAGGAGACCCCATTGCTTCATTCGAAGGAGTTTCGTTCGAAATCAACTTGTGTGGTGGTGGGCATCAGTTAAGTGGAACAATGTGGCGAAAGCAACAATCACAGGAACCTTAGTTTTGATGCAATCGCAATGTAAGCCTTTGTGCAGTATCCAGTTGGCCGATTAAGACTTTGTCACCGATATTGCTTTATTTGAAAGCTCGAATTGACGTGAACGTTTTTCGGCTCGATGTCGAGGGGTTTTTTCTATTAGTGAAGGATAATGTCAAATTTGCGAGCATTATTGTGCACAATAGGGTCGATCGGATTTGAGTTGGGAACCCTGAGACATTCGCTGCGCTCAGCCCAACGCTTTTCAGCTATGGGCAAAACAAAGGTCATAGCACAGATCATTCTGTTGGTTATTAATTTTCCAAATTACGCTTTGTCGCAATTCCTCAGGTACGGATTTGGGGCGTTTTCGATATTTCAGGCTCTGAGTGATGGGGAGCAGATTCGGTGCTTCTTGACGCAAACTTCTGATAATAATAATGAACTGCAGGCTGCAATCAGCAGGTTTAACAAGTAGTTTGCTCCCAATAATTTGGGTGCAAGGTCCCGCCAATGCGAATGGAAAGATTTAAGATGGAATGTAGAATCTGCGGATCGAATGAGCTTGAAGGAGTTTTGGATTTGGGGCTTTCTCCCGTTGCAAACCACCTGCTCAAGTCTGGCGCCGAGAAGGAGACGCGCTACAGATTGTCAGCCAGCGTCTGCAAGTCATGTGGACTCATGCAGATTCCTCCAGTCTTAACACCAATCGAGCTTTTTCCTGGAGACTATCCGTACTTTTCGTCTTACTCTAGCACTTGGTTGGAACATTCTAAGAAATTTGCGGAGCAAGTTTGTTCATTCCTAACTCTGGACCGTTCATCTCATGTGGTGGAGTTGGCCAGCAACGATGGGTATCTGCTGCAGTATTTCGTGAGTTCTGGAGTTAAGGTAACAGGCGTTGAGCCTGCAACTGGCTGTGCAGAAGTCGCAATGTCTAAAGGCGTCCACACGGAGCAGGTTTTCTTCGGCGAAACGACGGCAGGAGAATTGCTGCGGAAGCGCGGTTCAGCCGATCTCGTGGTTGCCAATAATGTATTGGGGCATGTGCCCGATATCAAAGACTTTATGGCAGGAGTAGAAAAGATCTTGAAACCGAACGGTGTCGCATCGTTTGAGTTCCCGCATTCGTTAAATCTGATCTTACATAATCAGTTCGACACGATCTATCATGAGCATTACTCATACTTATCGCTTCGGCCGGTATCAGTTCTGTTGGATATGTATGGATTGAAGTGCTTCGATGTAGAAAAGCTCCCCACACATGGCGGGTCTTTGCGTGTGTATGTATGCCGGTCTGACAATACCCTTTATGAGACCCGACAGTCAGTTCATGCCTTGATAGAGGAGGAGGAGAATAATGGAATGTCGGACATGAGCGCATATCGGGCTTTTGCAGCCCGAGTAAAGGCGCTTCGAGATGATTTTCTTAGTTTTCTGATTGAGCAGCACAGAGAGGGAAAAAGGGTTGTTGCCTATGGCGCGCCGGCAAAAGGTAATACATTTTTGAATTATTGCGGAGTTGATACCGGCTACATCTCATTCACAGTCGACAAAAATGTTCGCAAGCAAGGGCTGCTGCTTCCTGGCTCCCTTATTCCAATTTACTCTCCTGAGGTTTTGTTAGAGGAAAGGCCCGATTATATTGTAATTTTGCCTTGGAACTTCAAGGACGAGATTATTGGTCAACTTAAAGGCAAATTGGATTGGGATGTGAAGTTCGTGACAGCAGTGCCTGAATTCTCAATTAACGAGATTTGATGGCGAATGTATCGCAGCGACCATATTGGCAAAATTGCTAAGTACTAATATTGACTTAAAGTTATGACTTAACTATAGGTTCTTGATTATAGATGACTTATAATATTTTAATATGAAAACGTAAAATGAATAATAATTATTTCGATTTAACAATTGTTATACCGACTCGTAACCGCCCTGCCTTTCTTGAGAGGTGTATAAAGTACTATGCGGATATAAATTTTCCGGCTGTTTTTATTATTGCCGATTCCAGTGGCTCGGAATTTTTAGATAGAAATAGACAATCTATCTCGGCCGTATCTAGTGACTTAAGTGTGCATCATATGGTTTTCCCAAAAGATGAAGACTTTGGAGGGAAAATTAGTAAAGCTGTATCTGAGTCTACTACCGAGTTTACAGGCATTATTGGTGACGATGACTTTTTAATGCTCGGAGGCTCATTAGAATGTCTTGAATTGCTAAAGTCGAAGCCTGATGTAGTTGCAGTAAATGGTCACAGGATCGCTATTTCGGCGCTAGGCCCTCAAAAAGAGGGGCTCGATTGGGTAAAATCTTGGCCGCTTTGGACCGAATCCATAAACTGTTCAGATCCATTTGATAGAATCAGGCGATTGGAAATACCCAGTAGGCCGCAACATCTATATTCGTTTTATCGGACCAATTTTCTTGCTCGATCTTTTCATTTAATTGAAGATCTAAATTATTCAACGGCTGTTGAATATTTCCTTTACGTCGCCATCCTTACTTTTGGGAAATGGAGTACTGTTCCGCATCTTTTTTCTGTATGTAATTACGATAGTGAGTATTCGATTACAAGAGATAGGGAAAGCTTTCCGCATTACTGGGGTAACGTTGGGTCTAGAATGGCCCAGCTCTCTCTTCCTGATTTTTCCAATGATGTCGGCAGCTTGTCGAGATCGGTGGGACATTTGATTTCTGAAATTGAAGGTGGAGTTCCCGAAGAAAACTGCGAGAGAGTTCGTGAAATATTTTGGGTTACCAATCACATGGTTTTTTCCAAAAAGAAGATGGACACAGTCCGACTGGATCATGATCAATGGATAGCGAAAAAAACCTTTTCGGTGATTGATGTGATTAACCGTATTTTTTGGAGATTGGTGGACCGTAAGATGGGTGTAAGGTCGTTAGGACCATTTTTCTCCAGTTTGTTAAGAGAATTTCTGTCTGGGCGGTTATTTGTAGCTTATCGCCGACTCAATGGACGTCACATGGTTCATCTGCCAATGCTGGCAATTAGAAGAACCAGAACGGTTGAAAGCTTAGTGACTCAATTGGCAAGTAGCGATTGTGAGTGGCACGATGATTTTAGTGCGGCTTTTGAAGCTTGGTCCAATAATCAGAAACCAAGTTGACCAAGGCGCGGACTTGCTGATTATGTGCGAGTAATTTGAACACTCTGCCATCGAATATTTGAGGTACCCGGACATAGATCATAATATTGTTGTCCCCCGATGGGGTTTGAGTATTTGGGGTAGGTGGCCCAATTTCCTGAATGGTCCCGTTTGACCTTCATTGGGTGATTGGTGCGGGAAGAATCTTAATTTCCAATTGGCCTTTTCTGCGGTGGGATGTTGGCCTCGGGTGCCTGGGACTTACTGCGCATGGCACCGCGAGGGCGCTTGGTGTCATCGTCCTGGCGCCATTGCTCGATGATGATTTGGGTGTCATACAATGAATAAAAGACTTCGCGGTTGAGCAATGCGGCCTTAGGCGGGGCCTGAAGCTTTCAACAATTCCATTTTCCCAAGGAGTATCTTGTCCGATGTAGGGAGTTTTTGCCCTGACGGTACCGCCCGCTGGGGACATATCACCAATCGACTCTAGTAAATGTGTGCCGTAAGGCTATATGCACACCCTGATTGAGGGCTTCTGAAGTGGGGAGAATCTGATTATGCTGAGCGATATCGTCTCGAGATATTAAAAAAAACCCTTGAAGATTATAACAGATCCACAACTTGCACTTCTGTTTGTCCAAGCATGTCGACCAGGCAAGGTGACATGCATGAAAAATGCTCAATTATTCGTACTTCAACGTAATTATTGAAGCAATAATAATTTTTTTGTTTAATATATATCTAAACTTTGGGTTTTATTGATGGCTGAGAGATTTAATAGAAAAATAAAGGTTGGAATAATTGGCCTTGGTGTTGGAGAAGCCCATTTGAGGTCGTATCAGTCGATTGCCGATTGCGAAGTCGCGATGGTCTGCGACATCAACCCGGCAAGAGCCGAAGAGATTGCCAACCAGTATCATGTGTCAGGGCGCTGCACAGATTACCGCCAGATCACCGAACATAAAGACATCGATATTGTGTCCATTTGCTCATACGACGATTGTCATGCAGAACAGGTCTTGTCGGCTTTAAGGCATGGAAAACATGTTATGGTGGAGAAACCGGTTGTGCTCCATCCTCAAGAGTCTGAGCAGATAATCAAAGAGTTGGAAAGCTCTGGGCTTTTTATAACGTCTAATTTGATCTTGCGCCATTCGCCTCGTTTTAAAGAGGTGAAGAAGATGGTTTTTGAAGGTCAACTTGGGGAGGTCTTTCATATCGAAGGGGATTACCTTCATCAAATTCTTTGGAAAATAACTGAAGGCTGGCGGGGTAAGATGGACTTTTACTGCACGGTCTACGGCGGCGGCATTCATCTTATCGACCTCATGCGTTGGATTATGGACCAGGAGATCCTGGAGGTGTGCTCAATGGGAACTAACATTCCTGTGCGGGGAGGGGGGTACAAGTTTCAAGACACGATTACCGCGCTGTTGAAATGGGAACACGGCGCGACCGGAAAATCCACTTCAACGTTGGCTCCTCAACGGACAAAGTTTCATTCGCTGAATGTATATGGTACCGAAAAAACCTTCGTAAATGACATCCCAAATGCTAAGGTGTTCTCCAGTGACGACCCAAAAGACGAGCAAGTGATTCTGACGCCTTATCCGGCATTTGAGAAAGGCGACCTGTTGCCCGAATTTGTTGAAGGCATTCGTCAGGGGCGTCGGCCGCTGGTGAATGAAGTAGACATCTTTCGGGTCATGAATGTTTGTTTTGCAATCCATGAATCGTTGCAAAAGCAAAAGACCATTCCGGTTATATACCAAATTTAGCATTGGAGCCGTAAGTGCAAAAAGATTTTCCGTTCGCCCGTCCGCTGATTGACGAGGGCGAAAAACAAGCGGTCATGGAGGTGTTGTCGGGCAACGTCTTGACGCACGGACCAAAGTGCCGCGAATTTGAAGAGCAATTTGCAGACTATGTGGGCGTTAAGCATGCCATCACCACGTCGAATTGCACCACGGCGCTGCATCTTTCGTTGGTTGCCAACGGTGTTGGAGAGGGGGATGAAGTAATTGTACCGGCCATGACGCACGTCGCGACTGCCCATGCTGTTGAGCATAGCGGCGCGACGCCGATGTTTGCAGATATCGACCCGCTAACAGGAAATATAGATAGTGGTGAGATTGAGCGACTTTGTACACCAAAAACCAAAGCAATTATTGTCGTTCATTACCTTGGATTGCCTTGCGACATGGATGCAATTTTGTCGATTGCGGAGTCTCGCGACATTGTAGTCATCGAGGATAGTGCAACGGCTGTCGGCGCAAAATTTGGCGACAAGCATGCTGGATCTATTGGCAAGACGGGTTGCTTCTCTTTTTACCCTTCCAAGCATATGACGACTATGGAAGGCGGTATGCTGACAACCAACGACGACCTAGTCGCAGCCAAGGTTAAGAATATTAGAGCTTTTGGCTATGATAAGGGTCTCGGTGAACGCAGTGTCCCCGGCGTCTACGACATCATTTCGTTAGGATGGAACTATCGGATGTCTGAGGGGCATGCGGCCGTCGGGGTTGTGCAACTGTCCAGACTGCCGGAATTTTTGGCCGCAAGACAGGTCAACGCTGAATGCATGATTTCGAGGCTCCAGGAGAACAAGGACATAACTGTCTTTCCTCTGAAAAATGGTGACGCTCGGTCCAGTTGGTATTGTGTGAATGTCACTTTGCCAGAAGGCCGATCTGAGATTCGCCGCGAGTTGATTTCGAAGCTAAACGGCGTCGGTGTTGGAACTAGCGTGCATTATCCCGTAGCGTTGCCACTGTCTAAATATTATAGTGAAAAGTACGGTTACAAGGTGGGAAGTCACCCGGTGGCCGAGTGGGTCGCTAACCATACCATATCGTTGCCATGTGGTCCTCACTTGACAGAGACTGATGCGGACGATATTGCACTGCTTTTCTTGCAAATTTACAACGATTTCTAGGACGAAGCCGTGACCAATGAAGACGCATCGTTGATTCCGTTTGACTCCGTCCATTTGGATGGCGAACGCGTAATGTTGGTCGGTGGATCCGGCTTCATTGGGCACCACTTGGCCCTACTATTGCGCCGTATGGGTGCGGAAGTGATGGTGGTCGACAACCTCCAGGTTAACAATATTGTTAAAGTTATCAGTGATGCCAGCTTTGATGAAGTGCGGAGAAAACTGTATACCAACTTCATTCTCGACAGATTGGAGTTGATGCGAGACGCTGGTGTTCTGTTAGAAGCTGTCGATGCTCGGCAGTTGGCAGAGTTTACGCAGGTGTTTAGCCATTTTGCTCCGACTAAAGCTGTGCACCTTGCGGCAATTTCAAGCGCAGTGACGGCTAACCAAGTTCCAAGCTTCGCCTATGATTTGCAAATCAACACGCTGAGAAACTTGCTCGGGCTTTGCCAATTGAAGGAATCTGTTTGCAACCAAGTTGCCTTTATGTCGTCGAGCACAGTTTACGGAGATTTTGACGGGGACTCCGTCGATGAGACTGTTCGCCCAAGACCTCGTGGCGTTTACGCCAATGGGAAGTATATTGGCGAGCGGATGGTCAGGGAGGCCAATGAGCTCTTTGGGCTAGACTACACCATTATTCGTCCCAGCGCGCTTTATGGTATCAGATGTGTATCCGGACGGGTGAGTCAAAAATTTGTCGAAAATGCCCTAAGTGGGAAGCCTTTGCTTCTTGAAGGTGGTGGCGGCGGTCGGTTGGATTTTACGCACATAGACGACTTGGTCGAAGGTATTGCAAGGTCCTTGGCCTTGGAAGGTGGACGGTCCCGTACGTTCAACATAACGTTTGGAAATGCCAGAACCATAGCGGAGCTCGCTGCGATCGTTAAAGAAATTGTGCCCAATGTCGTGCTTGAGGAACGGCCGGCGGCGAAAGAAAAGCCAAAACGCGGAACCCTTTTAATGGATCGGGCCAGAGAATATCTGGGTTTCGTTCCCCAACGTTCGTTGGATGAAGGGTACCGAGACTATTGTAGATATTACATCTCGCAATGGCAGAGGGCGCAGGCGAATACATGACTCGTTTTTGGGAGTGCTCGCGTCATACTGCGAGGTTAGTCATGCAATGAGGTCTGGCCAGCCACAATTTAGAAGAGAAGTGCAACTCGACTGTGGAAGCTTTGTTGTGTTGCATCAGCCATTTGAAAGCGAACTTCTGCAAATCGTGTGCGCGAGAGTGGAGACGTTTTTGCCGGCCAGCGATCAAAGGGCGCAGGAACTGACGCTCGCTCTTCGTTCCGTTTTGTTCGAGTTGGGATGTGACTTGGCCTGGTATCGATGTGATGCTGGTGAAACTTCCGTTGCAACGGCGTTTAAAGCTGTTGGCGCACTTGAAGTGGAAGAACTGGTTACGTTTGTTAGGCAGATGCAGGAAGGGGAGCGGCCTCCTACTTGCTCACGTGTTGGAATAGCTACTCACGATGATGCGACAGAGGTCGCAAATATGGTTGGTCGCTCCTTTGTCTACGACCGCTTTCACTCTGACCCCAGGATATCTCTTGAAAAAGCTGATTTGGTGAAGTCCGTTTGGATGAGAAATTCCGTCCTTGGCCGTTCAGACCGTGTTTTCGTGGTGAGATCTGAAGGGCAGGTTGCTGGCGCACTCGCATGCGCCAAGCGATCGGCAGACATTGCAATCGATTTGATTGCGGTTGAAAAAAATTTTCAACGAAGAGGTTTCGCAGAAGACTTAGTGAGGGCAGCCATAAATCACTATTCTGGTCTGGCGCGCAGAATATTCGTTGGAACACAGGCTAAAAATGTACCGTCCATTTCCTTGTATTCCAAGTTGGGTTTTGAGCGATATACGTCGCAATTTACTTTTCATTTATTTTTGAGAGACATTCAATGATTGTTGCTATCATACCAGCTAAGGGCCAGTCGGGACGCCTGCCCAACAAGAATATGTCTTTGATAAATGGCAGGCCGATGATCGACTATACGATCCGCGACGCCCAAGGAAGCAAACTGTTGGAAGAGATATACGTGTCGACAGATCACGATGCTATTGCATCGCATGCCAGTCAACTGGGAATACCTGTTATTCGCAGACCAGAAAGCTTGGGAGGCGAGACACCAATCATTGAGGTGTACAGACACGCTGTTCAGCAACTGAATAACCCTGACATTTCGATTGTGGTCGGTCTTCAGCCTGACCACCCAGACCGAGAGGTTTCCATAGATGAGGCATTGTCAGCTTTTCAGAGGCTAAAGGCGGATTGTTTGGTAAGCGTAGAGGCCGACGGTACCAAAAACGGTGCTCATTACATAATGGCGCGGTCTTTGATAGATGGCACGGAAGCAAAGGATATCGTCGAGATTGTCGACGATTGTACAAACATTCATTTCGCTGAGGATCTCGAACGTGCGGCCGCACGTCTAGCAGATTAATGTCTTTCAAACAGCCTTACCAAGTTGTTGGCTGGAAGTAATGATGATGGTGACGAAATGAGTTTTAATATATTGAATACATTGGATATCTCTGGAGCTCCGGAAGCCAGTAGTGTATTGAGTGAAGTGGGGAGGCTTGAGACTGTTGAGCCAGAAAGAGATTTGGTGCTCAGTAAGCTGAGCGAGGTTCATGTTTATATATCGAACTGCAAAGTGCGCGTGGACAAAGAATTCCTCGATCGAGCCCCTAACCTCAAGCTGATTGGTAGCCCTTCCACGGGTACTGATCATTTGGATCTGCAAGCAATCGAAGCTAGAGGCATTGAGTTGTTTCATATTGCCAAAGAGTACGAACTGCTGAATAGTTTCACCGCGACTTCTGAATTGGCTTTCACACTCTTGCTGGCTCTGAACAGACGCCTTTTGCCGGCCCAGAAGTGTGCTTCTGAGGGAGTTTGGGCTCGGGAGTATTTTAGTGGCTTCCAGTTGTTGGGTAAAACGTTGGGCATCATTGGCCTCGGGCGCCTTGGCAAAATCAGCGCAAGGATTGGCCGGGGATTTGGCATGCGGGTATTGGCCTGCGATGTTGAGGAAAAGTCGGCGCCGGGCGTTGAAGTTGTCGACATAGACACATTGCTCGAGCAAGCTGACGTTGTGAGCGTTCACGTACACCTGACACCAGAAACAGAAAATCTAATCGGTGCGGAATCATTTCGGCGTATGAAGAAAAACGCGATATTCCTGAATACAAGTCGTGGTCGGATCGTGAATGAAACTGCCCTGTTGAATGCCCTGAATAGCGGCGAAATAGCGGGCGCCGGCTTGGACGTCGTTGATGGCGAGTGGCTCGATGAAAATCAGTTGAGAGACCACCCGCTAATTGCTTATAGCCGCGAAAATGAAAATCTAATAGTAGTGCCTCACATAGGTGGATCCACCACCGAGTCCATTTATGGAGCACGCGTGTTTATGGCGAAAAAGATTGCCAATTTTCTCTCAGATGGAGCCATTTGAACCATGCCTATTCCTAGCCAAGTGAGCCCTGATCCCGGTTTGTCGCCCGAAGCCAAAGCTGCGGCTGATCGTTATTTGACGGCAGCCCATGGCATCAGCGACAGAAGCCAATGGCCACTGTTAATGTACAGTACACTGAATCTCTTTCTTTGGCACTTGGAAGCTTTTGAAACGAATGAAGACCCAGTGCCTTTGTTTGCGAAAAAGTTTAACGCTGCTGCTGATTTCATTTCGGCATCAAACACGGACCCCGTAAACCAGGGCCTTTTTCCAACGTCTGTTTCTCAAACAGTTGACGAGGACGGCTTTGAAAATTTGATCTCTGGACTGTTCAGCGATGTGTGGATCGAGATGTCGGATGACATCTATTTTGAACAATCTTACAATTTTACTCGAGAACGTTTTGAGAAAAATCAAATCGATCCGGAGCAGGTATTCGGTGGGAAGACGGTAGTGGACGGAGGCTGCGGAGGAGGGAAGTTTTCCGCCACCTTGGCAAGATTAGGTGCATCAAAAGTCATCGGAATCGACATCGGCAAAAAGGGATTGGAGTTTGCCGAGAACCAGGCAAAGAAGGTTCCATATGGCAAGAATATGGAATTTCTCCATGCATCTCTTTTGGATATCCCATTAGATGATGAATCAGTGGACGTAGTTTGGTCAAATGGCGTTATTCATCACACTCTTGGGTACGAAGATTGTTTGCGAGAGTTTCACCGTATTCTCAAGCCAGGTGGAACACTCTTTTTGTACGTCAACGGCAGGATGGGGTTATTTGAGTTGCTGCAAGATTCGTTGCGCAAGGCTATGGAAGTTGTCCCGCGCCTGTTGTTTCAGCATTTTCTTCAGCAATTGGGTATTAATTCCGGTCGAATTTATTGGATCATGGATTGCTGCTATGCTCCTTATGAATGGAAAGGGCGCGAGGAGTTAGAAGATCTGCTCGTAGCGCATGGCTTTGACAACCTTAAGCAGTTGGTCCGCGGGGTTCCGTCTGATCAGATTGAGCAGATATCCCAGGGAATCCCATATGCACGCGTCAAGTATGGAGATGGTCAGTTGAAATACCTGGCTACGAAAACTGGCTGATATATTTAGGAGTTTTTCATGGTTATTTTGGGAATAGGTGATAGCCACGAGGCACACGCTTGTGTTGTTGTTGATGGTAAGCTGACTGCAGCAATCGCTGAGGAACGCCTCAGTCGATTGAAGGCTGACATGGGTTATCCGAAAAGATCCATAGACGCTGTTCTGTCACTCAGTGGCTTGGAGCCGGATGAGATAGATATCGTGGCTATTGCGTCTCGCAAAATGACTCCTTTCCAGACCCTCTACAAAATGAATGCTGTCTTCAAAACAAAAGACTGGATTCGACAATGTGAAGAGTATTGGGGGCCAATTCTTCTGGAAGGAAAAAACCTCACACCGTGGCATGATTTTGAACTGTTTTCTCCATTGCGTGGCGCAGCGTTGAAGGAAGATCCCTATTTTGTATTTTTGGAACGCGCAAAAAGTGCACCTCCCGAAGAGTATCATAATATTTTCAATGAATTGCGTGCTGAAACTGTGCAGAAGCATTTGGGAGTCGATCGCAGTAAGATCCACTTCTACAGGCATGAAGACTGCCATAAGATGTATGGCGTATGTTCTTCACCATCGCGGTTGACCGATGCGTTGGTTTTGACCGCGGAAGGCGGTGGCGACGACTCGTCAGCAACATTCAGCACATGGCGTGGGGGTGAATTGACCGAGCGCTGGGCTTCTAATGCGGTGAATTTGGGGCGTCTTTACAGATATGTCACGCTCATACTTGGCATGCAGCCGAGTCAGCATGAATACAAAGTTATGGGGCTTGCGCCTTATGGAACAGAGTATCATGGGCATCGGTCGCGCGATTTTTTCAACACACTTTCCAAGGTTGAGGGTTCACAGATCGTATCCACGGGACTGGTAAAGGACTTGTACTACAGCGTTAAGGATGCGCTGGAAGGCGAGCGGTTCGATGGGGTAGCTTGGGGGCTCCAAGAGCATCTGGAAGAAGTGCTTCGGGCATGGGTTGAAAACTGCATTAAAGAAACCGGACTTACAGATGTCGTTTTTTCCGGAGGGATTGGACAGAATATCAAGGCTTGCAAAAACCTAGTTGATCAAACATCGCTGACGTCTTTGTGGTCTGGACCAATTTGTGGTGATGGATCATTGGGGATTGGCGCTGCTTGGATGGCGTCTCGAGAATTCGCGCCAGATGTTGAGATTGACGGATATTCAACAATTTACCTTGGAACTGAATATGGCTCAAAGACAATCGAAGATGCGATCAATCGCAACCAATTGGCCTCGGAGTTTCAGGTCATCGAGAGCCCGGGATCAGAGCAAATTGCCGATTGGCTTTCAAACGGGGCAATCTGTGCGAGATTCTCTGGACGAATGGAATTCGGCCAAAGAGCATTGGGTGCCAGGTCAATTCTGGCAGACCCCCGTCGTTGGGAATCAGTCGAACGGGTGAACAACAAAATCAAATACCGAGATTTCTGGATGCCGTTTACGCCTTCAATGACGAAGGAACAGGCAGACGCGATGATCGAGAACCCCAAGAATGTATATAGTCCCTATATGACTGTCGCTTTTGATCTGAAGTCAAACTGGGTGGGGCGCATTCCTGCGGCGACTCATCCTGCTGACAAGACTGTTCGACCGCAGATGTTGCGTCGCGAAGACAACGAAGGTTACTACGATTTGTTGAAATCGTTTGGAAGGGTAGCTGGCATGGAAGTATTGATGAACACGTCGTTCAATCTGCACGGAGACGCGATTGTAGAAAGCCCGGACGATGCAATCGAGACGTTCAAAAAATCGGAATTGGATGTCCTTCTCTTCGATGACGTGGCCATTTCAAGACAACCAAAACTAACATCCAGAATCCAACAAACATGATGAGGGAGTGTTGATGAGCAAAAGTACCAAAGGCGTTAAAAGAGCTGTTGTTTATCTTGGAAGCAAAAATCTGGGCAAGTTTGATGCATTTTTTCCACTGTTGGTCACTTTAAGCGAGCTGGTAAAGGGTGACGAGAACATAAAGCTGTACACGGCCATGCCACTCGTCGACGGTGAGGATGCGCTAAAGTTGGCGAGTTTTCACTACAGAATGGTGAAGCGGCTTTCAATTTATGTTGGTCCTATTCGCCTTCCCTTTCTAGAGAGCTCCATAAACATAGCTCTATTTGTACTTTTTATTTTACGCTTGCGAATATATGGCAAAGAAATCACGATATTGACGAGTTGGATTGGGAAAGGAAAAATTGAAATACTCGCATTGAATTTGATTTCAAAGTTGGGAAAGCTCGTTTTTGTTCCACCACTTCAGACTCCGCAAACCAAGGCATACGGAGAACGATTTAAAAATTGGGAAAAACTTGTTGATCTAGGGCTTAAACATTCGAACAGTAACACCAGCAGTTTTCAATTTGAGCACGGAATATGTTGGACGGATGAAGAGCGAGAGTTAAACGCCTACGAGTTCGTCAAGCAGGTCCATCCTATTGGATTACCAAGATTGTATCCTGAATGGGAGACATTCTTGCTCAAGGAAACAGAAGGCGTGCCAGTAGTATGCGAAGATGAATCGGGTGAAACGTTGGTCGATGGCGAGTTTGGTGTCATCATTTTGACAAATCCGCACTTTGTATGGTTCCCAAATGGAGTGGACGACTACCTGGCTATGCTGAGAGAGGTCATCGCTTTCTCAAACCGGCGGTTTCCCGATGGTCTAATCGTTTTGAAACCAAAATATCTAATGCGGCAAATGTTTATCGAGCTTTTGAAAGAACATAAGCTGATTTCAGACAAGATCGTGCTGGCAGATGAGAGTCTTTCTGTTCTAGCTGCTCGAGCATCTTGGGCAGCAACCATAAATGAAAGTTCTGGGGTATTGGACTTTGTTTGTATGGGGGTGCCTACGCTTGAGTATGCTCGCTACGATACCACGTGGCTGGAAGTGTCTGCGTCTGGTTCTGCTTGGAAAGAACTGCCTGGGATGACTTACGCTGAAGATAGTGACGAGGTGGGTGTGTTTTTCGACTCTTTGGGATCTAATTCCGCGCATCAGTATCGGGAACAATTGAAATGCCATTTGCGACACAAAAGAGATCTGTCGATTTTGAATTTTGACGTTTGTTAGGAGCTAGGCAATGTGTGGTATCGCCGGAATATTAGCCAGTTCAGATCCAGCAGATGAGCGCCGCATCGGGCAGATGGTCGATATTCAGTCCCATAGAGGACCGAATGGGGACGCTATATTTCAATCGCCAGGCGCTTGGTTCGGACACGGTAGGCTGTCGATCATAGATCTCGATAGTCGTGCAGCGCAACCAATGGTTAGTGAAGATGGCCGTTTTGTACTTGTGTTCAACGGCGCAATCTACAACTATAAAGAACTGCGTGACGAACTAGGAATGTTGGGTTATCGCTTTACAACGGATTCCGACACTGAGGTGTTGCTGATTGCGATGGCTCATTGGGGAGAACAGGCCCTGAGTAGATTGATTGGAATGTTTGCCTTCTGCTTTTACGATGCGCAAACCCGCCAGGCTCTACTTGCACGAGATCCGTTTGGTCAAAAGCCTTTGAATTTCGTGCAAAAATCTAGCGGGCCCGTGTATTTCTCAAGTGAAATCAAGGCGCTGTTGGCGGCCGGGGTGGAGGCCAAGCCGAACAAAACAGTTTGGTCGCGCTATCTCCTACACGCGCGATATGACGATTCCCGTGAGACAGTTTTTTCTGGTATTGAACAACTGCTTCCTGGAGAATTGATGCGGGTCAGCGCTGACGGAAAATTGCAGCGCCACAAATGGTACGAATTGTTCGATCGGGTTGAACATCGGGCCAATGCAACTGCTGAAACGGCCAAGGACCAACTGCGAGAACTGCTTGCAAACGCGGCAAAAATACACATGCGGGCTGATGTTCCGGTGGGTGTTTCACTCTCGGGTGGCCTTGATTCCTCTGCTCTTCTGGCCTGCCTTGAAATGGCTGGCGTATTGCCACAGGATCTTAAGTGTATCTCGGTTGAGTTTTCTGATGCGTTCTCCGAGTCAGATTGGATGAATGCCGCAGCGCGGCATCACGGTTTAGGGACTGAAATATTCACCTTCTCCCGCAATGACTTCTTAGACTCCCTGGCCCCTACTATGTGGCATCTAGAAGCGCCGATTGGTGGTTTGATGAATTGTGCGTTGGGTGAAGTCATGGCGCAAGCAAAGCACAGCGGATTGCGTGTGATGCACGATGGCACGGGACTTGACGAAGCATTTGGAGGTTATCGCAATCATCACAATCTCTATCTGGGTTTAGAACTTCGCAAAGGAAGCGCCAACGCAGATCGTCAATTGAAGGAATATGCTGCCAATTGGGATGTTACGATTCAACAGGCTCGTGTTGTCGGAGAAAGTGCCTTGGGCGCTAAATCAGCTGCAATTGATGGAACTATACCGATCCGCGAGGAATTGATTTCTGGTGAACTGAAATCCCTTGATGGAGAACTGTATTCAATTCCCAGCCTGGGCGATCCGCTCAAGGACGCCTTTGCAACTTATCTTCATGTAGAGAAAATTCCAAGAAATACCCGAATGAAAGACCGGATCAGCATGGCTCATGGTATTGAGCTGCGATTGCCATTTCTTGATCATCGGCTGGTGGAGTTTGGTCTTTCCCTTCCTCCCGAGTTGATGTTCTTGTATGGAAGGAGCAAGTCGATCATCAGAGAGGCGCTTGCGGGAACGATGAATGATGAAGTCCGTTTAGCCAAAAAAAGGAGTATTCAGGCTCCCCAAGGAATTTGGCTGCAAGAGGATCCGATGAAGAACTTCGTGGGAGACATCATCCATTCTCGGTCGTTTGCGGAGCGCGGTTTTTTTGATGCTACTGCTTGCATCAAAGCCTTCGAACGTTTTTGCACGGGGGCAGATGCCAATTCATTTTTTGTTTGGCAATGGATCAATGCGGAGTTGTGGTTTCAGACATTTGTTGACCAGGATGCTGTTCAGAATCAAACAAGATTTCGGTGAGTTGTTGGTGGTGTCATTGCGGGTTCAGACCTGACGATAAAGTGCGCCCAAGATGGTTCGCTCACAAATTTCACCATTTGGCTGAATCGTTCCTGCATTGCAATTTGGAGGTCAACTTTCTCCGCTTTGGTGTGCAGATTGACCGATTATATTGTAAGGGCCAGAGTTCATCATCCGGAAGCAATTGATAGACTGCTCCATCGAGCATAAAGGACGCCAAACTCCATTCTAGCGGCTATTTAGCAGGAAAAAAATCTGGTATGAGGCTAGGAAAGTTTGAGATTGCACAGCGCATTGATACGTTTCAAAAAATTGCGCTATTGCCTCGTCCCAACCCACGCTGAACGGATGCTTTGAAGGAAAGAACATGGACAATATTTTTGGCAAGAATTTATCGCGTGATATCGCGGTTATTGCAGAAATCGGTGTGAACCATGAAGGCGATGTAGATGTTGCGGAAAAAATGGTTCGCTCCGCAAAAAAATCGGGAGCCAGCGCAGTTAAGTTTCAAAGCTATACTCCTGAAAGATTCACCTCAAAGACTGACCCTGTTCGGTTTGAACGCGTCACCAAGTTTGCGCTCAATGAGGAAGAGCACCGCCATCTTAAGCGGGTGGCTGACGAAGTTGGAATTTGCTTTTTTTCCACGGCAGTTAGTGAAGACTGGGTCCCTCTTATCGCCGAACTGTCACCTGTTATCAAAATCGCCAGTGGAGATTTAACATTTGAACCAGTTGTCCGCGCCGCTGCAAAAACCGATCGTAAGGTGATTTTGTCGACTGGCGCTGGTTCTGAAGAAGAGGTTGACCGAGCGGTTGGCTGGATAAAAGACGAGATTGGGGAACAGGAATTAGCCCAACGATTGGTACTAATGCATTGTGTTGCGGCCTATCCCACTCCCGCTAATGCCGTAAATCTGCGCGCCATTCCAAAGATGAAGGAGCGTTATGGCGTTGAGGTGGGGTGGTCAAATCACGTGATTGGGCCGGAAATTTGTTTGGGCGCGTTAGCACTAGGCGCAAGGGTTTTCGAGGTGCATGTAACGGACAAAAAATCTGACCGCGAATTTAGGGACCATGAACTTTCGTTCGAACCACAAGATCTTGCTGAACTCATTAGCCAGTTGGAACAGGTGAACCAGGCTTTGGGTGATGGCGTCAAAAAGCCAGCAGACTGCGAACTCGAGATTCGCGATAATTTGAGAAAGGGGATAATTAGCTCGCGGGCGCTATCCGAAGGTCATCTGTTAGTTGCTGATGATTTGATGTTTGCCCGACCGGCGGCAGGCATAACCTCATCCGAGATCGAAGGCGTCTTGGGAAAACGGCTCAACAGAGCGGTTGGCCAACATGAGGCGCTGCAGCGAAATGATTTAGCATGAAGCGGGAATTGGCACGCATCTGGTGTGCGCTAAAAGATCACGCTGGCTTAGATAAAACCGCTCCAATATTTGGTGGGCTGATTATCGTGCTGACAGCTGCATTGGAGGCATCGGCTCTTGCTCTTATAATACCATTTTTGGACCTTCTGACCCAAGGCGACAATTCGGCATTGCCAACGGGTCGAATTGCCGAGTATTCGCGGGCATTTTTCTCGACGATTGGAGTTCCCTATACGGCAGAGGCAATCGCCGCTACGATTTTGGCGACGGTCTCAGTTCGAGAACTTTGTTCCTATTGTTCAACAGTTTACTTTGCAAATTTGATATCCAATACAGAAAAATCGCTTAGGGACAAGCTCTTGGGTGTCATGCTTAAAGCCCGCATTTCTGCTGGTGACGTCTTGGGCAGTGGCGCTTTTGTCGAAATGATATCGGTTCACGCTATGAGGGCCGCCCAGCTATTTCAGAGCCTAACTCAAGTAGGGTCAACGGCTGTTACAATTATGGCTTATGGGGCAGTTTTGCTTTTCACTTCTCCACTCTCACTACTGATTGGTGTTGGGGTGATTGGACTTTCGATGTGGGCGTTGACACATTCGGTTAGAAAGGTCCGGGACTTGGGTGAGGAATCTGTTGTATTGCAATCAGGCTTTTCCCAAAAGGCATCTGAGATATTTCAACTGAGGCGCCTGTTAAAAATAGGGGAAGCGGAAGATCGGGAGTTTCAAATCAGCAAAGATGCAACCAATTCGCTCAAGTTGAAGCAGATAGCAATTGCAAAAACAGGGGTGATAACGCGCTCGGTTCTGATCTTGTCCATCATGATCATCGCGCTGGTTGGTGCCCTTGTTGTTAGTGGAAATGGCGCTTTTGATCTTGTAGCCACCACGGCAGCGGTACTGGTCGTCATGAGGATCTTGCCACTCGCCATGAGTCTTGGACGCATGAGACAGGCCGTTGCCAACCGATTGCCCTACCTTTTGGCTATTAGTGATGCAATTGAGCAATTTGAACGCCAACCAGAACCGAGAGGTGGTCCGGTTTCATTTGGAGGTTTGCAAAAGGGCATCTTTCTCAAGAATGTGTCCATGCATTATTCAGATGCAAAAGAACCAGCTCTGAGCGAAGTTTCGGCAACCTTTCCAGCTGGTAGAATGACCGCTTTGATTGGGCCGTCAGGAGCCGGCAAGTCCAGTTTGATCGATCTATTGCCACGATTGAACGAGCCAAGCTCGGGGGAGATACTCTTCGACGAACTCGAACTGAAGGAATATTCGATGTCAAGTTTGAGGCATTCAATTGCTATGATGCCTCAAGTTCCTTTGTTGACGAACGACACTATTCTAGAGAATGTCCGATATTTTAATCCGAGTGCGAGTGAAGCTGAAGTACAAGAGGCTTGTCGACTTGCCAATGCAACCGATTTCATAGATCGACAGCCTCAGGGCTACCAGACAAAAATTGGCGAGGCTGGTGGCCGATTGTCTGGAGGAGAACGGCAACGCTTAGCATTGGCTCGTGCCCTTTTATCGGACGCCAAGATACTTATTCTCGATGAGCCAACCAGCGCTGTGGACCCCAAAAGTGAGCAGAAAATTCGAACTGCATTGAACGCCTTGAAGAAGAGTCGTGCTCTCACCGTGATCGTAATCGCCCATAGGAGAGAAACGATTGCCAGTGCAGACCACGTGATTGCGTTAGAAAATGGGCGGTTGAAAAAGACGGGATCGCCAAAAGATCTGGAGCTCGACGATAACTGGTTCGACGCCTTAATGTCTTAGATGGTCTGTCGATTGCATTTGGCCAGAATAAGCAGGCGAGTGGTCTACTTCGCCTGAGCCGTTACTCGATTTTCGCCCAGTAGGCACATATATCCAAGCTGATCTTTGCGATGGAATAGCAGAATATCCATCAAGACTTAATCCAAGACTCTGGTCACGACTGAATTTGAAAGAAGATACTTCAGTCCATTGCCTTCACATCTGGCTTCGGCTTGGCCTTCCAGTGGCAACTCCAACCGTTCCCCATGTTCGCTCATCCAACCAATCTGTTTCGCCGGTGATCCGACAACAAGCGCATAGTCAGGTACATCTTTCGTAACGACAGCACCAGCTCCGACAAAGGCATATCTACCAATGGTGACGCCACACACGATGGTGCAATTGGCGCCGAGCGTGGCGCCTCTGCTCACTTTTGTGTCAGCATATTCACTCGTGCGGCTCACATAGGCCCGCGGATTCTTGACATTGGTGAACACCATGGAGGGACCGCAAAAAACATCATCTTCCAAGGTCACCTTGTCGTAAATACTGACATTGTTCTGAACCTTGCAGCCGTCGCCAATCGACACCAAGTTGGCAACAAATACGCCCTGGCCGAGGGAAACGTTCTTGCCAATCTTCGCGCCAGCGCAGACATGAGCAAAATGCCAAATTCGGCTCCCTTCGCCGATCTCTGCGCCTTTGTCGACAATAGCGCTTTCGTGAATTTGGTAGGTCATAGGTGCCGCTTTGCCATTGGGTGAATCTCGCCGCGACTTGTCGTTTCGGACAGGCGAATTGCAGTGACAGTTTCGATCGCGTTGCGGTTATCCTCTAGACCGAATCCATTGCCGGTGATAATTTCTTCATAGCTTCGCGTATGTAGGTCCGTGAAGCCACCGGAGAACTCAATTTCACTTTGGTCAATGGTGATAGATCTGAAAGTTCGTTGACCGGTTTCCTGCAGACCTTCGGGAACGTCTTGCACTTCCAAGGACAGGAACCAGCGTACCCTAGCACGCTCGAACTCGAGATAGCCGCTTGCCCTTGTAGGCGAATTGAGATGGACCAAATTGCTTTGCAGGTCTCCAAACAAGAAGTGAAGCATGTCAAAAAAGTGTACTCCGATATTGGTCGCGATGCCGCCTGACTTGCCCACATCGCCCTTCCAACTTTGAAGATACCACCGTCCTCTGGAGGTCACGTAGCTCAAATCAACTTCATGCTTCTGGTCATTGGGCAGCGTCATAACCTTTTCACGCAGTTGCTGAATTGATGGATGCAATCGAAGCTGCAGGATAGTGTGTACTTTCCGCCCGGTGTCGACCTCCATTTGCGCAAGGCCGTCGATATTGTGAGGATTGAGCACCAGCGGTTTTTCGCAAATCGCATTGGCTTCTGAACGCAACGCAAATCTTATGTGGCTGTCGTGAAGATAATTTGGAGATGTGATCGAGATAAAGTCCGCCCCCTGATCATTTCTTCGCAATTTATCGATGTGGCGGTCAAATCTCTCGAATTCCGTAAAGAAATGAGCTTCCGGGAAATAACTATCGATAATGCCGACGGAATCGTTTGGGTCGAGTGCCGCAATCAGCTGGTTATTTGTGTCTCGAATTGCTTTCATATGCCGTGGTGCGACAAAGCCGGCGGCACCCACTAGCGCAAATTTCTTCGATTGTGTAACGGTCATATTGGGTAACAGCGCGGTGCAAAAATCCAACACTGTTTGGCAGGATGTCGACGCCTTAGCAACCAGATTTGCCGATTTTCTGCCTGTCTCTTTGACTTCAAGAGTGTTTTGCTGCTTGTCCTAATTTAGGGTAGGAGCATGTGTTTTATAATTTGTGAGGTTTGGTTGGCGATGACAATTGCCGTGAGGCCGGTTGAATTGGCCGATAGTGACGATATTTTCAATTGGAGGAACGACCCAGAAACGCGCCGGATGTTTCACTCAATGGAAATTGTCCCACGACGCGACCACGACGCGTGGTTCGCCGGCAGTTTGACCAATGACACGCGGTTCATGTTCATGTGCATCGATGCGCAAGATGCGCAAAAAATTGCATTTGTCCGTTTTGATTTGTCCAAGGTGGAAGCAACAATTTCAATAAATCTTGCCCCGGAAATGCGGGGTAAGGGTTTGGCACGGCCGTGCCTTTTGGAGGCAATTGCCTGTTTCCAAAGAAAAAAAACGGGCGGTCAAAAATTGCTCGCAGAAGTCAAGGCTTCGAATGTTGCAAGTTCCAGGCTGTTTGCAAGTGCTGGTTTTGTCCCAGTGCGAGATCGCAATGGTGTCTTAACCTACGAGTTGGGGCTCTGATTAAGAAAGTATAGTGCAGCAAACCGGTTGAGATGCATTCATATTAGGTGTACCGCCATTCTTATCAAATTGTGTGGCCGGGAAGTTCATGCCGATGCAGCCGAAAGTTCCGTTTATTGACCTGAAAGAACAGTACCGAGTTCTGAAGCCGAGCATTGATGCCCGGATCCAAGCTGTGCTGGACCATGGTCAGTACATTATGGGACCAGAAGTTGCTGAACTGGAGTCATGTTTGGCGGAGTATGTTGGCGTTGAACATTGTGTGGGGGCAAGCAGCGGAACCGACACAATGATGATGGCCTTAATGGCAATTGGCGTTGGTCCGGGCGACGAAGTCATTACATCGCCTTTTAGTTTCATTGCTTCTGCAGAGGTTGTTTCCCTCGTTGGTGCCACACCTGTCTTTGTTGATATTGATCCAACAACTTACAACATCAATTCGGATCTAATTGAAGCAGCGATAACCGAACGGACCAAAGCAATTATTCCCGTGAGCCTATATGGCCAGTGCGCCGATTTCGACGAAATCAATGCGATTGCTTTGCGCCATAACCTCGTCGTTGTCGAAGATGGCGCTCAATCGTTTGGTGCGGAATACAAAGGCAAGAAGTCCTGCGGATTGAGTTCGGTTGGTTCAACCAGCTTTTTTCCAAGCAAACCTCTGGGCTGCTATGGCGATGGTGGTGCGCTATTTACCAACGATCAAGCACTAGCTGATGCTTTTCGGCAATTGAGAATACACGGGCAAAGTAGCCGGTATCACCATCCGATTATTGGCATAAACGGCAGGTTGGATACACTACAGGCTGCTGTACTGCTGTCGAAGATGGAACGCTTTGAGCAGGAAGTAGAAGCACGCCAAAATGTTGCTACGCGCTACCGGGAACTAGTTAGTATTCAATGTCCTACGGTGGTTTTACCGTATCTGCATTCGCACAATGTCAGCGTATACGCACAATTTACAATTCGCGTCGACAACCGAGATGCGGTTCGCCAAAAGATGATCGACAATGGCGTTCCAGTTGCAGTCCATTATCCGGTTGCTATTAACCGACAGCCAGCTTACCAGAACACCGTTGAGGCGGGATCGACGCCAGTTTCAGACGAGATGGCGAGCAAAGTCTTGTCGCTGCCGATGGGCCCGGACTTGGATTCAGAGTCGCAGGAAATGATTGTTTCCACGCTAGCAAGCGTTTTAAGGGATACCGCATGAAACGTTGGTTCGCTGCAAGGGTGACCATGGGGAATAGCAAAGAGAACTTGGAATGGTAGATTTAAACGACAAGCAACTGCTGATCACAGGTGGGACCGGATCGTTCGGCCAGGCCTTTGTGGGAGAAGTTCTCAGACGATTTCCGCGCATCAAACGGCTTGTCATATACAGTCGTGACGAGCTGAAACAATACGAAATGTCTCAGAAATTTGACGTGGAGGACTATCCCAGTATTCGCTATTTCATTGGTGATGTGCGTGACGCAGACCGCTTGCGGTTTGCTCTTGAAGGCATCGACGTTGTCGTTCATGCAGCAGCGTTGAAGCAGGTAACCGCAGCAGAATACAACCCATTTGAGTGCATCAAGACAAATGTATTGGGTGCACAAAATGTGGTTGAGGCAGCAATGGCAAATGACGTGCAGTCGGTCGTTGCTTTATCTACGGACAAGGCCGCGGCGCCAATCAACCTTTATGGAGCGACAAAGCTCTGTTCCGATAAGCTCTTTGTGTCTGCAAACAACATGAAGGGCCGTCGAGACCTTCGCCTGAGCGTCGTACGATACGGCAATGTGATGGGAAGTCGTGGTTCTGTAATACCGTTTTTCCTGAAGCAAAAGGAAACGGGCGTTTTGCCGATCACCGACCCGGACATGACTCGCTTCAATATCAGCCTTGAAGAAGGTGTTCAGATGGTGCTATGGGCCATCAAGAACGCGGCGGGAGGAGAGATTTTCGTGCCAAAGATTCCCAGTTACCGGATCACCGATCTGGCCACGGCCGTGTCGGCGGAATGCCAGCAGGAGATAGTTGGCATACGACCGGGCGAAAAAATCCATGAAGAGATGATTACTGAAAGCGACAGCTACAACACCGTGGACCTTGGAGAATACTTTGCAATTATTCCTCAAGGAGGGCGTTTTTCTGTCGAAAGTTACTGTGAGCAATTTGGCGGGACAAGACTGGAAAAAGGGTATGCTTACAATAGCGGCACCAATCCGGATTTCCTCTCAGTAGACCAACTGCGTAATTTGATAACCAACTACGTCTCGCACGGGTGAAAATCTATGATTCCCTATGGTTGCCAAGATGTGGACGACTCGGATCTTGAAGCCGTTGTGACGGCTTTGAAATCTGATTTCCTCACACAGGGACCAAGGGTTCCGGAATTCGAAAATGCCGTTTCTGGTTATTGCAGCGCCCAATTTGCCACAGCTGTTAACAGCGCGACTAGTGCACTTCATATAGCATGCCTGGCGCTCGACGTTGGACCTGCTGATCTGGTTTGGACTTCTCCAATTTCATTTGTGGCCAGCGCAAATTGCGCTCTTTATTGTGGCGCGAAGGTCGACTTTGTTGATGTGGATCCAACGACTGGAAACATGTCCGTCTCGGCACTTGCTGAAAAACTAGCGAGAGCCAAATCCGAAAATGCGCTGCCTAAAGTTGTGATACCCGTGCATTTGTGCGGTGAATCATGTGATATGGCTGGCATTGGCAGGCTGGCGAAAAGCTATGGCTTTAGGGTGATTGAGGATGCATCCCATGCTATTGGCGCAACCTGTGGGAGCAGGGCGGTCGGTGCATGCGAACATAGCGATATCGTGGTCTTCAGTTTCCACCCGGTGAAGATCATAACTTCCGCAGAAGGAGGTATGGTTGTGACTAATGACGCAGATCTGCACTCCAAGTTGCAGATGTTGCGAAGTCATGGAGTGACTCGAGATCCCGATCTAATGGCATGGCCAGCAGATGGTCCATGGTCCTATCAGCAGGTGAGTCTGGGGTTCAACTATCGCCTCACTGATTTGCAGGCTGCTTTGGGCACAAGCCAGCTGAAGCGAATTTCTCACTTTATCGACCGTCGTCATGAGCTCGCTGATCGCTATGATGAATTGCTTGGGAACATGGAAGTTCAGCCCCTACTGCGAAATCAATTTGGGCAATCATCCCTTCATCTGTATGTGGTTCTTTTGGACGACGGGTTTGTTCCAAGCAGGCGCCAGGTATTTGAAAAAATGCGGTCTGGCGGGGTTGGTGTGAACATTCACTACATTCCAATCCACACTCAGCCCTATTATCAGGAGCTGGGATTTTCGGTAGGCATGTTTCCTGGTTCGGAAGCCTACTATGCAAGGGCTATCACCTTGCCATTGCATCCAAAGTTGAGCCTGGAAGATCAGAACCGAGTCGTTGAATTGCTTGGTGAGGCGCTGAATTGATGCGACTTGGTCTTGGCACAGTGCAATTTGGCCTGGACTACGGTATGGGCTCGCAGACTTCGAAGGTTTCTGAAGCCGAAGTTCGAAATATTCTATCGATGGCGTCTGATTGCGGCATCAAGGTTTTGGATACGGCGCACGCTTATGGGCAGGCAGAGGCGGTTGTGGGGCGGTGTCTGAATAAACCATCTCATTTTCAGCTGGTGACAAAGACTGTGCCTCTAAAAGACAGTCGCGGTGCAGATTCGGCGCTCTCGAAGGTCCGAACAGGATTCGCAGAGTCATTAGACCAAATGAAGGTGGATTCTGTTTATGGTCTTTTGGTGCACCATGCCGATGATCTTCTTTCGCGCAGCGGGACGGCATTGTGGGAGCTGATGGGGCAATGGCAACGCGAAGGACGCGTCGAGCGTATTGGCTGTTCTGTGTATACGGGCGCTCAGATCGACCAACTTCTTGAGCGGTTTCCCATCGAAATTGTTCAACTGCCAATCAATGTCTTGGACCAACGACTGGCGGCTGGAGGGCAGTTGCAGCGATTGAAAAACGCAGATGTGGAAATACATGCGCGGTCAATTTTTCTGCAAGGGCTGCTCTTACGCAACGAGACGGAAATTCCCCCCTTCTTTGATCCAATTCGAAGTGTGTTGCGCTGTTGGGAACGGCAAACGAACAGCAGCAAATTTGAGAAAGTGGGTCACGCTCTGGCCTTCGTGCGATCATTGGGACTGATCGATACAGTCGTTTTTGGCGTACACTCTGCAGAGGAATTGCGATCCAACATTTGTGCATTGAAGTCGATCGAAGCCAGTTCAATCGACTATTCGCGGTTTTCGATCGACGAGGATAGGTATTTAAATCCTGGCAGGTGGGTTTTGTAACTGTGGCGAAGAAACATGTAATTATTGAAAGCTTAAGTGCTGCAGAACATTTCCGGCACAAGTTTGAGGAATCCGAGTTGGTTTGGTGGACAACCTCTCCTGCGGTGATCAGGACGCTAGAAAAAGACAAAGAAGATGTCCGCTCAATCGAAGCCGTCTTGAAGTCAGGACAGTTTGATGCGGTTTGTTTTGTGGCGATGGATTTGACAGAGCAATGCTGTGATTACATTGCTCAGAGCCATGATTGGCCAAGCTGGGTAGATGCCAGTCTTTTGTTCAAATCACATATTTATAAATGCGTGTTGATCTCACTTTATAAGTCGCTGCTCGTTGAATGCGTTCGAACCGTAGCCGGTAATGACGACGTGTATTGTGTTGGCGACCCGACGCCGTCTGCCGTAAAAGGTGGATTGCTTGTTTTCGACAGAGTGGAAACTCTTTTCGCTCAACTTGCCACGCATTCATCGTTGTCTGACGTTCAGATCGAGCAATATGAGGTGCAAGCAGCAGTAAAGTCACAGGTGGAGCTCGGCGTTTATCGACAACCCAGCCGACGGCTTGAACGGCTTCTAGGTTTGCTGATGCTGGATGCGAGCAGCCTCTTGTATAAGGTCTGGCGCCGACTCTCTCGATTCAAGCTGGGTAAGAATAGCCGGGCTCGGATATGGCCAATTCCTAAGAAGACAATTCACATTCTCAAAGACTGTGAAATGATCGAAGAGAATTTTTTGCAGATGCTCTGGAGAGGAGCGGGCTTTGCATCAACAGCGGAAATTCCGCGGATACCTGACGCCGAACTCAGCCGAACTCTAAGTGAACGTAAAGACTGGCTCGATGGTTTGGATTTGACAAAAAATGTTCACAAGTCCTGCCGCAAACACAAACTTGCTTGGGCCGATGGTCTTCATGCGGGACTAGCACATGCACTAGAACGAATAAGCATTGCAGTTTGCACTGTTCATTCCTCGCTTGGTGAATGGGAAAAGCAGGCGAGCAAAACAATGCCGCGGTACAAGTTGGGTGATGAAATCCTGTCGAGCACAATCAATTCCATCGAACAAAGGCTGTTTGCCTTTTTATGTAAGTCCCGAGGAATTGTTGTGAACACGGTTGATCATGGGGTCACGCATGCTCTGTCAGAATGGGGAATTCAGCATGCGCCTTATACTGGAATGGGCGTGGCTGATCGCGGTTTTTATCACTGCGAGCGGGCGTCAAAGCTGATGAAACAGCTCTTCTCGGACCATGTAACTTTTGCTGTTGGGCTGCCGAAATCAACAATCCAACCCAAACTGCGCCTTCTGAAAAGACATCTGGCACGAAGACTGTTGGGGGTGAAACCAGACGATCAGGTGGTGATGATCGTTTGCGACCTGCCGCGCAATAATTTCATGTATGGTCCATATTTGGATACTGATTTTCAGTATCTTACAAAGACTATTGAAATGATAAATCTTTATTCGAATTCATTTCCAAATTCAAAGATATTGCTCAAGTTGTATCCAACGCAGAGATATATAGACAATTATGATTTTTCTGAATTTGAAATGAATATGCCTAATTTTCAGGTAGTTCGCGACTTTGAGTTCCGAAATATTCGCCATGCCGCTGATCTTTTGGTGACAACCAGCATGCAAAGCACGCTGGGTTGGGTCAGTGGCGCGGGCGTGCCTTTCCACTTGGTCGAATTTGAATGGTCAAAAGGGGAATTTTCAGCGTTGAGGACTGAGCTCAAATTCGAGGAACTGAAGGGGGACCTCCTAATACTGGACAAAGGGCAGGTCTGCCTCGGAAAAGCTCAGAATTTTTCGAAGATTCTGATGTCTTGAGTCCTGCTTACGACCAGATGTACAGGTTCAAACAGCTCCAATCACTGCAATATGGAGCCCATCGATTTTCAAATAGATGTTGACATAACTCGGCGAAGGTGATGCAGCACACCCGCGCAACCATAAACCCAATAGATCAATAATTTTACCTGAAAAATTACGAGGCCATAATGCAGGAAATGTACCCGTTTCAGTTGTCCCAAACCCTGTATCCAAGTGAAAAAAAGCCGCGAATTCTGATGGCCGCTCCTGAACATCTCAAAGACAATATGGAAGCTATCGCCCGCAAGTTTGAGGACAGCGCTGATTTTGTTTTGGTTAAAGATGAGTGTGAAGCGATTCTTGAAAACGTCGACGGCGTCCATGGTATTTTGGGATGTCCGCGTCATCACTTTACTGAAGAACTCGTATCTCGGAACAACGGTGCGCTTCGTTGGCTGCATGTGGGCGGCGCTGGCGTTGAGCAGTTCATGATTGAGCGCGTGGTGACCAGCGACATTGTGCTTACGAATGGCCAGATACTCCAGGGCCCCGAATGTGCGGACCATGCTCTTGCACTTCTTCTGTGTCTCAGCCGAAATCTAAAGCGGGTAATTACGAAAGCGCCAACACCACATCCGCGCCCAATCGAGTTGCGTGGAAAGAGTGCTGTGATAGTAGGAGTTGGTGGTATTGGGATGCTCATCGCTGAGCGCTTAAATGCATTTGGTGTGAGAGTAACCGGCGTGGATGCCGACCTAATTCCAATGCTCAGTACCTTTGAAAGAACTGTTACTGTCGATCGATTGAATGATGTTGTCGGTGAAGCTGACTTTGTTCTTTGCGCAGCACCTCATACAGCGACAAGCAACCCGCTTTTTGATGAGGCCTTTTTCAACTGCGTTAAAATGGGAGCCTATTTTGTAAACGTGTCGCGTGGCCGTCTGGTTGATACAGACGCTCTGGTTGCTGCTCTCGTCGATGGCAGGGTTGGCGCAGCTGGGCTAGATGTCACAGATCCTGAACCTCTGCCCGAAAATCATCCGCTCACGAAAATGGAAAACGTTGTCGTTTCTCCTCACATTGCGGGCCTTTCAGATTTGAACCGTGGCAGAACATTTGATCTGATGGAAGAAAACGTAAGGCGTTTTATCAGCGGCGAGCCGCTGCTAAACGTCGTCAATAAAACACTTGGGTACTGACTAGATGGCAAAAATTGAAACTGAAAACACCACTCCGGCATTGATTGATGTCGACGTTGTGAATTTTTATCAGGCTGGTGCGGAGCTGGGAGTGAGCAAACGCTATCCATCTCTGGACCTTGTAAGACTTGAACATCAGCATTTCGGTCACGTACCGGGCCGCGTGCTGGAGTATGCGTGTGGTTCGGGCACCAACGCGCTGCATTTGTTGGAATGTGGGCATCAGGTTGAAGCCATTGATGCGGCACCTGGATGCGTTGAAATGTTGCGCAATCGGGTCACGGAATTTCCTGACTTGGAAGCTCGACTGGGCTTGACGGTGCTTGATCCGGACGCAGACCAGATTCCATATGAGGATAATAGTTTCGACTACGTGGTGTGCTTGAGCCTGTTGTCTCTTCTGGTGACACCTGAGCGCATTGGCCGGCTGTTGAGCGAATTCCGCCGCGTCCTGAAACCCGGTGGCAAAGCTATTTTGGACATCAATGGCCCAGAAAGCGGGTTTGCTGCGCATGCAACTCTCATCGCTGATTATTGCTACGAATATTCCCGCAGCGGGGGCACCATTCGTTGTTATTGCCCTCCAACAGGCGAAGCGTTTGCGGATATGGTTCGCCCTCACTTGGAAGTGGATGACATTGGTTTTTCGGCGCACAAGTTTTTCTCGGTTTCAGAACAAGAGTTTATCGTTTGTGCCCATAAGCCGGTATCGTAGACAGAGCGGTTGGGATGAACGGCATATTTCTTAGGTGACAACTGGTGGACCACAAGCCATCGGGATGGCGTAGTTGGGGTTGATATGGGTATTTCAAGACACGGCAGAAGCGGCGCCGCCATTGTGTTGAAAGAATTGGATTCTTCCGACGTCACAGAAAAATATGTCGATTGGATGAATGATGGGAGCGTTGTGCAGTACACCGATGCCCGACTTGGTCAGTACTTGCTCAAAGATATCCAGGAATATGTGGCGAAAATCTACAACTCATCTAGTTCTTTTCTTTTTGGAATCTTCGAAAAGAAAAGTATGAATCATATTGGCAATATCAAAATCGGTCCGGTGGACAAAGAGAACCAAAATGCCAGCATTGGCCTAATCATCGGAGACAAGAACTATTGGGGGGCTGGAATTGGTACTGAAGCCATAGGGCTTGTAACGGCAATCGCGTTTGAGGAGCTACGTCTTTACAAAGTTACTGCTGGAGTTATTGCTGGTAACGATGCGTCGACCCGAGCATTTTTGAGAAACGGCTTTGTCATTGAGGGAACGCGGAGGGATCACATAAACTTCAATGGGGAATGGCGAGATCAAATTTTGCTCGGACGAATAAATGGTGTTTAAAGCAACGAATCCTGACCAGGTCGTCGCTATTCTCCAAGCCCGGATGTCATCAAGCCGTCTGCCCGGCAAAGTGTTGAAAGACATCTGCGGCAAACCGATGCTGCAGCTGCAACTTGAGCGGTTGGGTCGTTGTTCAACATTTGATAAGTTGGTTGTGGCGACGAGCGAAAGGGACGATGATGATCCAATTGCTTCTCTGTGCAAATCGATCAACGTGGCCTGTTTTCGAGGCAATCTCGATAATGTGCTGGACCGCTTTTTTCAGTGTGCAAAGCAATATGAGGCGCTACACCTGGTGCGCCTTACCGGGGACTGCCCATTGACCGACCCATCGATGATAGACCAATTGGTCGATTTCTATTTTGCACAGTCGGTTGATTATGCTTCGAACGCGCGACCTCCGACCTTGCCGGATGGACTAGATGCTGAAATTTTTTCGTTTTTGGCTCTCGAGAAAGCATGGCTTTGGGCCGAGACTGTTCGGGAGAAGGAACACGTCGTTCCTTTCATTGTCGATCGTCCCAACGAGTTCAAAATCGCAAACTGGGAATATTCCGAAGACTTGTCACGCTTGAGATGGACTGTCGACGAACCCGAAGACTTCGAATTTGCAACCGCTGTTTTTGAAGCGCTATATCCTATTAACCCGCAATTTGGATTTCAGGACGTCATGTCACTCTTGGCAAAGCAACCCAAATTGGCGAATATGAACCAACACATTGAGCGCAATGCAGGCTCGCGGAAAATGTCATGAGATCAAACATAACCAAAAGCTTTGCTCACCAGGAACGTGCCAAACGTTTGATTCCGGGCCTTGCACAATTGCTGTCCAAGAGGCCTGACCGCTTTAGCTATGGCGCATGGCCAGGCTATTTCAGTAAGGCCGATGGCGTAAATGTCTGGGACTTGGATGGCAACAAATACACTGACATGTCGATTGGTGGCATTGGGGCCACTGTGCTTGGCTACCAAGACCCGGACGTTGATCGGGCGGTTATTGATGCCATTTCAAAGGGGGTGGCATCATCGCTGAACTGTCCTGAAGAAGTCGAGTTGGCACAGTTACTGTGCGAGATACATCCGTGGGCGGATATGGCCAGATTTTGCCGTTGTGGCGGCGAAGCTATGGCCATCGCAGTGCGCATTGCACGGGCCGCAACTGGCCGAGATAAGATTGCGTTTTGTGGATATCACGGTTGGCATGATTGGTATCTGGCAGCCAATTTGGGTACCGAAAATGCGCTAGGCGAACACCTTATTGCTGGATTGCAACCCGCCGGCGTACCGCGCGGGTTGGCAGGAACTGCGTTTCCATTTTCCTACAACGATGCGGCCGGTCTTGGGGCGATTGTCGAAGAGCATGGCGCCGACCTTGCTGCAATCGTGATGGAGCCGATTCGTGGCCAAAAACCGGAGCCAGGATTTTTGGATCAGGTTCGTGCATTGGCCAATCGGGCAGGGGCGGTGTTGATCGTAGACGAGGTGTCTGCCGGTTTCCGCATCACATGTGGCGGGGCTCATCTCGAATTGGGGCTGGAACCCGATATGGCTGTTTTTTCCAAAGCGGTTGGCAATGGATATCCCGTTGCAGCGATCATTGGACGAGATAGCGTCATGAGCGCTGCCCAAAATAGCTTTATCAGTTCCACCAACTGGACCGAACGTACCGGCACGGTTGCGGCGCTGGCAACGATTATAAAGTTTCAAACGCATTCCGTGGCCGACCGATTGGTCAAAACGGGCGAAGCGGTTCAAGCTGGTTGGAAAAAGGCAGCCGAGGCTGCTGGCATGGAAATTCATGTCGGTGGGATCGCGCCACTTTCGCATTTCTCAATGTCAGTTCCGGATGCGTTGTCGGCAAAGGCCTATTTTGTGCAATTGATGCTAGATAGAGGCTTTCTGGCTTCGACGAGTTTTTACTCGATGTTTGCGCACAACGCGGATCATGTTGAGAGCTATTTGGACGCCTGCGAAGAGGCTTTTGCTGAGATTTCAAATGCGATTGCAGGCAACACACTGGCCCAAAATCTGGAAGGTCACCCTGCCGTGGCTGGCTTCAAACGGCTCGCTTGAACTTGCGGAGGCTTTCCTCAAAGGCATTGGTAATCCGCGCCGACGCAACGACCAAGATTGGCGCTGGGCATGTTATGCGTTGCCTCGCCTTGGCGTCGGAATGGAGGAGGCGCGGAGGAGAGGTAGCGCTGATTGGCGCTGTTGACGCTCCTGAAGTACGGCAACGTGTTCAGGTAAATGTTGACCAATTTTTGCCCGTGGATGAGTCCGCTGGGGCCGCTTTGGAAAAACTGCAAAGTCTCAATGTCTCTTCCTGCTGGATTGTCGTCGACGGCTACCATTTTGAAGACTCGATGCTGGAGGATTATGAGAATTCTGGGTATGCAGTGTTGGTCGTTCAAGACGGTCAGCGAGTACAACGCGTGCCTGCAACAGCAGTTTTGGCACCGGATGTTCGTGATTTGGAGCTAAATCGTGACTCCTTTTATGGACGCCAGGTTTTTGCGGGACCCCGGTTCAGACCACTGAGAGCGGAGTTTTGCCAGGCTCGAAAGCGCCGAAAAATAGACTGTGCTTCTGCGAGCGTACTAGTCGGATTTGGAGGGGCTGATAGCAAAAACACTACAGCGCGAGTTCTTGAGGCACTTAAGGTTGTGCTTCGCAAAAATGATAAGTTGTTTGTGGTTTTGGGCGCGCTGAACATGCATGAAGATAGCGTCCGAAAAGCTCTCTTGAAGTTAAGGTGCAAGTGCGAGGTGTTGCGCGACGTGGACAATATGGCATCGTTGTACGATTTGTCCGATGTTGCCGTTAGCGCATCTGGAGGAGCCGCTTGGGAAATGGCAGCCATGGGGGTGCCTTCCTTACTGATTCCAGTGGCAGCCAATCAAATTGCAACAGCCAAGTTTCTGGAGGGTGCGGGCGCTGCTGTCCTCGTTGACAGCAGCGAAGTCAAAGAAGATGGTGAATTGGCAGAGAAATTGTTGGAAATAATGACCTCAGAAGAGTTAGCATTGAACATGTCGCGGGCAGGCCCCAAAGCCGTGGATGCGAAAGGGGCGGTTCGGGTTTGCGACGCATTATTGAGCAACGCTGTTCTTGGATAGTACGATGAGTTGTGCCGTTCCGATTTATTCTCGGCAAGTATGGAATTTGGATATGGGAAGATCACCCAAATGAAGCTGATAGATATGTTCTCAGACGCCGCGCCGATATATGTCATTGCGGAAATTGGGGTCAATCACGAAGGGTCGGTCGAGGCATGTGCCAAACTCATTGATGCCGCTGCGGATGCCGGGGCGGATGCAATGAAGCTGCAGACCATCGATGCCGATCGCAGCTATCATCCTGAGACTGAGAGCTATGCGATCTTTTCTGGGGCGGCGCTGACGCTGGAAGAGACCGCTCAAATGTTTGAGTATGCCCGGTCACGCCAAATCGAACCCATGACAACGTCCGGAGACCCGCTCACCTTGGAATGGCTCGATCGGTTAGAACCTGCGGCGCACAAGATCTCCTCGGGCCTGCTCACCTGCACGCCTATGGTAAAAGCTGCGTCGCAAACCGGTCGCCCTGTGTTGATGTCAACGGGAATGGCAGAGGTTGCTCAGATTGATCATGCTGTGAATTCAGCGCGCGATTCGGGAGTTGCGCATCTCGGCCTGTTTCAGTGCACATCGCTTTATCCCTGTCCACCGGAGCAGTTGAGCTTGGAAACGATTGCTTGGCTTTCCAACAGATATGGCGTGCCGGCGGGCTTTTCTGACCACAGCGTGGGTGTTCTGGCCGCTAGCCTTGCTGCTTCTCATGGCGCTCGCTTCGTCGAAAAACACATATCGCTCGACACGAGCCAACCAGGGTTTGATCACCGTCTTTCACTGGAGCCGGATGACTTCGCCAAAATGGTCGAGGGACTGCGTTTTGCCGAGCAGGCCAAAGGCCAGGCAGAAAAAACCCTTACAGAAACCGAAAGTCAAAATGCGCGGAAGTATCATCGCCGTCTTGCCGTTCGTCGCGATATGGCCGCAGGCGAAGTTCTTACCCGGGAAGATGTCTTGCTGATGCGTCTTCTACCGCAACATGAAGGCATGCCTTCGGACAGTTATGAGGATATTTTGGGTAAGGTGCTGGCGCGACCCGTTAAACAGCACACTGGTCTTGTTAGTGCTGATGTCGAATGAGTGTTACTGCGGATGGCAAAGTGCGACAATCGATGCTATGGCCCTGATCAGATCTAATAATCTCAGCCTCGCGGGTTGTGCCTAGTTATGAAAATTTCAATCATCTTCACGTGTGTTGGCGGCCCCTTGATGCCGCATTTTCTCGATCTGGTCAGCGCCAGTCAGACCCATGAAGTGACCATTTATGGTGTTGATATGAACGGCGAAGCAGCGGGTAAGTTTCAGTGTCGTGAATTTAGGCGGATGCCGCGCGGCGACGATCCTGACTATGTGACCCGAATGCTTGAGTTTGCTCGGGACGTGGGCGCGGACCTAGTTTGGCCGACCTCTGATGAGGAGGCTTTGGCACTTTCTGAGGTCCGTGATCAGTTCCTCAAAGTTGGATGCGAGATCGCTGCCGCAGACTACGAAACCTTATCCATATTGGTTGACAAGGGCGGTTGCTATGACGCCTTGCGTGAATATGGTGTTTCCGTTCCCGACTATGCGGTTGCGGAAAACCGCGAGGATATGCTTGTGGTGTTGGATCGCATCCTTGCACAGGACGGCCAAGCCGTCATCAAACCAAATACTGGACGTGGCGGGCGCGGTGTTTTTGTCGTCGACAACCGTCTTAGCACGGCTGTGATTGAAGATGACCGTCGCGAAATTCACGCCAACCGAGACGATTTTGTTGCCAATTACCTGGAGGAAGCGATTTCTCACGCGCCGGTCATGGTCATGCAACGACTTCAGGAACCCGTATTTGATTTGGACATGCTGACTTGGAAAGGCGAAGCCGTATGCATTGCGCCCCGGCGCCGAGTCAATTCGGCAGTGCCGAACGATGGGCACATGCTGGTTGATGGGGATGATCTTATTGAACTGGGACACACGATAGCGACCTGCTTCAAGACCTCTTGGCTTCTAGATTGCGATCTGATGTTTGACGTGAGCGGTGTTGCTCGTGTTCTTGAGATTAATCCACGGCCAAGTGGTTCGGTGGTGGCCCCAATGACTGCTGGAGTTCCGTTATTCGACGATGCCATTTCGTTGTTTGCCGGCGAGAAACCTCCCAAACGGGAAGTTCCCATTGGAACCGTGATTCGTCCGTACACTTCGATGCGGGCTTTGCCATAATGAGTGCCGGTATCGGGCCCACCATATTAATTTTGGAACGGGTTCATCAGGATTGTTCGCGGATTTTGCTGGAGTGCGGTTATCGCGTACTGAATTCTTGGGAACTCGAACCGGATCAATTGTCGCAGGCATATGGAGATGCCCAGGCAATTGTCATCAAGAGCGCAACTCAGGTAAACCGGCAGTTTTTATCTGCCTTCTCAAAACTAGAATTCATTGCCCGTGCAGGCACCGGGACAGATAATATCGACCTGACCGCAGTTCAAGAAGCGGGTATCCAGTTGACCACCACCCCAGGCATGAATGCAGAGGCCACGGCGGAGTTTGCGATGGCGCAAATTCTTGCGGAAATCAAATCACTATCGATGATCTCTGCGTCGGTGGGACGCGGGGATTTTAGACGCCACAAACTCTATGGCGAACAAGTCAGCCTGAAAAGGATTGGCCTCGCCGGCATTGGCGAAGTTGGACGTCGAATGATTGAGCGATTGCGCAGTTTTGGCTGTGAAATCCTACTCTACGACCGCCCTGAGAAGTTACAGACATTGGAACAGGAATTTGGGCTGGAAACCACGTCGGATCTGAACTACCTTTTTCGTTCGTGTGATGTCGTGAGCCTTCATCTGCGCGCGGACAGCTCCAACTATGCCATCATAAACAAACGGGTGCTGAACGCGATTCAAAGCAAAGGATTTATCTTACTGAATACGGCTAGGGCCAGCCTGATCGATGAGGTGGCGCTCGAAGAGGCTCTTAAAAATGGTTCGATTAGGCGTTACATTTGTGATCATGTCGATCCAGAACCTGACTACGAGGCGGCTAATTTGAGCGCTAAAGAATGGCCTCGTCTTTTGCACTCTGAGAGAGTGGTTTTTTCCCCACATGTCGCTGCGTTGACCGACCATACACAAGTTCAGATTGCGGTCGAACTTGCTAACCAGGTTGATCGGTATATATGCCTTGCCAAGAAAACAGCGTTATAGTCAGGTTCGGGCAAACGCTGTCTGTGCCCGACGGTCTGGTTTTCTTGGACTTGAACATCTTTACGAGTAGAAGGATTCCCGTGGCTTGTTGCTTCCAAAGTCTGGTGACCTATGCTTTTAAGTTTGTGGAGTGGACCTAAACTGCCGCAAGTTCCAGAATTCTTGGCTGGGGTGCATTAAAATAACCGATCAGAGGCTGAATACGTGACCGTTCTTATTATCGCTGCCCATCCGGACGACGAAGTGCTTGGCTGTGGTGGGACAATGGCTCGCCTGGTCTCAGAAGGCCATCGAGTCGCTATTGCAATTTTGGGGCAGGGGATAACGTCGCGCCAACCCGAAAGCCATCCCGACACCGCTGCATCACTTGAGAAGTTAAAGCAAGAAAGTCGGAAGGCAGCATCCGCTCTTGGCGTGACAGATGTTCGGTTTTTTGATCTCCCCGATAACCGATTTGATTCATGGGATATGCTTGACGTCGTGAAAAAACTGGAAGCTTTGGCAACTGAACTGAATCCAACAACGGTTTATACTCAACATGGTGGAGACCTGAACATCGATCATCAGGTGACGTTTCGGGCCACGATGACGGCTTTTCGTCCACTGCCCGGAGCAGTTGTGAAGGAGGTGTATGCCTACGAAGTCGCTTCTTCGACCGAATGGGCTTTCCGTCAATTCGCACCGAGCTTTGCGCCTGACACATATGTTGATGTCTCGGCCCATCTTTCAAAAAAGCTGGACTCGCTTTCGGCCTATTCAGGAGAGATGCGCGACTACCCTCATCCAAGGTCTATCAAGGCTGTAGAATATCAGGCACGCGATCGTGGGGCCCATATAGGTGTTGAAGCGGCTGAAGCATTTTGTTGCATCTGGCGTAAGGTTTAGATTTCTAATATGCGGTTAGTATGGTATGTATTGCGAGTATAACTGATTTGGCTTTTTTATTATTGGGTTTATTTTATTATCTTTCAATATGATCCAATTTTTAGACGATGAATACTGAATGCTAAATTTCTCTAGTGAGGTTACATGTGTGGGATAGCGGGAATCATTAGCTTGAACGGCCGACCAGTTGAAGACGGTGCCAGTCAGGTGAATAAAATGCTTAAGGCGTTGAGCCATCGCGGGCCGGACGATGAAGGGATATACCTCAACAATCAAAACACTGTGGTATTGGGAAACAATCGGCTCTCAATCACCGATCCGGAGAACCATTTTCCCTTGCCCATGATTTCCCCAAATACTGGGCAGGTAGTCGCTTTTAATGGTGAACTTTACGATTATGAGAAACAACGTAGCCTCCTTGATGGAGGTGGATATGAGTTCAAAACGCGTTCTGACACTGAGGTTCTGTTGTATCTTCTTGAAAAATATGGAGTGCAACATCTTGATCAAGTCGATGGCATGTGGGCTTTTGCTCACTATATCCCAAAACAAAATAAAGTCGTTCTGTCGAGGGACATTTTGGGAGAGCGCCATCTGTTTTTTACAATTTGCGATCAAAAATTCTATTTTGCTTCTGAAGCAGCGGCGTTGCGGAGCGTGTTGCCCAGCGATCACTTCCAATTGAATGAGCAGCAGGTTGTCAACGCGCTCCGCTATCATGTCGCTGAACCTGGTTCGGGACTGCATAGCACTATTCGCCGATTGAAAGCTGGCGAATTTGTCGAGATTATCGTCGGCCAACCCGAACTGAAAAGTTCTGCGCTGAAGCTAAATCCAGAGAATTGGTTAGATTTCTTCGCCGCGGATCCAACAGAAACCGTGATTATGGATAAGTTGTCGGAGTTGATCTTTGACAGTGTGAGGAACCGCATTCCTGTAGATGTGGAGTTTTTTTCGACGCTCAGTGGAGGCGTCGATAGTACCTTGGTTGCGTATTTCTCCAGCCAACACAAAAAGGGAATAAACACACTCTTTCTAGATTCGCGAACAGGACTTGAAAAAGCGGATGCATCAGAAATGAACGAATTGGAAACTAGCCAGTTCACCTCGAAGATTATTGGCTCAAACCACAATGTCTTACCGGTAAATCAAAGTCATGCAGAGTCTGATTTGCTGAGATGTCGCATGCACTCAGACTCTGGTTGTTTGGACCAAGGAATTGCGTCATTTGCGCAATTGTCCAGGACCGTAAAATCGCTCGACTCCAAAGTTATTTTTTTCTCAGACGGGCCTGACGAGCTATGTGGCGGGTATCGCCTAGACAGGGCGCTTCATGAGCGGAATGTTTGGCATAAACAACATCTATTGTTGTCGTATTTGGTTAAACTTTTGTCCCAACATCGAACCGGTCGGCGCGTCCTTAGGAGAGGGCTGGGGTGGAACTCAAAAATTGTCATGCCTTTCGAGTGTGGAGAGGAATTCGCTTTTCCGGTTTTTCATGAGATGTTTGGTCCAGACTTCTTGCAGCGATTTGTTTCTTTGGAGTTGCTTGGGCGGTCGAATGGATTATTCGGCAGTATTCCAAAATGCTATGGATACCTGACAGGCAAACTTGATTTTTCGCAAAAGCAAGCTTTGTCCTATGCGAGCTATTCGATTCCAGACTACACAAACTTGCGGTTGGATTTGGGCATGATGTCCAACTCAGTCGAAGCCAGGAGCCCGTTCTTAGCAAAAGCGTTAGTGGAATTCATGATCGCGATGCCGGAAAAATGCAGATTTCAAAAGGGGTATAGCAAGTACATTCTTCGCAAGCTTGTTGAACGGCATATTGGCCCTGATGTCGCCTGGAGGAAGAAGCATGGCTTTAGTCTGCCCATTTCCAAGCGTAAGCAAGTTTCCCAGAATTTGAAACTGACGGATTCGTTGGATAATTCGGCAGTATTTGAGAACTCAGCCTTTACCTTGCCGCGAGCTGAAGCTTCAAACCTTAAGAGATTTGGGGGCAAGCTGAATTGGCCCGTATTCCTGTTGAACTATCAGGTGGAAGGAGGGGCAGTCTCAGGTTCAGCATCCGAAGTGCGATCGTAGTTTCCGATCACGTCATATAGATTGGCCTGTTACTTCGACGTACGGATGAATTGGGTAAATGCGGTGTTGCGATTGACCTTTAGGGTCTGTGACGTAAGCAACTGTCGGAGTTTCCAACTTCAGCTAAGGAAGGTAATAAACTATTGGTGCCAGCACCTATGCCAGGTGGCAAACGACAGGATATTCCACAGTGCATGGCCATGATCGACCTTTCCCGTCTGGTGGTCGGCAAACAGACGCAGTGCGGCTTCCATTTTCAGATGACCGCCTCCACATTGCGGATCGTCTAACACATCCTGAGCCCAGGATTTTAGCGGCCCCCGCAACCACTGGTCCAAGGGAATGCCGAATCCCATTTTGGGCCGCTCGAATAAGGCCGTGGGAACATGTTTTTTCAAAACCTGTCTCAAAAGCCACTTGGTTTGGCCATCGCGAATGAGCAAGTTTTCCGGCAGCGTCCAAGCAAATTCCAGCAGACGCTGATCGATCAGAACTGGTCGCGCTTCTAAACTGTTTGCCATGGAGCAACGGTCTACCTTCTGGAGCACATCGTCGGGCAAATAGTTCTGCAGATCTGCCAACCGCATGTTGTCCAGGAACGAAAGACGCTGGTCAGCAGAGAAAGAGGTTTGAATCTCAGAATGCGTAAAGGCCAACGGGTCCTGAATCTGGCTGGTCAGTGTCCGGTAAATCTGTTCCTCCGTCATGCCTAGAACAGATGCGAACTTGGAAAGCTTTGACCCCAGTTGCGGCGGCGCGCCCGGCACGTTCTTCTCTATTGCCGTCATGAACCAGGCAGGTACTTGATTGAGACCACCGGCCAATAACGACTGCAATGGCTTTGGCATCATCGCTAGGCGCGTCCAATGTTTCGTTGCAAACAGATATCTATTGTATCCGCCAAACAACTCGTCTCCTCCGTCTCCAGACAGGGAGACAGTGACATGTTCGCGAGTTATCTTTGAAAGCAAATAAGTTGGAATTTGCGAAGAGTCTGCAAATGGCTCATCAAACATCTCGGGTAGGGAAGGGACCACATCCAGCGCCTGGTCGCCGGTCAGTGTGAGCGAATGGTGTTGGGTTCCGAGATGTTTGGCGACGGCGGCGGCAGATTCTGACTCGTCAAATCCAAGTTCCGGAAAGCCAATCGAATAGGTACGCACGCCTTTGCCACCGGCTCGGGAATCCACCTTGGCCATGATTGCTGCGACGGTCGATGAGTCGATACCGCCGGACAGAAATGTACCCAGCTCAACGTCGGCCTCCATCTGAGAGGCAACCGATTCCATCAAGATGTCTTCTAGTGCATCAGTGGCTTCGGCGTCGCTGCCGTCGAAGCGGTTCGAGAGCTTTGAATGGGCCAGTTCCGCAATGGAGGCGAACGTTTTGCGGTCGATAGTTCCATCTGCAGAAATCGTTATGTACTCACCTGGAGCGAGCTTCCTAATATCTCTGTAAATCGATGCCGGCGTTGGAACGTAGCCGTAGCGCAAAAAACTGCCAACTGATTCTGGTTCTATTTCAAGAGGTACGCCCGCAATCTTCAGTGCCTTGAGTTCGGATGAAAATGCCCAGTCGGTTCCTTTGGCGTAATAAAAAAGAGGTTTGATCCCCAGTCTGTCGCGTGCAACTGTCAGCTGTTGCGTCTCTAGGTCCCAAAGCGCGAGGACGAACATGCCGTTCATTTTGACCAGCGTTGCTTCCAGTCCAACGGCTGCGATACTTTCCAAGATGGCCTCGGTATCAGAATATCCACGCCATTTGAAATCCGTAAGTTGTTCCTGCCGCTTGAGTTCGTCTGTGTTGTAAATTTCACCATTGTAGACCAGCAGATATCGCTTATTACGCGAGACCATGGGTTGCGCGCCAGCTTTAGAAAGGTCGACAATTGATAGGCGCCTGTGACCGAAGGCGACCTTGTGATCTTGCGCCACGTAGTAACCTTCCGCGTCCGGCCCGCGGTATGCCAGCGAGTTGGACATGCGGAGGCAGACTTTGTGAAGCCGATCACTTGACCAGCTGATTTTTTTTAAGCCAACTATTCCGCACATAAGTTGTTGGCACTCCGGGAGGTGTTTCGTTTCAGTTAGGTTCTTCACCCTGAGCAGATCAGAAAATATTGGTTCCGAGGTGCTGTTGGGAAAAATTTTGAGAGTGGCTTTTTAAAGTCTTATATACCCCTAAAAGACGAATTTGAATTCCTTAAACGACAGGAATACCGGCATTTGTTGGTTTTGCTCTCTCGAGACGGTAATTCTCGCTACACAAGTTGCGCCCCAATTCGCTTCCGGTAACAGATTCCGCAGGGTCCGCAGTAGGGGGGGGCTTAACGTCTCGTCTGGCCACGTCATGGATCAGGTTGCCAAGCGGATAGTTTTCATTCTAAAGGTCTTGGATGAGAGTTTTTTGAATTGCTTTAGAATCGGCTTTGACAATTCATAACTATAAATTGGCAAAGGCAGGATGATTCATCTAAAACTAATAATATTTTCGTTCTCAATGATTTTAGGCCAGGTGTTATTTAAAAAATCAGCAATTAGTCCTTCTCTATTTAATTTATTTTACGTTCTCAAAGTCAATTATTGGTTGATTTTTGCGCTCGTTTTTTACGGACTAGCAACAATTTTTTGGGTAAATATACTCAGAAATGTTAACTTGTCCTACGCCTATTTGTATACATCTCTGGGATTTGTCTTGGTGCCGATTGCATCGGTTTACATCTTCGACGAGCGTCTTTCCTCTCAATTTTGGCTTGGCACTGGTTTGATAGTTTCTGGAATTTTGGTAGTTGCTCTAAGCAACACATAGAAAACAATTGGCGCCTCTGAAATACAGGCATGCGTTTGCAAGATCGGCATTATGAGCATCAAAAACTTCGATCTCACCACTCTTCCCCGCCGAGTAAAGCGAATTATCGCTCTTGGCTGCGATCTTTTGCTCGTGCCGATAGGGCTATATGCGTCCTTTGCCCTGCGGTATGGTGAGCCTATTCCGACGGCATCGGTTTTTTGGGAAAAGACGTATTGGCTCATCCCATTGATGACCTTGGTCAGTGTAGGTCCCATAGTTTGGTTTCAACTTTCGAAAATCAAGCTAAACGCCATTGAGTTGCGTTCGTTGGTTCGAATTGCTGCGTGTTCTTGCTCCCTTGTCATTCTGACCATAATCCTAAGTTACCTCCTTTCGCTTCAGGCACCACGTTCTGTACCGCTCATATTTGGAGCCGTTTTCTTCCTTGGAGCCGTGGGTGTCCGCATGATTGGTCTAACCTTCATCGACTATATGAAAGGAGCGTTCGGCAATCTCACGCCAGTGGCGATTTACGGAGCGGGAGCCGCGGGGGTCCAATTGGCGACCGTCTTGAGACAGGACGGTGGGTTGAGACCGGTGCTGTTTTTGGACGATAATCCGGCGCTACATGGTTTGATCATTGCAGGAATAAAAGTCAGATCCCCTCGAGATTTAGAGAAATTTGTTAGTCGGGGGGGTATTGAGAAGTTGCTCATCGCCATGCCTTCTGTGTCTCGTTTGCGGAGAAACGAGATTGTTAAGGGGTTTATCGACATCCCCATCGAAATTCGAATCACACCCTCCTTTACAGAGCTGCTTTCCGGTGAAGCGAATTCGTTCGATCTAAAACCTGTTTCACCAGATGATTTGCTGGGACGGGATAAGGTAGATCTGGATGTGCCCGATATTGCCAAAACCTATGCAGGCCGGGTCGTGATGGTAACCGGGGCTGGGGGATCAATAGGCTCGGAGTTTTGCAGGCAGTTGTTAGAATGCGAGCCTGCCAAACTCGTGCTTTTTGAACTGAGCGAATTTGCGCTTTATTCAATTGACCAAGCCATTCGATCTTTGGCGCCTGAGGGTAAGTTTGAAGTTGAAAGTTATTTGGGATCTATCTGCGATCGCGCAAGAATTGATCAAATAATCCGCGATGAGGGTGTCGATGTCATTCTTCACGCGGCTGCGTATAAACACGTGCCGCTTTTGGAGAACAACGTCTTGGAAGCCGTTCGCAATAATGTTTTTGGGTCGAAGACTGTGGCCGAAGCCTCTTTGGCCGCGAATATCGAACGATTTGTTCTGGTTTCCAGTGACAAAGCGGTGCGCCCCACAAGCGTAATGGGCGCCACAAAACGATTGGCAGAAATAATTGTTCAGGATTTACAGGTCCGAAGCCATTCGACCAAATTTGCTATGGTTCGTTTTGGGAATGTGTTGGGATCTTCGGGGTCCGTGTTGCCATTATTCAGAGACCAAATCACGAAAGGTGGTCCCGTGACGGTTACCCATCCGGAGATGACGCGGTACTTCATGACGATTGATGAGGCCGCCCGGTTGATTCTGCTTGCCGGGGCCTATGTCGAAGGTGGGGATGTCTTTCTGTTGGATATGGGCGAACCTGTGCGTATCGTTGATCTTGCACGAAGAATGATTGAGATGTCCGGCTGTCGACCGGTTGAGTTGGCAGGCAGAAAGGATCAAACGACGCTTGAAGTTGACGAAATCGGCATCAGGATTGTGGGAACGCGACCCGGAGAGAAACTCTACGAGGAAATGTTGATCGACGACGCCAACACGGTAAAGACACCTCACGACAAGATTGTGCGCGCCAATGAGAGTTCTCTGAAGAGCGGTGAGGTCGAAACGCTTTTAATGCAACTTGAATACCAACTCGCCAATATGGATAGCGATGGCATTCTCAAAAGCATAGGCCCATTGCTGCATAGTGAACTGAGTTCCGCCCATTGGGCGCGGCAAACTGGCGACCGGTCGTTTGTCTGAACGAATATCCTCTTCTTTTGAGGCTTCACCATGCAGAATGCGAAAACAAGCTAAAGCCTGAGGTCGCTTTCATCGCAAGCAAGAATATGCTTCAGATCGTATAGGGCAGAGACTGGCTTACCCAGAGACCGTATATCGACAGCCGCCATTTCCGTAAATTGGCGATGGGCAACTGCGATGATGATGCCATCGTATTGACCTGCATTTGGTACTGTTATTGGGTCCACGCCGTATTCCGCTTTAGCTTCGCTTTTATTGACCCACGGATCATACACCTCCACCTTGACCCCATATTCCGTTAGTTCTGCAATGACATCGACAACCTTTGTGTTACGTAGGTCGGGACAGTTCTCCTTGAAAGTTAGGCCCATAACCAAGACTTGTGATCCAAGAATCTGGATGCCTTTTTGGGCCATTTTTTTTATCATCTGCTGCGCGATATATGCGCCCATATTATCATTGACCCTCCGACCGGAGAGAATTATCTCCGGATTATATCCAACTTCCTCAGCTTTGTGCGTGAGGTAGTAGGGATCGACGCCAATGCAGTGCCCTCCAACAAGCCCAGGACGGAACGGGAGGAAGTTCCACTTTGTTCCGGCCGCGTCGAGGACAGCCTTTGTGTCGATGCCCATTTTATTGAAAATCATCGCCAACTCATTGATCAGTGCGATATTGAGATCTCGCTGTGTGTTTTCAATTACCTTCGCTGCTTCGGCCACTTTTATAGATTCTGCAGAATAGGTACCTGCAGTGATAATTCTGGAGTACAATTCGTCGATCTGTTTCGCGATTTCAGGGGTGGAGCCGGATGTCACCTTCTTAATTGAGGGCAGCCTGTGCTCCTTGTCGCCAGGGTTGATACGCTCGGGGCTGTAACCGGCAAAGAATTCGGTGTTGAATTTCAGTCCCGAAATGCGTTCGACAACCGGTATGCACTCTTCTTCTGTCGCACCGGGAAAAACCGTGCTTTCATAAATAACGACATCACCGCGACTGATCACCCCACCAATCGTTTCTGATGCCTTTTGGAGTGGAACCAAATTCGGGCGATTATTGCGGTCGATAGGCGTTGGTACCGTTACAATGTAAATGTTGCAGTCGTTCAGTTGTTCTTGATTTGAAGTGAACTTAAGCTGATTGGCTGACCTCAATTCTTCAGGTTCAACCTCTAGGGTCGCGTCTTCGCAGTTCTGCAGTTCCGCGATCCTTCGAGAATTGATATCGAATCCGGTGGTTGGAAACTTCTTTCCAAATTCCACTGCCAACGGAAGCCCAACATAGCCAAGCCCAATTATTGCGATCTTTGGATTTGTAAACATAATCAGTCCGACGTTGTTTGGAGTTCGTGGCTATCGAATTGGATGTGGGGGAGTTCGTTGTATTCGTGGTAGTCTAAGTGGTGAAGATCTATCTTTGGTAGAAATCCTTATACCAACGAACAAACTCAGCGACTCCCTTATTGATATCTGTTTTGGGTTTGTACCCCGTCAACCGATGAAGCAAATCAGCGTTTGCCCATGTCGCGGGCACATCGCCCGCCTGCATGGGCATGTAGTTTGGAAAGGCCCTTTTGCCAACTTCACGTTCGATTGCGTCGATGAAGTCGGTGAGGAGTACTTTGTCCGAATTCCCAATGTTTACAATTCGGAAAGGTGCAACAGAGCTGAGACTGTCACCCTCCGGCACCATGTTAGCGCTTTCCGGTCTTCGGGGAACCGCATCAATAAGCAGTCGAATTCCTCTTACGAGATCCTCAACGTAGGTAAAATCGCGCCACATCTCGCCATTGTTGTAGATGTCAATCGGCGTTCCCTCGATAATTCCTCTAGTAAACTTGAATAGAGCCATGTCGGGGCGCCCCCAGGGGCCGTAAACTGTAAAGAAACGGAACATGGTGGTCGGAAGGTTCCACAAGTGAGCATAGGCGTGCCCCATGTTTTCGTTTGCTTTTTTGGCAGCAGCGTAGATTGTCAGCTGCGTGTCCGCTTTTTCAGTCTCCACAAAAGGCATTTCCTCATTGGCACCATAAACGGACGAGGTTGAAGCCATCAACAAGTGATCAACCTCGAGTTCACGTGCGCACTCCATCACATTGAAGGTACCGACAATGTTGGATTCAATATAGGTGCGCGGGTTCTCAAGGCTATATCGGACACCGGCTTGAGCGGCCAAATGAACAATCACATCGGGCTGCTCGGAATTGCATAGATCTGAAAGCAAATCGAAGTCTTCAAGCCTACCAATTTTACAGGAAAAGTGTTCGTTCTGTTGCAGGATCTGGTGGCGTTTTTCTTTAAGGCGAACATCATAGTAGTCAGTCATGGCATCAAAACCGACAACATGGATTCCTTCTTCGAGCAGCAGCTGCGCAAGATGGAAGCCAATAAATCCAGCGGATCCCGTAACAAGTACTTTGCGCATTTTAGTCCCAGCCTCATTTGTCGGGTGCTCACAAGCTGTTCGCAGCTGGAGCTATTATCGAAGTTCAAGTCTTGGCTTTTGGCATGATCCGCCTATGCGCGTTCTCTATAAGGCTTTTTCGGCGGCATTCCACCCTCTGCCCGCCAAAAAGCGACTTGTACTTTGGTTCGTCGGGGGGCTGTCCGCGTGATTGGGGGAGACGGAAGCAACTGTACGCGTTCTCTATCCGCGCCCTTCTTCCTGGCTGATAGAGCAAATTATTGTCGAAATAGCAGCTATTGTGAGGGCCGAGAGCCACCAAGATTGCATAAAGGACCCCGTGTTGCTGTAGACAAATGCGACTGTCATTGTGGCCGTGGCGGTCATTGTTGCTTGTTTGGAAACATTTCGGAGTGCGAGCAAAGTGGAAATGAAAGCGCCTACTATCAGCAAGATTCCCACGGCTCCATAGTCGATCCATAGTTCAATGCTGGCATTGTGCGGATGCAAAGACCCTCCCGAAATTCCTTGTGATTCAGTGTACACTCTAGTCTCCGCATCTTTGCCAATGGCACGGTTTGATCGGGCTCCCAGGCCCAAAAGCGGGTTTTCATCGATCTTGTCCACGTATCCTTTCCAAATCAGAACTCTGTGCTCTGCACTTTCGGACAAAAGGCCGTCCCTGTATTCTAGCGTAAGCTCGTCGATCGGATTTATTGCAAGAGGAATGAGGATCAGCAAAAGGGCGGCTCCGGTCCAAATCAGATTTTGAAGGGGTGGGAACAAAAACAGAGCCACGACAATTGCTGTCGAGACAATAAAAGCAAGTTGAGCACCTTCGCTTTTCGTCAACGATAATACGATAATAAAAACGAAGCCAACCAGAAGCGCTACTGACGGTCCGCGGTATCTCTGGAAGAGTAAAAAGACGAGGGGCCAGAAAAGTACTGTTTGAAATACTGCGATGCGGTTCAAGTCAATCAGTTCATTTTTGGGGTAGCGCAGTTGATGAACGAGGGTGAAACCAAGATGGTCAAATATCATCACAAAACAGGTGATGAGGAAACCGATGGCAAAGATTGTGGAAAATCTGACGATGATCGTCTTGGACAGTTCACTGGCGAGTAGGAATGCAAAAATTGGAGCGATCGCAATTTTTCCAACGTCTTCAGCCCCCAACAGAGGCAGCGGAGACCACAGCAAAGTTATCGCCATCCAGCAAACATTCGCATAATAGAAAATAATCGCCACTTTCGCGGCTTTATTCCACGATGTCGGTCGCCAGTATTTGCCGATCAGGCCTTCGGGAAAGTGACGAAAGCCCGTGAGCCCATGGCCGGCCAGTATCAACAAAATCGCTCCGAGCAGTGGAATGGGCAGCCATCTTGGATAAATGACCTGCAGTGCAGGTCCGGCAATGAACAGAAGGATGGCGGCGGAATCGCGAACGAAGCGCAGAGTCCAGTAGTCAAAAAGGCCGTAGAAATCTCCCTGCTTAGGCGAAGCTGAATTATTGGCCATAGGTTGCTCGTGTTTCCTCATTGTCTGTAGCGGGCATTCAGCACGGATCCAGCCATTTGTGAATAACCAATTGACGGCACAATGAAGGAGGCTTGAGGATCGAGGTAGGAGATTTTGTGGTGCCGAGGTTGTTTTATTTGAGTTCTCCCAACAGCTGAGTATCAACTCAACAATACCATGGTTGGGTTCAATATTCAGAGACAAAATGGTCATTATATCCCCCGATTTGTTGGCGGTGATGACAATAGTCAGGCATCAGGCACTGCGCCCAGCATTCCTCCCTGAAAAAATACAACCACCCAAAAACGTTCCCTCCAGGGCATTGTATCCGTGGTAACCGCCACCACCAAAACCGGCCACCTCACCGGCTGCAAACAGCCCTGGCACAGGGTCGCCGTTGGGACCCAACACCCTTGAATTCAGATCCGTCTGCAGGCCGCCCAGCGTCTTGCGCGTCACAATATGCAGCTTGACCCCGATCAGCGGCCCGTTGTCCGGGTCCAATATTCGATGTGGCTTCGCTGTGCGGATCAGCTTGTCGCCGAGATAATTGCGCGCACCATTGATCGCCGTGATCTGTGCATCCTTCGAAAACAGATTGCTAACCTGCAAGTCGCGGGCTTCGATCTGGGTGCGGAGATGATCGTGATCCAGCAATGGCTTGTCAGTCAACGCGTTCATGCCTGCCACCAGGTCGTCCAGATTTTCGGCAACAACAAAATCCTTACCCTTGTCCTTAAAAGCCTCCACCGGCGCAGTTGCACCCTTGCCGAGGCGGCTCTTTAAAACCTCGATCCATTTTTTTGACGTAAAATCAGGGTTTTGTTCTGAACCAGATAAGGCGAATTCCTTTTCGATGATTTTTTGCGTCAGCACAAACCAGGAATAGTCATGGCCGGTTTTCAGAATTTCCCGCAAGGTAGACAAGGTGTCGAAGCCCGGAAGACAGGGCGCCGAAAGACGGTTGCCGAGTGCGTCAAACCACATGGACGAGGGGCCAGGCAAAATACGAATACCATGATTGGGCCAAATCGGATCCCAGTTATGAACTCCCTCAGTATAATGCCACATGCGGTCGGAATTGATCAGATTGGCACCGGCTTCCTGAGCGATGTCAATCATGCGACCATCAACATGGAAGGGAACGCCTGCCACCATTTTCTTAGGCGGTTGGCCGAAGCGGTCGACCGGCCAGTTTTGGCGGACTTTGTCAAAATCGCCCCCAATGCCCCCCGATGTGACTATTACGGCTGGGGCTGACAGCTCAAACTCACCGACAATGTCCCGATTGGTTTTTTCCCCACGCAGCTGTGGGGCAGGGGCCAGTATCTCGCCCGTCACGCCAGTGACGGCACCATTGGTCCTGATGATATTTGATACTCGATGGCGGAACTTAAAATCGATAAGCTCAGCGTTCTGGTGCTCGCGAACCCGCCGTTCAAATGGTTCATTGACGCCGGGGCCGGTGCCCCAGGTGATGTGAAAACGCGGGACTGAATTGCCGTGACCATGTGACCCACTGACACCGCTGCCGCCGCGTTCAGCCCAGCCAACAACCGGAAACCAGCGCATGCCCATGGCATGAAGCCAGCTGCGCATTTCGCCAGCTGCAAAGTCGATATAGGCCTCGGCCCAGCGACGCGGCCAGGCATCTTCTTGGCGGTCAAACTGCGCCGAACCCATCCAGTCGGCCAGCGCCAGTTCATGAGAATCGCGTATTTTGAGGCGTCGTTGTTCGGGCGTGTCGACCATGAACAGGCCACCTAGCGACCAAAACGCTTGACCACCCAAAAAACTCTCAGGTTCCTGGTCAAGGAAGATAACGTTTTTGCCACGGTCACCAAGTTCCGCTGCCGCGACAAGACCGGCCAACCCACCGCCGACAATTATTGCGTCCGCAGTTTCCACAGACGGCCTACGCTGCAGGCTGACGCGTGCGCAGCCACATCACGACGGGCAAAGTTACGATATACATGGTGATGCCGTAGACGGCGCTGGGCAGGGCAAAGGCACTGAATCCGGCGGCTTCTGCTCCGATGATGGCGCCCAGAGTGATGCCAACTGTACTGTTTTGAACTCCAGTTTCGACAGCGATCGTCTTGACCTCCTCCCAACTCAAGCCAACTGCCACGGCAAGGCATATGCCGAGGATAAGCAGCACGATGTTGAGCAGGATCAGGATCGGACCAAGGATAACCACGTTTTCAATGAAAATGCCCCAATTGGTAGCCAGCGCAGCAACGACAATTATGACGAACAGTGCGATGGCGACTTTTGAAAGGATCAGCTCCGCTTTGTTGGCAAAACCGGTTGCAAAGTGGCGCAGCGCCACCCCGATTGCCACGGGCAGTGTGGTGATCAGGAAGACCGAAATAGCCAGCCGCGTAATGGTGATCGGTGGGGCATCGGCTCCCATGAAATATGAGACAGACCAGGCGACGAAGAAGGGGACAGTCAAAATAGTGGCGAGGCTGACGACTGCGGTTAGTGAAACGGAAAGAGCGACATCACCGCGGGCCAGTTGGGAGATGATGTTGCTGGTAACACCGCCGGGACAGAAGGACAGGATCATGATGCCAACGGCCAACTCGGGAGGAGGCGCAAACAGCACAACAAGTACCAGCGCAATAAACGGAACGACAAGTATCTGGCTGACCGCGCCAGTGAAAAACGCTACCGGACGCACCAATACCCGCCTGAAGTCGTCGAGCGTCAGGCTGAGTCCCAGCGAAAACATGATAAAGGCCAGTGCCAGCGGCAACACAACTGAAATCAAAATGCCCATTAACGTGTTACTCCCGCGCGTAATTTTGAAGTTTCAGCAAACTAGGTTTTCCGGTATGCGTTTGCCAGCCTTTGTTGAACAGTTTCAACGGGTATCTGGTTAATCAGAGGCGGTCTGCCCACTAACGACTACCACCAAAACTGTTGGTTGGGATCAGTGCCAGGATGATCACAACCAACATGCTAACACCGCCAGTCGACAGGGCATCGACATTCTGGCTGGCTGTTCCCGTTAGCGCAGCAATCGCGAATGCTGTGATCCAGCCTGGAAGCCCGGCGTCTCTTGCTCGTTTAGCGATGATGTTCAGCTTGGCAATCACAAACAGCAGCACCAGCACGACCAGTAGCACTATCGCGGGTAACGAGAAGCTTTGGCGCAGCTTCTCTTGTGCTTCTGCAGTGCTGCCTCCCACCATGTTTTCGGCAATTCCGAGCGAGGCGCCAACCGCAAACCCAAAAGCTACGAAGGCGAGGACCAGCAGAAGCCACAGAAAGATAAAGCGCTTGCTGGCCAGTTTCCCATCGCGAAAACGTCCCCAATAGTCAGTCAGCATTTTTTGCCCTCCTAGCCCCTTTCCACTGATCGCAAAAAAACGGATTGGATCGATATTGGCAAGCCTCGCGTGCCGTTAGCCCCACATATCGTCGACACAATTTGCCTCGAAATTTAGTTGACGGAACAAGTTCATCTTAACTGCAGTTCGCATCGGCCGGTCCTGTTTAACGATTCTGCAGCGGGCAAATCATAAGATGCCGTTCAAAAGTCGCCACGGGAGAATTCCATGTCCAACAGTCGTAAGTCTCTGTCCCTGCTGAATATTGCGCTATTCGCTACCGTGCTTTTTTTGAGCTTCTCCGCTTCACTCACGCCGGTGTCGGCTGGAGCAGCGAACCAAAAGTCTGTCCTGAACGCGGTCAACTCCATCCGTATGCAATTTAGCTTGCCGCCGCTGCAACTGCACCCATCCCTGCAACAGGCCGCTCAGGATCAGGCGAAACTGATGGCTCAGACCGGCAAGATGGCCCACAAAGTCAAGCGCGGAGAAGGTTTCAAGGCCCGGCTGAAACGGGTTGGCTATCGCGGTCTTGCTGCAGAAAACATTGCCCGTGGCCAACGTTCTTTGGGCCGGGTTCTCACCGGCTGGCTCAATAGTCCAGGCCATCGCCGCAATATGTTGCATCCGCGCATGCGCTATTTCGGTCTGGCGGCTGCCAAAAGCGGTGGCCGCAATTATTGGGCGATGGTGCTGGGGGGGTGAGGTTTTCAGCCTTAAACGCAGTAAATGGCGACTGGGTCCGACAACCCCTTTAGGTGATGGCTGCCACAGGCTTCAAAAGCACGGTCGGGAAGCCCGGCCACAAAATCTTCAGACATCAACAGCTGTTGGTTGAGCGGTCCACACAACCCGGCAACACGACTGGCCAGGTTCACGTCGCGACCGATAACCGTATAATCGAGGCGCTCGCCTGACCCCACATTGCCATAAGCGACTTCGCCAAAGTGCAGGGCAGTGCCAATGTCAAAAGGCTGGTTGGATTTGGTATTTCGGTCGGCAACGGCGGCAAGACCCAATTCTGCTGCGGAGAGAGCGCTGGTGCGGGCACCCCCCTCACGATCATCGGCCCGGAACATGGCCAACACGCCATCTCCCATAAACTTCAGCACTTCACCGCCATTGTCTTCAATGGCAGGCACGAGGCAGTCATAATAGTCATTGAGCAGGTTGGTGGCCTGTTGAGCGCTCATTTGAGCCGTAAGACCGGTGAAATCCCGCATGTCAGTGAACAAAATAGCGGCATGGCAGGATGTGACCTCGCCGCGGTGCACATCGCCTGCAAGAATCCGCATATGCGGCTCTTCGCCCACATAGGTGCGGGTGACTTCCTTGAGAATGCGGTGGGTGACCAGAATTTCCTGACAGGCTTCCAGGGCGGGGAATATAGCTCGAAGGAAAGCAATGTCTGTTTCACTGAACCCATCTGCAGCCTTGGTTGCGAATGTAAAAACGTTTTGAAGGCCATTGACCATCAGCGTAGGGGCGGTGACGTAGTCCGTTGTGCCGGATTCGCACAACTCCGGTACTATGCCAAATGCATCCTTGGCGGTTGTTTGCGGATTGAACCTGACCCAGAGGTTGTTCTTGTGGGCGAGTGCTGAGGGCGACGTTTCGTACATGCCATCGGATTCAGATGTAAATGCAATCGTATAGCTGGTGGTGCCCACTCCACTTTCCCACATTCGATAGGAAGCTGCATTGATTGCATGAAGAATGCGGACGATTGTAACGCAGCGATCAAGTGGCACACCTGCCTTGATAATGCGATGGGACAGTTCGGTAAGTGTCACATCCGGATCGGCGTTCATGCGCCCGGGGCCAAGCATATAGTCGCGAATCTCGAGGGCGCTAAGCGATTGCTGTTGTGTCAGAAAATGCCAGGGTGGTTGCTGAGGGGCGGGCAACAGGTAGGATTGCAGGTTCATAATCGGCATCGCGGCGTGCAGGTGGAGCCTGGCTGGCAGGCCTGTTTCCGCCAGCATAGGGCAAGTCGCGCAAACCCGGAAACCCACCTCTTGGCGCGAGGTTGCAACATCACGAAAACACAGTGTGCGTTTCATCACATATTTGCCGTGATCTGGTGGTGCAAACTGGTATCTAGATTGTGGGATTCTGCAATGACTTAACCTCGATGATGTACACTTGGAGACAGAATCGAGGTTACTGAAGGGCAATAGGCGATCAAGCGAGACCGAAATTGAGGGTATTTAGGCGATCAAACTGGACTATTGGCCTTGTTTGCGCGGCTGCACTTTTGGTGCAGGGGTGCGTTCAACAGCAACAAGCTGCCGTTCCAACTGTTGCCAAGCCTGCTGTGGGGTCTTCTCAAACAGCGCAGGCCACTTCCGCCACCTACGCATCAATTCGTAAGGACGAGGGCCACGTTGCGGCCTTTGGCTGCTCAGAGAACTTTGTCACGACGCTGCAAAACGGACTTGTGGCATTGCGTAACAAGCCAGGCGATAGCCATTATCTAGAGTTTCGTGTGCGTGTATCACCGGCCATTCCGTCAGGGCACATGCATGTGGTCTATGGCGAGTTGGACGAAAAGATGGTGCCAAAAACCTTCAACTATGTGGGTCTGCTGCCGAAAGGGAGCGTGTTTGGGCTCTATGCCGGCATATTTGTGCCAGTTGGCATAAGTGGCCAATTGGAACCAAGTGCGATGGATTGCGCGATTAAACCGACGCGCGCGTTTCGTATGTCGATTAGCACAGAAGAATATCAAAAAGTCCTGAAGCGGATTGAGCGCTTCCGCGCGAATACGCCTGAGTGGCGCATGCTCAGCTATAATTGCAATCACTTTGCAGCAGATATCGGGTCGCTTGTCGGCTTGAAGCCGGTACAGGGCCTGCGATCCAATCAATTCCTGTCATTGTCCTATTTTGACCGGTATATGCGCACAAATGGCATAATTTAGCGCCAGTCTATCAAACTGAATTCCCGCTGGGTTTCGTAACATTTGGGTGGTCTGAACACAAAACCCGGTTGCGCCTTGCCCAAACCGGGCAAATCCGCTAAACCCGCGCGAAATTCCGCTGGCTTAAACGCTGCGGACCCAATAGAACACCCTCCGAGCAGAACGACCAGCGGACCGGCATTTGGCTGAACGCGCCGCAAATGTGAGATTTACAAAGGATGCATTCCATGCAGGTAACCGAAACCCTCAACGAAGGCTTGAAACGCGAGATTGCCGTTGTCGTGCCAGCCGCCGATATGATGGCCAAGCGCGATGAAAAGCTTGTTGATCTAAAGGACCGGGTCAAAATCAACGGCTTCCGTCCAGGCAAAGTCCCGATGTCCCATGTGACCAAGCTTTATGGCAAGTCTGTCATGGGCGAACTGGTCAATGAAATGGTCGATAACGAGACCAAGAACGCGTTGGCCGAGCGCAAGGAAAAAGCCGCTCAGCAACCTAAGATCACGATGACCGAAGATAAGGCGGAAGCTGAAGAAATACTCAGCGGCAAAAAAGACTTCGAATTCAAGATCGAATATGAAGTGATCCCACCGTTTGAAGTTGCTGCTTTTGACGCGATTAAAATCGAGCGTCCGATTGTTGAAACCACCGATGAAGAGGTGATGGAACAGATCGAGCGGATCGCAGAAAACAACGCCACTTACGAAACCAAAAAGGGCAAGGCCGCCAAAAAAGACCGGGTTACCATGGACTATGTTGGTAAGATCGACGGGGAGCCATTCGAAGGCGGTGCTGACGAGAATGCCAATCTGGTTCTTGGGTCCGATACCTTTATCCCGGGCTTCGAAGATCAATTGATCGGCACCAAGGCTGGCGATGAGCTGGAAGTCAAAGTGTCTTTCCCTGAAGAATATGGTGCGGCTCACCTGGCTGGCAAAGAGGCCGTTTTTGATGTGCACGTTCATGAAGTCGGCAAACCAGGCAAAACCGAAATCAACGATGAATTTGCCAAGACACTGGGACTGGACGACCTTGAGAAGCTGAAGGAAGTTGTCAAAGGTCAGATCGAAAGCCAGTACGGCGGCCAGACACGTCAGAAGGTCAAGCGTCAGTTGCTCGACCAACTCGATGAGAATCACCAGTTCGATCTGCCGGAAGGCATGGTAGATCAAGAGTTTTCCAATATCTGGCAGCAGATCACCAACGACCTGGAACAGGCTGGCAAGAGCTTCGAAGATGAAGACACGACAGAAGAAAAGGCCCGTGAAGACTACTTGAAACTGGCCAAGCGCCGGGTGCGCCTTGGTCTGGTTCTGGCTGAAATCGGTGAAGCTGCGAAGATCGAAGTCACTGAAGCAGAAATGCAGCAGGCTTTGATGCAGCAGATCCAGCAGTATCCAGGCCAGGAGAAGGAAATCTACGAATTCTTCCAGAGCAATCCTGATGCGCTGGGTGGCATTCGTGCTCCGATTTTTGAAGAGAAAGTCGTTGACCACATTCTCGAAGCTGCTTCAGTCGAAGACAAGGTTGTCACCAAAGACGAGCTGATGCAGGACGACGAACTGCCCGTTTAATCGGCGTTCAAAATTGTCGACAAAAAGAAGGCCGCTGCAGCAATGCAGCGGCCCTTTTTTATTCTGTAGGTGTTATTACTGGCACTTCAGTACGCGCTGGTTTTTACGCAAGAAAAAGTAGTTACAGGAGTACATTCGGTTGAGGCTAAATCCTCGGCGATCAATGACTTGAATGTTTGGGTCGCCCGTGGCGTTACGAACGCTTTGGGTGATTGGGTTTCCAACACGAAAGTGTGGCCTGAACAGGCGGTTCAACCGCTGTTTGCCAGTCAGGGTGGACCCTGTGGTTTCAACAATCGGATCAACTGGGATTGGTTTGAGCTTGTATGCAGCCGCATGACTGGTGGACACAGATGTAAAAGTCATGGCGACGGCAAGTGTTGCAGCGGCTGCTACGGTTGCTACGAGCGGGGTGTGGGACATGGAATGCTCCTCAATATGTTGCGCGAGTTAGTGAATCGCTTGAGATCATTTAAGCACGGGAACATGGCCATATAAGTGCAGGACTGCACACATGGATCAAACATGTGATCGATTGTGAACAACAGGTCGTGCTGGGTCGCAGCTGGGTTACGGCTTTAGCAGGTCTTCGACCAGTTGCACCCAGAAGCTGGAACCCGGAACCAGCGCATCGTCATTGAAATCATAGTCGGTGGCATGCAGCGGTTGGGCGTTGCTGCCCTGCGTGCCGTTGCCGGTGAACAGGAAACAGCCGGGTCGCGCCGCAGCCATATGGGCGAAATCTTCTGAAGCGAGAACCGGTTCGCGATTGCGATTGACGTGTTCCTCTCCAACCAGATTGGCTGCCGAATCTCCGGCTTGCAGGGTTGGTTCTGGTGCGTTGATTGTGGCGCGGAAGATCGTGTCATAGCTAACTCTTGCTTCAATCTCATGTGCCTGGGCAATGCCTGCCACAATGGCGCGCATTTTCTCTTCAATCTTTTGATTGACGTCCGGCGTCAGGGCGCGGGCATCACCTGTCAGGGTGGCGCGACCCGGCAATTGATTTCTGTTGCCGTCGGTCTTGAAGTCGGTGACGGATACGACACCATTATTTCCCGGATTGAGTTTGCGGCTGACAATTGTCTGCAGGGCGCCAACCATCTGAGCGCCCACGGTGATGGCGTCAACACCCATATGGGGCATTGCAGCATGTCCTCCCTGGGCCTCGATGGTGATCTCAAACAACGCTTCGCTTGCCATAATGGTGCCTGTGCGCATGGCAAATTCACCAACCGGGAGGCCGGGCATATTGTGCATACCATAGACTTCGTCGACCGGAAATTTCTCAAACAGGCCGTCGCGAATCATTGCCGGACTGCCCTGACCATGTTCTTCAGCGGGTTGGAAAATGAAAACCACCCGTCCGCTGAATTCGCCATCGGCCGCCAGGTGTTGTGCGGCGCCCAGCAGCATTGCGGTGTGGCCATCATGTCCACAGGCGTGCATCACTCCGTGGGTGGTCGAGCGGTGGACAAAATCATTGGCTTCTTCGAAGGGCAGGGCGTCCATGTCGGCACGCAGTCCGATCGCCCTTGTGCCGTTGCCGCGTTGCAGCACACCGACGACGCCTGTGCCGCCCACTCCGGTGTGTACGTCGAGCCCAAACTCACCAAGCAGTTGTGCAACTTTCGCTGACGTGCGGTGTTCTTCGAATCCCAATTCCGGATGGGCGTGAAAATCACGTCGCCATTCCTGCATTTTCGAGCGGAGTGAGGAGGTCGCGGACATCTATTTTTTCACCATCGAAATAACCCAGCCCATAACGTCATGGCCCGGCAAGTGATCACCATATTCTTTTTCAAGCACTTCAATCGCTCCGTTGTCGGTGAGTTGGTCGAGTTTGGCGGCAAGGTCCCCCTTATCCCAATAAGGCTCGTTCAGCGCGATGAGCATATGCCCGCCGGGCTTCAATACCCGCAACAGTTCATCGCAGGCATCGGGATAGACGTGGCCAAAGGAAAAGACGCCAACACAGGTCACCACATCATATGCGGCGTTCGGTGTATCGGGAATGGTGGCGTTCAAGTCAGCTTCAAACAGTTTGGCGTAACAGCCTTTTTCCAGACTCTTTTCCAGCATCTCAGGTGAAAAGTCACAGCCGTCAATGCTGCTGAAACCTGCTGCTTTGAGAGCTTCGCCGGAAAGACCGGAGCCACAGCCCGCATCGAGTATTCGGCAGTCCTTTTCACTCCGCAATTTGTCCAACATGTCAGCCACGCGTTGGGGCTGCGCATAGCCGTTCACCTCTGCGACTTCCTTGTCATAGGTTTCGGCCCAGGAGCGATAGTGATCACGGGTCTGGTCGTTGGTTTTCAGGGAATAGGCCGCGTCAAAATGGCCGCTGTCCTCATCAGGCATATCCGTCATTTCTGGCCTCCCAAACTTCACGCATTGTTCAGAATGAAATGTGTGATCGCCTCTGTCGAGACCTTCATTTGAGTTTGCAGTGCTTGATTGCTGTGTTTTCACAGCCAGCGTCGCGTTTCGCATTATTTCGGTGATGTGGGGCAAGGTAATTTGGCGCAAAGCGATTGGGGGCAGCGGTTTGTTGATATTGCCCGCCTTGGCTGAATAACCCTACAGTCTCGAATGTTTGTCCAGGCCAGGGATTCAAGACATGCATACCAATTCGGAACAAGAAATTTTGCAACCACAGGATTGGACATTTCCTGTGCCGATTTCCTATGGGCCCGGACGTCTGGCCGAGATTGCTCAAAAATGTACTGATTTGGGCATCGTCAATCCGATGGTCGTGACTGATCGTGGGAGCGCCACGCTGCCATTTATCGCGCGGCTTCAAACCTTGTTGGGTGACGCCGGGTTGAAGCCTGGACTGTATTTCAACATCTCTCCCAATCCGCGGGATGACGAAATAGGCGCTGGTCGTGCGACGTTTCGTGCCGGAGCGCATGATGCCGTCATCGCGATTGGCGGTGGCAGTGCGATGGACGCAGGAAAGGCAATCTGCCTGACCGCCAATAACGATATTGATTTGTGGGACTTCGATTACCTCAAGCCAGTGCCGGAAATTGCTCCAGATCAGGGCTTTCCCAAACTGATCACCATCCCGACAACAGCAGGTACCGGGGCTGAGACCGAAGCCACGGCCATGGTGACGCATGTTGAGAAGGCGATGAAGTTCTGCATTGACCATCCAGGTCTTCAACCATCGCTGGCGTTGCTGGACCCTGAGTTGACAGTCGATCTGCCTGCCAATCTGACCGCCTGGACCGGCGCTGATGCGATGACCCACGCCATTGAGGCTTATCTGGTGCCCGGGTTTAACCCACTCTGCGATGGTCTGGCGCTGGAAGGGTTGGCTTTGATTTCGCAATGGCTACCTCGTGTGAGACAAGAGCCGCACGATCTTGCGGCGCGGGGCGGAATGTTGGTGGGCTCATGCCTGGCAGGTGTCGCCTTCATGAAGGGGTTGGGGCACGTGCATGCCATTTCCCACATGATCGGCGCGGAATATGATACTCAGCATGGTCTGACCAACGCGATCATCCTGCCCGCAGTTTTGCGATTTAACTTATCCGGCAGGCCCGAAATGGCGGAAAAAGTCGCTCGAATGGCCGATGCTATGGGATTAGCTGATCGTTCGGCGGACGCCTTTATTGCCGAGATCGAGCGTATCCTGGACGAACTGAATATTCCAAAGTCTCTGGGAGAAATCGGTGTTCCCGCAGACTGTGCCGGGCGCATTGCCGAAAAAGCGCTTCAGGACAGTGCCGCTGATACAAATCCACGACCGGCCAGTGTTGCGGAGATGCAAAGCCTTGTGAGTACAGCGATTACCAAAGCGCGATAGGCTTGAACGGGCCGCTGTGCCATTGTGTCTAATTTGCAACATTGCTCAACCAACTTGCATGGTCAGGAAGAATGTGACCGATTTTGCCGTTTTTAAACCACAAATCAGGACCACTCCGGCTAGAAAGTTGTTCTGGTCGCTTCTGGGCGTCTCTTGAAGGTTCAAGGATCAGAACGATGAATGGTAAGGAATTTGGTGCACAACGTTTAGATCTTTGACATTTGAAACTGAGACAATCGGCTCATGCCAATACTGTCAGCGTTTGTGCTTTTGAAACGAGAAACATGGTATTTTGTCCGCTAACAAAATTCGTGACTAATGCTGTCTTGCAGCGTTTTTCCATGCACGAATATTCGACATTGCGTGATGACAAATATCCGACGAGAGGTTTGGCAATCAAAGCCTGATATGCGGTTTACCTGGTCCCCCACATTCTTGCTGCCAACAAAGCTTGTTTTGGCCCTGGCGACTATGGTGGTCATGACCTTTGCCATGACCTTTGCGATGAGCGGTCAGGTGCAGGCATTTGATCCGGAAAAAACCTTTCAGGAAAATGATGAGCCGCGCACCATCCTGCGGTTTGGCTTCCAGGCGCTGAAAAAAGGCAATATGGAACAGGCTATTGGCGCGTTCCGTTTTGGCGCTTCTAAGAATGATCTTGCCTCACAGTGGAAATTGGCGCGCATGCTGCAATCCGGTTCCGGCATTGCCGAGGATGATCTTGCCGCTTACAAGCTTTATTCCAAAATAGCTGCCCGATACGTCGACAAGTTCCCCCGTCGGGTCGATCTGCCATACGTCTCTAATGCCGTTGTTGCCTTGGGCCGCTACAACCTTACTGGCATAGAGGGAACCCGCGTAAGGGCCAATCCACGTCGCGCCGAGGGCTATTTTTATCGCGCAGCCGCCCTCTACAAAGACCGCGATGCGCAGTATGAACTGGGTCGGCTTTACCGCGATGGCGCGCTCGGCGCCAAACAACCCAAAACTGCAGTGCGCTGGTATGGATTGTCTGCCCGCAAAGGCCATCGCAAGGCGCAGGCAGAACTCGGCGAGATGTTGTTTTACGGCGAGGGCGTGCGGAGCAATCCTGTGCGTGGTCTGGTATTCATGACCAAGGCAATGGCCAATTCGGCGCGTTCCGGTGCAAAATCCATTCGCCGCATGCAGCAAAAGGCTTTTTCCAAAGCAAATGCCGCACAACGCCAGGCTGCAACAAAGATTATCGAGGGGCTTGGCCTCAACACAGATCCGTCCAGCACGGAAAAGCCGGCCAAGCGGTCCTTGCGGGATCTGTTTACCCGCGGCAATCGGGGCGGAGAAAATGAAATTACCGTTGCCAGTGGCAACGACCAAGGTAGCGAAAGCCGCGGCCGCAATACAGCAGAGCGGGGAGCGCAGCGCGGTAATGGAGATGCTGAAGGCCGCGACAAGCCCAACAAATAGCATTCAACGCAGATTGTGCAGCCTTAGACGTTGTATTCCAGCCAGATCGGCACGTGATCTGATGGCTTCTCCCAGTCTCTGACAAATTTATCCACTTCGCAGCCGCCAAAACCGGCAACGGCTTCTGGTGAGAGCAAAAGGTGGTCAATGCGGATGCCATGGTTTTTCGGCCATGCCCCGGCCTGGTAATCCCAGAATGTATAAATGCCAGCTGCATTTGACGATGCGCGCAGGGCCTCGGTCATGCCAAGATTCTTCAGAGCTTCGAATCGTGAGCGGCTTTCAGGACGAAACAGGGCATCACCCTCCCAGACTTTCGGGTCCCAGCAATCCTCGACCTGCGGAATGACATTATAATCGCCGGCCAGAATAAACGGTTCTTCCTCAGCCAACCGCTGCTCGGTCCAGCCATGCAGTCGGTCCATCCATTCCAGCTTGTAGTCAAATTTGCGCGGATCATTGACCGGATTACCGTTAGGCAGATACAGCGAAACGACCCGCAATACCTGACCGTTGAGCGAAAATACCCCTTCGATGAAACGCGCTTGTTCGTCTTCAATAGTGCTGCTCGGCAACATCGGCAGCCCCCGATTGACCTCGTCGAATGGCATTTTCGACAGGAGGGCCACGCCGTTGAAGCCCTTTTGTCCGTGGGTTTCTACATTGTAGCCGAGTTCTTCAATGCGGCTGCCCGGGAAGGCTTCGTCAATGGATTTAATCTCCTGGAGACAAACGATATCGGGGCTGGTTTGTTGTAGCCAGTCGATCAGCACATCATGTCGCGCCTTAATGCCATTGATGTTCCAGGACGCGATTTTCATAGAGGCAATCTTCCGGTGATTTGGATGGGCCGCGGTGCATTTTGCGGGTTTTTGGCATCTTAGGAGTCCTTTTTGGGCTCTGCCAATGCCGGGGAGCCTGTGAATACCTTAAAGAAAAGAGTTTTGCACGGTTTCCTCGACAGGGTAGAAGTTGCCCGGGGTCAACAGAATCGCATTGATGCGGACGATTAGTGAAAAACATGCCCCAGGAGAGAGAAAATGACTGACAAGTCGATTGGGACACCGGAGCAACTCCGCGACCCTAATTATACGCCGCCCCTCGGGCAGGCCGTACCATTGGGAATTCAACATGTGCTGGCGATGTTCGCCAGTAACGTCACACCCGCAATCATTGTTTGCGGGGCTGCTGGCATTGGTTTTGGCTCGGATCAGGGAGCGCTGGGTTTCCCGGATATGCGCTATATGATCCAGATGTCGATGCTGTTTGCCGGTATTGCAACATTAATTCAGACCATCGGCATGGGGCCTGTCGGCGCTAAATTGCCGATCGTTCAAGGAACCAGCTTTGCGTTTTTGCCAGTCATGATCCCGGCGGTCGCCGGTCTTGGCGTTGGAGGGCTGGGGGGCCTGATGGGCGGTGTGATCATTGGTGGTGTATTCCACATGATCCTCGGTATGTTCATTGGCCGGATACGTTTTGCACTGCCACCGCTGGTGACAGGCCTGATCGTCTTGATGATCGGTCTGGCGCTGGTCAAGGTCGGCGTACAATATGCTGCTGGTGGTGTTCCGAAGATGGGCAAGCCTGAATTCGGTACCTTTGCCATGTGGTTCCCGGCGCTGGTCGTTATCGTGGTGACGCTGGCCATCAAGTTCTTCGCTAAGGGCATTTTGTCGATTGCCGCAGTGCTGATTGGTATTGTCGCCGGTTACATCGTGGCGATGTTCATGGGTCAGGTGAATTTTGGCGGCGTCGGTGGCGCGGCCTTCTTCGAACTGCCAAATCCATTTCGCTGGGGCTTTGAGTTCAACTGGGCAATCATCATCGGCATGTGCCTGATGGCCTTTATCTCAGCGATTGAAACCGTGGGCGACGTTTCAGGTATCACCAAAGGTGGTGCAGGACGCGAAGCGACTGACAAAGAGATCGAAGGCGCAACCTATGCTGACGGTCTTGGTACTGCGATTGGTGGTCTGTTTGGTGGTTTGCCAAACACCTCGTTTTCGCAAAATGTCGGCTTGATCTCGATGACCGGTGTCATGAGCCGCCATGTCGTGACCATTGGCGCGTTGTTCCTTGTTGTTGGCGGATTGATCCCGAAAGTGGGTGCGATTATCAACACCGTGCCGATTAACGTGCTGGGTGGTGGCGTGATCGTCATGTTCGGCATGGTCTGCGCTGCGGGCGTCAACATGCTGTCCGACGTTGTCTGGAACCGCCGCAACATGGTGATCTTTGCAACTGCACTTTCTGTTGGCCTTGGCCTGCAATTGGTGCCGGATGCGCTGCAACATTTGCCAGGTACGCTGAAAATCCTGATGACTTCAGGCCTGCTGCCTGCAGCTGCAATCGCGATTATCCTCAACCTGTTGCTGCCAGAAGACCTGGATGGCAATGGTGGCGATGTCTCTCATGAGACACAGCTTGGTGGCCTCGGCTCTTCGGGCGGCGGCAGCGGCGGTAGCGGCGCCAGTGGTGGAGCAAGTGCTTCTGCTTCTGCAACCGCGCCGGCAACGTCGACAGCGGCGTCTCTTGCCAGTACAGGGGCCAGTACAGGGGCGACTTCTGCGTCAGCAGCCCCGGTAGCTGCAAAGATGGCATCGTCATCGTCGAGCAGTGCGAAATCGGCATCAAGCAGCTCCGCGAGCAAACCTAAAGCGGCCAAGAAGCCAGTAGCCAAGAAAGCTGCTGCGCCTAAATCGGCAGCAAAAGCAGCGAGCAAAAGCGCTCCTGCCAAATCAGCTGCTAAGCCAGCGGCGAAATCGGCAGCCAAAACCGCTTCCAAGTCTGCGTCCAAGTCGGCTTCAAAGTCTGGGGCGAAATCCTCTGCCAAAGGTCAAGCATCCGGTGGATCAAAGGCTGGTAAGGCCGGAAAATCTGACGATATCGCTTTGATCGATGGCGTTGGGCCGGTGCTTAGCAAAAAGCTGACGAAGCTTGGCTACGGCACGCTTTCCAGCATTGCCAAAGCCAGTATTGCCGACCTGACCAAGGCGGCGGACGTGGTGAGCTACGCCGACAAGTCTGAGAAATATGCCAAGGACTGGCAGAAACAGGCGAAAGACCTGTTGGCTGGTAAACCAGCTCGCGCCAAGTCGGACCGGGCCCGCCAGATTGCGGCCAGGTCCTAGTCGGCACTGAAGCAACAAAAACAAAGGCCCGCCCGGATCTCTCCTGGCGGGCCTTTTGCTTTTTAAGATGCCAGCCTGATTAAGCCTGATTAAGCCAAATTACATTGAGAAGCTTGTACCGCAGCCGCAGCTGGCGGTGGCATTGGGATTCTTGATCTGAAAGGATTGCCCCATCAGGTCGTCGACAAAATCGATTACTGAGCCGCCCATATACATCAGCGAAATCGGATCGATCAGTACCGTTGCGCCCTCGGCCTCAAGCACCAGGTCATCGTCCTGGGCTGCATTTGTCAGGTCAAACTTGTAGGAAAACCCAGAACACCCACCGCCTTCGACGGAAACGCGCAGGGCAACCATGTCCGGCTCTGTCGACAGAATTTTGGCAACCCGCTTGGCTGCAGCCGTTGAGACAGCTACTTCGCCTTCGGGCACAATAATTTCGGATGTTTCTGTCATCGTGCAATTCCAGTCCTGTTGACCTGCATGTAGGTAGTGTCAGCCTAGACGTCAATCGTAAGAATACGATGAATGAAAATTGGCGCAAGCGCTATTCTGCGCTATTGAGTCGCCATGTCTTCTGCGCACGAATCTACCTGGACTGATAAGCTGAATTTGCGGTCCAATCCCGCCGATCTGGCAATCTATGCTGTCTGTGCCCAATCAAGCCGCGGTCGCTTGATAGATGAGAAAGGCAGCCCAACACGTTCAGATTTTCAACGGGATCGGGACAGAATCATTCACAGCGATGCGTTCCGCCGACTGATGCACAAAACCCAGGTTTTTGTGCATAATGATGGCGATCACTATCGAACACGCCTAACCCACACGATCGAAGTCGGCCAGATTGCCCGCGCGCTGGCCAGGGCGTTGAACGTCGATCAGGACTTGGCTGAGGCGTTGGCGCTTGTGCATGATTTTGGCCACACGCCATTTGGCCATGCTGGTGAGCGGGTGTTGAACCAAAACCTCCAACAGTTTGGTGGCTTTGACCACAACGCACAATCACTGCGTGTTGTCACTGATCTGGAACGGCGATACGCCAATTTCGATGGGCTCAACCTGTGTTGGGAGACCTTGGAAGGGCTGGTCAAGCACAATGGGCCGCTGACTGACAAGGATGGAGAGGGATTTGATGGTCCGGTGCCGACAGCAATTGCTGAATACAATCAGAAAAACGATCTGGAACTGTGGTCCTGGCCCTCGGTAGAGGCCCAGTGTGCGGCGATTGCCGATGATATTGCTTATGACAACCACGACCTGGACGATGGTCTCAGGGCAGGGCTGTTCACGCTTGATGACCTTGTGGATGTGCCGTTGAGCGGTGCTTTGCTAGCGCAAGTGCGCGAATTGCACCCCTCGTTGGACGCCTCTCGAACCACTCACGAACTGGTGCGCCGACAAATTACGCTGATGGTGGAGGACGTGATCCGCGAGGCAATGGGCCGGTTGACCAATGCCCACCCACAATCAGCCGAGGCTGTGCGCGAACTCGACTATGCCATTGTTTCCTTCTCGCCGCAGGTCGAAGAGCAGGAGAAGCAATTGAAGGCATTTCTGTTTGAGAAGATGTATCGTCATCCCTCGGTGATGCGCAATGTCGAAGCCGCGCAGAGCATATTGAATGACCTCTACCATGTGTTCTGGGATGGCAGCGCCTTGCTGCCGGATGATCCGCAATGGTCACTGGAAGGGTTGGATGACTTTGGCCGCGCCACAAGAATTGCCGACTATCTAGCTGGAATGACCGACCGCTACGCCGTCGCTGAACACCGGCGGCTGTTTGACCACACCCCCGAACTGGGTTAAACCCGCAGCCATTCCAAGACTGCAGCCAAGTGGCTTTATGCCCGTCGGCCCGTCACCTACGAACCCAAAGAGATTGTCCCATGACCAACGTGTTCGCTTTGTTCGAGCAGCGCATTAAAAAGCTTGTTCAAGAGCTTGATATGACAGATGGAATGGAGCTGGATCTCTCGCGTGTTACGGTAGAGCCACCCCGCGACTCGTCTCATGGCCACCTGGCGACCAATGCCGCGATGCTGCTGGCCAAGCCATTGAAGCAAAATCCGCGGGCGATTGCCGATCAATTGTCGCAGAAACTTGCCGCAGATCCCGATGTCGCGAAAGTCAGCGTCGCTGGCCCCGGATTCATCAATCTGGTGCTGGAAGAAGCATTTTGGACGCAACATCTCGGCGATATTCTGCAAGCTGGGGCCGCCTATGGTGGCGGCGCAACCGGGCAGGGCGTCAAGGTCAATGTCGAATATGTCTCAGCCAACCCCACAGGCCCGATGCATGTTGGCCATTGCCGTGGCGCTGTGGTTGGCGATGCGCTGGCCAATCTGCTGGAATTTGCCGGCTATGACGTGGTGCGCGAATATTACACCAATGACGCCGGCGGACAGATCGAAGTGCTGGCTCGCTCGGCTTACCTGCGTTATTGCGAGGCATTGGGCGACGACATCGGCAGCATCCCCGAAGGCTTGTATCCGGGTGATTACCTGGTGCCATTGGGCCAGAAACTGGCCGATGCCCATGGCGATGCGCTGACCAAGATGGACGACACCGACTGGTTGCCGATCGTCAAAGAGGCCTCAATTGAAGCCATGATGGATCTGATCCGGGCCGACCTTGCGGCACTTGGCGTGCATCACGATGTGTTCTTTTCCGAGCGCAGCCTGCATGACAGAAGCGGAGGCAGCGATAACGGAAGTCGCATCGATACCGCCGTGACACGGCTCACTGATATGGGCATGGTCTATAAGGGCAAACTGCCGCCACCAAAGGGCGTTGCACCGGAAGACTGGGAAGATCGCGAACAATTGCTGTTCCGCTCGACCGATGTGGGGGACGATATGGATCGTGCTCTGGTCAAATCGAATGGCGATTACACCTATTTCGCCGCTGATGTAGGATACTTCCAGGATAAGTTTGACCGTGGGTTCAAGGAAATGATCTTCATTTTGGGGGCCGACCACTCCGGCTATGTCAAACGCATGGAAGCTCTGGGGCGTGCCATTTCCAGCGGCACCTCAAAGGTTACCATCCGGCTTTGCCAGCTGGTGAAGCTGTATCGTGATGGCCAGCCTTTTAAGATGTCGAAGCGGTCTGGTGATTTTGTCACCCTACGCGATGTTGTTGATGAAGTGGGCCGCGATGCGGTGCGTTTCATGATGCTTTATCGCAAAAACGATGCTGCGCTTGATTTTGACTTTGCCAAAGTGACTGAGCAATCGAAAGATAATCCGGTCTTCTACGTGCAATATGCCCATGCGCGTGTGCACAGTGTCATGCGTCAGGTGGCGCGGGATATGGCTGATCTGGATATTTCTGAAGCCGCGCTGAAAGGTGCTGACCTCAGTCTGCTTACCGATGAGGGCGAGGCTGGGCTGATCCGCAAGATGTCGGAATATCCCCGGATTATCGACGCCGCAGCGCTGGCGCACGAGCCTCATCGGCTGGCCTTTTACCTCTATGAGTTGGCGAGTTTGCTGCATGCTCAGTGGAATCGCGGCCGTGATTTGCCGAATTTACGCTTTATTCACCAAGAAAATGCACCATTGACCCTGGCCAGGCTTGCTCTTGTTCATGCCGTTTCCTCTATACTCGCCTCAGGGCTGGGGATAATTGGAGCGGATGCACCGGAAGAAATGCGTTAGCGATCATCGGCAGGGGTGCCGGTAATTTCGCCGCATTCATTTTGCAGAGAAACCTGGTCTGTGTAAGGTTGGCACAAGGTGATGCCAGCCGTTCAATGTGTCATGGCCGCTCTTGGGCCTGACCGGGTAATATATAGGTGCGCTAGTGTGTGAGTATAAAGACAACTTCCTGATGGGCCCGAAGTCGGCGCTTGAAAACGGGGAGTGGCTCGATGGTTTCTGTTTCGCGTCGAACGCGGCAGACGAAGATTTGGCACAACTGGCTGCGCTGGTTGGTTCGCAATCCAAGCTGAGATCTGAAGATTCCGATGAGATGATCGCTCTGGCCGACAATGCTCCGGCGCTGGAATTTGATCTGGAAGAAGAATTGGCCCGCGCGTTTCAGACGAATGAAACGGAGCAAGACCGCGAATTTGTCATGGCCGACCTCGGAGGGGCAGGCCAGACCGAACCATCGTTTGGATCACAGGCGAGCACCCAAACGGTACCGCTGAGCGACACGTTGCAGGCTCAAATGGAGACTGCTGCAATCTTGTCCCCGGTTGGCCGCGATGAAGAAGATGCGATTTCCAATGCGGAGCTAAGCGACTTGATCGCGCTGGAACTGGACAAGGCACTGGCTGAGGAAGCCGGGATCGAAGACGCTGCCAGTCCGGCTGCTGACCTGAGTGAAAGTCTTGCTCAACCCGCCCGCAAGTCGAGCTTTCCAGCCGATGATATTGAGCAGGAACTGTCCAAACTGATGGGACGATCGGTGTTCAGTGATGCACAGCATATTAGCGCCGACGCAGCGAGCCAAACCCAAGCATCCGCTCCTCCACCAATGCCTGCAGAAATTGCCGAGCCATGGCAGAGCGCAGAAGTTGTAAGCAATTTCCCGGCTCACGATGAGCCCAATCTTGCGGCCGACCCGGCTCCGCAGTCGATTTATACGCCTGTAGAGATGAGCGACTTTGAGCCTGAAATGGCACCGGCGGATACTGCGGCAGAAGCCGCTAAAACAGCGCCGGAAGATCGTAGCCAAAATCAGATCGATGTGGTTTTGGGCGGTGCAGCAGCGCTGGCAGCTGCCGCTTCAACCACTTCAAAGCCAATCGCCAACGAAGCCAGCGTGCAGCCCCAGATGGATTCCGAATTGGCAGAAAAAGACGCTGATCTGCGCCTTCGCCTCGACGAATTGGATTATGAACACGGCCGCGATAAACGCCGTGCTGGCCGCCGGGCCGCTTTTGCCATCGTCGCCATTGCGCTCCTGGGTGGAACTGCCGCGCTGGGATGGAATTTTGTCAGCGGACCAAGCGGTGACACGCCGACCTTGCTGGCCTCTACCGATCCGGTGAAAGTGAAGCCTGTAGATGCGGGCGGCAAAGTCGTTCCCAACCAGGATCAGGCTGTTTATCAGGCGGTCGAAGTCAATGATCAATCCGTTCCCCAGCAGGATCGCCTGACCGACAATAAAGAACAGCCGATTACAGTTGCGGTCTCACCAACTGGAGCAAAGACCAATTCGCGCGTTGATAGCAATCAGGCAGACGCCGCACCGCTGGTTCTGAAACCGCGCAGCGTGCGAACCGTTGTGGTTCGTCCAGACGGCACAATTGTCCGCTCTGAAGCGTCAAAATCACAAGCTGTGGTTGTCAACACAACCAATGTTGCCGCTCCCATCCTGTCGCTTCAAAATCAGGTGCAAAACGAAGTCAGTGCAAGACCTTCCGGCGTAACCGAAGCGCCACTGCAAACAGCTGCTATCGCTCCCCCGAAAAAGGTTGAGACTGTTCCAGTGACCAGCCTGCGCACAACAGAAGCGGCGCCGGCTCCTGTAGCAGCGACCAATACGGTTGCAAAACAACCTGCAGCCAAACCGGTCGCAGCCGCTGCACCAGCACTGGCGTCAAGCAGCGATGAGTTGCCTCAGGTATCATCGCCTTACGCAGTTCAGGTTTCGTCACAACGATCTGCAGCCGGAGCCAAGCGCAGCTACACAACGCTTAGCCGTCGCTTTGCCAGCATCCTGGATGGTCGCGGCGTCGATTATCGACAGGTGGAAGTCAAGGGCAAGAGCTATGTGCGTGTTCGCATCCCGGCCAAGGACAGGTCGACAGCAAATCAGATATGTAGCCAGTTGAAGTCGGCTGGTGGCGATTGTTTCGTTACCCGGTAATCGGTTCAAAAGAATCAATTTCGCAAAAAGCGCCGATTTACATAAATCGGCGCTTTTTTTGTGTGCGAGCCCAGGAAAGCCAATTTTCGGCATCCTGGAAGGTTGTATGGAAGTCAACGATCTCTTGAGTTTTTCCAAAAGATTATGAAATTGCTGATCTTTTCAGGTCAGACAGAGATCAATAAATCGCCCCAATCCGGCCAAATCGACATAGTATCTGGGGATTTAGGGAAAATGCGCAGTCTCTTGCTTTGGCGGTGCGTCGATCCACGTGTAGTTTGAATTCAGATTTACCAACTGGGACCAGCGTCAACCGTGAGCAATGCCGGTGACAACAATGAACAAGCCATGGCGCGCGATCTCTGGGAGAGTGCGCAACCGGTTGATCGTGCGCTGAATGACCCCGATTTTACCGTCGATGTTGATGGTTTTGAGGGGCCGTTGGATTTGTTGCTGGCCATGGCGCGAACCCAGAAGGTGGATCTTACCAAGATCTCCATTCTCGATCTTGCGATGCAGTATCTGGAGTTTGTCGAGAAAGCGCGAACCTTGCGGCTGGAGCTTGCCGCCGACTATCTCGTTATGGCGGCTTGGCTGGCTTATCTGAAATCCCGCCTGTTGCTGCCCGCGCCGGAAGGTGATGAAGAGCCGACAGGTGAGGAGCTGGCCGCACAATTGGCCTTCCGTCTGCAGCGCCTCGAAGCGATGCGTGAAGCCGCCAACAGCTTGATGAACCGCAACCGTTTGGGGCAGGACATATTCGTACGTGGCGATCCAGAACCTGTCGTTGTTGACCGCCAGAAGAAGTTCTCGGCCAGTCTGTTTGACCTGCTGACGGCATATGCCTCGCAGCGTCAACGTCAATCAGTGAGCAGTGTGACCATTCAGCATCGCGATGTCTGGTCGCTCTCTGATGCTCGTGAAATTATCACGCGACTGATTGGTCGTCTTGATGACTGGACTCCGCTGGATTCGTTTCTGCATGACTATCTCGTCGATCCGAAGGAGCGCGCCGGCATAATGGCCAGCTCATTTGCCGCCAGCCTCGAATTGGTGCGGGAAGGGGTGTTGGAGTTGCGTCAGACCGACGCCTTTGCACCCATTTACATGCGTCAACCTGAATCGAAACCAAACAATTCTGCCGCCGCACAAGGATAAACATTTATGTCCAACGCCCTGGAAGCCAATGTATTGCCATTTCCACATCTGCTCGAGGAAGAGTCTGGTGCAAATGCGGAAACCTTGCGGATGGTGCGTATCGTCGAGGCGATGGTGTTTGCCTCCAGCGAGCCCGTGGCAGAAAAGGCCATCGCCGATCGACTGCCTGAGGGCACAGATACCAAGAAGCTGCTCCAAGATGTTCAATTGGCCTATGGCAACCGTGGCGTAAATCTGGTGCGCGTAGGTGATGCCTGGGCGTTTCGCACCGCTGATGATCTGTCCTTCCTGTTGCAGAAAGAGGCGGTGGAAACACGCAAACTCTCCCGCGCTGCACTCGAAGTGCTGGCAATCATTGCCTATCACCAGCCCGTCACCCGTGCCGAGGTGGAAGAGGTGCGCGGTGTTGTGACCTCCAAGGGCACACTTGATGTGTTGATGGAGACCGGCTGGGTGCGCATGCGAGGCAGACGCAAGACGCCCGGGCGTCCTGTCACCTATGGTACGACGCTGGAATTTCTAGATCATTTTGGTCTTGAGCAGATCCGCGATTTGCCTGGCATGGATGAGTTGAAGGGGTCTGGTCTGTTGCAAAGCCAGGTGCCGGCCACATTCGCCGTGCCCGTGCCAAATGATGATGAAGATCTGCACGAAGATGAAGACCCATTCACATTACATGACGTGGAAGAATTGGGCCTGCTGACACCGGGCGGTGGCGACGAATAACGGTCACTTTCGCTCTAGTCTGGACAAAACACGCGACTTGTTGATTAAGTTCAGGCTACCCGTTGTTGCGCTTGGATTTATTAATAAATGTCGGCAAAAATCGCCTATTTTGGCTATGGCTCTCTGGTCAATCTTGAAACACTGCAAACCCCTTATTTGTCGGCGCATCCAGCGCGACTGAAAGGCTGGAAACGCAGCTGGAAGGCGCGACCAAAGGTTGCCGGAAGTTTTGCACCCATCGAAGGATTGGCCTTTCTGTCAGTTGAGCCCTGTGAGCAGACAACTATTGAGGGCATGGTCATTGTTGACCACCATGCCAGCCTGCCGGATCTGGACGAGCGCGAAGCCCTTTACGATCGTACCAAGCTGGATCATGCCAGTGTTGAATTTATCGAAGACAGTCCGTTGCATCCCGAACAGCCGCTGTTTGTTTATGTTGCTCAGCCCGAAGCGGGAAATGCGCAGGCGCGTATCTTGCGTTCCTACCTTGATGTTGTGCTGCGCGGTTTCCATGGACATTTTGGCGAACAGGGCATTGAACGCTTCATTGATACGACTGCCAATTTCGACTGGCCAATCCATGAAGACCGCCACGAACCGGTCTATCCTCGCGCGATTTCGGTTCATGATCACGAGGTCAGCCTGTTCGAACGTCATTTACCTGCCCGTCGGTAGACGGTTTTTCTTGCCAAAACGGTCATTGGCATTCTAAGACGTGCTCCTAATTTAGGCGGGCCGTGGAACGGCCCAAGGAGTGAGTAAAATGGCTGCTAAATGGTCCCCCGATTCCTGGCGTTCAAAACCTGCACTGCAGATGCCAAATTATCCGGATTCTGCTATTCTGGAGGCTACTGAAGCCCGCCTCGCTTCCTTTCCACCGTTGGTTTTCGCAGGCGAAGCGCGGGCATTGAGAGACCAACTGGCCCGGGTCTGTAAGGGCGAAGCCTTCCTGATGCAGGGCGGTGATTGTGCTGAGAGTTTCGCCGAGCACGGTGCTGACAACATTCGCGACTTCTTCCGCGTCTTCCTGCAGATGGCGGTTGTGCTGACATTTGGTGCGTCGAAGCCCGTCGTCAAAGTTGGTCGCATCGCCGGACAGTTTGCCAAGCCACGGTCCTCCGATATGGAGACTCAGGGCGATGTAAGTCTGCCATCCTACCGAGGTGACGTGGTCAACGGCATTGAGTTCACATCAGAGGCGCGCATTCCTGACCCGGAGCGCCAAATCATGGCCTACCGCCAGTCTGCTGCAACGCTGAACCTGATTCGCGCCTTTGCTCAGGGTGGTTATGCCAATCTCAATCACGTCCATGAGTGGACGCTGGATTTCATCAAAAACTCGCCCCAGGCGGATAAGTATGAGGAACTGGCATCCCGTATCAGTGAAACCCTCGATTTCATGCGTGCTGTTGGTATGGATCCGGAAAACAATCCGAAACTTCGAGAGACTGATTTCTACACCAGCCACGAAGCGTTGCTGTTGGGTTACGAACAGGCTTTGACACGCGAAGACTCGATTACCGGCGATCCCTACGCCACGTCCGGCCACATGATCTGGATTGGTGACCGAACACGTCAGCCTGACCACGCTCATGTTGAATATTGCCGGGGCGTCAACAATCCGATCGGACTGAAATGCGGCCCTTCAACCACGACTGATGGCCTGCTTGAACTGATCGATATTCTGTCACCGGAAAACGATCCCGGTCGCCTGACCCTGATCGCCCGCTTTGGCCATGACAAAGTGCAGGAGCACCTGCCGGAACTGGTTCGCGCGGTGAAGCGGGAAGGCAAGAACGTCATCTGGTCCTGTGATCCGATGCACGGCAACACCGTCTCGGCTGCTGGCTACAAAACCCGTCCATTCGACCGGGTTATGGGGGAGGTCAACAGCTTCTTCGACGTGCATGATGCAGAAGGCACAATTGCCGGTGGCGTGCATGTTGAGATGACTGGCAAAGACGTTACCGAATGCACTGGCGGCGCCCGCGCCGTGACTGACGATGATTTGGCTTCGCGCTACCACACCCATTGTGACCCGCGCCTCAATGCCGATCAGTCACTGGAACTGGCGTTCCTGATTGCCGATCGCCTGAAACGTAAGAAGAACGGCCAGATTGGCAACGAAGAGGCGGCCTAATCATGGCTGCGGCCGAAGTTAAGGCCAGCGGATCCTGCAATTGTGGCGGTGTGAAATACATCGTCACGGGCCCACTGCGCGAGGTGATTGCCTGCCATTGCGGACAATGCCGCAAACAGTCAGGGCATTTCTACGCAGCCACCAATGCAGCGAACTCAGATCTTCAGATTGAGGATTCTGGGGTGCTGAAATGGTATGCTGCGTCCGAATTCGCCCGCCGAGGCTTTTGTGGCGAGTGTGGATCTGCGTTGTTCTGGAAGCGGTTGGATGGCGACCATACTTCCATTCTGGCTGGCACGCTGGACGGCGATGCAGGAGGTGCCAAACTCGACCGGCACATTTTCGTTGAAGACAAAGGCGACTACTACGAATTGAACGATGGTCTGCCGCAGTTCGAACAGTCCGATTAGATTCTCACTTTCAGATTCCTGCGACCATTTTGTTGTATGATTTGACCCAGGCAGAGCTTGCCTGCAGTCGATGGCAACTCCATAATGTCGACGTTCTCAGGGCGGGGCGAAATTCCCCACCGGCGGTATGCAATTTGAGTTGCGAGCCCGCGAGCGCCTTCTCCGGAAGGGTCAAGCAGATCAGGTGGGAGGCCTGAGCCGACGGTCATAGTCCGGATGAGAGAGAACGAGCGCAAGTCTGCATCAACAATGCGGAGAAGCGCCCGTGATCGCCTTGGGTGACGTGTCTGTTGCTGAAAGGAGATCCCAATGACACACACCCGTTTTGCCTTTATCAAAGCCAATTGGCATTCCAGTATCGTTGATCGCGCGCTGGACGGATTTTGCGAAATAATTGCCGCTGCTGATGTCGATGTTTTTGACGTGCCGGGCGCGTTTGAAATGCCATTACTGGCGCGAGATTTGGCCAGCAGCGGAAGGTACGGTGCGGTTGCCGCTGCTGCCTTGGTTGTTGACGGTGGAATTTATCGGCATGAATTCGTTGCACAGGCTGTTGTTCAGGGGCTCATGCAGGCTGGATTGGAAACCGGCGTGCCGATTCTATCCGTGTCCCTGACCCCGCATCAGTTCCAGGAGACCGAGCATCACATGGCAATTTACCAAAATCACTTCGTTGAAAAGGGACGCGAAGCAGCCAACGCAGCATTAATGATCAGCAAAACCCGTTCTTTGATTGCTGCATAGCACCAAGGCATTGCCCAGGTGCCGTTTGGTGCCTAAATAACGCTTATGAGCCAAGCACCTGACACGCTGCGCATTGCCGTGGCACAATTGAACCCCACTGTCGGCGATATTGCCGGAAATCTCGCCCTGGCGCGTGAAGCGCGCCAGGATGCGGCCAAACAGGGCGCCGATCTGGTGCTGTTTACTGAACTCTTCCTGTCGGGTTACTCGCCTGAAGATTTGGTTCTCAAACCGGCCTTCATAAATCGCTGTCGCGAAGCCGCCGAAGAACTGGCCAAAGATACCGCAGATGGTGGTCCCGGTATCATCATCGGAGTGCCGTGGCGTGATGAAAAAACCGGGTTGCACAACTCTGTGGCAATCATGGATGAGGGGCGCATCACGACACTGCGGCACAAGGTCGACCTGCCCAATTATGGCGTCTTTGATGAGAAGCGGGTGTTTGATCAAGGGCCAATGCCGGGCCCTGTCAATTTCCGTGGCGTGCGGCTGGGTATTCCAATCTGCGAAGATATTTGGGGCGATCTAGATGTTTGCGAAACCCTGGCGGAAAGCGGAGCCGAAATCTTATTGGTTCCCAATGGCTCGCCCTATTATCGCGCCAAGATGGATGTCCGGCTGCAAGTGGTGTTGCGCCAGGTGATTGCCGCTGAACTGCCGATGGTTTTCGCCAACCAGTTGGGTGGTCAGGACGAATTAGTCTTTGACGGTGGGTCTTTCGTCGTCAATCTTGATAAAACGATTCCGGTTCAGTTGAATCAGTTCGAGCGCAGTGTAGTGGTGACCACCTGGCGTCGTGACGGTTCGGACTGGGTCTGTGACAAGGGCGTTCAGGCCAAACTAGCAGACAACCAGGAGAGCGATTATCGCGCCTGTGTTTTGGGTCTGCGCGACTATGTCAACAAGAACGGCTTCCGCAATGTGGTGCTTGGTCTGTCGGGCGGCATCGATTCTGCCATTGTTGCGGCAATGAGTGTTGATGCACTCGGCGAGGAGCGGGTGCGCTGCGTTATGCTGCCCTATCACTATACGTCGGATGAAAGTCTCAAGGACGCTCAAGACTGCGCGGATGCGCTGGGTGTGCGCTATGAAACGGTGCCAATTTTCGAGCCTGTCGAGGGCTTTCTTTCGGCATTGAAGGCAACCTTCGCAGATACTGAAGAGGGGGTCACGGAGGAAAACCTGCAAAGCCGCGCGCGCGGTGTGATCCTGATGGGCATATCCAACAAGTTTGGCTCGATGGTTGTCACCACCGGTAACAAGTCGGAAATGTCGGTTGGGTATGCGACGCTTTATGGCGACATGAATGGCGGTTTCAATCCCATCAAAGATCTCTACAAAATGCAGGTCTATGATCTGTCCGACTGGCGCAACAAGCACATGCCACCGGATTGTCTTGGTCCGTCGGGAGAAGTGATCCCTCAAAACATTATCGACAAGGCTCCCACCGCAGAATTGCGGGAAGGGCAGACCGATCAGGATTCCCTGCCGGAATATCCTGTACTCGACAAAATTCTTGAAAGTCTGGTGGAAGACGAGATGTCCGTCGACGAGATCGTCGCGGAAAACGGTTTTGAGCGAGCTACCGTAGAGCGCATGGAGCATCTGCTTTACATCGCAGAATACAAGCGCCGTCAGGCAGCCCCCGGGGTGAAGATCACCCGCCGCGCCTTTGGACGTGAGCGCCGCTATCCGATTACCAACCGCTTCAGAGACCGGACCTGATCGATATGGCGGCGGCGGCGGCGATGGCGGCAGCGACGGCTGCTACGAGTCCGTTTCGGAGGCAGGTATGGCAATTGGCCCATGGGCGCAGTCTGGAACTGGGGCCCAGGGCGCTGATCATGGGCGTATTGAATGTCACGCCAGACTCGTTTTCAGATGGTGGCAATCATTTTGATGTTGAAAAAGCGGTCACCCGGGCCCAGCAAATGCAGGCGGATGGAGCGACCATCATCGACATTGGTGGTGAATCCACCAAGCCCAATGCGGAACCGGTGGACGCTGCAACTGAGCAAGCACGTATATTGCCCGTCATCGAAGCGCTGGTTGCTGAACCCGCAATGGTGCTTTCCGTTGATACCTATCGGGCTGAGACGGCACATCGTGCCATCGCTGCTGGGGCCCATATCGTCAACGACGTCTGGGGCTGTCAGCGCGAACCTGACCTAGCTAAAGTTGCTGCAGATAGCGGCGCAGGTCTGGTGATCATGAATACCCGCCGCGAACGACCTGTGCTTGATGATCTGCTGGAAGACGCCAGCCAGTTTCTGGCCCGTTCGGTTGCCATAGCCCAGACGGCTGGCGTGCCGGACGATTGCATTGTGCTGGACCCAGGCTTCGGTTTTGCCAAAACCATCGATCACGATATCCCTATTCTGCAGCGCCTCGAACGTCTCCATCAATTAGGCTATCCGCTTTTGGTTGGAACATCGCGCAAGCGCTTCCTGGGGGCAATTACGGGGCGTGAGGCCCATGAGCGAGGAGCAGCGACTGCCGCGACAAGTGTTATTGCCCGTCAGAAAGGTACCGCGATTTTTCGAGTCCATGATATACAGGTGAACAAGGACGCTCTGAGTGTCACCGATGCCTTCATCAACGGGAAGATCGCGCAATGAACGCCAAAACCCATACCTATGAAATCACCCTGAAAAACTGCGCATTCTTTGCCCATCACGGGGTCTTTGAAGAAGAAACCAAGCTGGGGCAGCGTTTCTTTGTCGATGCAACGCTGAAGGTCGAACCGCGCGGCGCGCTGGAGGAAGACCGCATTGAAGGCACGGTGCACTATGGTGAGGCTTTTGCCGTCATCGAAAAACTGGTCACAAAGCGCAACCGCTATCTGATTGAGGCGCTGGCGCTGGACATCGCGCAGGGGCTTTGTGAGGCATTTTCTGAAATCCAACATGCAAGAGTAACGGTGCGCAAACCCAATGCTCCAGTGCCCGGAATACTCGACCATGTTGAAGTTACAGTTTGTCATCCAGAATGAGTGATGACAGCGAAACCAGAGGTGCATGGCTCGGGCTTGGTGGCAATATCGGATATGTGAAGCAGGCCCTGCAGCAGGCAATCGGCATTTTGGGCGCGCATCCAGAAATCACCGTTAGCAAGGTCTCGAAGCTCTACAAAACCCCACCCTGGGGCGTTGAGGATCAGCCATGGTTCCTCAATTGCTGTGCCGAGGTAGAGACAAGCCTGACACCGGAAGCTCTATTGGAAATCTGTCAGAAGGCGGAGAAAGAGGGTAAGCGCGAGCGCATCGTTCGGTGGGGGCCGCGTACCATCGACGTCGACATAATTGCGTTTGAAGGCGTTGAGCAGCTTGAACAGCGACTGACCATTCCCCATCCACGCGCCACGCAGCGTGCCTTTGTAATGGTGCCATTGGCCGAAATCGCACCAGAATTGCCAATCGCTGGCCAGACGGTTCGCGAATGGGTTGAGACATTGGACAGTCAGGAATTGGAGTTGGAAGCTTCCTCGAAAGACTGGTGGATGCCGTCTGCCTGAAGGGCTCTAGTCGACCAGGAAACTGGTGCGTCGCGCAGCGCCCTTGCGGTTCAGACTTAAGCCGATAAACGGAACCAGTCCCCCATTTACACGCACCGCAATGGTGATGTTCATCGAGTTCTTACCTTCAAGGTTGGCGACCATCGTTCCGCGTAATTTCTTGCGTTTGATGCCGAGAACCAGCTTTTTGCCGCGCAACCGTCCTGAAACAATGTCCAGCCCCTTGCCCTTGGCACCATCCAGGAACTTGCCGCGATAGGAACCACCGCGCTTGGTAACAACAGCTTCGATGGGCTGGGAAAACAGGCCAACTCGACAGGATCCCGCCAGCTTCATGCCAACTCGGGTCGGTGTTTCACCTTCCAGTTTGCAGGTAAAGCGGGTGTTTTTGTATGGGCCAGCAACAATCTGGCCGGCTCCCGACCACTTGCCCTGCACGTTGCTGAAATATTTTCGTTCGCTTGCATCCGCGCCGAATTGGGCGCAGGACATGACGAAAGCCAGCCCAAGGCTGGTTTTGGAAGCGGCGGTCAGAAAACTCATTACACAAAAACCTGATCTGTTTCACGTAGAGTATTAACTAGAATGGTTAACGTATTCCTGCAATGAAGGGAATGTCCAACTTATGCCGATCACGAAGTGTTTCAGGAATTCGTCTAGCTTGATTTCTTACCAGAAAAGCTGACCAATTCACCCATGAAGTCGGAAACGGACAACCTGGTTTGTTCAGTGAAAGGCAGGGGTCGGCACAGATCGACTGCCGCGATGCCGATTCTGGCCGTCAACA
>JBDVMU010000042.1:0-165701 GCA_039969995.1 Rhizobiaceae bacterium
CCGACAATGTGGATACAATTGGCGCTGTAGATGGCGTCATAGGTTTGCGGCAGATCGGGCCAATTTCCGATATCGAGGCTCAAAGGCGCAGGCAGATTGGCGCGGATGTTCTGCGTCAGCGTGTTGGCGAGCGAAAATGTATCAAGGTCGAGGTCACTGCATTGCCAGGTGATTTCAGGCATAGCGTGACTAAAATGCAGCCCGTGCTGGCCGGTGCCCGATGCAATTTCAAGCACGGCGGCACCTGGTTTGAGGCAGGCGCGCAGCTGCTCCAGAATGTGATCCTTATTGTTGTCTGCCGACCTGCTGAACGGTGGTTCGTCGCTTGATTGTTGCCCCATGGATCAGATCAGCTCCACATCGACCACGCCGGGAATACCCTTGATGGCGCCTGCAATAGCTGGCGAAATCAGACGCTTACCGGGAATGCCGATTTCCACTTCCTGTTTCTCATCAGGGTTCAAAACGATCAGGCTGACCTGCCCCTCCCCGCGTTTGCCAATTTGTTGGGAGATACTTTGCAGGGGTTTTTCATCGCGCACGAAAATATTGAGGCGAAATTGTTTGCGGGCAGCCTCTGCTTCGAGATTTTTGACCGAGTTAATGCGCAGCGAAATGCCTTCCGGCTTATCTTCTGCGGCGACGTTGAGCACGATGGCGTTGCCAACCACCAGTTGGTCCTTGTTTTGCTCAAGGCTTTCAGAAAACAGCACGGCCTCATATTGGCCTGTCGGGTCAGAAATCTGCAAAATGCCCATACGATTGCCGGTGCGGGTTTTGCGCTGCTGCAGGCTGGTTACCGTGCCAGCGAGATTGCCTGCAGAGGCACCTTTTTTTACTGCCACCTGGAAGTCTGCCCAGTTTTGCACCCGCATTTTCTCGAGCGTCTGCTTGTATTCATCCAGCGGGTGGGCAGAGAGGTAGAAGCCAACGGCCTGGAACTCCCGCAACAACTTTTCCGAGCTCATCCATGGTCCTACTTCCGGCAGTGATATGGCGGTTTCGCCAGTATCGCCGCCGAACATGTCGGTCATACCGATGGCCTGATTGTCGGCCACCCGTGTGGCGTGACCAATTAACCGATCGAGCCCGCCGACGAGTTGTTCCCGCGTGTGCCCGAAGCAATCGAACGCTCCGGCATGAATGAGGTTTTCCAGCATCTTGCGGTTGAGCTGTTTGGGATCAACGCGGGAGAAAAAGTTGGTTAGACTTTCAAATGGGCCTCCAGCCTGACGAATGTCGACAATATGGGACACCGCCTGCGCGCCAACCCCCTTGATGGCGGCCAGGGCATAGAAGATTTTGCCGTCCCGCACAGCGAATTCAACATCTGATGTATTCACCGACGGCGCGACAATCTCGATCTCTTCACGTTTGCCCTCGCGATAGAAGTCATGGAGTTTGTCTGTATTGCCCATATCCAACGTCATCAGCGCGGCGAGGAATTCAACCGGGTGGTTGGCCTTCAGCCAGGCGGTCTGGTAGCTGACCAGCGCATAGGCGGCGGCGTGGGATTTGTTGAATCCGTAATCGGCAAACTTTGCTAGAACGTCGAAGATATGACTGGCCTGGGCGGCTTTCAGATCACGCTCAACAGCGCCATCAACAAAGCGCTTGCGCTGTTTTTCCATCTCTTCACGGATTTTCTTACCCATCGCACGACGCAGCATGTCCGCTTCACCCAGCGAGTAGCCGGAGAGGATCTGGGCGATCTGCATCACCTGTTCCTGATAGATGATGACGCCCTGGGTTTCCTTCAGAACAGATTCGATTTTCTCGTGGTAATAATCCGGCTCTTCTTCGCCGTGCTTTCTGGCATTGTAGACCGGGATGTTTTCCATTGGGCCCGGGCGATAAAGCGCGACAAGGGCAATGATGTCCTCAAACTGGTCGGGCTTCATGCCGATCAGTGCCTTGCGCATGCCCATTGATTCCAGCTGAAATACGCCAACCGTCTCCCCGCGTTGCAACATGTCAAAAGTCTTTTGGTCGTCCAGCGCCAGGGCGTCGACGTCAACTTCAATGTCCCGAAGGCCAAGATATTGCTGCGCCTTGCGGATAACAGTGAGTGTTTTCAGTCCCAGAAAGTCGAATTTGACAAGACCGGCCTGCTCTACCCACTTCATGTTGAACTGGGTAACCGGCATGTCGGAACGCGGATCACGGTAAAGCGGCACCAGTTCATCCAACGGCCGGTCACCGATCACGATGCCGGCGGCGTGGGTTGAGGCGTGGCGGTACAACCCTTCGAGCTTCAGCGCGATATTGATCAGTTGATCGACTTCCTCCTCGGCCTTGCGGGCTTCCACCAACCCGGGTTCGCTGACAACCGCCTCTGATAGCGGTGTGGGGTTTGCCGGGTTATTGGGTACAAGCTTGCACAGGCGATCTACCTGACTGTAGGGCATCTGCAAGACGCGGCCCACATCACGCAGCACGGCACGTGCCTGCAAAGTTCCAAATGTGATGATCTGTGCCACCTGATCGCGGCCATACTTGTCCTGAACATAGCGGATGACTTCATCGCGCCGGTCTTGACAAAAGTCGATGTCGAAGTCCGGCATCGAGACACGTTCCGGATTGAGAAAGCGCTCAAACAGCAGCGAGAACTTCATCGGATCGAGATCGGTAATGGTCAGCGACCAGGCAACCAGTGAGCCCGCACCGGATCCCCTGCCCGGCCCGACGGGAATGCCTTGTGCCTTGGCCCATTTGATGAAATCCGCAACGATCAAGAAATAGCCGGGGAATTTCATGCCCTCGATAACGTTCAGCTCAAATTCCAGCCGCTTGTCATAATCTTCACGGGTGTGGCCTTCGGCCAGGGCATGGACATCAAGACGCCGTTGCAATCCTTCGCGGGCCTGGCGTTTTAGCTCTGCCGCCTCGGCCTCCAACGGGTCGTCGTCCTTGCCGGCACCCTCGGTGAAAAATGGCAGGATTGGATCCAGCGTGGGCACTTTGAAAGCACAGCGTTGGGCGATTTCCAGCGTGTTATCGAGCGCCTCAGGTAGATCTGCAAACAAGGCCCGCATTTCGGCTGACGACTTGAAATAGTGGTCTGGAGTCAGCTTGCGGCGATCATCTTCGATCACCATGCGCCCTTCGGCAATGCAAATCAGCGTGTCGTGGGCCTCATAATCTTCACGCTTGGCGAAGTAGACTTCATTGGTGGCGACCAGCGGCACATCATTTTCATAAGCAAGGTCGATCAACTGGCCTTCAATTGTTTTGGAATGACCCTGGTGGCGTTGAAGCTCAATATAGAGACGGTCTGCAAATATGTTTTTGAGTTTGGCCAGACGGCCCGCTGCAACCGATGCCTGACCAGCTCTCAATACTCCGTCCAACAAACCAGAAGGCCCGCCAGTGAGGACGATCAGGCCATCATTGTGGCTCTCAAGTTGTTCAATTTTGATGCAGGACCGGGATGTGGCATCGCCTTCCAGATAGGCCAGGCTCACCAGTTTGGCGAGATTGGCATAGCCTTCCGCGTTGCTGGCCAACAGGACAAGGATCGGCAAGGCGATCATCGCCTGTTGGGAGTTCGGGCTGCGCGTCAATTCCTGTTCTTCAGATTGAGAAGCCGCTTCGAAGTCGACCTCCAGGGTGCAGCCGATAATGGGTTGGAGCCCTTTGCCCACCGACTTTTCGGAATATTCGAGGGCGCCGAAAAGATTGCTTCGGTCCGTGACAGCCATGGCTGGCTGATCATCTCCACTGGCCATGCCAATCAGGCCAGCCAGCGGAACAGCGCCTTCCAGAAGAGAAAACGCAGAATGGACGTGCAGATGGACAAAGGGCTTGGCGGCGGAGCCTGAAGAGGCTGGTTGGACGGGCGCCGCCAAGGCTGCATTCATATCATCGCGTTTCGACAAAGTTCCTCTTTCGACCTTGCAGGCCTGTGAGACTCAATTCGCGCAATCATGAAGGCAGCGAAGTCGTCAAACAAGTCAGCCGACCGAGAGAATGGTGGCCCAGGTGAAGATCATGAACAGAAAAAGTGACATGGAGATTGCGGAGAAGAAGTTTCGGGCGAGAAGAGACATAGAACCATCCTGTAGCGACGAGTAACAAGGTGCTGAATTAGCGCCTCAATTTCTAATGTTCATATTATGTTCTTTTAAATTCCGGTCAACAAGGTTCTTAGTTTGTTCTCATACATGGTTAATGACGGTTGCTGTGGATTTCTTGGCGCCACCGGGCCGTCAATCATGGCCGTACTAGTCAGGCTACAGGTGGACTAACTGGGGTTTGTTCTGTTTTCGTCCCAATCCAGATCGGGAGAACCAACCGGGTTACCTGGCGCGACGATGGTCTCTGCGACTGGCAAGGTGGCGCTGCCTGACCGGGCGTTGCGAATTTCACGATATCCCAGATACAGGCCGCAGGTGATGATCAAGGTCATGCCGATCAATGTGTTCGTTGTGGGTATTTCGTTCCAGACGAAATAGGCCAATAAGGTGGCGAACGGGAGATAGGTGTAGTCGAAGGGCGCAACCAGACTCGCATTGGCAATCTGATAAGCGCGTGACAGCAGGAGGAAGCCGATTGTTCCGTTGACCCCCAGCAGCAAGACATAGAACAGTAATTCAGCGTCCAGGTGCGGAAAGTGCCAACCCAGATGTGCCATGTTCGGGCCGATTTCGACCATTTGGTTAAGCAGCCATCCCGCTGGCAATATCGCCAGACTTGAGAACACCAAGGTGTACAGGCCGGTGGTCAATGTGGTTTCCCGTTCGCCAATGCGGCGTGCCAAAATCTGTGCCAAGGCATAGCAAAATGCACAGACAAGCGGCAGCACAGTTGCCCAGCGGAAATTATCAATCTGCGGGTTCATGGCGATCAACACACCGATGAAGCCGACAACAAGAGCTGCAATTCGGTGCTTGCCGATTGTTTCGCCCAACATGACCACCGACAAAAGGCCAATGATCAACGGGGCAGAGAAAAAGATCGTGGAGACTTCTGCCAGGTTCATGAATGGAAAGGCAGCATAGAACAGCGAAAACCCGGACCCCAGCAAAATGCCCCGCAGGACATGCAAACGCCAAAGTGGCGTAAGCAGACGATGCGGTGCGCCCAACCACAAAATCAACGCTGTCAGTACAATCAGAGCGATCAGGCCACGCGCTGCCATCAGCGACCAGATTGGGAAGATCTCAATCATGAACTTCATCATGGCGTCCTGACCAACGAACAGCAGCATGCCGATCACAACGCAGGAAATGCCTTCCAGTGAGCGCGATGGAGAACTTGCCGCTATTTGCACAGTGGTCATCTGGGGCAGCCTGAAAATTCTTGGATCAGTCAATCAAGCCGACAGCGTATCATCTGATGGGCCACTGCGCCTTCAATGTGGCGACGGGCATGTCGCATTTCTGGCGACCGATCAGCGACAAATGGCACTGGCACCCATCAGGAAATTTGGCAGGGAAACTGTTGCCAATGGCGCCTCATCGGCGCACACTTTACGCATTATGCTCAAGAAAAGGAGCACTTTTGATGGCAAAAGGCGCAGTCGACCCAAACTCTATTGAATCGAGACCCCAAAACTCCGGCCTGCCGGAGGTCAACCGCATCCGGTTTCATGATCTTCGAGATGTTTTGAAACTTGGCATTCAGGACTTTCTGCGAGCCCCGATGTTTGGACTGTTTTTCGGCGCCATCTATGCGATTGGCGGGCTTATCCTCGTCAGTAGTGTGGTCTATCTCGACATGGTCTGGTTGGCCTATCCGTTGGTTATTGGCTTTGCCCTGCTCGGCCCATTCGTGGCTACTGGATTGTATGAAACCAGCCGCAAACTAGAGACCAATGCGCCGCTGACCTGGAAGGAAATTCTGGCAACGGTGTGGGACCAGCACCGGCGTGAACTGGGTTGGATGGCCTTTGTCACCCTGTTCATTTTCTGGGTGTGGATGTATCAGGCCCGCACGCTTGTCGCGGTGTTCTTCGGCTTCAAGGGCTTTGCAACCTTCCCCGGATTTGTTGAAGCGATCTTCTACACCACCAATGGCTGGACCTTTCTGGTCGTTGGCCACATTGTTGGTGCCGTTATTTCTCTGGTTCTGTTCACCCTAACCGTGGTTTCATGCCCCCTGCTGTTGGAGCGCGAAGTCGATTTTGTAACCGCAATGATAACCAGCATCCGCGCTGTGTTCGCCTCTCCTATTGTCATGTTGGGATGGGGTGCATTCGTTGTGCTGGCGGTTATTTTGTCGGCACTGCCGGCGTTCCTGGGGCTGCTCGTCGTGCTGCCCGTTTTGGGGCACGCCACCTGGCATCTTTACAAGCGGGTTGTTGCGCCAGCGCGTTAAGTGAGGGCAACCGCAGCGGCCAAAACGATGGAAGTGCTGTGTCGCTGCTAAGTCAGCGGTACAATCTTGTTGCCCTCGATTGTCACGGTGCGGTCCATCTGCGCAGCAAGCGCATGGTTGTGGGTGGCGATCAGCGCCGCCAGCCCGGTGGAACGGACGAGATCGGTCAGCGCATCGAAAACCAGATCTGATGTCGACGGATCCAGATTGCCGGTGGGCTCGTCAGCCAGCAGAACCTTTGGCTGGTTGACCACAGCACGGGCTATCGCAACACGTTGCTGTTCACCCCCGGACAATTCAGAAGGGCGATGAGTGGCCCGTTTGGCAATGCCCAGATGATCAAGCAGAATGTCTGCCCGGCCATTGGCTTCAGATGGGCTGCAACCAGCGATCAATTGCGGCAACGCCACGTTTTCGCGGGCGTCCAGTTCTGGCAACAGATGGTGAAACTGGTAGACAAAGCCGATATCGAGCCGTCGCATGCGGGTGCGCTGATTGTCGTTTAACTGGCCACATTCAACCCCACCAATAGACAAGCTGCCAGCGTCAGGTCGTTCCAGCAGGCCAGCCAGGTGCAGCAATGTGGATTTGCCCGCTCCAGATGGTGCAACCAAAGCCACCAACTCGCCCCGGTTAATCGACAATTCGGCGTCATCCAAAATGGTCAATGCGTGTTTGCCTTCACCATAGGTACGGTTGATGCCGTGCATTTTTAGGATGGCATCACTCATACCGCAGTGCCTCAACGGGATCGAGCCGCGCCGCACGCCAGGCTGGGAAAATGGTTGCCAACAGCGATAGTCCAAGCGCCATCAACACGACGAGCACCGTTTCGGTAAAATCGAGCCGGGCCGGAATTTCGCTCAGGAAACGCACGGTCGGATCCCAGACATTGGCACCGCTGGCCCAGGTAATGAATTCCTTGATGCTGTTGATGTTCTGGCAAAAAACGATGCCAAGTCCAAATCCCGCCAGCGTACCGAATACCCCGATGCTTGAGCCGGTGATTAAAAAGACGCGCATAACCGAGCCGCGGGTCGCGCCCATGGTTCGCAGAATAGCGATGTCGCCACCCTTATCTTTGACCAGCATGAACAGGCCGGAAATGATGTTGAGCGCTGCAACCAGCAGAATCAACGTCAGGATCAGGAACATGACATTGCGTTCCACCTCCAGCGCCTGAAAGAAGGTGGTGTTGCGTTGCTGCCAATTGGTTACGTAGATCGAACGATCAACGCCCTCTTCCACCCGCCTGGTCATTTCCTCGACATTGTCGGGATCTTCAACAAACGCCTCGATCACCGAGACCCTGTCTTCCTGGTTAAAATAGAGTTGGGCCTCACCCAGCGGCATGAACACAAAGATGTTGTCATATTCCGACATACCCATCTTGAAGACCGCCACCACCGGATAGGCCTTCACACGCGGCGAGACGCCAAAAGCGGTCTGATTGCCGTCAGGGGTAATCAGCGTGATGGAATCTCCCAGCGCGAGGCCGAGATTGGCCGCCATATTGACACCGATAGCGACCCCTTCGGACTCGTCAAAACCATCCAGCGTACCTTCGACGATTTTAGAGCCAACGGCTGGCAGGCGTTTGATATCTGCCTCACGCATACCGCGCACCCGTGCACCATTGCCACCGCGACCACCAGAAGCCAGAACTTCGCCTTCAATCAGCGGCAATGCGAGGGTAATGCCCTCCAGCGTTTCCAATCGTTTAGCAACGGCATCATAATCGGTTAGCGGTGAGTGCACCGGCTGGACAATCAGATGGCCGTTAATGCCAAGAATGCGGTCCAGCAATTCGGTGCGGAAACCGTTCATTACCGCCATCACGATGATCAAAGTCATGACACCCAGCATGATGCCAATGAAGGAAATGATCGAAATTACCGAAATGAATGTTTCCTTGCGACGACTGCCAAGATAACGGCGTGCCAGCATCCATTCAAACCGTGAAAAGGGTTTGGTCGAGCCGGGCAGTTTGGCCCGCACGGGATCATCACCAGCGGCGACGGCGGCGGCGGACGCGGCGACGCTGGCGTTTTCGGGTATCGAAGCTTTAGCCACCAAAGCGCGCCTTCATGTCAGCCTGCCAGGCAATCAGCTTGTTGAGGGCCGCTTCCTGACTAATCGATTCACGGTCGCCGGTCGCCCGGTTCTTCAGTTCAACTTCGCCATTATCGAGGCCGCGTGGGCCGATGATCAATTGCCATGGAAGGCCGATCAGATCAGCAAGCGCAAACTTGCCCCCTGCCCGACTGTCGGTATCATCATACAAGACATCGAAACCAGCATTGGTGAGTGTTTGATAAAGATCTCCGCAGGCCGTATCGGTGCGTTCGTCGCCGGAACGCAGATTGATCAGGCCTATGTCAAAAGGTGCAACCGATGCAGGCCAGATAATGCCGTTGTCGTCGTGACCGGCTTCAATCAGCGCAGCAACAACGCGGCTCGGGCCTATGCCGTAAGATCCCATATAAACCGGCACATCCTTGCCATCCGGGCCAGTAACCTTGGCTCCCATGGGCTCTGAATATTTTTGGCCGAAATGGAAGATATGACCGACTTCAATACCACGGGCATTCAACTGATCGCCAGCTGCGACTTCACCCCAAAGCGCTTCATCATGCATCTCGTCTGTGCGGGCGTAGGCTTGCGTCCAATCGTCGACAATGCCCGAAATCAGCTCATCGTTACCATAATCAACGCCAGCCCCTGGTACATCGAGCTTCATGTAATCGGCATGGCAAAAGACTTCGCTTTCACCAGTATCCGCCAGAATCAGGAATTCATGCGATAAATCGCCACCAATTGGGCCCGTATCGGCGCGCATCGGGATTGCCTTGACGCCAAGCCGGTCGAAAGTACGCAGGTAGGATACGAACATGCGGTAGTAGGCAGCGCGCGATGAAGCTTCGTCGAGATCGAAGGAGTATGCATCTTTCATCAGAAATTCACGGCCGCGCATGACGCCAAAGCGGGGCCGCACCTCATCGCGGAACTTCCACTGAATATGATACAGGTTCAGTGGCAGGTCCTTGTAGCTTCTCACATAGGAGCGGAAGATATCGGTGACCATTTCTTCGTTGGTTGGGCCAAACAGCATGTCCCGCTCATGACGGTCGGTAATGCGCAGCATTTCCTTGCCGTAGTCGTCATAACGGCCACTTTCACGCCACAGGTCGGCTGGTTGGATCGTCGGCATCAGAATTTCAACGGCCCCTGCCCGGTTCTGTTCTTCCCGCACGATCTGTTCAACCTTGCGCATGACCTTGAGGCCAAGCGGCAACCAGGAATAGATACCGGCAGACTGTTGCTTGATCATACCGGCCCGCAACATCAGCTTGTGGGAAACGATTTCAGCTTCGCGCGGGGCTTCCTTGAGAACCGGAATAAAATATTTGGATAGTAACATGTTTGAAATTGGCCCAGATTGGGCCCGCCGTTGGGGGCGGATTCGCCCGTAAATGTCTGTTGCAACTTAAAACCGCATTCGGTGTCGCAAAACAAGGGGGCAGTAACATGGCCGACAACAATCAAGCAAATCTGCTGCAGGTGGACTGGAGTGCCATTCCAGCACCCAAGAACGATCAGGCGGCAGATCACCTGCACGGCACACAGCTTCCAAACATCACTTTGGCCTCAACATCTGGTGCTTCCATTGACCTGGGAACCTTGAGCGGCACAATGGTTTTATTCATTTATCCAATGACTGGACGGCCGGATGTCGCCCTGCCGGATGACTGGGATATGATCCCCGGTGCCCGCGGCTGCACGCCACAAGCCTGTAGTTTCCGCGATCTGTATTGCGAACTGAAAGCCGCCGGGGCCGATCACGTATTTGGGCTATCGGCTCAAATGACTGACTATCAACAAGAAGCCGCAGAACGGTTGCATCTGCCCTTCCCGTTACTGTCTGATGCCGCCGCAACGTTGCGCGGCTCTCTCAATCTTCCTTCGATGGAAGTGGAAGGCATGGTATTGCTAAAGCGGATGACGCTGATTTGCCGTGCTGGCGAGATCATCAAGGTATTTTACCCGGTGTTTCCACCGGACCGCAGTGCAGAAGACGTGCTTAACTGGCTGCAGGCCAACCAAGTCGGGGCTTAGGCTAGTCAGACGTATTTTTTGGTGACTTCGGGGTCGGTTTGGATTTCGGTGGCTGTCTGTCCCTGCGTGGTCGCGTCTTGCGGCCTTCAAGGGTGGCGACGACACCGCGCAGTGCGTGGATTTCCTGCTGGGACAATTCTGCTTTCTGGAAAATATTACGCAAATTCTCAACCATCGTTGGGCGCTTATGCGGCGGACGGAAATAGTTTTCCCGGTCCAACACTTCCTCAAGGTGATCAAACAGACCGTACAGGTCCTCCTTGCGCGCCGGCAGGCTGGGCGGTTCGGCAATCGGCAATTCCACTTTACCGCTGCGCATCCACTCATAACTCATCAGCAGAACGGCCTGAGAGATATTCAGCGATGCAAAGGCCGGGTTTACGGGAAAGGTGACGATTTCATCAGCCAGCGCCACTTCAACGCTCTCCAGGCCCCAACGCTCGCGTCCAAACACAATGCCAACCTTCTCACCTCGCGTGTGACGTTGCCGCAATGTGTCGCTGGCTTCCTGCGGAGCCCGCACTGGTTTCAGCATCTCCCGCTGGCGTGCCGTTGTGGCAAAGACGAAGTTCAGATCGGCCAGAGCTTCTTCCAATGTATCGAAAACTCTGACGCCGTCGATAATGTGGTCAGCCTTCGCCGCATTGGCGCGCGCCACATCATTGGGCCAGCCATCGCGCGGATCCACCAGACGCAGTTCACCAAGGCCAAAATTTGCCATTGCCCGGGCTGAAGCCCCGATGTTTTCACCCAATTGGGGATTGACCAGAATGATCACTGGGCCATCGATGATCACTTTTTGGCGACGATCCGTCCCAGCCATGACTTACTCCAATTGTTGTGCGATAGAAACAGGGTACGCGTCGCTATAAACCGAACTGATCCATTGATAAAACACCTGTCTGCTTCAAAACGTATTTCTGCTCGTCTGATCCTGGCTGTAGGCCTGCTTTGGATGCCCCAAACGGGTTTCGCCAGCGACGATCTTGGCAGCCTGAATGACTTGTTGGCCCCGTCGCCTTCCAAACCCGCTGTTCGCTCTCACAATGGCCGTGTACGTATTTTCGACAATGTTCTTGTTCACCCGATGCCCGTCTGGTCAAGCTTTGATAGTGGTCCGGCTCCTGCCGAACAATCACGTATGCAGACTGGCAATCAAAATGGTACTTATCAGATGAGCATGGTGCCGCAGGACGAAGAGTTCAAAGAATGGAAAAACCTGTTCTCCGTGGTCGGACATAACAGCCCGGTTCGAGCTTTACGACAACACAGCAACGTCGTGCTTCAACAATTCCGCGCCATTTGCAGCCCCAGCAATTCCAGCGCTTTTCTTGTCGATGTTCGCCCAATGCGGGTGATGCAGGTTGTTGCCTGTGGTAATTATTCGCGCGACCGCGCTACCGGACAAATCGCCATCGTCGTTTCGATGCAAAACCAGACCGGGCTGGTAACGATGACCCGCCAATGGCGCACCAAATCATTTCAATCTGCGGTGCGGACGAGTTGGCCAGTATCAAAGCAGGAACTCGACAGCGTATTGAACGAGTTGTCGCGTGCCCGCTTGATTCCGATCAAGCAAGACAACGGCTAGGCTGGCGCTTTTCCCCGCTAAACCACGGGCAATCGATGGCTGAGATTTGCCATATGTCGAGACAATGATATAGACGCCTCAATCAGAACAAAAATGGTTGTCCGTCGCACGCATCACGCCGCGCGTGCAGAAAGATTCTCGAAATAGAAAGAACGCTACATGACCAAAATCAAGGTTGAAAACCCGCTTGTCGAACTTGATGGCGATGAAATGACCCGCATTATCTGGCAGTTCATCAAAGACAAATTGATCCATCCCTACCTGGATATCGATTTGAAATATTATGATCTGGGCATCCAGGCGCGTGACGACACTGATGATCAGATAACCATCGATTCCGCTAACGCCATCAAGAAGTATGGTGCCGGCGTGAAATGCGCGACGATTACGCCTGACGAGCAGCGGGTTGAAGAATTTGGCCTGAAGAAAATGTGGCGCTCGCCAAACGGCACCATCCGCAACATTCTCGGCGGCGTTATCTTCCGCGAACCTATCATCATACAGAACGTTCCACGCCTGGTTCCCGGCTGGACTCAGCCAATCATCGTTGGACGTCACGCATATGGTGACCAGTATCGTGCCACCGACTTCCGCTTCCCGGGTCCTGGCAAGCTGACTATGAAATTCGTTGGCGAAGACGGCACAACTCAGGACTATGATGTCTTCGATGCACCCGCCTCCGGCGTTGCGATGGGCATGTACAACCTAGACGAGTCGATCAAGGATTTTGCACGAGCGTCTCTCAACTATGGACTGCAGCGGCGCGTTCCAGTCTATCTGTCAACCAAAAACACCATCCTGAAAGCCTATGACGGTCAGTTCAAAGATATCTTCCAGGCTGTCTTTGAGGAAGAGTTTGAAGCCAAATTCAAGGAAGCCGAGATTTGGTACGAGCATCGCCTGATCGATGATATGGTTGCTGCCGCGCTGAAATGGTCCGGTGGTTATGTGTGGGCGTGTAAGAACTACGATGGTGACGTTCAGTCCGACATCGTGGCCCAGGGCTTTGGCTCACTCGGCCTGATGACCTCAGTATTGATGACCCCGGATGGCAAGACCGTAGAATCAGAAGCTGCCCACGGCACCGTGACCCGCCACTATCGCGCGCACCAGAACGGCGAAGAAACTTCGACCAACTCAATCGCTTCGATTTTCGCATGGGCCCGTGGTTTGGCCCACCGCGCCAAACTGGACGACAACGAAGCACTGGCTAAATTCGCCGGCACTCTGGAACAGGTTTGCATCGATACCGTGGAAAGTGGGCACATGACCAAAGACCTGGCGTTGCTTATCGGCCCGGATCAGCCTTGGCTGTCTACAACAGGTTTCTTGGACAAAGTCGACGAAGGCCTGCAAAAAGCCATGAGCTAAGCTTAGCCATGTGTTCAAACGACAAACAAAAAGGCCCGGGCAGAAATTGCCCGGGCCTTTTTGTTGGCGCTGCGTTTTTGACTAACCGCCGAGTTCGGCTTCAATCGCTGCCAATGCTGCTTCACATTTTGACCCGTCGGGACCGCCAGCCTGAGCCATATCGGGACGTCCGCCGCCGCCTTTGCCACCAACAATTGCTGAGGCCAAACGCACCAATTCAACTGAATCATACTTGTCGGTCAAATCGTCAGTAACTCCGACGACAATGGCTGCCTTGCCGTCCTCAGACTTTGCGGCAATGGCTGCGATGCCTGAGCCCAAACGGGCTTTCTCTTCATCGACAAGACCCTTCAGATCACGCGGAGAAATGCCTTCAACCACCCGACCGGCAAAGGTCACATCGCCAATCTTTTTCGCTGCACCGGCATTAGTTGCGCCATCGCCGCCGCCGCTGCCGCCGCCGCCACCCATGGCCAGGCGCTTCTTGGCTTCCGACAGTTCACGTTCCAGCTTTTTACGTTCATCCAGCAAAGCCGCAACACGGGCCGGAACATCAGCCGGTGCTGCTTTCAAAGTGGCAGCAGCCTCACGCAGCTTTGCGTCCTGCTCTTGCAAGTGGCTGCGCGCTGCCTGACCGGTCAGCGCCTCGATACGACGCACACCGGAGGAAACGGCAGTTTCGCACAGAATGGTGACAAGGCCAATGTCGCCGGTCTGGTTGACATGCGTGCCGCCGCACAGTTCGAGCGACCATGGTTTGCCGTCTTGCTTGAGACCCATGGAAACGACGCGCACTTCGTCGCCGTATTTTTCACCAAACTGCGCCTGTGCGCCCAGTTCAATTGCATCATCAACGGCCATCAGTGTGGTTGCGACGGCGCTGTTCTGCAGCACAAACTCATTGGTCAGTGCATCGACCTGTTTCATTTCACCGTCGGCAACTGGCTTGGGATGAGCAAAGTCAAAGCGCAGGCGCTCTGGCGCAACAAGTGAGCCTTTTTGTGCCACATGGTCACCCAGCACCTGACGCAAGGCTTCGTGCACCAAATGGGTGGCGGAATGGTTGGAGCGCAGCCTGGTGCGGCGGTCATGGGCAACATCGAGTTGTGCGCCATCACCGACGCTGACGCTGCCGTCGCGCACCTTGCCTATATGGACAAACAGGCCGTCGCCTTTTTTCTTTACGTCCGCGATATCGACAATGGAATCTGCGACCCGCATTTCACCGGCATCGCCCATCTGACCACCGGATTCGCCATAAAATGGCGTCTGGTTCAGCACGATTGAAACATCGTCCCCGGCATTGGCGCTGTCAGCCAGCTCACCATCTTTGATGATCGCCAAGATCGCACCTTCGGCCTGCTCGGTGTCATAACCGAGAAATTCGGTTGCACCGTGTTGTTCCCGCAATTGGAACCAAATCGCCTCATCAGCAGCACCACCGGCACCGGTCCAGGAAGCCCGGGCCTCAGTCTTCTGACGTTCCATGGCTTCGTTATAGCCATCCACATCCACCTGAATATCACGGCGGCGCAGAGCATCCTGGGTCAGGTCGAGAGGGAAGCCGTAAGTGTCGTAGAGTTTGAATGCCGTTTGACCATCTAAACTGTCACCGGCCCCGAGATCTTTGGACGCGGTGTCGAGCAGATCAAGACCGCGCGACAGGGTTTTGCGGAAGCGGGTTTCTTCCAGCTTCAGCGTTTCAACGATCAAGGCCTCGCTGCGGGTCAGTTCGGGATAGGCCGTGCCCATCTGGGCCAACAATGCAGGAACCAGTTTCCACAGCAACGGCTCCTGGGCACCCAGCAAGCTGGCATGGCGCATGGCGCGGCGCATGATCCGGCGCAGCACATAACCACGGCCTTCATTTGAGGGCAGAACACCATCGGCAATCAGGAAGCCTGATGCGCGCAGGTGGTCAGCTATGACGCGATGGCTCGGACCGGTCTTCTCATCCGACCCAACACCGGTTGCTTCTTCACTGGCGCGGATCAGGGCCTGGAATAAATCGATTTTGTAGTTGTCATGCGTGCCCTGCAAAACAGCTGAGATGCGTTCCAGCCCCATGCCTGTATCGATTGATGGTTTTGGCAGATTGATGCGTTCCTCCAGCGTCAGCTGTTCGAACTGCATGAAAACAAGATTCCAAATCTCAACGAAACGGTCGCCGTCTTCGTCGGGGCTGCCCGGAGGGCCGCCAAAAATGTGGTCGCCATGGTCAAAGAAGATTTCGGAGCACGGTCCGCATGGCCCGGTATCGCCCATCGCCCAGAAATTATCATGGGTGGCGATGCGAATGATTTTTTCATCTGGCAGACCGGCAATCTTCTTCCACAAATCGAATGCTTCATCGTCGGTGTGGTAAACCGTCACCAGCAGTTTTTTGGCATCCAGGCCGTATTCCTTGGTGAGCAGGTTCCAAGCCAGTTCAATCGCGGTTTCCTTGAAATAGTCGCCAAAGGAAAAGTTGCCGAGCATTTCAAAGAAAGTGTGGTGACGTGCGGTATAACCGACATTGTCGAGATCGTTGTGCTTACCGCCGGCGCGAACACACTTTTGAGATGTCGCGGCACGGGTGTAATCACGGGTTTCCAGACCGGTAAACAGGTTTTTGAACTGCACCATGCCTGCAGCGGTGAACATCAAAGTCGGATCATTGCGCGGCACCAAAGGAGAGGAAGGCACCGCCGCGTGACCGTTCTTCTCAAAGTATGAGAGAAAGGTGGATCGGATTTCGTTTACACCGCTCATGGCTGGCTGGTTCCTCTGACAGAATGGTTACAGGCTTGCGGTTAGGCTTTGACCAGTTTCAGAAGAAAAATTCAACAGCCAATAGTGGTGAAATGCGACGAACGCTCAGCCGTGACAACACGTTGTCCAGCCTCGCACTGCCCACTTCCTGCAGAAATGACCTCCGTCTCGCACGCCTCTGATTGCGCCAAACAAGAAAAAGCACGGAGCAGCCAGCCACCCCGCGCTTCAACTTATCTATTTTTGCAGATCGGCTCTAGCCAGTCAGGCCGCTGTCCAGTTCAGGATCAGATCCATCTTCATCCTTACCTGTCGGCTCATCCAGCAATTTCTCACCAATCAGACCGGCATTCTGGCGTATGGCCGTTTCAATGGTTTGGGCGATCTCTGAATTCTCACGCAGGAAGTTTTTGGCATTTTCACGCCCCTGCCCCAGTCGCACACTGTCATAGGAGAACCAGGCACCGGACTTCTCGACAATCCCGGCAGTAACACCCAGATCGATCAGCTCACCCATGCGGGACACTCCTTCGCCATACATGATGTCGAACTCAACCTGTTTGAACGGAGGTGCCAACTTGTTTTTCACCACCTTGATACGGGTCTGGTTGCCAACCACATCATCGCGATCCTTGATCGCACCGATACGGCGAATATCAAGACGGACTGAGGAATAGAATTTCAGAGCATTACCACCCGTCGTGGTTTCCGGCGAACCGAACATCACACCAATTTTCATGCGGATCTGGTTGATGAAGATCACCATTGTATTGGATTTCGAGATCGATGCGGTCAGCTTGCGCAGCGCCTGACTCATCAAACGCGCCTGAAGACCCGGCAGAGACGCTCCCATCTCACCTTCAATTTCGGCCCGCGGCGTCAGCGCGGCTACGGAATCCACCACCAGCACATCACAAGCCCCGGAGCGCACCAGCGTGTCAGTAATTTCCAAAGCCTGCTCACCCGTATCAGGCTGCGAGATCAGCAGATTTTCCAGATCAACACCCAGCTTCTTGGCATAAACCGGATCAAGCGCATGCTCCGCATCGACGAAGGCGCAGATGCCACCAGCCTTTTGAGCTTCGGCAACCGTGTGCAGCGCCAAAGTCGTCTTACCCGACGATTCCGGCCCATAAATCTCAACGATACGACCGCGCGGCAATCCACCAACACCCAAGGCAATATCAAGACCAAGACAACCGGTTGGGATCGTCTCAATCTCCACTGCCTGTTCATTGGCGCCCAGCCGCATGATTGAGCCCTTGCCAAAGGCCCGCTCAATCTGCCCGAGAGCTGCTTCCAGTGCTTTCGATTTGTCCACGCTCTTGTCCTCAACAACTTTCAAATTGGGTGCAGCCATCATCAATTTCCTTATTTCACGGGTCGGGTGGTGTTGCAATTTTCCAAGATGTACACATTTTGTTCTCTTTTGTAAAGAGTGAATTATCTAATTGTTTTCTATGTTTCTTTTTCTTTTTTGTGCAGTTTTGTTCTCATTTAACGGTGGCACTGTTTGTTGATCCGTCCGCCAAAGGTCCGTTTGAATAATTCGGCCTGTGCAATCAATTCGATTCGCCTTTAAGGTGCGCAGATCCATGGCTAACCAACAATAACCTGTAATGAACGCCCCTCCTCACGCTAACTTTTCTTCGCCCGCTCCGACTGGACCCGGTCCCTCAAGGCCTGGTTCACCAAGGGTTGTTGTTGTCGGCGCGGCGCATATTGATCGCACCGGCTGGCTGTCCGCGCCATCTGCTTTGGGCTGTTCGAACCCGGGACGTTTCGAGGAGATGCCTGGCGGCACCGCCCTCAATATAGCGCGGGTTGCGGCGCAATTGTGCGGGGATGTCGACTTGATTTCGCTGGTTGGTAATGATGCCGCCGCCGAACAACTGCGCCAGGAATTAATCGCCCATGGCATCACCGCCCATCTTGCCGGCGGCGGCGGCGGCGGCGGCGGAGAAACTGCCAATACTGGAACCTATACAAGCATCATTGAACCTGACGGCTCCCTGCTGGTCGCGCTTGCCGATATGGCCATTTACGAAAATTTTTCTGCGGCCCCGGTAAAGCCGTTTTTCGCAGACCTGTCGCCGCACGACTGGCTATGCGTCGATACCAACCTGCCACCGCCGCAAATCGACCAACTGCTTGCAGCCAGCAGAGCTGCGAAGGTTGGTGTCACGGTTTCTAAGGCAAAGGCACCGAACCTGCTTGTTTATGCCTCACAGCTGGACCTGATTTTCACAAATCGGGTTGAAGCTTGCTCGCTATGTGGCATTGAGCCAGGTCACGATGTGACAATTGCCGACATGGCCAACGGATTGCGCCAAATCTGCCCGGCCTCTTTTGTCATCAGCAATGGGCCCGATAGCGTCACTGTTTTGGAAGGTGACAGCGTCACGTCAATTTCGGTGTCGGCACTTTCAGCCGATCGGCAGGTGACAGATGTTACCGGTGCAGGCGATGCGCTTGTGGGCGCTTCGCTTTTTGCTTTGACCCATGGGGCAAATCTGGTCAATGCAGTTCAGTACGGCATTGAAGCTGCGCGGGCGACGATCCAGGTCAAAGGGGCAATCTGCCCAGATCTGGCCAAACGTATTGGCCCCTTCGAACACCAATCACAGGTCTGAAAGACCCTATAGGAAAGACCCAAAATGAGCGCTTTGAACCAACATCTCGTCGTGTCGGAACCCGTCGCCACGGCGCTTGCCGATGGAAAGCCGGTGGTGGCGCTTGAATCGACCATCATCACCCATGGCATGCCACATCCGCGTAATTTGCAAACCGCCCTGGCGGTCGAAGCAGAAATCATCGGCCGCGGCGCCGTGCCCGCCACCATCGCTGTACTGGAAGGTAAAATTCATGTCGGGTTGGGTCGGCAGCAATTGGAGCATCTCGCGGTTGTAGACAACGTCATGAAACTGTCGCGCGCCGATCTCGCCTATGCAGTGTCCAGCGGTGCCAATGGCTCAACCACCGTCGCGGCGACAATGATCGCCGCGGAACTCGCCGGGATTTCGGTATTCGCAACTGGTGGCATTGGTGGTGTGCATCGTGGTGCTGAAACGAGCTTTGACATATCTGCAGATCTTCAAGAGTTCCCGCAAACCAATGTTATCGTCGTATGCGCCGGACCTAAAGCGATACTTGACTTGAATAAAACAATGGAAGTCCTTGAAACAAAGGGTGTACCTGTAATTGGATACGCGACAGATTGCCTGCCGGCATTTTGGTCGAGGCAGAGCGAAATCAAAGTTCCGCTGCGTTTGGACAGCGCCTCTGACATTGCGCGCCATGCCGCCGTTCGATGGCAGCTTGGGATCAAGGGTGGCACACTTGTAGCTAACCCGGTACTGCAGGAATATGAAATTCCAGCACCCGTCATTGCAGATGTAATCGAACATGCCTTGAGCGACGCTGACCAACTGGGTGTTACCGGCAAGGAAGTTACCCCCTATCTTCTGTCGCGCATGTTTGAACTGACTGATGGCAAGAGCCTGGAAACCAATGTCCAACTGGTCCTGAACAATGCCCGTTTGGCGGCCGATATTGCAGTTGCACTGGCAAACGAAACGTGACTGACGGGAAAGCCTGACTATATTTTGGGTGTTCCTTCATCGGTAGTTACAGACTTTGTCTGAGCAGTTTCTGTCATCGCAGTTCGAGGTGTCGCGTCCTGTCGATCGGGTTGACAATGTTCCACTCGGCAGCGATGCAAAGTGGCAACGTGTTGCAGAGTTTTGGGCACTCGGTTGGCACGGGCGCCAGATGCAGAAACAGGCGAGCGTTCAAATTGAGTTCAGTGGCAGCGCAAAGTATTAGGTGCCTATCCTGCCTTTGTCTCGTCGGTTCCTCACGAGTCGGTTCTTCAGGGGGCCTTAGCAATTCGATGGGATGCGGCGTTCACCGCGTCTTTAAACCATCTCATCAAATACCCGCGACTATTTGGGTATGGGCATTGATTGTATCACCTCACTCATCGTAGACCACGGGTGCTGGGTTTGAGTTTGGGGGCGAAGAGTTGACCTTTCGCTTAGGTAAGTTTGTAAAGCATTGCTCCGTATTGCTGTTGGCTCTGATTGTGGCCGGATGCACGACGAGTTCCGTCCTGCGTGCAACGCCTTTCAAGGTTCCGTCGGACCGCTTTGCGGCCATCGTCATCGAAGAAAAGAGCGGCAAGGTTTTGTACCAGACACGCGCTGACGCCATTCGCTTCCCGGCCTCGCTGACCAAAATGATGACCATGTATATGGTGTTTGAAGGACTTGAGGCGGGTAAGTTTCAAAAATCGACACCCATCCCGATCTCAGCCAATGCGGCACGCCAACCGGCTTCTAAACTCTATTTGAAGGAAGGCGAATCCCTAACTGTTCACGAGGCTCTGAGCGCCCTGTCAGTAAAGTCTGCCAATGACATTGCTTATGCTGTCGCTGAATTCATTGGTGGCAGCGAAGAAGAATTCGCCAAGATAATGACCACTAAGGCTCGCGCTCTGGGTCTGGCGTCTACCACGTTCCGCAACGCGTCGGGCCTGCCAGACAAACGCCAGGTAACGACAGCCCGTGACATGTCCAAGCTCGGCGTAATCTTGCGTCAGAAATACCCGCAGCATTTCCATTATTTCGGCAAACGCACAATCGAGTTCAAAGGCAAGAAGATCACCGGTCACAACCGGGTTCTGGGCCAGTTAAAAGGTGCTGACGGCATCAAAACCGGTTACACTCGTGCATCAGGATTCAACCTTGTTACCTCCGCCCAAACCCCTCGTGGCCGCCTGATAGGCGTGATCCTTGGGGAAAACAGCAGCAAGATACGCGACAAACACATGGTTCTGCTTCTTACTAAATATGGAAAAAGAACCGCGCCTCCCGCTGCAAGCGAAAACTGATCAAAACTGCGCGTCGGTTCTTTCCCGAAAGGGGTGGAATTCTGCAATGCCTGCAATAATCTCAACATTTTACCGCGCCTGTCGGCTGACCTCGAAAGCTTCAAGATGAAGCCTTCGCGCGACGCCACCCGACTGGTTGAAATCATGGCGGCACTTCGCACTCCGGTGACCGGATGCCCGTGGGATCTGGAGCAGGATTTTCGTTCCATCACCCCTTACACGATCGAAGAGGTCTATGAGGTTGTCGATGCCATCGAGCGCAACGATATGGAGAACCTGCGCGAGGAGCTCGGCGATCTGTTGCTGCAGGTGGTCTATCATTCCCAGATGGCGTCCGAAGAAGGCACCTTTGACTTCGCCGATGTTGTGGAAACCGTGACCACTAAAATGATCCGACGCCACCCCCATGTCTTCGGCGATGAAACGGCCCGATCAGCAGGCATGGCCAAGGGAGCGTGGGAACGCATCAAGGCAATTGAAAAGCAGGAACGGGCGCAACGTCGCAAAGACATGGATCTGCCGCCAACGCCGGATCAGACCGGTTTGCTGGATCAAGTGCCGGCAGCGACGGAGCCGGTTCTGGAGGCGCTGAAATTGCAGCAAAAAGCCGGCAAGGTTGGTTTTGACTGGAATGATCCAAACAGCGTGATGTCGAAGATTCGTGAGGAGCTTGAAGAGGTCGAGGCCGAAATAGCCAAGGGCGAATCCGATGGCTTGGAGGGTGAGATTGGCGATTTGATGTTTGCCGTGATTAATCTGGCGCGGCATCTGGATGTCGATCCGGGCAATGCGCTGCGCAGTTGCAACAGAAAATTCCGAACCCGGTTTGCGCATATTGAAAAGACAATTGGCGGGCATGGCGAGACGATGGAAAGCGCTGATCTGGATCTGATGGAACGGCTTTGGGTTGAAGCAAAAGGCAAGGCCTCTAAATAGCAGGAGTGGTTGCAAGACGGTCACGATGTTGGAAACCTGCCGAATTTCTTGCAAATCACCGATCAGGATCCTGCCAAACTAAGAAGGCACCATTGATGACGAACTTCGTTCTTGTGCATGGAGGCTGGCACGGTGGCTGGTGCTGGCGGGAGGTGGAAGATTATCTTCGCTCAAAGGGGCATGCCGTTTATTGTCCGACCATGACAGGTTTGGGAGAACGCTGCCATTTGATCGACAGCGTTGAAGGCCCCGACACCCACGTTACCGATATTGTCAATGTGATCGGATGGAATGAACTGAGCGACGTTGTTCTGGTTGGTCATTCGTATGGCGGCATGATCATCTCCGGCGTGGCAAGCCAAATTCCGGAACGTCTCGAAACCCTCATTTATCTTGATGCATTTGTTCCGACGGAAAATGACCAATCAGCTGCTGACTTGGGGTCTGCTCCGGCTGAGGGCAGAATGACACCTTAAGGTCGGTACTGCGGACATTTTACCAATTTCTGCATTAACAGTTGTCCAACGTACGACACATCTCACGACCACATTTGTTGCCAAGAGCAATCATCTCGATTTTGAAGCTAAAACACGGGAAAGGATAAGCTCACAAAGCTTACTTCGGAACATGCGGCCTATTCGGCGCGATGTGCAATTGCCAGCTTTCGCGGGCCAAAGCTGGAAAGCATGACGTAATGGCGAAGCCCCGGCGTATCCTTCTGGGCATCGGTGAAAAACAGTTCGCAGGTGTAAAACCCCTTGTACAGGTCGGGAAAACGCAGACAAAATCGGTTGCTTTCGATTTTCCAGACTCCGCGGTAAACGGTTGGCAGGAACGAGTTGCGCCACTCGACCGTGCCGTCCGGGCGCACTTCAATGTGGAAGGGCCCGCCCAGTTCGTCTGTCGCACTGTCGGTCTTGAAGCCCGGCTCGGTCAGCGCTCTCAATTCCTCTTCGTTGAGTCGGTTCGCAGCCAGAACCTTGTCGAGATTGTATGGCCACTCCGGCATCCCCGCAGCCATCGCTGCCTTGGCGAAGTTTTCGTAGACGGAAGGGTCTTCATAAATGTCGTAGAATGGTCTGTCCCAAGCGAGACTAAACCACGGAACGGCACGCATTGCGCGTTCCAGATTACGCCTGGCAGCATCAACGTCGCCAGCTCGGGAGTAAGCTTCCGCCAGTCCCCAATCCAACGCCTGATAGGATGCATTGACGTCATGTAAGGGCAGCAAAAGTGAAAGAGCACGTTGCGGATCGTTCAGTTTCCGATAGGCGTTGCTGAGGAAGTCTGTTTCTTTTTGCGACAGGCGGGCTGCGGTTTTGAAATAGGTTTCGAATTCTTTCCTTGCACTGACGTAGTCGCCGGTTGCCAGCAAAACCCAACCGAGAGCATTGCGACCTGTCGGCGAATTGGGATTCTTGAAAATCGCGGACTTGGCAAGCGCAAGCGCCTCGTCTCGATGCAGCATCCACAATGTGATGAAAACCTGCAGAGACAGGGCATCAGGATTGTTGGGATCGGTGGCGAGAATGTCTCCGACGACTTCTTCTGCAGCAAGCCGGGCCTGCAGTGTGTTGCGGACATTGCTCCACTCGGCCCGCCAGACGTGAAAGTTGGTTTTCCCATAGCCAAGCTTGGCGGCCACAAAAACAGGATCTGCTTCATACGCCAGTTTGAAAAGATCGAGCGCCTCGCGAAAATTGTTCCACTGGGACGTATTGTAAAGATGCTCGGCCTTGGCGTAGGCGACGAAGGCAGCAAGATTGGCCGTGAATGTCTGATTAAGCGCCTCGCGTTCGTTGGCATTGAGCGCCAGTTTGAGTTCTGTGATCACAGCTGATTTCTGGCGGTTGAGCACGGTAAACATGTTTTGGGTGCCCGCGGTATCCTCACGTTGCCAGACGGTTTCGATTGCCTCGCCGGATATTCGGCGCAACCGGTTTGACAATCTTGTTCCCTCGCCGGTTTTGGTGACGACGCCATCGAGAATGTGCGTCACGTCGCCAAACCCGTCGATTTGCGCAACCGTTGGATCGACGCCAGCGATTGACAGCGCGGCGCCGCGCGGGACCATGGAGATACCTTTGATGCGCGCCATGGTCAGCCAGAGGTTCTCCGACAATGCCTCGGCCTGAAGTTGCGCATCTGCGGTGGTGGGCTGGTAAGGCAGGATGAGCAGTCGTGGTGCGACCTCCGCTTGCTGAAGGTTCTGACGGTCCCACAGGAAGTATCCTGCTAACCCCACGGCCAGGACAAGCAGGCCCGTCAGGGTGGCGAGCCTTGACCATGGGACCGTAGGGCGCGGCGAACTCCTGACCAGCTTTCCAACGTCCCGGGGGTCAAGCAGTACCTGAAAGACTTTGATCGGCTGTGAGATATTCTTGACCGTCTGAGCTCCCAGATCGGCAAATCCCAGATCGAGTTTGCCCTTGATTGTGTTGAATACCGACTCGGAAATGAGGATGCCGCCTGGTTCGGCCAGCGCCTCCAAACGCGCTGCCACATTGACGCCTTCGCCGAAAATGTCACCCTCGTCGTGGATGATTTCGCCGACATTGATGCCTACTCGGTAGCGAATACGCCTTTCATTGGAGATTTCCGATTCCCTCGCGATCATTTCGCGTTGAATCGTGGCGGAAAACATCACCGCATCCACGGCACTAGCAAATTCGGCCAAAAGCCCGTCGCCGGTCGTCTTGACCAGACGACCCTCAAACTCGTGGATTTTCGGCAAGATGAGATCGTTCAGACATGCCTTTTGTCGCGCTACTGTTCCAGACTCGTCCAGCTCCATAAGTCGGGAGTAGCCCACCATGTCTGCGGCGACGATCGCTGCGAGCCGTCTTCTTACTTCCTCTCCAGCCATACATTGCCCGCGGATTTGCTCACTTTTCCATGAGGGACACCTTACAACAATTTTATCGGACCGCTACTTACATTGAGCAGAATACCCCTATGGATCGGGAGTGAAGCAATCGGTACCAATGGACCAATAAGCAAAACCGACACAAGTCAGTTGCTATAACGTTCGCGACAAGACCGCAATTTCCGTTGTGGGCTCGCGACTGCCCTTGGCTTCATTTTGGACGACGTCCGCTATACCGAAAATACCTTAGGGTGTCATTTCGCACTCAACCGTAACAGCGCCCTTATTCTTTTGCCTCCGGCTGCTTTTCGAAAAGCAAAACCGTTCCGACATCGGTTTGATCGAGCGTTCGAGCAAATGTCATGCCCAGTTTTTCAATCAGTCGAACAGACGCCAAATTTTGCTCATAAACCCTTGCTACCAAACGTTTTATAGCAAGTTCAGAAAAGGCCATTTGCACAACGCATCTGGCCGCCTCGAGCGCCAACCCCTGGCGCCAGTGAGACCGCCTAAGCCACCAGCCAATCTCAGTCTCGTTCAAACTGAAAACCGGAGCGATCCCACAAAAGCCGACCAGCGCATTGGTATCCTTCTCAACCAATTTCCAACAGCAATATCCAAGACTATGCTGGTGGGCGCGCTGAAGGCCCATAAACCATCCAATTCGACTGTCCGGCCAGGGCTTTCCGTTTGCGATGAATTGCATGACTTCAGGGTCGCGGGCGATGGCAGCGAATGCTGCGAAATCCTCCAACTCCCATGTTTGCAAAGCAAGGCGATCGGTTTCTTTAACAACAACGCTCGCCATGGGTGACAAGGCCCCTTCCCAACTCTAGCCTGCTGGAATTTCTCCAACCTTTTTTGGCACGTGATAGCCAGCCTGAACCGCCGGGCGGGCAGCCAAATTCTGGTACCATTTTCGAACATTTGGATAATCGGCAAGATCGATTCCTTGCCACTCATATCGGGACACCCATGGCCAGCATGCCATGTCGACAATTGAGTATTCATCCAAGATGTAGTCACGCCCATCCAGGCGTTTTTCCAGCACTGAATAAAGCCGCTTGGTTTCATTCAAAAAACGTTCTTCGGCAAAAGGTGCCTTGCCGGAGTTGAAATGTGCATATTGATGCGTTTGGCCCAGCACCGGGCCCAGCCCACCCATCTGCCACATCAACCATTGGTTTGCCTCAGCTCGTTTGAGTGGATCAGTCGGCAGGAACTTGCCGTGCTTTTCGGCCAGATAGATCATGATCGCCCCGGATTCCATCAGCCGTAAGCCGTTGTCTTGATCAACAATGGCCGGAATCTTGTTGTTCGGGCTGATCGCCAGAAATTCGGGGGTCTTTTGATCGCCTTCACCAATGTTGATCGGGTGGGCATTATATTCGATGCCAAGTTCCTCCAGCATGATGGATACCTTGCGGCCGTTTGGGGTTGTCCAGGTGTAGAGGTCGATCATCGTTTAACTCCAATGGGGTTGAAAGAGGCTGTGGCCTGCTAAGTGGTGCCGGTCTGATTTGACGGCTGGATCACTAAAACGCAAGCCGACTGCGCGGGTAACTGATTAAACTATTGCTTGGGGAGATGTTGAACGAAGGTTTCAACAGCCTCTTCGAGGGACCGTGACCGGTCCATGTTTGCTCTCGTTTCTTCTGCAAAGGGGGTTTGCTCCAAAACGCGAAAAACCGCAGCCGCCCCTTTGTGAAAATTGGGTGTCACACCGGCCTGTTGAAAAGTCGCGGCGATCTCTTCCATTTCCCCGACCCAGCGGGCCGAATCAGCCGGCAGGAAAGGTACTTTTCCTCGAATGGAGGCCAGAGCCGCCGACTGACTGTGCTCAAACTCGCTGAGCAAAGCATCGCGGACACCCAGTTGTTGTGCAGCCATCATAACCGCCGTGTGCAACGTCCAGGTTCCTTTGGTGAGAGCCGCATAAGCAATTTTCATGGCTGACGCCTGGCCAATTTCCGGCCCTGCTTCCAGCACCTGAACTCCCTTGCCATCAAGCGCAAGCATGGGGGCAACATCTGCACCGGAAACATAAAAACGAGGCGCGCCTCCCTTGCCCGGTGCCAGTCCAATAATACCTGCATCAATGAACGGTGCACCGCAGTCTGTGATCACAGCTCCAACATTCTGAGCCGTTTGAGGCGAAACCGCGTTACAGTCCACAAACACTGGATAACGGCCCTGCATGCGCATTTCGGTGGCTATTTCGTCGGCAAGGCTCAGCGCAGCGGCGGGCGGCAAAATGGACAGGATTAGATCGGCCTGGTTGACGATTTCCGCAAATGACCCAACATCTTCCAGGCCGCCTAGATTGGCCAAATTTCGGGAATGCTCTCCTCGCCCAGAAAGGTTGGTGATTACCCGATGACCGTGCTCGCCCAACACCTTGCCGACGGCATGCCCCATATCTCCGGGCATTAAAACTGAGACGGTATCCAAACCCATAAATGTGCTTTCCTAAAATTCTGATGACCCAAAGTTCACCATTTGCAACCGCATGTATTTTCTGCATGTTGCTGTTTCGCAAATTGGTTGCAAAGAACAATATTTAGAAGGCTCTGTCTATGAACCACACTGAAGCGGAACCAAAATCACCAATTAAGATTGGTGTGGCAGGGCTGGGTGCTATCGGCATGGCAGTGGCCCGTCGGGTGGATCGGGGCGAGGTTAATGGCGTCAGTCTGGCAGCAGTTTCTGCCGCCGACCTGGAACGGGCAAAGCTCCGCGTGGCAGAGTTCAATTCTCCCCCTTCGGTCGTTGCCCTTGAAGAACTTGCCGGCCTAGCAGACATAGTTGTCGAGTGTGCACCTTCTGCTGAATTCTCGCGTCTGGCAGAATCGGTTCTGTCCACAGGTCTTTGCCTGATGCCGCTGTCTGTTGGTGCGCTATTGGAACGACCAGATTTGATTGAACTGGCAGAGACCAAGGGTGCCCGCATCGTTGTGCCCACAGGCGCGCTTATCGGGCTGGACACCGTGCGTGCGATGGCAGTCGGCAAAATTAATTCGGTCACTTTGGAAACCCGAAAGCCGCCAGTTGGCCTCGCTGGTGCGCCTCATTTGGTGAACAACAAGATTGACGTCAGTAATTTGCAAGAACCGTTATGCGTGTTGCGTGGATCGGCACGTGAGGCTGCTCGCGGATTCCCTGCCAATGTAAATGTGGCCGCAGCATTGGCGCTTGCTGGCATTGGTCCGGAGGAAACACGGGTGGAGATTTGGGCGGATCCAACCATCGATCGCAACATGCAATCGGTTCGCATTGAGTCCGATTCCGGTGAAGCCGTCATGACGATGAAGAATATTCCTTCACAGGAAAACCCGCGAACTGGCCGAATCGTTGCCAACAGCGTCATCGCCACGCTTCAGCGCGAGACCGCCATCTTGACGGCCGGATCCTGATCGTCGTCCAAGATGGTTGTTCGCAGCGACTTTGGTGCATCGCATAACGCCGCAGTGATCCATCGCCCGATCATGATCGTTTTGATCTGCACAGACAAATGGCCGCAGCAGTCCTCAGTCATCTGATTGCGACACAGAATAGCTTGACGTCGACGTCGTCTTGGCTACCATCTGCTTTTCGTGAAACAACTGGGAGAACAATCATATGAAATTCGGGAAGACAATTCTGGGAGCTTTTGCTCTCGCAACTGCATCTTTGATGTCGAGCACAGCGAGCGCTGCCGACATTCCTTGCAGCACCGCAAAATTGATTGTGCCCTGGTCACCAGGTGGCGGCACCCACATTATCTTTTCGATTTTTGAAGAGGTGATGAACCAACAGGACGGACCAAAAGTGCAGGTCGTGACCATCAGTGGTCAAGGCGGCAACAAAGGTGCCAAGGAGGCCCGCAAAGCGAAGGCTGATGGCTGTACCTTGTTTGCAATCCACCAGAGCGCCATCGTCAGCTATCTGGCAGGTCGTGTTGATTTCACTTGGGACGCATTCGACATGGTTGCCCAGGTTACCTCGACTCCAGAAGTTGTTGGCGCATCAGGCGACGCTCCGTGGAGCGATTTCAATGCCATGATCGCAGACGCCAAAGCCAATCCCAATACAATTCCATTGGGTGCAACTCTTGGTTCGACCAGCCAGTTCATGTGGCTGCTGATTGAGGAACTTAATCCTGGTGCAAAGTTCAAGTACATCCCGTTTGATGGCACTGCACAGCGCGTCACTGCGTTGCTGTCAGGTACAATCAAGCTCGGCACGGTCAACATTCCAACTGCAGAAAAGAACGTTTCTCAGGGCACTTTGAAGGCGTTGGCAGTTGCTGCCCCAGAGCGTTTGCCACAGTTCCCCGATGTTCCAACTCTTAAAGAGCTGGGTACAGATATGACCTATTCCCTCGACCGCGGTATCGTGGCACCAAAAGGCACGCCTAAGGATGTCATTGCAATGTGGTCGCAGCGTTTGAAGGCAGCGGCTGAAAGCCCCGATCTGCTGGAAAAACTGAAGGCCAAGGGCACACCGGTTCGCTGGGTTGGTCCGGAAGGCTATGCTGAGTGGTTCCAGAAGGAATATTCCGCTCATGAGAAAGTGGCGATCAAAATCGGCATGTTCAAAAAATAAGAGACGTTAAAGTCATCGGGTTCGCAGGCCATTTGGTTTGCGGGCCCGTTTTTTGCGGTTGACTGGAAGGCCATTGCCATGCGCTCCCTCGACAGGGACACGATCGTCTCGATATTGCTATTGCTGTTCTGCGGATTTCTGATTTGGGCAGGCAGGCTAATCCGTGACCCCCAATTTGGTGAGTTGTCTCCCGCTGCATGGCCACAGGCTGTCACATATGTGCTGACAGGCTTTTGCCTGATCTTTTTCTTTCAAAATGTTATGCGCCTGCGTTCAACGCAGCCCGCTGACATGTCCCCGACTGACATTGAACGCCCAGAAGGGTTGATCGGCTGGTTGAAGTATTTTGGCAATCCGATTGCCTGTTTCGCGCTGTATTTTATATTTTTGATGACCCTGCCGTTTTTTGGCACGCTGATCGGCGGCTCCTTGCTGGTATTTGCGCTGTTGAGCTTGCTGGGTGGGATTGAGCCACGACAGATGGCCTTGCACGCGGTTATCGCAGTAATTTCTGTCGGCGCAATGTGGTCGATCTTTACTTTCGGCTTGCGTGTACTTTTGCCGCGCGGCGAAATCATGCCAGGCATTTGAGAAAGTTGGCGCAATGATCATCGAAAATACACTCGCCGCACTTTACGAACTGGCAAACTTCAAAACAATTTTGTTGATGGTTGTGGGTGCGTCGGCTGGTCTCATAGCTGGCGCAATACCCGGCTTCACCATTGCCATGGCAGTCGTTCTCACCCTGCCCTTTACGTTCGGAATGGAAGCCTCCCAGGGCATCGCCACCATGATTGGCGTTTATGTTGGAGGTCTTTCGGGCGGCCTGATGTCTGGCATCTTGATTGGTATTCCCGGCACGCCATCATCTGTGGCAACGACTTTTGACGGCTTCCCGATGGCCCGCAAAGGCGAACCTGGATTCGCATTGGGACTTGGGGTCTGGTCTTCGTTTTTCGGCGGTATTGTGTCGACCGTGCTGCTGATCGCAGTCGCCCCGCAGCTGGCTCGGGTTGGGCTTGAATTCCAACCATGGGATTATTTTGCCCTCATCTTTTTTGCCCTGACGGTGACGGCCAGTCTGGCTGGTGAGAACATGATCAAGGGCCTGATATCAGGCGCGCTTGGATTGATTATCGCAACGGTTGGCGAGGACGATATCAACGGCGTCAAGCGTTTTGCGTTCGACAATGAATATCTCGGCGAGGGATTTGCATTCCTGCCGGTGTTGATCGGCCTGTTTGCCTTTTCGCAGTTGATGTCCGACGTCCGTGATCGCAAAGCGGCCCGCAAGGCGCTGAGTGAAATGAAAGATGTCGATATTCGTATTGAGCACAAGCGTGCGTTGAAAACTATTTTCACCGATTGGATCAACGTTCTCCGTTCGTCATTCATCGGCGTTTTCACGGGGGTCCTGCCAGCTGCCGGGTCATCGATTTCCAACATTCTGGCCTACGATCAGGCGAAAAAGGCCTCACCAACACCAGAAAAATTTGGAACCGGTTATTCTGGTGGCATTATTGCTCCGGAATCGGCCAACAACGCGACGGCTGGAGGAGCCTTGATCACCATGATGGCTCTGGGCATTCCCGGCGATGTTATCACCGCGGTTATGCTGGGTGCGCTGCTGATCCATGATGTTATCCCGAGCCCGGCATTCATCAGCGAACAGCCAAAGATCGCCTACGCAATTTTCATTGCTTTCTTCCTTGCCAACATTTTGGTGCTGGCATTGCAATCGGGTGCATTGCGCGGGTTCGTGCTGATCACCAAAGTACGCATGTATGTTTTGGCGTCGATCATTCTCGTCTATTGCGGTATTGGCGTATTCTCGCTGAACAACATCGTCAACGATATGTGGACGCTCGCTATCTTCGGTGTGATCGGCTACGGCATGCGCATACTCAAATTCCCGCTTGCACCGATGATTTTGGGCGTGGTTCTGGGACCGATTGCGGAGCGCTGGTTGTCTCGGTCGCTTGCACTTTCCACCGATGTATCAGAATTTTTCACGCATCCCTGGTCGCTGTTCTTTATCATTGTCAGCGTCTTCTCCATCGCGTTCAGTTGGTATCAAAATGACCGTGGCAAGAAGCCATGGACCGCTTGGTATGTTCCTTTGTTCCTGCTGTCTGTCACTCTGCCGTTGTTCATGATGGGTGGATATGTCCGTCCGGTGCTGGCCGTAATTTTGATCGGTTTTTCGGCCTATCTGTTTTACAAATTGCCCAAAGCCATTGCGGCGATGAAGGCCTGACCTGATTGATCCAACCGCTATGTCATTTGTCTTTTGCGCAATGATCTTCGTGGTGATCGGTTTTCAAGTTGCACTGATTGCCGCGCCCCCTCGGGGCCGGATTTCATGGAATAATCAGAACCCAGAAGTTTTATGACCAAGCAAGCAGCGTAGATTAAGAACTAACGGAGATTGGCCTGTAGCGCTGTTCTGACATCCGGGCTGGCGCGAACCTTCATGGAAATCGATCCATCCTCGCAATCAGTGCGCTCAATCACGTGGGTGTTGTCGTAAATCCATGTGAGTTGACCCATGGCCGACAGGGGCAGGTTGAATTCCAGGACGTTGTCGGAACCGGCAATACGGGCTTCAACGAGCTCCAGCAATGCGTCTGTGCCCTGCCCTGACTGCGCGGAAACGAGCAAAGGAGCCGACTCGCCGTTGCGGGTTTTGCGAACCGCCTCCAGCGCATCTTCATCCAGCAGGTCAATTTTGTTCCACACTTCGACCACCTTGTCGTGGCCTTCCTGATCAATGCCCAACTGGGCCAGAATGGCATAGACATCGGCGGCCTGGGCCTGACTGTCCGGGTCGGCAATGTCACGGACATGGATGATCAGTTCGGCCTCAACCACCTCTTCCAATGTGGCGCGAAACGCAGCAACAAGGTGAGTTGGCAGGTCTGAGACAAAACCCACCGTGTCAGACAGAATGGCTCGGGTGCCTTGTGGTAGATTGAGCTGGCGTAAGGTTGGGTCGAGGGTTGCAAACAGCATGTCCTTGGCCATCACATCGGCGCCAGTCAGCTTGTTGAACAGGGTGGATTTGCCAGCATTGGTGTATCCGACAAGTGCGACCACTGGATGGGGAATCTTGCGGCGCTGGGAGCGGTGCAGGTTGCGGGTGCGGCGCACCTTTTCCAGTTCCTTCTCCAGCTTGTTGATCCGCTCCTGCAATTGTCGCCGGTCGGATTCGATCTGGGTTTCACCGGGACCGCCGAGAAAGCCCGAACCACCGCGCTGGCGCTCAAGGTGAGTCCATGAGCGCACCAGTCGTCCACGCTGATAATTCAGGTGCGCCAGTTCCACCTGAAGACGGCCTTCCTTGGTTTGCGCACGGGCACCGAAAATCTCCAGGATCAGGCCAGTCCGATCCAGCACTTTTGCCTTCCAGGCCTTTTCCAAATTGCGTTGCTGAACCGGTGTGAGCGGATGATCGACAATGACCAGTCCGGCATCCAGCGCCGCAATGAGCCCGCCAAATTCCTCCACCTTGCCCGTGCCCAGCAGAGTTCCGGGTTTGGGTTTCGAGACATTCACAATGCCGGAATGGACAATGTCGAGTTCAATGGCGCGCGCCAATCCCTGCGCCTCTTCAAGACGCGAGGCATCGGTGCGGTCATTCAAACCATGCGCAGTCTTGCCACCAGCCTCATTAGCACCACCGTTGCCGCCGCCGCTGCCGCTCTGGCGCAAAACGGGTACAATGACGACGGCTTTTTCGGCCGAGCGCTGTTTGGATGTGTCAATTTGAAAGCGGGCTTTACCAGCCTTTTCAAGATCGCTCAAACTCTACTCACTTCCGCCATCGGCGGATGTTTCCTGATCACTGCCATCGAACATATTCAAAGGTTCACTCGGCATTATGGTCGAAATAGCATGTTTGTAGACAAGTTGCGAATGACCGTCGCGCCGCAGCAACAGACAAAAGTTGTCAAACCAGGTGACGATTCCAGTCAACTTGACGCCGTTGACCAGGAAAATAGTCAATGAAATCTTGTTTTTACGGACATGATTTAGAAACGCATCCTGCAGATTTTGTTGTTTTTCGGCCATGTTATCCCGACCTCCCCTTTTGTCCTGCGAACGCCAGTATATGGTGCGCAGTGTGAACCGCAAACTAATTCGCAGTTATACCTGTTAAGAACGGAAACTAGCGACTGCGCCAATATTGTCTGCTGAACAGGCCAATGACAGCGATGATCTCCAATCGGCCCATCACCATCAGCACGACCAGAGTTATTTTTGCCGAGTCTGTGAACTCCGATATAGACGGCCAGTCCTGCCCAACTGCAACCGACCAACCGGCATTATAGACGGGCCCTGCTGTTGTGAATGCGGCAATTGCTGCTGTCAGCGCACCTTCAAACGGAATTCCTGTGGTCGCCAGAAATATCGTGCCAAACGCCAGGATCAGGATGGCTGCAACGAAAAAGCTCCAGATCGCCTTCATCAGTTCAAGGTCAAACCGCTCGGAACCAAAATGCGATGAACGAACCGCATTTGGATAGATCAAACGGTCTAGCTCGTTCCACGACTGCACCAGCATGCCGCCGAGGCGATAGTGTTTGAGGCCACCCGAGGTGGAGAAGGCACTGCCACCGGCCAGCAGAATGAACAGAACCAAAACCAACGGCAACAAAGTGAAGTAGCCCGGCTGGCTTTGAACTCCGCTGGTTGCCACCAAAGATGCCGCATTGAGCAGACCTTGCACCAATACGGCTATGGGTGCCTGAGACTGGACGCCTGAAACAACAACAGAGGTCGCGGCGAAGGCGATGCCAACAATAACAACGAGCAGGATCACAGAATAGCTTTCCCGGTGCCGCAACAATGCCGCCCACTGTCCTTTCAACAACATGCGATGCCAGAACACACTGGTGGCGCCGACGATCAGGAAAAGCGCGAAAATGGCCTGTCCTCCGATACCGATGGTCTGATCAAGGCTGGAGTCGAACGGCAGAAACCCTCCTGTTGAGACCGCCGCCATCGCCAGAGAAACTGAATGAAAGGCGCGTGTTCCCGTCAAAAAGAAACCAAGTGAGCACAGCGCCGTTGTCGTGGCGTATAAAAGCCCGAGATTGAAAGAAAACACCAGAAGGCGATCCTGGCTGGCGCGCAGGTCTGCACCGATCGACAACGAAGACTTACGACTTGTCAGCCCACCTACGCCGAGCGGCGCCAGAATGAGAATGATCGTCAGCAGGGTGAGATATCCGCCCAGCCATTGCAGCAGCACACGCCAGAAAAGCAAGGATTGCGGCCAATTTTCTACCGAGTTTGCGGTTGTCGCACCGGCCGTCGTGAAGGAGGAGAAGCTTTCAAACAAAGCGTCCGTCAGCGTCATATCCATCATGTGGTAGAATGGCAGCGCTGCAACGATGGGCAGCACGGTCCAGACGAGGAACATCAGCAGCAGACGGCCGATCTGCGGAATACGCCGCAATCGCCCCAGCATCGCCAGAATTGGTGTGCCGAAAATAAACACACCAATCAGTATGTAAAACGCCAAACGCACGGCCTGTACTGTTTCATTGGCCAGCAAAGCCACCAGAATTGGCCCCAGCAGGGAAAGCGTGAAAAACAGTCCCACGCAGGCCAGGTAGAACAGGACGGCAAGCATCAGAAGAATTCCAGGCTGACCCGGAACATTTGTTCAACCTGTTTAACCCGATCAGCGGTGGCAAATATGATCACCCGGTCGCCAGCCCTAATGGTCGTGTCGCCGTCCGGCATGATTACCTCGCCATCGCGATAAATTGCGCCAAGGCGGACGCCGTCTGGCAGCGCAAGCTCGCGCAGCGGCGAGCCGACGAGGGTTGAGGTCTCCAGCGCATCGGCTTCGATTACTTCCGCCGCTCCGTTCTGTACCGAGTGCACGCCGCGAATACGACCACGCCGGACATGCTGCAGGATTTTCGAAATGGTCACCGAGCGCGGATTCAGGTGGGCATCGATGCCCAGCGTTTTGGTGAATTCGTAATAGCCGGTATTGTTCAACAAGGTAAGGTTGGCTTCGCAACCAAGCCGCTTGGCCATGACGCTGGAAAGAATGTTGACCTGATCATCATTGGTCAGAGCCACCATCAGATCGGCATGCTCAATATCGGCTTCCAGCAGGATCTGTTGGTCCAGGGCGCTGCCATGCAGCACAACGCTGCGGTCGAGTTGGTCGGCAATTGCAATGGCCCGTTCGCGCGAGTTTTCGACAATCTTAACCCGTGCATTGCTCTGACGGCTTTCAATTGCCTGCGCCACGTAGAGGCCAATATTGCCGCCGCCAACGATGACGATGCGGCTGGCCGTTGGTTCCTCATGACCAAAAATATTCAGTGTCCGCCTGACCCGGTCGCGCTTGACCACCACATAGGCCAGATCTCCGGCCATCATCGCATCGGTTGCATGCGGGACGAACAGGTTCCCTGCCCGCCAAATCCCGGTGACCACAGCCGACAAATCGGGGAACAACTCGCTCAGCTGGCCCAAAGGCGTATCAATAACCGGACAGTCTTCCAGACATTCAATGGCAATCATGGCCACTTCACCATCGGCAAACTGAACCGCATCGGTTGCACCCGGCAGCGAGATACGCCGCAGCACCATTTCGCCAACTTCAATCTCCGGAGAAATGATTACATCGATCGGCATGTTGTCGCGCGAAAACAGGTCGCGATAGATCGGCTGGAGATAGGTCTGGGCGCGAATGCGCGCGACCTTTGTCGGTACATTGAACAGCGAATGTGCGACCTGACAGGCAACCATGTTGACTTCATCATACAAGGTGACGCCGATGATCATGTCTGCATCCTCAGCACCAGCGGCCTGCAAGACGTCTGGCTGGGAGCCATGACCAACAAAACCGCGCACGTCTAATTGGTCGCGGATGACCTGCACCAGCGATGCTGAACTGTCGATGACAGAGACATCATTGCCTTCCGTCGCCAGACGTTCGGCAATTCCGTATCCCACCTGGCCTGCGCCGCAGATGATAACTTTCATGTTGCCTCAGCTGTTGGTGTCGCCAAAATTTGCAGCAAATCAGTCGGCACTATATGCCAAGCGACTTCAATTTGCGATGCAGCGCAGAGCGTTCCATACCAACGAACGATGCCGTGCGCGAGATATTTCCCCCAAAACGGGTAATTTGCGCCAATAAGTAGTCCCGTTCGAAGATTTCACGCGCTTCACGCAGAGGCATGGACATAATGTGATCATCGCTGGTTCCCGGCGTTTTGGGCAGCATGTCACTGATTTCACCGGGTAAATGTTCAGCGCTAACCGCATCTCCCTCTTCGCCTCGTGACAAAATCATCAGTCTTTCCACATTATTGCGCAACTGACGCAGGTTTCCGGGCCAGGAATGCGCCTGCAGTACAGCCATGGCGTCTTCGCCGATCTCACAACTCTTGATACCGGATTGGGCTTCAATTTGCCCCATAAAGGCCGTGATCAATTCGGCGATATCTTCACGTCGTTCGGCCAATGAGGGCACCTGAACGGGTACAACGGCGAGACGATGAAACAGGTCTTCGCGGAACAGGCCCTGGCCAATGCGTTCCTCGATATCGATGGATGTGGACGACAGAACACGCACATCCACCTCTACCTTATTTGAACCGCCGACGCGTTCAAATTTCTGTTCGACCAAAACCCGCAGGATCTTATTTTGTGTTTCGCGTGGCATTTCGGCGACTTCGTCCAGCAATAAAGTGCCCAAATGGGCTTCTTCCAAGGCTCCCACCTTGGTCTGGTTGCCATCGGTCGCCTCAACACCAAACAGTTCTGTCTCCATGTTTTCCGGTGTAATCGCCGCAGCATTGAGCACGACAAACGGACCATCAGATCGGACGGAATGTTTGTGAACTGCGCGCGCCACCATTTCCTTACCGGAACCGGAAGGGCCAATTATCATCACCCGCGCATTGGTCTGTGCAACTTTATCAATATTGGAGCGCAGCTGGCTCATCGCTACCGAATTGCCAATCATCTCCGGCATGTCCGGCGTGCGACGTTCCAGATCCTTGACCTGTTTGCGCAGTCCGGCAGTTTCCAGCGCCCGCTCGGCAATCAGCACCAACCGGTCTGCCTTAAACGGCTTTTCGATATAATCATAGGCGCCGCGCTGGATCGCCGACACAGCGGTTTCGATATTGCCGTGTCCGGAAATGACGACCACCGGTAGGTCAGGATGCTGCTCCTGAATAACATCCAGCAATGCCAATCCATCGAGCTTGCTGCCCTGCAACCAGATATCCAGAAAGATCATCGAAGGACGTCGGTCAGCGACCGCTGCAAGAGCGGAATCGCTATCAGAAGCCTGACGGGTGCCATGCCCCTCATCCTCCAGCAAACCTGAAACCAGATTTCGAATATCGGCTTCGTCGTCAACGACCAATATGTCAGATGCCACTTGATGCTCCTTCCAGTTCGACGTCAGTGTCCGCATCACTTCCCGTCACCGGCAGATAAATGCGCATCATTGCGCCATGTCGACCAGTTGCCACCTGTGGCGCATCCATTAATTCGATGCGCCCTCCATGTTCTTCCAAAATCTTGCCTACAATTGCCAAGCCCAGCCCGGTGCCCTTTTCCCGTGTGGTCATATAGGGTTCCAGCAAACGCTGGCGATTTTCGGTCGGCAAACCCTTGCCGTTGTCAACAATATCAATGCGATGCATGTCTCCAGCCGATATATGGCTGATCTGGATCGTCGGCTTTTCGCCCTCGGCGAAGTCAACGCTTTCCATCGCTTCAGTAGCGTTCTTGACCAGATTGCCAAAGGCCTGACCCAACAATCTGCTGTCAAACCGCGAGATGATTTCCTGCTCGTCGAGATCCACCTGAAAGTGAATTTCCGGATGGGAGACTTTTAGCAAAAAGACCGCTTCACGCAGCGGTTCGCGCAGATCACCGACCACAAGTGTCGGCTTGGGCATGCGCGCAAACGAAGAAAATTCATCAACCATGCGGCCGATATCGGCGACCTGTCGCACGATGGTGTCTGTGCATTGGTCGAATACTTCCCGGTCTTCTGTGATGACCTTGCCGTAGCGGCGGCGAATGCGTTCTGCGGACAGCTGAATGGGGGTCAACGGGTTCTTGATCTCATGGGCAATGCGTCGGGCGACGTCGGCCCAAGCCGAAGTGCGCTGGGCGGACACCAGGTCGGTAATGTCGTCAATCGTAATGACGTGGGAATTGTCGCCTTCAGCACCGTGATCAACCGAGACCTGCACATTCAAAGTCCGGTCTCCTTCGCCCGCGTTGAAAGATATCTGTTCCAGATAGGTCCGCTTGCCGCCGCGTTCGGCGCTATGCAACACCTCCGCCAGTTCGGTACTGACTTTGCTCAACGGTTCACCGACCAGAGCATCGGCATCCTTGCCCAGTAGGGTGCTGGCAGAGGAATTGGCAATTGCCAGCCGGCCCTCGGGCGAAACCCCTATGACTCCAGCTGTCACCCCCGACAAAACCGCTTCGGTAAAGCGCCGCCGCCGGTCTATTTGTTCCTGATTGTCCAGGATCTCGTCTCTTTGAGTGCGCAGTTCGCTGGTCATTGAATTGAACGTGTCGGCCAGGGACCGTAAATCGCCTTCTGAACGGGTGATTGGCACGCTGACCTCCAGGTCACCGGTTGCCACCTTGTCGGCGGCCGCAATCAAGCGACGAATAGGCTCCACAAGTCTGTCCGCGACGGCAATCCCCATCCAAATGGCAGCAAGCAGAATGGTCAAACATATGCCGATATAAAGCAGCGCGAAGGCAATCTGTAGCGGCAGACGACCGCTTTCCAAGAGTTTATACTCTTCAGTGATCTCTTCCATTAACTGGATGGAGTTCAATACACCCGGATCAACCGATCGCAATGTGTAAAGATAGTGGTCTTCTCCCAATCCCTTCAATTTAACCACACAGCCGGCCAGATTGCGGATTCGGGGTCCCCCACATGCGGGCTTCTCCGCCTGAGCCAGTTCCATCAAACCCGTGGGAACAGCCGGTAGCCGGCTACTTTCAGCTTGATCAACCGTCAGGATGACGCTGCCATCGGAACGGATGATTGACGCATTCAACAGACCACGTGCCCGGCTTTGGCCACGCATGAACTGGAGGAAGGCTCCACGGTCAAGAACAAACGCACTGCGGTTGCGGGACAGGAGAAAGCCCATGCTCAACGTGTTCGAATTGAGGGTTGATGCTGTTTCGGCAACATAAGATTCCGCCACACTAACCGAGTTGGTCACAATGGTACGGGTGCGGGTATCAAAAATGCGGTCCAACCCCAGATCAAGCGTAATGCCAGCAACCACGGCAACGATGATGGCGGGAAACGCTGCGACAATCGCAAACAAACCGACAATGCGAATATGCATACGTGCCGCCGCGCGTCCCCGCTTGCGTGCCTGCAACAAGGCGTATACCTCGCGGCCCACCAAAACCAACATTGTAGTGACCAGCACCACGTTGATCGCTGTCACGGCCAATATGACGCTTTCGGTTGGCTCGATGCTGGTCAGACCCAGCAAAACCAGAAATGAAGCCGCACCAAAGAACAGCACCAGAAGCACGAATGCTGCGCCATATCGGCGGGCGTATTTCAAGCTGGAACCGGATACACCGACCGATTCTGCCGGGTCAAAGGGATCCGTTTTACCAAGCTCAACAGACGAATCCTCGACTTTGGGCGCAACCGCGTCTGTGGCGGCATTCCCTGGTACCGGGTTGGTTGAATCAGAGGCTGACATCTAAGTGAATCGGACCATTAAGGGCTGAATTGCGTTGCTATTGTGCAACAATTTGTTGCCCTAACGCAACAGCTAGCTGATGCCGCGCATCACCTGAAGGTCAAGATCCTTAATTTTCTTGCGCAGAGTATTTCGGTTGAGGCCCAACACTTTTGCAGCTTTGATCTGATTGCCACGGGTTGCCCGCAAGGTCATGTTGATCAATGGCTCTTCGATTTCCCGTAACACGGTTGAATAGAGATTATCGAGCGGCTCACCATCGTCATTTTCTTCCAGCAACTGGGCGGTAAATGCAGAAACCGAGGCCTGCAATTGCTGTTCGGTGATTGCACCACTGTCACCCGTGCTGCCTGACGGACGTGCCGCAGACAGCTCATTTTCAACCAGTTCTGCAGAAATCGTTTCCTGAGGATAAAGTGCCGACAGACGCTGAACAAGGTTCTCCAACTCGCGCACATTGCCCGGCCAGTGGTGCTGCTTCATCCGGTCAATCGCGGATTTGTCGATGACCTTGCGCGGTAGACCGCGGGCTTCGACCTGTTCCAGAAAGTGGCGCACCAGATCGGGTACGTCTTGTCCACGTTCCCGCAAGGGTGGCAGGCGCAGAGGCACCACATTAAGCCGATAATAGAGGTCTTCTCGAAACTGTCCCCGGTCAATCAATCCGGCAAGATCCTGATGGGTTGCGGCTACGATGCGAACATCGGTGGAGATTGGTGTGCGGCCACCAACGGTGGTGTATTCACCTTCCTGCAACACACGCAACAGACGGGTCTGGGCTTCCATTGGCATGTCGCCGATCTCATCGAGAAACAGGGTGCCACCATTGGCCTGCTCAAAGCGACCGGCGGAACGGGTATTGGCGCCGGTAAAGGCACCCTTTTCATGGCCAAACAACTCAGATTCGATCAACTCACGCGGAATTGCTGCCATATTGATGGCAACGAACGGGCCGGACTTGCGCTTGCCAAACTGGTGCAGAGCCTTGGCAACCAGTTCTTTGCCGGTCCCGGATTCACCGCTGATCATGACAGTCAAATCTGTCTGGGTCATGCGGGCAATGACACGGTAGATTTCCTGCATGGCCGGGGAACGCCCAACCAACGGCATTGTCGCGTCAGCACTGTTTTCAGCCTTTTGCTCACTCTCCAGCGGCTGCGCCAACGCCCGTTCAACCGTGCCGATCAACTCCTTCAGATCGAAGGGTTTGGGCAGGTAGTCATAAGCGCCCTTCTCGGTCGCAGTGATCGCTGTCATGAAGGTGTTTTGCGCACTCATGACGATAACGGGAAGTTCCGGGCGCACCCGTTTGATGCGTGGCAGCAGGTCAAAAATGTTCTCGTCCGGCATAATCACATCAGTGACCACCAGGTCTCCATCACCGGCAGCGGTCCAGCGCCACAATGTGGAGGCATTGGAGGTTACGCGAACATCATAGCCTTCGCGCGATAAGGCTTGGGAAAGCACCGTGCGGATGGCGGCGTCGTCGTCTGCAATCAGAATTTCTGGCATTCCGGTTTAGCTACTCCGTTGTTCAGACCACATGGGCATCAGGACTTGAAAATTGGTTCCATCGGGCTGGCTGTCGCAGGAAATCACGCCGCCATGGTCGCCGATAATCTTGGCTACCAGTGCCAGACCGAGACCCGACCCGTTCGGTTTGCTCGAGACAAAGGGATCAAACATGTAGGACAGGATGTCGTCAGGTACACCTGGACCGTTGTCCGAAACCGTCATCGAGATTGGCAATGAAATGCGTTCCCGGCTGCCCGGTGCCGCGACGCTCATGCCGGGGCGATAGGCTGTGGTCAGCGTTATCCGCGCGTCCTTGTGATCGGGCATCGCTTCACAGGCATTTTTGACCAGGTTGAGAAATACCTGAACCAACTGGTCGCGATTGCCCAAGACAGGCGGCAGGGAGGGATCGTAATGTTCGACAATTGCGATGTTTTGGGCAAATCCGGAGCGGGCCAGGCGCTTCACATGCTCCAGCACCGAATGGACATTGACCGGATCGCGCTCAATCGGGCGTTCGTCGGAAAACACCTCCATTCGATCAACCAGGCGCACAATGCGATCGGTCTCGTCCATGATCAGACGCGTCAGCGCTCGATCGTCTTCGTCGCTGTGGGTTTCAAGAAGTTGCGCTGCGCCACGAATGCCGGAAAGCGGGTTTTTGATTTCGTGCGCTAACATAGAAGCCAGACCGGTCACCGTGCGCGCCGCGCCTCGATGGGTCAGTTGCTTGTCCAGTGTGTCGGCCATAGATCTCACTTGCAGCAGCACAACCACTGATTCTGGATGCTCAACCACGGGTGACACGTAAACATCGACAAAGCGGTCAGCGCCAAGACGTGGGGAGGAGACATCCACCTTGTATTCGCTGATCGGTGAGCGGGTGTGTTGTACCTGTTCAACCAGGGTCCGCATTGGGCTGCCATCGGGCAGAAACCAGTTAAATTTGCGATTTTTCAAAACGGTGAAGCTGGATTGGAAAAAACCTTCTGCCGCGGCGTTGACGAATTCAAACCCACCATCGGCCGACACCATGAATACCGGATGCGGCAAAGCGTTTAGAACGTCAGTCGGCATGCCAAGGGGGCGTATTTCGTTGAGGGTATCCATCAGGCAGCAACTCTCGGTCCTGGGCCATTTACAAATATATCTTGGATTGCCGGCAGCACTTCACGCGGCTCTCGGCTTGTCAGCAGATGACGTCTCAAAGGTGCAAAGTCAGGCGACTTCTGAAGGTCGCATGTGTACCAGTCCAGATGTTTGCGGGCGTTGCGCATGCCCAGCTCAATCCCGTAAAACGACAACATCGCTTCGTAGTGTCGACTAACAACATCTGCCAGTTGCGCGCCGTGCGGTGACATTGCAGCCGCCTGCCCGTCCAATTGATTGCCAATTTGTCCGGGCAGCCATGGCGCACCATAGCTCGCACGGCCAATCATCACCCCGTCGGCACCGCAGGCATCCATAGCCTGTTGGGCTGTGTTGTGCGAACAGATGTCACCATTGACGATCAACGGCAGGGAAATGCTCTCGCGCACTGCCTTTACCTTGGTCCAGTCGGCTTCACCCTTGTAAAACTGATTGCGGGTGCGGGCATGGACGGTGATCATCTTCACCCCTGCCCGCTCGGCCCGCGCCGCAAGCTCCGGTGCGTTGATCGATTGTTCATCCCAGCCAAGACGCATCTTCAGCGTTACCGGTAGTTCGGTGGCCGTCATCACGGCCTCAATCAGGGTCATGGCATGGTCCAGATCACGCATCAGCGCCGAGCCGGAATATCCGTTGGTCACCCGTTTGGACGGGCAACCCATATTGATATCGATTGCATGAGCCCCTGCCTGCTCGGCCATGCGGGTGGCTTCGGCCATCCACTTGGCCTGACGCCCTGCCAGTTGCACAATGTGCACAGGCAGTCCCGCAGCTTCGGCCTTCAAGCGCATTTCTTCCTGACCGGTGGTCAAAGCCTCGCTGGCGACCATCTCGGAAACCACCATGCCGGCACCGAATTCCCAGGCCAATTGACGAAACGGCACATCCGACACCCCGGACATGGGGGCCAGTAGAGCTCGATTTCGAAAGGTCAGTGGGCCGATCGATATTGCTGATTGCGTATTTTTTGAGCAATTTTCTTGCATGATGCTTTTCTAAGCAAATGCCTGCAAACTTGCAAGGCAAACTATTGCGACAATTTCACTGCCATGCCAAAGCCAGAGCATGAAAACAAATGAAAAATCTGCAGGCCTGACCGGCGCTGTCATCGTCGCTGCCGGACGCGGCCATCGTGCAGGCCAGGGCGACGGGCCCAAGCAGTATCAACTGCTGGGTGCACGCACAGTGCTCTATCGCAGTTTGCAACCGTTCTTGGCACACCCATCGGTGGCCTGGATTGTGGTGGTGATCCATCCCGATGACCAACAGTTGTACAAAAACGCAGTTGAGGTTCATGACAAACTGTTGGCGCCGGTGTTTGGCGGTGCAACGCGCCAACAATCGGTGGCGGCGGGGTTGCAGGCATTGGCACAGATGGAGCTGAAAAATGTGCTGATTCACGATGCGGCCCGGCCTTTCATTGATACCGATACAATCAACCGGGTTGTATCAAAGCTGGATACTCAGGCCGCCGTCCTTCCCAGCCTGCCGGTTGCCGATACGCTGAAGCGCTGCGCGGAAGACGGCGTGATTGTCGAAACTGTTGATCGTTCGGGACTTTATTCGGCGCAGACTCCGCAAGGATTCCACTTCAGCGCCATCTGGCAGGCTCATCAAAAAGCTAAAGCCGAAACGCGCACTGATTTCAGTGATGATACAGGTCTTGCCGAATGGGTTGGCATGCAGGTGACTGTGGTCGATGGCGACCCGCGCAATGTCAAAATCACCTCCGCTCAGGATATGGCGCAGGCACAGGAGAAATTTGCTATGCCGGTACCTGACGTTCGCGTTGGTCATGGTTATGACACCCATCAATTTATCGATGGCGACTACATCTGGCTGTGCGGGGTTAAACTGCCACACGACAAGTCTTTGTCGGGGCACTCGGATGCTGATGTTGGGCTCCATGCCCTGACAGATGCCTTACTTGCCGCGGTCGCAGATGGCGATATTGGGTCGCACTTCCCTCCCTCCGACCCGCAATGGCGCGGTGCAAGTTCGGATCGATTTCTGGCTCATGCGGTGAAGCGGGTTGCTGCTCACGGTGGACGGATCACCCATATGGATGTGACTTTGGTCTGCGAGGCTCCAAAGATTGGCCCACATCGCGATGTGATGCGGGAAGCCATTTCCAAAATATCAGGCATTGAAGCGGGGCGCATTTCAGTGAAAGCTACGACCAACGAGAAGATTGGCTTTGTGGGGCGAAATGAGGGAATGGTGGCGCTGGCGACGGCCACCGTTGTAATGGAGACGTATTGATGATTGCGCAATTGGCTCAAAAGGTCATCGAAATTGGCACCGAAAGAAACATCCAACTGGCAACCGCCGAATCCTGTACCGGCGGGTTGATTTCCGGTGCTTTGACCGAAGTTTCCGGTTCGTCGGCAGTGGTGGACCGTGGCTTTGTCACCTATTCCAATGAAGCCAAGAACGAGCTGTTGAACGTTCCTATGGAGACCATCAACAGCAAGGGGGCGATTTCTGCGACTGTCGCCCGCGCCATGGTTTCTGGAGCTCTGGCAAATTCCCGTGCTCAGGTTGCAGTTGCCGTTACCGGGGTGGCTGGCCCAACGGGTGGCACTGAGGACAAGCCGGTTGGTCTGGTCTACATTGCTGTGCAGTCGTTGGATGGCCTAATTTCGGTGAAAGAGTGTCGGTTTGCCGATGAAGGCGCATCAACACGGGCTCAGGTGCGCCAATTCACCGTCGAGACAGCGCTGGAAATGCTGCTGAAGGAAATGAGCTAGACGCTTTTTGGCACGACAAGATTTGCCAACGCCACCGCCGTCGCCGTCGCTGTTACTCGCCGTCGTCGCCGCTGCCGCTGCCGCTGTTGAGCTCGTCGGCGCGTTGTTCAAAGGCTTGGGTGAAACGGGCGAAGGCCTTGTCGAACATGGCTCCCATCAACATCGACAAAGCGCGGCTTTTAAACTCATAATCCAGATGGAAATGAATGTTGCAGGTATTTTCGCCGGTTGGTTCAAAATGCCATTTGTTCTCGAGAAATTTAAACGGCCCATCGATGTAGCTGGCCAAAATTTCATTGGCGGCGCGGTTGAGAACGACCTGACAGGTAAAGGTTTCTCGAATCGACTTATAGCCCGCTGTCATGTCGGCCATCAGGATATCGCGACCGGCTTTCTGGCGTGACGAACGGGTGTTCAACGATAGGCAAAGCGGCACAAACTCTGGGTAGCGTTCAATGTCAGCGACAAGATCAAACATCTTGTCGGCGGCGTGGTTGACCGGATGTATTTTCTGAAAATTCGGCAAGACGTTGCAGGTTCAGCTTGCGGCCAACTGCTTTTCCCGCGCTTCGCGAAGCCGGGCAAAGTCTTCATCGGCATGATAGGATGAACGGGTCAGTGGACTAGACGAGACCAAAAGAAAACCCTTGGCATAAGCCGTCGTTTCGTAAGACTTGAACTCGTCCGGGGTGATGAAGCGGTCAATCTTGTGATGTTTGCGAGTTGGCTGCAGATATTGACCGATGGTCAAAAAGTCGACGTTCGCCATGCGCAGGTCGTCCATCAATTGCAACACTTCGTTGCGTGTTTCACCAAAGCCCACCATCAAACCGGACTTGGTGAACATGGTCGGGTCGAGTTCCTTGACCCGCTCCAGAAGCCGGATTGAGTGATAATAGCGAGCACCGGGCCGCACTGTCAGGTAGTGGCCTGGAACGGTTTCGACATTGTGGTTGAAAACATCAGGTTTTGCTTTAACAACAACCTCTAACGCACCGTCTTTCCTCAAGAAATCAGGTGTCAAAACTTCGATTGTCGTACGTGGAGATGCGGCGCGGATAGCGTAGATCGTATCAGCAATATGCTGCGCACCACCGTCATCAAGATCATCCCTGTCGACCGAGGTGATCACCACATGGTTCAGGTCCAGTTTGGCAACTGCCTTGCCAACATTTTCAGGCTCGCGTGAATCAAGCGCATCTGGCTTGCCGGTTCGCACGTTGCAGAAGGCGCAGGCGCGTGTGCAGGTGTCGCCCATGATCATCATGGTGGCGTGTTTTTTCGACCAGCATTCGCCAATATTCGGACACCCGGCTTCTTCGCACACGGTGACGAGATTGTTCTCTTTGACGATGTTTTTGGTTTCAGCAAACACCGGAGAGGAGGAAGCGCGAACGCGAATCCAATCAGGCTTCTTCAAAACCGGTTGGTCAGGGCGATGTTCCTTTTCAGGATGCCGCGGGCGCTGGTCTTTGATTGTATCGAGCAGGGTAACCATGGGTCGGTTCTATCCAGTCAAAGGGTCATTTGCAGAACCATGCCTGCGTGACATGTCGTTTAAAAATCAGGCGTGCTCAAGTGTTTCTGCAGGCGGCGCAGCTGGCACCAGCGTGACACTTTCTCCACAACCACAGGCCGAAGTCTGATTGGGGTTGTTGAACACAAAGCCTGAGCGCAGTTTCGTCACTTCAAAATCCATCTGTGTGCCCAGCAGGAACAAAACGGCTTCTGGTGCGATAAACACAGCATGATCGCCCGCTTCTACCTTATCGTCCTTAGGGTTGGCTTCAGTGACCAGGTCGACGGTATATTCCATACCGGCACAGCCGCCATTCTTGACACCAACACGGATGCCCTGGGCTTCGCTTTCAGCGCTGGCAACAATCTCTGCTACCCGCTCGGTTGCGGCGTCTGTGAGTGTTATGACGGCAAATCGGCTCATATTCGGCTCCAAATCACTTGCCCTAAAGATAGGCTTGCTCGCATCAGATTACAATTCACCTGCTAATGCAGTCTAAACATACCAGCCCAGCGCAATTTGCGCTTCTTCGCTCAACCGTTCCGGTGTCCATGGCGGATCGAATACCATGTTGACGGTCACGCCAGAAACGCCCTCAACAGAGGCAACTGCATTTTCGACCCAGATCGGCATTTCACCCGCCACAGGACATCCCGGCGCAGTCAAAGTCATGTCGATATCAACCATCCGGTTGTCATCCATATCGATGCGATAAATCAGACCGATCTCATAAATGTCGGAAGGAATCTCCGGGTCATAGACGGTTTTCAGTGCCGCGATGATGTCGGTGGTCAATCGATCCAGTTCACCAGGCTCGATTGAGCTTGGGGTGTTTTCACCGATTGACGCGGCATTTGGGCCGGCTTCCATGTCGGCTGCGGGTACATTTTGTTCGGTCATGAGAAAAACTTTCTAGCCTTTTCAAGCGCTTCTACCAGCACATCCACCTCGTGGCGCGTATTGTACATTCCAAAGCTTGCCCTGCAAGTAGAGGTTGTTCCAAAGCGTTTCAACAGCGGTTGTGCACAATGGGTCCCTGCCCGCACCGCGACACCGGCCCGATCAATGACCATTGAAACGTCGTGGGCGTGGATACCCTCCAGTTCAAACGAGAAGATTGCCCCCTTGTCTGGCGTGTCGCCAAAGATCCGCAGCGCATTTATCTCTCGCAGCCGCTGGCGGGCATAGTCACGCAGATCTGCTTCATGGTCAGCAATTTTGTCGCGGCCAATGCTGTCCATGTAATCAAGCGCATAACCAAGTCCGATGGCCTGAACGATTGGCGGTGTGCCGGCTTCAAAGCGATGTGGCGGATCGTTGTAGGTGACGTCGTCAAGGGTCACATCCAGGATCATCTCGCCACCACCCTGAAACGGCTGCATGGCTTCAAGGGCTTCCTTCTTGCCGTAAAGCGCACCGATTCCAGAGGGACCGTAGAGTTTGTGGCCGGTGACGCAGTAGAAATCGCAATCAATGTTCTGCACGTCGACGGGCATGTGCACCGCTCCCTGCGAGCCATCTATCATTACCTTGATATCGCGCTTATGCGCCATGGCGCAGATGTCCTTGACCGGCAGGACGCTGCCGGTGACGTTGGACATATGAGTGATGGCAATCAGCTTTGTGCGGTCGGTACAGGCCGCTTCCACCGCCTCAAGCGATACGCCACCGTCTTCGTCGCAATCCACCCAGACCAGCTTGACGCCAAACCGCTCGCGCAGGAAATGCCATGGAACAATATTGGAGTGATGTTCCAGAATTGAAAGTACGATTTCATCGCCCTCGCCCATATTCGGCATGGCGTAGCCATAGGCCACCAGGTTGATCGCCTCGGTGGTTCCGCTGGTGAAAACGATGTTGTCGTCGGCTGGCGCGTTCAGGAATCGGCGCAGTTTGCCGCGTGCCGCCTCATAGGCGTCAGTTGCTGCATTAGACAGAAAATGCAGGCCACGATGCACATTGGCATATTCGTTTTCATAGGCGTGCTGAATCGCATTGATTACCTGGGATGGCTTTTGCGCAGACGCTCCATTGTCCAGATAAACCAGAGGTTTGCCGTGCACTTCCCGGTGCAGGATTGGAAAGTCTGCCCGAATGGCATCGATGTCATAACCGTTAGCCGTCATAAGTGATGAACTCCATCAGGGAACCATCAGGATCCCGAAAATAAATGCTGGTTCCAACGCCCTGGCCTCCAAAGCGCTCAATCGGCCCCAGTTCGATAGCAATGCCCTGCTTATGTAAATGTGACATGGCGTCTGCAATTGGTCCTTGCCAGCAAAAGCACAAATCGCTGTTGCCAGGCTCGACCGGTATTCGCGCTTTGGGTTCGGCAAACTTGTCGGGGCCGTGACAGTTCAGTTGCGTGTTACCCCAGCGGAACACAAAACCGTCTTTTACCGGGACGGCTTCGGCTCCCATGACGCGACAATAGAAATCCTTGGCCACTTCCCAATCCGAAACATGGATTACGCAGTGGTCCAGGGATACCGGCAGGTCAGACATGCCGCTCCATCCAGATATCAATGCGCTTCTCCAGCGCCTCGACCAGCATTTCGTCTTCCAGCTCTTCAACGATCTCCGCCACAAAAGCGCGGATCAACATGCGACGGGCGGTGGTTTCAGAGATGCCCCGCGCCATCAGATAGAACATGTAGCTCTCTTCAAGATCGGTGACAGTCGCACCATGTGCGCACTGGACGTCGTCAGCGAAGATTTCCAACTCAGGTTTGGCCGAGAAGCTACAATCATCAGACAACAGCAATGTGTTACAAGCCATGCGGGCATCGGTCAGCTGGGCCGCCTGACGCACATTGATCTGGCCCTGAAATACGCCGCTACCCTTGCCAGTTGCCACATTGCGGAACGTTTCCTCTGCAATCGTGTTCGGCACATGGTGGGTAATACTCGACGTGACGTCGATATGGGCTTCGCCGCCGACCAGGTTGACGCCGGAGATATTCAGGTTGGAATTTTCTCCAACCACATCGAAGTTTATCTCCTGGCGCACCAGCTTGCCGCCAGCATTGAGAATGAACAGGTTGAGCGTTGCACCTTCACCAATTGAAACATTGAGCTGGGCCAGACGCTGGGCAGCGTCGCCTTCCTCTATCGAAAGTACATAGGTGAGTGTCGCCTTGTCCTTGATTGTGATGTCAACGACAGAAGAGTGCAGATATAAAACGCCGTCTTTGCCAACCGCGCGATCGATCAGGTGGCTGCTGGACCCGGGACCGGCAACAATTGCTGTACGCATAGCGGCAACAGTGTTTTCTGCACCGGTATGCGCATGAGCGATGCCAACAATCTTTTCAACCTGCGCATCAGCGGCAATGGTGATCGACGCACCGCTGGTGGCAAACGCCGTGTTGATCTGGCTAACCGCATCGGCGGAGTTACCGGGCGCTGGGAGTTCGGTGCTGACCGAAACGCCTTCGGGCAGTTTATCACCCCAGTCAAAATAATGACCGTCTCGGAAATGCATGACGCTTGCGTCTTCAGCCAGTCGCGGAAAGCCATTGCCGATGGTCTTGGCAACTTCATCTGAGGGACGCTCGGCAATCTTGTATTGGCCGCGCAGCAAGGCGCGCAGATCGGTATAGTGGAACGCCTCAATGCGGCGGGTCGGCAGGCCAAGCTCGCGCAGCGACGCAATGGCTGCATCGCGCGCCGCCTCGTGGCCAGCTGGCTTGGCAGCATCATAGGCTGCAAACAAAGCCGTCTCACCGTCGGTCAGGATCCGGGGGGTATGAGCTGTCATGGTCATGTCGCCCTATGCCGCTGCCGCAATAATGTCGGCATAGCCTTTTTCTTCCAGTTCAAGCGCCAGGCTCTTGTCGCCGGACTTGACGATCTGCCCTTTTGAAAGAACGTGAACAGTATCAGGCACAATGTGGTCCAGCAGACGCTGATAGTGAGTGATGACAATCACTGCACGGTTTGGATCACGCAACAGATTGACGCCGTCGGACACCACTTTGAGAGCATCGATATCAAGGCCTGAATCGGTTTCATCGAGAACGCAGAGCTTCGGTTCCAACAAGGACATCTGCAGGATTTCAGCGCGCTTTTTCTCGCCACCGGAAAAGCCGACATTGACCGGACGCTTCAGCATGTTGAAGTCGATTTTCAGATCAGCGGCTGCGCTGCGAACGCGCTTGATGAAGTCAGGTGTGGTCAGTTCGTCTTCGCCACGCTGTTTGCGTTGAGCGTTCATCGCCTCTTTCAGGAACGTCATGGTCGGCACGCCTGGGATTTCGACTGGATACTGGAATGCCAGGAAAACGCCAGCAGCAGCGCGCTCGGAAACATCCATTTCCAGCAGGTCTTCGCCATTATACGTGATTGAGCCTTCGGTGATTTCGTAGTCTTCCTTGCCAGAAAGAACATATGACAGCGTCGACTTTCCTGAACCGTTGGGGCCCATGATGGCAGCGACTTCGCCAGCGGCGACTGACAGGTTCAGACCACGGATGATTTCTGTTTCATCTTCAGCAATGCGCACGTGAAGGTTTTTGATTTCCAGCATTTTTCTTCTTTCCAGCCCTTCGGCCAACTTCCCTGCCCCATCCGGGACGCTTCATCCATCAGGCGGAAGGCTTCTTGCCACCGCCCATATATTTATAAATTATTGTCGCAACCAGCGGCCCCAGGAACCAGACTCCAAAGGCCCAAGCCGGGGCGAGCCCCCATTCCCGTTCACCCATCACCATCTCCAAACCCGGAATCGCAATAAGCGCGATGGGAAAGACAATCATCCACAAGAAGACGATCAGCCGAACCCAGATTGAAGAAAGAAAACGAGACTTTTCCACTAGCCCACGGAGCCTTCCAGACTGATGCCAATGAGCTTCTGCGCTTCAACGGCAAATTCCATTGGCAGTTCCTGAATGACTTCCTTGACGAAACCATTGACGATCAGCGCAATGGCTTCCTCTTCGGGAATGCCCCGCTGCAGACAATAAAACAACTGGTCGTCAGAAATCTTCGACGTTGTTGCCTCATGCTCCAACTGTGCGTCTTTGTTCTTAGCTTCGATATACGGCACCGTATGCGCGCCGCACTTATCACCGATCAACAAACTGTCACACTGGGTGAAGTTTCGCGCGGAATCGGCACGACGTCCAACATTGACCTGTCCACGATAGGTGTTCGATGACCGTCCGGCACTGATGCCTTTGGAAATGATGCGGCTGGTGGTGTTCTTGCCCAGATGCAGCATTTTGGTTCCGCTATCGACCTGCTGCATGCCGTTGGACACGGCGATGGAGTAAAACTCTCCGCGTGAACCATCGCCACGCAGGATGCAGCTTGGGTACTTCCATGTCACAGCTGAACCGGTTTCCACCTGGGTCCAGGAGATTTTTGAATTCTTGCCGCGGCAATCGCCACGCTTGGTGACGAAATTGTAAATGCCGCCCTTGCCTTCTTCGTCGCCGGGATACCAGTTTTGAACGGTGGAATATTTGATTTCCGCATCGTCCATGGCAACCAGTTCAACGACCGCTGCATGCAACTGGTTCTCATCGCGCTGCGGTGCAGTGCATCCTTCCAGATATGAAACGTAGGAGCCTTTTTCGGCGATGATCAAGGTGCGTTCAAACTGGCCGGTGTTCTGCTCGTTGATGCGGAAATAGGTGGACAATTCCATCGGGCATCGCACACCTTCAGGCACGTAAACGAAGGTGCCGTCTGTGAAGACCGCACAGTTGAGAGTTGCAAAGTAGTTGTCGGTAACCGGCACCACGGTGGCCAGATATTTCTGGATCAACTCTGGATAGTCTTTGATGGCCTCGGTAATCGAGCAGAAAATCACACCGGCTTTTGCCAGCTCTTCCTTGAAGGTTGTGACAACCGATACGGAATCGAACACGGCATCGACGGCGACCCGGCCAGACTTGTAGATATTGTCGCCCAGATCTTCTTCGCGCTCGACCTCATCGGCTTTCGGCTTGACGACGCCAGCCAGAATTTCCTGTTCCCTGAGCGGAATGCCAAGCTTCTCATAGGTGCGCAGCAGCTCGGGATCGACCTCGTCGAGAGACTTTGGACCGTCTTCGAAATTTTTCGGCGCGGCATAATAATAGATGTCCTGATAATCGATCTTATCATAGGCAACACGAGCCCAGTCTGGCTCGGTCATGGTTTTCCAGCGCGCGAATGCTTCCAGACGCCATTCCAGCATCCATTCCGGCTCGCCCTTCTTGGCGGAAATGAAGCGGATTGTGTCTTCGTCCAGCCCTTTCGGGGCTTTCTCCGATTCGATGTCGGTCGAAAAACCGTATTTGTACTGGTCGATATCCAGTGTTTTGACGGTATCGATGGTTTCTTGAACCGCGACCATATTTCTCTCGCTTCCTTAATCTTCCTGACCCAGCTGTTAAGCTGCGCCTGCAACTTTTATGTCACTCATTTCAGCCAGCCGAGCGACAATGCGCCTGAACGACTTTTCGAAATGCGCCACATCTTCCTGTGTCGAATTCCAGCCCAAACTGAGCCGGATGGCACCGCGCGCCAGTTCTGGCGCAACCCCCATCGCCTGCAGAACATGGCTACTGCCCACCTTGCCAGAGGAACAGGCCGAGCCACTCGATACCGCAACCCCATCAAGGTCAAAAGCAATCAGTGCCGTCTCCGCATTCAATCCGTTAATACTGAACAGACAGGTATTTCCGACCCGTTCAGCATCCGAACCAAAGATAACCAAACGATCACCCAGTCCGTTGTCGGCACATATAGGGAGCAGTTGCTCCTCAATCGAGTCCCGCAATGCAATAGTTTGCAGGAATTTTCCATCCCCCGTTGCGGCGAACTGAGCGGCGACCTCGGCGGCGAATTCCGCAGCGACACCAAATCCAACGATGCCTGCCGTATTTTCCGTGCCTGCCCGACGGTTTGATTCCTGGCCACCACCCTTGATAGCGGGCGGGATAGACAAAACTGAATGGGCACTGACCAGCGCACCGACGCCCTGCGGTCCACCGATCTTGTGAGCGGACAGCATGACGAAATCAACACCCAGTTCTTTGACATCCACCTTGATGCGACCAACTGCCTGCACCGCGTCACACAGCACGTAACCACCCCGTAGCCGCACCATTTTTGCAGCTTCTGCAACCGGCTGGATAACCCCTGTCTCGCTGTTGACCAATTGAATGGCCAAATAGGGAACCTGGTCTCCACTGGCTGCCAAAAGCGCTTGCAGAGCCTCCAAATCGACGACACCATTTTTGTGAACTGGCACATGAACAATATCATGGGCTGCAAAACGGCCACCGGTGAGAACACATGGATGCTCAGTCCCCAGAACATAGAGCTTGCTTGCAGGCCGCGACTTGCCGTCGCTGTAAATATTGGGCGTCAGGGCCAGGTTAGCCGCTTCTGTCGCGCTTCCAGTAAAGATGACACTATCAGAATCAGCATTGACGAGTTGCGCCACCTGAGCCCGTGCTGCCTCGATCAATTTGCGATAATGGCGCCCTTCACCATGAACCGATGAGGCATTACCCGGCTGCGCAAATACGCTGCTCAACGCCTCAACCACCTGTGGCAGCATTGGCGCGCTGGCGTTGTAATCAAGATAGGCACGACGGGGCGTCATAATTTTTCAGTTACCTATTGCGGGGCGTTGTTTACCTGAACGCCCTATTTTTCTTGAAATCGGAAGGCTGAATGGCCTATGTACGGCTCTTGCAGGGCAAGGTCGGTCCAGAATTGACCCATCTTGCAGATTATAATTGTTCTAAACTAGGTTAGAAAGTGCCCGCCCTTTCGTCAAGCCGATAGGTGAGATTATAGGGTGCGGAGAGTGCGCAAATTGTCGCTTTTGCACGTCTACACCAGTTGCTGATGGAGTTTTGTATGCCCGAAGTCATCTTCACTGGTCCCGCTGGCCGCCTTGAGGGCCGTTATCAGCCTTCAGAAGACAAAAACGCACCGATTGCTATCATTCTACACCCGCATCCGCATCCGTCCTTTGGCGGCACGATGAACAATCCGATCGTCTACAAGCTGTTCTACATGTTTCAGGAACGCGGCTTTACCACGCTGCGCTTTAACTTTCGCGGCGTTGGCCGCAGCCAGGGTGAGTTTGACCACGGCGCTGGCGAATTGTCGGATGCTGCGGCGGCACTGGACTGGATACAATCCCTGCATCCTGATTCTACCGGCTGCTGGGTGGCTGGCTTTTCCTTTGGTTCTTGGATTGGGATGCAATTGTTGATGCGTCGCCCTGAAATCGAAGGTTATATGTCGATTGCGCCGCAGCCCAACATTTATGACTTTGCCTTCCTGGCACCATGCCCGTCATCGGGTCTGATCATTCATGGTGAGGACGACATGGTCTCGCGTCCTGAGCATGTCCAGACACTGGTCGACAAGTTGCGGGCGCAGAAGGGAATCACCACGACGCAGATTACCGTCCCCGGTGCCAACCACTTCTTCTCGGAGCATCAGGATGAATTGCTGGACGAGTGCCAGATCTATCTTGATAAGCGCCTCGGCCTGATTGAAGGCGGTATCGAAGAAACCATGCTGCTACGCTAGGTGTGTTCTGCTTTCGCCAGTTTGCCCCCTGCGGTTGGCTGGCGACAGCCCGTGGTTGTCGGATAGGTCAGCGGAAGCCCCAACTTACTGCGCACTGCGAGATAGGCAAAAGCCTGCGCCTCCAGCATATCACCGGATAAATCGAGCTCATCGGATAAGATGACCACGCCATTGGTTTGAGCAGCAAGTTGGCTCAGATCACTGACGATTGCATCGTTTAGACGGCCACCACCGCAAAGAATCCAGGTCGCTGGCGGTTTTGGCAGGTGGTCAATCGCCTTGATGATAGAAGCAGCCGTAATTCTGGCCAATGTTCGTGCGCCATCTGAAAGATCAGCCCGCGCTGCATCAAGTGGCCTAAAGTCACCGCGATCCAACGACTTGCAACCGCCTTTGTCGAAAAATGGAGCATTGAGATACTCATCGACAATCTGATTGACAACGCTTCCTTCCGAAGCAATGCGTCCGCCCTGGTCAAACGGAATACCGCCTTTGCTTTGCACCCATTGGTCAATCAGTGCATTGCCGGGGCCGGTGTCGAAGGCGATCAGATCCTCACCATCAACATAGGTGATGTTTGAAATGCCCCCAATATTGACGAAACAGGCCGGAAGCTGCGTATCGATAAGTTGCGCCAAAGATTGATGAAAAACCGGAACCAGGGGTGCGCCCTGCCCGCCGGCCACCATGTCGTCAGCCCGCATATCATACACCACATCGATTCCCGTCATCCGGGCCAGAGCGGCGCCATCGCCCAGTTGAACGGTTAGCCCTTCATTGGGCCGGTGCAAAACTGTCTGGCCATGGAAACCTAGCAAATCAATCTGATCTGACCGAATGGCATTGGCCTGCAGAAACTGCCGCACAGCATCTCCATGCCGTTCGGTCAGTTCGCATTCCAGTTCGGCAAGCCCTTTGGGGCGATCATCGCGTTTTTCAATGCGCAAGGCATCGACCATGCCTTGTTCCAGCCGCTGGCGGAATGCGCTGGAATATTCAATGGCCATCGATGCCCCAAACTCAACCCGGTTCTGACCGTCGGTGTGCAGCAGAGCCACATCGATTCCATCCATCGAGGTGCCACTCATCAGGCCTATGGCGGTTTTCAATGGGCTTCCCTTCACTTTTCGACCATTTGGGGCGTGAATTTGAATCAAGCATGGTGTAACACCCACGAAATTCGCACTCCTGAATGCAAATTACCATGGCCACATTCAAATCAGAATTCCTTCAGACGCTCTCCGAGCGCGGTTTCATTCACCAGATCTCCGACGAAACGGGTCTGGACGACTTGCTTTCGAAGGAAACAGTAACCGCCTATATCGGCTTTGATGCCACAGCCAACAGTCTGCATGTCGGTTCGATGACCCAGATCATGTTGTTGCACTGGTTCCAGAAAACCGGCCACCGGCCAATTGCGCTTATGGGTGGTGGTACTTCGATGGTCGGTGATCCGTCCGGTAAGGATGAAGCCCGTCAGATGATGACTCGCGAGATAATCGAAGACAACAAACGCGAAATCATGAAGTGCTTTGCGCCATTCCTAGATTTTGGCGATGGGCCAACTGGTGCGGTTATGGCCGATAACGCTGACTGGTTGCTCGAGCTGAACTATGTCGACTTCCTACGCGACTATGGTCGACACCTCTCGGTCAACGCCATGCTGGCCCGCGACTCGGTAAAAACGCGGCTGGATCGCGAACAACATCTCTCCTTCCTCGAGTTCAACTACATGTGCCTGCAGGCATATGACTATGTGGAGCTTAACAGGCGCTATGACTGTCGCCTGCAAATGGGTGGTTCGGATCAGTGGGGCAACATTGTCTCTGGTGTTGACCTTGGCCGCCGCTCTGGCTGCGAGCAATTGTTTGCCCTGACGTCACCGCTCTTGGCCACTGCTTCGGGCGCCAAGATGGGCAAGACAGCATCAGGGGCAGTTTGGCTCAATCCAGACCTGCTGCCGACGTTCGATTTCTGGCAGTACTGGCGTAACACTGAAGATGCTGATGTTGGCAAGTTCCTGAAACTGTTTACAGAATTGCCACTTGATGAAATCGACAAGTTGGCAGCTTTGGAAGGCGCAGAACTGAATGAAGCCAAGAAAGTGCTGGCAACAGAGGCTACGTCTCTTGTCCATGGACGTGAATTGGCCGAACAGGCAGCAGAAACGGCTCGCAAGACTTTTGAAGAGGGCGCTAAGGCAACCGACTTGCCGAGCGTTTCTATTGCGGCTTCTGAGCTTCAAGGCGGTGCCGGGCTCCTGAGCCTGATCGTTGCCGCCGGGCTGGCAAAGTCCAACGGCGAAGCTAGACGCCACATCAAGGCCGGTGCAATCAAGATCAATGACCAGGCAGTATCTGATGAAGGTCTAAGCGTTGATTCAAGCTACCTTGATGGTGATGGCTCCCTGAAACTGTCGTTTGGGAAGAAGCGCCACATTCTGCTGAAAACTCAATAGTCGGCTTTAAGCTGATCAAAAGCGGAAAATCTGGCGGAACACGCCGGGTGCAATTATCGACAACGGATTGACCCGAAGGCTTGGATCGTCAAACCGACCAACCAGCTGGAAGGTGATGCCCACCAGGCCATTAACTTTGCCCTTGCCAAAGGCCAGGCCGAGAATTGGGATCTTGGAAGCCAGCCGGTTGAGGCCCCGGCCAGGCAGGAATGTCCCCGTTACGTTCATCCGGTTGTTGCGGTCATAGACAGCACCATCGAAAGCTGCGCCTGCATCACCGCCCCAAAGACGCCCACGCGAGATATTGAGAAAGCCTGTCCCTTTTTCAATTGTCGCTTGTAGCTCATCGACACGCGCCCGGTCGGTATTAATTTGGCGCAGCCTTCTGCCAACATCACCGTTATTGTTGAGCTGCGGGGCCCGGCTTGGCTTTTGCAGCAATTGGGCCAAACGAGGCTCATTCAGCATATCAAAGTTTTTGGCGATCACTCGACCACGGAAGGTTTGAGAGGCGTCACGGTTCAGGTTTGCGGTAATGGAGCCGCCACGAATCTTAGTATATAGATCGAGGAAACGCAGCACAGAACCAGCATTTTCGGTAGCGATTTCCAGTTGAGTGCCGCCAGGCGCCGGGCCCATGGCAAAACGTGTCGGTGCATTTTCAGGGGCTAATGCCTGAATGACCACGCGGGAAACCCGCTTACCCTTTTGCTGGAAGTCTATGTTCACATTGGACAGCGACTGGTTGCCGAATCCAATCAGTCGGCCCACCGTTCCCTTGACAACAATACTTGCAGCGGTGCTTTGGCTGGGTTTGATCTCAGCGCTCAACAAGGATCGGATCAGGGCTCTACCATCATAGGTTCTTGCCTTCAGCCCAATATTGTACCCGGCCCCTGCCCGCTTGGCGGTTACATCAAAATCGTCCACCTGATTGAGCATGACATTTTTCATGTTGGCGCTGAGCAAACCTTTTTTATCAATCAGGAACGAGCCTTCAGCGCTGAAACCCTGACCCTTTAGTCTAAATTTCTCAAAGCTCGTGCCCTTGCGGGACTCGCGCAGAATAAAACTTGCCTTCGCGGGTATGCCCCTCCCCTTGGTCCAGCCAATCCACGGGAAGTTCAGTTTGGTATTCCTAAGATCGGCTTCAACTCGCCGGGTTCCGTCGCTCAGATCGGTCAGGCTGGCCACCAGCGTTCCGGTCATGACATTGCCGGTGTCGAGGCCAATCTTTGCACGGTCTTTGTCAGAGAGGGTCATTAGAACCTCGCTCTTGGACGGTCCAGATCCATCAAGGTTCTCAACCAGTGCAATTTTCACCGGAACGTTATTAAGGCGGGCGGTTCCCTTGATCCTGGCTTCCTTGGGCGACGCTACAAGGGTCATGTTGCCCCGTGAAAGCATGCGGCCGTTGATGGGCTTTTTGAGCGCGATATTCTTGCCCGACAGTCGAACACCCCAAGGCTTGTTTCCAACCTTCAGTTTCTTGCCGATCAGAAAGTGGGCTTCGATGTCCGTATTGGCCTTGCCGCTGATCTGTGACGGTTTGATGTCCAGACGATTGTTGAAGCCCAGTGGCTCAAGTGATGCCAATTTAACCATGGCTCGCGCCGGGCCGATAAGGTTGAGATCGAGCCGGGCCGGCGTGATTGGGATCGCATAGTTGCCCATCTTCATGGTGCTCTTGCCGAGTCGGACGGTTCCCGCGTTGGCAACTTCGGCCATTCCGTCAGTGAGCGTAATGTTGGTGTGATTGCCCAGTACATCGACAACACCACTGGCATTTTCAATCGTTGGTAGCTCGCCTGGATTGTTCAGTCTGGTTGATTCAACGACGATCTGCGCGGCAAGATTGTCCTTGGTGTAGAGTTCATCGCGACCTAACATGCCGGGCGGAAAATTGAGCTTTACCCAAGCTTCTTTCATCAAACCACCGGACAGGTTCTCGCTTATCCATTTGCGCGCCTTGGGGGCCATAACTGGCGGCCAAAACTGCTTGAATTCATCTACCGGCATGGATTCAAGCGCCAGGGCAGCTTTGATATGCGGCGACGGGCCATCCATTCGGATCGAGGCATCGCCTTTCAACTCGCCATTGGGCATCGATAGAACGACGCGGTCAGCAACGACGGTTTGTCGGATAGGATCAAGAAATCCTTCCACCAACAGTTCTCCATTTGGCACGTCGGCACCTTCGACCAGACCAAAAGCCTGAAACTCCGACACTTCAAACCGAAAGGCCGGTTGGAGGGATATGGAGTCCTGCGAACTGCTCGGATAGCGAATTGCACCCGTGAAAATGGCGCTTGAACCATCGAAGTCAATTGTCGAACGCTCGATATTGAGCTGATTGCTGACGGGGTCCACGCTGATGTTGACATTTGCGCCTTTCAACTCCGCCCGCATCCCCTTGTCATTTACCGGTATCGAACCCGGGCCGAGATCAACCGTGACCTGGGCTGGCAAGGGCCGGCCATCGGCAGCATATTGAGCGACAAACTTTATACCCAGATCGTGAGCGAACGTTGGGGCACTTGCCTCCTCACCAGAATCGCGGACCAGGTCGAGCAAGTTCATGCCCCCGACCCTTAACTCAAGCTTATGCTGATCTGTCTCTGTCTGGGTCCAGTTGCCCGTCAGTGACCAAGCTCCGTGCTTGGTGGCAAGACGTGCATCAATGCGCAATTCACTCGGCTGATCAGTCTTGTTGAGTTTTTCAACCGACAGGAATTCAATCTTGGCCGTTCGCGAACGCAAACCAAGCTGATCGAACCCCACCAAATTGGCATCTTCCAGATTGAGACTTTTCAATCCTGCCGTCTCGACCTGACCAGCAATCCTACCGACAGTTTGGCCCAGTCTGCGCAACGCGTCGTCGAAATTGACAGATCGAGGCCACAAAGGACGCAGCGTGTCGTCCTCGGGCGCCGCCAGAATTGAATCAATGGCAATAGACGCACCGCGCATGGTCACGCTTTCAGCGACAACGTTGCCGGTAATCAATGGAATCGGTTTGATCTTCACGCCGACTTCGCGGGCAACCCCCAGACTAGTAGACCCGCCATGCAGAATTTTGACGTCCCGTGCATCAATCGACAGTAATCCGCCAGAACCCAGCGCCACTTCGGTGGCTCCAACTATCGCAGAATGATCCCTGCCCAGAACAGATGTGAGCTGCGCTTCAATCTGCGCCCGCACCTGCTCATTGGAAACGGAACGGTTGATCAAAATCCACAGCACACTGCCAACGGCGAGGAAGCAAACGAGCACCAAGGCCAGTCCGGACAATGCAAACAGCTTGGTTTTGGACAAACGCCGTCGCCCTGCGGCCGGTTCCTCCAGCCTCAGCACTCCCTCGGGGGAAGTTTTCGGCATATCGGGTGCGTCATGACCCGATAGGCTGTTGTTGTCCAGATGTCCGTTCATGTCGGGAAGATCTGAATCCTTCGCTTTCCAATTCATGCCTCAGATAGACGAGACATGTTCTTCAGACTTGTTCGTGCACGACATTGTCTATGCACCTGCACAGTCATATGCATTTGGCTTATGCATTTGTGCGGCCAGGGAAATTTTGTTCATCAAATCCTCCAACAAAGATCTCCTACTACCGCTTGCCAACGCAGTACAAGCTTGCCAGATAAGTGTGGTGAATTTGCGGACGGGCAAAGCCAAAAAACAGAAAGTTGACCTATGGTGAATATTGGTGACAAAGCGCCTCCTTTTGAACTTCCATCAAACGGTGAGGGAACGATCAAAATCCCAGGTGGAAAACCAACGGTTTTGTTCTTCTACCCAAAGGATGACACGCCAGGGTGCACGACAGAAGCCAAAGGATTCAGTGCTTTACAGAAAAACTTCGAAAAACTGGGCGTTGAAATTGTTGGCCTTTCGCCGGACAAGGTTGCCAAGCACGACAAATTTGTCGCCAAGCATGAACTGAGCGTCCCACTGGTCTCTGACGAGGAGCATGTTGCGCTTCAGGCCTATGGCGTCTGGGTCGAAAAAAGCATGTATGGCCGCACCTATATGGGCGTTGAAAGATCTACCTATTTGATCGCAGCAGATGGGGTGATTCTTGAAGCCTGGCGCAAAGTCCGCGTAAAGGGGCATGTGGAGGCCGTTCTGGAAGCGGCAAAACAGCATTTTGGCTGACATCACAGGTTTTGACGACGCGCCTGCAGTCGGATTGTTCAAGCCGAAAGAATGGCCCGATCACCTGACGCAGATGCCGACGGTTGGTCAGCATAATGTCAAAACACTCAAGGAAGGCGCAATCGCTGCGCTGCAAGCTTCCGATCTTACTCAAAAAATTGAACTGACCCGACAGACTGCGCTGCTCTGGCACAATGGAGTATTGGGGATTGGTGGGGCAATCGGCAAGCGCCCGCCTGATCGTCCAGGCAGACCACAAACGCCACAACTGGTGCCCCCAAAACAGCTCAAAAAACGCTCTGTTCGATCCGAACGTGGACGCATCGCGCTGCTGCATGCAATCGCCCATATCGAACTCAATGCCATCGACCTCGCCTGGGACATTGTTGCACGGTTTGCCGATCCCACCACCGCATCAGTGCCCCCAATGCCTCGCTCATTCTTTGACGGATGGACCCGCGTTGCACTGGAAGAAGCAAAGCATTTTTCTCTGTTAAATCAACGTCTGAATGAGCTCGGGTCCCATTACGGCGCGCTCGACGCGCATGATGGCCTTTGGGAAGCAGCACAGACCACCGGCCATGATTTGACCGCGCGCCTGGCGGTTGTACCATTGATTCTAGAGGCGCGGGGTCTGGATATTACACCGTCGCTGCTGGCGCAGATGGAAGAGGTTGGCGACCCGCAATCGGGAGCAATTTTTCAAATCATCTATCGCGACGAATTAGGACACGTCGCGGTTGGCGCCAAGTGGTTCCGGTACCTGTGTCTGCGACAGGGGCTGGAACCGGCAGCCGCTTTTCAAAAGATGGTTCGTAAATACTTCCGCGGCCCACTCAAGCCACCATTTAATGACTTTGCCAGATGTCGTGCCGGCCTAACGCCTGGCTTTTATCGCGCCTTATCGAGCGCTGGTAATTAGCCCAGAAAACAACAGCGACCGACCCGGCCTACGATGAACCACCGTCAAGGGTCTGTTAACCATGTTCAGACAAACTAAGCGGCAAGCGTATCAACTCTAGTTTGTCCATGTCTTCGTCATCAAAGTATTCCGCTGGCCAGCAGCCATTATCTTCCCGCACCAACAATGGTCACCAGCGTTGGCGTGCCGATAGATCAACCATAACCGTTGGCCATCGCAACAAGGTATACCGCATCAATCCGGTAGTGACTTCGACTTTGCTAGGACTTTCGGCTCTTCTCGCCGTTGGTGCTATGGCGTCCTCGGCCTACCTTTTCCTGCGCGACGATCTCGCCAAGGCCACTTTGATGCAGCAGGCTAAAATGCAGCACCTCTACGAGGATCGCATTGCCAATCTGCGGGCTCAGGTTGATTTGGCCACCAGCCGTCAAATGTTGGACCAGCGTTTGGTCGAGAATCGAGTAGCCAAGCTGATGCTGCGGCAGCAAGAAATTGGAGCCATGCAGGAGGAAGTTCGCAATTTGATCAGGCGCGCGGCGCCAATTGCCGGCAGATCAGAACTCTCGGTTCCCGTTCCAAAAAAATCTGCAAAAAGGTCGCCGAAAAAAGGATTGCGGCTTGGCTCGCTGGTTGGAACCTCCACCCCATTTGCTTCCCCTGCAAATCCTGCGACATCAAATGCGGCGACCATCGCAACGGCATCCATCGTTCATCAAGATGGCGATATTCTCGATTCGGTTGAGAAATCATTGGAGCAGACCGAACGGGCACAGATTGCTGAAATCAAAGAGCTGAAAAAACGCGCCGATGCGAAATTGCAAAAAATTGCAACGATCCTCAAGAAGCGTGGCATCAAGCTACCCTCAAAGTCGGCTATCGGTGGTCCGCTGATCGAATTGAAATCGGGCATCGATCTGGCCAATTCCATGGACGCGCTTGATGCTTCCTTGGCCCGGCTGACAGATCTGCGGGACGTTGCGCAGCGAATTCCTCAGGGCAGCCCAACTCCCGGTAAGAAAATTTCATCACGCTACGGAACTCGCAGAGACCCCTTTACCGGGCGCGCTGCAGTGCATGGCGGCCTCGACTACCGCGCCAAACGCGGCACTCCCGTGCTTGCGACTGCGCAGGGAAAAATCGTCAAAGCCGGACGCCATGGCGGCTATGGTAAACTGGTCGAAGTTGATCATGGCGGTGGCATCACCACCCGCTATGCCCACCTGAGCCGCATCAAGGTCAAAGTAGGCCAAAGGATCGAAAAAGGTCAGATGGTTGGTAAAGTTGGTAGCACCGGTCGCTCCACCGGCCCGCATTTGCATTACGAAGTGCGGCGTCGTGGCCGGACGATGAATCCGCTCCACTTTGTGCGCCTCGAAAAAAGCCTGAAGCCTTACCTTTAGGCTTCGAATGTGACGCTATTCAACGTCTTCGATCTGCTTGTCCTCGCCACTGACCTGATGTGCCAGCGCTGATTCCATAAATGCATTGAGATCGCCATCCAGCACCGCCGTTGGATTGGTGCTTTCAACACCGGTGCGCAGGTCCTTCACCAACTGGTATGGCTGCAGGACGTAGGAACGGATCTGGTGTCCCCAACCGATTTCAGTTTTGTTGTCATGCGCAGATTGAGTCGCTTCCTCACGCTTTTTCAGTTCCATGTCATAGAGCCGCGCACGCAGAGCTTTCATCGCGTTGGCCCGGTTCTGGTGTTGCGACTTTTCAGACGAAGTCACAACGATACCGGTTGGAATGTGGGTAATGCGCACAGCAGAATCCGTTGTATTGACGTGCTGCCCCCCTGCCCCGGATGAACGATAGGTATCGACCCGGATATCTTTGTCCTGGATTTCAATATCGATGTTGTCGTCGATCACTGGATAGACCCAAACCGACGAGAATGAAGTATGCCGGCGGGCATTTGAATCATAAGGCGAAATGCGCACCAGGCGGTGCACGCCGCTTTCAGTTTTCAACCAGCCATAGGCATTGTGCCCCTTGACCAGCACAGTGGCAGCCTTGATTCCGGCTTCATCACCTGCCGATGTCGCCTGAACTTCGACTTTGAAGCCATTGCTCTCTGCCCAGCGGATATACATGCGCAGCAACATGTTGGCCCAGTCGTTGGATTCGGTGCCACCGGCGCCAGAATGCACTTCGAAATAGGCGTCGTTGGCATCTGCCTCGCCAGACAGCAAAGTTTGCACCTGCCGCTTGCCGAGATCCGCATGCAGCTTGCGCAGGGCTTCTTCTGATTCTTCCAGAACGGCTGCGTCTTCTTCCATCTCAGCCAGTTCGATAAGGTCTTTGGCATCAACAAGTTCGCCTTCCAGCGAATTGATCGACGAGATACCAGACTCCAACTGCTGACGCTCCTTCATCAGCGCCTGAGCCTTGCCTGCGTCACTCCACAGGTCCGGGTCTTCTGCGGCCAAATTGAGCTCGGCCAGCCGGGTGTTGGCCTTCTCCCAATCCAGGTGGCGGCGCAATAGGCTGATGGCCTGGGTAATTTCGTCCGCCAAGGTCTGCATTTCAGCGCGCATGTGAAGTCTTTCGGTTTCAAGATGAACGGAGGAATACGAACGCAGCCTCCCTGTGTAAAGGTACAAGTGTAAAGGTACAAGCGATCTCGAAGCGCCGTAAAGCACGCCAAGACAGTCAAACCACCAGGGGGCGCTTACGGCTGAGTGCAGGATGGCACCTTAAGCGAAAATCTCGTCTTGTTACGATAGCGTTTGCGCCATTCTGACCGAGAAATGGGTTAAGATGCAGACCGACAGCAAATTTTGTAAAGTTTTCAGAAGTCTCTCAAACCCTCGTTTGAGAAAGATGCGAATGACCGGTCAGAGCCCTAAGTCGCCGTCGGAGCAACTGTTGCCCTTGCTTGCTATACTACCCGGTATTGCCCTAGGTCGCTCGAAAAACCTCAACCGGTTCACGGATACCCTTGAGCGTGACCTCTCCTGTTGAGACCGATGGGAATTCGTCTTCTACGGCGATTGCTGCGCGGGTGCTGAGAAGTATCTCGCCGTCCTCGGCCATATCGCAGAGACGTGCCGCCACGTTGATCGCAGTGCCCGAGGCGGTGTAGTCTGATCGATCTTCATACCCGACCATGCCTACGGTTGCATATCCAAATGACACGCCCACACCGAACCCAAGTCTATGACCGAGCCGTTTCCATTGCTTGGACAACTCAACCATTTTCACCCGCATCGCAACCGCGAGCCGAACAGCGTCCCCAGCAGAGTCCTCGCAGGGTAACGGGTTGACTGCGAGCATGCTGGCGCAATCGGCAGGCTGCGATTGGCATAGTTGCGAGAAAGTTAGCACACGAGCTACGTCAATCTCGATGATCCGCAATCGCAACAATGACCACTCAGTCCCAGTCGCCTTCACCCATCATGAGATTCGGGTTCGATGTTACGCCCATAAAGTCGTGATCGGCTGCAGGCAAATCTGCTCGCGTTGATCTCGCTGAGCAATTATCAAGTCATCTCATGGCACAGTCGACCTTCGGAGATATGTGACCAGCTATGCGTGTGAACTCCATGCCAAACTCATCAATTGGCGCTCGTAAATTCAAGTCAAAATGCGACATGCACGTCACGCACCAGTTTTGCCGTCCTGCTTCAAAAGAAACTGTCGATGTCGCCGATTCAATTCGTCACAACCTGGCGCATGGAACTGGCCAAAATTGGCTTGACCGATCCGTCAACGACCATCTCAGATGTAGCAGAGTATGCCAGATATGCCTGAGATTCCGCCTGCGTGGGGGTTTTCATGAAAGAAACCAGTATGACCCCTGCCACATTTCGAAAACAGGCCGCGTCAACCCGACAGCTGCGGCGAGTGGACCGTCACTGACAAGTGGACTCGTTAGAACCGGCCATCACAACCGCTGTGGTACGACCAAAAATTCACCCGACAATAACCTGTAAGACAGGTCCTCAGTGTACAGCTTCAATCCATCCACCGGCCCATAGTAAAACATGTAGTCCCAAAACCGGCGTGCTTCCCGTCGCTGTACTTCTGGCGACGCCTGGGTTCTTTGCAGCCTCGGTTTGCTAGTAGCGGCGGTGGCGGCTTTTTCAGCACCATCATCATCGGTTGATGGAAGCCTAACTTCCTTATCTTTTTTAGAAGCACCCTCGTCAACTTTTTGTTCAGGCAGAACAGTAGCGGTTGCTTGTTTTTCTGGTGCACCGGGGTCTTTTGGAGCTTCCTCGTCATCGCGCTTTTTGCGCGCTTCAAACACAATTGGTTCTGGTGCTTCATCGACATAGGGCGGCAGATTGCTGGCGTCGCGCGGATCATACCCCAGGTCCGGCGAGAAGGTTTTTCGCGTTTCCCACTGCCACCCGCTGGACTTGCCATTGGGCCAAATGTTGTAGCCCAAACGTGTTTGTGCCGCGACAAACCGTTTGAGGTGAATATCGCGGAATCCTGGTGGACCCTGACGAATGAGAAACGGGGATGTGATGTCGTCCAATTCGGCGGTCGGGGCAAAAACGATGATTGGATAATCCACGTAGGGCGAGCCATCATATTGGTTTTCCGGCCCATGATGGGAAACATTGCCACCGGTGTAGCCGATTTTTGTCACCGCTGCATTCAGCCGGTCGAGGAACTTATCCTGCCATGGGCTGACCACCCCGCTAAGTTTATCAAACTTGGATTCCGCCACATCTTTTCTAATGTTTGGACGACACGGCGGCTGTTTTGACTTCGGTCGACAGCTGGATTTAACAAATTGCTGACCAATAGCGAGCAGATCGTAATCGGCCGTCAGGTAAAGCCTTGGCCAAGTGTTGCTGGTGCCATCGGCCAGCACATACATCGGGCTGTTGTCCAATTCAGTCTTACGCTCCGTGTCCATTTCAATCGGCGTGGCTAGGGCCGTATTAACGTCGAAGAATGGTTTGCCGTTGCGAGTAGAATTCTTCCAGTCATAGTAGCTGTCGCCGCATTTGAAAAAAACGCCATTCTCTGCGTCCTCTGCCTCATCATCGGTAACCACATCGCACAGGCCTTTGGATGTCTGCATGCGCAGTGCACGCCGAACCGCAAAAGTGCGATCTGTCCGTTTGGGGTGTTTGCCGCTCAGACTCTTCTTCACTTCGCCATCATACTTGTCGATTTGATCCCGTCGACGCGCCGGGTCACGAACAGTGCGCCACAATTTACTGTAGCGTTGATTGACCGGGATATAGCCAATCTGCGGCCCCCAGCTCGAGCTCTTACCTTTGACGTTCATGCCCTTTGCGGCGGCGCAACTTTCCAGTTTGTTTTCGCTTTCATGGCAATTCTTGAGCAATTGGGTTGAACTGGAATTCACCGGACGTACCAGAATGAAGACCTTTTCCCTTTGCGCCGTCGCCTGAAATGCCGCAGCATGGGACGGCACCAAACCGGACCAGGTCACCGCGCGGGCACCCGAGACAATGTCAGGTGCAATGGAATCTGAAGGCATATAAAATGGCATGACTTGCCCTGCTTCTGGAAAACCGTTGTCGGAAAACGCCGCATTTTCCCACTTCAGCAACGAGATGACCCGGCGCTGCACCTTGTAGTCCCACGGTGAATAAGAATGTATCACGCGCTCAATGAGTTCATGGCTACCGTCGTCAATGCCACCGATCTGACTGACCACGCGCACCGCTCCATCGGTGTTTGCGTCCTGATGGAATATGAGATCGCGCAACAGAGACAAAAAGGTTTCCGGTGCTGTGGCTTCGGTGACTTCCTTGACCTCATCTTCAGCTGAGATTTGCTGTACATCTGCCTCTTTGAGTTTCTCATGAGTCAGCAATTCGAGGTTTTCATAATCCTCATTCTCATAATCACTCACAGATGTGTCGACATCGCCAAATGGCACGATGACTGCGTTCTCAATCGTATTGGATAGTTCGTTCTGATATTTGTCGTTGCGTCGTGCAGCCCAGTAGTAGGCATTGCCTTCGATGTTGCGATCAATGATGCGTTTGTATTTCAACCGGTTGATTTTATCGCGAAGATCCAGCGCCGTCGCCGCTTTGATATTGTCCGCGCCGGATACATCGCCGCCGTCGCCACCGCTATTATTGCCTGTGTCGCTGGGCTTCGGTCCAATTGTGTTAATTTGCAAGTCCTGCGGTGCGCGTTCCCATTCTCCAAATCTCTTGTCGATAAAGTCGTCCAGAAGTGGTCGGTTATTGAAGAATAATTGACCAGCGAATGTGTAAAGCGATTGATAGGCTTTAAGCGGATCCCGTAGCTTGTCACCAATCTCAGCCGACGACGCATTTGTTGCAATTGCAAAAGACGGAATTTGTGTTTTTCCGATATTAACCAGTGCTTTACTGGTGGTGCGTAAGTCGCGAATAGCGCCGCGTTCTGGATCGAGATACCACCATAAAACGGTTTTGACGAGGCTGCGTTTGCCCCACTCAAACCATGTCTCTTTGCCGATACTCGCCTTAGCAACAGCGTCTTTGAGCTCCATGAGCTCACTGCCAAAATGTGGTGTGTTGAGGGTCAGAATGCGATCGATATCGCCTTTGCCAAAATTTTCTGCCCGCTCATAGGTTGGGTTGTATTTTTTCGACGCCCAGATCCGGGTCAGCAATCCTCCCATGGAATGGCCCACCACAATTGCCTGGGTTGAAGCAATGCTCAATTCATTGCGATAATGGTTCAGCGCCTGTTTAATGCCGCCAATGCGCAATCGGGGGGAACTGCTCAAACGGAGAGGGATGGCGTCATCAAGGGCATAGCCGTAGTCCAGCGTTTGGTCTTTGTATGTGGATAAAGGACTATCCCAGACCACACGACGATTGCTGTTGAACGTACTGTTGGCTCCCAGCAGCCATGAGGTATCTTCGGCATCGTCCGGTTCGATATATTCGCCCTTAGGGGCTGTGAGTTCAGTACCGTTCGAGTTTTGGTAATTGACTAGGAAGGGCAAAAAGCCGGCGCGTTCCAAAAGGGAAACCATGCTCTCGCCGCCATCGTAGCGCTCTGCCCAGGTTTGGACGGGATCAGAAAACAAGCCATGCACAAGCACCGCAGGAGGGCGGGCCAGCATGACCGGTTCAACGGTGGTCGCGCCGTCATCGAGATGAATTTCAATTTCTGCATCGCGTATCTGCAGATGATCTCCGAGCCGCTTCTTGGGTGGGGTCATGGCGCTATTGGGCACCGGTCCACCAGGAGGGTCGAAGGTTTCCGGTGGCGAATAGAGCGCGAATGCATAGTATTTGTCGCCGGTGAAGGTCTTTTCCACCTCAATAGTTTTGCCGTCGAACAAAGTTTCGATGGTGCCATCATCAGGATCAGATATGGAGAAATTGACCGTGGTGGGCGTTTTGGTTTCTGCACGCAAGACAACCTGACTCACACCATCGGCTGTGGTGCCCAATCGAACCGGTGTCGAAAACAGCAAGTGATCCTGCGTCCAGTTTTCAAAGAATGTCTTCCCGTCTGCCGAGAACAATGGATTGACGTCATAGAGTTTGACCTCAAGTACTTCATTTTCGCTTGTCAGACGCTGCAGGATGATGTTGCCAGCAATTCGGGTAAAAGCGACGATATCCACGTCAGGCGGTTGGTTCATTGGATGATCTAGAATGACCTTCAAAGACACCTTTGAGAGGAGCCCAGTTTCACCGTCCTCATCGACGACGTCCAACGGCTCAATCGGCTCGCCGCCATAGCCAGCGTATTTGTTGGTTCTATTGTTCGGTCTACTCTCAACAAAAGTGAGGTATTTTTCGTTGTTTTCCCAAAACATACCACCATCGGGAGAATAAGTTTGACTGACGTTGAAGTTGCTCCAACTGGCCATAGATCCGTTGGCATTGTCTGCAGGCTCATTGAACAGCGTGGCTATGATGGCAATTTTGACACCTGAAGAACGAGACTCAAAATTTTCACTTTTGCAATCATAGCGATGAGTTTCGACCGGATCTGGTCGTTTTTGATACGGCTCACACACACCGTTCAATAGCGGCAGGTTTTCTGTCACGACTTCGTCAACGATCTCTCCGAATTTGATCCGCAAATCGGCGAGGCTCATGGCTTCGGCGTGCACCGGTCCGAACTGCGCAAGCACCATGACGAGCGTTGCGGTGACGAATACTAATGCCCTATTCGTACTCAATCCAGCCTCCGATCTGCCCCAAGGGAAGGCTAACAGCGCAAATGTGGACTGGCAACTTGCTGGGATTTGGGCACAGCATGGTGAGGAATTGCCTGAATTAGGCTACCTGTATCACTGACATTAAACGGATGTTTCGGCAGGAGCGGATCGCAAGCCAAGTGGTAGAAGATAAGTCAGCGGGCTCGCCAGCAATGTCGCAATGGCCATGGCATAAATCGCAACGGATGTATCCAGCTTGCCACCGATTAGGCCGAATAGAGGTGGACCAGCAGCAGCGGCAAAGCTGACAGAGGCATATCCGGCTGCTGTCCGCTAACAGTGGGTCAAGCCATTTACAGAGACAGACTAGTCTACGATACGCTCACCTAGTTCCTGGTTCGTCTTTGAAGTCCCCTATCAGGGCCAGTGGACGGCAACAATGGGTGGTGCGGCAAAGGACCTTGCTCTCAATTTCACCGTCTACGAATTTCCTGGCGGGAGTTGGCTAAAAGACTTTTCTCCCAAGGGAGATGGAAAGCTCTCTGTCGATCTACCCAAAGCAGGGAAGTCCGTTTTCAGGGCTTGGTCCAAATCCAATCAACGGTCGGTAAAACCGTATACATTCACCACCACATTTCAGTGATTGGTCAGCACCGATCACTGGCTCATTCCGGACATCGAACCCAAGCAATCAAAAGGCAGGAAGGTTCGCACACCAACAATTGATCTCAGGAAACGAATGGCTCCAATGGACCAAAAGTGTTGCGTCGATTCATTAAATCCACCCCGCATACCGGAAGTTCACGATCTACACCCTTGATGATCATCGCAATATTCTTATTCTCGTGCCAATTACGAAGCTAGGACACGATTTATAGGCAATGACAAAACTTACCGGAAAATGCCTTTGTGGCGAGATTTCATTTGAAGCCGATGGTGAGGTGCCGGTAATGGCAAATTGCCACTGCACCGCATGTCGGCAATCTACAGGTAGCGCTTATGCCACGCTGATGTTTATGAAGCTCGATGATGTGGTGGTCACTGGCACACCGAAAACTTTCCAACACAATTCAGATGCCGGAACCATGATGACCAAGCATTTCTGTGGCACTTGTGGAACACCATTGTTCACGCAGAACTCAGCCCGCGAAGGTATGTTAGGCTTGCGCGCCGGTCTTATAAACGAACATGAAGAATTCGCCCCGAAGGCGAATGTCTATACATCGAGCAAGATGAAAGCGACAATCCTCCAAGACGAGCTTCCCGCCTTTGAGAAGATGCCCGGGTAAACAGACTCGACCTCAAGGTTGCTTGGCCATCTGGAGGTTGTGTTTCTCCGGCGGCCGGGGTCTGGAGTGAGCCCTTTGTGACTGAATTTATTCAGCATTATGAGTTCAAATAACCACCCAATATTGCGATGAATGCCCCTACGTGAACGACCATTATCGCTCGATCTTTCCACATGACACCTACGAAGAACCAAAGAACTATCCCGATCACAAACGCCAATATATTCCATGGGACAATGTTAAGTCCCGTCAGGCCGTAACCCACCAATTGAATTGCCGTTGCAACCCATTTTACGATGTCTACTCGTTTCACTGCCTGTCCTCTGACCTACATCCAACCAGATATGCCCGAAGGTAGTGCGATGCGCCAGTGAAACCAATCAACGCGCACAAAGCGGCTATTCGGATATCGTCCGCTTGTCGACCGTTGGACCGGAAGCTCAACAATTTCGACGGAACGTCAGCTTCTCGATCTTACGACATGTTGACGGTCGAATACGATCAACCTTTCGCCTGCCACGAACTGAGCTCGTCTTCCGTCTTGTAAAACCGGAGAGGACGATCCCAAGCAAACTTAACGCTACGGTAAGAATGTTGGTTTACAACTTGCAATCTGCAGCAGGCTGAACAAACGAGTTTTTTGCCGGCATGATGCCATTAGCTGCCACCGGTAGAGCCGGTATGTCCCTTGTACCTAGTTTCGCAAAAGGGGGCGTTTCGTGTCCAGCATCATGACAAACTCTGCCGCAATGACGGCATTGAAATCACTCCAGGCGACCAATATGGCGCTTGATAATACGCAATCAAGAATATCGACAGGTTTAAAAGTCGGGGAAGCTTCCGACAATGCAGCCTATTGGTCGATTGCAACAACCATGCGCTCAGACAATAAGGCGCTGAGTACGGTGCAGGATGCACTTGGCTTGGGTGGGGCAAAGGTCGACGTCGCCTATACAGGCATCAACAGCGCAATTGACGTTGTTGATGAAATTAAAACCAAACTCGTCGCTGCGCGCGAGCCAGGTGTTGATAAGGACAAAATCCAATCTGAAATTACTGAATTGCAGAACCAACTCACCTCAATCGCATCTTCGTCGAGTTTTTCGGGTGAAAACTGGTTGAGTTTTGACGGTGCAAACCAGACGAAAAGCGTTGTTGGCTCATTCACCCGCGACAACGCCGGCAATGTTTCTGTTGGGACAATCGACATAAATATCTCCAGTGCAAAACTGTTCGGCGATGATACCGTTGGCGTCGGCGGAACCAATGACGGTATTTTGGACACAGAGAATCTGTATGGCACGGAAGCGGGATTTGAAATCAATGTTTCCGTTGCAACGATCGATATTTCCAGCGGAACTCTGGACGATGCGGCACTGCTTGCCGCCTTTGGAGTGGGATACACCGAAACGATCGACGACGTGCTCGATCAAATGATTTCTAGTGCAGACGCAGCCATCTCCGCGATGACCACCGCCGCCGCAGATATGGGAGCAACCAAGGGTCGTGTGGATATGCAGAACGAATTTGTATCAAACCTTATGGACGCCATCGACCGTGGAATTGGAACGTTGGTGGATGCTGACATGACCAAGGAATCTACCCGTCTGTCAGCGTTGCAAACCCAACAACAACTTGGCACTCAGGCGTTATCCATCGCAAATAGTAGCGCACAATCCATACTGTCACTCTTCAGATAAGACGCCGACAATCACGGCAAATAGGGCTGCGTTGATCGTGGCCCTTTCAACGATTGCGCTATAGGCATAACTTATCAACGCTGTTTCACGGATAGAGAGTTCACTTTTGCCTCCTTGTTTCCACAGCTGTCGTTGAGGCAACATGCATGGATGACAAGTTGGGCGAAATTCTCTGACCATTCAGAACTGCGCCCAAAGTCGGCAATGGGTCGTTGTTCTATTCTGCTCAAAACTATTCAACGTTGAACGCTCAGTCATTGATCCGCATATGGGCCATGATCTGTCCATGGTCCGATGCCAATTTATTATACGGTGCTTCAGGGTGGCTGCCATCTGTCAGATGGTCATTGAAAACGCTGAAATACTCCAATGCACCGAGGCGCGTTGGATTGTCGGGATGGAAATGATTCGACATATAGATTTGGTCGATGGATTCAAAAATCCCGCCAAACGCCGAAGTATACACCATGTCGCGGCGTGATTTTCGGGCAAAGAAGCTTTCGGCAGAATACAACCGCGCACGCTCCACAGCCTTAGTTATTAGATCATTTTCAACTTCAGAATACCGGTCGCCGCTATCCCTCGCGTTATGCTTCAGCATCCAAGAATAGTTCTTAAAAGGTGTCTCGCCGGAAATGATCTCCGAGCTGACGCTATGTTCGCCGTCATTAAAATCGCCCATGACCATAACAGGGTGCCCGTGTTCGAGTTCCTCAAGAATCATGCGACGCAGCACCCAAGCCTCTGCCATTCGCCTAAGCCCCGCTCGCAAACTGCCTAGCGCGCGGCCTGCAGGATCGTAAATTGTCAGATCTGCTTCCGGTGGGAAATCAGCACCAGCAGGCGTGACAAATTCTCCAAGCTTGGATTTTAGGTGGCAATTGAAGACCGTCAATTGCGTGTCGCCGACGGGCACTCGAACCTTGAGGATCGGCCGAGACAATCGGTGGATACGAAAGAGTCCAGCGTCATCCTGGTCGAGGCCACGGAGCGGCTGAAACGGTATTTCCAGCGGTTTGGGTAAGTCTTGGATCACGGCCGGTTCGCCAACAAATCCAAAACGAGACAGGATGGCCAAACCGGGTCGCCGCTTTCCCGGTTCACCTGTATCGGCAGCGTTGGGGGCAAAGGCCAGCGTGGAGGGGCCATATGGCTGGACCGAGAGCTTTCGAAAAATGGCTTTGCGATGGTAGCGCTTGGAGCGATCGGGAATTGTGGCCTGGCTTAAGGCGGCGGCGCGTTCGTTGGTCTCCGCTACAACATTGACCAGAGCGTCTTCCTCGAAAATTTCTTGAAAACCCACGATATCAGCGTCCATGGTCAATAGCTGGTCGGCCAACCAGTCTTCTTTCCAAGCATATTCTTCAGGGGTGTAGGATTGGAATTTATAGTATTCCTTGTTTGGACCAATAAGGTTTTTGACGTTGAAACTGGCGATTGTGAAACTGGTCATGCGTCTTCTTTCTGCTGCCTTAACGAAAGCAAATATCATTTCTCAAGATATAGGACCCGAATTTTCTGCTCACCTGCAATTCTGCTATTCGCAGATGTTCTCATTAATGAAGCAATTTGTGCCAATACAGCCATCCCACCCCTCAGCTTTGACGGATTGAGATTTCTTGCCAAATTTACCTTCAACAAGTTCCACAGACTTTATCTTGTCGAACCTGAAAATCCGTTTGGAAGCATAGTCTCGCCCCTTAGTACATCCTCGGCTTTGCCAGCCATGCATGTACAATTTACCGTTGTTGCCGATCGCTACTTGATGCACATCAACAATGCGCGGGAGACACCCCTTATCCACGTCGTTATCGTAGATCATTTCGACAACTCGGTTCGCTTTTGCCGCCTCACAGAGCTGAGTTTCAACATTTGACTCGGCGTAAGCAGATGAAGTCAACGAAATGATTACAGCTAATACAAATTTTTTCCGGTCTATCTTCATTGCTGACCACCCAATGCTCACTGTGTTTTACAAAGATGGCTGAACGCTACTTGCAAGTGAAAAACTGACTATCGCCACTGCCTCGACCATGTCCTACGATAATTTCGCCACCACGAACAGGTAAATGAAATAAATGACAGAACGATTTGAACGCCACCGGCAGGCTTGGACAACTGAGGAAATTCAAAAACTACACATGATGGTGGCAAAGGGGTTAAGTCTTAAGGCCATTGCTAAGGCACTCACGCGTACTGAGGAATCAACGAAGAAACAAGCAAAACGAGAAAAGCTGAAGATTCAAAAATTGCGGTGATATCTCATTTCCATTATGGTGCAAGCTTGGGATGCAGATGCGGCATTGCTCAATCCGATGGATTGAGATCTAAGCTGACGACATCTGTGCGCTAATTCTATTCTTCTACACATAAGTCTGTCAGAATTCTGTCGTTGGACGAACAACACCGCCTGATATGCCAAGTCACTGAGTTCGTAACTCGGACATCAATCGGTAGGAATACAAATCGGTAATCTGCATACTTACGGAAGCCAGCACAGCGAACATTTGGACGTGATGTCGTTTGATCGCCATTTGCCGGGCGCGGTCGTTGTCGACTTAGGCTGATATTGAAACACGTTCTAATCTTGCGATCGAACGCATAAGCAGCCATCCAAATCCACAACACAAAACAGAACCCACGGCCAGCGGAAGCGGAGTGCCGTCAAAGGCCAATCCCACTGGAACAGCGACCAAAACTGAAATGACCGTTGAGACAGAGCCTGCGATCGATGCAGCCATACCCGCGATGTGGCCCATTGGTTCCATCGCAAGTGCATTTAGGTTTCCAAGCGAAAGTCCGAGCATGAAGAAGATCGATGTGGACCAAAAAAGTATGCAGGTAGGTAAAATTCCTTTGGCCAATAATCCCCAAAAATCATTACCATCATGACCAAAGATATTATCAGCTCGACGATCAAGGCAGTAGAAATTAGCCTCCGCATACCAAAACGCCCAACAAGAACGGCATTCAGAGCACTGGCAGATGCAGCGATCAACGCAGTAGCAGCAAACCAAGCTGGAAACCGTGCTCCCTCATCAAATGTGACGTCATAGATTTGCTGGGTCGATGAGATCAGTGACATGAGGATGCCCAGAATGAGTGCCTGGACCAATGTTGTGAGAACAAACATTTTATTCCCCATTGTCTCTGCAAAAGCTTGAGAGAGTTCGGATATTCGAAAGGGTATTCGAGCTTCTACCGGAAGGGTCTCCGGTTGCCTGATGGTGAACCACGCAGCCGCAAAAATTGCGAAAACGGCAAAGGACACAAAGATAGCTCGCCAATCATAGAGCGAGAGGATTATGGACCCAACAAAGGGCGCCATGGCTGGCACAATGGAAAAAACCATCATTGCAAACGATGTGATGCGTGCCATTTGACGGCCTGAATAGATGTCGCGAATGATGGCTACACCGACAATGCGAGGCGCTGCGACGCACACTCCTTGGAGAAATCTTCCTACCAGCAAGTTATCCAGGCTCTGGGACCACCAGGCCAACCAAGTTGCAAGTACATAGACGACAATGCCAAGCACCAGCACTCGTTTGCGACCATAGGCATCGGATAGCGAGCCAACGAAAAGTGTCCCAATCCCCATTCCAAGAACAAAGCTGGTCACAACAAGTTGGCCGCGATTCACGTCCTCGGGCGAAAGCTCTTTTCCGATCACCTGCAGGGCCGGAAGCATCGCGTCGATAGAATAAGCGATCATGGCAAACAGCATTGCCACGATGCCAACGAATTCAACTGTAGAAATCCGTCCGTCTTTCATTGGGTCGATGCACCTTGTTTGAGGGTGTGCTTTGCTGTGAGTGGTCACATCACATTTGAGGACTGGTGCACCGAAAAGCATTAGCAGAGCTGTTATATCTGCTCGCCACTGAACTTTGTAAACCTGCCTTGCTCCTCATTCAGGCCAGGTATGCATATTCAAGCCCGAGCGCAACCTTAATGAAATCCACTTCCATAAACTCAGAAGTTAAGAAGGCCCAAGGTCTGCATAGTCCGAATTGCCGACATTAAGGTGTCATTCTGCACTCAGCCGGAGCAGACCCCTTTATGAGCTGCCGCTAGACTAAGCGGCCCTGCTCGATCGCTGCTGCGATGAAGCTAGCGAAAAGCGGGTGCGGCTCAAACGGGCGCGATTTCAATTCTGGATGATATTGCACGCCAATGAACCATGGATGCACATCACGGGGATACTCAATGGTTTCCGGCAACAATCCGTCCGGGCTCATGCCTGAGAAAATCAAACCCGCCTCTTCCAGCCGCGCTTTATAGTCGATATTGACCTCGTAACGGTGTCTGTGGCGCTCACTGACCTGGGTAGAGCCATATATCTGGGAAATATGGCTGCCTTCCTGCAATGGATGTGGATAGGCCCCAAGACGCATTGTGCCGCCCATGTCGCCGGCTGCTTCGCGCTTTTCAAGCTGATTGCCCTTCAACCATTCGGTCATCAGGCCAACCACATGGTTTTTGGAGGCGCCATTTTCATCCAGCTCGCTGGAAGTTGCGTCTTCAATCCCAGCCAAATTACGCGCTGCATCCAACACCGCCATCTGCATGCCATAGCAAATACCGAAATAGGGAATTTTGTGCTCACGGGCATAGGCTGCGGCCTTGATCTTGCCTTCCGCGCCACGTTCGCCAAACCCACCCGGCACCAGAATACCGTCAACACCACTGAGATGTTCTGACGGATCAGCAGAATCAAAGGCTTCACTTTCCACCCAGTGCAGATTGACCTTTACCTCATTGGCAATGCCACCGTGCACCAAAGCTTCCATCAGGCTCTTATAGGCGTCCTTCAAGACTGTATATTTGCCAACGATGGCAATCTTCACAGCACCTTCAGGATTATGGATCTTGTGAGAGATGGTTTCCCACACCTGCATCTGCGGGGCTGGAGCCGGGTCGATACCAAAAGCATCCAGAACCTGCTGATCAAGACCTTCCTTGTGATAGGACATGGGAACATCATAAATGCTCTTGGCATCCAGGGCCTGAATGACCGCTTCAGATCGCACGTTACAGAACAAAGCCAGTTTGCGGCGTTCCTCGACCGGAATTTCGCGGTCTGCCCGAACCAGCAGAATATCTGGCTGAATGCCAATCGAACGCAGCTCTTTCACAGAATGCTGGGTTGGTTTGGTTTTCAGCTCACCAGCAGCAGCAATATAGGGCATGTAGGACAAGTGCATATAGATGCAGCCACCACGTGGCAGATCATTGCCCAATTGGCGGATGCTTTCAAAGAAGGGCAGACCTTCAATATCGCCAACTGTGCCGCCGATTTCCACCAGAACAAAATCGTAGCCGTCATTGCCCTCCATGACGAAGTTCTTGATTTCGTTGGTGACATGCGGGATCACCTGAACGGTGGCACCGAGGTAATCTCCGCGCCGTTCCTTAGCGATAATATCCTGATAAATGCGACCGGTGGTAATGTTGTCTGACTGATTGGCCGGCCTGCCGGTAAAACGCTCGTAATGGCCAAGGTCGAGGTCGGTCTCGGCCCCGTCATCGGTCACAAAGCATTCGCCGTGCTGATAGGGCGACATCGTGCCCGGATCAACATTCAAATAGGGGTCGAGTTTACGCAGACGGACCTTATAGCCCCGCGCCTGAAGGAGTGCGCCGAGAGCTGCCGAAGCCAGGCCTTTGCCCAGTGAGGAAACCACGCCGCCAGTGATGAAAACAAATCGCGCCATGGGATTCGAGACTTAGACCTATTCCAGAACTTCGCAAACCCTAAAGTCGGGTTTTTTCGTTTATTCACAAACTTGAGGCCATGCCCCATAAAAAAAGGCTCCAGCGGGCGACGCCGGAGCCAATATTAATTCCTGATTCTCAACCTTATTCCGAGGTTGGAACGCCCGTTGATGGAGTCGGCGTACCACCTTCACTGTTCAGATCATCCAGCAGCGTATCAGCTGATGGAACGCCGGTCGGTGCCGCACCTGATTCGCCACCCTCAGTGGGTACACCAGTCTGGCTGGCGCCTTCGATTCGCTGCAACACGTCTTCGGTACGGTTGGTCTGGTTGGCAACAACGCCCAACGCAATCGAGGTGGCGAAAAAACCCGCTGCCACAATCGTGGTTGTCTTGGTCAGCGCATCGGCTGCACCGCGAGCCGACATGAAGCCGCCTCCGCCACCACCACCGCCGCCGCCACCAATACCGAGCGCACCACCTTCGGAACGCTGCAACAGAACCAGCACGATGAGTGCTAATACGAGCATAATATGGATGACGATGAGTACGGTGGTCATATCTGTGACTTGTCCAATTTCGAATACCGTCGGGAACGCGGCAAATTTGCCTGACGTTGTCGACGCGGCTTACTAGCCGAACCTGGTTGTTTTGCCAAGGGCAAGCGCCCTCACAAATTCCTGTATGTGTCGCATATGGCGAGGAAGTCATCGGCTTTCAAGCTGGCACCACCAACAAGCGCTCCATCGACATTCAAAACCGACAGCAATTCCTTGGCATTTGAAGGCTTTACGGAGCCACCATAAAGGATTCGCATGCGTTCTCCGTGGCCGCCCAGCTTATTGGCAAGTTCTTCCCGTATCAGGGCGTGAATTTCGCGGACATCTTCAGGACTGGGGGTCTTGCCAGTGCCGATCGCCCAGACCGGTTCATAGGCAACAATCGTATCTTCCTCGGTCGCTCCGGATGGAACAGACATGGCGATTTGCCGTTTCAATACTTCTTCTGCCTGTCCCGCATCATATTCGGCCTCAGTTTCACCAATGCAGATGATCGCAGTCAATCCGGCGCGCCAGCAGGCTTGCGCCTTGCCAGCAACATGATAATCGGATTCTGCGTGATTGGTGCGTCGCTCCGAATGGCCAACAATGCAATAGTCTGCATAACAGTCCTTGATCATTTCAGCAGACACATCGCCGGTATGCGCGCCTGATGCCTCGTGATGGCAATCCTGGCCGCCAACTTCCAACGGGGTGTCCTCAGACAGGGTCGTGGCGACATAAAGCAAGGTGGTTGGCGGGCAAATCACCACATCCAGGGCTTCAGCCAGATCATCGTCCACCCCGCGCGCGATAAGGGCCAGTTGGTCGAGCTGATCGCGCTCACCGTTCATTTTCCAGTTGCCCGCCACCAGCGGTGTAATATCAGGGGTCATTGGATGCTCCGACCGTCAAAAAATGATTTGTGCGATGCGTACTCAGCCGCTGAGGTAAAATCAACGTTTAGTGCACGCATAGATGCTTGCTGTTGCGACGGTGTGAACATATGTTGCGGCAAACGCCGCGCATGTAAACCGGTTAGCGATAAATAGGATTCAGTAAATTGATCTCATTCCTGCGAACAGCGTCCGAAGGTTGGACCGCTAAAATTCTCCTAGTACTTCTCATTGGCGGTTTTGCCATGTGGGGTGTTTCGGGCTCAATGCTCGGCGGTGCAAACTCCAATACTGTTGTGCAGGTTGGCGAAACCTCGATTTCCATCCGGGAATATCTGGCTGCCTACAACCGCAATATGAATGAAATGCAACAGCGTTTCGGGCGTCGATTGACGCAGGAAGAAGGCCGCCTTTATGGCGTCGAATCACGGACAATCAGCAACATCGTTTCTTTTGCGGTGCTGGATGAGTTTGCCCGGGTTCAATCGCTGGCGCTTTCCGAGGACAGGCTGGCTAAGATGCTGGCGGAAAATCCTGTATTTGCCGATTCATCGGGCAAGTTCAATCGCGAAACTTTCCGGCAGGCGGTCTACAACGCTCAGATGCGCGAGAGCGAATATATAGACCTGCAAAACGCCGCTGCCATTCGCGGTCAGGTGATGCAGTCATTCGCAACAAGCACATTGCTGCCTGATGTGTTCGGCCATGTCCTGCGCGACTATGCCAACGAAGAACGCAAATTCTCCTACATCACGCTGACAACCAAGGAAATCGACCCGGTCTCAGACCCAACTGACAAACAGTTGAAGACCTATTTTGAAGACAACATCAAAAACTATGCGGCGCCGGAATTCCGCAAGCTTGAGATCCTGAAAATCGAACCCGCAGACCTGGCGGACGAATCCGCGATTTCCGATGAGGACGTTGCCGCCGATTACGATGCGCGCCTTGCCAGTTATCGCACGCCGGAACGCCGCAAGGTTCAGCAAATTGTCTTCAAGTCTCAAGAACTCGCTGATGCGGCTGTCAAAGCCATGTCGGAAGGTTCCGTGTTTGAAACTGTACTGAGTGACAATGACGTCACCCTGGCCGATGCCGACTTGGGATTTCTGACCAAAGCTCAATTGCCGGAAGCGGTTCGTGACGCCACCTTCGCGCTTGAACTCAACACACCAAGTGACATTCTCCAGGGGCCATTTGGACCAACCATGATCCGGGTGACAGAAATGACACCGGAATCTACCAAACCGCTGGAGGAAGTGGCAGCGTCTATCCGCAAGGACCTCGCGTTACAAAAGGCCGCCGACACGCTTCTGGACGTACAGGAAACCGTCGAGGATGCCCGCGCGGCTGGCACCAGCCTGAAAGAGATCGGCGACCGGGTTGGTGTTACATCCCGGGTGATTGAAGCAATTGATCGTCGTGGCCGTGCTCCAGACGAATCCGCCATTTCCGACGTGCCGGCTTCCGGCGATCTGCTTGATCAGGCCTTCCAAACAGATGTGGGTGGCCAGGCCAGCCCGCTGGACGTCAACAATGTCGGCTATGTCTGGTACGACGTTCAAAAGATTGACGCAGCCCGCGACCGCACGCTGGATGAGGTTGCCGACAAGGCTAAAACCGATTGGATTGCCGCAGAGCAAAGCAAGCGGGTGGCCGAGTTGGCTGATAAGATGAAAGAACGGCTTGAACGCGGTGCTAAGCTTGATGACATCGCACTGGAATTGAATCTGTTGGCTCAGACGACCGGTTTTTTGAAACGGACCGGGCAAGAGCAAAGCTTCCCGCGCAGTGCCGCTGCAGCTGGTTTTGTCGGCGATGACAAAGCAATCACTATTGCCAATGGCGGCTCGGCCAGCGAAAAACTGCTGATCACCGTCGCTGAACGCAAGGGTGTTGAGGCGCAGATCGTTGAAGTGCCTGCAGAACAGGTTCAGATCGCCAATCAGGGGGCTGCAGATGACCTGCTGAGCCAGATGATCGTCAATCTCCAGGGCACCTACCCGGTCACTCAAAACCCAACTCTTATCAATCAGGTCTTGACCCAGGGGCACTAACGCCTCCTTTCTAAGCCGCCACGCGGCGGCTGGCCGAAGGAAATACAATGACAGACTTCAAGGATTTGATTGGCATCGTTGCCGCTGGCCAGTCTCTGACCCGCGAACAGGCTCAAGCTGCTTTTGATATCATGATGTCGGGGGACGCAACGCCGAGCCAGATCGGTGGCTTTTTGATGGCCCTGCGGGTGCGCGGCGAAACGGTCGATGAAATCACCGGCGCGGTCTCCACAATGCGCGCCAAGATGTTGAAAGTCGATGCGCCCGAAGGAGCCACTGATATTGTTGGCACTGGTGGCACTCAGACAGGCACTTACAGTATCTCGACTTGCTCCGCGATTGTTATGGCTGGGGCAGGTGCGAAAGTTGCCAAGCACGGTAACCGTGCGCTGTCTTCAAAAACTGGGACAGCCGATACGCTGGAAGCGCTGGGCCTCAACCTGGAAACCGGTGCTGAGGGCACGGCCCGCTGTATTCAGCAGGCAGGTGTCGGTTTCATGTTCGCTCCAGCCCACCATGCAGCGATGCGCTTTGTCGGCCCCAGCCGGGTTGAGCTGGGCACCCGTACTATCTTCAATATTCTGGGGCCGCTTTCAAACCCTGCTGGCGCAAAACGTCAGGTAGTCGGTGCCTTCATGCCGCAACTTCTGGAACCGATGATCAACGTGTTGAAGAATCTGGGTTCCCAACATGCCTGGCTAGTCCACGGTGACGGCATGGATGAGCTCACCGTAACCGGAACCAGCACAGTGTACGAATTGAAAGATGGCTCCATTTCCAGCTTTGAGGTTGAGCCTGAAGACGCAGGCGTTGGACGTCACGACATTTCAGACCTGAAGGGCGGCGACGCGGCCTACAACGCGGCGGCACTTGCCGGAGTGCTGGACGGCGATATCAATGCCTATCGTGATATGGTGTTGCTCAACGGCGGTGCTGGTTTGTTGGTTGCCGGATTGGCAAGCGACTTGAAAACTGGCGCTGAAATGGCCGCAGAATCAATCGACAGCGGCAAAGCAAAACAGACTTTGGCCAAGTTGGTCGAGGTGTCCCATGGATCAGCCGATGAGTGATATTCTGGAAAAAATTGGCGCGTACAAGCGTCAGGAAATTGAGGCCGCGAAGGCTGCTGTTTCATTGCCCGAACTGAAGGCCCGGTTGGCTGATGTGACGGAGCCACGCGGCTTTGCAAACGCGCTACGGGCCAAGCATCAAAGTAAACAATATGCGCTGATTGCCGAGATCAAGAAAGCCAGCCCTTCAAAAGGCCTGATCCGCGAAGACTTTGATCCGCCTATGTTGGCTAAAGCCTATGAAGAAGGCGGCGCCGCTTGCCTTTCGGTGCTTACCGACACGCCATCTTTCCAGGGAGCACCGGAATTCCTCACCAATTCTCGTGATGCGGTCACCCTGCCCGCTTTGCGCAAAGATTTCATGTATGATCCCTATCAGGTCTACGAAGCCCGCGCCTGGGGCGCTGACTGTATTTTGATCATCATGGCAGCCCTCGACGATGATGCGGCACGGGTGCTGGAAGATACGGCTTTTGAACTTGGAATGGATGTTCTTTTGGAAGTCCATAACCGGGAAGAGCTTGACCGGGCACTGGCGCTGAAATCCCCGTTGCTTGGCATCAATAACCGCAACCTGAAGACTTTCGAAGTCAGCCTGACCACAACGGAAAATCTGGCTCCGTTGGTGCCATCAGAACGTATCGTTGTCGGCGAATCTGGTCTGTTCACCCCTGCTGACCTGAGCCGAATGGCGGCGATTGACGTCAACACCTTTCTGATTGGCGAAAGCCTGATGCGTCAGGATGATGTTGCAGTGGCAACGCGCGAGCTGCTCGCCAAACCTGCCCAACAGACCAGTGCGGCCTGAATGGGCGACGAACTCACCCATATCGCCTCCGATGGCAGCGCCAATATGGTCGATGTGGCCGAAAAGGATCACACCACGCGTGTGGCCGTCGCCGAGAGTTTCGTGGCCATGCAACCGGAGACACTCGACTTGATCCTGTCGGGCAATGCCAAGAAGGGTGATGTGCTGGCAACAGCCCGGCTGGCTGGTATTATGGCCGCCAAACGCACCCACGAATTGATCCCGCTTTGTCACCCATTGGCGCTGACCAAGGTGGCCGTTGAAATTGAACCGGCGCCCGACTTGCCCGGCCTGCGTATTGAAGCGCTGGCGAAGGTTACGGGGCAGACCGGTGTCGAAATGGAAGCGCTGACGGCCGCCAGCACCGCCGCACTGACAATATATGACATGGCAAAAGCCGTTGATCGCGCCATGGAAATCGGGCCAACACGCCTGCTCTCCAAATCAGGCGGCAAGTCCGGCGACTGGTCGATTAGAGGCACGGCGGCCAGCGATACAAAGACATCATGAGTGGGTTGCTACCGGTCAACGAAGCGCTTCAGCGCATTTTGGCCAATGTGCAGCTGGTAGACGCTGAAACTGTGCCTCTGGCTCTGGCTTCCAATCGGGTTCTTGCACAGGATCTTTCAGCAACCCGCACCCAGCCCCCCTTTCCCGCATCGGCCATGGATGGCTATGCGGTGCGGCACGAGGACGTTGCTGATTGCCCTGTAACACTCGAGTTGATCGGCGAATCTGCTGCCGGACATGGTTACCATGGCGACGTGAAGCCCGGCCAATGCGTGCGCATTTTTACCGGCGCACCGGTTCCGCCGGGGGCCGACACCATTGCTATTCAGGAAAATACCACCCGCGACGGCAATTCCATTACCATCAACCAAGGCGAGAACAAGGGCCGCTATGTGCGCCCAAAGGGCTTTGATTTCAGCCAGGGCGACGTCCTGCTTAAGGCTGGCGATCAAATGAATCCAGCAACCTTGTCCCTTGCGGCGGCGCTCAACCACCCAGCACTGCCAGTATATCGCAAACCCGTGGTTGCGATCATCGCCACAGGAGACGAACTTGTCTTACCTGGCGATACCCCCGCTGCAGATCAGATCATTGCCTCGAACGGTTTTGGCGTAGCCGACATTGTCCGGCGGGCCGGTGGTGACGTGCTGGACCTGGGCATTGCCCTCGATACTCCGGCGTCTTTACAGGCAAAGTTCAAAGCGGCCGAAAACGCAGACATCATTGTTACATTAGGCGGCGCTTCCGTTGGTGATCATGACCTTGTGGCTCAGGGTTTACAGGATAAAGGCGTCACGCTGAATTTCTGGAAATTGGCCATGCGTCCTGGCAAACCTGTCATGTATGGCGAACTGCTTGATCAGGCTAAACCGCAGCGCTTTCTCGGTTTGCCGGGCAATCCGGTTTCAAGCCTGGTTTGTGCTGAAATTTTCCTGATGCCGTTAATTCGCCAATTGACCGGCCTTACACCCCACGCCAGACGTTTGCCTGCCCTGCTGGCTATTGACCTGCCAGAGAACGATCAACGCGAAGAATTCATGCGATCCACCCATATTGAGCGTGACGGTGACTATCACATCACGCCATTCTCCAATCAGGATAGTTCCATGCTGTCGATCCTGGCACAGGCAACCTGCCTGATGATCCGCCCGGCTCATGCGCCTGTCGCGAAGGCCGGCGATCCCTGCGAGATCATACTGCTCTAATTTCCGTTCCCTTTTGTTCCCAATTTGGAGGCCAAAAGGAGAAAACTTGCAGAACACATTAAGAACATGCTAACTTGTTCTTGTTTTGTATCACTATGTCGACCGAATCAGGTGACCGTCCATCGGCCCAAATCAGCGGCCTTACACATCTGCCTTACACAACGGGCTTGCCCAGCGGCCCCGCCAGGAACAGAAACGGAAAGATCCATGCTTACGCGCAAACAGCACCAATTGCTCATGTTCATTCACGAACGTCTTCAGGAAGCAGGCGTGCCGCCATCTTTTGATGAAATGAAAGATGCTTTGGAACTGAAGTCCAAATCCGGCATCCATCGTCTGATTACTGCTTTGGAAGAACGAGGGTTTATCCGGCGGCTTCCCAACCGGGCCCGGGCTCTGGAAATTCTGAAATTGCCTGAATCCACCGGTGCTGCAGCTACGACTGCCCAGCCGTCAGTTTCTTCGACATCGAATGTTTCCACGCTACCCGCGTCGCCTGCCCCCGCCAATGATGACAATCCCGGTGCAACCAGTATTCCAGTCATGGGTCGGATCGCAGCAGGTACACCGATCTCTGCCATTCAGGACAACACCCATATGGTCACCGTGTCGCCTGACATGCTGGGCCGAGGTGAGCATTATGCGCTCGAGGTAAATGGTGACTCGATGATTGAGGCTGGTATTCTGGATGGTGATACAGTGCTGATCGAGAAGACCAATGTCGCGACCCCGGGTGATATCGTGGTTGCGCTGATTGACGATGAAGAAGCCACACTCAAAACATTCCGCCGTCAGGGACAGGACGTCGTGCTCGAAGCTGCCAACCCGGCCTATGAAAATAGGGCTTTCGGCTCCAACCGCGTTAATGTTCAAGGTAAACTTGTTGGTCTAATACGCTCATATCATTAACAAAAAATGGTATAAATTAGGGGTAGCGTGACCACATCCGCCCATTGTTCCGTCTCGCGGTGAGAATAGTGAGTTGCGCCTTGTGCGAATCTGGACCTGCTTTGTCGGAACGGTATATCGTATGCGCTCCGTGCGTTTCCAGCGCTGTCGCGTCAATGACGATGGGCCTGTGCCCCTCCGGCTGATGACGACACGCCCATGGCACTTTGTAGGGCACCACCAGGACGTCCGCCTGCAGGCAATCTTCGCTAAGGCGGCTGGTATTTTGAACATGGACCACGACCAGACCTGATTTCTTCAACACGCAACCAAACCGGTCACAGCGGCGATGGTTTTGATGAGAGTTGGCTGGAAGACTGCCGTTTTTCTGCTCTGCGCCATAGGCGTCCCGCCACAGCCTTGTGGTGAATTTTTCGGCCTTGGGCTTGGACAGGATCAGCTGCTTACTGGTGAGGAACAAGCCCACCTGACGGCCATTTTCAGAGATGATGAAGTCGGGCTGAGGTCGATCTACTGTGATCATTGCCGCGGCAATCGCGCAGGGAAGCGCCAGCAGTTTCAGGTGCGAGCGGCACAGCGTGGCGAACGCCAGGGCCATTGAACCAAACGACAACGCAGGCGCTGGAATATAGCCCGTAGCGCCCACGGGGCTTAGTTCCGCCACCCAAACCGCAATGTCGACAACCAACTGCAACGCCCAGCCCATTGGGGTTAGAGCAAGTTGTTCCAGGCCAAAAGGCATCAGCAACACGCTGAATAAAGCCAAGGGCATGACGGCAAGAGATACGAGCGGCATGGCCAGAACATTGGCTAGCAGGCCGAGTGGTGCGATACGGTAAAAGTGGTAGGCGGCAAACAGGCCAGTGCTCAATCCGGCAATTAACGGCACCAAAGCCAGACCGAACAAATAGTTGCCTGCACGAAGGCGAAACAAATTCCACCTTGTCACGGACATGCCAGACAGTCTGTTGCCCGCCCGCTTCGATAGCAATTCAAAGGTCCCGACAAGCGCCGCAACAGCTGCAAATGACATTTGGAAACCCGGGTGCAAAACAGCCTCGGGCGTGAACAGCAAAACGATGATTGCGGCCACGGAAACGTTGCGCATTGTCAGCGCCCGGCGGTCCACCAGGACGGCCAGAAGCATGACAGCAACCATAATATAGGCCCGTTGGGTAGACAGGCTGGCTCCCGATAGAAACAGGTAAATGGTTGCACAGAACAGGCCCAAGCAACCAGCCCATTTTTTGATCGGGTAGTAGACGGCCAGATCCATTTGGCTTGCGCCGATCAGCCGAACCAGGCCGATGATTGTCAGCGAAACCAGCGCCATGTGAAGGCCGGAAATAGCCAGAATATGTGCCAGCCCGGCACGCCTGAGCGCCTCATTGGTTGTCTCATCTATACCGCTGCGCTCTCCAATGATCAGGGCTGTTGCAAGCGCACTGCCCTGATCGGGCATAGCCCCATGAAGTATCTGACCAATTTGTTGGCGCAGGGCATTGACCTGCATCATGGCGTCCATTTTTGGGATCGTAGAGAGTTGTTGCGCTGGCACCAGTTGCGGGTGGCCAAGATAAAACCCTGAACCTCCGATGCCCGCAAACCAGGCGAAAAAGCGAAAGTCGTATCCGCCGGGAAGTGCCGGTCCGGGTGGCGGGCCTATCCGTGCCCGCCCCTCGATCATGTCTCCGATGGCGAAGACCTGATCGCTTTGACGGGTGGTCAGGCGGACTCTTTGCGGTGCAGCCCTTTCGGGTTCGAGTTTTACGTGCCCGAGAGTATAGCGCACCCTGCCGTTCGACCGCTGCTCGGCACGCAAGACTTGCCCGCTCACATGAGCAACCACATGGCGATCAAGCATAACCGTGTTGAGCAAGTTGGTGCGCCATTGGGCAAGTGAGGTGCCGAGCGCAATAAGGGCCAATGCCCAAAGAACCGGCGAAGTGGGAGATCCCCGCTTTACAACGGCTAATGCAGCGATTGCTGCAGCAAAAATGGGAAATGCATAGAGCCAGGGTTCGCGAGGAAGCTGAAAGTAAAGCACGATACCGCTTGCTAGCAGCACGGGTATCCACAGAAACCCGCCCCGCTGGTCCTGCTCGAGTTGCATTTGCTGGCGCAGCCAGTCCTGCGTTTGATTGAGCCTCCATTCCAGGACCAATCGGTGTCGAGACCAGCTCGATTCAGGGACCAATCCAATCAACCGCCCGGCTGGCGTTTGCGCGTTCGCCGGATCTGGAGCATGGGTTGTCTCCATCTCCCTCTCCGTCACCGCCGCTGGCGTATTGGTTTCTTGACGGCCCGGTTCTGCAGGAAGCCACAATTCGGTTTCCTTTGGGGCATTCGGTGACTGATCTTTGCTGCGTTTGCGCATTCTCGCCTGCCGCAAGCGTTCCCTGTAGGGCAACCTGCGGCCAGTGGTTGCGCTGTTAGGCTTGTATGATTGCAATCCTGTGCTAAACGGGCAACCACTTCCTCCGTTTCAAGTTTGAGCCTGTCTATGTCTGCTCCCGTCGTTACCCGTTTTGCGCCCTCTCCCACTGGTTATCTGCATATTGGTGGAGCTCGGACCGCATTGTTCAATTGGCTGTTTGCCAAGGCCAATGGCGGCAAGATGTTGCTGCGTATCGAAGACACCGACCGCGCGCGCTCAACCCCAGAAGCCGTTGATGCTCTGCTTGATGGTTTGACCTGGCTTGGGCTGGATTGGGAAGGTGCGCCGATTTCACAGTTTTCCCGTGTCGAGCGACACCGTGAGGCAGTTGAACAATTACTGGCCAGTGGTCAGGCCTATCGCTGCTATGCCAGTCAGGAAGAACTGGAACAAATGCGCGAAAAGGCCCGGGCAGAAAAACGCCCTCCGCGCTATGATGGCCGATGGCGCGACCGTCCTGATTCCGACGCGCCGGAAGGTATTGATCCTGTCATCCGCATCAAGACTCCGCTGGATGGCGAGACGGTCATTCAGGACAAGGTGCAGGGCGAAGTGCGGTTCCCAAACAAGGATCTCGATGATCTTGTGCTACTGCGTTCCGATGGCACCCCCACCTACATGCTGGCCGTAGTGGTTGACGACCATGACATGGGCGTTACCGACATCATTCGTGGCGATGATCACCTGACCAATGCTGCACGGCAAACAATTATCTATAAGGCGCTTGGTTGGGAGGTGCCCAATATGTCCCATATCCCACTCATTTACGGTCCAGACGGTGCTAAACTGTCAAAGCGCCATGGCGCGACCGGAGCCGAGGCCTATCGGGCCATGGGTTATCTTCCGGAAGCTTTGCGCAACTATCTGGTGCGTCTTGGTTGGGCCCACGGGGATGATGAATATTTCACCAACGAACAGTTGTTCGACCTGTTCAGCCTTGAAGGCATCGGCAAGTCGCCTTCACGGTTTGACTTCGCCAAGCTGGAAAACATGAACGGCCAATATATCCGTGATGCAGAAGACGCACATCTCGTTGCGCAGATCAAACGGATATTGCCAGAGATTGAAAATGGGAATTGGTTTGAGCAGCGATGGACGGCAGAGATTGAAGCACAATTGCTCACCTCAATGCCTGGTCTGAAAGAACGCGCCAAAACTTTGCTGGAACTGATCGATGGTGCGCGTTTTCTGTTTGTTGAACGTCCGCTGCCGATGGAAGACAAAGCCACCGGCATTTTAGACGCGGATGATGGCGCAGGACGCATTGTATTGAAAAACCTGGTTTCGCGTTTGCAGGCATTGCCGAGCTGGACCCTTGAAGCAATCGAGGAAGAAGTACGCGCCTTTACAAAGGACAGTGACCTGAAGCTCGGCAAGGTGGCACAGCCAATCCGAGCGGCATTGACCGGGCGCACCACATCGCCGGGTGTCTTTGACGTTATGGCAGTGTTGCCAAAAGAAGAATGCCTTGCGCGGCTGGCAGATCAGGCAGCGACCTAGACCGTTTCCCAGATTTTAGACGGAAGTGGGCAATCTTTGGACAGATGCTCACCCGCCCAGCGTATTTTCCAGGCAGTTGACCCAGTTTTCGCGCGCCAGCTTGTTCAGCAGGCTGGCGTCGTAGCCATGTTGGCTGAGGGCCGCCAAAAGACTGGGAACGCCTGTCACATCGCCAATCAGCTTGGGCACAATACAGCCGTCAAAATCTGATCCGAGTCCGACATGGTCTTCACCCAGATGTTCGATCAGGTGGTCTATGTGCCTGATCATCGGCTCCCACCCCATATCGCGCCAGGCGCTGCCATCTGCGTTGATGTAGAAAGTGGCATAGTTGAACCCAACCATCCCCCCAGTCTCTTTGATTTGCGCCAATTGTCGATTGGTCAAATTGCGGGGCGTTGCAGACAGCTCGTGGGCATTGGAATGGGTGGCGACCAGTGGAGCTGAGCTGATTTCAGCGACATCGTTAAAGCCCGCCTCGTTCATATGAGACAGGTCTATCAAAATGCCCAGCTCGTTGCACAGGCGCACAAGGTCCCTGCCCTTTTCGGTCAGCCCACCGCCAATATCGGGAGTGCCTGGAAATTTCATTGGCACACCCTCACCGAATATCGTCGGTCGGCTCCATACAGGGCCCAGCGATCGCAGGCCCATGCTATGGAACAGGTAGAGCGCATCGAGATCGGGGCCAATCGCTTCGGCCCCTTCCATGTGCATGACCCCTGCAATGATGTCTCTTCCCCATGCCGCACGGATTTCGGCGGCTGAACGACAGACTTTGAAATCTTCCGGGGCTGCCCGCTCCATCCAATGCAACAGACCCACCATCGTGAGCGCTGTTGGTTGCGCGACGTCGTGCGTCATCAGCGCTGGCAGTGGAAGGTCATATGGTGGATTGGCCATAAGGGCCATGAAATCCATCGGCGGCCCCTTGGAAACCGGTGGGACGAAAATTGCAAACAGACCACCTATGAAGCCTGCTTTTTTCAACCGCGCAAGATCAAGATGTCCCTTCCTCTGGTGCCCCAGCCAAACTTGCTCGCGCTGATCGGCTGCCTTCATCAGCCGAAGGAGAAAATCGTTGTGTCCGTCAAAAAATGGAATTTTGGATGCCATCAGTGGGTCTCGCTTGGGGCTGAGTTTTGTTTGGTGCGGCGAACTGAAGGAATAGATGAAACAACAGTAGCTGTCATAAAGACACCTATGGGACACAAATTTCGGAAATAACTCTCAAAGATTTGCCAGCCAGATCAACTTTCTTGTAAATTCCCGTCTTGCCATTCTATTTGTATGGTGGGCTGCAATACAATTCAAAACCATTCGGCAAAATGAATTTCCCTGTAAGAATACGGGCCTGCCCCCGGTTTGCACTGTTAGCCTGGTTGCCGGGCGTGTTCCAAAACAAGACACCGGCAGATGCGACTAATGGACCACAGCACATTTGGGTGATTGTGGCTCTGTACCTTGTTCCCGGCAGGTAAATCCTTTATTCAATACCCACTTCTGATGCGCCTGTCAGAGAGAGTGCCAGGGATATTGGTCCCGGCACATAGGCGCTCCATAACCAGATCGGATTTCTGGCGTTCTTGAATCCTCTCGATTCAGGTTGGGGTATTATTTTTGAAAGGGAAACAATGGCAGATAAAAAAGCAACGCTTCAGATTGGAAATGAAAATTATGATTTTCCTGTGCGATCCGGCTCCATTGGCCCAGATGTCATAGATATTTCACCACTATACAAACAAACAGACTGCTTCACATTCGATCCAGGTTTCACCTCCACAGCTTCGTGCGAAAGTGCAATCACCTATATCGATGGCGATGCAGGTGTGCTGTTGCATCGTGGATATCCAATTGACCAGTTGGCCGAGCATGGCACTTTCCTCGAAACTTGCTATCTGCTGCTCTATCAAGAACTGCCGACCAAAGATCAGTTGGAAGACTTCACCTTCCGGGTGACCAATCACACCATGCTGCACGACCAGATGACCAAGCTGTTTTCTGGCTTCCGTCGAGACGCGCATCCAATGGCCATCATGGTTGGCGTAGTTGGGGCTCTGTCTGCATTCTATCACGATTCAACCGACATTACCGACGAAACACAGCGGGAAATCGCTGCCATGCGGATGATCGCCAAAATGCCGACAATTGCGGCCATGGCGTATAAATATTCGGTAGGTCAGCCGTTTGTCTATCCGCGCAATGATCTCGATTACGCGTCGAACTTCCTACATATGTGCTTTGCCGTCCCTGCTGAGGACTACAAGGTAGATCCAATTCTGGCTCGCGCTATGGATCGCATCTTCATCCTGCATGCGGACCATGAGCAGAATGCATCGACTTCGACAGTGCGCCTGGCTGGTTCTTCCGGTGCCAATCCATTCGCCTGTATTGCAGCTGGCATTGCCTGCCTTTGGGGCCCTGCTCATGGTGGTGCCAACGAAGCTGCCCTGACCATGCTCCACGAAATTGGTACGCCGGATCGGATTCCTGAGTTCATTGCAAGAGCCAAGGACAAGGACGATCCGTTCCGCCTGATGGGCTTTGGTCATCGGGTCTACAAGAACTACGATCCACGCGCCAAGATCATGCAACAGACCACCCATGAAGTACTGGGCGTTCTGGGCATCAAGGACGATCCAATTCTCGACGTCGCTATGGAACTTGAGAAGATCGCCATTGAAGATCCCTATTTCAAAGAACGCGGTCTGTATCCGAATATCGATTTCTATTCAGGCATCACGCTGAAAGCGCTGGGCTTCCCAACCGACATGTTCACCGTGTTGTTCTCGTTGGCCCGTACGGTTGGCTGGATCGCCCAGTGGAAAGAAATGATCGAGGATCCGCGCCAGAAAATTGGCCGCCCTCGTCAGCTCTACACCGGCGCAACACAGCGCGACTTTGTCAATGTTGATGACCGCTAGACCCTTTCAGGGCCAGACGTCTTCAAACTATTTTGCATGATCTAGAATAATCTCGGCCGCCAGCTCGCCTGGCGGCCTTTTTGTTTCCATGGCCTTCATCAGTTGCTTGAACCCATCGGTTTGAACGCGACGCTCTAGGCTGTCCTCCATCAACCGTTCCATATAGCGGGCCAAACGATGGGGGGTGACCATTTCATTATGTTCTTCGGGCACAAAAACCCGGTCGAGGATCAGGTTTGGCAAAACGCCTGACCATGTGGTGATCAATCCAGCCAGCATACGCGCAATCGGGTCCAATCGATAGCAAACCAAAGTTGGCACGCGGTGCAGTGACAATTCCAGCACGACGGTGCCGGATGTCGCCAACGCGGCTCGGGCTCCGGCAAAGGTAGCCGCGTTTTCGCTGCTGTCGACAATCTGAGGTTTAACCGGCCAATCGGCGGTTTGTTCTATAATTGTCTCCCGCAAACGGTGCACGGCCGGTAATACCGGTTGAAACTCGACACCACGATCGCGCAAGATAGTCAGGGCCTCGCCATAGAGCGCCAACATGCGTTTAAGCTCACCGCGCCGCGAACCGGGCAAAACCAGCAGAACATTGTCCGGATCGGGCCGCTTGGCCTTCGGCAAGGCAGCAATCTGACGGGCGACGGGATGGCCGATATAAGTCCCTGGAGGACCATCAAGTTCTTCTAACGCCCTGGGTTCAAATGGTAAAATAGCGAGTACATGATCAATATAGGCCCGCATTTTCTTGGCTCTACCAGAGCGCCAGGCCCACACGCTGGGGCAAATATAGTTGATCACCGGAACATCGGGCATGTGCTTTTTGACCCGTTTGGCCACCGCATGGGTGAAATCAGGGCTGTCAATCAAGACGATTACATCCGGCTTGTGTTTCTTAATATCCGAAACTGTCTGATAGACGCGCCGCACGATGGTGGGCAATCGCGCCAGAACCGCGGTGAAGCCCATCACGGCGATATCTTCAATGTCGAAGAGGGACTTCATGCCCTGTTCTTCCAGGCGCGGCCCGGCAAGGCCGACAAATTCGAGTTCGAGATCCGCACTTGCTGCCTGGCGCTGCAAAGCGGGAACAAGATCGGCACCCAGCTTGTCGCCCGACTCTTCTCCCAACACCAAGTAGGCTTTCAGGCGACGCTTGCTCATGTGGCAATCTCTTGAGGCTCATGGCCGAAGATAAAGATATCATTCTCCTTGGCCAATTTCAGGGTCTCTGCCTTCGCAATCATCAGGGTTTTACCAGCCTGAACTCCAATCCCTTCCAGACCAGCCGCATGAACTGCCCTAATCGTATCCGGTCCGATGGCTGGCAGATCGGCGCGTTCATCCTGTCCCGGTTTGACAGCCTTCACCAGCACACCACCACGGCGTTTTGGCAAGCGACCTAGTTCGCGCAGTTCTCCAACCCGACGCAGCATCGCATCGGTGCCCTCTGCGCCTTCAACCGCAACTGCTCGGCTGCCAACGACGACACAGGCTTGGCCAATATCGAATTGTCCCATCGCATTGGCAACATCAAAGCCTTGTTCGATGCGCTTGCGGTTTGCTGCCTTCGGCTTGGTGGACGTATTTGCTCCCGTCGTCACAGTTAGCTCAGGCAGGAGTTCAGCAATGTTGCAGACGGTAAAACCGCGCTTTTCGATAGCAGCAATTACCCCCGAAAGAATATGATTGTCGCCGCCCAGCATGGCAGCCAACAGGCCGGACAGAGTGCGGATGGCACCCCAATCAAGTCTGTGCAGCTTGAATTCCGGGCGGCCTATCACCCCACCGGCAAGTACCAATCTGGAAATACCGTGCTGTTTGATAGACTTAAACAGCTGCCCGGCTTTTTCCCACTCACACCATTCATGGGGAAAGTTTTCAATTGCCGCATCGGCCTCACCCGCAATACCAAATATGACCACTTTTTCGGACCGCGCCTGCACAGCCGTTGCGATCTCTAGCGGCAGTCGGCCGTTTCCAGCGATGATCGCCAAACCATCGTTGTCTGAGTTCGAAACTGTATTGTTCTGGTCCAAACTGGTCGCTCCGTTGGCGCGAAACTCCGTCAGATATTTGCAGGCGTGCAGAGTGCGCGATCCGCTGAAGCAGTAATGAACTGCAGCAAATCAATCAACTGTGGGTCGCTCGCTGTTTCCAGCATATCGCGTGCAACTTCCTGTATCGGCCGATCTCCAGAAAACAGCTCTTTATAGGCTCCGCGTACAATGTGAATGCTTTCGCGAGCAATACCGGCACGTTTCATGCCGATCAGGTTCAGGCCTGCCAAATGAGCACGGTTGCCCATGGCAGTGCCGAACGGAATAACATCCCCTTCAACTCCCGCCATGCCACCAATAAAGGCATGGTGGCCAACGCGACTGAATTGATGAATGCCTGCGCCCCCACCAAAAATGACAAAATCGCCAATCTCACAGTGACCTGCGGCCATCGCATTATTGGAAAAAATCACACCATTGCCGATGCGACAGTCGTGGGCTACGTGGGAATTAGCCAAAAAAGTACAATTATCACCGACCTTCGTGACAAGGCCACCGCCATCGGTGCCGGGGTTCATTGTTACCCCTTCACGAATAGTGCAGTTGCTACCGACTTCCAGGGTTACCCGTTCGCCGTGGTATTTGAGGTCCTGCGGCTCGTTGCCAACCGAGGCAAATGGAAAGATGCGCGTTTTGGCGCCGATCTTAGTGATACCCTGCAGCGAGACATGGCTGAGCAGGCGAACGCCGTCACCCAATTCGACCTCAGGACCAACATGGCAAAATGGGCCGACTTCGACGTCGACGCCCAGTACACAGCCGTCCTCAATGACAGCAGAAGGGTGAATATTGTTCGCCAACTTACTGATCTTCCCGCGCCATCATCATCGCGCCGATTTCGGCTTCGGCCACTTTTTGGCCGGCAACTTCCGCAATGCATTTGAATTTAAAGATATTCCGCTTCTGGGTCTTCTTGGTGATCACATATTCTACGGTATCACCCGGCACCACTGTTTTGCGGAACTTGGCTTTGTCGATGGTCATGAAATAGGTGGTTTTGGGTTCACCAGTATAATGCTCATGGGCAACAACCGCACCGGCAGTTTGCGCCATGCCTTCAACCAACAAAACGCCAGGCATAATGGGCGCATGTGGGAAATGACCGGTAAAATGGGGCTCGTTGACGGTAACATTCTTTATGCCGCGGGCAGACTGGTCACCATCAATATCCACGATCTTGTCGACCAGCAGAAATGGGTAGCGATGAGGCAATAGCTCCATCAACTGACCGATATCGAGTGAAGTCAATTCACCTTTTTCGTCGCTCATTTTTCCTGCTTTCCTGTTTTCTTATCCATTTCGGCTGCTTCACGTCGCAGCCGTGCAATGTCACGCATCCAATGTTTGATATTGCGCGCCGGAACGCCACCCAACTTAGATCCGGGTGCAACATCAGTCGAGACGCCACTCAAACCAGCAATTTGCGACCCCATGCCAATCTTCACATGGCCATTGACCGCACATTGACCGCCAAGCACGACATAATCTTCCAATTCGCTGCTACCCGCAATGCCGGATTGGCCAACAATGACACAATGTCTGCCAATGACCACATTATGGCCAATCATCACAAGGTCATCGATTTTGGTGCCTTCGCCGATGATTGTATCGCGATTTGAACCACGGTCGACGCAGGTATTGGCACCTATCTCGACATTGTCCTGGATCACAACACGTCCGATCTGCGGGATCTTCCTATGGCCTCCTGGCCCCATCGCAAACCCAAATCCGTCACACCCTACGCGCACACCACTATGAATGATTACATTGTCGCCAATGATAGCATGGACCACGCTGGCACCGCCGCCGATGGATGTATTACGACCAATTTGAACGCCTGAGCCAATAGATACATTGGGGCCAATAAGAGATCCGCTGCCAATTTGCGCTCCGGGGCCAATGACGGCTCCGTGCTCTACTGTAACGCCCTCCTCCAGCACAGCAGAAGAATCTACATATGCGCCTGGTGCAATCCCCTGCTGAACAACGGGCAATGGCCGCATGGCGCTCGGAAACAGAACTCCCATGGCCATAGCAAAGGAATTGTAGGGCTGGGAACTGACCAGGGCGACGACACCGTCAGGCAGTGCTTCGACGTACCGTTGGGCACAGATCACTGCTGCAGCCTTTGTGGCAGCCAGAGCTTCGACATATTTGGGATTGTCGATGAATGTCAGGCTTCCGGGCTGTGCCGCTTCAATCGGGCTTACCGAAGTCACGGCAACATCGCTTTTGGTCTCATCAACCAACTGACAATTGATCTGCTCAGCCAGGTTGCCCAGGGTCAATCCAGTAACGGGTTCGAAAAATGATATGGCTTTTGCCAATTTGCTCATCCAAGTAAGCAAAAGCCGCCACGCAGGTGACGGCTTTCTAGTTTCGTCTTTTACAGGCTTCTAGAAGCTTGAGCTAATACCGAAGCGGAATATTTGAGTTTCGTCAAACGATTCCTTCAAGACCGCATGGCCAAAGTCGGCGCGCAGTGGACCAAATGGTGATTCCCAAATGATCGATGCGCCAACTGATGCACGCAGGCTTTGTGAATCCTGCACCGCAGTAGCAACCGTATTGTTGTCGTACAGGGTTCCAACATCGGCAAACAGTGCAGCACTGATACCATAAGAGCGTGGCAGGAAGAAGAATGGGAAGCGTACTTCAGCTGTGGCGTTGTAGTAGGTTGTACCACCAACGGCCTCTGTGCCCTCACGTGGACCGATGCCACGGTTGCTGAAGCCACGGATTGTTTCGCCACCCTGGAAGAAGTGATCTGTAATGCGCAGATTATCGCTGCCCCAGTTGTAGATATGACCGGCACCAAGAGCACCCATCAATACAATATCAGCGTCTTCTGAAGCCAGGTAATATCCTACCGCACGGCCTGTCGTACGCACATACTGCGCGTCGCCACCAACACCAGCAAAGTCTTGATCCAATCGGGCATAAATACCCTCACGTGGTGAGCGGAAGCTGTCCAGATCGGAATATGTCAAAGAATAACCGACCGACGATGTCAGGAATGGGCTCCGTGAAACGGCATCCTGTACGGCCAGACTGGTACTCGCACTGGAGAGTTTTTCATTCTTGATCGTGTAATTGGTGCCCAAGGTCAGCTTTTCGGTCAAAGGCGCTGAGGCGCGCAGACGCCCCAGTATGGTCTCGGACGAGAAGTTGGCATCGCTGTTTGAGTCGGTTTCCTGGCTCGTTATGTCAAAACCGGCAGCAATACGGTGCCCAAGGAAATATGGCTCCGTGAACGACAGCTCATACTTACGTGCGTCTTGTCCAATACCCGTAGAGATTTTCAGGTACTGACCACGACCAAGGAAGTTCTTCTCAGTCAGTGAGATTTCGGCAATCGGACCACCATTTGTAGAGTAACCACCACCAATGGCGAATTCGCCAGTCGCCTTGTCCTTAACTTGAATGACGACCACAACGCGGTCAGGCGCAGAGCCCTGACGTGTGTTCACGCGAACAGCATCGAAGAAGCCAAGGCGGTCAAGGCGTCCTTTACCCTGGTCAACAAGCACCTTGTTATAGGCATCGCCTTCTGACACGTCGAACTCGCGACGAATGACATAGTCACGTGTACGATCGTTGCCGAGTACGTCGATCCGCTCGATATAGACCCGTGGACCTTCGTCGACAAAGAATGTGATGTCGATGGTGCGATCATCGAAGTTGCGGTCACCACGTGGCGTTACTTCGGAGAATGCATAGCCCGAACGCGAAATCGCATTGGTCATCGCGACCAGGGATCTTTCGACATCTCGGGCACTGTAGATATCACCGGGAGAGATTTCCAACTCACTGCGCAGTTCAGCAGCGTCCACAACCGGCAACGCATTGTCGATCTCTACAGAACCGAAGCGATAAAGCTCACCCTCATCTACAGTAATTGTAATTGAGTAAGCGTTGCCTGCAGCGTCGAATTCGCCAATTGATGAAACAACGCGGAAATCAGCATAACCACGGTTGTAATAGAAGGTACGCAGACGCCCCTCGTCAGCCTGCAGCCGGTCAGGGTCGTAGATGTCATCGCGCTTCAACCAACTCAGGAAGTTGCTCTCATTGTGTGAGATGACCTCCATAAGGCGATTATCGCTGTAAGCGTTATTGCCAATGAAGTCGATTGACGTGATTTTGGTGCGGTCGCCCTCATTAATCTGGAAAACAACATTAACGCGGTTGCTGTCCAACTGGTTGACACGGGCGGTTACGTTTGCCGATGCGCGACCGGAGCGACGCACAGCTTCCCGGATACGCTCGATATCGCTGTCGACCTTATCCTGGCTGAAAATACCGAGGCTCTGCGACTGCACGACACCGCGCAACTGATCATCACGGACCTTGTCGTTGCCTTCAAACAGTACCAGATTGATTGTTGGGTTCTCTTCGACCTGTACAAGCAGACGCCGACCACTCGTCGTGATGCGCACGTCAGCGAAAAGGCCTGTGCCGAACAGATTTTGAACAGACTCATCGGTATCGAAGGAGCTGAAGCTTTTGCCCGGCTTGATGGTGATATAGGAGCGAATGGTATCCGCATCCACACGCTGATTGCCGCGTACATCAATGGAACTCACCACTGCGGCGTAAGCGCCGCTGGTCAGGGGAGTTGAAGCCACAAATGCTGGTATACTGGCAACCATCAAAAGGATTGCCATTATACGAACAAACGCTGCGCTGAGCTGGATGAAAGGTTTCATGAAGCTGTCTTGCCTTCGAACTTTTTACTGCGCCGCGATTGCTCGCCGCCCCTAGTCTTATAATTTTGCACGTTCCGAACCCAAATCGCGGCAGATTCAGAAACTTGTTAAGAGTTTGTACAGTCTTTTTTTACGGTTGCAACCACTCTTGCGCGTTCACCTTGCCAATTTCTTTGCGGCGCGGCGAAAAGGCCACACCAAGTGGGTCATTGGTAAATTTTTTCCTAACAAATCATCCCCCTCCACCCAGTAATCTAAGGATATCATTGGATGTTGCGAACAGCATCAGCATCAAAACGCATGTCAAACCGATTCTAAACGCAACATCCTGGGCCTTGGGATCAAGGGCGCGACCACGAATAGCCTCCAAGGCATAAAACAGCAGATGCCCACCATCCAACATCGGCACTGGAAGTAGGTTCATCAAACCAATGCTGACGGAAAGAGCTGCCGCAAGCGTAATCAGTTGCAAAATGCCCAATGTTGCAACCTGAGAGGTCATTTGACCGATGCCCAAGGGCCCGCGCAACTGACTGGCATCTTGTTTGCCGCCCACAAGTTCGCGGACAAAATGATAGGTGCGACTAATAATTAAACCAATCGAATCAATGGATTTGACGAATGCGTCCACCGGTCCAAGGGGGTATTGGATGATGTTTGCCGGATCTCTCCCAGGGCCAATTCCCACCAAACCTGTCTGGAAATCATTGCCAAAGCGGTCCGTGCGCTTGGTCATGCGGGGAATGGCCGTGATGCTGATCTCGCGGCCACCTCGATCCACAACAAATTCCAGCGGTTCGTCGGAACTGACCAGAGTGTAGCGGGAAATATCCTGAAAACTCGTGATTTCGCCGCCCTGAATGGTGACTACCCGGTCGCCAAGCTCGAATCCGGCTTCCTGGGCTGCAGAATTCTCCTGAATGGAGCCAACGACCGGTGCAAACTTGGTTTCTCCATAATACATGAAGATACCGGTGTAGATCACGCTGGCCAGAATGAAGTTGGCAATCGGCCCAGCAGCCACCACTGCTGCCCGTCGCCACAGAGCTTTGTCTTCAAACGCCCCTTCCCGATCATCAGCCGACATATTTGCCAAGGCATCGTGGTCGGTCCGGCTGGTTGCGTCCTGATCTCCGAGGAACTTGACATAGCCGCCAAGGGGAATCGCGCAAAACTTCCAGCGCGTTCCATGTTTGTCGTTAAAGCCAAACAACTCTGGTCCAAATCCAACAGCAAAAGCTTCAACCTTGACCCTGTTCCAGCGCGCCACTGAGAAATGTCCCAATTCATGGAAGAACACGACAATTGTCAGAACGAAGACAAAAGGCACGACCTTCGTCAAACCAAAATCAAGAAGCGCCATTGGCGCAGTCATCAAATCCATCAGAATCGTTCCGTTTCCACCTGTTCGGTGTGGCCTAACAGGTAATTACTCAAAATTTCGTCAAACTTGTGTTTGGTTTTGGTAAAAAAGTCGTTGTTACCACATATTACTGCAGATGATTGACCTATTGCCCGATATTCAGCGCAACAACTATAGCAACCGGCACTGCTGCGGCAACAAGTCCATCTAATCTATCGAGAAAACCGCCGTGGCCTGGAATCAGCTGACTGGAATCTTTCACGTCAAATAGCCGCTTTACCCATGATTCGAAAAAATCTCCGGCCTGGGACACGATCGACAAAAATGCAGCCGCCGCCATCAGGCCAAAAAGCGACAGTCCGGGGGTATACAGCCCTACCAACAGTGCAAAAATCAACGAAAAGACCAGACCTCCAATGCCACCCGACCAGGTCTTTTTCGGAGACACGGCAGGCAACAGTTTTGGGCCACCGAATTGACGGCCAACAAAATAGGCCGCGATATCGGTTATCCAAACAACCAAAAACAGGAACATAATCAACGCGAATCCGCCATTCTCACGGATCAGCGGAAAGGCAATTGCTGGAATCGCGCAATAAAGCGCACCCAGGCCGATCCAGCGCACGTCTGACCGTTCATCACCGGAACTCACCAACTCCAAAATCAGGCCCAAGCCTATGAAGCCAATCAGGCCAATCAGCGGATAGCCTGCCAGGTTGCTCACCAGCAGCGCGACAAAGCCCGCTGTCAGCAGGGCTTCCATGCCATCAAAAGGGGTCACGCGCACCATCGCTTGCCATTCATAGAACAGAAAAGCCGAGAGCAAGATGGACAAGATCAAAAATGGCAACCCGCCTGCCCAACACGCAGCCAGAACCACCACCAACATGCAGATGGCCGATACAACCCGCAGACCGAGTTCGCTGGTTGGTTGAGTACTCATGCGCCGGATTGGGCGACAAGCCCACCAAAGCGACGGTCGCGGCTATGATATTCAGCCAACGCCTGTTCAAAATGGTCCTTTGAGAAGTCTGGCCACAGACAATCCAGGAAAATGAACTCCGAGTAGGCCGCCTGCCAAAGCAGGAAATTTGAGAGACGCTTTTCGCCGGAAGTGCGGATAATCAATTCCGGGTCGCTCCATTCAGCTGTATCAAGTGCTTTAGAGACGGTTGCCTCGCTAACGTCTTCCGGCAACATGTCGCCTGCCGCTACCTGTTGGGCAATCAACTGCATCGCACGGGTGATTTCGTCCCGTGAACCATAATTGAAAGCAATCACCAGACGGGTCGCGGTATTTTCTCGAGTGAGGTTTTCAGCTTCCTCAAGCAGTGGCAGAATATCACTCGGCACATTGTGGCGTGCACCGATGATGGAAACGCGCACGTTTTCCTTGTGAAGATCGGCGAGGTCACGCCGGATAAACATCTTCAACAGAGTCATCAGTTCGCTGACTTCTTCTTGCGGGCGACTCCAGTTTTCTGAAGAAAAAGAGAACAATGTCAGCGTCTTGACGCCGAGTTCGCCTGCCGCACGAACCGCCGCCCTGACAGCTTCGACGCCCTTTCGATGTCCCTTGGAACGAGACAATCCCCGTGCCTTTGCCCAGCGCCCATTGCCATCCATGATAATTGCCACATGCGAAGGCGTAGCCGCTGTCGGCGAGACACAGGCTTGTTCCGTCGCCAGAGGGGGCGCCTTTTCATTCTGCAATGTGACATCATTCGACATCAGCGACTTCCTGGATTGATATAGCTGTTCGGGCTTATCCCAAACGCTATACCTGCATGATTTCTGATTCTTTGGTTGCCAGGACACTGTCGACCTGAGCCACCATTTCATCTGTCATCTTCTGAACCTTGTCGGACGAACCACGCGCCTCATCCTGACCGATTTCCTTGTCTTTCTCGGCCTTTTTCAGCGCTTCCATTGCGTCACGGCGTACGTGACGGATGGCAACTTTTGCATCTTCAGCGTAGCCCTTGGCGATTTTCACCAATTCGCGGCGACGTTCTTCGTTGAGATCAGGCATTGGAATGCGCAAATTTTGGCCATCGACCACTGGATTCAGGCCGAGGCCGGCTTCGCGGATGGCTTTATCAACCGGTCCGACCATTGATTTGTCCCAGATCTGCACAGTGATCAGCTTCGGTTCAGGAGCACCGACATTGGCAACCTGGTTAATCGGCATCTTCTGACCATAGGCATCGACCATGACTGGTTCCAGCAGGCTTGCCGAAGCGCGTCCGGTGCGCAATCCACCCAGATCCTTGTTGAAGGAGGTGATCGAACCTTCCATGCGTCGCTTTACGTCGTTGAGATCTATGCCATCAGCCATAATATGTGTCCTTTGTCGGGTCTTCAGCGCAATGAGCCGGACCTTAATCGCTAAAAGTTACTGCTTACCCGGGTGAAAGTGCCCTGCCCGCACAGGACGCGCGCCAGTTCGCCGGGTTCATGAATTGAAAATACCACGACATCAATATCATTGTCGCGGGCTAACGCAACCGCTGATCCATCCATGATCTTCAACCCTTTTTCAAGCAGATCAGTGTGGGCAAGCGTGTCATATCGCGTGGCATTTTTGTCTTTTTTGGGGTCGGCAGAATAAATTCCATCCACCTGAGTGCCCTTGAAGATCGCATCGGCACCAAATTCTGCTGCGCGCAATGCGGCGGCCGTGTCGGATGTGAAGTAAGGATTGCCGGTGCCGCCTGCAAAAATCAGCACATCTCCGCGGTCACGCGCCTCGATCATGCCACGCTGTGTAAACGTGTCACAAACCTGGGGTACCGCGAGCCCGGAAAGCACGGTGACGGCAACGCCACGGCTTTCAAATTCCATCCTCAGAGCCAATGCATTCATGATGATTGCCATCATGCCCATGTGGTCACCCGTTACCCGGTCGGCACCACCAGCCGCCAGCGCCATGCCCCGAAAGATATTGCCCCCACCGACGACAAGCGCAATCGACGAGCCAAGAGCAGCAGCCTCGGCAATATCGTCGACAATCAGACTGACCTTTTTGGGATCAATGCCAAAGGACTGATCGCCCATCAGCGCTTCGCCGGAAATCTTGTAGAGTATGCGAGCAAATTGCGGTTGGCTCATGGGGTTTGGTCGTCCTCGAATCTGTATAGCGCCGGACGCGCGGCGCGGCTCACAGTTACAAGATGCAGCAAGGATTGTCACCTCATAGGCTGGTCTTTGGCGGGCAATCCAGTGGCAGCTTGAATTGACCGAACTGCTTTGATTACATTGCACCATCTGCAACCCACTCATCAGCGTCAGCCATGCCTTGTGAAACCACCCATGAAATGGTGAATCCATGACAGCTAAACGTCTGGTTCTGATCCGTCACAACCATGTACCGGCCGACGATCGTGTCGCGTCCTGGGCCTATCTAAATGGCTATGAAATCGACGTCCGCTACCCGTTTGCAGGCGATGAACTGGAAGGGTTGTTGGATGAATTGAATGCACAGCCGGATATCTGTGGCACGGTTCTCTATGGCGGCCCGTTCAACGCCGATGATAGCAAAAATCACCCTTTTCTGTTGCAGGAAGAACGTTGGATTGATGCTTGCCTTAAGGCCGACTTGCCAATGTTGGGCATCTGCCAGGGAGCGCAGCAGATTGCCCGTCACCTGGGTGCCTGGACCGGACCGAAAGAGGACGAAATCTTTGAGTTTGGCTATTATCAACTCAACCCATCCAAGGCTGGCCTGAATGAAGGCTTTTTGAGCCAGTCAATTTTCGTTGCCCAGGCCCACTTCCACACCTTCGATTTGCCCACAGGAGCGGTTCACCTGGCAAGCAGTGACGCCTACCAGAATCAAGCATTCCGATTGGGTAAAAACGTTTACGGATTTCAGTTTCATGCCGAGCAGACGATTGAAAACTTTCGCCGTTGGCAGGATCTGAAAACCATCGGCTACGGCAAACCGGGGGCCCAGAACCGAGAACAACAAAACCAACTCATGGCGCGCCATGATGAGCCCCAGGCCCAATGGTTCTATGGTTTTCTGGACGGCTTCTTCGGCCCGGCTAAAGACCAATAAAAAGGGCGGCACCGTTGCCGGAGCCGCCCCTAATAAACGTTATAGAAAAAAGACTTAGCCTTTATTCATTGCAGCAACTTCTGCAGCAAAATCGTCTTCTTCTTTTTCGATTCCGTCACCCAGCTGGAAGCGGGCAAAGCCCTTCATAGCGATTGGTGCGCCTGCGTCAGCTTCGGCGTTTTTCAGCGCCTGCTCGACGGAGTTTTCACCATCAATCACGAAGGTCTGAGACATCAGAACATTTTCTTCGTAGAACTTGCGAATACGGCCTTCGACCATCTTTTCGATGATGTTTTCTGGCTTGCCGGATTCACGAGCGCTTTCTTCGAAGATTTTCTTTTCTCTTTCGACAAGCTCCTGGTCCATATCATCGCGGGTTGCAGCCAATGGATTGGTTGCAGCAACGTGCATGGCGACCTGACGGCCGATTGCGCTCAGCGTGGCCGCATCACCGGTAGATTCCAGCGCAACCAGAACACCGATTTTGCCAAGACCATCAGCAATTGCGTTATGGACATAAGAGGCAACAACGCCGTTTTCGACTTCCATCACGGCTGCACGACGCAGGCCCATGTTTTCACCGATTGTCGCGATAGCTGCTGTGATGCTATCAGCAACCGATTTACCGCCCATGTCGGCAGCATTGATCGCGTCAACAGATCCATCGGTTCCCATGGCAGTGTTTGCAATACCGGAAGCCAGTGCCTGAAAGTCGTCGTTGCGGGAAACGAAGTCGGTTTCTGCATTGACTTCAACCACAGCGGCTTTCGAGCCTGCGCTGACGACGGCAACGAGGCCTTCGGCAGCCGTACGGCCAGACTTCTTGTCGGCCTTGGCGATGCCTTTGGCGCGCAGCCAGTCTACTGCTGCTTCGATGTCACCGTCATTCTCGTTCAGCGCGTTTTTGCAGTCCATCATGCCTGCGCCGGTTTTGTCGCGCAGTTCTTTCACCATTGATGCTGAAATAGCCATCTCAATAGCCTTTCTGGTTGGCTCCATCACATCGCGGCGAATCCGAGATGAGCGAAGCGAAGTTATTTGTCATGAAATAAGGAGCCCCAATCCAGGGGCTCCCGCTTGTGTGTTAGATCGTGTTTGTGGGCCGCATTACAAGCTTTGCATGTCAGCTATGCGATCCGTTCCTGAATGCAGCTGTTAGGCTTTCAGGCGCTCAGTTGCCTGAGCTTTCCAGTCTTCGATCTGTGCCGCAGAAAACGGCATGTATTCGTCAACCTTGGCAATGTCCTCAGCAGTCAGTTCTGCGATCTGCTTATAGGTGGTGATGCCCTGCTCTTTCAGCTGGGTTTCGGCCACGGGACCAATGCCGTTGATTTCCTTAAGGTCATCTGCATCGCCTTCAGGGGCAGCAAACAGAGGAGCAGCAGGAGCTTCTGCAGCAGCAGCGGCCGGGGCTTCCTCAGCAGCAGCGGCTTCAGCTGGTGCTTCTGCGGCTGGTGCTTCTGCAGCTGGTGCTTCTGGTGCAGCTTCCAGCACGTTTTCTACAGGCGCTTCAGCCTGGGCACCAAGATCAACACCGGATGCACCCTGCTGACGGGCAATGCCATCGATTGCCGCTTTGGCAACCAGATCGCAATACAGCGCGATGGCGCGGGACGCATCGTCGTTGCCTGGAATTGGCAGATCGATATTGGCGGTGTCGGAGTTGGAGTCGAGAATTGCACAAACTGGGATTTTCAGTTTGGCAGCTTCCAGAACAGCGATCGATTCCTTGTTGGTGTCGATAACAAAGATCATGTCTGGCGTGCCGCCCATGTCTTTGATGCCGCCCAGGGCGCGTTCCAGCTTGTCCCGCTCGCGGGTCAGTTTCAGAAGTTCTTTCTTCTTGAAGCCCGACTGTTCGCCACCCAGCAATTCTTCAAGCTCACGCAGACGCTTGATGGAATTGGAAATGGTTTTCCAGTTGGTCAGCATGCCGCCGAGCCAGCGGGCGTTGACGTAGTACTGAGCCGAACGACGGGCAGCGTCAGCAACCTGCTCGGAAGCAGTGCGTTTGGTGCCAACGAACAGCACGCGGCCACCACGGGCAACGGTGTCGGAAATCTGTTTCAGAGCGGTGTGCAGCAGCGGCACGGTCTGGGACAGATCAAGAATGTGGATATTGTTGCGGGCGCCAAAAATGAACTTATCCATTTTCGGGTTCCAGCGGTGGGTCTGGTGACCAAAGTGAACTCCAGCTTCAAGCAGCTGGCGCATAGAAAAATCGGGCAGAGCCATGGCTCGCATCTCCTTTTACCGGTTATACCTGGCGCGAATAAGAACGACAGAACGGAAATCTGCCGCACCGGAAGTGCTGGTCAGTGCCATGTTATTGCTAACTCGGGGCTGATCGTTTCAACAGAAACGGTGACCAACACGCATCCGCGTGTGGAATGAGCGGCGTTATAGCGGGATTTAGGAAAGGTGCAAGTTCTTTATTGGACCGCTTGCTGGACGCTATGGCTAAATGGGATCAAGATGTCACTTTTTCAATAATGTGATCATTGAACGGGACTTTTCCACCAGTATGAGGGCATCGTTCTTATCAAAATTTACGGAAGACAATTGAATCGCGTCTATCGCAATTTTGCCAATGTCAGTTGATTCCGGATCGAGTTCATCAATTACCACTTTGTATGACCTATTCAGTGTCGGTGGCCCCCGTAACAAGAACATTGCCTAGCTTACTTCGCGCCTCTGCGCTGTTGCGGCGATCCCTGTTAAACCGATTCCAGCACCCATCAGTACAGCAGTCAACGTCTTCAAACTATTTGAGAAAATCCCCACAACCTTCTCTCCTCCTGAGATAAGATGTTGTGCCCCTTGGAGAGAATGCACCAGCGATGTGACGATTTTCAAACACAATGGAGATTGAGAGTGGATTTTGCTCCAGAGCACATGAAAAAGGTGGGAGTGGAGTTATTAGAGGTAAAAATGGGCTTGTCCGCTTGCAGCGTGTAGCCGCCCCCGAAACAGAGGATACCTAACGCAAATCAGCGCTATTGTTTTTCATTGTGATATCCGCGCTCACACCAGAACAAAGTAGTTACACCACTTTGCCTCATCCTTAATTTGGCGCTATCGACGCAATTTTGCCAATTGTAATCAAGTTTAGAGCCCCCAACTGTGGTCTCCGCTGAGTCAAAAGTTGCAATCTTAAACTTTACACCCTCGATTACGGCGCTACTACGATAAAGGGTGGCTACAACTTGATTAGGCAATTGGTGTGCATGCGCATAACTGGAAACCAATACAAACATTTGTGCAGCACAAATAGCGGCCACTGTTTTAGGCTTGCCCGTCACTCTGCTTCCCGAACCTTTATCATGGCGTCTGCCATCAGGTAGCAAACCTCTGCCACCTTTTTGAAATGTTCGGTCTGACTTGTGCCTTGCGGATTATAGACCCTTTCATCTGACATGGCTGCGAGTGCCCCTGCAGCAAAGTAGTCGCGCAAATCCATGCCACGATTTAGCTCCGACAATGCACCTTCCTTAGTTCTCTTTGAGGGAAAGGCCTTGATGGACGGGTCTTGTGGCGATGTCATTTTCTATACTCCTCATAACGATTTTGGTCGCAAGAAACATATTCTTCATCCACAGCTAAAACCACTGCAGGAATATAAAAATAGAATATTAGAAAATAAAATTCGATTTGATATTTTTTACCATGTAAATATTATATGTAATTTAATTTCAAATGGTTGACAAAATAAACATTCTCATAAATATGTGGCGAGTTGGGCTAGTGAGAGGCCCATTATGAAATTTTTTCCAAATATAAATTTAGCCATTTTGTTTTTCGGATTTTGCATCTGCGGCCTTAATGCCTGTGCAAAAAAGCCAGAGGAGATAACGGCTGCTTATGTTTCACCACTCTCGTACCAGAACCTTACATGTAAACAGCTAACCACCGAGGCCAGAAGGGTGTCATGGAGGGCAAAGGACGTCAAAGGAGTGCAGTCGGCTAAAGCGGATCGCGATGAGATGGTCACTGCAGCTGGAGTCATCCTGTTTTGGCCAGCATTGTTTTTTGTAGGAGGCAACCAAGCTACTGAGGCAGAAATTGCCAAACTAAAAGGTGAAATGCAAACAATCGAAAACGTAGCTATTCAAAAAAATTGCGGCATTCAATTTTCGCAGTAGTGGCAGGGGCAGCAGGATTTGAACCCGCGACCTACGGTTTTGGAGTTCGCAACCCTGTGTTGCTGCATGTTTCCACATGTAAAAAAAACAAATAAAATCAATTGACTTCGAAAATCCGTAGTTCTAGCCATAGCCATTTGTTGCTGCTTGTTTCAGCAAATCTGTTGCCAGACTGTTGCCAGAATAGGATACGCCAAGAATGAAAAAAGCGCTCACTGATAGAGAAGTTAAAGCCCTCAAGCCTCAAGATAATAGATATGTGATTTCAGACGCCGTTATTCCTGGGCTTCGCCTGCGCGTCATGCCAACCGGCTCCAAGATATTCGCCTTTGACATTACAATTCCTAAGACCATCACCGGCACGGAATCCCTCCGCAGAACTCACAAGCTCGGCACCTATCCAACAATCACACTTGCAGACGCCAGACGCCTATCAAATGAAATCGCTGTGGAAGTCGGACGCGGCATTGATCGGGTAGCAGAGGCAGAGAAACAAGCCGCCGACGCAGTCATAAAAACCAAGACGCAAAAGACCATGAGCGAAGTGATCAAGCTCTATCTTGATAGCCGCGACAAGAAAAAGCGCATCGGTGAATTGGAAAAGCTCTTGCTGGTCGCATTTGCCGACTATTTGGAAACCCCTATAACCGAAATGACCGATACAATGGTCAAGCAAATTTCGGACGATAGAAAACGGAATCTTTCGGATATAGAGGTTCGCCAAATGGTGAAAGCCACCGGCCTCAGAATGTCCAATGACAGAGCAGACGCGCTAACCGACCATCAGCTTTACCGCATCATAGGCCGTGGCCGTGGCGCTGCCCCTGTCGTGTCTCGCCGCATCCTTGTCTATTCCGTCGCCATATTCCGCTTTGCCCGCAGTGAACGCTTCACTGAGCAGAACGTCATGGACGGGATTATTCCCCCGAAAAAGCCGCAAACCGCCCCACAAAGGCAGCTCACAATCAAGGAAGTGCGCACAATTTGGGAAGCCACAACAAAACTCGCCCCCCAATGGCGCGACTTGATCCAATTGCTGCTGCTCACCGCTGCACGTCGAAACGAAATTGCCAAGCTCAGAACAAGCCACGTTGACATTGAAAAGCACATGCTGAAAATCCCCGATACCAAGAATGGCACGGAACACCTGATCCCCCTATGTGATCATGGCCTATCAATCGTCAAAAAATATCTGCGCGATGATGATGGATTTATATTCACCAACACGGACGGACAGACCCCTGTTTCCGGCTTCTCAAAAGTCAAGATACGCCTAGATGATTTCGCCGGTATTACAGGTTGGAAGCTGCACGATTTCCGCCGCGCTTTCGTTTCCTTGATGGCAGAGGAAAGGATACCGATTCACGTTGTTGACCGGTGCCTGAACCACTCTGCAACCGCGTCCCGTGTGAGTGGTGCCCAAGATAGTTACTTGCTCTACAATTTCATAGATGAACGCCGCCTAGCTCTGGAAGCGTGGAGCAATCTGGTCATTCACGGTGAGAAGTTTTCCGCACAAAACGTGGTCCAGCTTCGTGTCTGACAATCAAAAGCCCTTACGCGGTATTAGGCCGGATATGGCTGGCCGGTATGGCTGGGGAGGAAGCCGTGCAGCGCTTGAAAGGCGCAAATGGCTGGTGAGCCACTACGGAAAGCAAAAAGGCTCCCCAGAGGCCGCTGTGCGCGAAATAATGGCCGAAATAAAAAGGCCGAATGATCTGGGCCGCTTGTTGAAACAACCTCACCTTGACCATGCCCTCGACGCTTACATTGCCATCTATGAGCGAACCCACGCCCCCGCTCTGAGAAAGGAATTTAGGAAACATTTCAGGGACAAAATAGATTTGGGAAGCCTGCCAAAAGCCCAAAACGCCCTCAAGCTAAAATCCCATGATGCTGCAATCATAAACGCCGTTGCAATGCTGATAGTTGATTTCGAAATGCAACGAACACGCAACCCAAAGTCAAATGCTAGAACCGCCTGCGATATTGTGTCGGAAGCCACGAACATGAGTCCTGAAAATGTCGATATAATTTGGAGGAAATACGACACCTAGAAAAGACACCAGCGAGAGCGGAACCACGCCAATGGTTCCCGCCCTCTAGACACAACGAAAGCTAAGGAAACGCTATGTCATTCTCTGCTGATACCGTAGAACGCCTGCACCTGCACGACCATTTCAACCCATGCGACATTGTTGCAACCAAACCAGGCCTTCAATTCCATGCGGCCCTTTCGAGTTTAGCCTCATAAACTACAAGGCGATTTTCTGAAACCAATTATCGAACCTTGCCTTTTGCCATTTTGCGAACTTGTTACCTAGAGGTTCAAAAATGTAAGTGGAGGCGCTTGCAAATAAATTGTGCAACACCGAAATTGCGTTGTTGCTGCCATCAATAAGGAGGGAAATATTGGGATTCTTCAAAAGACAACCCGAGGCCAGCGCCGCAATATTGATTACATTCAGCGTTGCCGCTGTGATTATTGTGTTCTTGCCTGAAGGACACATCCTTAACAACTGGCTTTACAGATGGTCGGCTCTGATCGGTGGATTGGCAGCAGTAGTAGCCGCGTTCGTCACTGTTACTGAAATGAAAATGTCCCAGGCCGAACAATCAGAAAACCATCGTCAATTGATCGCGCTCACTCTACGGGAAGAAGCGGTTTCAGCACGAAGAAACATTCATGACTTTCTCGCAATGCTGTTGAACCACCACACAGAAATTCAAAGCCTAACCGAGAAATTAGAACTCGGTGTGCAAACGTCACTAAAGCACAAACTCAAGAGTGGTAAGATAAGCTATCTTGACGCCTTTACTCCTCGGCAAAATCTTGAATCAGAGTTGAACAAATTCTTCGGATTTCGGGAAAGCAAGGAATTTGAGAAGGTACTCCCAATTTTGGATGACGATCACATGATGAAAGTGATGGATCTTCGCATTGCTATCGGTTCCATGGCAGACGAGATCGGATCTGCCATGGTTTTTCAATCGGTGGTTGAAGACTCCGATTCTTGGCTTGTAGGTGGGTCAAACAGTTTGACCAAAATGGCATCGGAGGTGAAGCTCAAAATCGGTCTTTTGCAGAATGACTTGTATGACTTGTTGCGATTCTATGATCGAAATTCTCCTCGATTTTTTTGATTGATTTGGTAATTGGCGATGCTAGTCCAAAATTTCCAACACTGTTTCGGTAGTCTTGTCTTCGACAAGTATTCTAGTCATCTCAGATTCCATTCTTATCAATCGAACAGATCCATTCTTGTTGTGCTGTCAGTTAGGCACCCGAAACAGTTATGCCGGAACCCTCCAGCGTTACCTCGTTGTCGATTGACGTAATAGGCGCTCGAATCCGCTCTCGCTTAGGTTGAGTTCTGGCAGCTTGCCCTCGGTGAAGACAAAGCCCCCTCTGCTGTGCGCTGGAATGATCGGCTCTTGCCCCTCTGGCATCTGTAGCGGTGCAGTGAGGAAAACGTGGTCAACGTCGCCGCTGCGCGGATCCGCCCCGTAAGGCTCCAATATTGAGGCTATGAAACCACGTTGCCCGCGCTTGAGCGGAGTGGTGGACATGCCCCAAAGCGTCACGCGCAAGCAATTAGCGTCTTGGACGCCTGCAAGCGGCGAGAGGGTGTAAACATAGCCCAGCTTGTCAAACGGCTCTGGAAGCTGAGAAATCAGGTCTTGGGCCGCTGATAAATGGTCGCTGTAGCCAAATCCCTCTCGAAATGGCGCGATGAAATCCACTGCAAACACTCGGTTGTCAGTGTGGCGAACCGAGTCCACCGTATCGAAATGGGTATAAGGCTCGGCATCAACCGGAAAGCGGCCCAGAGAGACGCCGATATAAGGGCGACCCTGCGCAGTCCTCAGTTCCGTTTTAAGCGCCTGGAAGCTGTCTGTTGCCCCTGTCTCGGAGCAATACAACAAAGGCTCTGCATCGCCTTGCCCATCCAGCCCAGAGAGCAGGAGCAAGCCGTTATCGAGCAGATTCCAGCCAACCGGAGTGAACTCGTTACAATATAGGAAGGTTAGGAAACTGGAGTGGTCCTCTGGCGCAAGCACGTCCATTGCGTCGGTCAGGAAAACTTGGATTATGCGCCCTCGTTCTTGGCGGGCTGGTGAAGTGGTGTTTTCAGTCATTTTCTGCTTTCAGAGTTGCCAGATTGTTGCCAAAACCAGCCTTTTTGGCACAGTCTTTTATAGATCGATTGTTTTTGTTGAGAGACCTTCGGACCCTACATCAATAGCACTACGACTCCACGGCAGGTTATTAGCCAGATGAGTACATAAGAAAACAAGAACGACTTATCGCCTCGATCTTGCTCCAAGAGGTGCTGCAAAGTTTCACTTGTCGGGATAGGATTGTTATCATGGGCATTGCGCATGGTTTGAACTCCGTGTTCGATTTTTGTTTATTTCAGGCGAAAACGGGTGCGTAGGCCCAAAAGCACAAAGAACAACAGCAGAAGCCCAATGAGCTGCTGCAGAACAGCGACTGATACCATGAGATCAATGTTGGCACCTGAAGAGGCTATATCAGTGAAGACTTTGTCGAAATGGCTGATGTGTTCTTCTGGCTGACCAACAAACCGCCGCAGCGACCCCAAGAATGGAACGGTGTTGTTGAACGAATAGGCGAATGCAAATTTTATTCGTTCAGACAGAGCCGCTGGATCACCGGCAAGGCTCAGATTGCCCAGGCCGAAGATAAACCAGCTGATGATCAATCCGAGCATAGGCAGATCGTATCTCTGACCGTAGCCGGAAACTCGATAGTAGATGGTGTTTGCCAGCAACTCCCACCAGGTGGTGGTTTCCCAACCCCGTTTGGCCATCATTTCAAAAGCAAAAAACTCGCCATCCTTTTCGTGATCATGGGCAGCTTGGGCCATGCCCTTTAGTTTGCGGTATTTGTGCACGTCGTCCTGATTTGAGGCATGGATGAAAAGGGCGCCGGGTTTTCGGTGCATTTTGGGTGGTTCCACCCGCATGGCTGCTACTTCCGGCGGGCGGACGAAATGAGCGTTTCTAAAGTCGGGGACCTCCGCAAATTTACTGCCCAAAAAGCTGGCGGTACCGTTTACTCTCAATTGTGAAAAGTCCGAGTGTTGTGGAAAAAGTGATTTGACATAAAGATTGCCTTCCACCTCCATGGCCGAGGCGGCCATGGAGGTGGAACTTAGAGATAAGTCCACGAACAAGACGTTACCGTCTCCAAATTTGGCGTCCATGAACGAGACCTTACCGTCTCCGAACTCGGCGCCGTTGAACGAGACGTTACCGTCTCCGAACTTGGCGTTGTTGAACCAGACGTAAACGTCTCCGAATATGGCGTCGTTGAACCAGACGTCACCGTCTCCGAACTTGGCGTCGTTGAACGAGACCTCACCGTCTCCGAACTTGGCGTCGTGGAACCAGACGTTACCGTCTCCGAATATGGCGTTGTTGAACGAGACCTTACCGTCTCCGAACTTGGCGTTGTTGAACGAGACGTAACCGTCTCCGAACTTGGCGTGGTTGAACGAGACGTAACCGTCTCCGAACTTGGCGTTGCTGAACGAGACGTCACCGTCCCCGAACTCGGCGTCTATTAACGAGACCTTACCGTCTCCGAATATGGCGTCGTTGAACCAGACGTCACCGTCTCCGAACTTGGCGTCGTGGAACCAGACGTTACCGTCTCCGAATATGGCGTTGTTGAACGAGACCTTACCGTCTCCGAATATGGCGTCGTGGAACCAGACGTCACCGTCTCCGAACTTGGCGTCGTTGAACGAGACCTCACCGTCTCCGAACTTGACGCCGTTGAACGAGACGCCATCGTCTCCGAACTTGGCGCTGTTGAACATGACGTTACCGTCTCCGAACTTGGCGTCGTTGAACGAGACGTAACCGTCTCCGAATATGGCGTAGCGGAACGAGACCTCACCGTCTCCGAATATGGCGTCCATGAACAAGACGTTACCATCTCCGAACTTGGCGTTGTTGAACCAGACCGTACCGTTTCGGAACTTGGCGCTGCTGAACGAGACGTCACCGTCTCCGAACTTGGCGCTGTTGAACAAGACGTTACCGTCTCCGAACTTGGCGTCGTGGAACGAGACGTCACCGTCTCCGAACTTGGCGTTGTTGAACGAGACGTTACCGTCTCCGAATATGGCGTCGTGGAACCAGACGTCACCATCTCCAAATATGGTGTCGTGGAACAAGACGTCACCGTCTCCGAACTCGGCGTCTATTAACGAGACGCCACCGTCTCCGAACTTGGCGTTGTTGAACAAGACGTTACCGTCTCCGAACTTGGCGTTGTTGAACGAAACGTGACCGTCTCCGAACTTGGCGTTGTTGAACGAGACGTAACCGTCTCCGAACTTGGCGTTGTTGAACGAGACGTAACCGTCTCCGAACTTGGCGTCGTTGAACGAGACGTCACATGGAAACCGATAGTTGGAAACATCCTTTAAGGAGTCATCCAACTGACACGCATCAAACCGGACGTGGAAATCTGATCGCTTGGCCAGCGCCGCGTCAGGGTCCTTTAATGCTTCCAGTGAGGATTCAAAGGCTTCTACTTCAGCTTCCCATTTCTCAGCATCCAACAGAAGTCGGATGTTTTTAGACACGATCTTCTGTTGTTTCTCGGTTAGCGGCTCAGGTTCACTGGCATCTTGCCCCCAATATTCCTTTGACCAATTTTCAAATCTCTTGAATGGATCAGCATTTGTCATGTCTTTGTCCCTCAATTACTACATTGGTTCAAAGTAAGCATGAAACGCGAAATTCGCCTACCGACATGGTGGAGCTGCGACACTAGAATCAGAAACTTTATTGAGTGGCATTGGTGGGTTTCATCCATGACTCGATTACCCTCCTTTTTATCCGTGTCTGGCAACGTATGCCTGCCGCTTATCCTCAATCCGTCTTTGTTGCCGGTTGAGGCCCAGAGCGCTCCGACGTTCTGGGTTAGTTAAATTTTCTAAACCAGTTTTCGTGGTTCGAGGCCCTGTCCTATCCGAGTACCTTGGTCCCGACCTGGCCATTGTCATAGCTGGCTTGCCCAAAGTCGCCGTGAAAGTTGACAATTTGGTTCTGTTCGCCTTTGCCTCCAAACCCAAGCTGATCCACCAGTTCGTAAGTTGCCGCCAAGGTTTCGGCCTTTCTGTTGCTGATTGCTGAGTACTGCCGCTACTCTCTTGTTTTCTGGTATTGAACGTCGCCTTCAAGGTCCAAGGCCCTCGGCTTGTTAAGCCCGTAGGTGTTCAATCCAATGACGATTTGATTAGTGTCCAATTGGCCCAGCGTGTTTAGCTCTGAGTAAATCGTGGCGACGTTGATCGCCGCGACCAACACCGCCTCACTATGGTTTCCCTTGGCCGCTGCGCACTCGGCAACCAACGCACCGATTTCCCTATGAGACCGCCGTGGCTGGTCTCTGAGAGTGTCTAAGAGGTGTGACAAGGCTTTGCGCTTGCGCTGGGCCGCTGCCATTGCCGTTGATCGCTTCTGCAACGCCTGCTCTGTTGCCTTGCTCTGCTCACTGATCACCGCCTGGACCGCGCCGAACGCAATCCAAAGCTCTGGATCAAGGGAACTAGTGCGACCTCTGCAAAGAGAGGCGTCGGCCAGATCCTTGGCCATCGTGCCGCAAACCGCGTCATAGTGCTCGGTGATGTATTCCAAGGCCTCAGTATCGCTGAACATTGGCAGGCCCCAAGCCATCAAGGGAGAAAAGCTGCTCAGAGGAAAGCCCTGCGACTTCCACGCCGTTGACAACGGGAGGCCTCAGCATGTTGCTGGCGCTGGTCACGTTCTCTTTGGAATATTTGGCGTTGTGTCGGCCAACCTCAGTATCCGCCGCCGCGACTTCCTCAAGGCAGGTTTTGATTTCCCGATGGGCCTTTTCCCAGCGAAGCGCCACCGATTTACAAACCTTGTCCCGCTCTTTCGTTAGCTCTGCCCGCTCGGCATCAAGCCGCGCCTTGCGCTTGGCGGCTCGGACCTCTTTGGCCTTTTCCTCCAAGTCAGTGATGGCCTTTTTGCCAATCAGGATATTGTTTTTGAGTTCGAACAACTCAAGCAACATGCCCTTGCGCTTGCCTTCGTCGGTGTCCAAGGAAAGTGACCGCTCTTGCAAGCCGCCTGCCTTTTCTTCCATCTGATCAAGCTCTGAGCGAGTCGCGTTGACTGCCTCAAGGATTGCATCGGGATCTTGAAGGCTCCCAGCCTGTTTAGCCTGTTCAAACATTCAATTGGTCCAATTCTGCCCGGAGGCGCATCATTGCGTTGTGATACCCGACACCGGCCATCACTGGATCCGTTGCGCGGGTGATAAATTCCAATTCGTCTTTCGTGAAAAACTTCATGGCCTCGGCGCGTGACAAATTCCCCAATGCAAGGGAGGTCAAAGGCGAAAGGCCGTGATCACTTGTCACCATACGGCGACCACCAAGCATGACCGCTTGCTTTGTTTTGTCGATAAATCGGCTTCGGATAACACCGCCGCCCTTGAGCGTTTGAGCGTCTTGGATTCCTTGGCGCTGGCAACCGCGCTTGCGCTCGGCATCGGCCTGGGCCGCATCGCCTGCAACAATTTCAACCGCTGCATCATAGAGGCTTGCTTGTGGACCTCTGCCCGCTGGGCTTGCGCTGTCCATGAAAAAGAGGGGAACGCTAACGCCTTCGCCATCCTGCAAAACTTCGCCATCCTTCAACACTTCGCCGGGAAGCAAATCATCGCGAATTGCGCCCATTTTTCTAAAACCTGTCAATTTGAATAATCCTTATTTGATCGCATCCTGCCCCCCCGGAAAACCAAACGGGAAGGCAGGACACTAGCCGGAACCTTGAGGGAAAGCCCCTGCCGTAAGTTTACAATGTAAAATCAGAATAACCAATGATTACTGGCATATAACAACGTTTATTCAACCGTTTTATCATCCGGCTCTGCAAGGACTATGGGGCCAAAATCGCCGGTGTCGTCGTGACGAATGCCAAGCACTTCCTCAAGCTTTCCGCTAACGCCTGCGCTCAAAACGTCTGGATCAAGCAATCCAGTGTCATAGAGGTTGGCAATCGATTGGGTCCACTTCAAAGCCGCCTCTGCATGGTCGCCAAGTTCCGGCTCCCAGAGCTTCACCCACTCAATGTGATCCTCAACCGGCAGAGGTTCGCCGGTGACTGAGCGGTGCATGATTTCATCAAGAGGCCGCAACGCTGTTGCAAGCTCATGCTGCTGTTTGGCCTGCACCAGATCATAATAGTTGCGCAGATCTGACTTGCCGCTGTCGCCAAGGCCTGTTGCACTCTCGCCAAGCAATCGGCTCTTTGGAATGCCAGACGCCGCCGACAACGTTTGCAGCGCCGTATTGTGACAATCCAAGAGGCCAGAGAAGTTAAAGCTCTCTGTCGTCAAATCTTCTTCTTCATCAATGATCCGCATCCGTAGGCTGGACATGAGCGTTTGCATGGCCGCTACCCGCTCAGTGAAGCGGGCCTCAAATTCCGCGTTCTCAAAATACTGGCTGAGATTTTTGACCTTGAGGGTCTGCATACGTGCTTCAAACACCAGCGCATCAATGTTGGCGCTGATACTGTCCAAGGCCTCAATCTGGGGCCGCAATAGCTCAATAAAGCTATCATCCCAGCCCTCGCCGGTGGTGCCGCGCGAATAACTGGAAGTTTCAATGCCATCAAGCCAGATAAGCTGGGAATGATGAATATCTAGCGGGGTTTCGCCATCGCCTGCGCTTGGATCAATAGTCACGATTTCGGGCCGGTAAAAGCGGGGGCTGGAAATGTCCATATTGATGGTTTTGGTTGTTACCATTTCACGCGGCACGAGAGTCAGAGCCACCAAATCGCCCTTGCTAATATCGCTAAGTCTTAGAGGCATTGAATAGTCTGGCTCGCGCCGATACACCGGCAGCAGCACAGCCCCGCCGAATTTGTTGGCCTCAACCATCGCGTGATAAACGCTTGAGCGGATATTTAGTCGGCGCTCCAAGGCTTCCAACTCGGTGGCATGATCGCCAAGCCACTTGCGCCAGCTTCTCGTTGCGTCCTGGGGAATGGTGATGGACAAACGCCGCGCCATTGCAGAACTACTGCACAAGGCGTCTATTGCCCTGAAGTTGACACGCTGACGCGCGTAATGAGTGCCAAGGCGCTTATCCTTTGTCGGATCTCCAAAACCCGCTGAGAAGTTCCGAAAGGCGTCTAGTGCCTCAATCTTTTTCCCATTGCTCACGCTGCTGCTTCCTTCTGCAATTCCATCCATGTGGATAGGTCGTCGGCATCAAATCGGGTGGCTTCACCAATCTTGATGGTGTTTGGAAAGAGTTCGTTTTCTGAAGTCAGTCGCCAAATTGTTGTGCGTGACAGTCCCGTGATTGCCATCACTTCGGGATATGTTAGCCATTTAGAAACGCTGGTCATTGCCTTGCATCCTTTCTTGCGTGTTTCCTGATGTATCCAGAAAACCAAAGATGTGGATGAATTACATCTTGCAAAACGATGGGGGAGCCTCGTTTCCATAAACCGTAATTCTCCTATATATTACAGTGACAAAACACGGCTTGCGCGCTACTGGCAAAGGATGGGCTGAATTGGCAACGCAGGAAACGGATCAAAAGGAGACTTGGAGCCAGAGCATAAGCAAGAAAGCTTATGAGATGGCGCGTGAAGGCCATCCAGCTATTTTGCGGCACGTTCTGACCGAAACCCAATTGCTCCGGCCAATCGATCAAATCGAAAGCTTTGTTGATGATGATCTGGGGCAGACGGCCAAGAATATCACCAAAGCCATTTTTGCCGGTGAGATAGCGCCGGGAAACGGAAAGCTGCTGCTGGAGTCCCTGCAACTGGCCTCCCAGATTGTAAGAGAGAATGGCGACGGGGGTAACGCAATCCAATGCCGGTCGATCCTTGAGATTGAAACCCGCGAACATGACCGCGAAAGCTTTGCAGACGAATGAAGCTCACCCGTTCCCAATTCGATTTTGTCACGTCAACGGATCCAGTGACCGGATTTGTCGGCGGCTATGGTAGCGGCAAAACAGAGGCGCTTATGACAAGGGCCGTTAACCTCACCCATTCCAACAAGATCACCGCGATATATTTCCCAACCTTTGACCTCTGCAAGAATGTGGGCATGGCGCGAATGACTGAAAAGCTTTCCAGCCTAGGCATGAGATATGGCAAGGATTTCGTTGCCAACAAGTCAGACTATGAAATCCATTGGCACGGTTATGGGAAGTTTATCTTTCGATCAATGAGCAATCCAGATCGCATCATTGCTTTCGAAAGCGATAGTGCGATTTGTGACGAAATAGACCTACTCAAGTTTGAACACGCCCAGCTTGCCTTTGAGCGTATCCTTGGCCGCAACAGGCGGTCCAGTGACGCCACAATAGGCATTACAACCACACCAGAGGGGCTGAATTGGGCCTATCACCATTTCAAGACGCCAAAGCCCGGATGGCGGCTTATCAAAGCCAGCACCTATGAAAACATTCATATTCCGCGCGAATACATTTCGAACATTCGCCAGAACTACACCAGCAAGCTTGCAGCCGCTTATCTTGACGGCGACTTTGTAAACCTGAATGACGCTCTATTCCAAAGGGATTGGGAGCAGACCTCAAACGCCCCGCTTGGTTCTCGCATGGTGGTGAGCATGGGAGTTGACCTGGCGATTTCCAAAAAGACCAGCGCCGACTTTTCCGCGCTTGTGATCCTGGGCCGCGACATAGACACCGGCCAAATCTTTGTAATTCACTCTGAACGCGCCAAAATGAGCTTTGCTGAGACTTTGGCACGTATCCAAGCCCTTTACGGCGAAACGCCTTGTCACGTCATCTCTGTGGAAAAGGTGGCCTATCAGGCCGCAATGGTGGACGAACTGTTGAGACAGACCACCCTGCCCGTGCAAGGCGTGACGCCTGACACCGACAAAGTAAGTCGCGCCGTGCCGTTTGCCGCTAGAATGGAACAAGGCCTAGTCACCTTTCACGGGACGCCAACCACTCACCAGACGCTGATAGATGAAATGGTCTCATTTCCCGGTGGCAAGAATGACGACATGATCGACGCCTGCTCTCTCGCCTTCAGGGGCCTAGATGACGTTGCAATCCAAAATCCAAACAAGAATGAAGGACTCTACAATTGACCGGACTAATAAACATCAAGCCAATCGATCCAGAGGCCAGCACCGGCACCGTTACAATGCGTATCAGGGAACTGGAAACTATCGACCCGCTCACGTTCTACAAGTTCGCTCACGGCCTGCGCACCTACTACACCATCTGGCAAAGCGTCCAGGCGCATAGGGAATGGCGTCCTGAATATGGCAAGTTGCTCCCAGATAGGATTGAGCAGCTTTCCAAGGAAAAGGGCATCGCCGGTGGTCAGTTTGTAGCTGAGTTCGAAAACGCTCCAGCGCGATAAAACCAACCATTTGTTGCTAACTACCGGGGGGCCTCTTTAGGCCCCTCTTTTGTTTGTGAAAACCTCGTTTCATGCGTCCAAAGGCCAAATGTCAAAATTGAGGGGGGGGCTAAGCCCCCTAAAACTGTGCCATTGTTTGGTTAGTATGGGAGTGTTGAACGATGGCCTGAAAGAGACATTCTGACAAATACCGCAAGTATTGGGATTTAGCTGCTCATTACCAAATGGTGGCCCCGGATTACGCCAAATGCAGGACGAGGATTGCCAAGGAAACAGGACTTGGTCGCCCCCCACGAGAAATGAACTAGGGGTCGCGCTTAGCTCTCCTCGTCCGCGGCAATTTATTTCAAGGTCGCTCCGGCGTCTTCGAGCGTTTTGATTTGTTCCTCGGAAAGCGATTTCTTGTCCAAGGTGGCCTCTGACCAATCAGACCTTTTAAAGTCTACGTTATTGAACTTGCAACTCATAAACTTAGCGCCTTTGAGAGTGCTTCCAATAATGCTCGCATCGTTAAATTCGCAAGAGTAAAAATGGGCATTTGTGAGATGTACGTTATGGAAGATTGCATGATCAAAATGGGACCCAAAGATTTCCACCTCTCCCAAATTGACGTTGATCATCGAACACCGATTGAAAAACGAATTCACCACGCGTGCGTAAGTAAAGTCGCCTCCGTTGAATCCCGCGCCAGAAAACTCTTCTTGGTGCAACCTCAATCCTGGCAAACTTGCATTGTAGATGTCGACAGAGTGACGGCCGTTGTCCACAGAGCGAAGAAGATCCAAACCAATCATAGAGATGCGTTTCTCATTGATACGAGAAATCGCATCCAATGCCATCTCTGTGTCGGCAGGTACGACTGGGCCTCCATGTTTCGATTGCGAGCCATTTTCGTGAATAAAAGCAGCAAGCAATTCCAATACGTCATGGGATTGACCACCTAACTTTTTGCGTTTTACAGCCGACAATGCCAGTTCGCGAAGCGCCAGAATACCGCCTTGTCGAACAGACATACGTTTATCACCAAGCATCTGCGCGCCTTTTTGGAAGCGATCAAGATTCTGCCCATCCTCTGCAATCCGGACTTGCTTGTGAGCCACCCAGGAGCGCCAAAGGGCCAACACGATGCCCAGCGGAGCCAGAACAATAAGCACAAACGACTGCCAATCTCGAACGGACCAGCTGTTATTAGCGGCAATCGATTCAGCAACCTGTTTCACCGCCTCTGGATCGATATCAGCCAAATAATACTCCCTCAAACCGTCCAATCTTCGCGCAAGCCTACTCTTCTCTTCCTTCAACTGGGAAGCCTTTGTCCCCATAATTATAGACATATTGACATATCGGGGGGTCTGTTAGTGGGTGTTTCAATTTCTCCCCCTCCAATATGTCATTTATGGGAACACATATGTCATTGCATATGTCATTTTTTACTATCTATTTTTTATAATAAAAACAAAGGATTAATAAGATGATATGTCTATATGTCATTTAGGTATACAGGTACCTTTGATTTAGTTAATATGTTAACTATCTAATATGTCATTCTAAGTTTTCCTAATGACATATCGTGACATATTGCCCCAAAAAAAACGCGCCCATCGGACGCGCTTTTGATCACCAACCTATGGGTGGCTGTTATGGTTTCACCTCGGTTTTCATTTGTTCCAAGTCTTCCTCTTGAATTTGAGTCGTGAGGGCAATCACGGCATCGCTTGAGTTTACAAGGTGATAGTCTCCCCCTTTGCTTTCGGGATAGTTCACCATCTTTCTCCGGTTCAATTGCCGGATGCTGTTTGCAATGTTCGCTGTTGAGACTTGATCCTCCAATGGGACGGCCGAAAATATCGTCTTGGTGTTGATGGGTCGCTTGATAGCGTCCAGCCTAACCATTGCCAGCAACACCGCCAGATTTTTGCCTTTGACGCTAACGTGATGCTCATATGAACGTGGTAGTTCCCAATGGGACCGCTCGGCGGTTTTCTCAATCAAATAGTTCAATTCGCCGGTGTAACGGCTTTCGACTGAAAACCGGCGGATATGGTCTGAGACCTTTTTAAGAATACAGATTGATCCAGCCGTGCCGGTAAGGCCGCTTGTGCCTGCCATTTGCCTAACGCTTGAATCCTTGGCCTGTTTGTTGTGGTGAACCAAAACGATTGAGATATTCAATCGACGCGCAAGGATATTCAGTGCGGCCACGTCTTTCGTATCTGTCGCCACAATGTCGCCCCTGCCGTTGTTCTCCGGGCGGCAAAGCTTAAAGGTGTCCAAAACAACCATGAGCGGATTTTCGACGCTGCGGTGCCAGTCTTCAATGGTTTGGACAAGTGAGCCACCCTGCCCCAATCGACAATAAATTTCGTCTGGCGAGTTCCCAAATTCGTCTTGGAATATCCAAGCCAGCCGCGCGTCGTCGTCGTCTGTATAATCCAGATCCTTCATGCGGCTTGTGTTGGTTTGTAGGTCCGATTCCATATCAATGAAAAGCGTGTCACCAACCTCGCTGACTGAATGAAGCGGCTCATTGAACATGGGAGTTCCCCTGGCAAGGCATTGGGCCATTTGCAACGTCAAATAGGATTTACCGCATTTGGGGTCTGCGCTTATGAAAGTGGTGGTTGCACGGGGCAACAGATTTCTGATCAAGTGGGGCCTTGGCTTCACTTTGACCTTGTTTGCATGGACCCATTTTCGCGCCTTTGGCGATGTGGGATCCTGCTTTTTTGGGCTGGCTAGTTCTTCCAGACTAGTTGGATTTCCCGGCGCATATGGATGGGAGTCTTGCTCATCAATATTCATTTTAGTTGCCTTCAGTTTAGGGGCAGTGGCTTGCCCTAATTCCAATTAAAAACCTCGTTTTGTTCACAATTTACCCAGCCAAAAGGGGATATTTAGGGGGGGCGCAATTGAATGAAGGCGCTTGTCGTGCTAGTCATTCTCATGAAATCTTTCCAATGCTTTCGGTGGATTTCGAAGTGGTAAAGCCGCCTCCCTTACAGCCAATAAGGGGGCGGCTTTTTTCATTGGCATCCCATCGCCCTGTTAAGGTGCTGAATGGTGTCTCTGAATTCTTCCAAGTCGTCATTGCGCTCTGCCAGACTGTCGCCAATCTGTTTGAGGTGAGTGTTCATCGCCTTGAGTTGATCAAGGATCTGCTGATCTTGGGATTGCTCGGCCATTACAGTGCAGCCACCGCTTTGGTCGCCCGTGCCATCGCGGCTTCCTCTCTGGCCCGCTTAGGCGTCTTTGGCCTGCGCTGGTAAAGAGCCTTGATATTGGTGTTTTGCTCTCTCTCAGCCTCTCTGGCCGGTCGTGCGCCTAGCTCTGCATCGTCGCAACGGACATAGCCAAATTGCCAAATGTGGTATTGCTTGAATCGCCCATTGATACGCGGGGCGATGATTTCGTGCTGGTCAACATGATAGTTGAGGGCTTGGACACTGACCCCAATCAGGCGAGCCATTTCCATGGGGGTGCGGTAACTGCGGGACTTTTCTTCTGCGTCAAACATTGTGCTTCCTTTTCTGCAAATGAAATTAGTTGCAGGCATAGAAAAGACACGAGTTCTAGAAGTTCACAACAAAAAATTAGCACCTAACCATTTGATGTAATTAAGCTTTTAACGCCGCGCAACACTTGGAAACACTAGGCGACTAGATTTCTACTGATATTTATTTGTGGAAGCCTGTGGATAAAGGCACTCTTGCGCCCATGGGCTTTCTGGATTGATGGCAGATAGCAAAAGATTCTTTGGATCTGGGATCAACAAGCCCTCTCTATACATTTCGCGCACCACGTCCTTTAGGTCAAACCACTCGATTTGATGGCCCCATGCCTCGGCCAGTCTGAATATGGCTTCATCGGTCAGCGGCTTTGTGCTGGTCGGGATTGCTTGCAGAATGTCTTTTTTGATTTGATCCATGCCCCATCTTATCCGGTCCAAGCTGCTGATTCGACCGGCACGGCGCAAAAAAGCCGATACTCACAAAAAAAATTAAGGGCTGGGAAATCTGTTGCCAGGCTGTTGCCAGCGCAAAACCCAGCAACGCGGCAAATCTGCAGCCACTTGTAACGCCTTGGTTTTGTTGGATTTTCTGGCAGGGGCAGCAGGATTTGAACCCGCGACCTACGGTTTTGGAGACCGTCGCTCTACCAACTGAGCTATACCCCTTCGCGCGGCTATCGCTAACGATAAACCTTGTTGCGATCAAGTCCTATATTGGCTTTTTCGTGGTGTGGTTGGTGGGATTGTCTGGCCGATCGCCATGATGGCCAATTTCATCTCTCCCATCGCTGCTGGCACCTTCGCCGCCTTCGCCACTCTCGCCACTCTCGCCGCCTTCGCCGCTCTCGCTGTTGCTGAGCAGTTCGGCGAGGGCCGTGTTGAACTCGGCACCGAACAACAGCAGCACTGACAGACCGTAGAGATAGACAATGGCCACCATCACTCCGGCCAGGCCGGCGTAGAGAGCTGTGTAATTGGCAATGTGTTGCAGGTAATAGCCGAACAGGTTGGAACCAAGCGCAATTCCGACCAGGGTAATGAGAATTCCCCAGCCCAGCCTGCGCTGATGTCCCTTCAGGTCCGGCAGGAACTTGTGAAAGGCGAAGAGGCTGGTGGCAAGAACCAGCAGAGGCAGGCCAAATTGCACCACCCGATAAGCAACCACGAATTCTACCAGCCATTCAAAACGCACGATCAGGAACAGCCAGACAAACGGTGCACCAACCAGAATGATGTTTGAGGCAATCAGGGCAACAGCACCGAGCAGCACGAAGGCGCAGCCCTGGGCCCTGCGCCAGAAGAAGGAACGGCGTTCTGTCACCTTATAGGCACGGTTGAGGCCATCGCGGGCGCTTTCGATTCCATTTGTCGCCAACACCAGCGCCACCAAGGTGGAGAATGAAAAGAACTCACCCGGGCTTTGCGACAGCAGCAGGCGGACCTGTTCGGTGATCGCCTCGGCAGAATCGCCGGGCCACGCGCCGAAGAGAAGTTGGACAATTTGCTGGGCCATCGACGGATCACCATAGAGGCGCACCAGGGAGGCAATCAGCATCAGGAAAGGAAACAGCGACAGAAGCAAGGACAGCGCGACATTTGAAGCGATGGCCATGCCGCCATCGTAGATCAGCTTGATAGTGGCGCGATAAAAGGCCTGCCAGACGATCTGCATAATCGGTTTATCCAAGCTGGTCTTGCAGGTCTGAACATCGCCTGCCGCGCATGGGTTGCTGTTGAGCGCTCATGCAAACTAACTGTGCGAGAACCTTGGCAAGGTCAAGTTTTGCAAACGATTTTTGCTGGTGCACCCTGCCCAGCCTACAAATTTTCGCAGGAACCCGCATAGAGTGGGAGCTGGTGCAGCGGTCTGGATTTATTGGAAATTGGAGCGGGTGAAGGGAATCGAACCCTCGTATTCAGCTTGGAAGGCTGCTGCTCTACCATTGAGCTACACCCGCATCTGGGGACACATTAGGTCAGTTGGTCCCGCACGCCAACTCTTAATCACAAAGAGTGAACAGCTGGCTGGTGGAGGAGGCTGGATTCGAACCAGCGTACGCTAAGCGAACGGATTTACAGTCCGTCTCCTTTAACCACTCGGACACTCCTCCAAGCCAGCAGCCGCGTTATGACGATTGGGCAATTCGGTGTCAACAAAAACAACAGCAGAATTGTGATACATTTGCATTATCGTGAATTTTCTCACCGCCAAATGGGTGCAACGACCAAGCATGCATGGTAACTCCGCCGGATGAAGAACAATCGCCCCCCTGCCCGCAAACATCCTAAGGATGGCCCAAGACGCTCTAACCCGCGCAAAGGTACAGCGGAAAATCGTGGTAAACGCAGCAGCGGAACCGGAGGCACACGCCGCGGCGGTAGCGGCGGCGGCGGCGGCGGCAGCAGCGGCGGCGCTGATGCCGATAGCCTTTATCTCTACGGACTGCACACCGTGCGCGCGGCGCTGGATAATCCACAGCGGCGAATCGAGCGTTTGATCGTCACGGAGAATGGCGCGGACCGCATTGACCATATTCACCCTGATCGGGGCACCCTCCCCGTTGAAATAAAGCCACCGGCCTATCTGCAACAACTGGTTGGATCGGAAGCGGTACATCAAGGCGTTGTTTTGCAGTGCGCACCGCTTGATATGCTTGATGCCAGCGAGTTGTTTCATCTCGCCGACGCGAAACTGATTCTGGCGCTGGATCAATTAACCGATCCGCATAATGTCGGAGCCATTTTACGGTCGGCCAGCGCATTGGGAGCCGATGCCGTGCTGACAACCAGCCGCAATTCGGCTCACGAAACCGCTGTCCTGGCGAAGTCAGCCAGCGGTGCGCTCGATACGATTCGATTGATCAGCCTGCGCAATTTGTCGAAAAGCCTGGCGGAGCTGAATGAGATGGGCTTCGTCACCATTGGGTTGGACAGCGATGGCCCACTGATATTGGAAGATACGCTGACGACTCACAACGTCAAAAAAGTAGTGCTGGTGCTCGGTGCTGAGAACAAGGGCCTGCGGCAGATGACGCGTGAAACCTGCTCGGCGCTCGCGCGTCTCGATATGCCGGGACCAATCAAGTCACTGAATGTATCAAACGCAGCGACCCTGTCGCTATACGCGGTCACCCGTCACTTGATGACATCAAGATAAACGATGCTGGGAAAACGAGCATCATAGGCCTCGGAGTCGCGATAGTAGCGAATATCGAGATTGTCCAGCTCTTCAAGCATTCTGGCTTCGCGCTTGGCGGCCCGCTCTTCGCCCAACCGTTTCATTTTCTCTGAAACCCTGATGATCTTTGCACCTGGACGGCTGCGCATGACGCTAACCTTGTTACGCAGGTGACCACGCTGACGGGCGCCTTCTTCCCGACGGCTTTCCCGCAACAGCTCACTACCGTCAAAAAAGAACAGGTTCTTGTGCAACGTGCCACCAGCGCCTCGACGGCGAAGGTGTTTGGGCAGTTTGCGATAGTTCCGATATTTTTTGGAACTGACCACAGGGCGCTTTTTGACGCCATCACCAGCAATGGTTGAAAACCCTCGTTCTCGTGCCTTACTGGAAATATCGAATGCCAGAATGCTGGCCAGCAAAAGCAATGCGCCAAATGCGAGTTTCAAAGTGCGTGTGCAGGCCATAGGCCCCCCTTTGCGAAATTATCCGCGTGTCATCCTTTTCATGACAAGGAGCCGGTGGAGCACGACCTCCCGACACACTCATTGCCCAGTGTTCTCCCAACAAGGTGCCAGTCTGACCAATGCTTAATCAAGTCTTAACGAGCAAAATCACCCCAAAAGCTGGGGTTAGGGTTAATCGCGCAGCTTGCCCTTTAGGCAGCTTTGTGTGCCGCTTGAATGGACTCGAATGCCTGCTGAATGATCAATTGAGTGGCACCCGGCTTGGAAGCTTCAACCGACAGGATTTGCCGATAGCGCCTGGCGCCAGGCATGCCCTGAAACAGACCGATCATGTGCCGCGTTACATGATGCACCCTGCCGCCATTGGCGATATGCTCGGCTGTATAGTCCATCATCGCCTCACATAGGCCGGCCAGGTCGGTTGGTGCTTCATCTGAACCGTAAAATGCCCGATCCACACCCATCAAAATCGCCGGATTTTGGTAGGCTGCACGGCCAATCATGACACCATCAAGCGGGTTGGCCAGATCTGGATCAACAAACCCCGTTGATGCTTCAACCGTAGCGATACCTCCATTAACGCCGATAAAGCGTTCTGGATATTGCTGCTTCAGGCGTTGCACAATGGCGTAGTCGAGCGGTGGAATATCGCGGTTCTCCTTGGGGCTCAGACCTTGCAGCCAGGCTTTTCGGGCGTGAACCCATAGAGCATCACAGCCTTCTTCAAATACCCGCTCGGCAAGTTCGAAGAGTGACTTTTCGGGTTCCTGATCATCGACTCCGATACGGCACTTGACCGTGACAGGCATCTCAACGGTCCGCTTCATCGCAGCAACGCATTGCGCAACCAGTTCCGGCTGACGCATCAGGCATGCGCCAAATGTGCCGCTCTGAACCCTGTCTGAGGGGCAGCCAACGTTCAGATTGACCTCATCATAACCCCATTGTTCCACCAACCTGGCGGCGTGGACCAGTTTTTCGGGCTCCGAACCGCCCAATTGGCAAGCTATGGGATGTTCCACGTTGCTGAATTGAAGGTGGCGGGCAACATCGCCGTGAATCAGCGCATCAGCAACAACCATTTCAGTATACAACAAGGCTTGCTTGCTCAGCAGCCGATGAAAGAACCGGCAGTGCCGGTCCGTCCAGTCCATCATTGGCGCAACGGCAAAGATCTTTTCACCATTTTGGCAGGCGCTTTGATACATTTCACAGGCTCAGTTTTCCCAAGTGCGGACCTGTTTATGGCCTGCCCTGTTAAATCGCAAGCTTGCCGACCGACGAATGGTGGCGAAGGGAGAAGCCGACGGGTGGCGCATCGCTGAGTTAAGTTGCCTGCGATGCAAAAGCGAAACCAGAACAAAGCTTACGATCATCAGCAGGAACCAGGCTCCCAGCTTGTTGGGTGATACGATTGTCCATCCCGCCTGCTGGCTCGGATAAAGCCAGACATTGGCAAAGGTGGCGAGATTTTCAGCAATCCAGACAAACAGCGAGACCAGCGTGAACCCAAGCAACAGCGGCATGGAATGCTGGTTCAACGCGGTGAAGCGAATGCGCGTATTCCAGAAAATCAGCGCGGCATAGGCGACAAGGCCATAGCGAATATCAAGCGCAAAGTGATGGGTGAAGAAGTTGACATAGATCAGGATCGCCAGCGCATAGGTATGGATCATGGGCGGATAATTGGCGAAACGCAGATCGAGCACTTTCCAGGCTCGGGCAATGTAGGAACCAACCGCAGAATACATGAAACCAGCAAACAGCGGCACATTCCAAAGCGCGATCACAGCTGGTTCAGGATAATGCCACGACCCAATCATTTCCGACGTTTTGTAGATTTCCATCACCGTTGCGACCAGGTGAAATCCGAAGATCACCAGCATTTCACGCGGGGTTTCAAGACGCCCGACAAGCAGCACAATCTGCACGGCTATCGCATAGACAAATATGGCGTCGTAGCGGTGCAACCAAGGCAGATCGACGAACGTTGTCACAAGCATGAAGCCGAGCAGCAAACCGCCGAACAGAGCGGCGTTTGCTTGCTTCAAACCAAACACCCAAATCTCGCGTGCAGCCACTTCGAGATGATCGAGAAATTTGCTGCGTGGCGAAGAAAGTGTGGTGCGCATGAAGGTCTCCTGGGCATCGCTTCAAAAAGCGCAACCTTTCGTTCCGACATGGCAGAATTTGGCTTGATCTGTGAAATTTTCGTGGTGATTTTGCGGGCGCCTGTGCCCTCAAAATCACCAGGAGCAATGGCTAAAGCTCCCTTCCCTCCGCCTTCAGTTTCTTGTTCAGAATCTGGCGTACCTTGATACCGGCACCATCGGCACCCAAAGTGACTTCGAGATAGTCCAGGCCGCGCCGGTCGTTAGCAACGCTGGCCTGTAATTTCTCCAGCAGATGCTTGTCTTCATCAAACGCGGCGGTGACGCTGTTTTTGGTTTTTTGCGCCACATCGCTTGAGATTTCGGGCACATCGAATGCCGCCATCCAAAAGTAGTGTGTTTGGCCACGTCTGGACGGCGTCACAATATGGCACCCCCGCATGATGAATTCGGATCGGCGATCGGGTTCTGGAGCCGGGTCGTGCACATTCCAGTCAGAGAATGAAATTGCCAGAGATGGCATGCGCCCTTTTTGTACCCGCTTGATCGGCTTGTCTTCAGGCAGGCCCATGCCAGCGCAGAACAACGGTGACAATGGAGCAAGATCAAACTCCTGCTCATAGCAAACCGTCTCTCCATCCATGTAGGTATCGGGAGCGGTGATCCAGTCATCCTGTTTGAATGTGTTTTTGTGCAGGAACGCGATATGAGTGAGGTCCAACACGTTTTCACGGATCAGCACCCAGTTGGCTGCCACTTCGTAATAGCCATTGACTGAACTCCAGTCCGGATCGACCTGATATCCAACTTCTGGTGGGTCACAATCGATTGCGTCCTGATCGCCCATCCAAATCCAGATATAGGCACCCGCTTCTTTGACAGCGAATGAGGGGATCACTGCCGTTTTGGGTTTCATGTGCTGGGTCGGGGCTTTGGTGCATTTGCCGGCCGTGTTGAACTCCATGCCATGATAGGGACAAACGAGTTTGTCGCCGCATACATGACCTTCTGACAACGGTGCCCAGCGGTGAGGACAGCGATCATAAAGTGCAGCCGGCGTGCCATCTTCGAGACGATACAACACCACCGGTGTTTCAAGCAGCCAGCGCGCCAGCGGTTTGGTTGACACCTCATCGCGATGGGCTGCGACCCACCACATGTTGCGCGGGTAATTATCTCCCAGCATACCGTTGGGAATGGTCTGGCCATTGGGTGATTGAACTTCGGGTGTCATTTCCTGTCCTTCCCTAGCAGTTGCTGCAATTTGGCGATCTCATCAGGATTCATCTGATATGAGTGGTCTTCGTCAGGAAAACGTCCTGATCGGACATCTTCGCAATACTCTCCAAAGGCCTTGGTCGCGATTTCAGCAAGATTGGCATAGCGCTTGGCGAATTTGGGTTTGAATGTGTCAAAAGCACCGAGCAGATCGTAACCATTGAGAAGTTGGCAGGTGCCAGCAGCACCAGCACCTATGGAAAAGGTGAAGATATCGACGGCTTCGTCAACAGCCTTGCCAACCTCATAGGGCATCGCTTCGATCTCAAGTCCAATGGCGCCAGCGTCTTCGATTGCCCGGGCATTGTCGACGAGTTCCATCGCCGCTTCAGCTGTGCGTCCCTGCATTTTGAAGCCGCCCAGCAAATGCACCTTGTGGGGTAATAGGCCGACGTGGCTCATGACCGGCACACCGGCGTCAGCAACCGCCTTAATAATGTGGGCCCCTTCCCGTCCCAACTGAAGTTTGACGGCATCTGCACCGCTCTCCTTCATCATGCGCACCGCGGTGCTGACGGCAATGTCAGGCGACGCATAGGAACCATAGGGCATAGATACCAGACTCAGGGTGTTGGGTGCACCACGGCGAACCGCCTGACAATGCATGATCATTTGATCAACCGTCATCGCCAGAGTGTTTTCATGGCCGTGCAGGGTCATGCCCAAACTGTCACCAACGCCTACGATGTCGACACCAGCTCGCTCCGCCCAGGCCGCTGTAAGAACTTCGCCCACCGCAACCATGACAAGACGCTCACCTGCCGCCTTTTTGCCAGCAAGGTCCGGTATTGTCAGTTTGGGCTTGGAATCAGTCATAAGTCCGCAAGTTCAAACTTGTTCCATTTGGAACAACATGATCAAATTGAACAGCAACTTGCAACCCCTTAGGGGAGTTAGGATTGAGTTATGGCGTCCGCTGACCTGACCAAGATTTTCGACACAATTGAATACCCCGATGCTTATCGGATTACCTATCTTGGCAATGCCATAGTCATGCCGACCTATGATGCGGTGTATCGTGACTTTGGCCTGGCCCGGGCCGAATATATATTGCTTGTCTGTCTGTCTCACTTTGATCAGCTTACGGCACAAGATGTTGCCCGCATTGCGCGGCGTCCACGCAACACCATCAGTCGCGCCGTGCATCGCATGGTGGATGAAGGGCATCTGGAAAGAGCTCCAGACCCGGGTGACGCACGTCAGGCGACTTTGAAGGTCACGCCATCTGGCCGCGCCTTGCACGAACAAATTTCGGCCTACCTTGTACGCCGACAAGAGGAAGTGTTGTCTGTACTCAGCAAAGAAGAACGCAAAACTTTATCGGACATTCTTCAAAAGACTGCGATGCATGTCGCGGCTCTCGACGGCTAGCAGGGGTTTAGCACCGCACCTTGGCTGAGATCGGACCCAATACGCGACTGCGGATGTCCAGCTACGCAACCTTTGGCGTTGCAATCTCGATAGAGGCATCCGGTGATATCGCCACCCGCAATCCGTCAAGCGCTTCGCTCATAATCAACTGACAAGACAATCGCGAAGAGTCGTCAACATGAAAGGCCTCATCAAGACGCTCTTCTTCGTCGTCGCGCATTTCGGGAAGTCGATCGACCCATTCTGCATCAACATGCACATGGCAGGTCGCACAGGCACATGCGCCACCACACTCTGCCTTGATTCCAATGCCGGATTCACTCGACCAGTCGCGAATGATTTCCATCACCCGAAAGCCTTCAAGCGCAGGCAATTCCGCAGTATTCCCTTGCGGGTCAGTAACGTGGATTTTCATGATGATTTGTCCCTATAGCGCCCGTCGTGCCCAACTTCTGCCACCCGTACTTGATCGCGCTTCTGCGCCCTCAATAGCCGGTTGATAGAACAGGTTTAGACCGGCTTCCTTGATCTCCATCAAGGAATCAATTGTTGGCTGATGGCTGACCTGCAAGGCGTCGAAACCGACGCGCCGCATATGCTGGACCTGGTCGATACGCACATCGCCAGTTGCCCGGACCTGTCCGGCGAAACCATAGCGATCGCGCAATGATCTTGCCTTCGAGTAGGCCCGTCCATCGGCAAAGGACGGAAAGTCCAGAGCCACAAGTGACATCTTACCGAGATCTTCGACAATGCCGTCAATCTGGTCATCGGCTTCAAGGAAAACCCCGAACCGTCCAACATTACGCGTCAAAAGAGCATGGCGCTGAGCTTTGAAAATGGAAAGGGACACAACGACATCCTCGCCATCAGGTACAGGCTGCTCGCCATCAATGCGAACCCAGCGATCTTCGGTGACCGCGCCATCAATAAACAACGTGCTCATCTATGCAGTCTCCTTTGCGGGGTAGAGCGCATCTTTGAACGGTTGCGGCCCAAGACGACGATAGGTCTCCAGAAATGCCTCATCATCGGACAGGCGCCTGGCTAGATAGGTGTCGACGATTGTTTCAACCGCGTTACTGATGTCGTCCTTGGAAAAACCACGCCCGATGATTTCGCCCACCGCAGCTTGTTCATCACCAGAACCACCCAAAGTGACCTGATAGAGCTCCTCACCGCGCCGGTCGACGCCGAGAATACCAATGTGGCCCACATGGTGGTGACCACAGGCATTTATGCAACCGGAGATTTTGAGCTTCAGATCGCCAATCTCGTTTTGCCGGTCGAGGTCTGCAAACCGCTGTGACAATTCCTGAGCCACTGGAATGGATCGTGCCGTCGCCAAGGCACAATAGTCGAGACCCGGGCAAGCAATAATATCTGTGATCAGCCCTGCATTCGGGGAAGCCATCTCTGCGGCAACCAGGGCATCATAGACCAGCTTGAGGTCGCTCAGCTTTACATGGGGCAGAATCACATTTTGCTCGTGACTGACCCGCAGTTCATCGTGCGAATATTGCTCGCCAAGATTGGCCAGCACATCCATCTGCGGAGATGTGGCATCGCCCGGTGCTTCACCCGTCCCTTTCAGCGCCACGGTGGCAATTGCATAACCCGATTGAGCATGTTCGCTGACATTGCGGTCCACCCATCGGGCGAAACTGCGGTTGTCGAGCTTCGCCTGTTCCAGGTTGGCATCCTTTGCCGGTAATTCTTCGAATTCCGGTGGAGCAAAATACTTGGCAATCGCGGCGACATCTTCGTCCGGCAGTTTCAATACCCCGTCCTTGATGCGCACGAACTCAGCTTCAATGTCTTTTTTCAGTTCATCCAACCCGGTCTCATGAACCAGTATCTTGATGCGCGCCTTATACTTATTGTCACGGCGACCATAGAGATTATAGACCCGCAAAATTGCTTCGCAGTAAGACAACATATCTTCTTCGGGAAGCCAGTCGCGGATCATCTTTGCGATCATCGGGGTTCGGCCAAGTCCACCTCCCACAAAAACTCTGAGGCCAAGTTCGCCCAGGTCGTTCTTACGGACTTCCAGACCAATGTCATGAAACTGCATTGCAGCTCTGTCATTGGAAGAGCCAACCACGGCAATTTTGAACTTACGCGGCAGAAATAGGAACTCGGGATGAATAGTCGACCACTGACGCAGGATCTCGGCATAGGGACGTGGATCCGCCACTTCATCCGCCGCCGCTCCGGCAAAGTGGTCAGCAGTCACGTTCCTTATGCAATTGCCGGACGTCTGGATGGCATGCATCTCAACGGATGCGAGGTCTTCGAGAATGTCGGGGATGTCCGCGAGCTTCGGCCAGTTGAATTGTATGTTCTGCCTTGTCGTGAAATGCCCATAGTCCCGGTCATATTTGCGGGCGATGTGAGCCAACATCCGCATCTGTGAGCCGTTCAGCGTGCCATAGGGTACCGCCACGCGCAGCATGTAGGCATGCAGTTGCAGATAGACGCCATTGTGCAACCGCAACGGTTTGAAATTGTCTTCCGACAGTTCACCTGAAACCCGCCGCGCCACCTGGTCGCGAAACTGGGCCACGCGCGCAGTTACAAACTCGCGGTCAAATTCATCATAGCGATACATGGGATTTCCTTATGCCGCCTCAAGCGCGGTCAATTCGACAAGCTCGGCCTGTTTGCCAAGATCGAGCCGGATGGTTGGGCCCGTGGCACGGATCTGCTCGCGGAATTTTGTTGGCGTAAGTTGACCGTCTTCCAAAGTCACATCGATTTCATAAGGCTCGACAACAAGGTTATCTGCGTCAGCAAGCGCAGCAGTCTGGGCGCCAATCTGGCGTTCGTTTTCGGTTGTGAACACCTGTGCGGCTTCAACCGACTTAACCCAGGAACCGTGGGCACCAAGCCATACGGCTTCGCCATCGAGCAAGTTGTTTGCAGTAAAGGCGACGGGATTTTTCAAAATGGTCATGCTGCCAATCCTTCTTTGTTGGAAACTGAGTTGGGTGTTTGAATAGGCTCCGCCTCGATTATGGGCTGACAGAGATCGAGGCGGACTGCAGCCACGGCTTCACCAATGATGATGAGCGCGGCTGCCGGGGAGGATTTTTCGTCTTGCAGGTGCTGCAGGTCGCTCAAGGTGCCAACCAGACGACGGCTATGAGAATCCGACCTGGATACATTCTCCAGGACAGCGACGGGTGTGTCTGGGGCGAGACCGGCCAGCAGCAGACGTGCGGCGGTCTGGCGGGCAACGGTGCGTCCCATATAGACGCTGATGGTTGCGCCGCTGAGAGCCAGTTGTGCCCAGTCAGGCAGATGCTTGCCATTCAGGTCATGGCCCGTGGTGAACACAACCGACGAAGCTGTGCCGCGCAGGGTCAGCGGAATTTCTGCCTCTGCCGCGCCAGCCAGCGCCGATGTGACGCCTGGAACGATTTCATAGGAAATTTCATGGGAACGAAGGGTCGCTATTTCTTCCCCTGCCCGGCCAAAAATCATCGGATCGCCGGATTTCAACCGAACGACCTTCAGTCCCTGTTTGGCTTTCTCCACCAACAGCGCATTGATTTCTTCCTGGGATTTGGAGTGGCAGCCTTTGCGTTTACCGACAGCAATGATTTCGGCATCACGGCGGCTCATGCGGACGATCTCTAGTGGCACAAGTGCATCATGCATGACGACGTCAGCGTCTTGCAGAACTTTGTGGGCTCGCAGCGTCAACAGGTCTTCGGCACCTGGGCCGGCACCGACAAGTGCCACATGTCCCTGATGGTCCTCATCTCCTGCCAGCAAATCCCGTGCCGAAGCGCAGGCATTGGCCATATCACCTTCTAGTGCACTGGCTGCGGCAGGACCGTCAAAAAACCGCTCCCAAAACAATCGGCGGGCACGACCATCACGATCACTTTGGGCAACCGGGCGTCGAAATGCGTCAGCAAAGCGCGCCAGCGAACCGGTGCGCGGATGCAGCACTTTCTCGATCATGCCCTTTATGCGCCGGGCCAGGACAGGAGCGGTACCGTTTGTCGATATGGCCACGACGACCGGCGCACGGTTGACTATGGCCGGTGTGATAAAGTCACAAAGATGGGGACGGTCAACGGCGTTAACCGGTACGCCGACCATACGGGCGGCTTCCACGACAAGTGCATCAGCGGGTTCACTTTCCATTGCGGTGAAGACCAGCGCAGCATCTGCCAAATCCTCAAACTCAAATTGACGGGCATGATGAAGTGCACCTGAAAGCTTGATAGCCCCATCCATGGTTTCAGTCGTGTGGGGCGCGATCACTTCCAGCTTGGCTGACGTTTCGCTTAACAGGCGCAGTTTCGCCGCCGCCTCATCGCCGCCACCGACGATGACAACGCGCTTTGCAGCGACGTTGAAAAACGCCGGAAACACATCAAGTGCAGCACTTCGATCAGCTTCTGATGGATGCGAATTGGTTTTTGAGGCGGACATGCGCAGACCTTTGTTGTTACCAACACAACATAGGAAGGCCGACGCCAGACCGTGAGGAACGGCATTTCAAAGTTTTGAAGTGATGAGAATTTTGTTTCTCACATCCGTGCAAAACGGAGAATGCGCGCGGCGGGTGCGCCGCCGCCTCTCGCCGCCGCTAGAAACGTCCAATCAGACTGGCATTGAGGCTGTGGGCCTGACTGGCTTCGCTGAACTGGCCGCGATAGGTGGCGGAGACTTCGACATTATGCGCAAGGTCTGCGCCGATGCCGAACTCGGCGATGAAGCTGTTTTCCTCGATCGGCGAGCCTGTGATGGTGAACCGATCACCGCCCGCAAGGGAAGCCTGCGCTTCAGGCTCAATGTCGCCAAAACTGCGGCGCCAGCCTGCCATGCTGCGCAGACGAAGGTTGCCCCCTTCATCATCGCCAACCTCCGTTCCAAAACGCAGACCAAGGGTTGTTGTGGTCAGGTTCTTGCTGGTCTCTTCAATCGTCAGCGCTGAATGGGCCGTGCCTCCGGCGGCGGCGGCGACGGCGGCAGCGGCCACGGCAACAGCGATAGTTGGCGCAGGGTCTGGGCCCATCTTTTTCCTTTTGATCCAAAGATGATCACGTTAAGGAATGTACTTCACTCCCCTGCCCTCGACTGTTCTCAAGCTCTCCTTCACCATGCGCGCCAATCCACTCACCTTTATTATCCTGACGGTTGTCATCGACATGCTGGGTGTTGGGCTGGCCTGGCCGATTCTGCCTCAACTGGTGCGCGAATTGTCTGGCCAGGAAGTTTCGCAGGCTGCCTTCACATATGGTGTGCTGATGTCCGGCTTTGCGCTGGTGCAGTTTTTGATCAGCCCTTTTGTCGGCATGTTGTCGGATCGGTTTGGACGACGCCCCATTTTGCTGATCTCACTTGGTGGGCTGGCTGTCGATTATGTCATTTTGGCAATGGCGCCCAATCTGATCTGGCTGGTGATCGGCCGGGTCGTGGCCGGAGTGTTCAGTGCGACCGTTTCCACGGCCAATGCCTATATTGCTGACATCACACCGAAGCAAAACCGTGCCGCGGCTTTTGGGCTGCTCGGCGCTGCCTTCGGCATTGGTTTCACCATCGGACCGCTGATTGGGGGCGTTCTGGGGGGTATTGATCTGCAATATCCATTCTGGCTCGCCGCTGCGCTGGCGTTTGGCAATATGGTGTTCGGCTATTTCGTGCTGCCGGAATCCCTGCCTGCCGATAAGCGAACGCCGTTGAACCCCAAGCGGGCAAATCCGTTTTCTGCATTGAAATATATTGGCCGGTATCGCTCGCTCACCGTTCTGCTGATCGCGCTGTTCCTGTCGGGCATTGCGCAACAGGGCTTGCAGGGCATCTGGGTTCTTTGGACCGAGGTGCAATTTGACTGGGGCGTGGCGGAGGCTGGCTATTCCCTCGCCTGGGTCGGCGTTTGCATGGCATTTGTGCAGGGCTACCTGGTGCGCAAGGTGGTGCCGCGGTTTGGCGAAAAGCGGGTTTTGGTGGGCGGCTACATTATTTCGATGTTCGCTTTTGCCGGTCTGCCGTTGTTGACGGCTGGATGGATGGTCTATCCCGGCATTCTGTTTCATATTCTCGGCTGGGGGTGCGCAGGTCCATGCCTAACTGCCCTGCTGTCACAAAATGTGCCGGACAATGAACAGGGCTTGCTGCAAGGGACCATCACCAGCGTTAACACGATGACGATGATTGCCGGGCCGCTGGTCGCAACCGGCATTTTTGCCAAATCGGTCGGCAGCAGCGCGTGGTTTGCCGCTGCAGGCACCTACTATTTCTTTGCCGTAGCGCTGATGGCCCTCACCCTGTTGATTGTCGTTCGTGCCATCAAACAACAACGAATGTGACCGGGACCAACCTTGAGTTGGTAGAGCAATTGCACGATTATTCAACAGAACGTCAGACAAGGCCTGGCTTCATTGAGCACCGTCGACGAAGGCTTTCTGGCCGTCCGACGCTAGATCTTGCCGGGGCGCGTACACTAAACTCGTACTGGGTCATCGGAGCCATGTTTGCCGGGGTCACCTTTTTGCGAACCTTCTGCACCACGGTTTTTGACATCGGCAACACCGGTAGATCTCCCATTTGCACAATGCTGTGGACGCGAGGCGGTTCACCTGTGCCTGGCCCGAGAATGGTCGAGATCGACAGAGTAATCGGTGCATAGCCTTCGCAGCTAACCGTATACTGGTGCGACCGCAGGCGTCAGGAGCTCGGTCCCGGTCGGTCGGCAAGCCGAATACAATCGCGCTCAAACTCGATTGACACCCGATTGGGGTCAATTTGGCTTCCATATATCGCCGGACGCCAGGTCGGATCAAACAGATTGGACGCCAGTTCGCGATAGGACTCCGTTTCTGGAATGTTGAAATAATTGGAGAGATTCTTGGACAAATGCATAATGCGCGAATTGAGCAGGAAACCGGTTTTCTCAAATTGCATTATGCTGATGCGCCAGTCGGCATCCATCAGACTGCTAAAGTATGGGTTCACCCGTTCCTTACTTTGGGCAAACACTTCAGCCATGGCGAGGCTCATTCGGTAGGGAATTGCTTCGTAACCATTTTCCCAGCGCGAGATGTTCGACTGGGATATGCGCAGGATGTCTGCCAGCTCCACCTGCGACAATCCATGTTGGCGGCGAGCAAGTCGAAGTCCCTCAGACTTCCCTAACTCTTCTACACTTGCCGCATTAAGCTCTCCAAAGAGTTGATTAATATTTCTATATCCACTCATAGTTTAAGTTCCCCAAAATGCTATTAAGCACTAATTGCCGAAAGACAATTGAAAGACTTGTATGCATAATGCTGCACTAGGTCCATGCTATATTCTTGCACCCTTTATGTTAGCGAACAATCACACACCTCCTCAACTGATATTGATGCAGGATAAACAAATATTATTGCAAGTGAACTTGTCTAAACTTGAGCAGTAGGATTAAGGCAGAATTTAGATTTTCACATTCAAATCAATGAATTAACCTGCAGGCTCCCTGATTTTCGTACTAGCCTTCTACTTTTAATTACTTATTTATACTTCACAATCAGAGGTTGAGCCAGGCAAAATTTTGGAGTTGGGGTGATTCTATCGGCAGCTGCCTGTTTATGGTGATCACTGAATTGGCGCGTCAGCTAGGCTATTCAATATTTGCAATCACCATCCGGTTCCTCAGACAATTCGCTGCCAGCGGGTTTGCACGCCCCTCCAGTTACCATCCCGCTCCATCCCAGCCCCCATCCCAGCTCCCATGCCAGCCCCCATGCCAGCCCCCCATGCCAGACATCATGCCAGACATCATGCCAAACATCATGCCAAACATCATGCCAGTCGCCATCCCGGCCACCATGCCAAATGCTATGCTGGAAGCTGCTTATGTGGCTTCATAATTGGGTAAGGCGTTCCGCCCTTTTATGAAACCGACGCCACAGCAAGAAGCAGCGGGTTTTTTCACCTCTGAACTGCACCACAAGCGAGTACAAAAGGCCGTCGCTGGCGAAACATCGCTTTTGCCAATCCGGCTCCCCATATATGTGCGTGATTGAGCATCAGTGACCTTTCAAAAAGGTCCGCGGCCTAACGCCTGAACACTTGTCACCCAGTCCCACTCGCGCCGGATTCACACAATACATATCGAGATAGAATTGTTTTTCACCGAAAATACGCCTTTCCTCAAGCGCCGGCAAAACCGCGTTCAAGCCAGATACAGATTTGAGGCGCGCAACCATGCTATCAAGGGGCAAAAAGACGCGATAATTACCGTATTACGATAATACACCCATGCTTTTTTATTGAATATCGCCGTTTTCAACGCCGAACTTTTATATAAAAGCGCAAAACCTGCATATATATGAGTTTACAACATGAATTTAAATGCGAGACTACATTTCGTGAGAATAGCATTTATTATTGAATGGGAAATTTGAGGGCAGAGTGTGGGCCAAATTATTTCAATTTGGTGACAGGGCGCAGATAATCCCCAGATGGAGGGTAATTTGTTCAGGCTTGATAAAACAGAATTGCTTTTGCAGCAAGGAAACGACTCTGATAATGCACCTAATTGCAGCACCACAAAACGCGGTGCTGCCCAATATGCAACATTGCCTAAAACCCCACCAACGGCGGGAGCTTGCCCAACGGGCCCTGCATTGCGTGAGGCTCGGCGTCAGCGCGGACTGTCGCAAAGTGATCTGTCCGGCATTTTGGGCATCTCTCAGTCGCGGGTATCTGCTTGGGAACGCGGCTATGATGAAGTGCCACAGCGCCTGCGGCGTCAACTGATTGATGTATTGCTGAATAAGAATGGCGTGTTGGATCCGATAATCCGCAAACTGGTTGCCAATGACCCGATTTTGGCTGTCCATTTGCCAACCGTGACGGATGGGTTTCCAGACTTTGTCTTCCAACATGTTGCCCAATACCCAAAAGTCGACCTTTTGAAACAACAGGACGATTGTATTGGCCAGCGGGTATCCGACTATTTTGATTTGGGTTGGTACCACGACACCTATCCAGAGCGTTCATTGCGCGAAAAGCTGATGTTCGATGTCGAGCGCGATATTGTGACCTCAAGGAAATTTGGCAACCAAGCGCTCTACCGGATCCGCACCCATCATATGTTCTTGGAATTTGAAGGTCGGCGAGACATGATCCTGGCCCGTCATACGATGCAGACCAACCCGACCCAAGCTCCTTCCGTCATTCACGATGCATTGTTTATTGATCAGCTCGATTGATGCCCAATTTGGTAAACACAATAAGCGCGAGATTCGGTTTGCCGTTCATTCAACATTTGCCGACGCAGTTTCTTGATTCTGCGTCGGTGATTCTACCCCTGCACCACAATATATAGACCCCGGACTGCATTTTTGCGCAATATGCGGTGGCTTGGTCGAGGCGGAATCGCCACCCCTACAATCCACCTCAGGGTCAAGCGAATTTTTTACAAAAATTTTTATATGTGCATGCTTGCTCAATGTTGTTGTTGAAGGGTTCCCCAAACAGCTTGATATTCCTTTGATTTAAGCACCATTTGACGAAAGGGAAACAGTCTGTGCAAGGCCTCAAAATATGTGGACTCCTGCTCAACGACTGCCCATGACGTATTGACCGATCACCGCGGTTTGATACGTTCGAAACCGTCAGCCAAGTACGGCGGAGCAAACGGTTTGGGTTAGCTCCAGGACTTCAGATTTCGGCTATGCAAGTACGCGCCGCCAGTAATGTTTCGAGTGAAATATTGTAGGCGGCGGTGGAACTTTGTTGTGCCTGAATGAGGGTCTCCGACCAAGATGACAAACTGGTGACAAAGTGGCGTTAACGTAATCTTAACCACAATATATTGTGGTAATTGTCACCAAGGCACGCTATATATCGTGGCGGGCTGTTTGGGCGAAACGGTGGCCATTAGCCCCAGTTTCACTCCGGATAGCTGGTTCAAATGCCAACAACCGGGGACAGGTTGGGCATTTGGCGGTGCGATGTAGGCGCAAGGTTCGAGATGATTCGTTCAGCTCGGGTCAGCCAGTTGCGACCGGGGGGACTGCAACGGGATGCCATTTTGACCGTCAGGTCGATGGTGTTGAGACTGGAGCGGTCAGAGGGGAGCTAAACACCCATTCGGCTGTTTCGTAATGGAAACGACGGACCAACAAGGTGCGTCACGGGGAATACTGGGCCGGACGGATGTGTCCCGGGCTCTACAAAATTAGGAATTAAAAACAAGATGCGCATCAACCGCCACTATACGACTGCTGGAGAATCTCCCTTTGCCAACGTCCCCATGCGTAAGGCGACGAGTGAAATCAAGAATCCCGATGGTTCTATTGTCTTCAAGCTTGAAGATATTTTGGTTCCCGAACAGTTCAGTCAAGTTGCCAGTGACATCATCGCACAAAAGTATTTCCGCAAGGCCGGTGTGCCTGCCGCGCTGAAGAAGGTGGAAGAGAACTCCGTCCCCTCCTTTCTGTGGCGCTGTGTTGAAGACAAAGAAGCGCTGAAGAAACTGCCGAAAGAAGAGCGCTATGGTCCAGAGATGACCGCAGAGCAGGTTTTCAGCCGCCTGGCCGGCACCTGGACCTATTGGGGCTGGAAAGGCGGTTACTTTGACAGCGAAGAGGACGCCCGCGCCTATTACGATGAAATGTGCTTCATGCTGGCCACTCAGAAGGTCGCGCCAAACTCACCCCAGTGGTTTAACACTGGCCTGTTCTGGGCCTATGGCATCGATGGGCCAGCGCAGGGTCACCATTATGTCGACTATGAAACCGGCAAACTGACCAAGTCGAAGTCTTCTTACGAACACCCACAACCCCATGCCTGCTTTATCCAGTCTGTAGGCGATGACCTGGTCAATGACGGCGGCATCATGGATCTTTGGGTGCGTGAAGCACGGCTGTTTAAATATGGCTCCGGCACCGGGTCCAACTTCTCCCGCATCCGCGGCGAAAACGAACCCCTTTCCGGTGGTGGCAAGTCTTCCGGTCTGATGTCCTTCCTGAAAATCGGGGATCGCGCAGCTGGCGCCATCAAATCCGGTGGCACAACCCGCCGCGCTGCCAAAATGGTGGTGGTTGACATCGATCACCCGGATATCGAGGAATATATCGACTGGAAGGTGAAGGAAGAGCAGAAAGTTGCTGCCATCGTCACCGGTTCCAAGGTTGTCTCCCGTCACATGACAGCCATCATGAAGGCCTGCATCAATTGCGATGGCCCTGGCGATACCTGTTTCGACCCCAATATGAACCCAGCGCTGAAACGCGAAATCCGCGCAGCCAAAAAGAATGCGGTTCCTGAAAACTACATCTACCGCGTGATCCAGCTGGCCAAGCAGGGTTATACAGACATTCAGTTCCCTGTTTATAACACAGACTGGGATTCCGATGCCTATCTGACCGTCTCTGGCCAGAACTCCAACAACTCCGTCTCGCTGACCGATGAATTCCTGCAGGCAGTTGAAGGCGACAGCGATTGGAACCTGATCGCCCGCAAAGATGGCAGCACAGCCAAAACCGTACGGGCCCGCGACCTGTGGGACAAAATTGGCAATGCCGCTTGGCAGTCCGCCGACCCGGGCCTGCACTACAACACCACCATGAACGACTGGCACACCTGCCCCGCTGGTGGCCGTATTCGCGGCTCCAACCCCTGCTCGGAATATATGTTCCTCGACGACACAGCCTGTAACCTGGCGTCGCTGAACTTGTTGCAGTTCCGCCGCGACGACAAAACCTTCCACGTCGAAGCCTTTGAACATGCCTGCCGCCTGTGGATGATGGCGCTCGAAGTTTCCGTGCTGATGGCCCAGTTCCCATCCAAAGAAATCGCCCAGCTTTCCTACGACTATCGCACCACCGGCCTCGGCTTTGCCAATATTGGCGGCCTGCTGATGACTGCCGGCATCCCCTATGACAGCGATGAAGGCCGCGCCGTATGTGGTGCCATCACCGCGATCATGACCGGCATCTGCTATGAGACCTCAGCCGAAATGGCCAAGGAACTCGGCCCCTTCCCAGGCTACGAAGCCAACAAGGACGCAATGGGCCGCGTCATGCGCAACCACCGCAATGCAGCCCACGGCAATGCCGCCGGATATGAAGCGCTTTCCGTCAACCCGGTACCGCTCGACCATGCTGCCCTTGAAGGCCGCGACCTCTGGGCCGGGCTTTCCGACCACGCCAAAGCAGCCTGGGACCGGGCCGTTGAAAAAGGCGAAGCCCACGGTTACCGCAACGCCCAGTCCACCGTTATCGCACCAACCGGCACGATCGGCCTGGTGATGGATTGCGACACCACCGGCATCGAACCCGATTTCGCCCTGGTCAAGTTCAAGAAGCTCGCCGGTGGCGGTTACTTCAAGATCATCAACCGCGCCGTACCGGAAGCCCTTGAAAAGCTCGGCTATGACGAGGCGACCATCAAACAGATGATCACCTACGCCGTCGGCAATGGCACCCTGAAGGGCTCCAACGCCATCTCCCACGGTGCGCTGGAAGAAAAAGGCTTCACCCAGACCCAGATCGATGCAATCGAATCCGGCCTGGCCCAGGCCTTCGACATCAAGTTCGCCTTCAACAAGTTCTCGCTCGGCGAAGAATTCTGCCGCGATGTTCTCGGCTTCTCCGACGAACAGCTCAACGACTTCACCTTCGACATGCTCGCCGCCCTTGGTTTTGCCAAGGACGAAGTGCAGGCTGCCAATATCTATTGCTGCGGCGCGATGACCCTGGAAGGCGCACCCGGCCTGAAAGAAGAGCACCTCGCCGTCTTCGACTGCGCCACACCCTGTGGCCGTATCGGCACCCGCTCGCTCTCCACCGAAAGCCATATCCGCATGATGGCGGCCTCCCAGCCGTTCATCTCCGGGGCGATTTCCAAAACCATCAACATGCCAAACGATGCAGCAGTAGAAGACTGTACCGCCGCTTACATGATGTCCTGGAAACTTGGCTTGAAAGCCAATGCGCTCTACCGCGATGGCTCCAAACTGTCACAGCCGCTCAACGCCGCTCTCGTCGAAGACGAAGAGGATGATGAGGCCGTTGACGCCCTGATCGAAGCGCCCGCTGCAGCCCGTGCTGCGGTGACCTCCGAAAAGATCGTTGAAAAAATCATCGAGCGCGTCGTCGAAGTGCGCAAGCGCCAGAAACTTCCAAACCGACGCAAGGGCTATACCCAAAAAGCCGTTGTCGGCGGCCACAAAGTCTATCTGCGCACCGGCGAAATGGACGACGGAACCCTCGGCGAGATCTTCATCGACATGCACAAGGAAGGCGCTGCCTTCCGCGCCATGATGAACAATTTCGCCATCGCCATCTCGCTCGGCCTGCAATATGGCGTGCCGCTGGACGAATATGTGGAGGCCTTCACCTTCACCAAATTCGAGCCTGCCGGCATCGTCATGGGCAACGACGCGATCAAAAACGCAACCTCCATCCTCGACTATGTTTTCCGCGAACTGGCCGTCTCCTATCTCGACCGCCACGACCTCGCCCATGTCGACACGTCGGATTTCGGCTCTACCGCACTTGGCAAAGGCGTCAAGGAAGGCAAGGCCGAAGTGGTGTCGCGCGGCCTGATGCGCGGCTCCAAACTTCAGGTGGTTGAAGCAAAAAGCGTTGGCGATGACCCGTCCGGCTCCCTCGAGGGCAGCGGAAGCTCCTCCCCTTCCGGTACCCCATCCCGGGTCACCGCCATCGCATCCGGCGGCGGCGTCGGCAGCGGCGGCGGCGGCGGCGTAGCTCTGGCATCGTCCGGCGGCGCAGCGACGGCGACGGCGACGGTTGCCGATCAACAGCAGGCGGCGATGGAATTTGCCGGTGCTGATGAGGCCGTGGCCTTCAAGCGTGATTACGAGGAAAACACCCGCACCACGGTTGAGCAGGGCGAAGTCGCTCCGGCCCATACGCCATCGAAAGGTCAGCAGCGCGCCATGGCCCGCATGCAGGGCTATGAAGGCGAAGCCTGCCCCGAATGTCAGAATTTCACTCTGGTCCGCAATGGCACCTGCATGAAGTGTGACAGCTGCGGATCGACGACTGGTTGTAGCTAAAGCTCAAACCGAACAGCACGAATTGTATAAAACGCCGGCTGAGAGGTCGGCGTTTTTGTTTGTGGAAGGCGACGGCACGGCGTTTGTTTTTGCGCTTATGTTTGACCTTGCGCTCACGCAGGCGGCACCGCCGCCGCTCCGCCGGGGCGGCGCGTCAGCGCCGGGCCGCTCTTCGCGGCCTGACACATAACCATCCGTTATTATGCTGGCTGTCAGCAAGCCACAGCGCAACGGCCCGCAGGCCAACAACTCAGCGCACCCCGACGGCAAGGACCCACGTCTAGTCACACCACCGGGCACCGCCCCCCACCGGTCAACAACGCCTCGAGAACATCTCCGATTGGCAAAGGGCAGCGGTAGTTTAAAGGCGACGGAAAGCGCGGTGATGAGTTTTTATTGGGGGAGAGACCATGAAGCTATGGCGCAAGCGGCCCATTGCGGACCTTCGAGCACTTCGACAAATATCAATTCGATTTCCCGATAGCTGCCATTCAGCAGTTAGAGCTGTTTGTTGCGGTCAATGACGGCAGAGCGGACAAATTTCCGCTTTTGGCTTGGTCGTTCATCCAAATTACGACGCACCGACAGACAAAAGTTGTGTGATGATTGTTCATTTGGCAATGTCTGTACTACGGCCTCGAAAATCTCAGCTAGGCTGGTCTCCAATAAGGGGGGGGCGAATTGCTCCGAATTTTGTATGGCCAAAGTTGATAGAGAGACGCCGTCGCAGCGTGCAACGCAAGAAATCCTTCATGTCATTAGCCAAAGCAGGCATGACGAAGTGCCTGTGTTTGATGTAATTCTGAAAAACGCCCAATCCTTGTGCAGCGCGCCATTGGCCTTTCTTTCTTTGGTCAATGAAGCAAGGACTCAGGTTCTTATTCCCGCCCAGCGCGGCGCCAGGGCCGAATTTGCGGAAGTGTTGAAGGGGTTTGTAGAGCCGATAGAACGAACGGAGTTGTTGGCAGTGCGACCTGTGGTCGAACCTGAAGTCATCATGATGGATGACATTGCCGACCACGAACTCTATCACCAGCGAGACTCGCGCAGGGTACAGATGGTCGAAGTCGAGGGTGTGCGCTCAGTTCTTGTTGTGCCACTGATAAAGGATAAACAGGGTATTGGTGCAATAACTTTGTATCGCCGCGAGGTTAGCCCCTTCTCCGAAGGAGATGTGGCCTTAGTCGAGAACTTTGCTGCACAGGCTGTAATTGCCATAGAAAACGTCCGTCAGTTCCGCGAAGTGCAATCCCGTCTGGAAAGGGAAACGGCAACAGCGGAGATTTTAAGTATCATCAGTCGTTCGAGTGACAGTGAAAAACCGGTATTTGACGCAATTCTCAAAAATGCGGCCAGACTTTGTGATGCACCGCTGGGATTGCTGAGTACTGTCAACGAAGAGCGAACTCATTATGGTACAGTTGCTCACATTGGCGCTCGAAGCAATTTTCTGGAAACAGACGCTGCCAAGAACTCCCCAATGGATGGCAATTTAGCCGTCGCTCGCGCGATAGAAAACCGCTCCATAGTGCATATCGAGGATTTGAAAGACGATAACCTTTATCGCGAGAAAGATCCCATTCGAGTCCAGACAGTAGACGAGGAAGGTGCCAGGACGCTGCTAGTTGTGCCGCTGGTTCTACGTGATATTGGGATCGGAGCGCTGGTCCTTTACCGACGCAATGTATCACTTTTTTCGGACGATCAGATCAAACTGGTAGAATCTTTTGCTTCACAGGCGGTTATCGCTATCGAAAATGTTCGGCATTTTCGGGACCTGCAAGCAAGATTGGAACGCGAAACCGCAACCAAGAATATTCTTGAAGTGATAGGCCGAAGCCGCGAGGACTATGACCCAGTGTTTCTCGCTATCTTAAAAAACTCAGCAAGACTGTGTGCAGCCAATCGCGCTGCACTGCTGTTAGTCAACCAAGGCCGGACGCACGTCGAGGTTAAAAGTTTTGTGGGCCAGAAATTGCCAGCAGATATCAGGAAAGAGGGATGGCCGATAGACGGACCACATCTGCCTTGCCAAGCTGTTAAAGCGGGAAAGGCTGTTCAAATCGCAGATGCGCGTGATGGTGAGCTTTACAGACAGGGAGATGAGACACAAAGGACCTTGGTAGATGAAGTCGGGCTGCGGTCTGCATTGGTGGTGCCTCTTATTCAAGACAACCTGGCAATAGGAGCCATATCGTTGCATCGGCTTCACGAGCCAAATCCATTCTCCGAAGATGATGTTTTGTTAGTGGAAACTTTTGCGAAACAAGCCGTTATCGCGATCGAAAACGTCCGCCAGTTCCGCGAAGTGCGGGAGCGGTTGGAGCGAGAAAAAGCGACGGGAATGATTTTGGGCGCCATTAGTCGCAGCCGAGACGACGATCTTCCAGTGTTTGACATTATCCTCGAAAACTCGGCTCGCCTCTGCAATGCAAGCAACGCCAACCTTACGCTGTTGAATGAGGCTGGGGATGCTGTGCGCCTGGTGGCGAGCCACGGTCGCACGATACTGTCGCTGGTCGTCGGCGAAAGCGAGTGGAAGCTTGACGAAACATTGATGGTGTCGGAGTCATTGAATCGGGGAGAACCAATTCATATACCGGACTACGCAGCAACCAAATCTTATCAGGACGGGTCAAACAAATTGCGGGCTAGGCTCGTGGATGAAGATGGGGTCCACTCCAGTCTGGCGGTTCCGCTGATGAGCGCTGAAGGTCCAATAGGCACTCTGATGCTCCATCGTGATGAGCCAGAAGCATTTAACGAGGCTGAAATAAGCCTGGTTGTGTCTTTCGCCGCCCAGGCAGTCATTGCCATCGAAAATGTCAAGCAGTTCAAAGCACTTGAATCATTGAACGCAGAACTCGGCGATCGAGTTCAGCAACAGGTCGGCGAAATCGAGCGGATGGGCAAGCTGAAACGATTTCTGCCGGCAGCTGTGGCGGACACTGTGGTGTCCCAAGGTTCGGAAAAAATGCTTTCCAGTCACCGGGCGCTGCTCGGCGTGCTGTTTTGCGATATCCGCGGCTTCACAGCCTTTTGTGAGACCGCGGAACCAGAGGAGACCATCGAGGTATTGCAAACCTATCACGAAGAGATGGGTAAGCTAATCAACGAACATGGCGCCGGCGTTGATCATAGAATGGGCGATGGAATCATGGTTCTTTTTAACGATCCGATTCCATGTGACGATCCCGCCGGCGATGCGGTTCGACTGGGCCTTGCCATGCGGAGCCGGATGGTCGAAATTGCAAGAAAATGGAAAAAGCTGGGTCACCGTTTAGGCTTTGGTGTGGGTGTTTCTTTGGGATACGCCACAGTAGGAATGGTGGGTTACGAAGAACGCTCCGACTACACTGCGTCAGGAACCGCTGTGAATTTGGCGGCTAGACTTTGTGACCGCGCTGAAGACGGCGAAATCTTGATGAGCCCTCGAGCTTACACCGCAGTGGAGGACGTTTTTGCAGCGGAACCAACTGGCGAGATCAAACTCAAAGGCATTCGAGAGCCTGTGGAGATCTATCGCTTGCTGAGTGAGCGCTCAAAAAAAACATAAATCGGTGAATTGCAAGAGCTAGCACCATTCAAAATGCGACACCGCTCTCATGTCCGGGTTGGGCTCAAAGCGCCAATTCGACCCAACTCCAAATGTTATGATCTCAATGTCAGCAATTCGTTGATGGTGCGGTGTGGAGAGGCGGTTTGGAGAACTGTCATGACTACTTCTAACCTTCCAGCCGTTATTCCTCCCCGCAGAGCCTGGAACCGGGGCCGAATAATGGGGCAAAAACGTCCACTGCAACCCAAGCATGTTTGGGCAATCCGAGTGCGACTTGAACTTGCGGAGAATATCCGAGACCTGGCGTTGTTCAATATGGCCATCGACAGCAAATTACGCGGCTGCGACCTTGTTCGGTTATTAGTCTGTGACGTGTTTGTCGCTGGTCGAGGTAAAGAGCGAACTTCTATATTGCAGAGTAAAACGAAGCAGCCGGTGCAGTTCGAGATCACGGAGGAAACTCGAAAATCTCTGGCTAGGTGGATTAGTGATCCTGCGATGATTGGTTCCGATTTTCTTTGGCCAGGCAGACTTCACGAACCCGACCATATATCAACGCGCCAATATGCGAGGATAGTGAAAGAATGGGTGGCTTCAATCGGGCTTGAGCCCAATGCTTTTGGTACCCATTCTCTTCGACGCACCAAAGTTGCTCAAATCTACAAGAAAACTGGCAACCTACGTGCCGTGCAACTGTTGCTTGGTCATACCAAGATGGACAGCACTGTAAGGTATCTAGGCGTTGATCTCGAAGATGCGCTTGCCATCTCTGAGAGCGTGGAGATCTAACGGTCAACCTGGGTCGGCGCCATTGTCGACCCGTACCAAATATTCGGCGTTTTATGAAGTCAGCATGTCGTATCATCAAAAGCTGACGTTCAGTTGATGGGTTGATTTTTTACTCCAATGACCGGGTTGCGGACAAAGCCCTTTTCAGAATTGCTGCAACTATCTTGTCAGCGACAACGAAATGAGGTCTGCATGCTACAGAACACACATCCGCACGTCTTCAGCTGGCTGGTGGAATTGCCCTATCGACGTATTCTTGATGTACGTTCAAAAATAACACTTTGCCCCGTGAGGCATTCTCCATTTTTACTGAATCCCCAGATACGTCAAAGCTCGAAATAAATGAATTCGTGAAGGCCGATGGTTAACAACGACCGATCATGAATTGCAGTCTTGACGTCAATTTGGGTTCCATCAACGAGAACCTGATTGGTCGGATTGAGCGGAACTACAAAAACTTTGTTGTCTTGGGCATGAACTACGCAGTGCTCCCGAGACACTGTCATATCATCCAAGCAAATATCGCAATGCAAATTCCTGCCAATCAGAATATTTGCGTCATTTCTGATCCAAACTTTCGATTTTGATATTTCATCATTTAAATAAAGAAATCCGATTGCGGTTTCCTTAGCCACTTCATTCATAAATGTTTGTGCAGTTTCACTATCTTTTTGATTAAGTTCTGCAAATTTATACGCAATATCTATTTTACGATCCGACCTCTCTTTTAATAATTCACGTCTAATTTTTTCATTTTGGGAATTTATTTGTCTATCAATGCTTGTTCGATCTGTTTTTGATTTATAAGCTGCAACCAAAAAAGCCACAATTCCGCCGATTGTACTGGAAGCAATGACGCCAATAAGTGCGACTAATTCTGGTTTCATTTCAGCTTCGTGCTCCTGCAAAATCTATCAATTACCTTTAATTCTCGACTAGATCAAATTTGTTCAACCCGAATTGCCAATACAGAAAACCTTTTAGATCTTGCCCGGAGCTTCCAGGTTAGAGTCAACAATACTCACACTGTCAGTGCGTCCGATACGGACCAAATTTCAAAAAAGAAAATATACTCCGACCAAAACCGGCATTTCTGCAAACGGTAACTAACGGTCTTGTGGAAACTTGCTCGTCATCTCATTTGCGGCTCAGATGCCAGTTCCGAATTGGGCTCGATGCGGAAGTGGCTTGGTTCTTGGCGAAAGTCGGCTCAGCGGATAGGGTTTCCTTTGTTTTTCATCGCAATTGGATTGTCAGCGACAATGTTCAAGCAACTGGGATGTGCCCAGAGTGGCGAATGATCGGTCTCGAATTTGAGTAGTCATTAGCCTTAGGTCGCTGGCAGAATCCGTGTATCGTTTGCTTGCGAAGATTGATGGACACACCTGGGGGATACCAATGCTAAATCATGTTGTTGTTGGAAGTGGCAGTCCTCTTTTGATCCTTCACGGATCCGGGCTTGATCACCGTCACATGATGGAGACCCTCGAACCGATTTGTGAAAGGTTGGAAGGATGGAAGCGGGTGTACGTTGATCTGCCTGGCCATGGTCAGAGCCGGCCACAGGACAGGATCAAGACGCAAGATGACCTCCTTGCTGTGATCATCGAATTTGCCGATGAGGCATTGCCGGATCAAAAATTTGGAATAGTAGGAGAATCTCGCGGTAGCTATTTAGCCCAAGGATTTGTGCACATGCAGCCAGACCGCATCAGCGGGGCAGCACTGATTGTGCCGGGTGGAAGTCCCGCTTCCGACTCTACTCGATTGCCAGATCATCAAGTTTTAGAATCTGATCCATCCATGCGATCGGAACTGAATGATAATGAGATCGCAAGGTTTGAAAGCTTCATGGTTGTTCAAAGGCGAGACATACTGGAGAGGTCGCGGCGCAGCAAATATCCTGCATTCGACCTATGTGATGAGGCCCAGACTGAACGAGTAAACCGGTCGTTTGATTTTTCTTTCCACGCCCGGGGTGAAACAACCAAGTTTGATGGTCCAAGTATGATAGTTGCAGGGCGGCAGGACAGCATGTCAGGATACTTGGATGCCATTGATTTGCTGCCTCAATTCACCCATGCAACCCTCGCCGTTCTCGACGCAGCCGGTCATGGTTTAGCGTGGGAAAGACCGGAGGTCTTTGATGCCCTGTTTCGAGACTGGCTTGCACGGCTTTCTAGGTGCAAGTGAGTAGTTGGATATTCCGCGTCGGATCAACTACGGAACCCCCGCTTGTTCGATGAGGTTCTTTTTGCGACAGGGGGCGGGTGTCTCCAAAGGGCTCGATGCAGCCGTTGGCACGTTCACGGCTTGACTGCATTCAACGTCTGCTTCGGCGATTTTCGCAAAGCGGACCTCCAAAACGCCAGGGCACAATCACAGGCTAACGACCAAGTTGCGGACAAAGTGACTTGGTATACCTGGCACCGATACTCGACAGGCGACATAGCTCGATTCCACAACCAGTGGGAAGCTGCCATTCTCAGCAAACATGACTTCCTTGCAAAACTTCCTAAAGCTGACATTGAGGTTGAAACTGCCCAATGAACCGGTACATCAGAGCCAAATTTGCGTCAGTAGGAATCATTCGAATTCTCTGCTTAAAGGACGGTGGTTGCGGATCTTGGTCGCCCTGGGGTTCTCTCAAACAAACTCAAATGTCACCCGAAGTCAGATTACGCCAACTCAAAATGATAGGCTCTGCAGGGTTGGGAAAATCGGTACCTGTCCTTGTCCTTCATTGAGAGCTCCGTAAACGCAGCTTTCATTTCTGGCCTTACATGGGGAAGCATTGCTGCACGTGCTTGGTCCGCGGCAACAACATGCTGAACGAATTCGTCAAAATCCCTGAAACTCCGCTCCACACTGTATTCTGTGCTGCCCACCAATTTGCACTTCGTTTCGTCCGTCAATGAGCTCATCCGCGCATGCGAGACGGTGCGTACATGAGTTTCATCCTCAACGAATTTCAACACCTCACTCATGGTGCCATTGACAAGTGGGTCAACAACGTGAAGCCGCCCGCCGGGTTTGAGAACGCGTACTGCTTCAAAAATCGCCAAATCATGTAGATCAATCGGGACATGGTGAAATGAAAAGAAGAAACAAACGACATCCTGTGTGCCGTCCCCGATGGGTAAGTTTTCCGCCCGTCCAAGTTTCATACTAACATTTGAAGGCAGTCTTTTCTGTACGGAGTGGACTCTTGCTTCGTCAATTTCCACCCCGGTAACCCAGGCGCCCTGCTCGCCAAGTTCCATCGCCACGACACCTTTGCCAGCACCAATATCGGCAATGTTTTTTCCCGACAGTTCACAAACCGACTTCAAATGCAGCAAATGTGGATTCACCGTTCAAATTTCCCCATGTGCGGTTGGTTTGTACAATTCAAACATGACTAGTCATTTGAATTTGTGCGCGCAATTTAAAATGGAAATGGCAGGCGCCACAAATCCGTTTTGACCATTGGACCTATTTCGTAATGATCTCCGGACCCATGATCATGTTCGGAAGGAACGTTGAAAGGAAGGGAACATATGTGACGATGATTAGGAAAACGAACAGTACAGCTAAGAAAGGAAGAGCCGCACGAACGACGCTCATCATCGGCATACCAGCAACACCAGAAGTCACGAAGAGGTTGAGACCAACCGGAGGTGTGATCATCCCGATCTCCATGTTGACCACCATGATGATGCCCAAATGGATTGGGTCGATACCCAGTTCAATCGCAATCGGGAACACCAATGGAGCTACTATAACCAGCAAGCCAGATGGTTCCATGAACTGACCACCGATCAGCAGGATGATGTTCACGACGATCAGGAACATGATCGGACCAAAGCCCGCAGACAGCATGGTATTGGCGATGTGTTGCGGGATTTGCTCGTCGGTCAAAACGTGCTTCAGGATCAACGCGTTCGCGATGACAAACAACAGCGTCACAGTCAATTTGCCAGCCTCAAACAGTGTTTTCTGCGTGTCCGGGTGAAAGATGGCCGTGAGCAACGTCCAGGGCTTTTGGCGCAGAGGTGTTGTATCTCCAAGTGGTGCATGTTCGAACACAGCCGCAGAAGACAGGCTTTTGGCGCGCGGCGCTGCCAATGGGCCCATGTCCTTGTAAATGAAGGTCGCAATAAAGAAGGCGTAGACCGCGGCCACCGCGGCAGCTTCTGTTGGTGTAAAGATACCGCCGTAGATTCCCCCCAAAATGATCACGATTAAGAACAAACCCCAACCAGCTTCGCGACCGGCAGAAAGCACTTCGCCCCAGCCTTTCCATTCGCCTTTCGGCAAGTTTTTCACCTTGGCGATGACATAGATGGTCAACATCAGCATAACACCCGCCAACAGCCCAGGAATTACGCCGGCCAGGAACATCCGACCTACGGAAACTTCCACTGAGGCTGCGTAAACAACCATCACGATGGATGGCGGAATCAGAATACCCAATGTGCCTGCGTTACAGATGACGCCCGCAGCGAATTCCTTGGAATAGCCGACATGACGCATGCCAGCGATGACGATGGTACCGATGGCAACGACTGTCGCGGGGCTCGAACCTGAAAGCGCTGCAAAGAGCATACAGGCAAAAACGCCCGCTATCGCCAGACCGCCGGGAAAGTGACCAACACAGGCAATCGAAAACCGGATGATCCGCCGTGCAACGCCACCGGTGGTCATGAACGCCGACGCAAGAATGAAGAACGGAATCGCCAAGAGCGTAAAGTGGCCCTCAAAGGCCGCAAAAAGAGTTTGCGCAACAGACGCCAAGGAGCTGTCTGAAAACCACAGAAGAAACAAGACCGACGACATGCCGAGTGAAACGGCTATCGGCACACCGATCATCAGGAAGCCGATGACCATTGCAAAGAGAAGTGCGACGTCCATTATTTTGCCTCCGCGTTCTTGGCTTCAAGCTCTGCGAGCTCTTCTTCGACTTCATGGCTGGCCACAAGGCGGTCCATCGTGCCGTTGAAAATGGCGATCGTAGATTGAACAAAGCGCACAAGGATCAGCGCGCCAGACAGGGGCAGCACGAAATAGGGCAGGAAACGTGGGATCTTTTCGTAGGCCTCACCTTCGTTAAATACGTCTTTCATCCATGCAAGAAAGCCGGGCATGGGGGTGTCGTTGGTTTCGTACCAGCCCTTTTCCCGGAAATTTTCTTCCAGCCCGGTTGGGAACCAACGTCCTTCAGTTGCCGGCAGGTTCGCGAAATTTGCCCAGTAGTCCCATGACCCTTTCATCATCAGAAATGCGAAAGCCAAACAAACGGTGACGGCCGCTAGCGCCATCACTTTGCGCGCCCCACGGTCGAGCATGTTTACGACGAGATCGACGCCAAGATGGGTGCCCTTTTTGACCGCATAAGCCGCTCCTAGCAGCACCAGCCAAGCAAACAAAAAGACCGTCATTTCGAGGGCCCAAAGGATATTTGAGGCAAAGGCGTAGCGGGCGACAACGTTCGCGAAGGTCAAGGCTGTCATCAGTCCAAGGATCACCGCGATCAACGTCTCCTCTATGCGATCAGTGAACGATCTTGTGTGATCCATCCCAGGGCCTCCTTTGTTTGAACGCCGGGGGCGGGTTATCCGTCCCCGGCAACGCTCATTCTCAACTTCCAGAATTGAAGGACTGTGCAGCTTCGATCATGTCCTGACCGACGTCGTCGGAGAACTGATCCCAGACCGGTTTCATGGCTTTTACCCAAGCCTCACGCTCGTCAGATGTCAGGCTACGCACCTTGCCACCGGCATCGATAATGGCCTGCTTGTTGGTCTGGTTGACCGCAAAGGATTCGGAATTGCGAAGCTCGGTAACCTCTCCCAGGATTGTCAGAAACTGGCCGCGAACATCTGCATCAAGACCGTCCAGCCAATCGACACTGGTCACGACCAGATAGTCGATGACCCCATGATTGGTTTCGGTGATGCCGTCCTGCACTTCGAAGAACTTCTTGCCGTAAATGTTCGACCAGACGTTCTCTTGACCATCGACCACCCCTTGCTGAAGAGCACCATAGACTTCAGAAAATGCCATCTTCTGCGGCGTGCCGCCGATCGCCTCCATCTGGGCGACAAGTACGTCTGACGACATCACACGGAACTTCAGCCCATCGGCGTCAGCTGGCGACATCAAGGGTTTATTGGCAGACATTTGTTTCATACCATTGTGCCAGAATGTCAGGCCCTGAAGGCCTCGACGCTGCATGCTGTTGAGCAACGCCTGACCCGACTCGGATGCCTGGAAAGCATCAACAGCTTCGATGTCCTGAAACATGAAAGGCAGATCGAAGATGCGAAACTGCTTTGTGAATTTCTCGAATTTGGAAAGGGACGGCGCAGCCAGGTGAACGTCGCCCTGCAGCAGCGCTTCCAGAACCTTGTCGTCATTATAAAGGGTTGAGTTTGGAAAAACCTCCATACAGGCTTTGCCGTTCATTTCAGTGTTTACGCGCTCCGCCAACAATGTGGCCGCGATGCCTTTAGGGTGTTTGTCGGTGTTGGTGACGTGGCTGAACTTGATGACGACCTCGCCGTCGTCGCATGCTGCCAATGCAGATGAGGCGCTGAACGCCAAACTCAGGGACAGTGCTGTGGTGAGCAGAAACTTCATGGTATCCTCCTTTGATCCGTTACACCGCGCCTCCGGAATTCTTCTGGTGCGGCTTGTGTGGCCAAAGACTACCGGGGTTTGCTGCGAGAATTAGTCGGCAATACTGATCAGTTTTTCCGATTAAAAACTTCAGTTTAATCTGGGATAGTGTATAAAATTGATTTCACCGGAGAATTCGAATTGTTCAAGGAATTCGTGGCCGAACGTATAGATGGAGACGGTGCCGCATTGTTTGTCCGCCGCGCTGGACCCCAGGGTGCGAAGCCGATCGTGCTTCTTCATGGGTATCCGCAGACATCTGCCATGTGGCACGGTGTGGCGCCCATTCTGGCACGCTCGTATCAGGTGGTCTGCCCTGATTTGCGCGGATATGGTCGCTCGGACAAACCAGCCTCAGATGCATCGCATCAGCCCTATTCCAAACGTGCTATGGCCAATGACATTGTCGCTGTCATGAAGCATTTGGGGCATGACCGGTTTCTGGTTGGTGCTCATGATCGAGGTGCGCGAGTGGCGCATCGATTGGGTCTGGATCATCCAGATCGTGTGGCGGCGATGGCTCTGCTCGACATCGCGCCTACCCGCGAAATGTATGCAGGAACCGGCGCCGAATTCGCGCGTGCCTACTGGCACTGGTTCTTCCTGACCCAGCCGCATCCGCTGCCTGAACAGATGATTGGTGCGGATCCGGAGGGGTTTTGGAAATTAAAGTGTTTCAACCAGGCGCGCGGTAACAACCCGTTTTCTTCCCAGGCTTTGGCTGAGTACCTGGAAGCCTTCGCAGATCCGGACACCATTCACGCAAGTTGTGAGGACTATCGTGCGGCCGCAAGTATCGACATTGAACATGACAATGCGGACCAGGGCCGAAAATTGTCGATGCCCATCCTGTCGCTTTGGGCGAAACGTGGCGTCATCGAGTCTTGCTTTGACGCCCTAGATCTCTGGCATCAGCGGGCGGAACAAGTTGAAGGCGAAGCGCTCGATGCCACACATTACATGGCCGAAGAAATCCCGGAAGACATCGCCACACACCTATCCGGTTTCTTTTCCCGCAATCCCATCCATACGAAGGAAACTGCTTAATGACCCGTACGCTCTATGACAAACTGGTGGACGCGCATAAGGTCTGTGATCTGCCGGATGGGGACATGCTCATCTATGTCGATTTCCACATCATGAACGAATATACCAGCCCGCAGGCGTTTTCAGGTTTGGAAAGCAAAGGGGCAAAGGTCTGGCGGCCTGAGGCACATCTTGCCGTCATCGACCATGTGAACGCTACCCGAAGCCAGCAGCCCCATGATGCTGCGTCAAGGCTGCTGATTGACAATTTGGAGGCCAACTGCAGCAAACACGGAATCGCTTTTTACGGTCTTGGCGACCGGCGGCAGGGCATCGAACATGTGGTGGTGCCGGAACAGGGGTTGGTTGCACCGGGCATGCTGATCGCCTGCGGCGACAGCCACACCACCACCTATGGAGCTTTTGGCGCATTGGGCTTTGGCATTGGCACTTCGGAGGTTGAACACGTGCTGGCAACTCAGACACTGCGCTATAAACGCATGAAAACCATGCGCGTTACTGTCGACGGAGACACCGCCCCCGGAGTGACGGCAAAGGACATCATTATGAAGGTCGTGCAGGTTGTTGGGGCGGGCGGCGCGAATGGATATGCGGTGGAGTTTGATGGCTCTGCTATTCGAGGCCTGAGTATGGCCGGGCGTATGACCGTTTGCAATATGGCGGTAGAGCTTGGCGCTCGTGCGGCTTTGATCGCAGCGGACGATGTCACCGAAGCGGCGTTAAAGGGCCACCCTCATAGTGGTCAGTTTGCATTCAAAGGTGAAAGCTGGGTCAGCGATCCCGAAGCCGTATTCGATGAAAAGTTCACCATCGAAGGCGCCGATATCGAGCCGTTGATCACCTGGGGCACTAGCCCGGATCAGTCAGTACCAATCACTGCGAACGTCCCATCTGCACGGGAATATGTTTCGCCCAAAGCCAAGGCGGCGTTGGAACGCTCGTTGCAATACATGGGTTTGACCGAAGGGCAATCAGTCCGATCGATAAAGATCGACACGGCGTTCATCGGCTCTTGTACCAACAGTCGCATTGAAGATCTGCGAGAGGCAGCCAAAATACTGGACGGCAGAAAAGTTGCCGAGGGCGTCGAAGCCATCGTTGTGCCAGGTTCCGCAATGACCCGTATCAAGGCCGAAGCCGAAGGTCTTCGTGGCGTTTTCGAAACCGCTGGATTCCAATGGCGACCTGAGGCGGGCTGTTCGATGTGTTTGGCAATGAATGACGACATTGCCATGGATGGCGAACGGGTCGCCTCATCGACTAACCGAAATTTTGAAGGGCGTCAGGGCCGCGGTGCCCGCACCCATCTGATGTCACCGGCAATGGTGGCTGCGGCTGCCGTTGCCGGTCACCTGGCTGACGTGCGTGATTTCAAATGAAAGACAAGCAAATGACGAAAACAATCCTGGGGATCGCAGCCCCCTTGCCGCTGGCCAATGTCGATACCGACGTGATTATGCCCAAGCGGTTTCTGGTCACCATCACCCGAGAGGGTTTGGCCGACGGCACGTTCGCGGATCTGCGCTTTAACGAAGCCGGAGAATCCCGCCCCGATTTCGTTTTGAACCGGCCGCCTTGGTCGCAGGCTTCCATTCTGATCGTTGGGGACAATTTTGGCTGCGGCTCAAGCCGGGAACATGCGGTTTGGGGAATGCGGCAGCTAGGGATCGATGCCTGTATCGGAACCGGGTTTGCGGGCATCTTCTTCGACAATGCCCGCAAGAACGGATTGGCCCTGCCCATCGTTTCCCCGGAAGTCAGAGACACATTGATGCATCTGGCCGGTGAGGAACACGGTCAGGAGATTTCAATCGATATCGAGCGCCGCGAGATTATGGCGGGAGAACTGATCTTGCCCTTCCAAATGGACGATGCGACACAATCTGCCATGATCCACGGCAGCGATGAAACGCTGGATTCACTGACATATGCTGACGCCATCCGTACCTTCGAAGCCCGGCTGGGCGACAATATGCGTGTCTGCGTCATGAAGTGAGCGGAGGAGAAAACCAGATTGGACATCAGGCAACTGGAATGTTTTGTCGCCGTCGCTGAGGAACTTCATTTCCGCAAGGCCGGTGAGCGTTTGGGCCTCAGCCAATCCGCGCTGTCTGAACGCATATCTGCCCTTGAACACGAGCTCGGTGCACGGCTGTTTTTCAGAACGACCCGGCAAGTCAGCCTGACGCAGGCCGGGTCGGAGTTCGTCCAGGATGCCAAAAGGATCCTTGCCGAAATCGAAAGGTCCGTTTCAAATGTGCGACACACCGCCGAGTCCGATCTGCGCCACATTCGTGTCAGTGGTGTTGACCAGGCAATCTCGATGCTGTTGCCCAGGGTGCTGCTGGGGTTTCGCAAAACGGATCCAAACGTGCATGTCCAGGTCCTGGAGATATCGTCTTCAGAACAACATTCACAGGAACTGATCGGTCACCGAACGGATGTGGCCTTCGTGCGAACCCCTCAGGAAGATGACTTCATAACCAGCGAGCTTTTGCATCGCCAGCCTGTCGAGGTGGTGCTTGCCGAAACAAACCCTCTTTCAAATTCTGCATCCCTTTCCGCATCGGATATCGTCGATCAGCCGATTGTCGGATACCCAAAACACGCGCGGCCTATCCTTCACGAGGCACTTTGGAGTGGGTTCCGGCAAATCGGCGCCCAACCAAACATCATGTGTGAGATCATCGACAAGTCCACGCTATTGCAGTTCGTTGCGCACGGGCTTGGGATCGCATTGGCACCTTCATGGGTGCGGAATATTGCGCCACCGGGCGTCGTCTTCGTCCCATTTGAGCCGTGTGACAACCTAATCGACCTGTATGTCGCGTTTCGGAAGTCGGGAAACTCCGACACTGTAAAAAGGTTCGTCGATACCGTGAGGGCAACAGCCGTCTAACAGTCTGACTTTGCAATGTGCTTTGATGGCAGTAGTGCTTCTCTTGGATGCTGAGCTTGGCAAACTTCTAAATTGCATAGAGCTGTAAAGATTGCGATTTTTGCAGTTGCCAAGCTCAGCAGTGTTGGATCCTCGGCTTTTTGGGGCGTCTAATCAGGTCAACAATGAATGGCCGTTTCGGTGAATTCGTTAGTGACATCGCAATGCCACCCAATGTCTGCATAGGATGAGAGTTATAAACAGGCGCCCGGCAGTGTGTCCCGAACGCGACAATCACTCAATGTCTCAAGAGGGCTCCATGCTGCCGTTGACCGATTTACGGCTCGACCGATTTCGACGTCCGCTTTGACGATATTCTCAAAGGTCTGCTCAAAACGGCGCAACGTCTCCTTTCCCCCAGATGCAGTCATCGGACATGCATCACCAAACCCAGCTTGAGCAAAAACTCCCATCCATCGCCCGCAACATGCCGCGCCCCCACTTCCCACAAACTCCCTTCCCCGCTACACTCACCCCATAGGCCCGCCACGTCGCCGGGCTTTGGGGCGTAGTAACCCCGCCGTCAGCGGCCGGTATCGACCGCAACGATACCTCCTCACCCATTGGGTCGGGGAGGCTTTGGCGTATGTCCAGGGTGCTTCCCTCCACGGGGATAAACCTAAAGGCCATAGCGGTCGTCTGACGGCGCCTTACTAACTCCCCGGTCACCAGAGGCCTCTTGCCGCACGCCGCGTCGCTCGCCGCCGCCGCCGCTGCCGCTGCAAGGATACTGCCTCCGGTGGCCGTTTTGTTTTTCAAAACGGGAGAACTGCCATGCAACAAGACTATATTTTCTGGCGCGATCTGTTCGACACATACCAATCCCTGCCCCCCTGGCTGCAACTGGCCTGGCTGATTGCGCTGGCCGCCCTGGTATTGGCCGCCGGGCGCGGCTTTGGCCGCATCGTCGCGCTGATCATCCACCAGCCCAAAACAACCCCGCAATATCACCCGCCCGCGCACGTGGAACACGGTGTTCCGTATCTGGAACATGGCGGCGAAGCGCCCCGGCTGACGGCGCCCCGGCTAACGGCACGCAGCGGCGGCGACGGCGGCGGCGGCGGGGGCGGCGGGGGGAGCGGGGGGGGGGGGGGGGGGGGGGAG
>JBDVMU010000043.1:0-4995 GCA_039969995.1 Rhizobiaceae bacterium
AAGTCCGAATGCCCTATGCCATGCCAACCATTTTGCTGGGACTCAATCAAACCATTCTCTATGCCTTTGCCATGTTGGTAATTGCCGCCCTGATCGGAACCACCGGACTGGGTCAGTCGATCTTCCTGGCACTTGGCAAGGCTGATGTCGGACTTGGTATTGCAGCCGGGGCGGCAATGGCCATTCTGGCTTTAGTTGCTGACCGTCTGGTCCAGGGGTTTGCAGAGGAACGCCGCAAAGCGCTCGGCCTGTAGCACTCTAGAAAGACGTGGATGTTCCAACATTTCGCCCAACATATGACACCGAGAACTGCCGGCTTCGCCTTGCTGCTTGGTGGCGCGATGTGGGGGCTGTTCTGGATGCCGGTACGTTATTTGGAACATTTGGGGTTGGAGGCGACCTGGGCCGGCGTTTTCATTTACACATCCACACTTCTGCTGATGGGCCCGGCAATCTGGAGCAATCGGCGAAACCTTCGAAAAAATTGGCGCAGTTTGATCTGGAGCGGAGCATTCACTGGCGCGGCTTTCGGATTGTGGACCATTAGCCTGTTTTATACCGAAGTGGTTCGGGCAATCCTGCTGTTTTACCTCACACCGGTTTGGTCAACTTTGCTTGGATTGCTGTTCCTCAAGGAACGGCTCAATCCGTTTCGCATCTTTGGCATCCTGTTCGGCATAGCTGGTCTGTTTGTTGTTCTCAGCGGCGGCGGCGGCGGTGGCGGCGAGGGTGGCGGCAGTGAGGTGGCAAATTTCAGCAAAATTGCGGATGCCCCCACTGGGATCTGGTTGCAAAATCTTGGTGACTGGCTGGCGCTGATAGCAGGCATGGCATGGGCGTTGGGCACAATGGGGCTCTATCGGTCAAAGGGCGTTACTATCACGGCACAATTATTCGCCTTCATGTTAGGCAGTTTGTTTCTGTCCCTTGTGGCGGTCTGGTTGCTGAATGGCGGGCGTCCACCAGCCATATCCGCAGACATGGTCTTTCCTGTTTTTGGGCTGGCTATTTTGATCGGATTTTTCGTGTTGCCAATGATCTGGTTGACTGTCTGGCCGGCTACTCTGCTTTCCCCCGCCAGGGTCGGGTTGCTGCTCATGACCGAGGTGGTGGTCGGTCTCGCTTCTGCCGCCCTGTTTTCAGGCGAACCATTCGGCTGGCGGGAATCTCTTGGAGCCGCACTAATCGTTGGCGCAGCTGTGCTCGAACTATCAGGTCCGCAATCGACGCATCATGTATCGAACTAGATTTTCAACAGAACCTTTCCCTTCACACCGCGAGAAGCAATCTTGTTCAGCGCCGTCTCGGCATCCTCCATCGCAAACACCGAATCCACGTGCGGCTTCAGCGTCCCATCAGCAAGCCAACCAAGCAGATCATCGATATTCTGCCGATTGATCTTCGGCTCGCGCATGGTAAAGGCACCCCAGAATACGCCGCGCAAATCTGCACCTTTCAGCAAGGCAAGATTGAGTGGAATTTTCGGGATCGGGCCGGCGGCGAAGCCGATAACCAGGAAACGGCCGCCCCAGCCAATGGATCGGAACGCCGCTTCCGAGAACTCGCCACCCACCGGATCATAGATAACATCCATGCCAGAACTCCCGCCGAGCTCCTTCAAGCGAGCCTTGAGGTCTTCAGTTGAATAATTGACCGTTTCATCAGCACCACATTGTTTGCAGAATTCAAGCTTGTCGTCAGCAGAAGCACAGGCAATGACCCGCGCACCCATGATTTTGCCCAACTCGACGGCCGCCTGCCCAACGCCACCTGATGCACCAAGCACTGCCAGAGTTTCTCCGGGCTTCAATTCTCCACGGTCCTTCAAAGCATGATAGGACGTTCCATAGGTCACCATGATGCAGGCTGCATGTTCGTCGCTGACGCCATCAGGAATATGCGACAACACAACTTCTGGAGCCGCCACCAGCTCGCGCGCCGTGCCGCCCTGTACATAACCGCAAACTCGGTCGCCGGGGCCAAAGCGCGTAACACCCTCGCCAACGGCCTCGACCACTCCAGACATTTCCGCTGCAATGGAAAAAGGCCTTGGCGGCTTGATCTGATATTTATCCTCGATGATCAGGCAATCAAAAAAATTTAACGCTGCAACATTAACCCGAACCAGAACTTCGCCCTTTTTAGCGACGGGTTCCGCAATCTCTTCAACCACCAAAGTCGAAGGTGGACCGGGTTGTTTGGACAGAAGTGCTTTCATCGAAATGGCCTGACGTGAACTATGACTAATCCGGCTATATCGTGATTAGGCGTTGTTGAAAACCGTGCACGCTTGCCCAGGGCCCAGAGCGCAGTTAAGAACAGCGCATGAAAGTACGTGGATATTTTGGCATTGGTGCTGAGGGCATTTCCAAGCCAATGAATTTTGGCAATCTGGCTCGAACCGCCTACGGGTTCGGCGCGTCATTCGTCTTTACGGTTGCGCCGGGCAGGCGGATCGAAACTCCGGATTCCGATACTCCCAACAGCCAGCAGCATATGCCCTGGTACAATTACGACAGTGTCGACGCCATTCGTCTGCCGGACGGTTGCCGACTTGTAGGCATCGAGCTCACCGATGATGCCATAGAGCTCCCCAGTTTTCGCCACCCAACCATGGCAGCCTATATTCTGGGCCCGGAAAATGGATCGCTTTCTGAGGAAGTGACCCAAAAATGCGAGTTCATCGTTAAGATCCCAACCCGATTCTGTCTCAACGTGGCCACCGCAGGCGCCATCATCATGTATGATCGGGTGCAATCTATGGGACGATTTACCGAGCGGCCGGTTCGGGCAGGCGGCCCACCACCCGGTCTAGAGGGCCCTCATCCGCATCTGCCCAAACATGTACATGGTCAACCGAAATACGCCGGAGCGAAACGAATGGACGCCACCAAAGGCCGCGACAGACTGACTGTCGTGGGTCAACGCTATGAAAAATCAAACGACGATAATTCGTAATCTTGCCCAATTTTGATGACAAAGAGTTGGGCAATGAGGTTGGGGCTTCAGACATCGCTAAAAACCTAACCAAAATTTACCATACCTGTTTAAGCTTTTGTAACGCCAAAAGAGGATGGTTAAGTCTCAAGGTAAAGAGTTCGTTGAGCTCAAGTTTGAAATTCGGCATTTCGATGGAAAGATCAATGTTCAAGTCATCGCTTAAATCACTGGTTGTTGTGACAACCGCCCTTCTGGTTCCGCTGTCGGTCGCGTTTGCGCAAACACCGCAGGCCATCAAACAGCACAAGGCGTGGGGCGCATACACCTACAATGACGCTCGGGCCGGCAAGATCTGCTACATTCTGTCGATCCCAACCGTCAAAGAACCAAGCGACCGGGATCACGGCGACGTATTTTTCCTGGTCAGTCAGAAACCAGACGGCTCCGCCAAGTTTGAGCCACAGGTTGAAGTTGGCTATCCGCTTAAATCTGGCGAAACAGTCACTGTCACCGTCGACGGCAAGACTTTTGAAATGTTCTCCCAGGGCAACAATGCCTGGATGAGCGATATTTCCAAGGAACCTGACCTGGTCGCAGCCATGCGCCAAGGCCGTTCAATGAAAGTATCTGGCGTTTCCACACGGGGCACCCAGACCAGCTATACATACTCACTTTCAGGTGTGACGGCTGCTTTGCAAGAAGTTTCCAACTGCAAATAAGGTGCCCGCCATAGGGTGATGAGCTTGCAGCAAAGCCCGGCTAGGGCCATATAGGCTCCGTTCAACCCAACGGGGCCTTTTTTCATGCCGCTTTCCATCGATCTGAAAGATTCAGACACCCGCGCGGATCTCAGCGCCAAGATCGCGGCGGCATCAGATGTCGAAAAAACCAACTTGATCGGTCTGGACCGCTCAGAGCTGCGCGAAGCTCTTATCACTGCCGGTGTGCCAGAAAAACAGGCAAGGATGCGCACTTCTCAATTGTGGCAGTGGATTTATTGGTATGGACATCAGGACTTTTCAGCCATGTCCAATATTGCCAAACCCCTTCGGGCAATTCTGGAACAGCATTTCACCCTGACCCGGCCAGAACTAATCGAAGAGCAAAGCTCAGAAGACGGTACCCGCAAATGGCTGTTTCGCTTTCCGCCACGTGGTGCAGGAAAACCGGTTGAAGTGGAAACAGTCTACATTCCTGAGAGCGACCGCGGCACGCTGTGCATTTCATCGCAAGTTGGCTGCACACTAACTTGCACTTTTTGCCACACCGGAACCCAGAAACTGGTGCGCAATCTGACCGCGGAAGAAATTTTGATGCAGCTCATCGTAGCGCGTGACCGTTTAGGCGACTTCCCGGATAAAGAAGCAGAAGGTCAGGGCTTTGTGCCAGAAGGTGACCGCAAGGTAACCAACATTGTCATGATGGGCATGGGCGAGCCGCTGTATAATTTTGACAATGTCAAAAAGGCCCTGCTGATCGCTTCTGATAATGAGGGCCTGTCCTTGTCGAAGCGCCGAATCACACTTTCGACATCCGGGGTGGTCCCCGGCATCGAAAAGACCGGAGATGAGATCGGTTGTATGCTGGCCATTTCCCTGCACGCCACCAACGACGAACTGCGTGATGAGATCGTCCCGATCAACAAAAAATATCCAATTGAGCAATTACTAGATGCATGCCGCAACTATCCTGGCGTCTCCAATGCCAAGCGCATCACCTTTGAGTATGTGATGCTCAAAGGGGTCAATGATTCACTGCAAGACGCCAAAGAACTGGTTCGCCTGTTGAAAGGCATACCGGCAAAGATCAATCTCATTCCATTCAACCCGTGGCCGGGATCGGCCTATGAATGTTCGGACTGGGATCAAATCGAAAAATTCTCCGATTTCGTCAACGCCAACGGCTATGCCTCGCCAATTCGCACCCCGCGCGGGCGGGACATTCTCGCTGCCTGCGGCCAGTTGAAGTCGGAATCGGAACGACTGCGCAAGAAAGAACGCGATGCGCTCAATGCAATGCATGCCATGGTTGCCGGTCACGGAGCCGAAAACAACG
>JBDVMU010000044.1:0-22343 GCA_039969995.1 Rhizobiaceae bacterium
TATGGATCGCCCAAACGCGCCATCCCACTGATCGACAAGCTGCTTAAAAGAAATCCGAAAAACGCCTATGTCAACGAGATGAAAGGCGAGATATTGCTGCGCTCCGGCAAACCCCGGCAGGCAATCGCGCCGTTTAGAAAAGCCGTTCAATATGACCGCACGGGCGCAGGGTTCATCCGTGTAGAGCTTGGCCATGCGCTGCTGGAAAGCGGCAGTAAAAACAACCTTGATGAAGCAATCAGAGAGTTGCAAAAAGGACTGTCGCGCGACCCGACAGCCGTTCAGGGCTACCAGTATCTGGCAATTGCCTATGGTCGTAAGGGCCAAACTGCCCGAGCGCTGCTGGCGTCAGCAGATTTTGCCCTGCGCACCGGCAAAAAGGCCCGCGCCAAGGACTATGCCCGCCGGGCGAAGCGTGGCTTCAAGCGCGGCACTCCCGGCTGGCTTCGGGCAGAAGATATCATTACGGTCAAATAGTTGGGAATCATCACCGTATCGCTTGGCAGAAAGCCGCAACCTCGCAACGCCGCCCGTGCGGCCTGACAATCCGAGAAATGGAATAGATTATGCAAACTGGAAAATTCTTCAAATCAGCGGGCGCGGCGCTTTTGGGGGTGATGATGATGTTTCCAGCATCAAGCAGTCAGGCACTTGACCCGACTGACCGCCCGGAAATTGAGAAAATCATCCGTGAATATCTGCTGGCCAACCCTCAGTTGATGCTGGAAGTGCAGCAGGCCCTGGAAGTCCAGCAGCGGGAAGAAGCATCAAAACGAGCTGCAGAAGCCCTGTCCTTGAATTCAGACGTGATCTTCAACTCGACCAATCAGGGCGTCATTGGCAATGCCGATGGCGACGTTACCGTGGTTGAATTCTTCGACTATAATTGTGGATTTTGCCAACGCGCGATGGAAGACATGAATGCCCTGCTTGGCGACGATTCCAACCTGAAATTTGTCATGAAGGAACTGCCGATCCTGAGTGAAGGATCCGTCGAGGCCAGCCGCATTTCTACCGCAGTATATCGCCTCTATCCGGGAAAATATGCTGAATTCCACAACACTCTGCTCGCCAGCCCGGGACAGAAAGATGGTAATCGCGCACTTCGGGTTGCCCAGACGCTGGAAATGGACATCAATGCACTCAATGAGGAAGCTCAAAAGAATGATGTGTTGGGTGCATTCCGTGAGGCAAATGACCTGGCTACCGCGTTGGGTATCAACGGCACACCATCCTATGTAATTGGCGACGAAGTCCTGTTTGGAGCGCTGGGGCGCGAAGTCTTGGCCGAGAAGATCGAAAACGTTCGCAAATGCGGTAAAACCGTGTGTATTTGAGCCATTTTACCGGATTTTAATCGACCGCAAACCTTTCCTGTGGCAATGGGTTAAGGTATGGCCTTTTCGGCCAAGCCTTAATGACAAGATCCGGTGCCATGTCGTCTGGAATCACCAAACCAATCTACGTCCTAAATGGACCGAACCTGAACCTGCTCGGGCAACGTGAGCCGGGCATTTATGGAGCGCAGACCCTTGCTGATGTCGAGGCTGAGTGTATTGCTTTCGGCAAAGAACATGGTTTCGACGTAATTTGCCATCAAAGCAACCACGAAGGCGAACTGGTCGGCTGGATCCACGAAGCGGGTCTCAAGGGTAGTGGCGTCGCCATCAATGCTGGCGCTTATACCCACACGTCCATCGCACTTCATGATGCAATCAAAGGCGTTGATGTGCCGGTTGTGGAACTCCACATATCCAACATCCATGCCCGCGAGAGTTTTCGTCACCATTCGATGATCGCAACCGCCTGTGTCGGGCAAATTTGTGGTTTTGGAACAAATAGCTATACACTGGGCCTTCGGGCTTTGGCAGATCATCTGAACCGATAGAGATAACAAGAACCTGCACCCAGCAGGTGGGAAAAAGGGGCACGCCGAAAATGGCAGCTAAGAAATCATCCATAGACACCAAAATGATCCGCGAGCTGGCAATGCTGCTCAACGAGACCGATTTGAATGAAATCGAACTCGAAGAAGGCGAAATGCGCCTGCGGCTATCCCGCGGTGGCACTGTTGTATCAGCGCCTCAGGTGACACACGCTATGGTTCCTCCTCAACCAGCAGCTGCTCCAGCGGCGGCTGCTGCGGCGGCGGCACCTGTGGCACCAGCAGCGGCTGAACCTGCCGCGGCTTCCGGTACTCCAATCACATCGCCTATGGTGGGAACGGCCTATTTGTCGCCCTCTCCAAATGCCAATGCGTTCGTCAAAGTCGGAGATACGGTCAAGACTGGTCAAACCATCATGATCGTCGAAGCAATGAAGACCATGAACCAGATTTCAGCAACCCATGACGGTGTGGTTGCTTCCATTGATGTGGATGATGGGCAGCCAGTGGAATTTGGTGAAACGCTGATCACTCTGAGTTAGGCGACCACACATATGTTCAATAAAGTACTCATCGCCAACCGAGGCGAAATTGCACTGCGCATTCTGCGTGCCTGTAAAGAAATGGGCATTGAGACTGTTGCGGCCCATTCGACCGCTGACGCAGACGCCATGCATGTACGACTGGCAGATCAAAGTGTTTGTATCGGACCGCCCTCGTCTCGCGACTCCTATCTCAACATGCACGAGATTGTCGCAGCGTGTGAAATCACCGGCGCTGATGCCATTCACCCCGGCTACGGTTTCCTTTCCGAAAATGCCAAGTTTGCTGAGATCCTTGAGGCTCATGGCATCACGTTCATTGGCCCATCGTCCGACCACATCAAGGTCATGGGCGACAAGATCATGGCCAAGCAGACTGCTGAAAAACTCGGCATTCCTGTCGTGCCTGGCTCGGATGGCGCTGTGACTGAAGATACAGAGGCGAAACGCATCGCCGCTGACATTGGCTATCCGGTGATCATCAAGGCCGCATCTGGTGGTGGCGGACGCGGTATGCGGGTCGTCAACTCAGAATCCGAAATGGAAGTCGCACTGCAGACCACACGTACAGAAGCCGGTGCCGCTTTTGGTGATGATGCCGTTTACATCGAGAAATATCTCGGCAAACCGCGTCACATCGAAGTACAGGTGATGGGTGACGGCAAGGGCATGGGTGTCCATCTGGGTGAACGTGATTGTTCGCTTCAGCGCCGCCACCAAAAAGTGCTCGAAGAAGCCAACTCTCCTGCTCTGACGCCGGAACAACGTGAAAAGATTGGTGCAATTTGCGCTAACGCGGTTGCCAGTCTCGGCTATTCGGGCGCCGGTACGATCGAGTTTCTCTACGAAGATGGCGAATTCTATTTCATCGAAATGAACACCCGATTGCAGGTTGAACACCCTGTTACCGAAATGATCACTCGCATCGATTTGGTCAACGAACAGTTGCGCGTCGCTTCGGGGCAGGAAATGTCCTTCAAACAAGAAGATGTGCGTTTCCAGGGCCATGCCATCGAGTGCCGTATTAATGCGGAGAACGCCCGTACATTCGTGCCCTCACCGGGTGAGATTACCTACTATCATCCACCAGGGGGTCTTGGCGTACGTGTCGATTCCGGTGTTTTCACCGGCTACAATGTTCCGCCATATTACGACAGCCTGATTGGCAAGTTGATCGTCGTCGGTCGTAACCGTTCTGAATGTCTGAATAGATTGCGTCGTTCGCTCGATGAATTTGTTGTTGGTGGCATTCAGACAACTTTGCCGCTGTTCCAGGACCTGGTGCGTAATGAAGACGTCATCGCTGGTGATTACGACATCCATTGGCTGGAGAATTATCTGGCCAAGATGGGGTAGGTAGATATGTCAGGTATTTACGACCTGATGATGGAAATAACGCCGCAGGTTTTGCTGAAAGCCTATTCCTGCGGCATCTTTCCAATGGCGGAAGGTGCAGACGACCCAGGAATGTTTTGGGTCGAGCCTGATATGCGCGGGACCATTCCGTTGGACGACTTTCACGTTCCCCGCCGACTTGCGCGAACCTACCGACAGCAGCCATATGATATTCGCATCGATTCCGCCTTCGGTGACGTGCTGCGCTTATGTGCCGAGCATACGCCTAACCGGCAAGAGACCTGGATCAATGGGCGGATCGCCAAGCTCTACAACGAGCTCCACCAAATGGGGCATTGCCACAGCGTTGAATGTTGGCAGGACGAAACCCTTGTTGGCGGCCTCTACGGGGTTAGTCTTGGCGGCGCATTTTTTGGCGAAAGCATGTTTTCGCGGGCCCGCGATGCCTCAAAGATTGCACTGGTGCATCTTGTCGAACGGATGAATGCCGGTAGCTACGTGCTTCTCGACACGCAGTTTAATACCGAGCACCTCCAGCAATTTGGCACAATCGAAATTCCAAAACGCGAATATGCGTTTCTGCTCGATGACGCGCTGTCAGTCGAGGCAGATTTCTTTGCTATTGATTCTAAATAGATCAGTTGCTGATTGATGATGTGGGCTGTGTCGAATCGTCGGCAGGCGCGGCGGGAGCCGAATTCGCAGATGGTGGCGGTGGCGGCACATCGGAAGTTTGCTTGCAGGTCACCAGCCAGACATCATTAATCGGATGCTCAATGGCGTTCAGGCCGGGACTTTCGGCAAACATCCAACCGGTAAATATGCGGCGGATACGCCGATCGAGCGTAATCTCATCAACTTCCAAAAAGGACGTTGTTTTCGGCTCTTCAGTGGCCGGGCGCGAATAACAGACCCGGGGAGTGATCTCCAATTGACCAAACTTCACGGTCTCATCGATGTAGACATCGAAAGTGTGGGTTTCGCCGGTGATCTTATCAATGCCAGAAAACACAGCGACCCTGTTTTCAATACGCGCCGCATCAGCGGGCATAATCGCTGTAAACAGACCAAACAGCATGGCTGCGGCTGGGAGATTGAAAAGCTGTAATGAGGTCCGAGAGTGTGTGTGCATCATCTGGCAGAATCGAATTCGATTGAGTTTCTCTTATAACAAAATTGTGGCGATTGTAGTGAATTCTCCGGTTATCGCTTCGATTGTCGCAAATAGCAGAGACGTCTAATCGTCAACGGACAGGCTGGCCCGGAACCGAAGTCTGACATAATCGGCAAACCACTGCCCCTGATGGTCGCACATGGAAAAACGCAGTGCTGATTCTACCTTGTCGAGCACTTCATCGCTGCGCTCATCAAATTGATCAAAAAACGGGCTGCACATTACTTTTAGCCAACTGCGCATGCCCGTTGGCAACGGTGTCGGGCGGTAAAACGAAGTGATGTCCTCAACCCGAAAGCCGCCCGTTTCCAACATGCCCTGATATTGTTCAACCGTCGGGAAGAACCACCGCGTGGCCAAAGAAGTGTCGCCGCCCATTTCTTCGCCGACCGCGTGCATGGCACTGACGATTGCGGCGACGTTTCCAAAACCACCGAATTCAGCAACAAAGCGGCCGCCTGGCCGCAATGCGCGCCCAACTGCGGCAATCACCTGTTCGGGCTGCAACATCCAATGCATTGCGGCATTTGAGAAAACCGCATCAAATTCATTGGCAAAGGCCAGGTTGTGAGCATCGACCACAAGGGCATCCAGCCCGGTCGCCCGGGCGGTTTCAACAAAGCTCTCGCTTGCATCCACCCCGACAACATGAGCACAGGCTTGAGCGATCTTTTGGGTCAGCACACCATCGCCGCAACCAAGATCGAGGATCCGTTCACCCGCTTGCGGCTGCAGCCATGAGAGCACGTCTTCGCCATAGGCGGACACAAACCCGGTATCGCGTTGGTATGATTTGGTGTCCCAGCTCTGCCGCGACGACAAGCTTACGGGTTCCAGGCTTCGTAATCGCCGGTCACTTCAGGGCGTTTTTCCTGGCTGGCGACAGAACCACGGGGGCGGTAGGCATTGGCGGTTCCGGTCAGGTTTTCCTGATGCGGCAACTGCCATTCCCGGGCCGTATAGTCTTCCTCAGAAGGCGCGACGTCGACGCGGCCATGCATCCAGCCGTGCCAACCTGACGGGATCTGACTGGGCTCGGCCTGATCGGTGTAGATGACCCAACGCCGGTCGTCTTTGCTGCGGTAATAGACATTGCCATATTGGTCTTCACCAACCCGTTCGCCATTGCGCCAAGTATGGAAGCGGGTGCCAAGCGTCTGGCCATTCCACCATGTGAAAAACTGCAAAAGGAAATTCTTCATTGTCGCACCTGCAATGAGCTGATCGCGGCTGACCAGCGCGTAGTTGGGATTCCTCCCCCCTTTTGGTCCGATTTGCAGCACAAGTCCAGCCTTTCATCCCCACCATATGGTTAGCCGGTAAGCTTAACCCCAACTGGCTGGCTCTTAACCATTAAGCTGTTGTTCATTATGTGGGATTGTTGCCCCTGAAACCGATTTTTCGAGTTCAGGGTTGGAAAGAGAATGATCAACATACGCACACTTATCGTGAGCGGCACGGCGTTTATCGCCATGGCTGCCACCAATACCAGCGCAGCTTTCGCCTGGGAAACAGAAGAAACCTATCATGCACCTGCAAAGCCAGTGGCCTGCTACAAAAAGGTTCATCAGCCAGCAAAATACAAATGGGTAAAACGCCGTGTGCAGGTGCAGCATGCATCCCACCATGTGGAAGTTATTCCGGCCCGCTACAGCTACCAGAAGCGCAAGGTGCTGATCAGCCCGCGCCAGGTCAGCTATCACGAAACTCCGGCCAAATATAAGATTCGCGTGCGCCGCGTTCAGGTGCAGCCGCAGACGGTCAGCTACCATGAAACACCGGCGAAATATAAGATCCGCAAGCGCAAGGTTCTCGTTTCACGCGGCCACCGCGTTGCCCATACAACTCCGGCTAAATACAAGCTGGTCCACAAAAAGGTCATGGTTTCCCCTGCCCGCACCGGCTGGGAGATCAAACATGACAAATGGGGCAAGCCAGTTCACTGCGAGGTGAAATATCCGGCGGTCTACAAGAACATCACCAAAAAGAAATTGGTGCGCCATGCCCGCACAAGCTACTCCAAGGTTCCAGCACAATACCGCTATGTGCAGGAAAAGGTTTTGTGGCGTAAGGCCAAGCGCAAGAAGATTGTTCACCCGGCCCGCTACAAACATGTTGAAGAGCGTGTTCTGGTGCGCCACGCTAAACGTAAGAAAATCGTCCACCCGGCTCGCTACAAGTGGGTAAAGGAAAAGGTATTGGTGCAGAAGGCCCGTAAAGTGGTCCACCGCCAGCCCGCCATCTACAAGACCGTGAAGGAAAAAGTGCTGGTCAGGCATGGAAAATCCGGTTGGATGCGGGTCAGCGCACCAGACGGCGGTTGCTGAACCAACCATTTCTCGAAATTCTGTCAAAGGCCGGGTGCATAACCTGGCCTTTTTCGTTTGGATCCGGTTTATGCTGCGCACCGAATAAACTAGGCTGAGCCACCTGATCATACTGGGAACTGGACTTCACCTTGCGCGAGCAACTCGACAAAATTGCCAGCATCAAAGCAAGCCATCCCGGTAACATCGCAATGGCCTGTTTCGATATGGCCTATTTTCAGTCACTGTCACCCAAACTCCAGGAAAGACTGTTGGCTTGTGTCAACTCCGGCATTGATAACCCCGACAGTGATGTTGGCTGCTATGCCTGCCTGCCGGAGGACTACGACGATCTCCATCCCTTCTTTTCAAAAGTCATCAGCCGTCATCATGGTATCGCGCCAGATGCCCGCCACATCAGCGATTGGCGAATTGAAGACGGTTCCAAATTGGACATTGGCCAACTTGGCCTCGGGGCGCATTCTCTGCGTATTCGGGTGGGCCGCAATTTTGACGACCTGCCGCTGACTTCCGCCATGAGCCGGGCTGATCGGCTGGTACTGGAAGAGCGCATGTGCAACGTCTTTCAAAAAGTCGCCACCGATGGCCAAATCGCCGGCCAGTATGTCTCGCTCACCCCCGGTCATATCAATGAAATTGATACAGCCACCTACCGGCATTTGGTGGACCAGCACATCATGTTCAAAAACATGAGCCTTGATGGATACCTTACTGCTGCAGGAATTGCAGCTGACTGGCCATATGGGCGCGGTTGCTACTACTCGGCTGACGAGTCTTTTATTGTCTGGGTTGGCGAAGAGGATCATTTGCGCATAATGGTGATGCAAAAGACCACTTGTCTGGCCGACGTTCTTGGCCGGTTGCAGGAAGCGTTGAGTGCTCTTGAAAACACCGCCGGATACGCATTTGCCCGTTCAAATCACTACGGAGCGATCACCACCTGCCCTACCAATCTTGGCACAGGCATGCGCGCATCGATCCATCTGAAACTGCCCAATCTGACTGGCAGCGACGGGACGACCGACAAAGTAAGGGAAATTGCTGGTCCGCTTGGGCTTGCCGTGCGCGGACTTGGTGGAGAGCACACGCCAGTTGGAGCCGACGGTACGGTCGACATTTCCCCCAGGGCGCGGCTATGCGTCACCGAAGGTGAGATTGTTTCGCGCTTGTATCAGGGCATCGCTCGTCTCATAGAGGCTGAACGGCAAACAACGACACCCGACACCGCCGCCTGAAATTTCGAAAGCCGCACATGAAAATATTGAAATATGCCGCCGTTCTGATCGCATGCGTGATTGCTGCGGCCGTGGGTTGGGTGATTGTATCGCCACCGGACCTGTTTCGCGTCGGCAGCAATTATTCGGCAAAAATCATTTGCTCCAACGTGTTCCTTGCCAGTCGCGACCCCGCGCAAGTGTTGGAAGTCGATGTGCAGGCCCCCGGTCATCCACTGCTGAAGCTGATGGAGGTCGATGTGGACCACAACAAGGGAGTGGTAAAAGCAGCTCTGTTTGGTTTCATTTCTGAAGGCATGTCCGCCTATCGTGCAGGATTCGGCTGCACACCTGTGCCGGATGGCAATCTCGCCGCCGTCACCCCAGTTCCGACCGCTTCTCCCGTTGCCCAACCGAATGATCAACTCGACTGGCCTCAGGGCAGCCGGGCCACCAATCAAACCGGGGCGCAGAGTTACCCCAAGCTTGAAACCGTGTTGGCCAATGACGACCTCGCGGGTCCCGGTATGCGCGCAATCGTTGTCGTCAAAGACGGCAAGATTGTTGGCGAGCGCTACGCAGCCGGCTTTGGGCCGCAAACTCCGATGCTTGGCTGGTCAATGGCCAAAACCGTGACCGCGGCGCTTGTTGGTCGCCTGATCCAGCAAGATAGCATAAAGCTCAGTGCCAATGGTTTGTTTGATCATTGGGCCAGCGACAATCGCAAGAATATTCAGCTTCAAGACCTTCTGGGAATGGCAAGTGATCTGAATTGGAACGAAGGCTACGGCGCCGTCAGCGATGTCACGCGCATGTTGTTTTTGGAGCCCGACATGGCGGCGCTCGCGACGGCACCAACTTTGATTGAGGGATCAGGTGCGCAAATTGGCAAAAACTTCGACTATTCGTCCGGAACCAGCGTTGCCCTTGTGCGTTATTTGCAAGATTTGCAGACGAGCCGCGATGATGGCCTGTTATTGGCCCACCAAAACCTGTTTGCACCTTTGGGCATGTCCAGCGCCGTGATTGAACCCGACGCCCGGGGCACGCTGGTCGGTGGGTCCTTCATGTATGCATCAGCACGAGACTGGGCCCGTTTTGGCCAGTTCCTGCTGCAAAAAGGCAATTGGCAAGGAAGCCAATTGCTGCCTGCTGGATTCGTTGACTGGATGATCCAACCGCATCCGGCAGGCCGCAGTGGTCGCTATGGGCGGGGACATGTCTGGATTGCTCCACCAGGCTCCGGTCGCTCTGGAAGTAACCCACCGTTCCTGCACAAGGCATTCTGGCTGGCTGGTCACGATGCGCAGTCAGTTGGCATTTTACCAGGCGAAAACCTGGTGATTGTGCGGCTTGGGCTGACGCCATCAAAGCTGCGCTATAAGCCGGCCCGACTCGCCAACGCAGTTGTAGATGCGCTTAATTAGCCCCTGTTTCCAACAGATAATCCAATGGCAATTGGGTGGTATATTTCAATTGCTCCATAGCAAATGACGAACTCACATCCGTGATGTCGACCTTTCCGATGAGGCGCTGATAAAAGCGATCATAGGCCTGTATGTCCGGCACTACGACACGCAGCAAATAGTCGACCTCACCGCTCATGCGATAAATCTCCACGACCTCTGGGAATTCGCTGGTTACCTCCGAGAAACGCTTCAACCATTCTGCATTATGGCTGTTGGTTCGGATGGAAACGAACACGGTGACCTTGGCATTGACCGAGGCCGGATCCAGCACTGCCACCCGCTTTGTGATGACGCCATCTTCCTCCAGCTTCTGAATGCGCCGCCAGCACGGGGTGGTCGACAAGCCAACCTTCTTACCGATTTCTGCCACTGGTGTGGTGGCATCCTGTTGCAACAGGGTGAGAATGCGTTTGTCTATGCGATCCATGAGATTGACCTAGAATGAGGGGCTGTAGATTTCTATTCCAGCACAGCGCCAATTGAAACAGAAATGCGCTATCTATGTTCCAGTTTTTGCCAATGAGCGAAAACTTATTCTCAGATAAGCCGATTAACCTCGGCTTTCAAGATCGGAAGCACCTCTTCCCCAAACCAGGGGTTCTTTTTCAGCCATCCGGTATTGCGCCAGGAAGGATGTGGCAATGGCAGTATTTTTGGGTGTCGATGCAGATTGAACGTCTCGCGCCAGTTGGCGACAGTTTCGGTCAGCGTCGCACGGCGGGCATTTCCCATGTGATAGGCCTGAGCATATTGGCCTATCACCAGGATGAGTTCCAACTGAGGCATCTGTCGGAAGATCTCGTCATGCCAGGTCTTCACGCATTCCTTGCGCGGTGGTAGATCGCTTTTCTTGGTGTCATAGCCGGGAAAGCAAAAGCCCATCGGCACGATGGCAAGTCGGCTGGAATCGTAAAACTGTTCTTCAGTCACCCCCATCCAATCGCGCAGCCGATCTCCGGAGGGATCAGTAAACGGTGTTCCGCTGTGATGAACGCGTAAGCCTGGCGCCTGCCCGGCAATGCATAGTCGCGCTGTCGATGACAGGCGCACCACAGGTCTTGGGACATGAGGAAGTGGCTCACCAATTGGCTGGTCTACGCATATTGTGCAGGCCTCGATTTGCGTTTCTAACATGCGCAATGGCCGGTCCACCATCTCTTCCTTTCTAATATATTACATTAGCTAATCGCATTATCTATCTGTAAAAAATACTTTTATGCAGATGCTGATGGGCGAGATTTGACGGCCTCATACCATTTAACAAGATTATGCAATCCTTCTGGCATCTCGATGCGGGCGGGTTTCATGAAGTCGACCGCAATCATCGCAGTGATGTCAGCAATCGTGTAAAGCTCACCGGCAATGAATGGTCGGTCGGCCAGCTCCTCATTCAACCAACGCAGGGCCTCCTGGGCCTTTGGTCGGTTAGCATCACTGAATTCTTTGATCTGCGGCACTTCCCAACCGGCCATCGCGGGGTGGGCATGACGGAATGTATTGGCGACATACATCAGCAGGTTCATCTCCATGCGACGCTGCCACATCTCCACCCGAGCTTTGTCCAGCGCATCCACCCCCATCAGCGGAGGGTCGGGATGCAATTCCTCGAAATATCGGCAAATCGCCACGCTTTCCGTCAACGAAGACCCATCGTCCAACACCAAGACCGGCAGGCGTTGAAGTGGATTGTGTTTTGAAACAGCTTCTTCCTTGTGCCCCAAAGCTCCCATGTCAATTGGCTCAAGAGGCACTTCGATACCCTTTTCAGCCAGGAATATCCGCACCCGACGCGGATTGGGCGCTTTGCCGCCATCTAACAGTTTCATTGTTGGCTCTCTCCCGTATCTGATCCAGTACGCAGCCAGACCCAAATCTTAGATACCCAGCTTGGCATGGCGTGAGGAACAGCGGAAGCTTGAGATTTATGCAGTTTGCGCCACTCCCCCGGATTTTCGAATTCCCCCCGCCAGACGCCCAACTTGTTGCGCCGCGCCATGGCTTCCTCATTGGCATAACCGCCATAGTCAACCGCCCAGCCCTGCTCTACCAACCATGCATTCAGCTCCAGTTCCCCCACGCTGCAAATCGCCAATAGCCGCTGATAGCGATCTTCTCCCCAGGTGGTACAGTTAACCGGCGCCCTCTTAACCTTGCCACGCAACTCCTTGCGCGCCTGTATGCCACACGGCCAAGCTCCGGTCTGGGAACCACATTGTTGGTCCAGTTCAGGCGCGTCTATGCCCATCAACCTCAACCGTAATTCATTCAAAACCAGACTATCGCCGTCTACAACATACGGATTCCCCGAGATTTTTTGACTGTTTGCGCCTTCCAGTCGGGCGATGAGAAAAGCCAAAACAGCAAAGCAACCCATCGTCAGCCCCAAGCTGATCAGTCTGCTAAATACCGAGGTGCGTCGCATTCCCGCCATGTCGCAAAAAACCGAAAATAGGGCCAACTTTATTGGTTGACGTTAACTTAATATTTGCCCCCTGCAAGCCAGAATGGGGGTAATTCCGCGTAAGTGACATCCCTGTCGATTGAGTACCATGTCCGAACAGGCAACAGAAAATCACGACAAGACGATTGTACAACGGCGTGTGGTCCACGCCGGTGCCAAGTCGCGCGAAGCCGTCAAGCAGCTGCGTTCCGAAATGGACGCGAGCATTGGTAGTCGCTCCAAGCGTTCAAGTGGTTTTGAGGCCGATCTGCAATCTCGCCACGCCCGGGTGCAGAAGGCGACCTTGATTACAGCACTTGGGGTGCTCGCACTGGTCGCGCTTATCGGTCAACTGTTTTTGGCGAAAATCTTTGTCGGCTTCTGGCTTGGTGTCGGCGTGCTGTTGGCGGCCATTAGTTTCAGAATTGCGGTGGTTTATTTGCGTTCCGAGCCAGAGGACCAGATCGCCGGAAAGTGGCTTCGCAATTTTGTCGTGCTTCGTATTCTCACTGGTCTGCATTGGGCCGGATTGTTTGTCATGCTGCCCGCCTATACAGCTGACGGAGGGGTGTCGACACTTGCCCTTCTTGCCATGACGGTGGTCTGTGGCCAGTCATTGCTGCAATCGCGTTTCCTGAAGTTCGGCACCCTGATTGATGCCACGCCTTCGGCGATTGTCTTCACATTTATGCTTGCGCAGGACGCTTCGCTGCAATCAATGATTGCGGCTGGCGGTGTTTTCACGGTTCTGGTGTTTTTCCAATACATCTCAGAGACCATGCGAAATGCCTCAATCAGCTATTTGAAAGCCCGGGCTGAGCGTGATCAGCTGGTCATGGAATTGGAAGCGTCGCGAAGCATTTCGGACGAAGCACGTCGTCGAGCGGAAGAATCCAATCTGGCCAAATCCCGATTCCTGGCCACCATGAGCCATGAACTGCGCACCCCGCTGAACGCTATTCTTGGCTTTTCAGAAGTCATGACCAACGAGGTCATGGGACCAATCGACAACGATCACTACAAAGAATATCTCGGCGATATTCACCGGTCCGGCAGCCATCTGCTGAAGCTGATCAATGAAATTCTTGACCTGTCGCGGGTTGAAGCTGGGCGCTATGAGCTGAATGAAGAAGCCACCAATCTGGCCCATGCAGCTGATGAATCGCAGCAGATGATGAAGCTGAAGGCAGCGCAAAAGAGCGTTACCATCGTCACGCAAATTCAGCCTGACTTGCCGCAACTTTGGGCTGATGCCCGGGCGGTCCGTCAGGTCATTTTGAACCTTTTGTCCAATGCCCTGAAATTCACCCCATCTGGTGGCACCATCTGGCTCAAGGTCGGCTGGACCGCCGGGGGTGGACAATATATTTCCGTCAAGGACACAGGACCGGGCATTCCCGAAGACGAAATTCCAATCGTGCTGTCTTCATTCGGCCAGGGTTCAATCGCCATTAAGTCAGCCGAACAGGGCACTGGCCTTGGCCTGCCCATCGTGCAGGCTCTTGTGCACATGCACGAAGGCAGCTTTGACCTGAAGAGCAAGCTGCGTGAGGGAACCGAAGTCATCGCGACCTTCCCGAAGAGCCGGGTGATGGAAGAGCTCCCCGTGATCCCAGTGGAAGGCCAGAAGCAAAGTCGCTTCACCAACAGCTTTTCCAATGTGCGCCGTCGGGTCCAGGCGCCCTCAATAGCCGAATAGCAGTGACGATTACTCCGCCCGGTAGGCTTTGGGTATGTAGAAAACGTAGTCACGACTGGCCTTGCCTGTGTGACAAACATGGCAATATTCCACCAGTTCCGGTTCATCTCCGATGGTGTCACCAAATATGCTGCCATCGGGGATCACCATCACATAGCGCCAATCCGCCGTGTCAGGACTGGTTCCCGGGGTCAGTTTTTCCATGACAAACATGGCACCAGGATAGTTTTTCCCGGAATCGGTGACCGTAATGGAATCCTTGGCCAATACGGTCCCCACAGGATAGCGTTCGCCGATTTTCAGCTTGCCGTAATCTTTGCCAATCTCATTGGCAAAATTATTGACGAAACGCTGGCCATGGGTAGCCGATATGTAGGGGGCGGAGTTGTAGCGTTTCCAAGACTGATAATTCTTGATCAGTTCCAGTTCTGCCGGCGCATAAAGTTCATCAAGTTTCGTTTGGAGTTTGTCGTAAATGGCATTGGCTTCGGCATGGCTTAAGTCCGCGGGGTTTGCGACAGCCACATGGGCCGTTTCAGCATTTTCCTGCGCCGTCGCCGTCGCCGTCGCCGACAACAGCCCGCCAAAGATAACACCAATCAAGATTGCTCGTTTCATCAAACCACTCCCGTCGCATTGCTCTTGTCGCCGACAACAAGCCTATGCGTTTTGGAAGGGACCGTCGCTCAAATCGCCGGTCGTTTCACCTAGTTGTGTCTATAGTTGAAACCAGATGACTATGAGGTGATCAGGCGTTCTTGTCGCTGACCGCAGCTTCCGCAAAGGTTGCCATGCCGGTATGGCAAAGGGCCGCTGCCTTGATGATGCCTGCGGCCAGTGCTGCACCAGTGCCTTCGCCTAACCGCATATCGAGGTTCAACAAGGCGGTCTTGTTCATGGCAGAAAGTGCCTTTTGATGTGCTGGTTCGGCTGACACGTGGGCAAAAATGCAGTGATCGAGGCTTGTGGCATCCACGGCATGCAGTACGGCTGCCGCAGCGCTGGCGACAAAACCATCAATGACGACAGGAATCCGCTGCGCACGACCAGCCAGAATGGCACCTGCCATAGCGGCGATTTCACGGCCGCCAAGACGCCGCAGAACTTCCAGCGGATCACCCAAATGATCCTTGTGCAGTTCAATCGCCCGATTGATGACATCGGCCTTCAACGCCACACCCGCCGGATCATGACCGGTGCCTGGACCAACCCATTCTTCCGCCGTACCGCCAAACAGCGCCAGATAGATCGCAGATGCAATTGTGGTGTTGCCAATGCCCATTTCACCGATACAGAGCAGGTCGGTCCCACCGGCGATGCTTTCCATGCCAAACGCCATGGTGGCTGCGCAGGTGCGCTCGTCCATCGCCGCTTCTTCGGTGATATCTTTTGTCGGAATTTCCAGTGCCAGATCGAACACTTTCAGACCGAGATCATTGGCAATGCAGATCTGGTTGATCGCAGCACCGCCACTGGTGAAATTCGCAACCATCTGGGCTGTCACTTCAGCTGGAAATGGCGAAACACCTTGTTTGGTCACGCCATGATTGCCGGCAAAAATAGCGACCAATGGCCGGGTAATCTGAGGCGTGCGTCCAGTCCAGGTAGCCAGCCATTCTGCAATATCTTCCAATTTGCCAAGCGCGCCAGGCGGCTTGGTCAATTGAGAGTCTCGTTCACTGACCATCTGTGCAGCATGGGTATCCGGTCCAGGCAGATCATTGAAAAGGGCGCGGATATCATCGAATGGCAAGGCAGATTGGGACATGGAACCTCAAAAGGAAACAATTGCGTAGAGCTGAAGGTTGTCTCTATAACGCGATTGAAAGCGCGTTCAACACTTCTCCAGATTTGGTGACAGTTTTTGCAACGCACGCCGGGAGTTCGACGTGGTTCATCAGATATATGCAGATATAAAGTCGAGCATCCTGTTTCTGTCGCGACTGCCGATGTCTTTTTCGCTACATGCCCCCCTGCCCGACTTTGCCCGCAACCCATGGGCCTTTGCCATTGCCGGAATGTTGATTGCCTTGCCTGCTGCCATATTGCTTTGGGCAACGCGTGAAAGCGGGCTTTCAACACCGCTGTGCGCAATTCTCAGCGTTTGTGTGATGATGCTGGTCACCGGTGCCCTGCATGAAGACGGCCTGGCAGATACAGTTGACGGGTTCTGGGGTGGCCACAGCAAGGAGCGCAAGCTGGAGATCATGCGCGACAGTTCGATCGGCACTTACGGTGTGCTGGCTCTGATCATCAGCGTTGGCCTGCGGATTGCCCTGATTTGGCAGTTGATTGCCGCTGTTGGGGCGATGAATGCGGCATTGGTTCTGGTCGCTGTTGCCGGTCTGTCTCGCGCCGCCATGCTGCAACCTTGGGCTTTGCTGCCTGCCGCCCGCACCGCCACAAGCAACGCGTCTGACGGTCAGAAAAAGGACGAGGCCGGCCTCTCTGCCCGTTATGGAGTGCCGTCACGCAAAATACTGGTGATTGGGTTGTTCGCCGCCCTGCCCGCTGCAGCGCTTCTGGTCTGGTCCAGTGGCTGGCAAAATGCCTTATTGGGACTTGTGCTGTTTCAACTGACCATTTGGGCAGTGATGCAACTTAGTCGCCGTCACATTGCGGGCCATACGGGTGATACCCTTGGGGCGACGCAACAATTGTCGGAATTGGGGCTTTTGCTCGGCCTGGTTTGGACTATGTAAGAGAAATGACAGATTCAGCCTCCATCAAATCCCCCTGCATTCTGGTTTGCGCCATCGAACCCAATTCTGGCCATTGCTATGGTTGTGGCCGTTCGCGCGATGAAATTGCCGCGTGGATGAACTTTTCTCCTGAAGTGCGGGACTATTTGATGGAAGAGGAATTGCCTTCCCGCGTTGCCAAGCTGGAACGACGTCCACGACGTGTGACCCGACGGGCCCGTATGCGCGGCGACACCAAACGCCGTGACATTTTGGACATCTCCTCCTGATGGGGCGTTTCTTTTGGATACTGGCGGGTCTTCTTGGACTCATTCTCATTGTCCTGATCGCCAGCGGCGATACCGGCACCACACTGGGCTTTGAGAGCAATCAGTTTGGCACCGCAGCAGTAGCCGTTGTCTGGGCTGTGTTGATCGGCAGCGCCGTTTTTGGACGCGGCACCGGCATTTTTGAAACTCTGAAACAATTGGGCATCTGGATCCTGATCATCCTGATGCTGATGGCGGCCTATGTGTTCCGGTTTGACCTGCAGGACATCGCCTCGCGTTTCAGTGGAGGTGTCATTCCGGGCAGCCCCATTTCGGCAACCGACGACTATGGCCGCAACACAGTAACGCTGATCCGCTCTGATAATGGCCACTTCGAAGCGACAGCGGGTGTAAACCGCCAAAGCATCCGCTTTCTGGTTGATACTGGCGCCACGGCCATCGTCATGAGCGCCCGTGATGCGCGAGCAGCAGGAATTGATGTCGATTCACTCAGTTTCGATATCCGCACCCAGACAGCCAATGGCACCGGCCGCGCCGCTCGCGCGACCATCGATCAATTTTATCTGGGCGGCATTGAGCGCAACAACATGACGGTGTTGGTGGCCGAACCGGGAAGGTTGGGCCAGAGCCTGCTGGGTCAGCAATTTCTGGAATCGCTGCATTCCTATGAAAAGCGCGGCGATCGGCTGACATTACGCGATTAGTCGCCCGAAAACGCGTGATACCGTCAAAAATCGGATAAAAATCAGCAAGATTGCCAATTTGACCTAGATCATTACGAGCTGTGCCAATCAGTGGAACCATAGGGCGACCCCAATGAAAGGATCGCACCATGTACAAACATATTCTTGTCCCGGTTGTTTTCGACCACAATGCTTCCGTCCAACCAGCGGTGGATGTATCGCGCAAACTGATGGACGATGACGCCAAAATGACCTTGCTGCATGTGGTCGAGCAGCCCCCCTCCTATGCAGCGACGATGATCCCGCCCAAAGTGTTCGAGGAATCCGTTGAACACGCCCGTGCGGAAATCAAGAGACTGTCCGAAAACGAGGCCAAGGGTGCGACGCCTGTCGTGATCACTGGCCATGCCAGCCGGGCAATCATGGACTATGCCCAAGACAATGGTTGTGACTGCATCGTCATAGCCTCGCACGAGCCAGGTCTTGAAGATTATTTTCTAGGATCAACAGCGGCCCGTGTGGTGCGCCATTCGCGCTGCAACGTGCACGTGCTTCGCTAGGCACAATTTGTCGGAATAAGGGGCCTCTTTTAGAGGCCCAATTCCTTCATCACCCGCGCGTCGCGGCCATAAATATCTTTGCGGAAATTGAGGCTGCCCTTGCGCGTAGCCCAGGCGGTCAAATAGGTCACGAACATTTCGCGGGAAGCATTGAGCGTCACCTTGCCATCGGCACTGCCGAGCGCTTTGACTGCTGCCGTATCTGACGCTGCAACGATTTTCGTCAACTGCTCGATGCCTGTACCGGCACTATCGTCCAATTCGATGGTTCCACGCCGATCATTCCCATCTGCCAACGACGACGCCTGATAGTGCAGCACAATGCGCTTGCCCTGGCGCTCAATTGCCGTAACGTCGCCGTAGAATGTTGGCAGGCCGGATACAGCATCATTGTACACAACAGGGATCAGCCCGGCCGTGTTTCCATCCACGAGCAGTTTCATCTGACCGTCTACGAGATTGAAGTAGAGCGAGGTGCCTTCATCCGGGCGGTTTTGCCAGCGGCGCCGCTCAATATTGATCTTGATCTTGTTGACACGCTCCGACAGCGGGCGGTTCATCTCGGTGAGCGTTGCGGGTCCAAGTTCTCCATCCACTTGCAGGCCATTGCGTTTTTGAAAAGCCTCCAATGCCGCTACCAGGGGACGATCCATCACCGGAGCGGAAACCATGAGCTTGGCAGGAAGATCGCCGCTCAATGCCAATAGCTTGCGCAGGCCAACGAGGTCGTCACTTTTCAGGTTTTTCGGCCAATGCTTGGAATTTTCCAATTGCACCAATTCAAACAGCTTTGAGATCAGACGCAGGTAGCGCTTATCGTCGCCTACCAATTCACCCAGCATGACGCGTAGATTGCCCGCATATGCTGCCTTTTCGACCAGCTCCGCTGGCTCCATACGAAGCGGTTCAACTCTGTTACTGGGCAAAGTGCCAAGGTTAGTCGTGCGACCGTTAAACAGGTCATGGCCGAAATCGATCAGCGCGCCGGTGAACAAAAAATCCATGCGGGCAAGGTCGGCTGGATTGGTGCTTTTCATCAGCTTTGAGATTTCATCGACATTATAGAAGCCCGGGCTCAAGCCGTGGACAGCAGAGGACCGCAACTCCCCCAGCAGCGCCTTCGCCTTACCCTTGGGGCCGCTGTCACGGCTCCAGACCGGCTTGAAACTGCGGGTGTCATAAAAAGCCTTGATGCTCTCAAAATTGGCGTCTGCTGTGGCTGATCCGGTGCGCACCGATGGCTGGGCCACCAACTCTTTCATTGCTGCGCCGACGGCTTCGTTGTTGGCCGCAAAGGAGGGAGTGACTGCTGCGAGGAACAGGCAGAAGGCGAGGAACAACCGTTTAATCAGCATGCAAATTTGCCCAACATTGTTTGGAAGTCAGGTGACTGTAACGCCGCCAGTCTGAACCGTAAACTCAAATGCGGCCTGGCTGGAGTCGTAAGCAACATCGATGACACTTCCTGCAGTCACTCCATTGAGCTGGGCAACGGTTTCACCATTGACGCTGACTTCGGCATTACCACCATTTTCCGTGATCTGAACCTCATCGGAGGAACCTGGTTGATATTCGCCCAAGATTGCCTCGAGATCCAACACATCGACACCGGCCTCAAAATCGAGGATCTGATCGAGGGATGGCTTCTCGCTTGTGTCGGTGATCTGGAAGGTATCACTGCCCTCCCCGCCGAACAGCAGGTCAAACCCCAAACCGCCGTCAAGGAAGTCGGCTCCTGCGCCACCATTCAGCGAGTCATTGCCGTCTGTGCCAAGCAAAGCGTCGCTTTCGGAGGTGCCATTAATCTGATTAAGAGAGCTAAAACCAACGCCGGCATAGGCACCGGTAGTTCCGTCGGCTTGCAGGAATTCACCTTCGGCAAAGACGTTATTGCCGTTCGATGAATAGTCGGTTCTGGCTGCATCCAGATCGACTGAAACAATCCCGTGCTGGCTCAACGACTGCAGTTCTCCGCTTTGGGAGACACCATCTGAATTGGCGTCCTGCCAGACGACAATATTAGCAAATTCAGCATCGTTGGCGTCGATGATACCGTCGCCATTGCTATCGAGACTGGCAAGTGCGGCCAGTGAATCTTCAAATACTTGCTCGTTGAAGACTTCGGAAAAGACTTCGTTACCGTCTTCGATCGCGCCTGAGCCATCGAGGTCAACGGCAAGAATACCGTCTTCCGGGCCAGCCCAATTGATGTTTTCAATCGTGCCGTCGTTGTCAATGTCGAAGACAGACGCAGCGGTTAGATCAACCCCATCCCCATTTAGGTCCAGAACGATTGGATCACCCACTTTGTTGACAGTAACCGTAACTGCTTGGGTTGTGACATTGTTCGCACCGCTGCCATCATTGACCTGTACGATTAGATTGACGATTGGGTCTATGTCGTGATCCAGGCTAAGTCCGTCTTGCAACTTGAGCTGATAGGTTCCGACTTCTCCCGGATTAGTCGGTGGAACAGCCACCACCTCAAACCCAGTGGGATTGGCCAGCCCGTTTTCATCCAACACTGCGAATGTCAAACCGGAGGCGTTATCGACGTCTCCAACATCAAACTCGTCAACAATGGCGCCGGCATCATTCTCATTGATCGCACTGGAAACGAGCCCCGTAATGGTCGGCGCATCATTAACAAGAGAAATAAAGACGTCCACGCTTCCTATTGCAACGTCGCCTGACCCAGCGCTATCGTTAGCCACAACAGTTATTGTAGCTGGTGGATTGATAATCCCATTAACGTCTTGAGCGCCCGTATACTGAATATTGGAAGGGGTATCCAAATACGTATTTATATCATCCGCCAAGCCCGTCAGAGTGACTTGCGTTGCTGCCGATACCAATGCAGCTGTCACACCATTCCCAACGCCTGAACCATTGGCAGGCGCTTCAAACGTTCCGTCAGACGCCGTCAATGTCACTATTATCACATCACCATCAACATCGCTAAAGCTCAATGCTCCCAAATCAACGTCACCTGGTGTGTCTTCTACCGTGGTAATGGATGCAGGTAGTCCGGTCGCCGTGGGGCCGCCATCATTAACCCCGGTAACATCGATATTCACGCTACCGAGGGCAGTTGCTCCGGTGCCATCGTCAGCAGTCACGTTAACTGTGGCTATACCGGTTCCCCAAGCGTCAGCAACCGGAGTATATTCAATGTTTGTGGCAGTATCTAAATAGGTGTTTATTGCGGCGGCGGTTCCCGCCAGTGTGATCACAGTTCCCGAGACGAGAGTTTCAACCACACCAACTCCAATTCCATCAGCCAGACTGGAAAAGGCTCCTTCAGAAGCTGTTAGGGTAACGGTAAGAGCATCTCCTTCCGCGTCGCCAAATGAGGCTGCACTCAGATCAAAGTTGTCCGAGGTGTCTTCTGTGAAAGTGACCTGTGCAGGCAACGCCGAAACAGTCGGCGCATCATTCGTACCGGTTACTGTAATTGTTAGCGTGCTGGTATCCGTAAGCGGTGTTCCGTCATCATCAGTCACCGTGTAGTCAATAACCACTGCAGCCGTTTCGCCTGCCGCTAGGAAGTCAAAGTCTGTGCCAGGATTGAAAGTAACGTCGTTGCCCGACTGACTAACATCCGCATCACCTACCGTGATTGTCGTTCCGCCTGGCGTCGTTGTCATCGATTTAATCGATACAGAGCTCGCCTGCAGGCTGATAACGTCGGTCCCATCGACGTCGCTGTCATTGGCAATCACATCAACTGTAACCGAGGCATTCTCTGTGGTGGCCCCCACATCAACAGAGGCAACCGGCGCATCATTCGTACCGGTAATGGTGACATCAAAGTCTGCAGTGTCCGTGCCTCCATCCTTGTCATCAATCCTAATCGTGTAGGTCAGCTTGATCGTCTCACCTGTCGCCAGATAATCAAACACTGTCGACGCCGCAGTGAATGTTGGCGTCACCGAACCCGTATTGCTGTCAATCGTCTTCGTCACAGTCAACGATGAGATGAAGCCAATCACAGTGGCGTCATCGACACCAGTCAAACCATCA
>JBDVMU010000045.1:0-14273 GCA_039969995.1 Rhizobiaceae bacterium
CGGACTTCCACCAGAGTTTGCCACTGGGTAGCACCTGATGTGGTAGCGGCGTCGAGCAGTTCTTCGGGTGTGGTGGTCAAACCATGTTGGGTGTAGCGGATCATTGGGACAATGGCGTAAGCGCAAATTGCCAGGAAGGCGGAAAACTCGCCAATCTGAAAGAACATCAGGACGGGAATCAGAAAGACAAAAAGCGGAATGGTCTGGAGCATGTCACAGATCGGTCGGACGATGCGCCAGGCAATCGGAGAAACAGCGCAGAGCAACCCGATGGCACCCCCGACTATCGCGCAGGCAAATACCGACACGCCCGACAGGTAGAGCGACAACAGTGCCCGGTCCCAGAGACCGGAGATCAGGATCAGTCCCATCAGGATGACGACTACAAAGGAAAGCTTGCGGCCTCCGGAAAGATAACCCAGAACACCAACTCCAAAAAGAACGAAGAACCAGGGCAATTCAGCAATGCCGGTTTCTACCATCAGCACAGTAAGCAGCAGCATCACTGCGGCCATTGCCCGGCCCAGATAGGTCAGGCCAAGAGCGAGGATGGCGGAAATGACAAACAGCCAAATGCTCATACCGGCTGTCCATTGGAAGCCCCAGGTGAATGGTAAGACAGCACCATCCAGACCAATGCGCAGCGGCAGCAGCAGATAGAACACAATGTTGTTCTTGATTGCGTCCAGATTGGCGCCGTTGGCTGCGGTGAATGCGCCCAGGCTCTTGTCGACGACATCGGCAATGTCATCAAAAAAGGCAAGATCCGTTGGGTTCGGTAAGGCACCGCCCAGCAGCAGCAGAATAGCAATAGCAAAACCGGTCGCCGCGATGCCATAAACCATGCGCTTGTCATGGCGGCGACGCTCCTGAGCCAGCTTGGCGCTCATGCGATCGATGATGATGGCAAAGACCACAATCACCAGTCCGGCGAGGAAACTCTGTCCGAACTGTGCCTTGCGCATGGTCAGCAACACTTCCCAGCCGATGTCGTTGAAGCCGCCGATGACAGCGGCGATGATAACCATCGAAAGGGCTGCCATCAGGCACTGATTGACCCCAACCATAATCTGAGACGTGGCGCTGGGCAGTTCCACTAGAAACAACTGCTGGATACGGGTACCACCGCTCATGACAGCTGCTTCCTTGATTTCATTCTCGACCCGTTCAAGCCCCAGCAGGACATTGCGTGCCATCGGCGGAGCAGCGTAGATTGCGGAGGCAATCAGACCAACCACCGGACCAAATCCGAACAATAACAACAAAGGTGTCAGATAGGCGAAAGTTGGCACCGTTTGCATGATGTCGAGCAGCGCTTGAACGGGCCCTTTAAAGCGGGGATATTCGTAGGCCAATATGCCAATCGCCAGCCCGCCCATAAGCGCCAGCGGAACAGATACGGCCACCAGTGCCAACGTGTTCATGCCTTCAACCCAATAGCCAGAAGCCAAAACGAATAGCAGGCCAAACAGGCCAAGTGCTGCCATGCGCCAACCGCCAATATACCAGCCTATCGCGGTGACAACACCAATGGTAATTGGCCAGGGGGTGGAAACGAATAGAAAATTCGCCCCAGACATCGGGTAAGCCATCATGGCGGAAAAGCCGCGCGCGATTGGTTTGAACGTCTCAAGCAGAAACCCAAGACCTGTGCCTATCCACTCGGTTGCCGGGATCTGCAGCGAGGCTGGCCACTTGAAGAGCCAGGGTGCAACGGGCTGTAGGGCCAGACAAAGGAAACCGATAACGACAACAGCAAAAAGCGCGGCGGCGGCGCTGTTCTTCTCCATGTAGTTTTTTAGGCTGACTGGTTTTGCGCTCATCAACCGGCATCCGATTGCAGCGAGGCCTTGGCCAGTTCATCGGGTGATACTGAGCCCACCAGATTGCCGTCGGCATCGCGCACCGGCACCGATTCGTAGAGTGACATGCAAGACGCCAATGCTGCTTCCAACGTCATATCGGTGCGCAAACCCGGGTCGTCCGGCATATCTTTTGACATTTCCGTTCCGGTCTTCATCACGCTGTCGACCGTTGCATGTCGACCGGTGGCAACGTCACGGGAAAACTCAGCAACATATTGGTCGACTGGATTGAGGACGATTTCTGCAGGTGTGCCGATTTGAACAATCGCGCCATCGCGCATGATGGCGATGCGGTCTGCCAATTTCAGCGCTTCGGTGATGTCATGGGTAATGAAGACGATTGATTTTTTCAGTGTTTGTTGAATCTTCAAAAATTCGTCTTGCAACTGACGCCGGATCAGGGGGTCAAGTGCAGAAAAGGGTTCGTCCAGGAACCAGATATCGGGATTGACGGCCAGCGACCGGGCAATGCCAACGCGCTGGCGCTGACCGCCGGAAAGCTCGCGAGGATAGGCGTCCTCGCGTCCTTCCAGGCCAACCAGCTTGATGACTTCCAGTGCCCGTTGGAGGCGTTGTTTTTTGCCGGTGCCCTGCATCTTTAATGGGAAGGCGACGTTCTCGCCCACGGTCATGTGTGGAAACAGACCGAAATGTTGGAACACCATGCCGAGCTTATGTCGGCGAAGTTCGATCATTCGTGCCTTGCTGGCGGTCAGGATGTCTTCACCGGTCACCAGAATTTCGCCGGCCGTGCTGTCGAGCAAACGGGCAATGCAACGGATCAAGGTAGACTTGCCCGAACCAGACAGGCCCATAATGACAAAAAGTTCGCCTTCCTTGACTTCAAAACAGGCGTCCTGGACAGCCGGGATAAGGTCTTGCTTTCGCAACAGATCGGCGGCACCCGCTGGGGTGCCGCCAGACTCTTCAAGGGCCTTGGTCAGATTCTGCTTAGCGTCTGGCCCGAAAACCTGCCAGATGTTGCGGCATGAAATAGCCGCCGAGGCCTCGCTCATATCAGCAAACCTTTCGTGGTTTACTTAGTGGCAGCGTCAACGACCGGTTTCCAGGTCGCCTCATTGTCAGCCATCCATTTGGCAACAACATCCTCAACCGAACCGCCATCAACATCAATTGCACCCATCATTGGCTGCTGATCAGAGACGCTGAGCTTGTAATTGGTGAGGATTTCATGGGCTGCAGGCCATTTGTCGGCGATGCCGGACCAGCCCGCCTTGAAGATGCGAGACGGTGCAAAATCGCAGTCATGGGTTGCATTCGGGTTGGAACCCCAGGATGCGTCGTTGAAACAATCTTCGTTGCCAACTGGCAGGTCGACAAATTTGACGTCATATGCCGACATCGCCCAGTGCGGCTGCCAGAATACGATCAGAAGCGGCGATTTCTTTTCCGTCGAAGCACGAAGTTCTGTGATCAGAGCTCCTTCGGATCCAGCCGGAACTGCTTTGAACGGCAGGTCGAAACCAGTCATGCGGTCAGCACCTGGTGTTCCCCAATCAGCGGGATAGTCGACAAGACGGCCCTGTGGAATGGTCTCGGCCGAAGCAAAAGTAGTGGCGCAAGCTTTCAATGCTTCCCACGATGGCAGGCCGGGGCAAAGGTCGGCAACATGGGCTGGATAAGCAATGCCTTCCTTGGCGTCGAGGCCAAGGTCGCCCAGCTCAACAACGCCGCCCGCTTCCACTTTTTTGGCATAGTCTTCCGACACGTTGGAGGACCAGATCTCCAGTGCTGCGTGAATCTCACCATCAGACATAGCTTGGTACATGTTCATGTATCCGGCAGTGGTGTATTCAACCTTGTAACCAGCCTTTTTCAGCATTTCCCCAGCGACGTGGGTCGATACGTGCTGGCCGGTCCATTCATTGATGGCCAGTTTAATCGGTTCCCCAACAGCGCCCATATCGGCGGCGTGGGCGCTGGTTGAAAGCAGACCAAGGGTCAGTGCAGTGGTCAGAATTCTCATATTGTTCTCCCAGTAATTTTAATATTGAACGGATTAGCGCGGTTCAAATCCTGCGGCATGGTAGCGCGGCGGCGTCAACTGTCAAACAGGAAGCTTGGTGCCGGTTGAAAAACCAATAGGCGGCCAATTTTGATTGCAGCTGTTGAGGGCAAATATCGGGATATTGGCCAAGTTATTTCCGGCGATGTGAGGTCAGATTTCGAGAGCCAGTGGATTTACGAGAGGGCAGCAAGGGCTTTTTTGGGATCATAAAACGGTTTTGGCACGATCTTGCAGGATCGGGTTTCGTCCATCATCTCTACTTTGGCTTGGGTGCCGATTTCACTGTGCTGAATGTTCAACAGAGCCAGGGCGATGTTTTTCTCCAATCGCGGCGAATGGATGGCAGACGTCACTAAACCCACCACGGCGCCGTCTTTGGTGATTGACCAGTTCTCATCATTGGAACCGACCAGTGGCGGGCCATCAATTTCAAGTCCCACCTGCATCTGCGTAACGCCTTCTTCTTTGATGCGTTTGAGAGCAGCCTTGCTGACAAAATCTGTTTCCATCTGAAGATCGACCAGCCGATCCATACCAAGTTCAAACGGATTGTTCTTCAATGTCATATCTGCATGGTAGGATAGCATTGCCGCTTCAATGCGCCGGATGCTGGAGGTGTGGCCAGGCTGCAGGCCCATTGGACCACCTACTTCCATCAGATATTCCCACAGGCGATCACCAGCGGAACCGTCGCGTAGAAAAATCTCGTAACCCAATTCACTTGACCAACCGGTGCGGGAAATAATCAAGGGAACGCCCTGCCATTCATATTCCATGAACCAGTAATATTTCAGCTCCGCTGGTTCATCACCAAATGCGGCACGTAAAATGTCGCGCGACTTTGGTCCCTGCAGTTGCAGTGGCGAAACATCGGGCTCTTCGATGGTCACATCCATGCCTGAATGCACGGCCAGTCCTTTGGTCCACAGCAGAACATCACTATCAGCTATCGATAGCCAGTAATGATCATCGGCCAACTTCAAAAGGATGGGGTCATTGATGATACCGCCATGCTGGTCGGTAATCAGGACATATTTGCATTGACCCACCTGGCACTTCGACAGGTCACGGCAGCTCATGAACTGAACGAAACGGGCAGCATCCGGCCCTTTGATCTCGACCTGCCGCTCAACGCTGACATCGCAAAGGATGGCCTCATTGACAAGGTTCCAGAAATTCTGCACCGGGTCGCCAAAGTCGCGCGGGATATACATGTGGTTGTAGACCGAAAATCCTTTTGCCCCCCAACGCAACGCGGCATGGGAAAACGGCGACTTGCGCACCTGAGTGCCAAAGCTGAATTTCTGAAATGTCTCAACCTCATCTCCAAGCTTATCTAAAGGCATGACTTTTGACTTTCCAAGTTTGAATTGTGAAGCGGTTTTTGAGGCAGTCAGCCTGCCCGCGCCAGTTGCAAATTTGCCGCAATCTGGTCGGCGACTTCGATCAGACCCCGACCGATCTGCTCGCGGTGGCGATTGTCAAAGCGACGGATAGGCCCGGTTGCGCCAACGCTGAAGGGAACTCCAAGATCGCCAATTCGGATGGGGGCGGCGACGCTGGAGACGCCAACTTCTATCTCTTCCACGCATTCTGCAAACCCTCGGTCGCGGATCGCGGCAAATTCCAGTTCCACTTCGCCTGGCTCTGTCTTGGTCGCCTCGGTATAGGCGCGTAAGGGGCGGTTGAGAATTTCGCTTTGAAAATCTGGTTCGGCAAAGGCTGCAATGGCTTTGGAACAGGAGCAGGCGTGCAGAGGTCGATTGCCGAGACCTGGATGAATGAAAGACCGGGCTGCATCTTCAGGCGTTTCTACGTGAATGATCTCAACTGACCGGTCACGAAAGCGCGATAGAAATACGGCTTCACCGAATTCAACCGCTGTCGCCTTCAAGGTTGGTGCTGCCGCCGCACAGACATCCGCATCTGGTCTTCCCAGTACGGCAATCCGCTTCAGACGTTCGCCGATCAGATAGCGAGAGGCTTTTTCTGGTTCATCCAGCAAACGGTGTTCGGCAAGGGTCTGCAAAAGGCGATAGCAGGTTGGACGAGGCAAGCCTGTTGCGCGTTGCACATCAGCAGGTGAGACGGCCCGCCCGGCAATGGCCACGGTCTCTAATACACTTATCAGGCGGTCTAGATGCATGTTTATCACTTTACAGACGTTTGTCTCATGTAATAATACAAGATGACCTATCAGCCAATACCAAACTGGCACGTAGCGGAGAAAATTAGATGAGCGGAAATGGCGCGGCCCCCTGTTGTGGTCCTGGATATGCAAGTCCGGCGGAGGCTGTTCAGGCGCCGCGGGAAAAGCTGCTCTATACAATTGCCATTTACACCGGCACCGGAATTCAAAAGCCCGACTATCTGGCAACTGTGGACGCTGATCCGGAAAGTCCGACTTATTCGCAAGTGATCCACCGGCTGGAAATGCCAGGCATTGGTGACGAACTGCATCACATGGGCTGGAATGCGTGTTCATCGTGCCATGATGATTCGTCGATGAGTCGCCGCTATTTGCTTGTTCCGGGGGTGCGATCCAACAATATTCATGTGGTCGACACCGCTACAGACCCGCATGCCCCGCGGCTGCACAAGATCATTGATGGTGCCGAGATCAAAGCTAAGACCAATCTGTCTGGCCCCCACACGGTGCATTGTCTGGGATCTGAGATCATTATTTCATTTCTCGGCGATGCGATGGGGGAAGCGCCCGGTGGCTATCTGCATCTCAACAAGGATTTCGAGATTGTCGGGCGCTGGGAAAACTCGATGGGCGATATCCCGTTTGGTTATGATTTCTGGTACCAGCCGCGCCACAATGTCATGGTCAGTTCGGAATGGGCCGCGCCAAATACCTTTATGCCGGGGTTCGATCTGGAAGAGGTGGGCCACCTGAAATATGGACGCCGCCTCCATTTCTGGGATTTTGAGAAGCGTGTGCCGGTCGAGACGATGTATCTCGGTGAAGACGGTCTGGTACCGTTGGAAGTGAAATTTCACCACGACCCGGACAGCACCCACGGTTTTTGTGGTGCCGCATTGAGCGCCAATGTCATCCATTTCTGGAAGTCGGACGAAGGAAAATGGGAATGGGAAAAGATCATTGATGTGGAGAACGAACCGCATCCAGAATGGCCAATACCTGTGCCCGGCGTCATGTCGGCCATTCTCGTCTCGATGGATGACAAATATCTGTATCTCAACAACTGGCTGCATGGCGATATGCGCCAATATGATATCAGCGACCCACACAATCCAAAATTGACTGGGCAGGTCTGGATGGGCGGGCTCTTGGGCAAGGCACCTGAAGTCAACGGTGTTAAGGTGGCCGGTGGGCCACAGATGTTCCAGCTGTCGCTCGACGGCACGCGCATGTATGTCACGACCTCTCTTTTCTCCACCTGGGACAATCAGTTTTATCCTGAAATCCGCACCCAGGGCGGTGTGATGATGATGATCGATTGCGACGTCGAGAATGGTGGCATGAAGATCAATGAAGACTTCATGGTGGATTTTGGCAAAGAGCCGAATGGCCCCAGCCGTTGTCATGAAACCCGCTATCCTGGCGGCGACTGCACCAGTGATATCTGGCTATGAGCGATTTCTACACGATCACTATCGCAAACCGCGATTGTGCAACCTTTGAGGTTGAGGCCAAGCGGCCGCTGCTTGATACATTGCGCGAGCAGGGCGTGGATCTGCCCTATGGCTGCAAATATGGCGGTTGCATCACCTGCGCTGCTAAGTTGACACATGGCGAGGTGGACCAACGCCGCCAGGTGGCGCTCAACAACCGCCAGATCAACAACGGTTACGTTGTACTCTGTGTTGCCCGGCCACAGTCTGATTGCACGTTAGAGATCGGCGTTGAAAGTCACGACAAGCTTTATCGCAATCCGTTCCTTGACCCCCTTGAACCACACGAGTTGAAAGCCGACATAGCAACTCCGAAGGAGGCTTAAATGCCCGAAGCAGATGTTGACCACATTTATGATTATCCACCAGAGTTTCTGGCCGAGATCCTGCGTAGCGTGAAAACCATAGCCATGGTCGGTGCCAGTGGCGACAAGACCAAATTCAGCTATGGCGTGCTGCGTGTTTTGCACGAAACCGGCTATGAAATTCTGCCCGTCAATCCAAATCCGAAAGTGACTGAGATTCGCGGCATCAAGGTTTATCATTCGCTGGAAGAGATCGATAAGCCGGTCGATATGGTCGAGGTGTTCCGTCCGAAGGAAGAACTCTACTCTATTGCTGAAAAGGCAGTGGCCATCGGCGCCAAGGTTCTTTGGGGACAGATCGGTGTTTATGATGACCGTGCCGCTAAATTGGCGGAGAATGCAGGATTGAAAGTGGTGATGAACCGCTGTCCCAAGATTGAGCTGTTCCGCCCGTTCTGGAAGCCACGGCTTGATCTGAAAATTTGAACATATACCGCAGCAAACAGGAATCAGATTATGGCTCAAACCATCACCAAAGGCGCAATGGATCTCGTTAAGGCTGCAATGGCCGCCGTGCCCGCGATCAGTCCGCAAGAAGCGATTGCTCTTGTTGGTTCTGACGACCATGTTTTTGTTGACCTGCGGGATGGGACCGAACAGGCCAATACCGGCACGATCCCGGGAGCTATTGCATCGTCGCGCGGCATGATGGAGTTTCACATCGATCCGGCCAGCCCGGCCCATAAACCGGAATTCAACCAGGACAAGACCTATGTCTTTTACTGTGCCTCCGGTGGTCGCTCCGCTCTGGCCGCACAGGTCGCGATGGATATGGGCCTCTCCCCGGTGGTTAATCTGACCGGAGGTGTTGGTGGATGGAAAAAGGCCGGTGGAACGCTGGAAAGCAACTAAACCTCGAAAGAGCCTAGAGGTTGATGGACTGGCCAAGTGCGGTGATTTCCGGCGAATCAGCGGCATACCAGCGGGCTCGGAAGAGCCAATTCATTTGCCCGAATTGAGGTGACTGAACAAAGTGCGGGCTGACAAATTCCCTCACCACGTCACCCTGCGGCGTCACCTCAAACAGACAGCCCTTATTTCCCTCGCAGATCAGCGTATTGCCAGAGGGTAGGCGCTGAGCGCCACCCATATGGGGTGAAAAGAACGCCGTCATATTGTCCTTGGCTTTGTATCGCCAAACCACTTCATTGGTGTTTGGATTAATCTCCCAGACCTGACTGTGGTGCAGGTCCCCGGCGTAAAGACCATTGGCAAAAACCAGAACATTGCCATTGTCCAGCATTTGGGCGTCGTGCTGGCCACCCATTTCATCATTTTGATATTCCCACACAACGCTGTTGCTGACGGGGTCGACAATGAAAACCAGATTAAGGTTTTTGGAGCTTATAAGATAGGTGCCGTCGTCCAACGGGCAAATCGTGTTAGTGTGGCCATAGCTCCAGCGGTTGGAATTGCGGTGTAGAGGATGGCTGTCTAATCCAAGTTCGGTGAAATGCCATTCCCAGACCACGTCGCCAGCTTCATTCACCTGTCTAATGACTTCACCGAATGGACCGCCTTCTGTTTCGGTGCCTGGTGCTCCACCCCGAATGGCGGCTTTTATATCCACACTCAATTCGGTGAAGGCTGCATAAATTGCACCATCCGCCAGCCGACGGGTATCGTGACGTTGATAGGGGTCATCATGTGTCCAGGTCCGAGTGCCATCAGGCGCATATTCGCTCATGCGACCGCTGACAGTCAGCGCAACACCCTTGCGATTGTCGCAGCGCTCATTGGCGAACAGATGGCCATTCGGTAGCAGGTAGCACCAATTGGTCATGCCAATATCTGTCTGCCACTGATGGGCAACTTCGCCCTGCGGATTGAGCAGAAAAGCCCGATCTCCTTCCACGGGACGGATCAAAACATATCCTGGTGTCGAACGGTCGGGGTCGTCAAAGAGCAGCCCGGTTTGAGAGATACGCACGGCAAAATCCCTAATAGTGGCGGAAAGGCCCGCCCATTCGGGCTACTATGTTTCAATCCCCTGGAAGGTGCAATTGGTTGAGGCCTTTGTCTGTGGCGCAATGACAGTTATCGCTCGGCCAGTTCTGCCTGATGAGCTTTAACCAGATCGGCCATGCTGTTGAAGCGGAATTCATAATGCGGCATGTCGCCGGGATTCATGGTTGCACCAAACCCTTCTTTGTCGTGACGGCGAAAAATCCAGCAATTGGTCAACCCATGCTTGTTGGCCGGTGCATGGTCGTGAAACATGCTTTCTGCGGTGTGCAAAATATCGCCTTTTGCGATGCCCTGCCGTGCCAACGTTTCAAGCATATAGTCAAAATTTCGGTCAGCGGGTTTGTAGCTGCCAATATCTTCCGCCGTGTAAACTCCGTCAAAATGCACATCCAGTCGGGCATTTGAACCTTGAAAGCTCTGATTATCGGTGTTGGTCAAAACCACCAGCTTGTAATGCTGTTTCAGATAGGCCAACGCATCGCGGCTGTCCCCAAAGGCTGGCCACTGGCGGACTGACAATCCATAGGACTGACACTCCTCCCAGGTGACTTCGACATTCCACTCTTCGGCCAACCGACGATATACGACACCCAGTAGGTCGGAATAGATCTTCGAAGGCGTCCAGCGCTGCGTAGTGGATTCATAATAGGCATGGGCCTCCAGGATTTCATCTCGTGAAAGATGACGACTGACCTTGTCGGTTAGAGGCTTCAGGCCACCAACCATGCCGCTTTCCCAATCGATCAGGGTGCCATAGACGTCGAAAGTCAGGGCTTTGAAGTCGCTCAGTTTCATTGTGTTTTCTCCAAAGGTGGGGCTTGTCCATGCGAGGCCAATTTCTGCTTTCCGGATTGATAGAATAAAGCTAACCTATGAAGCAAATGAATGATTATCATATATCCAGCTAAATTTGTCATGGAATCAGCGTGAATGCCCGAACGTCTTGAAATAGATGCCATGCGTGCGCTTCTCGCCATCTTGGAATGCGGAGGTGTTACGCGGGCGGCTGAACGGTTGGGCCTGTCGCAATCGGCAGTCAGCCACAAGATGCGCCGACTGGAGCAATCGTTAAACTGTGATCTGTTGGCACGACGTGCCGGTGGTCCCCTTCTCACCGATGCAGGTGAGCGCCTCTGTGCCTATGCCCGCCGCATGATGGATTTGCATGATGAAGCGATCGCTGACCTGGGTAGGAAGCAATTGGCTGGAACCATTCGTCTCGGCATGACCGAAGACACAACAACCAGTGATATTTCCCGCATTCTGGGCCGTTTTGTCAGGCTTTACCCTGAGGTCAGTGTGCGCACTCGCACCAGTCAGAGCCTCAATGTTCAGGAATGGCTGCAGGCGGGTGAGCTTGATATCGCGGTAATGCAGGTCTTTTCAAATGATGTGCAGCCGGATGACCTGGTCTTGTTCGATGACAGTGTTAATTGGGTGAAGTCGGCAGGCTTTGATTTGAACCCTTCGCAGCCGGTTCCCTTTCTATCCTTTGATACAAATTGCTTTTATCGACAATGGGGTTTTGCCGAGGGGCAGGCACTGGGTCATCGGTTTGAGAAAGTACTGGAGTGTCCGAGCGCGGCAGGAATTCAGTCAGCGGTGCGCTCCGGGCTTGGCGTTGCTCTGCTCAACGGCATGCATCTGACACCCGATATGGAGCTGGTTGAAGGAGTGTTTCCACCACCACCAGCTATAACCTTTGTGGCGCGGCGTCATCCGCGCGGCAGATCAGCTCCTATTAATGCTCTGATTGAAGAGATTGCCCGCGAATATCACTCGGCTGCGCCGCAGCGGATGGTTAGCTAGACCCCATCCCGACAGAATTACTCAAGAAGTTTGCCCGGATTCATGATGCCGAGTGGGTCAAACAGCGCCTTGATGTTTTTCATCATCGCATATTCGACTTCTGGTTTTTGCTTGCGCATCCGATCTGCGTAGGCGGTACCGACCCCATGTTCGGCGACAATTGATCCGCCGTAAGACCATATCAGTTCATCAATCTCGTCCAGATAAATTTGTTCTAATCGGGTCAGGTCGATGCCGGGCTTGTTCTCAAGGAAAATGCTGTAGTGAATATTGCCGTCTCCGACATGGCCAACGGCGTATGAAATCGCGTCATCGCTGTGTTTGGCAGCAATTGCCTCGGCGCGGGTCAGAAATTCGGTGATGTTAGAAAGCGGTACCGATACATCCCATTTGCATTGCAGGTGATTGCGGAAATATTGCATCGGTATCATCTGTTCGCGTATCTCCCACAGATTACGCTCCTGATCGACGCTTTGAGCCATTATGGCGTCACTTAGATATTGCTTTTCAAAGCCTTGCTCGAAAACATCACCCAGAGTGTCATCCACGGGTTCCGACCCCGCCAGTCGCAGCAAGATATACCAGTCTGATCGGGTTTCGAACGGTCGCTTGAGATCGGGATAGCGCTCCAGAGCTTTTTCAACCCCCAAGCCATTGAGTAGCTCGAAGGCTACCAATTTATCTCCAGCAATCTCCCTGGCAAGATTCAAATAGTCCATCAAATAGCGCTGGTCAGTCAGTACGGCCATCATTGAGTTGGACACCGACTGTGCTGGATGTAGTTTGAAGACAAGTTTGGTGATGATACCCAACGTGCCTTCAGATCCAATCATCAACTGCTTTATGTCGTAGCCGGAATTATCCTTCCGCAGAGTTCGCATGGCGTCCCAGATTTGACCATCAGGCATGACCACTTGCATGCCCAATACCTGTTCGCGGGTCGTGCCATAGCGAAATACGTTTTGACCTCCGCCATTGGTTGCCACCGCACCACCAACCTGCGCTGTGCCACGTGCGCCCCAGTCCGGGGCGAATTTTCGATCTTTTGCGGCAGCGGCCTCCTGCAGGGTCTGGATCGTGCAACCGGATTCAGCAGTAATTGTAGAACAGGCGGAATCGACATCGATAACGCGATTCATTCGGCTGAGATTGAGAATGATGGTTGGACGATCGGCTTCGGCCAAAGTCATGCCGCAAACATTAGTGTTGCCGCCCTGGGGCACAATGGCGACGCCGTGCTGAGCGCACAATTTAACAACCTGAGAAACTTCTTCAGTCGAGGTCGGCCGAACGACAGCAAGGCAAGTCGCAGATTTGCCGGTTACATCAGATGTAAATTCTCCAGCGTCACTGCCGGGGATAAAACCTTTTTCGCCCAAACTGGCCTGCAAGGCCTTGGTAAATGCATCCATGTTTGCTCCCCAAAACCCGACTTCGGTCCTTGGGCACCGGCCCAGAACTTTGCTTTAGCATTGCCTCTAAAACCCGACAGGTCCAGACCATATTTCCGTTGGTCGACCGTGGGCCCTGGTTAGACAAGCGTGTGGAATGCGCATAGGCTTTTGCAGCGTGGTGCTGGGTTATGATGGCTGGAGATAATTGCAAGATGCAAGACCAATACGATAACAAGATTTCCACCACTTCGGATGCTGTCCGCGACGCATACATTAGCGCAGTTGACCGATTGCTTGCCGCAGATATTGGCATTAGCGAAATGTTCAAAGTCGCAGTTACGGCGGAGCCCGGGTTTGCGCTTGGACATGCTGGTCTGGCCCGAGCCCTTCAGTTTGAGGGCGACATGGCGGGTGCCAAAGCGGCGATCAACCGGGCCCACGAGCTGGCTGAAAAGAGTGTTTTGCAGACGCGGGAAAAGAGTCATATCAATGCCCTTTGGTTGATGATCGAGGGCAAGGGTCCGCAGGCCTATAAAGCCATCCGTGCCCATGTGGATGAATATCCCCGTGATGCTGTTGTGGCCCAAACCTGCTCGTCGGTTTTTGGTCTGATTGGATTTTCTGGCAAACCCGGCCGCGAGGCGGAAATTCTTGCATATACCTCAAAACTGTTGCCCCATTACGGCGAGGACTGGTGGTGTTTGAGTCAACATGCCTTCTCGCTCTGCGAGAACGGCAATCAGGATATGGCGTCAACCTACATAGACCGTTCCATGGATCTCAATCCGCGCAATGCCCATGGTGCGCATGTGCGGAGCCACATCTATTACGAAAGCGGCGAAACGCAATTGGGCATCGACTATCTGGAAGACTGGCTCAAACCATATGACAGCAGCGGTTATATGCATGGCCATCTTTCCTGGCATGCGGCGCTTTGGGCGCTGGAAACGGGCGATACTGAAACCATGTGGCGGCGGGTTGATGCCGACATCGCTCCTGGTGCGTCGGACGGTCTGCCCATCAACATTCTCACCGATACGGCCTCAATCCTTTATCGCGCCGAACTGGCAGGCGTAGCCGTTTCAAAAGATCGGTGGAAAGCAGTCAGCGAGTATGCCCGGCAGTTTTTCCCCTCGGCATCACTGGGTTTCTGTGACATTCATGCAGCCCTTGCCCATGCCATGGCTGGAAATGGTGAAGA
>JBDVMU010000046.1:0-8335 GCA_039969995.1 Rhizobiaceae bacterium
CCGACTTGCTCATTTCAACTTCGATAACCCGCTCAACACCACCGGCGCCGATGATTACCGGCACGCCGACATACATATCCTGGATGCCATATTCGCCCTTCAAATTGGCAGCACATGGCAGAACCCGTTTCTGATCACGCAGATAGGATTCAGCCATCGAGATGGCCGAGGCGGCCGGCGCGTAATAGGCCGAACCGGTTTTCAGCAGGGCAACGATTTCGCCGCCGCCCTTACGGGTGCGGTCAAAAATCTCTTCCATGCGATCCTTGGTAAGCCAACCCATCTTCACGAGATCGGGAAGAGGGATACCCGCAACGGTGCAGTATTTGGCCAACGGCACCATAGTGTCTCCATGACCGCCGAGCACGAATGCTGTGACATCCTTGATGGACACATCAAACTCATCGGCCAGGAAGTGTTTCAGGCGCGAGGAGTCAAGCACACCAGCCATGCCGACAACCATGTTCTTCGGCAGGCCGGAAAATTTCTGCAGAGCCCAGACCATCGCATCGAGCGGGTTGGTAATACAGATGACGAATGCATCGGGCGCGTATTTCTTGATGCCGGCACCGACCTGCTCCATCACTTTCAAATTGATGCCCAACAAGTCATCGCGGCTCATGCCCGGCTTGCGGGCAACACCAGCAGTGATGATGCAAACGTCAGCACCCTTGATAGCTTCATAGGATTGGGTACCGGTGAGCTTGACATCGAACCCGTCTACTGGGGAGGATTCAGCAATATCCAGCGCTTTTCCTTCTGGAATGCCCTCTGCGATATCAAACAGGACCACATCGCCCAGCTCTTTAAGTCCGGCCAGATGAGCCAATGTGCCGCCAATCATACCAGAACCGATCAGCGCAATCTTATTGCGAGCCATTAATTATCTTCCTTTTACGTAAGAATTTTAAAGGGTTTTCTCCCCAATTGTCATGCACAGAGACTTACAACAGAATCCAAAAATGACAACCTGAAGCGTCGTGAAAATTGCCTCTCGGGTCGCATTTGAATGGATTAAGTTGCGATTCGACCCAACGATTACGTGAATACTCTGTGTCTGCTGGTGCGAAGCTGTTGAGAACACTGCAGGCAATTAGTGAAATCAAGCGCGACTCTGACGTTCCAGCCATTCTTCGCTCTGCATTTCCCGCAGGCGCGAAATAGTGCGTTGAAATTCGAACGCTTCAGTGCCGTGATCAACATCATAGAGTTTGGATGGTGTTTCTTCGGCGCTGACGATCAAAATGCTGCCTCGGTCGTAGAGCGTATCGACCAGCGCGATGAATCTCTTGGCAGCATTCTTGTCAGCAAACGCCATGACCGGCACATGTTCCATAAACAAAGTGTGAAACCGCTCGGTCAGGGCAAGATAGTCGCCAGCACCCAACGGTTGTCGGCACAGCGCATCAAAGCTCTCCCGCACCAGTCCCCCGCAGGTCCGCGCAAAATCGATCTGCCGACCAGACACCTCAAGGCGCGCGGCTTCGACGATCAGGCCATCGGTCATATCGTGCCAAAGCGCGTCCAGCTGCTGATCGGCATCGTGCCCCACCATGTAGGTGCGGTGATTGACCAACAGTTCCATGCGATAGTCGGTTTCAGAGGACAGTTCCATCACCACCATGCGCTCTTTGACGAGGCCAATAAACGGCAAAAAGAAGGATCGATTGAGGCCATTCTTGTAGAGCAGATCCGGAGCAACATTGGACGTCGCGACAACCGTGACCCCATGATTAAACAGGCCGGTAAAAAGGCGCGCGAGCAACATTGCGTCGGCTACATCCGTCACTGCAAACTCGTCAAAGCACAGCAGTTGCGATTCTTTGGAAAGCTCTTCAGCCAGGGGCGGAATGGGGTCTGCTGAGCGATCCTTGGCAGACTTCTGGTGCTGGCGCCATTCGTGAATACGGGCATGAACATCCAGCATAAAAGCATGGAAATGCACCCGCCGTTTTGGCGCCACGCCACTGCCTGATGGTGCAAGGTCGAAAAACCGGTCCATCAACATGGTCTTGCCACGACCCACACCACCCCAAAGGTAAAGGCCGCGCACTGAATCATCGGCAACACGGGGCTTTTTGCCGAACAACCAGCCTAGCGCACTCTTCTTGTTGCCAAGTTTTGGCGCATGAAGTTCATCCAGTATGCCATCCAGCTGCTGGATCGCCAGTTGTTGCGCCGGATCGGGCTGAAGTTGACCTTGCTTGATGGCAATTGCAATTTCAGCCGCAAGGCGACCCTGATCCGAAGTGGAAACAGTGTTATCCATGGGGTCCACCGAAGGGTCGCTGGGAGCCGCGGCGGCGGCTGCAGCGGCGGTTACAGCGGAGGTGGCGGCGGCCGACGAAGACGCCTGATCATCCGTTTTCATGGGTAGATTTTGCGACCTTCGCGTCTGATCTTCCACCTGGGTTCACAAGCCAGAGGGGATTATCCTTTATCAGCGGGTGAACGAAATTGCCCCACCGCCATTGGTGGATCCGTCATAACGCTGATTGCTGGAGCGATAAAGGGTCGCCGCTGTGGATCCAGCTGAATTGACCAGTACCACCTGCTTATCCTTCACATCCCATGCTTGGACATCGGAAATTGATGGAGCTGAGCAGCCGCGCGATGCAGCGCGATAGCCACCTGACCATTTGGTCAGCGCCAGGAAGATCTGGCAGCTTGAGCCGCCAGTGCTGACGGTCCAGGCGCCAACCATCGCCTGACGAGTCACAGGCTGCGCATTTGCCGGTGGTTCAAGGCTGGCAACTTGAGTGGTGTTATTCTCACCAGGTAGCACAGGAACACCATTTGCATCCACATTGGTGGTGTCGGCACCGGGCGTGACGGGTTGCAGCTCGCCTTGTTGGACCGGCGTCAAAGGTGCCGGTTCAAGCGAAACAGGTTGCTGCTGCCGTGGCAATCGATCACCACCATAAAAGCCGGATGTGCGCTGACATCCAGTCAGCACCAAAGCGCCAACCAGCACAACAGGCGCAAAACGCAAGGCTGTTCGTGACAGGCCCTGAACACGCTCAATTGCCGTGTCGGAATCCCGATTCATGGTGATATTTTGACTCATTTTATCCGCCATCAGTCCATTCCCAGCCTTCTCATATTCTTCAAATTAGAGAATATTGAGGCCTATCCCTCTCGTTAAGTCCGCTAGTCAGACATTTTTCCTATCATTCAGTAGCTGAATATAGGGTGAACATCTTATTAATAGATGAATGCGGCGTCGGCGAGGAAATAGTCTGGCAGGCAGACAGCATTTTGGCCAGACCCGTTAAGATCTAGCCAAATGCGATGGTTTTTTCGATGGAAGTGCAGCTTAGCTGCCGTAATTGACGCCGGTATAGGCCTGATCACCCCACAATTGCTTAACCCGCTGATCGCGACCACAGCGATATCGGTAATACTTGTAGCGGATCGGGTTCTTCTTATAATAATTCTGGTGGTAGCCTTCAGAGTCGGTCCAGAATGAAGCCATGGCGATTTCAGTCGCTATTGGCGATTTCAACTCATCCGCCGCCTGTTTCTTCGACACTTGTGCAGCCTGTAGCTGATCACCGTCAACCGCATAGACAGCGGTGGAGTACGCATATCCACGGTCACAAAACTGGCCACCGTCATCGGTCGGGTCCACTGTTCGCCAGAATACGTGCAGCAATTGATCATAGCTGACCTTGCTGTCGTCATAGGTGATTTTTACGGCCTCGCGGTGGCCTTCATGGCTGCGATAGGTCGGGTTTTTCTTTGATCCGCCCGTATAGCCGGACACGACATCCACCACACCCTGGACATGTTCGAAATCTTTTTCGATGCACCAGAAGCAACCACCAGCAAAGATGGCTGTTTTTTCCGCGGCGTGAGAGCCTGGAACGAACATTGAAAGAGATAGGGCAGCGAGCCAGAAACGTTTCATGCGATATCAACTCCACAAATTGGTTGTTCAGGCTATCTGCCCACAAAAACAGCCCGTCTCAAGGCCGCTGCTGAGCAAATCGAGTCACCATGCTGTGATCAAGTGTCCCAATTGACGCATCGTGCCAAATGCGGCTTGGTGGCGTGCAACTCAAATAGGGCACTTGAGAGACAACAAAATGACAAAAGTTCTGGTCACCGGAGCAACAGGCTACATCGCCAAACACATTGTTTTGCAACTGCTGCAGTCTGGCTATGAGGTGTGTGGATCAGTCCGCACCCTGTCTCGCGGGCAGGAAATCATCGATGCGGTTGAACCACACCTCGATTCCGACTTCGAAATCGACAAGTTCCTGACTTTTGTGGAACTGGATCTGACGGCTGATGCTGGTTGGCAGGAGGCAATGGACGGTATTGATGTGTTGATGCATACAGCCTCACCGTTTCCCCTCGATGCCCCCAAAACCGAAGACGAACTGATCCGCCCTGCGGTTGACGGCACCTTGCGGGCTTTGCGAGCCGCAGCGGCGACCGGGATCAAACGTGTGGTACTAACCGCTTCCACTGCCTGCGTGCTGTATCGGGAATTGCCGGAAGATGGAGCCGCCTTTGACGAAAATCACTGGACCGACGTCGATCACAAGACCTGTACACCCTATTCGAAATCCAAAACTCTGGCAGAAATGGCAGCCTGGAAGTTTGTCGAAACCGAAGCTCCCGATATTCAATTGACTGCCATCAATCCCGGTTTCGTTATTGGAGCGCCTCTGGACAACAATTTCGGCACGTCGATGAAGAGCATTGCACGCCTGCTGTCTGGCAAAGACCCCGCCCTGCCCCAGGTTGGCTTTTTCAGCGTTGATGTGCGGGATGTGGCTGTTGCCCATGTCGGTACGATCGACAATCTGGACACCCATGGTTTGCGCATTTTAGTGGTCGAACGGTTTATGTGGTTTGCCGATATCGCCCAGGCAATTGCCGACGCGTTCCCGGACCGCAAAATCGTCACCCGTCTGGCTCCGAACTGGCTGATCAGGCTGCTCGGCCTCTTTGACCAGCAAATTCGCTCGATAACGCCAATGCTGGGTCAGAAGTTGGATGTCTCTAATGCGCGTGCCAAAGAATTGCTGGCCATCGACTTTGCCGACACCCGCAAAAGCGCCCAGGATTCAGCGCGCTACCTGATCGACAACAAGCTGGTGTGACCATTCATCCCATCTGCCATTCGTCCAGTTGATGTTAAGAGCGGATTTCTTAGCCCAATGGCCCCTTTTATTAGCCCGGTGCATTGAGTAAGGTGGCAAGCGAACAGAACGGAGTTCTCTGTCGAGATAATATGACCGATACCTCATCCCCTTCGGGCGCCGCCAAACCGCGTCCGCTTTCACCCCATCTTTCCATCTACAAGATGATTCCGACCATGGCGATGTCGATCATTCATCGCATCACCGGATCAGCTTTATATTTCGGCACAGTGCTTGTCGCTTGGTGGCTGGTCGCTGCAGCCACCGGTCCAGCCGCATTCGAAACCGTCAACTGGTTCTTCGGTACCATCATCGGTCGGCTGATTCTTTTTGGCTATACCTGGGCACTGATGCACCACCTGCTGGGCGGGTTAAAACACCTGGTGCAGGATACCGGTGCCGGGCTTGAAAAGAATTTCACCACCCGAATGGCGCTGTTGCAACCTGTCGTCTCCATCATCCTGACCATCCTGATCTGGGTGGTTGGCTATTCAATTCGCTAGGGGACACATTCATGGCTCATCAAAACGATATGCGCACACCCCTCTCAAGGGTTCGCGGCCTGGGCTCGGCCCGCGAAGGCACCCAACATTTCTGGCACCAACGGCTAACGGCAATCGCCAATATCCCGCTGATCGGTTTCTTCATCTATGTCGTGGTCAGCCTCAACGGCGCATCCCATGCAGAGGTCATCGCCTGTCTGTCCAAGCCATGGGTGGCAGTGATCATGCTGCTGGTCATGGGTTCCGGAATTTATCACATGAAACTTGGCATGCAGGTGGTCATTGAAGATTACGTGCACGGCGGCCTGGGCAAGGCCCTGCTGGTTGCCAATACATTCTTTGCAATCGTCATGGCAGCGGCCTGCGGTTTTGCAATTCTCAAACTCGGCTTTGGAGGCTGATGCAGCAATGGCTAAAGCAGCAAATAACAAGAAGGCGGCCACGCAAGGCGCTTACGAATTTATTGACCACACGATTGATGTCTGTGTTGTCGGCGCCGGTGGCGCCGGATTGCGGGCAACGCTGGGCGCTGCGCAGGCTGGACTGAAGACCGCCTGCATCACCAAAGTCTTTCCGACCCGCTCCCACACTGTGGCAGCTCAAGGCGGTGTTGCCGCTTCGCTTGGCAATATGGGCAAGGACAGCTGGCAATGGCACATGTACGACACCGTCAAGGGATCGGACTGGCTGGGTGACCAGGACGCGATTGAATATCTGTGTCGCGAAGCTCCAAAGGCCGTGTACGAGCTCGACCATTTCGGCGTGCCATTCTCGCGCACAGAAGAAGGCAAGATTTATCAGCGCCCGTTTGGTGGCATGACCACCGAATTCGGCGAAGGTCCACCAGCACAGCGCACCTGTGCCGCCGCTGACCGTACCGGTCATGCCATGCTGCACACGCTTTATGGCCAGAGTCTGAAATACGACGCGGAATTCTACATTGAATATTTCGCCATTGACCTGATTATGGAAGATGGAGCCTGCCGTGGCGTGATTGCCATGGATCTGGCTACAGGCGAACTTCACCGATTCCGCGCGCACAAGACCATTCTCGCCACTGGCGGGTATGGCCGCGCCTATTTCTCTTGCACATCGGCGCACACCTGTACCGGTGATGGCAACGCGATGGTGCTGCGCGCAGGCCTACCACTCCAGGACATGGAATTCATCCAGTTTCATCCAACCGGCATTTATGGTGCTGGCTGCCTGATCACAGAAGGTTCGCGCGGTGAAGGTGGATATCTGGTCAATTCCGAGGGTGAGCGCTTTATGGAACGCTATGCGCCGTCGGTAAAAGACCTCGCTCCGCGCGATATGGTCTCACGCTCAATGACGATGGAAATCCGCGAAGGTCGTGGCGTTGGCCCTAAGGGCGACCACATCTTCCTGCATCTTGACCATCTCGACCCTGAATTGCTGGCCGAACGCCTGCCTGGCATTTCCGAATCCGCGAAGATTTTTGCAGGTGTCGATGTTACCCGTGATCCAATCCCTGTCATTCCAACAGTCCATTACAATATGGGTGGCATTCCAACCAACTATCACGGTGAGGTGCTGAACAAAGTTGATGGCGATCCCGATCAGGTCGTGTCCGGACTGATGGCCGTTGGGGAAGCAGCTTGCGTATCCGTACACGGTGCCAACCGTCTGGGTTCCAACTCACTGATCGACCTGGTGGTATTTGGCCGCGCCGCTGGCCTTCGCTGTCAAGAGACAGTGCAAGCAGGTCAAAGCCATGCACCGTTGCCAGCAGATGCCGGCGAGCTGGCAATCTCCCGCCTCGACCACTTCCGCTATGCCAAAGGTGGTACACCAACTGCTCAATTACGCGATGCGATGCAGGAAACGATGCAAACCAACTGCGCTGTGTTCCGTACCAACGAGATCCTTGAAGAAGGCCAGAAGAAGATTGCAGATGTCTGGTCAAGTTCGGACGACATTTCGGTCGAAGACCGCGGCTTGATCTGGAACACTGATCTGGTGGAAACGCTGGAATTCGACAACTTGATTTCACAAGCCGTCGTAACAGTCGAATCGGCTGCAAATCGCAAAGAATCTCGCGGTGCTCACGCCCACGAGGATTATCCAGATCGTGACGACAAGAACTGGATGCACCACACACTTGCTTATGCAGATGATGGCAGCCGCAATGTATCTCTGGATACCCGTCCTGTGCACACCTATACGATGAGCAACGAAGTCAGTTACATCAAGCCGAAGGCGCGGGTGTACTAGAGCCTTTGTGGATTAGGCCAGCAATTCTTCCAATATAGAAGAAACATCGACCGGCCGTTGGCCGGTCGGATCAGGCAGATAGGATGGCTTTTCAACGGCCAGTTCCATCGCCGTGCCGTCGTTCGACCAAACGCCATTGAAGAACAAATTCCGCTCCTTTTCGCGGCGCGGAATAATCTGCTCAGGTCTGCGCCAGTTCATAAAGGACTCCTGCGCAGCCTCGAATTCTCCACCCCTCCACTGTTCCAACCAGGTGGCACTGCCAATGGCTCCGGTATTGTAGTGAAACGACAGGGCCGCACCAAACTCATGCTCTTCCAACTCGCTTCCCGCAAATGCGGCGAGCACTGCCGGCGCATAGTTTTCACGCAATAGCCTCAAATACATCTCCAGACACCAGCGCAGGGTCTGTGGCCGGTCCACATAACGTGGGCAAATCGAATG
>JBDVMU010000047.1:0-74736 GCA_039969995.1 Rhizobiaceae bacterium
AGTGCGATTGCAGGAATAGACATCTCATAGTGCTGCAAGCGATCGCAGGTGCCGTCAAAACGCACCAGATCCTTATAATAAGGCGAGGGCGGTTGGTCGTAGATCCAGCGTGAAACAACGACGCCCCGGTCGGTCTTTTCCATCTGGAGCGGTTGATCGTCGGTGCCGCTGCCTCCGAAGGAGGAGACATGTACCCAGGCCACATGGCTGGGGTCGAGCAGATTGTCAGCAACCCAGAGATAATTGCAGGCAATCGGCAAAGTGCCACCGTCAGTGTAGCCCCATTCGGGATTGTCGAAATTTTCAATCGGGAAAATGTCATCGGGATTGGCCAACTCGGGGTCGCCCATCCAGATCCAAAGCAGGCGATAGCGATCAATCACCGGATAGGATTTCACCACAGCCTTATGGGGCGTCATGCCACGTTGGGTTGGGGAATCGGTGCAATTGCCGGTGCAGTCGAAAGTCAGACCATGATAGCCGCAAACAACTTCATCGCCTTCTAACTTGCCCATCGACAGGGGCAGCTTGCGGTGGGGGCAGGCATTTTCCAGCGCCGCGGCGGTGCCGTCGGCTTTGCGATAGAAGACGATATTTTCGCCAAGCAAGGTCTGGGCTTTAAGGTCGCGCCCATATTCATGGCTCCAACCGGCCACATACCAACAATTGCGCAGGAACATGCTTCTCTCCCGAATCCAGGTTCAGCCGAACTCTAAAGGCAATTTGGCTGCAATTGCTATCGGCAATCAAACCAAGTGCGCACCAGATTGTCTGATTCGACAGAATTTGATTGTGAACAGCACGGGATCAAGCCAATGAAAATGGGAATAAGTCCCCCCAGCGGGTGCCCGGAGCAAAGCTCCGGTGGTGGACCGTTAGAGTGGGAAAGTCCGCCAGATTGGCTCTTGGGACAAAGCCATCGCACCAAATAAGTCTTCGCGCTCTTGGGGGGTGCTCGAGAAGACGACGCCAAAGTGCATGAGTCGCGATCTGGCCTCAATTGCGAAATCTTGTACTTGACGCAAAAAATGCTACCGACGCTGCGCCAATTGAATCCAAAAAGGTGATTCTAGTCGTCGGAAGCGCCGCGATCGAGGCTGACGGACACTTCCATTGTCAGGCCGACATCTTCCCAGGCGCGCGCCAGATGGCTGGCAAGCGCTTGTTCAGCGGCATCTGGGTCGCGCTCCAAGATCGCGTCATATATGGCCTTATGAGCGTGATAATTGCGTTCGTTGCGCGACGGGGCTCGCTTCATTCGTTCCCAATAGGGCCAAAGCCAGGAGCCATAGGCTTTGTGAATGGCCGGGAAAATCGGATTTCGCCCGATATCATAAAAGATGCGGTGAAATTCCAGGTCGGTTCTGAAGAACTCAAGCGAATCATCAATCGCGTCCTTATTTGCTTCCAAAGCTTGCTTTAACAACGAAATATCTTCTTTTGTGGCAGTTGTTGCCGCTTGTCTGACCAGGCCACGTTCTATGAAAATGCGACTCTCATAAAGACTGAGGACGCCCGCTGGGTCGGCCAACATGTTGCGAATGATTGTGTCGGTCGCGTTGATGATTGTGTCGAAGTCTGGCTTACGCACAACAGGGCGGAAGCGTGGTTTGGATTCGACCAGCCCGCGATTGGACAAGGTTGCGATTGCTTCTCGCACCACAGTTCTGCTGATATCGAACTCTTCCATCAGCTCGCGCTCGGAAGGGAGCGGTTGTTTATCAACTAATAGGCCGGAAAGAATGCGCGACTCCAGCTCGGCAACGACGCCGTCGGCCGCTCTCGGTTGAGGATCTTGTCGCGCATCATCCAATTTGTTCATACCAAAAATAAGCAGTCAAATTCCAAGATAAAAGCGTACACACAGAGCCTTATCACCGCAACCAATCAAATTCATCAATTTTTATTTATGTAAAACAATATGTTGGAATACTAGATTGGGTGGAGGGCTTCGAAAAATGAATACCGATGATGGATAATTAAGTTGACAAATCTCGCAAAAATGGATCGTATGCCCTAGTTTGGTCGAACCAAAACTCAGTTTGGTTGAACAAAATGATCCAGGCCGCCGATTTGAACGAGCGGTATCTCGCGGGGGAATATCTGAATTGACCGGCATTGCGTCAATAGATGTTCGGCATTTTCGTGTGCCGCTGGCCGAAGTGTTGGTCGATGCCAAACATGGCAGCCATACGCATTTCGAGCTGGTGACTGCGACTGTGCGTCTGTCGGACGGCAGTGAGGGAACTGGCTATACCTATACCGGTGGCGTTGGCGGGCTGGCGATTGCGACCATGATCGAGCAAGATTTGGCGCGCTTTCTGATTGGCAAGGATGCGTCTCAGGTCGAGCAACTGTATGACGCCATGCAATGGCATGTTCACTATGTTGCACGTGGCGGGATCGCCTCATTTGCTATTTCAGCGGTCGATATCGCGCTATGGGATCTGCGTGGCAAAGCCAGCGGGCTGGCGCTTTGGCAGATGGCCGGTGGTGCTGGCAAAACCTGCCGGGCTTATTGTGGCGGCATCGATCTCAACTTCTCGCTGGACAAATTGCTTCACAGCATTCGCGGCTATTTGGATCGCGGGTTTGACGGCGTGAAGATCAAGATTGGCCAACCGCAGCTAAAAGATGACATCGAACGCATCGCAGCGGTGCGCGAGCTGATAGGTCCGGACATCGCCTTCATGGTCGATGCCAATTATTCCATGTCGGTGGAGCAGGCAATTGAAGCGTCAATCGCTTTCAAGCCCTTCGACCTGCTCTGGTTTGAAGAGCCGACCATCCCCGACAATTACCAGGGCTTTGCCCAAATTGCCGATGCGACCGGCATGCCGCTGGCGATGGGCGAAAACCTGCATACCATCCATGAGTTCGAATATGCCTTCGAGCAGGCTGGTCTCAGCTTCATTCAGCCGGATGCGTCCAATTGTGGTGGCATTACCGGCTTTTTGCAGGTTGCGGAACTGTCGCGCAAATATGGCATTCCGGTTTGCAGTCATGGCATGCAGGAACTGCATGTAAGCTTGCTGTCCGGTCAATCCAATGCTGGTTGGCTGGAAGTCCATTCTTTCCCGATTGAACATTATACCAAACGGCCGCTGGTGGTTGAAAACGCTCTTGCGGTGGCACCTGATGAGCCCGGTATTGGTGTAACTTTTGATTGGACCAAACTAGAAAATCAAAACGATCCCGTGAGCGAGAGAGCCGCATGAACATCCAGGCTGCAATTTACAAAGGCGACAAGACCTTTTCTATCGAAACCCGCACGGCTCCGGCTCCGGCCCCTGGCGAAGTTCAGCTGGACGTCGCCTATTGCGGTGTTTGCGGTACTGATCTGCATATTTACCTTGGTCATATGGACGCGCGTGTTGGATTTGAACGCGCCATTGGCCATGAAATGTCCGGCGTGATTGCCGCTGTTGGTGACGGGGTTGAGGGCCTCGCTGCCGGACAAAATGTTGTTGTCCGTCCTTTGGCTGCCTGCGGCGACTGCCCGGCCTGTAATGCGGGCCATGATCATATTTGTCACACGCTCAAATTCATCGGCATTGATACCGACGGAGCCTTTCAGCAGAAATGGAATGTGCCCGCTGATACCATTCACGTACTGCCGGAAGGGGTTGATCTGGCTCATGCGGCGCTGATCGAACCATTGGCTGTGGCTTGTCACGATGTTGAGCGGGCCCAGCTTAAACAGGGAGAAGATGTCCTGGTGATTGGCGGCGGGCCCATTGGGCTTTTGGTGGCATTGGTGGCTCGCCACGCTGGCGGCAATGTGACGATCTCGGAAATTAACGAGCATCGTCTCGCTTATGCAGAGAAACTGGGCTTTGCCACTCTCAACCCTAAAGACACCGACGTGGCCAAGGCGTTGCATGAGGGAACAGGAGGCAAGGGAGCAGATGTTGTGTTTGAAGTTTCTGGTACCCAGCCGGGCGTCGATTTGATGACAGCAGCGGCTGCAACCCGAGGCCGCATTGTCATGGTAGCCATTCATGCAACCAAGCCGAGCATCGACATGTTCCAGTTCTTCTGGCGCGAGCTGGAGCTGATTGGCGCGCGGGTATATCGTCCCGAAGACTACGATACTGCAATGCAATTATTGGCAGAAGGTGTGGTCGACTGCGACAGCTTCATTACGGACATTAGACCGCTATCTGAAATTCAACAGGCCTTTGAAATGCTGACCGGTAATCCGCAGGCCATCAAATCGATGATCAAAGTCGGGGAGACTGTCTGATGTCGCTGGCTGCAATGTTTGATCTGACTGGCAAGACCGCGCTGGTTACCGGCGCCCGACGTGGTATTGGCTATGGCATGGCCGTGGCGCTCGCGGAGGCTGGTGCTGATATTATTGGCGTGAGTGCGGCGCTTGAACCTTCGGGCAGTGACATCGAAAAAGCGGTCACCGCACTTGGTCGGTCGTTTCAGGCCTATCAGTGTGACTTTTCCGATCGCGCTGCTTTGAGTGCCTTTGCAGCACAAGTTTTGAAGGACCATCCGCAGATCGACATCCTGATCAACAATGCCGGGACGATCAAACGCAAGCCGGCCGCCGAGCATGAGGATGAACTTTGGGATGAGGTCATAGAAACGAACCTCTCGTCGCAATTCGTTTTGACCCGCGAGATTGGCCGCTCAATGGTTGAGCGCGGCAGCGGCAAAGTTATATTCACAGCATCTCTGCTGACCTATCAGGGAGGCATTACTGTGCCTGGATATGCGGCGTCGAAAGGCGGCATTGGTCAATTGACCAAGGCATTCGCCAACGAATGGGCTGCCAAGGGGGTCAACGTCAACGCTGTCGCCCCAGGCTATATTGATACCGATAACACCGAGGCGTTGCGCAATGACCCAGACCGGTCGCGCTCGATCCTTGAGAGAATTCCAGCCAACAGATGGGGCCGTCCTGAAGACTTTGCCGGCGCCGCTGTTTATTTGTCATCCGCCGCGTCCGACTATGTTCACGGCACAATTATTACGGTCGACGGTGGTTGGATGGGACGCTGACATGTTAGCTGTTGACTGCACAATGATTTCTGCTCCAAATTTAAATTGGAGAAGGACTAAACCCCTCAAGGTCCGTCTTGGGGACTGAAAAATGATTTCGCAATTTCGTTTGGGAATCATCTTAAAGAGCACTATGGGAGGATCATCTATGCTCAAAAAACTCACAACTTCACTTATGGCCGGTGCATTTGCAGCGCTTGGTGCCGTTTCCGTGGCTTCTGCTGCAGACACCAACCTGCGCATTCAGACACACTTCTCGCCAGAAACACTTTCTGGTCAGATGGCTGCTGAGTTCATCGAAGACATCACAGCGATGTCCAACGGTGAAATCAAAGTTGAAATGTTCTATTCTGGTTCCGTTGTTAAAGCGGCAGAAACATTTGACGCCGCAGCGACTGGAATTCTCGATTGCGACATGACTGGTGGCGCTTACCAAACTGGTAAAAACCCAGCATTCCAGTTTACCGGTGACCTGAATGGTGGTTACGCCAATCCTTACCAGCAAATGGCTTGGCTGCTGCACGCTGATGGTTACACTCAGCTTAACAAACTCTACAATGCACATAACATGGAGTTTGTCGGATGGTGGATTCCGGGTCCGGAATCACTTGTTTCTACGAAACCGATCCGCGGAACAGAAGACTTCAAAAACTGGAAGTTCCGTTCGCCTCCAGGCATGATCACCAACATCTTTAAAAATCTTGGTGCCTCGCCGATCGTGATGGATTTCAACGAAATCTTCACAGCGCTGGAAACCGGCATCATTGATGGTGCTGATGCGGCCAACCTGACCAACAACATTGGTCTTGGCCTCTACGACATCGCTAAGCACACCAACTACCCAGGTTTCCACTCGATGCCTGCTGACCATCTTGCTTGCCGCAAGGACAAATGGGATGCAATGCCAGCGCATCATAAGGCCATCCTGAAGGTTGGAATGCAGGCGCTTGCGTTGAAAAACACCAGCATCAACGAAGTCAAGAACGCTGAGAACTCTGTCAAAATGGCGGAAAAAGGCGTGAAGATGTATGAGTGGTCTCCTGAAGAATCCGGCAAGTACCGTACAGCGGTGCAGGCTGCTTGGACCGATTTTGCAACGACCCCAGAAGCTAAAGAACTTCTGAACAGTCACCTGACTTTCTTGCGCGGTATTGGCGCAATGAAATAAGCCACTGGCTGACAAGAGTTTTAGTGGGGCCCTGGTGGCCCCACTAATTTTTTATTGAGAAATTCGCGCGTGGCTGAAGGTGGAGGCTGCGAAACGAAGCATCAAGACGGGGAAACAATCATGAAAGACGAATCCGGTGGACTCAAAGAATGGATCATTCCGTTCGCCTTTGTACTATCCGCTGGCTGGGTCATTTGGCACGGACCGGCCTACATTCTGGATTTCATTCCTCACAATGATGAGAGCATGTTGGCGCAAATGACCGCGCTGCATGAACGCAAAGATGTTTCCCCCGGGCTGGGTGGTCTATTTGGTGGTGTCACGGACATAATCGACTGGATAGCCCTTATTCTCGTTCCAGTAACGTTCGTATTGGGTATGAGAAGCATTGTTCCAGCTGCCATGGAATTCCAACCGGTACGTTCAATTGATAAATTCGCCATGTTTGTTGGCCGAATTACGATGATTTTGATCATCTCAATGACGCTGGTGATGCTCTACGAAGTTTTCTTGCGATACGCGATACAAGCCCCAACTCTGTGGGCCAATGAGTTGACGCTTTGGATTGCCGGGTTCGTGTTCATGTTGTCGGGAATTTATGCCATGCAACAGCGCAGTCATATCCGAATTTTTATTCTCTATGATGCACTACCCCGCCTAGGCAAAAAGATGTGTGACACCGTTTGGGTCGTGCTTTTATGGGGGTTCGCATTCTTCCTGGTGTTTGGCAGCTTCAAACAGGTTTTCGCAATCAAATTCTATCGGTGGGAGGTGTTCGGAACTGCGTTTGATCCGCCTATTCCTGCAACAATCCAACCGATGATCCTCATCACCATCTGCCTTATTTCTATACAGGCATTGATCAATCTAATTGCTGACTGGAATGTCGATCCGGAAAGCCACTCTGCAGCAGACGATATCGACGAAGAAGAATTGGCTGCACTGAAGAAAAGCGTGGGAACAAACTAATGGATGTCGGAACAATATCAATCGTCCTGGTTCTTGGGCTCATATTTCTTCTTGCCATTGGTATGCCGCTCGGGTTTGCATCGGCAGTTCTCGCTGCTCTTGTGATGATCATGAAGTTTGAGCCTGCGCTTTTGACCGATCCGTTGAGTTTCGGCAGCGGCATGCTGACCAGTAATCCGGGAACAGGCGCGCTCTATATTCTCACCCAGAAGATCTTCGATCTGATGACGGAATATGTTTTGATTTCTGTGCCTTTGTTCATTTTTATGGCGGCACTTTTGGAGCGATCAGGCGTTGCCAAACAAATGTATGATTCGCTTGATTTCTGGTTGAGCAGACTGCGCGGTGGTATCGCTATCGTCACGTCATTGATGGCCGTTTTGATGGCGGCCATGTCAGGCATCATTGGTGGTGAAGTGGTTCTGCTCGGTCTTATTGCGCTGCCCCAAATGCTGCGTCTCGGGTATAATCAGAATCTGGCGATCGGCACAATTTGTGCGTCTGGCTCGTTGGGCACAATGATTCCTCCGTCCATTGTTTTGATCATTTACGGACTTATCACTGAAACTTCGATCAAGGCCCTTTTCACAGGGGCTTTCGTACCAGGTTTCATGCTTGCAAGCTTTATTATCATTTATATTCTTGTCCGCACACATCTCGATCCATCCCAAGCCCCATTGCCAGAACCAAAGGCAGACGATCCCAAGGGACTTGAAAAGACTGCGATGTTCGTTGGGTTTTTATCGATCCTCACCGCTGGCGCATCCGTATTGCTGTTGGCTCGTCTTGCGTTTCTGACTGTTCTGGGACGCAATGTATCAACAGGTGAGGGGTTTGAGATTCCGGCACTTGGCATGCCGTACCATACGCCATATTTGATTGGGGCGCTCGTCATTGCGTTGGGATTGATTTTCACCCTTGTCGGCAAAGAACGTACCCGAATCGGTTGGAAACATGGCAAGGGCCTCGTGCCGCCACTGGTTGTGATCGGGATTGTGCTTGGTTCCATTTATGGTGGTGTCACAGGCATCACCGAGGCGGCCGGCATGGGCGCATTGGCGGTGTTCGGTATTGCAGCATTGCGCGGCGAAGCCTCCGTTGATCTGGTCTGGATTAGCATGATGCGGACCCTGCGTTCGACCGGAACGATCATCTGGGTCACCGTTGGTGCAGCGGCACTTGCGGGCGCTTATACGCTTGCTGGTGGACCAGCCTATATCGCGCAACTCATTGTCGGCGCCGATATGCCTACAATGGCAGTGATTTTGATCATGATGCTCATATTGCTATTCATGGGAGCCTTTATGGACTGGGTTGGCATCGTGCTCTTGATCATACCGGTGTTTTTGCCGATTGTTCGTGCGCTGCCGATTGAGGAACTTGGATTCATTGGGCAACTATCCCCGTCGCAGGTCGCGGTCTGGTTCGGTGTTCTGTTTTGTATGAACATGCAGGTGAGCTTCCTTTCACCGCCGTTCGGGCCAGCAGCCTTTTATCTCAAATCGGTTGCTCCGCCACACATATCATTGACCGATATTTTCCGTGGGTTCCTGCCATTTATTGGTATTCAGCTACTGGCGCTCAGCGTGATGCTGATCTGGCCATCAATTGTAACCTTGCTTCTCTAAAATATCAGAAAGGAAGCGACATGCTCTCGCAGTCGCAATTGGAAGACTTTAAATCGCAAGGCTATCTGGTCGTTGAGAATTTAATCGACGAAGACAGCCTTGCTGCCATCCGCGCAGAATATGCTGCGTTGATGGATCGCCAGTATGACGCGTGGCACGCCAGGGGAATGGTGACTAAGCCTTCTGAAGGCATGTTGTTCTGGGAAAAACTGGACCAGTGTTACAAGGGCGATTTCGATTGGTACCAGCCCTTCGATATCAGCCTGCCGCATCACGATATCAGCGAAGACACGCCCATGCATATTGGTCCAGCCGTCTTCGATATCGTGCGCCACAAGAATATTCTCGATACGATGGAACTGTTGATTGGTCCGGAGATCACTTCCAATCCGATTCAGCATATCCGCATCAAGCCACCCCAAAGTGCGGTGTCGGCTTCTGAAAACAGGGCCCATGTGATTGCCACCGACTGGCACCAGGACATGGGGGTTACTTTGGAAGAGGCGGACCAGACTGAGTTTATAACGGTGTGGTTGGCGATCACTGATGCGACAATCGAGATGGGTTGCCTTCAGGTTGCCGGTGGCCATTATGATGAGATGCTGCCCCATTGTGCCAAAACGCAGGTTGGCATTGCTGATCCCTATATTCCCAAAGACAAGGCAACACCGGTGCCGGTGAAGGCTGGTGGGGCAGTGATCTTTCATCCTCTCACCCCGCACGCATCCTTGCCAAATATCAGCGACGACTACCGCTGGTCGCTGGATCTGCGCTACAATAAAACCGGTCAGCCGACTGGTCGCAGCCATTTCCCAGATTTTGTTGCACGGTCCAAAACTGATCCAGATTCTGAATTGATAGACTGGCGGCAATGGAAGGTGATGTGGGAAGCGACCCGGTCGAAACTGGCCCAAAGCCCGCACATTGATCAGCATCGTTGGGATTCAGACAGCCCTTATTGTGCCTGATATTCGGTGACACCAAATACTGAGCGCGGATAGCATCAGTTTTGCTCCGCCTGCCAAAACGAGGCTGCATTCATGAAAATCACCAGTGTTGACGTTTTTGTCCTGAAGTCTCCACTCGAATTCCCCTTCGCCTTTTCCCAAGGTTGGGTGAGGCAGCGCTCCGCCACATTGGTGCGGATTACAAGCAGCGACGGTCATGTCGGCTGGGGTGAGGCATTCGCGCAAGGTCTGGAGCCACCGGAGATTGCCGCTTCAGCGATTGAACACGCGTTGAAGCCCATCGTGCTGGGAGCTGACGCGCTGTCGCCTGCTGTGTTGTGGCAGCAAATGTATGTCAAAACCCGCGATTACGGACGCAAGGGTTCGGTGGTCTCGGCGATCAGCGCCGTAGACATTGCGCTGTGGGATCTGGCCGGTCAGATCTATGGCCAGCCGATATTCAAATTGTTGGGTGGAGCCCATCGGACACAGGTTCAACCCTATGCGACAGGCTTCTATCGATTGAGCGGACAGGGAGAGGTTGATCGCCTGGCTGAAGAAGCGCGCCAGCATAAGGCTGCGGGATTCAAGGCGATGAAGATCAAGCTTGGCTTCGGCCTTAATGACGACATTGAAGTGATGGCAGCAATTGTCGAGGCGCTGGCGGATCCAACAATCGAATTGATGGTCGACACCAATCATGCCTATGGCCGCGCGGAAGCGCTAATGCTTGGCAAGGCTTTGGAGCCGTACAACATGCGCTGGTATGAGGAGCCAGTGGTGCCGGAGGACGTGGAAGGCTATGCTGAACTGCGTCAAAAGCTGACCGTGCCGATCGCCGGTGGTGAGAACGAGCATACTCCTTTCGGCTTCCACACCTATTTCAAGGCGGGTGCGGTCGATGTTGCGCAGCCCGATATCGCCTCCTGTGGAGGTATCACGGCGGCACGCGATATTGCTGCCATGGCTCAGGCGGCAGGGATTGCGGTCAATCCCCATGTCTGGGGCAGCGCTGTCGCTCAGGCGGCGTCGCTGCAATATATTGCCAACCTGCCAACGCCTCATGCTTCGCTTTTCGCCAAGCAGCCGCTGTTGGAATATGATCGTTCGGATCATCCATTCCGCCAAAAGCTGATCAACAACCCCTGGTCATTGAAAGACGGTATGATCGCTATTCCGAACGGACCAGGTCTCGGCATTGAGGTCAATATGGATGTAGTTGAGGAGTATGCAGTCTGAAACCAAACTGTTTTGGACGGACAACCCAATTGAATTTTCATAAGACAGGAACTGACTGCCATGACCACGATTGAACATGTAGAAATCTCGATGGTGGATTTGGTGCCCAAGGTGAAGCGCACCGACGCTATTCAATCTTTCGACAGTCAGGAAACGCCAATTGTGCGGATCACCGACAGCGAGGGTATGGTAGGAACCGGCTACACCTATACGATTGGGCAGGGCGGTCCGGCGATCATGTCTTTGTTGCGTGAAACGCTGGTGCCTCAATTAATCGGCAGAGATGCAAGCACAATCGCATCGATTTGGCGCGATCTGCTGTTTTCAACACATGCAACATCTGTGGGCGCGATCACCTCGCTGGCCCTTGCCGCTATCGATACGGCGTTGTGGGATCTGAAATGCAAACGTGCTGGCCTCCCCCTTTTCAAGATGCTGGGCGGCGCAAAGTCGAGCGTGCCCTGCTACACGACTGAAGGTGGCTGGCTGCATATCGAAGAAGACGACTTGATTGCCGATGCGCTTGAAGCGCAGGCCAAGGGGTTTGCTGGCTCCAAGATCAAGATCGGCAAGCCTCATCTCGCTCAGGATCGGGCCAGACTTGCTGCAGTGCGGGCGGCAGTTGGTCCGGACTATGAGATCATGGTGGACGCCAATCAGGCATTTAGCCGGGCCGAAGCGACCCGCAGAGCTCAGGTACTAGAGCAGTTTGACATTGCCTGGTTCGAAGAGCCCATGCCGGCCGATAATGTGCTTGAACATGCCCTTCTTGCTGCCTCAACCAGCGTGCCGATTGCGGTGGGTGAGAGCATGTATTCGGTCAGCCAGTTTAAGGATTACCTGACCAGCGGGGGCGCTTCTATCGTGCAGGTGGACGTGGCGCGTATTGGTGGAATTACGCCGTGGATGAAGGTTGCTCATATGGCCGAAGCCTTTGGTGTACCGGTCTGCCCTCATTTCCTGATGGAGCTTCACGCCAGCCTTGTTTGCGCCATCCCCAACGCGCCATGGCTGGAATATATTCCGCAACTCGACACGATTACCAAGACCGGACTGCGCATCGAAGAGGGCCGCGCTTATCCCAGCCTCGAACCGGGCCTTGGCATTGATTGGGACTGGGATGCCATCCATGGTGCTCAAATCGGCGAGCTGAGCTGGCAGATAGGTCGATAGACGTTGGGATTGTATCTCGAAGTTGTGAAGCAACTTCGCTGTATCGACCCACGGCGTGCAATTTCAACCAATTCGCCCTACAGTTTGCGAGCGAATCGGGCAGTGGCGGCATCGAGGCAACGATTTGCAGTATCGAGTATTAGTAGATGATCGCAAAGCGAGTCCAATCCATGGGTACGATTTGCCCTGGGTTTAACCGAGGAGTGCTCTCAAATGATGCTGGATTGGCAATGCAGGTTGCTCGAGCACTATCGTGGCGAAATGGCTGAGATGGGGCTGGAGGTTGTGCCTTCCACCGATTTTGAGGCGCTGGAAGCGATCGTTCGGCGGATGAGCCAAAAGGGCAATGGCGAACTGACGCCGCATTTCTCGACCCGTGAAAACACCTTCACGACCCAGGATGCATTCTGGATTGGGGTCTGGTATGAAAAGCGCTGCATCGGCGTGGTGGCGAGCAAGTTGCAGAGCCTGGGTGACGAAAAACTTGGTGCCTATATTCGTCGCTATTGGAACCGTGTCTATCAGGCAGGCTCAACCCACGATTTTGAAATGGACGATTGGCAGAAGGAGGTCCTGTCGAGCTACAGCGGAGACATCATTTATTCTGGCGAGTTTCGGGTTCATCCTGAATATCAGGGCAAACACTTTGCCGAGCCAATGGCGATGTTCCTGCGGGTTTATTCATTCTTGCGTTGGGAAAACGCCAGCCTGTTCTACATCTTCATGGAAGACGAAAACGCCCGCCGCGGTAGCCTCGCTTCGCGGGTGCAGATGACTATCCAGATACCTGATGCATTGAATTGGCGCGTTCCTCCGTCCCAAGCAAAACCTGACTATTGGCTATGCGGGATGGAACGGGACCACTATCGTGACTTCGTGCGACAATGGGCTGAATCTCAAAAGCCACGGGTGTCGACAGAGTCACAAATTGCGGTAATCCACCGCCGATCCTGAGTGGCAGGACCAGTCTTTCATAAGTCACTTTGAACTGGCGCTCATCGCGTTTGCCCTCGTGGCAGACATACTCATAGGTGGGCTCACCAAACCGTGCCATCTGATAGGCTTCCAGTATCTTTTCAGAGCCTGCTGCATCGGTCAGATCTTTCTGCCAGGACTTGCCAAGCACTTTTGCGGCAATCGATTTTTCGCCCTTGTAAAGTTCGACCGGCATTTGCGTTTGGCGATCAATGGTCAGCAGTGCCAGATACTCGGCATGTTCAAGGATCTTCTCGCGCAACTCGTTGTCGCGCCAGCTGCGAAACAGAATCTTTTGCCTTGGATCAAGCGAGTGCTCAAGCAAAGCCAGGGGCAAGGGTTCAGTTTGAAAAGACATAGCCGGTATCCGCTGCGTGCTGAAGTTTGGTGACTACTGTGGAATATTCGCTGAAGAACTCAGCTCTTTCCTCGGCGTTGAAGTTCCATACATCCGTGTGTCGCGCGACCCGCAGACACCACAGATCCCACAACTCCTGACAGTTGAATTGCTGGGTTACCTCCCAAAGATATCGGATATCGGCATCGCCCACTTTAACATTGGGTGAATGCCGGGTGGTTTTTCCCGTGAAAGTATTGGTCATGCAGCTCCCCCTCTTTGGTCTGCTGGCTCAGTCTGCTGACTGCTTTGCCGTCAACCGGCGCAGTTCTTCTGACAGTCTGTTGAGAAATTCTCGGCCCGTAATTGTTTCCCCACTCAGCCTCAGCTGAAGTTCGATGTTGTTGCGCGCCTGGTCGATGGCGGCGTCAATCAGATCATCGTCGGTGGACGGGCTGGAAGAGTCAATCTCTGGCCTTGTTTTACGTCGCCCGGCAGCTGTGGATATTTGTGCTTCGAATTGGTGAAGGTTGGTGTTGAGATCGAGATAGCGTGGATCGAAATCAAGCGCTGCTGCGATGCTCACCATATGCTTGGTTTTGCGGTTGGGGTTAAGGTCGGCTTCCAAAGACTGGATTGCCTGAGGCGTGACGCCTATTCGGCGACTTAGTTCAGACTGAGAAATGCCGCGCATTTCCCGCAGCATTTTTATGCGCTTTCCAATCGAATCCATAGTGGTTGTCATTTTCCAAACCCCCGGTCAAAACCCTTGCCCGCTTGCAAATGATAAACTGAGCTTTGTCCTACAAGCAAGTTTGATACAGGTTGCAGTCCAAATTGTAGATCCGGCCATTGCAAACCGGCGAGATTCAAACGCTAAGCTGGCGCACTCAATCCAACCTAAACCCGGCGCATCGTCGAATAGTCAATATTGCCAGGACTGTCAGCGAGGCTTCTGGCCAGCGCCAATATCTTCCATTTACATTGTTGATTGATCAGTTCCTGCTTTGGGTCGTCGTGTATCTGTTCAAGAAAGAACTCGATCATATTGTAGACGTTTTCCGTTCTCATTGGATCAACGAGCAGCAGATAATCCCAAGCTTCTTCGACTTGCCGCTTCAGCCGCCGCACGGTGTCGTGATCGTTGGAATTCCTGGCCGCATCCAGGCGTTTGCTGATATGTTGGTATTCCGTTATTTGCCGAATTGTCATTGACGCCCTCACGCGTACTGATTGATTGTTGCAGCTCCGGTGGCACAATCGTGACGTTGACTCGGATCGCTTGTTTCCATCGTGATGCCGAGCCGGAGCGCATGGTTCAGTTGGAAGCTTACAAATAAATTTGTAGATTACAAATTAAAATGTCTAATCCTGCTTTAGGCATTTGAAGCGCAGGGTAGCGGCTGCCCAACAGGTATTCGCCGCGGGTCGCCAAGTTTTTGAATGACAATTTCAACAGGCCAGCCAATCAGGCTTTACCGCTCAATTAACTCCTGCGAAACTGCGCCATCAAAAATGTGGCGACGGAAGCAAAGTGGCAAAACAAAACGTGCTGCAACCAGTGGATAATCAAGTGCGTCGTGCCGCAAAGGAGCTTTTGCGCACATCGCGATATGGAGCGCTGGCCTCCATTGATCCCGACACTGGCACACCGCTGGCCAGCCGAGTTGCGTTGGCGAGCGACAGCGTCGGCCATCCTGTCATTTTGATCTCTCAGTTGTCGGGTCATTTTGGTGCATTGGAGAACGATCCTCGCGCCTCGATCCTGATTGGTGAGCCGGGAAAGGGCGACCCGCTGGCACATCCGCGCATGACCGTATTCGGTCGAGCTGAACGGATATGTGAAAATGAACTCGAATCCGTTCGGGCGCGGTACCTGTCACGCCATCCCAAGGCACAGCTCTACGTGGGATTTGCAGATTTCGCATTCTGGCGGCTTAAACTTGACGGCGCTTCGTTCAATCAAGGATTCGGCAGCTTGCATGAATTGAACAGCGGCGATCTCATTATCAATCACGATACAGAATTGGAAATGCTCGAGGCCGATGCGGTTCAGCATATGAACGAAGATCACAGCGATGCCGTCGCAGCCTATGCCCGCGGTTCGGGCGGTCAAAAACATGGGGTGTGGCAGCTTGCCTGCATCGATGCTGAGGGCATGGACCTGACATCTGGCGATGATGTTGTGCGTATCTGGTTTGATCCGCCGTTGGAATCAGCCGCAGAATTACGCCCCCGACTGGTTGCACTTGCCAAGCAGGCGCGACAAAACAGACAAATGTGAATCACCAAGGCGCCGTACCATGTTCCATTCGTTCTTCCCCAATCCCAAGCGGTTTATACTTTCCGCGATCTCTTGGGCAGCCGTCTGCATCGCCTTCTGGCACCTGGTGTGTAAGAGTTGGGAAGACCCGCTGGGTGTTGCAGGTCTGTTTGGCTGGGATGCCAACCTTGTCTGGTTGTATGAGTTTACGGCGCTTTGCTATGGTGTCTTCGTCATTGTTTGGCTGCGCCTTGATTCCCATAGATGGGCAAAGTGGTCAGTTGCTGGTTCAGCTTTGATTGTCTTTGCCACCTGGTTTCAGGTTCAGCTGGATGTGATGATCAACCAATGGTTCGGCACTTTCTACGATACCGTGCAAAAGGCGCTGGCGGATCCCACAGCCGTTACGGCAGAAGATTATTATGGACAGCTGGCAACCTTTTTGAAGATCGCCATGGTGTTCATCATCACGGCAGTGATCGTTGCTTTTTTCACCTCCCACTACGTTTTCCGCTGGCGTACAGCGATGAATGACTACTACGTCTCGCTGTGGCCGAGGATCAAACATATCGAAGGTGCATCGCAGCGTATTCAAGAAGATACGATGCAGTTTGCCAGAATTATGGAGTCGCTCGGCTCGCGTTTTATCGACGCGATCATGACTTTACTGGCCTTTTTGCCAATCCTTTGGGGCCTGTCGGCCTATGTCAAGGAATTGCCGGTCGTTGGAGAAGTTTCTCAGGCCTTGGTTTTCGTGGCGATCATCTGGTCGGTCATCGGCACCGCTCTGCTTGGACTTGCGGGTTGGCGCTTGCCTGGTCTTGAATTCCGCAATCAGCGGGTTGAGGCGGCATTTCGAAAGGAGTTGGTGCTTGGAGAAGACGATGACGAGCGGGCTCGTCCTCCGACGCTGTCGGAATTGTTCTCCAATGTTCGCAAAAACTATTTCCGGCTTTACCTGAACTACCTGTATTTCAATGTCGTTCGTTATTCCTATCTGCAGGCAGGGGTGATTTTGCCTTATATCGCGCTGGGGCCAACCATCATCAAAGCGGGTGTTACACTCGGGGTGATGCAGCAGATTTTGCGAGCATTCCAGCGGGTGGAAAACTCGTTCCAGTTTCTTGTTATGTCCTGGACGACGATTGTCGAGCTGATGTCGATTTACAAGCGTCTGGCTGCGTTCGAGCGTGCCATTGCAGGCGACAAGTTGGCCGCTATCGAATTTGAAGCCAACAATGCCAAAGGTGCGGGGTCGAACAAATCTTCTTAGCTCACCGAGATGCTCGAGCTGTAATCCCCAAGACCAATGCTTTGCGTAATGGAAACGATAGGGCAGCAGAATGGCGTCGGTGCTGGGGGTGGGTTGTGAAACTGTCACAAGTGAGTCGCCGCCGGTTCGTCTATGACGAACAGCCTGTTCAGTAGCTTCCCATCAGAGAATTGAGTGCGTCGGCTGTGGTTATATCAATGATGGCGGAGAGACAGTCCGCCTTCTTTCTGTACAATCATGTCAATACTGTTCCCAAACATCTGTTTTTGAACCATTTCTGCTATGATGAACTTGCAATGCTGTCTTTGCCATCCATATTGGTAAGCATCTGTGGTAGGGAAATTGGTGGGGAAAATTGCAGACCTTCAAAAAGCTCACAGAAACAAAAATTAGGACCCTTAGCAAACCTGGTCGTCACAGTGACGGGAATGGGCTCTACTTGAATATAGCCAAAGGTGGTTCGAAGTCCTGGGTATTTATGTGGCGTTCGAACTATCGGCGCCGTGAAACTGGCCTGGGTGGATATCCTGTCGTTTCACTCGCCAAGGCACGCCAGCGAGCACGAGAGTGTCTAGAGTTGGTCGCTGACGGGCGGGATCCAATCGCAGAAAAGCGAAAGACAGTTGAGCCCAGTTTTGCTGAGTGTGCCAATATGTTCCTGGAGTCCATGGAGGGGCAATGGCGCAACGAAAAGCACAGAGCGCAGTGGCGATCTACATTAGACGCCTACTGCAAGCCAATCAAAAACCTGAAGGTATCGGCCATTGATACAGAGCAGGTGCTGCGGGTTTTGCAGCCAATTTGGAATACCAAGAATGAAACGGCTTCGCGGGTTCGGGGCAGGATAGAGCGGGTATTGGATTTTGCCAAAACCAAAGGTTGGCGAACTGGGGAGAATCCAGCAACATGGCGGAACCATTTGAAGAATGTTTTACCGGCTCGCCAAAAGCTCACCCGAGGTCATCATCGGGCCATGAGTTGGAAAGAAATGCCGGAACTGATTGCGAGTCTCCGTTCGGCAAATTCCGTTGCGGCTGCAGCGCTAGAGTTTTTGATTTTGACGACAGCACGAACGGGTGAAGTGTTGGGGGCTGAGACAAATGAGATGGACTTCGATGAAGCAGTATGGACGGTTCCTGCTAGCCGGATGAAGGCAGGTAAAGAGCATCGCGTTCCGCTAACTTCGAGAGCGCTAGAACTTGCCCGCAAGTATCACAATTTGGGAAACCATCTGTTTCCAGGGCAAACTCCCGGGAAAGCACTGTCTAACATGGCAATGTCAAATGTGCTGAAACGCCTGGGTTACACTGAAACAGTCCATGGCATGAGATCGACATTTCGGGACTGGGTTGGTGACCAAACAGGTTACCCTGAGGTTTTGGCCGAATTGGCATTGGCTCACAATGTTGGAGATGAGACGGAGCGCGCATATCGTCGAGGCGATGCGCTAGAACGGCGACGTAAACTGATGTTGGCTTGGGCTCGCTTTTTGGAAGGAGAGGAAGTTGTCGTCCAAATCAAAGAAATCGCAGGACGCAAATAAAGCGCTCAAAAAAGTGTACCAAATGGTTTGCCGAGAGCTTGATCTGCCTCGTCAAGATCGGCGCCTTGTTTGCGCGCTCCTTAATGAATCCAGGTCAATTGATTTGGGCGTACTCGGAAGTAAGTCTTCGAATTTGGTTTCGAATCTTGTCGATATGAGAGCTTCATACCAAACCGATTCTCTTGAATTAGAGCTTGTCGCTACACCCTATGAAGCCGCGATCGATGCTCTCAATGAAAGCATGGTCAAATTCATCGTCGAACAACCAGAACTCGGACAACTCAGGGACGAAATCTGTTGTAAATATGACAACGACATGTCGATGTTTGATCCACTGTTGACCAGCGAAATCCAAACCATAACAAAAATAAGAGGTTGGGTGACGTCTGCGACGTTGGATTTTGATGGTAATGTTGTCGATCAGCTACCTTGGCCAAAGGCTCGAAAATCGTCTCTTCTGACTTCGCTGAAAGAAGTGATGAGAGATCGCAACCGACTGCTAAAAAAGAATAGGAACTGGTCTCTCAAGCATCTCCCTCCAATAGTCGACACCCATTACTACCCACACGATCCTAACAGTCATCTCGAGCCAGAAGTGCGCAGAATACTCGATTCCATCTTGACAGCGAGGCAACGGCTGGCAGGCAAACTGGGGTTACCACCGAAAGGAAGTGGTCGGAGAAATGAAACGCTGCGTTTCGTAATCTGTGCTTGCATGTTTGTTCTAAAAGACGAGTGCCCGCCAGAGAACAAAATAGAGAACTACTCACACAGATGGCGACGCTCTTACAAAGAGATGTTTGAATGGCCAGACGAAAAGAACGAGAAAAGTAAATCTTAATAACTGGCTAGGGGTGGGAAAATTCTCGCTCGAACTTTCCAACTTCCCCAGATCTCATCCATGTACATATTGCCGTGCATATTGTTCACCAAGGAGCAGATGCATGAGCACCGAGCGTTTTCTATCGATCAACGAAGTCTGCAAGCTGACATCGTTAAGTCGAACATCCATTCACAATCATAGACACACGGGCGACTTTCCCACTCCCGTTCGGATAAGCGAAAAACGCATCGCGTTTTTGGCATCCGAAATCGAGATCTGGATTAAGCAACGTATTGTGGAGCGTGATAGGGAGCAAACCAATGCCTAGTCACCCTCGCCTTCTCACATATGCTGAAGTTGCTGCAATCTTGGGTGTTTCGCCAAGAACAGTAAAGCGCCTAAAGAACGGTAACGATTTGCCATTCTACACCATCAAAGGTCAGGTTCGATTCCATCCAGATGAGGTGGAACGTTACATTGCAAGCTGCCGCACGTCCGGACGCATCTGACACACTTTGTCTCATTTTGTCAGTGCTTTAGGAGCCTGTCGTGCAACTCTCCTACAGAATATCCTCACGAATTTTTTGTGCTAGCTCTGCACGAAAACGCTCTTTTGGCACGACCTGTCACACGACGGCATGAGCTGTCCAAGTTTAACACTCACTACAAGGAAAAGATCATGAAACATGACAAAGATCTTCACACGGAATTCAATCTAACGCCGATGACGTTGGCTGACGTTCTGGTTTCAATAGAGGCGTTCAGCGATCTCGACGCTAGGTCCAAGCGTGATCTCCGTTCTGGCGTAAATTCGCTTGCAAAGTGGACGCATAAAACACCGGCTGAACTACAAGCTAACTTTCGTTCACTTCAGGCTGAGTTCAAAAAACTAAATCCGGTGCTCGTTGGCGTAAGCAAGCGCAGGTTCGCCAATGTTCGCTCTGCGGTATCCTCGGCGCTCAATCTAGCTGGCGTGCCAAAGTCGAATCGGCAAACGCCAATATCACCAGACTGGCGCGCGATAGTTGAATTGGCTAGGAAGAATGACAAACACTCAATTCGCAAGTTTGGACGTTATTGCACCGGAATTAGTGTTTCCCCGGAACAGGTTAACGACGCGATATCTAGCCGTTATTTGTGGTGGCTGGAAATCGCTCAATTCCTCGCGGTACCAAGACAAAAGCATCAGACCTTGTGTCGCGCTTGGAACCGAATTGCTGAGGCAAACAATGAGCGCAAACTTGTTCCCCTCGAAGTTCCAAAATATCGCAATGGGTACGGCCTGCCACGCGACTTCTTTCCGGCGAGTTTCAATGAGGATGTAGATGCCTACTGCTCATATCTTTCTAGAACAGACCTCTTCGATGAAAATGCTCACGAAACTGAGTTGCGGCCAAAAACGGTAAAATATCGAAGAAAACAGATCTATGCAGCCGCGTCTGCATTGGTTCAGTCGGGCTTCGATATCGCGAACATAATAAATTTGCAGACCTTGATTGAGGTTTCCAATGTTCGTTTCATTCTGACCTATCTTCACACGCAACGTCATGACGGTAAGGCCAGCAAGTCTGTATCAGACATGGCGCAAGGATTGTTCAAAATTGCCTTCAGGTATCTGAGAGTGGATGACGACCATCTTGAAGAACTGCGCAAAATTGTACGCATGGTGAAAATCAAACAGTTCGGTATGACCGAAAAAAACAGGGAAGTATTGAGAAGATTTGATGATCCAGAATTGGTGAAATTGTTGAAGCGCATTCCATTCGAAGAGCTGGATGCAGTCGAGAAAGTCTGGAAAAGACAGGCCGTGGAAGGGCGCAATCAGCCAACAGCAAAGCTTGCAATCCGCTATCAAAAGGCGCTTGCAATCCTAATTTTGCAACTCGCTCCGATGCGAGCAAAAAACCTGGCAGGGTTGCACCTTACACGTCACCTGAACTGGAGCAGCTCGCCAGGACGGCTTGGCATCACCATTTCCGGCAACGAGGTAAAAAACCACGAGCCTCTTCGATTTGAATTGCCGGAACATGCAACCAAACTGGTCCACCGCTACCTGAGCACCTTTCGATCCGCACTGCTTCGGGGAGAGAATTACCATGTGTTCCCCGGTGAAAATGGCAAAGCCAAAAGCGAAAACAACTTCAGTCAGCAGATTGCAAAGCTGGCGCAAGATTATCTTGGTGTACGTCTAACTGCCTATCAATGGCGCCATGTCATGGGAAAGATTTTTCTCGATGAAAACCCCGGCCAATATGAGGTGTTGCGCAGAGTATTTGGGCACAAGGACATCGACACCACGGTCCGTTATTATGCGGGTGAGGAAACTAAGTCTGCACTTCGGCTCTATCAAGAGTCTATCTTCGATCAGGCGGAACAAAGGAAATCCGCAGAGGCAAAGCCTCGGGCTCGAATTGGCCGCAACAATAAGCAAGCAAAAAAGCCGGCCCGCAAATGAACGGGCGCATCATAATGCCATTTGCAGAATGGCCGGAGTTCGATCGGACACAGTGGCTGTCTGCACAGAAGCCAGCTGGCTTTCTAGGAGAGCCCGGCAAGATGGCATCTTGGGCGCCTTCGACCGTTGATACGCGGCGTAAAGACTACGGTGTCTGGCTGCAGTTTTTGTCTGCCATCAACCGGCTTGACTGCATAGCAAAACCAGCACAGCGGGTCACTATCGACTTGGTGCAAGCCTGGCATGAAGACATGCTGCAACGCCGAAATTCGCCAGTGACAATCGCCGGTCGGATCGAAGGGTTGGCTGTAATGATCATTGCCCTTCAACCGGCTGCGCAGATTGATTGGCTCTGGAGATTGTCTGGTCGTTTGAGTCGAGCCGCTCAACCAACCCGAAACAAGCAGGCTAAGTTGGTCCATCCGGCCGATATTTTGGCGATGCTTGAGCCGCTTCTCAGCGAGTTGAGGACCAGCCACCAGCTACTTGGCCGCAAGCGACTTGCGTATCTCAGAAGCGCATTGACGTTAGCGGTTATGACGTTTGTTCCCGTACGTTTGAAAAATCATGGGGGTATGAAGCTGGGTAACAACATTGCCAAGGTGGGAGATCACTACGAAGTCTTTTTTTCGGCAGCCGAAACAAAAATTAAAAAGCCCTATTCGGGCTGCCTGCCAAATCGCCCAACAGAAGTACTTGATATCTACATCAATGAAGTTCGGCCCCGATTGCTGAACAATCATCCAAATGAACATCTGTGGGTGTCGTATCGACACAGCGCAGTATCCGCTCAAACCATTTACTTGTCGACGGTTCAGCTCACCGCTGAAAAGCTTGGCAAATCCATTGGTCCTCATTTGCTTAGGGACATTGCTGCCACTTGGTTTCCAACTGAAAAACCCGACGCGGTTTTGGCATCGGCCACAGTGCTCGGGCACGCATCGATGCGCTCAACTCAGGAGCACTATAATAACGCACGCATGTTGGATGCGGTGCGGCAGTTTCAAGGTGGGACCTGTTAAATCGTTGGACCTATCCAAGGGCCGCTTGGAGCCCGATGCAGACATTTCAACACAATAGCGCAATTGCCCGCCCGGACTGCGAAATGTGGCTGGTTATCACTAGGAAAACAGCATGCCCCCATTGATGTCGACATTAGCGCCGGTCATGAGGGCAGACTGGTCCGAAGCCAGGAAATAGACCGCATTGGCGATGTCGATGGGTGCGCCTTCACGCTTGACCGGCGAAGCATTGGCCACATGGGTGCGCACCTCAGGCTTGGTGAAGATATTGTGGAAGTCCGTATCAACCATGCCAGGGCACAGCGCGTTCACACGGATATCCGGACCCAGTTCCTTCGCCAGACCACGGGTCATAGTCATCACCGCCCCCTTCGCAGTCGCATAGGGAACAGCGCCCGGGCCACCGCCATCGCGGCCAGCTTGCGAAGCGATGTTGACAATCGTGCCCTGCTTCATGTGCGGCAAACAGGCCTTCACCATCAAAAACGTGCTGGTACAGTTGAGCGACATCACATGGTTCCAATGCTCCAGGCTCATCTCGGCAAACGTTTTACGCTCCACCAGACCGCCCGAATTGTTGACGAGGATGTCCACGCTGCCAAAGGCCGTGACGGTGTCTGCCACCAGCTTTTCTGCTTCGGCCTGATCATTCAGATCGGCCTGGACGGCAATTGCCTGACCGCCAGCTGCATTAATTTCAGCAACCGCTGCTTCTGCACCGGAACTGCTGGCATGCTAGCTCAGCGCAACATTTGCGCCCTCGCCCGCCAAACGCATTGCGCAAGCGCGACCGATATCTCGACCGGCACCAGTCACAATGGCGGTTTTTCCCTCTAGGCTCATTTGATCTTCCCCCGTTTGGATTTTTGATTTTGTTCAGTTGCCCACGTCAAACGTCTTGGGCACAACAATTTTGAATGTCTGGTCATCGGCATCGGTGAAATACAGATCACAGTCATATCCCTGGTCATCCAGGAAGCTGAAAATGCGCCGCGGCGATGCTATTGGATATGGCACGATCAACGTCGCGATACGGTGCCGGACGGCCGACGGAAAACGCGCTGTCAGGCAGGTGCTGACCGGCAATCCCTCGTAATCCACGGGGTCAACATCAGGAAAACCGGTATGCTGCGAAATGTCCGGGGCGCCAGCCTCTGACCACAGGACCTGACCGTAAAACCCAGCCCGCTCCCCTGAATAGCGGAACGTATTGCTGCCAAGCGTCATTTCGCCATTGGCGTGCAGCAACCAGTCGATGGTCACAGGCTTGTCAGCATCGATCGAATCGACGATTACGAAATAGGAATTATTGACGAAATAAACGTCGCGCAGAACCTGCGTCACTTCCGGTGACAGGCTCTGATAAGCCTTGGTCGCGTCGCCCTGAATGAAGACGTGGTCATCGCGCTGCTCCGCGGTGACGATTTGGCCGCTGGACTGCATGGCCTGTGCCTTGTCCTTGCCCGCATATTGGCCCTGACCATTGATCAAGATACCATTCTTCGACCGGGTTTGGCGCCGCCAGTTCTGATGCATCGAACTGTTGAAGGCGACGTAATGACCCGACTGGATGGCCAGATCTTCGCCAAAGGCGGCCAGGCAGAAGGCATTTTGGTCGCCGTGGGAATGACTGATCGAGCCATAGGGCGATGACTTCATCACGAACTGAATGTGGTTGTCGGAATCGGCCATCTGGGTCTGGATTGCCGCCCAGCCAATGCCCTTGAACCAACGCAAAGTATCGTCGGCGGCGAGTGGCTGGGTTTCGACGATGGGGAAATCGGTGCGGTAGGCGAGCTCATCGAAATTCAGATCCCACCAGCCATAATTGTAGAAAGCCATCTCTGTGCCGGGGTCGTTTTCCCGGATCACATCATAGTACCACTGATAGGCACCATTGCCGGTGACGCCGGCAAACTGGCGCAAGTTGTAACCGATCTTCAGGGACGGCAGGTCCCCCATGGTACTGTCATCACCAAAGGTGGCACGCCTGGTGTCGGGCGCCTTGGTGAACAGAGGGAAGTCGCCTGTCTTCTGGAAGAAAGGACGCTGGTAAAGATCAATGCCGGTAAAGCTGCGCAGCAGATTGGCAGCATCGATCAAATAGGCCATGCCAGTCATCCAATAATGGGGACCCTCGGCCCAGCCACCCTCGCTGTCTCCCCAGGGTGAATAGACCGTCATCAAAAACTCGATGGCATAGTTCAACCATTCTTCCGCCTCGTCCTCATGTCCCAACAGGGCAATGGAGGATGGGATCAGAACAGCAGAAACGGCCCGCACGGCGTGACTGTCGAACGGGAACAACTGAATGTTGGCGTTCTTGATGATGTGGTTGGCGGTTTCGCGGGTGCGGAGGGTGAGCGCTTCGCGAACAATATCCCGCTCCTCTTCGGTCAGTTCATCAAACAACCAGTCATAGCCCCAGGCCAATGCCAGATTGACCCGGAACGCCCATTCATCGGTATAGGCCCGAGACGTTGTGCCAGCCGGATTCCAGGAAGCGGCTTCCAGCAGCCATTCTTTGGCGCGGGCTGTCAGCTCATCATTTTCGGTAATCGCACCACCGACAGCCAAATGACGGATTGCGTAAATCAGTTCCTGACAATCGATATAGGTCTGCCGCCAGACGGAGGCGACGCGTTGATGATTGGGATAGCCAACCGGCTCTTTCATCACTTCGCGTTCCATCCAGGGAGCAACGGATTTTTCAAAGAACACGTCCCATGTGCAGTGGGATGGATCATTTTTCAGCGCCGCTTTGAAGTCTTTGATTCCCGTCTTTGTCAGCCACAGGCGCGGATGGGCAGTTTCGGTTTTCTTAAACCGTACGGCGCGCAGTGGCACAGGTGTTTCGGGCAAATCGGGTTGGATTTCAAATCGACGATCTGCACTCCAATTTGTCGCAACAGCCTGCTCGCGGCTGGACCAGACGGCGTAGGACCAAACATATGTGCCTGCGGGTAGCGCTACGTCGGGTGTAAAGAAATTCAGCTTCAGACCCGGATAGGTCCAGGTCTCGTCTTCAGCATAATCAGCACTTTTGGAAATGCGGACAACATATTCCGCTTCATCTTCAATCACAGGCAGCCAGGAAAACCGAGGAGGATTCTCTACGATTTCGGTACTGTCATCCGGCGCGTATTGGATGGTCAAACGACCGGTAGACGGTTCGTCGAGCATCGCAATATCCAATTGGGCATTGTTGCCTTTTGACATGCTGGTTCTTTCCAAAATGCAGGTAGGTTAGACATAGATCGGGGGCGCCGGAGCCTGCCCGGCACCCCCGAAATTGATTTACTTAGTTGCCGTACTGACGGTCGTATGCCGACTGCATGACCTTCAACACATCGTCGAGACCTTGCTTCTTGAGCTGGGCCATATAGCCGTCCCAATCAGCTTCAACATCGCCGGTGCCGAGAACCCATGCCTGCTGACGCTCCAGCATATAGTCACGGATTGAACCCCAGTAACGGTCATAGACCTTCTGTTCTTCGGCGTTGAATGCAACACCCAGGAACTGGTCGATCAGGTAATCGCCTTTGTCGTAGAGCGCGATGCCTTCCAGAGCGAACTCGTTGGACCACTGGATCTCATAACCATAGTCCTGGAAGTAGCCGCGGCCCTGCAGCTGCGAACCGACCTGATACAGCGAACGGTTGACAGGTCCTGCATCGAGGAATTCCTGCTTGAAGATCGCCTTGCCGTCTTTCATGTCATAGTGCATGCCTTCGACACCAAAGTTGGCCAGACGACGACCTTCCTCGGTGAACCAGAAGTCAAAATACTTGATGGTCTCAACCGGATGCTTGTTCATGCCACCGATGGCCCAGCCATCTGGCTTGATCGGAATACGGCGGTGCTCTTCGACGCGCTTGCCGCTGGTCGAAGCTGGCGGCGCCATAGCCTTGAACTCAAAGCCGTCAATGTCTTTCGACAGGCGGTTATAGCCAGAGGTCGATGCAAACCAGTCGTGCGTCGCACCACCGAGGTTTTCAGACAACAGGAAGTCACGCGCCGAGCTACCACGGGTGAAGATCTCAGCATCGATCAGACCGTCCTTATACCAACGGGCCAAGTTCTTGATGCCTTCACGATAGCCTTCGCCAGCATAGGGGTGACGCAGCTTGCCGTCGTCGACGTAAAAGTCGTGATAGGTATCAGAACCGGAGGAACGACCGTCCCACAGTGTGACGAGGCGGATGAGCTCAGGCCACTGACGTGCGAAATAGGGCACTTCATCGGCGAGACCGTTGCCGTTCGGGTCCTGGGTTTTAAAGGCTCGCAGGGCGGCTTCAAACTCTTCCACATTCTGGGGCACTTCCAGGCCCAACTTGTTCAGCCAGTCGGTGCGGATCCAGTAGGCACGACCATATTTGCCGTCTGGCAGATAGGGGATGTAATACATTTTGCCGTCAGCTGCAGAGATCGCTGCCTGGATATGAGGCTTTTCTTCGAAGAATTTCTTCATGTTTGGCGCATGCTCGTCGATCAGATCGTTGAGCGGCAGGAAAGCGCCTTCGGGACCGTACTGGTTGACGAAGTCTTTGATCCGGCTGGAACCGACAATGTCAGGGATGTTGCCCGAAGCCAGCATCAGGTTAAGGGCTTCCGTACGACCGGTGTTTTCGTCGGTACGCATGTTTGCGCCGACGGTCACGTCTTTCAGGTGAACGTTTGTCCACTTACGGGCCTGTTGTTCAACCGGCCAGTCCTCTTTGTAGACAGGATAACGCGCATGGTTCATCTGAATTGTCAGTTCCAGCGGATCGCCGTCGACAATTTTGAGATGACCATCGGCCAAGGCCGGTGTCGCCATCGCAGTGCTGGCCAATAAGGCAGCTGTTAGCATAAATTTTTTCATTGGTTCCTCCCAAGTGAAGTTTTGGTTTTACTCTTTGACACCACCGAGAAGGATGCCCTTCTCGAAGTATTTCTGGATGAATGGGTAGACGATCAGCACCGGAATGATTGAGCAGACGATGATCGCCGCCGTTACGGTTTCGGCACTATAGGCAGCCTCCAACTGGGTGACGGCGAATTCGTCATTGTCGCTGAGGTTTGCAATCGTGTGACGCAGGAAGACCTGCAACGGAATTTTGTCTTCGCTTTGCAGCAGCACCATGGCCCAGAAAAAGCCGTTCCAGCGCGACACGATGCAGAACAAAGTGATGGTTGCGATGGCTGGCTTGGACAGCGGCATGTAGACCTTCCAGAGAACCTGGAAATCATTGGCGCCGTCCATGCGGGCGGCTTCTTCGAAACTTTGCGGGATGGCTTCAAAGAAGTTACGCAGCAGAATGATGTTGAAGGCGTTGACTGCGAAGGCGAGGATGATGCCGAACATGCTGTCGAGTAGATTGAGATCCCGCATGTTTAGGAAGAACGGGATCAGTCCGGCATTAAACCACATAGTGAAAGCGATGAAGAGATTCAAGAAGCGGCGACCGAGCAATTGCGGGCGCGACAGCGCATAAGCGCCAGGAATAATGAACACCAGGCTCATGATCGTGCCACCGATCGTGTAGATAAAGGTGTTGCGATAGGAGATCCAGAACTGTGGATCGACCAAAACATATTTATAGGCTTCGATGATGACATCGATGGGCGTCATCACCACCTTACCGGCCGTCGCGGCAAAGCCCGAACTGAAGGACACGGCGGCAATGTAAATAAACGGATAGAGCGTTGCTGCCGTGAACATTCCGATCAAAACGGCGGTGGCAATGGCAAAGATCTTGTCGCCGCGAGAATAGAGGTTCCATTTCATCATGATACAGCCCTCACCACAAAGATGTCCGCGAGAAGCGGCGCGATAGGGTGTTGGCGGTCATCACCAGAACAAAGGCAACAACAGCATTGAACAGGCCAGCAGCGGCAGCGAGATCGTATTGCCCGCTCTGCAGACCTTGGCGATAGATGAAGGTGTTGACGACATCCGCCGTGGCATAGGTAGCTGGCTGGTAGAGCAGAATGATCAGCTCAAACGACACTTCCATGATGTTGCCGATGCGGATGATCAGCATGATCAGGATAGTTGGCATGATGCTTGGAATAGTGATCTTCCACATCATCTGCCAACGATTGGCCCCGTCCACCACCGCGCTCTCGTAGAGCGATGGATTGACCCCGGCGATGGCGGCCAGGAAGACGATCGATCCGAAGCCCGCTTCCTGCCAAATCCCTGTACCGATGAAAATGGGACGGAACCATTCCGGCCTGGTCAGGAAATAGATCGCATCCAGCCCAAACCAACCCATTATCGTATTGACGATACCGGCGGTTGGTGAAAAGGCCGTGATAACGATACCGGCAATAATCACCGATGAAATAAAATGTGGCAGGTAGACGATTGTCTGCGTGGTTTTCTTGTAGGTGGCGCTCAAAATTTCATTGAACATCAGCGCCAGGATGATTGGTGCCGGAAAACCAAACAACAGGTTCAACGCGCTGAGCTTGATCGTATTGCCGACGGCGCGCAGGAACTGGTCGTTGTTGAACAGCGTTTCGAAATGCTCAATCCCGATCCACGGACTGCCCGCCACGCCACGGAAAATCGAGTAGTCTTTAAAGGCAATTTGCAACCCGTACATCGGCTTATAGAGAAAGACGATGAACCAAATAATCGTCGGCGCCAGCATGACGTAGAGCTGCCACTCACGCTTAAAATGGTCGCTAAGCCAAACCATCCGCTCACCGAAGCTCAGCTTCGTGTCAACGATAACTGGTTTGCGTTCCGCCCCTTCGCTCATGCCGCATCGCTTTCGATGACACGCCCGGTCTCGGCATCAAAGATTTTCACAAGGTCAGCTGGAATATGAACCTTATCGACACCGGACAGGTGAGCGATATCACCATTGGTATCCGCCTTCAAAATGAATGGCTCACCGCCGAAGGTTGCATGCAAAAGGGCCTCGGAGCCCAAAGGCTCGACCAGATCCAGAGAGATGGAAATCGGTGACGACGCCTTGCCGGGCTTCAGAGTAATGTGCTCAGGACGAATGCCAACAATCACATCGCGCCCTGCCTGAGACGACAATCCGCCTTCAAGACGGATGGATTGACCGGCTGTATCCACGCCCTTGTCTGTCAGCGTGCCTTTGATCTGGTTCATTGGTGGAGAGCCCAGGAAACCAGCCACAAACGTGTTGACCGGGTTCATGAACAATTCCATCGGCGATCCGACCTGCTCGATAATGCCGTCATTCATCACGACAATCCGGTCAGCCAGAGTCATCGCTTCGACTTGATCATGGGTCACATAAACCGAGGTCACCCCCAGACGGTTATGCAGGCGTTTGATTTCGGCCCGCATCTGGGTCCGCAACTTCGCATCGAGGTTCGAAAGTGGCTCGTCGAACAGGAAAACCTTTGGATGGCGGACAATTGCCCGCCCCATGGCCACGCGCTGCCGCTGCCCGCCGGACAGGTCAGCTGGACGACGTTCCAGGTAGGGCGTCAGGCCCAGAATCTCGGCAACATCGGCAATAGACTTATTGATCTCGTCCTTGGGTACCTTGCGGATACGCAGGCCAAAGGCAATGTTCTCGGCGACATTGAGATGCGGATAAAGCGCGTAGTTCTGAAACACCATCGCCACGTCGCGATCCTTGGGCGCTATCCGATTTACAACCCGACCGTCGATGCTGATGGCACCATTGGAGATTTCCTCCAGACCAGCGATCATGCGCAAGGTGGTCGACTTGCCGCAACCGGAAGGCCCAACCAGAACGACGAACTCCTTTTCAGCGACATCAAGGTCGATTCCATGGACGACCTGCACCGCGCCATAGCGTTTGAACACGCCATCAATTTTGACACCGGACATAGAGCCTCCCCCGCTCATTTTTGCGCATTTATTGGTCAGTGCTTGCCTTGACTGGTATACTAGTATTGAATTCCGCGCAAGCGATTTTGATCAATCCAGCCGAAATGGGGGAAGACCCATGAAGATTGCAGATATCCGAATTACCCCGGTGGCCGTGCCTGACATGCCCTTGTTGAATACAAAGGGCGTGCATGGTGCCTACTTCCTGCGTTCCATCATTGAGGTCGTCTGCGATGACGGTACGATTGGGCTGGGTGAAACCTATGGGGCGGTCAAGACACTGGAAGGATTGCAAAAGGTGGCGCCGGGGCTGACCGGGCTCAACCCGTTTCACCTGAATGAACTGCGGGCGCGGGTTGAGGGAGCACTGCCAAATGCGGGCGGCATCAATCACAAAACCATGCTGACTCAGCATAAGGTTGTGGATGTGGTTTACTCCGCCTTTGAAATTGCCTGTCTGGATGCCCAGGGCAAGAAGATGGGCCTGCCGGTCTGCGACTTGCTGGGCGGCGCAGTACGTGACGAAGTCAATTTCGGCGCTTATCTTTTCTTCAAATTTGCCAAACCAGCGGATCAACCGGGTGAAGACCTGTTTGGCGAAGTCATGTCGCCAGACACAATGGTGCAGCAGGCCGCGACTTTTGTTGAGCAGCATGGGTTCCAATCGCTGAAGCTCAAGGGCGGCGTATTGGAGCCTGACCTCGAGATTGAAACCATGCTCAAACTGTGTGAGCGCTTCCCCGATCACCCTTTGCGCATTGACCCCATGGGTGCCTGGCGGGTGCCGACTGCAAAGCGGGTCTGTGACGCGCTGGATGGCGTGCTGGAATATCTCGAGGACCCGGTTCGGGGCATGGATGCCATGGCGGAACTGTCGGCAATGACCGAAATGCCGCTTTCGACAAATCTGGTAGTCGTTGAATTTGAACAGGTTTTTGAAGCATTCAAGAAAGGCGCCGTGCAAATTATCCTGTCTGACCACCACTATTGGCGTGGCGCGACCGGCGCGCGTCGGCTCGGCGATATGTGTCAGTCAGCCGGCATGGGTGTCTCCATGCATTCCAACACACATTTGGGCATCAGCCTGGCTGCCATGACCCACGTTGCAGCCGCAACACCCAATTTGACCTATGACTGCGACACCCATTTTGCCTGGACCAACCATGATGTGGTGACCGGCGGCAAAGCCAAGTTTAACAAAGGGGCGTTGAAAGTTTCGAAGGAACCCGGTCTGGGCGTTTCATTGGATTATGTGGCCGTCGCCGAATTGCACGAGAACTTCCTCGCCTGGTCGACACGCGAGCGCAACGACACCGAAGAGATCCGAAAATATATCCCCGACTTTGTCAGACAGGTGCCGCGCTGGTGATCATAGAAAGTCGTCACGTCGCGGCACAAAGCTGTCAATCAACGTGCCGTCTTCCAGAGCAACGCAGCCATGCATCACATTGGAAGGGATCACCAAACTGTCGCCTGCTGAATACTGGGTGACCTCGCCATCCACCGTAAATTCGAATTTGCCCGACTTTACAAAAATCGTCTGAACATGGGTGTGATGATGCGGCTCTCCAACCGAGCCCTTGTTAAATTCGACCTGCACGGTCATGGCTTGCGGGTTCTCAGCCAGAATACGACGGCGCACACCGTCGCCTGCCTCAACCCATGGAAATGTCTTATCTGTCTGCATGTCTGCCTCTTCCTTTTTCCCACCATTTGGCCGGCTCGCGGCCTGGCCTTCAGCCTGTCATGAAAGGCTCTGCCTTTCAATTGGCGTTCTAGTATGGTAGATACACGTACTACAATCCCAAGTAGGTGGAATCAAGTGTTCGATACAACGACACGCCGCACCAGTGCAGATGACGTTTTTGACTATCTTTATGGCCAGATAAACACGCTGACACTGCTGCCCGGCACGCGGATTTCCGAGGTTGAAATTTCACGCCAGTTTGACGTGTCGAGACAACCAGTTCGCGAGGCTTTTATCCGACTTGCCAACCGTGGCTTGCTGTTGGTGCGTCCGCAAAAGGCCACAGTGGTCCGGCGGTTCTCAACCGACAAGATTTTGCGGGCACGCTTCATTCGCTCTGCTGTCGAGTGCGAAGTGTTGCGGCAGGCCTGCCGGCGACCACTTGGCAAGCATAAGGCCAAGCTCGAGCGGGCGCTGCTGGCGCAGGAAAAAGCGATCAAGGAGCAGGATATCGATCGCTTTCATGCCTTGGATTACGACTTTCATCGCGCGCTCTGTGCAGCCGCGGGAAGCGAGTTCGTCTTCGAGACAATCGCTGACAACAAGGCCCAGGTCGACCGCCTGTGTATTTTAAGCCTGTCCCAGCCAGCGACCATGGACGAACTCATCGTCGACCATCAAAAAATCGTGGACGGCCTGATTAGACGAGATGAAGCTCAGGTGCTTGAAACCATCACCTTTCACCTCTCCAGGCTTGACGATATCGTCACCAGCATCCGCAAGTCCCATGCGGATTACTTCGAAGACTAGCGGCGGCGAGGACGACGGCAGCGACGACTAGTAGCGGCAGCATTAAACGGTACCGTACTAAGCGCGAGCCATTGCACCGACTGACCCAAAATAGATCGATGGTAGAAATGCCAGAACGGCAATCACAACAGGCATCGCCTTCGATTGGCGAAATTGCCACTCTGGCCTGGCCTCTGGGTCTCAATGCCATGCTTTTACAAAGCGTCGTGGTTATTGATGCCCTGCTTGTCTCTGTGTTGGGTGAAGCGGCGCTGGCCGCCATGGGGCTGGCCACATCAATTACGATTCTGCTGGTCGGTCTGCTGTTCGCCCTGTCAAATGCCACGCAAATCCTTGTCGCCCAGGCGCACGGCGCAAAGTGTCCGACATCGCTGAAAACTGCTTATGTCTGTGGCACGATTATCAGCGTCTCGCTGTCAGCGCTTGGCCTGATCATTGTCTGGCAATTTGGCGACACTGTCGTTCGCAACTTCGCCCACACGCCCGAAATCGCCGCAAATGCAGTTGCCTATTTGGCGGTTTTTGCAGTCGTCGTGATTTGCGAAAGCATCAGCCAGCCACTGACCTGTTACTTTAATGGAACCGGTAAAACGCGACTGCCACTCTACAGCCGATTGGCCGAGATGCCGGTCAATGTCGGGTTGAGCATCGTGCTCATCCACGGACTGCTTGGCTTTCCCGAACTCGGCGTTGTCGGCGCCGCCGCTGGCAGCGCTGTTGCGTCCGCCGTGCGGCTGATCTTTCTGTCGGCTTGCCTGTGGCGATTTGAAACCGCCATGCTTTGCGCGAAGGGCTGGGCCCAATCCAGCCTGCTGCAATCGCTGCGGCATCACTTCATCTTCAGCCTGCCGATCACCTTCACGTTTTTCTCCGTGTCGATGGCGAACTCCATTTGCGGTTTTCTTTATGCCCGTATGAACCTCAATCAGTTTGCCGCAATGACGCTGATCCTGCCCTGGATGATGGTGCTGGGTCACGTCATGATGTCATGGGCTCAGGCAACCGGCATTTTTGTCGGACAGTTGCTCGGCAGCAGCGCAACCAGCACAAATCTCGACGCTTTTCTCAGCCGCGCCTGGCGCACCGCCATCTTGTTGGGAGGAGTGGTGTCCCTCCTCTATTTTTCTGCATCCCTCGCATTTCCCCTCATCTATACCGAGCTCCAACCGGAAACTCTGGCGACGCTTTGGAGCTTTGTCCCGACGCTGGTGATATTTACCTTCCCCAAAGTCTCCAACGCCATTTGCGGCAACACATTGCGGGCGGGTGGCGATACGGTGCGCGTGATGAACATTTTCATCATCGATCAATGGCTGGTCAGGGTGCCCATGACCGCCTTGCTGATCCTCTATTTGGACGCACCGGCGGGCTGGGTCTTCGGCCTTTTTCTGATCCAGGAGGTCATCAAGTTCCCGCTGTTTCACCTGCGCCTCTACAGCGGCCAATGGCGCAATTCGCTGATGAAAGCCTGAATCCTTTCAGGTTTGGCTCGCAGTGGGGCGGAAACCTGCGGTTGGCGGCGGTTATTCAAAATATTCAGAAGGGGTCTGATGGATTTGCTCAATCGTCTCATCAAGGTGACCCGCACCGCTTCTCCGTCGTTGACAGGAATCAAGCCAAGGTCTCCTTGGAGCCCATAGTGTCACGAGCGACCCTGTATCTATTATCCAAATGAGTTGATGGGGCCGACGAAACTTAGGCAACCGGGATCGAAGATTACGACGTGACTTAAGTCGGGGCGTGATCGCGAAGAATACAACATCGCTTCTGCTCCAATTTCCCTAGCCGCATCTGAAATTGCCCAAGTTGGTGATGGTACACCATGTGCTCTGAAATCTTGCCAAACCACAGATGCTTCATCATTGCCGCGTTCATCAACCACACAGTCAGCTCTGAAATGCATCGGGATAAGTTTTCGTTCGATTTTATCAATTAGATACCGCTGAATTGCCACACCCGCACCCTTGGAACTTAGGGAGGCATAGGCTGCGATTTGACCTGAGTGATGAAAGCGTCCCTCCGGCGCTCTGGCGGGGTTAGAAGGGGCTTCGATCGAGTCGAGTGTAAGAATTCTCCAGACTGGAAATTCGATGGACTTCAACGTTCTCATGGTGCTGTATTAGCTTACAAATACGCTACTGTCAGCACAACTATCAGATGTATATTGGCAACAAATCCATCTTCCAAGAACGCCCTCGATCGATGCTGAGACAATTCAGTCCAAGCTCACATTGTCCACATATCGGAATTTCGCTCAAATGCCTCCGAGGTCTGCATCGAGCCCTTTTTCAACACGTTGTAGAAAGCAGGAATGGCTGCTTTTCGTATTAGGCGCTCATTAACACGGCATTATCGTGGCAGCTTTGTCAGGAGATTAAATTGGATCTGCTAACGCAGTCTCAGTGATTTTCGACATGTGCCGCATATCGGTTCCACAACAGCCGCCCAATACTTGAATGTGCGGAAACTTCCGCCGAATTTCAAAAAGTTGTTCCGCTAGTTCGGCTGGGTTGCCATCATCCAGCTCTTCAGCGTCGTCCAGCTCCGAGTGACTGCACCGAGAGGCGTTTGCAACTATTCCCTTTACACGTTGCATCCAGGGCTCATTGGCAAGGACAGTGTTGAAATGATCAGGATGAGCGCAATTGATCATGAAATATGCAGCGTAACAATCTGTTGCAGAATCAACCTCAGTGATGGCTTGCTCCAATGATGCCCCAGTCGGCAGCTTGCCATTGGTCTCGACCGTAAATGCAATCACGACAGGTAGCCCGAAGCGTCGCGCAGCCTGGACAATGCCTATTGCCTCGGAGCTGTAGGCAAGGGTGTATCCACTAACGATATCGACTTCAGTTTCTGCTAGGGCAGAAATTTGCTCGGAATGATACCGTTCTGCTTCATCAGCGTTCATCTGATTTTCGGGAGCATAGGCATCGTCGCGAGGCCCCAGATTAGCACTGATGATAGTTGGGGAGTCACCGGTATCGGCCCTCACCTTGACCATAAGAGCAACCGCCAGCTGGTTTAGTTGCTTCAGTTTCTCGGGCGTATAGCCGATTAACGCCCCTCGATCTCGGTTTGCGACCCAAGTTGGGCTCTCTAGGATAACGCCAGTACCCTTGTCCTTGGCCAGGTCGATCATGTCTTTCAAATACTTCTCGAGAAGTGCGGACCTTGCAGACCTCCAAAGCAATGGGCTGAAGGTCCGCTTTCAGGGACTACGGTTGAGCAAGCGTCCCAGCTAGTTCAACGGAATGGTGATCCGCGCTTTGCCGCCATCGACGCGGTAATCATTGACGCCGATGCCAACGTAGAAGCCGGACAAATTAAACGCCCATGATTGAGCATCGACAAGCGCGAGGCCAACATCAACACGTGCACGAATGTCACCATTGCCTAGCACTGCACCCTGTGAACTTGCACCATTGTTGATGGAGAAGTTCCACACGCCGTTCACGCCAATGCGCGGACGGAAGACTGTGCCATCATCTTGCAGGAAGTCATGGGAAAGTGTTGGGCCGAAACGAACCTCACCCAAAGTCACCGTTTGCGATCCAATGACTGTGGCTGTGCTGTCGGTTTAGCTTCCTGTGTTTCCTCAAAATAGCTGACTGAAACGCCAGGACGAATACTCAACCTATCGTGCTGGAATAGACCAAAGACTTTGGCACTGGCCAACCAGCGTTCGGTTTCGAAACTGCCGGTGCAATCCTCCACGTCTGCAGGCCTCTCGTGGATCGAAACAGCATCATTGAACTTTCCCAAGTCGGTGCGTTTCAATGTAGCTTGCCGTGACCGCCTGATGGATTGTCCAGAACGTAGATATCGGCACAACAGGGGTTATTGGCCGAGGTGTGGATTTAGCGACTCTTTTCATAGTGGCCACGCACGATGCCAGTTGGCGATTTCTCGTTCGACGTTTTTTGGATCCATTACCGCTTCCATTGCGGCAATGGCGATTGAGCCGCGAATAAAGAATATATAACTAGCCAGTAATCTGGGCTACTTCTTTGCAACCACGACGACATTGGCTCCATGGGCCTTTGCCTTATAAAGTGCCTGATCCGCGGCAGACAGCACATCTTGAGGTGTGTGGCCAAATTGCGGATAATTCGCCACACCGACCGATATCGAAATATTCGGAAGCTTGGAATCGCCGTAACGAATGCTCAGTTCACTGACTTCCTGCCGGATCTGTTCGGCAAATTCGACCGAACTCTCCAAGCTCGTGTCGGGCAAGACAATGGTGAACTCCTCCCCACCATAGCGACAGGGAACACCAACATTGGCGCAGTGTGTCTGCATGATGTTGCTGACCGCACGTAACACCATATCGCCCGCATCATGACCATGGGTGTCGTTAAAATGTTTGAAGTTGTCGGCATCGCAGGAAATGATGCCAACCGAATCATTGTTGCGTTGAGCGTTGGCGAAGGCGTTGCGGCAGCTCTCCAAAAAGTAACGCCGGTTAAACAAGCCGGTCAGAGGATCCTTGGTCGATTGATCCCGCAATTCATCACGCAAGCGAACATTGGCAATTGCCAGGCTGATTTGCTCAGAACACATAATGGCGAACTTGATTGTATCGTCATCGGCCTGATGCGACATCATCTCCGAATCAACCCAGTCAGAAAAGTCGATGTGCAATAGACCGACGGTGTCGCCATGGGCAACAATCGGCAAGCAAACATACGGTCCACCTTCCGCGTTATCTGAATGAACATGTGAGCAAGGGAAATCCACAATTCCAAATCCATATTTGAAAATGCGACCACGGCGCAGAGCCCAACAATCATCCGCGTCGATGTGGTTTTTAGCTGACTGGACCTTCCAATAACAGGCGGACTCCAGCACATCGCGGGAATTGTTGTAGACAAACAATTCACCCTTGCTGCCGCTAAACAGCGTCTCCATAAAGCGCGCGATTACTTTGTAGAGTTCACTTAGTGATTTGCATGATTGCAGCCATTCTCCGAGTTCGCCCAGCAACTTGGCCTGACGTTTCCGACGGGTTTCAACCTCCAATGCGTGTTGGGCTTGTTCTCGAGCGAGTTCGGCTTCTTTCTTGGCGGTATCGAGTTCTAGTTCGTACAGGCGTTTTTCCGTCACATCAGAAAATGTAACAACATACCCGCCGCACCGCCGTGGCTGAGCGGTTGCGAGAATCGTGCGCCCCGATTTCGTGTGCCGATCAAAATCGAATGATCTTTCAGAAGCGAATTTTGCTTCCAACTCTTGCTGGGTTATGGAATCTCTTGTTCCTCGTTTGGTGTTTTGATGCAGCATTGACGTTCGCCTCAAACCAAGGAACATCTGACTTTGCGACATTTCGTTCAGTTCAACCATCTGTTGATTGAAGAACTCGCATTCGCCGTCTTTGGACCAGACCACCATGCCCTGTTGCATGACACTGAGATATTCCAGCGGCCTCAGTTCATCTTTCTTCGATGTCTGACCAGGGGTTGTTATTTGAGGCGGGACAATTCGCTGCGGTTTTTGCGCTGCAGGTTGTTTGTGTTTGGTCACCACAATTGAGTCGGGTGGAGTCGTTTCGCTACCGGCCATGGGTGGTTTTCCTCAATAATTCCCACTTCACGCGTACGGTGCAGGGGCTAACAAAGCTCTAAGAACCCATTCCGAAAACTGGTTGCTAGATTTTGGTGAACGTTGAAACTGCTTATTAACTGGTCGTCTGCGTTTGTTTCTTTGCCCACGGCTGTGTCGGTGATTGCCGCCAATTGGGTTCAAAGTGCGCTGATGCTTGGTAACTTTGGCATAAGGTCATTTTACTAAACTCATTTTTGCCTTCGACTGAAAACAGGAGATTTCCATGTTGCATTCGTTTTTTAAGGGCATGACGGGACGGGTCACGACGCGTCTGGTTGTCGTTGTCGCGGCATCCATATTGATTACAGCGGTACTGGGATATGTTAAATTATTTCAGGTTACTGAGACGAATTCTTCCATTCGCATCGACAGGGCGGCACGTGCCGCAACCGCATTATTCGTCGAAACACTGTCGGCCGAATTCACCGTATTGAACAATTCCAACGGCACTCCAATGGCCATCCGTCTCAAACAGGATGCGATTGGAAAATCTCTTACTTTTCGGCCTCGCCATGATGCCCTGTTGAAACAAATTGGGCTTATCAATCAAGGGGCGGCTAATCTATTCAAATTCAATTTGCAAACCAAAGCGTTCGACCGCTTTGCGACGACTTTCCGCAAACCCGACGGATCCATGCCGCCGCCGATGTCAATCAAACCCGGGCACCCGGCTTATGATGACATATTCAACAACCGGCCCCATCTGGGTGAAGTGCCTGTTATGGGGCGGTTGAGACTGGCCTATTTAACTCCCATTCAAACGGCTTCTGGTGGCATAGCTGGAGCATTAGCCGTTGATGTCGGGTGGGTTGATGACCTGATTGCCGCACGAAACGAATTGCGGGTACAAATTGCGATTGCCGCACTGGTGATGATCCTATTAGTCGCCGCGTTCGGCGCTATGAACATGAGCCGAGAACTGAAGCCACTTCGGGTATTGGCAAGACATGCTGATGAGCTTGCTGCTGAAGCGACCGATGTCGAGATTCCCTTCAAGGATCGACGGGATGAAATTGGCGCCTTGTCTCAGGGGTTGGATCGAGTCGTCGCATTGCAGGGAAAACTCGCCCGCTTGGCTTATACGGATGAACTGACCGGGTTGGGCAATCGAACCCGATATCTTGCCAATCTTCAGACGGCTCTGGGCAACGATAATTTGGGGCAGCGAAGACCCGTTTTGATTCATTTGGATCTTGATAATTTCAAACAGATCAACGATGCCTTTGGGCAGAGATCGGGTGACACTCTTTTGGAGCTTGTCGGTAATCGCTTCACAGATGTGTTGGGAAGCAAGCCTAGCATCGCGCGCCTTGCTGCCGATGAATTCGCCATCCTGCTTCCGCATGTTGATTCAATGGCGCACATGACAAAGTTGGCCGACGGCCTTTTGGCATCTCTGCGAGAACCTGTTGTGTTGGATGTCGGAGAATTACACCTGACAGCTTCGATTGGTATCATCAACTTGCGTCATGACGCGCGGAATAGTGATGAGGCCCATAGAAATGCTGATCTAGCACTGCGCAAAGCCAAAGAAAATGGCGGCGACCAATATGTGTTTTTCTCTTCGGAATTGAACGACGCATTGCAAGATCAGATGAGACTTGATCGTATGTTGCGCACCGCACTTGAGGAGCGCGAAATTGAAATCCACTTCCAACCACAAGTGATGCCGGGCACCCACGAGTTGGCCGGAGTAGAAGCTTTGGCGAGGTGGATTCATCCCACTGAAGGGCCGATACCACCCTCCAAGTTCATCCCCATCGCGGAGTCCAGTGGTCAGATTGTCGAACTGGGTAGTCTCGTCCTGGATCTGGCCTGCGAGCAGGCTGCAAAATGGCGTAAAACCAAGTTTGATTTCAAACATATCTCGGTAAATGTTTCACCAATTCAATTGTGGCAGCCCGATTTTGTCGGCATCATTAAGGCTGCATTGCACCACCATCAGGTCGCTGGCAGAGACATTTACATCGAAATTACGGAAAGCGTTTTTGTCGATCACAGTGAACATCGAATTGCCGCCATACTTTCGGCAATTCGCGCTCTTGGGGTTAAGCTTTCGCTTGACGACTTTGGTTCCGGCTATTCCTCTCTCGGCTATTTGAATCGGCTCCCGTTTGATCAGTTGAAGGTCGATCGTAGTTTTGTTTCCGACATCGATACCGACCAGCGCAAACAACAAGTTTTGCGTGGTGTTCTAGAGTTAGGGCGCGGGCTTGGCTTCAACATTGTTGTTGAGGGAACTGAGACGCTGGCAGAGGTCAAGGTTGTTGAAACCATTGGCTGTGACTCGATCCAGGGATTTTACTTCGCCAGGCCGGCACCAGCCTTGATGATACCAGATTTGGTTCGAAAGATTTCCACCTTGGGTCCTTCTCGCCAAATCCGTTCGGCCTGATTGAATCGCTGATTGCATCCACGTCTTCCCTTTGCCCTCGAAGGAAAAAGCTCATTGATCAAAAAAGATCGAGGTTGTTGGTTCTCATGGTTTTGAAAACATCGAATTCGTGCCGAAAAATTGCAAAGAATTCGATAGGCGATGCCCAGCTTTGAAGGGAGTGCTTTTTCAAAAACCATGCTGGGAGAAACGTCGTCCATATTGGGCTCGGAGCTGCCATGAGCTCCGTTTACACCATCAGTTTTCTGTGTGCCGATAGCGCAGGCAGATCTGCTTCTCAACGTGTTGCGATTGACCTCTGCTTTTTCGAAGTATGAATCAGAAAAACAGATAACGATCGATACCTTTCAAACCATAAAATTTGCTCGATGATTGAATATTTGCATCAGTGATGTCGTAATCTGGGAACGCCGTTCGTCTAGTAAGCACAGCAGCAAAAACTGCTGAATCATTACCAAGGAGAAATTTGATGGAATCCATGATTGAAAGCCTACCGCTACTCACGCCCTACCAACCGTCGTTTATTTGGCTATTAGTGCTGTGCCTTGTTGTGCTGGTGCAGAGTTTTTTGGCCGGCATCCTTGGGTTTGCAAGTGGTGACGAAGTACCGGGCCTGCCATTGAAAGGTTCCCACGGTGATAAGAGCTTTCGTGTTTTGAGAACCTACGCTAACTCGACCGAGAACTTCTCAATCTTCGTCTCGACAACCATTCTTGCCATTCTGGCCGGCGTCGATGTCATGATCGTCAACTGGTTGGTTGGGCTACATGTGGCTCTGCGTATCGTCTATTGCGTGGTTTACTATAGCGGCGTTGGCAAAGTTGCCGGTGGTCCAAGAACCTTTACTTATGTGGCGGCGTTCTTGATGAATGTCATTTTGGCTGTGGTGACCGCATATACAATGTTGACCTAGCCGCAAATCAAACTGCCAAAACCAAGACATCCAGTGGCTTGCAGTATGATCTGACCAGTTCAGCTTAAATAGTACTGCATCACCTCAAACGGTAGAAAATGTCGATTTGGGCTCGAAGCTGCCGATCAGCCCACAGAAACATTGATCCAACTCGTTGGTGCGAAGGGTTTGCTTAGGGCGTGTTCTAGTATTTCCAAATGGTCTTGCCCGTAAAAGGGGTCTCCATCGAGAATATAGGTGGGCGAGCCAAAGATGTTCCGGCTCTTTGCCCAATCCGAATTCGCCCATACTTTTTCTTGAACCAGGTCTGACTTCGCTTGGTCCATGAGCGCCCGTGCGTCATGACCAAGATCAGTGCCAATCTTTTCAAGCACCTCCGGACTGGAAAGATCCGCATCTTCACACCAGTGAGCTTTCAAGATGTTGTGCGCCATAGCGTCGACGCTGTCACCGGTGTCGCCGAGCGCAAGGATCATTCCTGAAGCAAGGCTGTAGTCGGCGTCGTGGTAAGTTGGTCTGAAATTTATAATTGGCACGTTTCGAAATTCAGCCCAACGTTCGATCTCTCGGCCGAAAAAATAGTCGACATGCGGTTGAGTGCGTTCCCCAAACGTATGGCTGCTCTGAGCTTCAACAACGGGAGATAGAAATATGGGCCTGTGGACTAGTTTCACACCATGGTCAGCACAAATCTCCAGCAACCGTTTCGAGCCTAGATATGCAAAGGCGGAATGTGCGGAATAGACGTATTCAATGGTAGACATACCAAATTATGCGCCATTTGGATCTTGCTGCATAGTGGGGGTCGACCTGTTCGCAGAAGCGGCGCTATGGTCGTAAATAGCAATAACTTAAACTCAGACCAGTCAAATTACGGCACCGCCGGCAAGTCTGCCATGGGCTCAATCCGGTCCTAGCCAAACTAATTGAGAGCAAGAAGTGTTGCTAACCCGCAAGCTCCTGCAGATGAGCCATAAAAGGCTGCCCTGCGCACTTGGAGTGAGCCTCAATCGGCTCAGTTTCGATGTCATCAAAATGCAGATCAAGTACAGTGTCGCGTTCATGTGCCAAAGGGGGGGCGCAAAAGCACAATTCAGTCCACTCTATCTGACTTTTAGTGTTCACAACTGCACGGTCCATCGAGGCGATCAATTCGGGGCCGTCGGGGCGTTGATTCTGAATGGTGCCGTCTGTGAGTTTTGTAAGAAACGCGGCAGCGGTTTCATCTTTGAACGTGGCTCTTACGCGGTAGATCATACGTGTTCTCCTGAGTTAAAACGGTGATCAGTTACGATGATGGTTCCACCCTAATTCCTCAAGTTAAGTTGAGGTCAAGCGTTTATTGTGAGCGTGTCAAAGATTGCCGCTTCGAGTGTTCCAATGCGGAAGTCGGACAGCGTTTGGCAAAGACATCACGGTTCGATTTTGCCAAATTGCGACAAATGACGAATAGCGAGGGAGGGCTCGGTGCGAACCTTGATGCAAGTTTGTGAGTGAACCACTCCAATGTCGGGAGTGCGGACCTTGCAGACCTTCAGTCATTCCAACCGAAGGTCTGCTTTGATCTTCACATAGCGACTAGTTCAGCGGTATCGTTACCCGAGCCTTGCCGCCATAAGCGTGGTAGTTGTCGATGCCTACACCGTCATAGAAGCCGGATAGATCAATGGACCATGCCTGAGCGTCAAGTAGGGTTACACCGAAGTCCAACCTTGCCCGCAGGTCGCCATTGCCGAGTACAGCTCCTTGTGAACTTGCGCCGTTCTTGATGGCAAAGTTCCAGACACCATTCACACCAAATCGGGGCCTGATGGTTTTGCCATTATCGGCGATGACCGTGTGAGAGATGGTTGGACCAAACCGCACTTCACCAAGCGTGAATGTCTGTGATCCGATCACTGTATTCGTGCTGTCGGTATAGCTGTTCTGCGTTTCCTCAAAATAGCTGATGCCAACTGCTGGACGGATATCCCAATCACCTTGCTGCAACTGACCCGACACTTTGGCACTGGCCAACCAGCGTTCTGTTTCGAAACTACCGGTAGAGGTTGTAAGCGTGATGTCGTTGTCGGAACGGCCATAGGCCGCACGGGCATCAAAGAACAGGTTTTGATCGGGTAGTTTAGCGGCAATGTATGGCCCCACCATCCAGCCAAAGCCATCGGCAGAACTGCCATTGGTATCGTTACTTTCGTCCGACCAATCCAGTTGCACAAGGCCACCGATGATCAAATTGTCATTGACGAACCTGTGGGCCCCGGCATAGCCAGCCCAGATGGTGCTGTCGGAGTTTCCGGCATGGGCCTTGGCTCCGTAGACCTGCACCCACATGTCATAGCCCCGTTCACGTGCCTGCGCGAGTTGAGACGTGTTTTCGACCTTTGCAGTTGAGCCATAGGCGGACTCTTTGCTTTCCAGTTCCAGACTATTAGACGCATCCACGTTTGGTTTGACCGATGTGGCCGAAGTTTGTGTAACCGCATCGGATTGTTTTGACACTGACTGGCCATAGAGGAAGGCCGAAGCTTGTGGTTGCAAGTTCTTCACATTATCGGCCCGTGCCGCAGCACTGTGTTGATTGGCCAAGGATTGATTGCGGGCCATTTCTGACCAGACTTTGCCCATGGAAGAGGCAAAAGACATGTTGAACCCGGCCTCATTACCGCGCAGGCCGAAATTCCCCAGCGGCCCACCGCCATCGGCAAAAGTGCCGTCGATGAAGCCGCCAATATCTGGCTGGATGTTTGATAGGGTATTATTGCGGTTTTGAACGAAGTTAGACGCAGCCTGCTGTTGTGCTGCTTCAGTTGTGCTTGTTGTTGCGGCAGGCACTGCAGCTGGAACCACTATTGAAGAGCTGAGGGCGGGTGTGTCATCCGCATCACCCGCCAATTTGATTTCGAATGTATATCGTGTAACGCCGTCCCCTTTTACGCTGTTTCCGTTAAGTCCGGTGAAATCAACCGTATCACCGGCATCAATTATTGCGGTAAATTTTACTGATATCTCCGTCATGGTGCCAAAATTCGTGGCGTCTTCGAAGTTTTGTTCAAAGTCCTCAACATCGGTTATGTAATTGCACGCCAGTATTTCGGCTGCGTCAATAGTTGTGAAATTACTGGCGTCGGTGTCTTGTTCGTCATCGAGGAATCTTTTTCCTCCCGCAAATCGTCCTAAACCGTTTATATTTGTTACTTGTAACTGGGTTATTTCGAATGTGCCGTCTACCTTGCTGTAAAAAATTTTTATGCTGCAATTCGAGTTGCCGAAGACATTGTTTTTACTCACTGACACTTCGGAACCCCCAGTTTCCCAAGCCTGAGCCCAGTTAACCGGAGCGCTTAGACCGAGGGTGCACAGACATAATTTTGCAACGAACGGAAAAAGCCAGCGACACATCTTACATACCTCCACAAACCCAACCGATCCAACGATTGATATATTTTGCGCTTTGCACCTCGATCGATTCATCCATGGTTTCCTCGGATGCCAATCGTTCTCATAAAGATCGAAGCGTCGGTTCTATTGACACAAGCATCTAAATGCACGTGACAAGGCCTAAAAGATTGATTTTGTTGATCCCCCAACCAACAAAATTAGCGTGTCGACAAACATTTGGACGGGCAATCAAAAACTTGACGAAACTTTAACTGGCGAGCATTTATCGGGATTTTGGTGGCAATATTGCAACGAATCTGGCCAAAGTCGCCATTCGTAACGCTGTTCGGTGAAGACATTTTGGGCTCAATCCAGTCGTTAGCTCGTTCTGGGCCAATGTCTGCTTGCACCAATAACGGACATCGGTCGCAATCTATCCAATGACCGAGGTGCGGACAAAGTGTTGTGATTACAAGCCGAATTTGTTCAGCGAACGACATTCTCGTCAAGGCAAGCGACGGGCAATTAGGTTTGCCGATAACTGGATGCAACTCAGATTGAAAGCTGGATTGTATGATCGCAGGTAATAGTATTTCACGCCTCTCAGCTGTCACGGTCTCTTTAACCAGCGTATATTGACACCCCGGTGAGGAGCACCTCAACGAACCAAAGGGGCATCCTGAACTTCAGTGAAGTCCTATTCAGGAAATCCGGATTTCCGCAGCCCCGATTCGACAGGCAGCAGCAACGTGTCAGACATTCCAATGTCTTCCCTGGATGATCGTATAAACTCTGTGATTGAGAATCTTGGATTCAGGTCCAGCAGAGTTTTTCGCTCCAGCCCAGCTTCACGGTCACGTCCAAGTTCGGTCAACGCAATTGCTCTGTGATAGCGATATCCGGGCATTTTTGGAAATTCGCTAATGCCAATTTCTGCACATTCCAAGAGATCCTGCATGTTGCCTTTAATAATATTGGCCAGTCCAGTAGCGTTATAGGTTCTGTAAATCAAAGGGTCTTTTGGACTCAAACGACGTGCGTTATCCGCACATTCGAGCGCTACGCTGGCGTTTCCAAGATACACATTTAGCAAGGCACTCGATGCCCATGCCCAAGCAAAACTCGGGCACAAGCGGGTAGCGCGTTCGACGTGATGTAAGCCTTTGCCCGGATCAGCACTTAGAAATCCAATGGTGTATCCCGCATAGGCTGCCACCTCAGGGTCGTTAGGCTCCAAAGAAACTGCATTTCCAGCTAAAGAAAGGCATTCTTTTCGATAGTCGTCATCCACATCTACACCATAGTTTCGCCAAGCCGTGCTGATCCACGCCTTGCGTGCCATTGCACGCGCAAAGTCTGGCGTAGATTCGATAGCTTGCCCGAACCATTGATCAGCATCTGTCAACCGGCTTCGATGCAGCTCGTTCAATCCACGAAGATACAGATCGTAAGCATCAAGATTATCAGTCGGTCTGCTGAGCTCACGTAAGATTTCCGCCTTTTGTATCTCTGGAGCAATCGCGCCAACTATAGCTTTGGAAATTTCATCTTGCAGTTCGAAAACATCTTCGACTACGCCGTCATAGCGGTTGGCCCACAATTGTATGCCGGATTCGGGATTAGCAAGTTGCGCCACAATGCGCAGTCGATTTCCGCTTTGTCGAACACTGCCCTCGACAATATATCGGGCGCCCAAATCTCTACCAACTTGCTGAATGTCAATGGACTGGCCTTTGTACAAGAACGAAGAGTTGCGGGCGATGACAATCAAACCAGGATAACCAGATAGGGCGGTAATGATCTCTTCAACAATGCCATCAGCAAAGTAGTCTTGTTCTGGATCACTCGACATGTTTTTGAATGCCAGAACAGCAATTGATGGTTTAGAACTTTGGCGATCAGCTTTCACCTTGGTGACAAGTGTATTTTTCGTCCATTTCCAAACCCTAACTGGGGTGTCGATATTCTTGACCTTATGTTCGCCGTCATCGGCAAATGTTACATCGATACGGCCTTGAACAAACTTGTGCAGGGTGTCGGATAAACATACGCCACCAGCGTCACAAAGAGATTCCAATCGGGCAGCTATGTTAATTCCATCTCCATAAAGAGCGTGATCCCGCTCAATGATGTCGCCAACATTTGCTCCGACGCGCAGCAACATCTTTTGATCATCTTTAAAATTTGCATTAAACAACTCGGCATCCGCTTGTATTTCCAATGCGCATCTTACGGCCTCCACAGGGCTGTTGAATTCCGCGAGAACGCTATCACCCGCCGTCCCGAATGTTACGCCCTCGCGGGCGGCAATCCGTTTATCTATCAACCTGCGTAACTCGATGAGAGTAGTGACCGTCCTCTCTTCATCTGCGCGCATGAGCCGAGAATAGCCCACAACGTCAATCGCAATAATAGTGATCAATCGTCGGTTCAAAATACTCACCCCGTTTCAACCTGCTTCTGATGGCTATAGATAAATATGCAAAGATTCAGCGGCCTCAATCGATCGCATAACTTGCGTTGCAGATTAGTCGGATAAAGACTGTTCCACCATCAAAAACGACAAGGATTTTGAAAGTAGCCCCTGCGGAGCAAATCTCATTTTGTCCGTGTCCAGTTAATCCTGCTGAATGGTGTCTGATCGGTCATCGCGCGGATGAATGTACAACGAGCTAAAAATTGAACGTCGACCGAGTATCGATTCGGACCGTGTGGCTTAGCTTAGACGCAATGGCGTGTTTCAAATGCGACAACGTCTGAATGGCTTGGAAGGGCTCTTAGCTGACATTAGACACGGAAGTTTGGATCTTAGAGCCTCCCATCAACGCACAATCCAATTAACTCCCGATGGTTGGCCACGTCTCTGTCGGGGAATACGGTGGGGAATAAATTCATTGCTAATAATATATCTAGAAATTTCAATAATTTAATGGATTGATGTGGCGGAGAGACAGGGATTCGAACCCTGGGTACGCTCGCGCGCACAACGGTTTTCGAGACCGCCCCGTTCGACCACTCCGGCACCTCTCCGCTGATATTGGGATAACCAATGATCGACGGCCATCCATAAGCATATCCGCCGCCATATACAATGCGAAAATTGTACCGCAATCAGTCGCAGGATCACCGTCACGAAAACGGTAACTTCGGCGTGATAACAGGGTGACAGGCAGGGTATTGTATGGAAACCTTTGCCGATCAAATCGCCCCAATTCCAGAGGTACATGTGCATGGCCAAATCACTGTTTTCAATTTCCACCCTTGTTGCTGCAACTCTATTGTGTGGCGTGTCGGCGCAGGCAGCAGGTGAAGCCGCCGTCGAACGACAGGCGCTGATGAAACTCAATGGTGCGGCAACAGGTGTGCTGGCCCGTATGGTCAAAGGACAATCCGACTTCGATGCCGTTCAGGCTCAACAGGCCCTAAACGTGCTTAACAGTGCGGCGCTCGGATTTGGTTACATGTTCCCGGAAGGCTCCGAAACTGGTGCAAATACCGAAGCTGCTGCAACCATCTGGTCGGATCGGGCCGGTTTTGATGAAGCGGTCGCGAAATATATCTCTGATACAACCGCGACAATAACCGATATGGACAGCCTGAAAGCGGCTTTTGGTGCCGCTGCGTCCAATTGCGGTTCTTGCCACAAAGCCTATCGCGTAAAATAGGATCGCCACGTGTTCAATCGCCTTACGCTGATCGTCCTGTGCCTCGCCGTATTGGGCGCGGCTGTGGCGTGGATATTGTCGGCGCCACGGCCGTTGGACCCAGACTCGTTGGCTGGCCTTTCGGCCGGTTCAACAAAGGCAGGAGAGCAAATCTTCTATGCCGGAGGGTGTTCTTCGTGCCATGCGGCGCCAAAAGCCGAAGGTGACGACAAATTGAAGCTGACTGGCGGGCATGAATTCGACACCCCATTTGGCGTTTTTGTGTCCCCCAATATTTCGCCTGACAATTCAGCCGGTATCGGATCCTGGTCACTGCTCGACTTTGCCAACGCCATGAAGCGCGGTATCCGTCCGGACGGCGCTCACTATTATCCGGCCTTTCCTTATCCTTCCTACAGTCGGATGACGGATCAGGATGTCGCGGACCTTTGGGCCTTCATGCAAACTCTGCCCGAGGTTGCAGACGCCGCACCACAACACCGGGTTCCGTTTCCCTTCAACATCCGCCGAAGCCTGGGTTTCTGGAAACTGCTTTACCTGAAACCAGAAATGGTCGTGGATGTTCCTGCAGATAATGAAGTGCTGAACCGTGGCCGCTATCTGGTGGAGGCGCTCGGCCACTGTGCCGCCTGCCATACGCCCCGCAATATTCTGGGTGGTCCGGATCTTGGTGCATGGATGGCAGGGGGAGCCACGCCTGACGGCAAGGGACGGATACCAAATATCACGCCGCATGCGGATGGAATTGGTGGTTGGAGTGAAACCGATATCATTTATTCACTCGAAACAGGGTTTACACCAGAGTTCGATTCCTTTGGATCCACAATGGCTGATGTCCAACTCAATATGGCCCAGCTCCCCGACTCGGATCGAGCCGCCATTGCGGCCTATCTAAAATACATTCCGTCAGTCGCTTCGACGAAATAGATTGCTGTAATCAAACTCTTTTTTCTTGCCGCCAACGCGTCCGTTCAGGGCAGCTTGAGCTGCATTTCTGTCAGCCAAAAGCTTAAGGCCGGTTAACCTTAATGCTTCGGAAATGAAAGATTTTGTTAGCCTTATTTGTTTACGACTGAGAGCGTCGTCAGCGAGTTTGTGTATGTCTAGCGTTCAAGAATCAGATAATTCAGCGAGTCTGAACAAGAGCATTCTGAAAAATTTCAGATGGTTGTTCCTGTTTTCAGTCATCGCCAATGTGCTTTTGTTGGCCATGCCAATCCATATGATCGCTATCTACGATCGTGTGTTGGTGTCGGGCAGCATGCCGACCTTGTTCTATATCACGCTTATCGCGCTTGTTGCTCTGGTCATGCTGGGAGTGATCGAGGCCGTGCGCATGATGATCGCACAGCGCATGTCGGCAAAATTTGTGACCCAGACAGCTGGCAAATTGTTCAACGGATTAATGCATGCACCTGATGCTGGCGGTCGCAGGTCGCAGTTGATGCGTGATTTTTATTCGCTGCGCACCTTTCTGTCGGGCAGGGCCATGATCGGCCTGTTCGACCTGCCTTTTACACCGCTTTTTCTATTCCTGCTTTTTGCGCTGCATGTTCAATTGGGGATCATCACCCTGTTTGGAATCATCTTGCTGGCTGCAATTGCCTATGCAAATCGTCGCTTGAGCCTTGCAGACAGTGATCAGGCAACGCGCAGTAATTCCGATGCTGTTTCCTTTTCGCAGGCTTTGTTGACCCGCTCGGAAGATATCCGTGCAATGGGCCTTTTCCCGACCTTCCTGCAACGCTGGGGTGGTAAGATGGATGCAGCACTCAACATGGCTGACAGCTCTGCCAAGGTACATGCCTTTTTCTTCGGCCTGTCACGTGCGGTTCGTCAGGGACTACAAATCATCATTATGGCCTGGGGCGCTTACCTGGTGCTGGGTGGCGATCTGTCCGGTGGCGTTATCTTTGCTTCCTCGCTGATTTCAAGCCGCGCATTCGTGCCCGTGGAACAGGTCATTGGCACGTGGGACCGAATCGTTCACGCCAGATCAGCCTTTGCAAATCTCTCCAGCTTCATCAGTTCGCAACCGGAAGACCTGCGGGCAGTGGTGCCTGCGCTGACCGTTGGTGACATTGAGGTGGAAAACCTGACCTATGAAATCGAAGTCGGCAAGCGCATGCAAACTGTGCTCAAAGATGTGAGCTTTTCTTTGAAAGCCGGTCAGATCCTGGCAATTATCGGTCCATCTGGCGCTGGAAAGTCAACTCTGGCCAAATTGTTGACCGGTGCCTTGAAACCGACCGAGGGTTCTGTCCGTCTCGACGATTTTGAACTCACCACCTGGCCGGATGATCGCAAAGGTGAATCGCTGGGCTATGTGCCGCAGGATTCGAGGCTGTTTCCAGGTACGATCGCTGAAAACATCTCCCGCTATGAACGCTATCCTGATGAGGATCGCATCATTCAAGCTGCCAAGAAAGCCGACATTCACAGCCAGATCGTCAAGTTGCCGGACGCCTATGCTACCCAGTTGGGTGGAGACACACACGAACTTTCAGGCGGTCATCAGCAACAACTTTCCCTGGCTAGGGCTTTCTATGCCCAACCAAGAGTGATGGTGCTGGACGAGCCCAATGCGCATCTCGACCAACAGGCCGAAGACGCCTTGCTGCGTTCGCTTTCGCTTGCCCGCGACGAGGGCGTGTCATCGGTGGTGGTATCCCAACGTCGTTCCATCTTGAAGGTCGCAGATTACGTGCTCACAATGCGCGATGGTCAGGTTATATCTTTCAGAGAAAACCATGGTCAGTGGCGTGCCCGTCACTCCGATGGCCGCTCGGAAAAGACGTCAAACGTCAGTTCCGGTGGTGGGGGTGAGAAGCCGGAAGTTCAAATCCATGCGCTGAATGCAAAGATGCCGCAGCGCAGTGGTAAAGTTCGCGTGGAGGCTGGGTAGTCGACGTGAGCAAGCCAACAAACAACGATATTCTGTGGCGCGCCAATGCCAAAACAGACAGCAGCTCAATCATCCGGTTGGGTTTCTGGTCGGTTGGTGCTGTGCTGATATTGTTCTTGCTGTGGGCCTGTCTGTTTCCTCTGGCCTCTGCCGTCATCACACCGGGAACTTTCGTCAGCGATGGCAAAAACAAGCTGGTACAACACCAGCGGGGTGGCCGCATAAAGGAAATCTTTGCCCGGGAGGGTGATCAAATGTTGGTCGGCCAACCGATCCTGGCATTGGATGAAACCCAGGCGCAGGGCGACCTGACTCAATTGGAAGCTCGGCATTCTTCCTTGCTCGCGTTGAAATCGCGGCTTGATGCGGAACGGTCAGGCGGCCTGCGCAAAATGATTGCACCAGTCAAAGCCAACAAATCTTTCACATTGCGGGGGCCGAATTCGATCGTTTCTCAACCTTCATCTGGATTGACGTTAAGGGGGCAGGAAGGCGCGCCGATAATCATCGGCCAGCGAAGGGCCCCGCAAGAGTCGCCTGCAGAACTTCTTCAACTTGTATCCGCCCCATCTGAGGCGGCTTTGGTCGTTTCTGGACGTGAATTTGTTGAAAGCCAGCGTGAAGCCTATCAGTCCGGCCGCGAGTTGCTTAGCCGCGAAATTGAGGCCCTTAATAAGAAAGTGGCAACACTGCAAAAGCAAAAGGATGGTGTCGATGCACGGGTGCGGGCGCAGCAAACCATGCTTGGATTGAACCGCCTCGAGTATGAGCGTCTGCTGCCACTGGCCAATCAGGGGTTTGTTGCACGCAACCGGCTCAACGAACGCGAGCGCGCTGTATTGGAACTTGAAGGTAACGTTACCTCTTTGAAGCTGGATGGTGACGGCATTGAAAACCAGATTGACGAGGTGCGGGTTCAAATCAAAAAAGCACGCATTGAGTATGAGAATGTGGCGGCCCGGGAATATGCAAAAATTGTCGCTGAATTGGCCGAAATTTCTGATCAGTTGATAGCTGCGCGCGAAAGCGTGCGCGGTTCGGTCGTTCGGGCACCGGTAGAGGGCACCTTGTCGCGCTTGTTGACGACCACTGTCGGTGGGGTTGTTGGCGCAGGTGATCTGATTGGCGAAATGGTGCCTGAAGGAGCACCGCTTGTGGTCCAGGCCCGAGTTCAGCCTGCAGACATCGACTATGTGCGGCCCGGTCAGCAAGCCGACATTGCTGTGACGGCCTTTAACCGGCGTATCGATGACACTCTTCAGGGGCGGGTGGTGTTTAAATCGGCGGATGCTGAAGACGATGAAAAATCGGGTGAGCCCTTTTTTACTGTGCGGCTGGAGATTGTTGGCAGCCAGGGCAAAGGTCGCAAACGTCTCGCCGACATACAAGCGGGCATGCAGACAGAGATTTACATCAATACGGGATCGCGGACATTCCTGACATATCTGGCCAAACCGGTGATCGATAGTTTTAAGCGGGCATTCCGAGAGCAATAGGAACGAAGAGACAGACATCAAAGTCTGCAGTGCAGGGCATACAAGTAAGTGGGATCCACAATTGCTTCAGGGGAAGCGATATCGGGTTAGTAACTGAGTAGTAGAGTAGTAGAGTAGTAGGTAGTAACGTGGGTATTGAGTGCAAGACGGGCAGCATTGCCGAACTGTCTTCAATTGCGAGTCGCGGCCGTAAGACCGGCCTGCGAAATCAACGCATTGCGTATTCGCTGGCGATCAGCCTGACGGCGCTGTTGACGACTGCGCCAGTTTGGGCTGAGCAGGGCACCACGAAATTGGGCCTGCGCGGATCAAGTAATGCCTATTCGGCTGCCGCTGAAATTCCGCCACCCGTGAATCTGCGTGGCGCAAGTCATCAGACCGAAACAATTGTCTATGAGAATGATGGAGCGACCGAACATGTTTTCGCCGATGATAATGCGCTGCCGGGGGTGATGGTCGGCAGCGCAGAGCCTTACCAGCATTCGGTCGAAGAGACGACGATGCAGGATGTTGGCCACGCAATGCACTTCCTGCGGCGCAACTATTTACCGACACTGGCGTTTCGTGGATCTAAAAAAGCTGTCTCGGACCGCACCATCAGTTACACAATTCCACCGCGCGCATCGTTGCGGCATTCGATGCTGCATAATGCCAATATGTACGATGGCCTGCGCGGCTCGGAAGCCAGCATCGGAGATTCAATAGCGCTGGCTTTGCGAGGCAGTTATTCAACAAAAGCGCAAATTGAACGGGCGGCAGCTGATCGTGCGCGTGTCCATGGCGCGTTGGCCAACTTCCTGCCAAAGGTCAACGGCACTTTGACCGCCAGCCATTCCTCGCAGGAGGGATCGATGAAATATGGCAACCGCCTTTCCCAGATTACATCTGGAGTTGAAGTGTCAATGCCATTGTTTACCAGTGGCGTTAACATCAATACTTACCGCCAGGCCAAGCATGTCAGCCTGGCGTCCGACCATAACTATCTGGCGGAAGAACATCGCGTCGCCCTGGAAGCGGTTGCGGCCCACATCAATCTGCGTTTGAACCGGCGCATCGAAAAGACCTTGCAATCCAACGTTTCGGCAATGCAGCGCATCGCTCACATTGCCACCAAACTGTATGAAGCTGGGGATGCAAGCCGGACCGATATCGCCATTGCACGTGCCAATGTGGAAAGCGCCCGAGCGGAAGTCGATCTGGCGCGCAAAACCCGCGAAGAGACGCTGAGTGATTACGAGAGTTTCACCGGTACCCACGCGCCGTCGAAGCTCCTGGCTCCCAACTTCCGGGCGCTGGTACCCCATTCAGTCGACGTTGCCGTGGAAATGGCAATGGCGAATAATCCAACATTGAACTCATCGCTGCACACGGCCATGGCGAGCGATTATGCCGCCAAGATCGAACGTGGCAAATATGGCCCCAAGGTCGACCTTTTTGGTTCCTACAACGATCCGCTTTATTCCAATTCGGAGTTGGAGCAGACTGGAGACTGGAATGTCGGCGTTCGATTGCGGGTGCCGCTGTTTGACGCCACGCGTGCTTCCTCGGTTGGGGCGGCACGTCATGATGCGCTCGAAGCTCAGTATCGCGCGCTGGAACAATCCCGCATCGTCGAACGTCAAATTCGTCGCCAGTGGACGGCCTATATGTCGGCTCAACGACGGGTGTCGATTGTGAAACGCCAAGTCCGGGCAGTGTCAGCAAGTGTCGAGGGTGCACGGCGTGAATATGAAGCTGGGTTCCGGTCAATTTCCGATGTTTTGAATGATCAGGTGAAATTGGCCCGGGCCCGCATCACGCTCGAAAGTGCCCGCCATGAGCAAATGCTGGCGGCCTATGAAATAGCCTTCACCACGGCCAGTCCGGCAATTCGCCACCTGGCAAAAGCCGGATCAGGTTACCAGTGACAGCCACAATGGAATGGTTACCAGTGAACCGAGCAGCGCCAGTACAATGGTGCTGCTGGCCAGTCCTTCAGCATTCTTGAAATAGTTGGCAATCAGATAGGCATTCACCCCAGTGGGGCAAGAGGCCGCGAGCATTGCCACCTTAAACCACACGACCGGCAGGGCAAATACCGTTGTGGCCAGCACAAAAACCACCGCCGGCATAACCAGTAGGCTGAGGGCGGCGAGGGATATGGCGGCAAACAGATTGCCTTTAATGCCGTATTTTATCAGGCTCATGCCAAGTGACACCAGGGCCAGGGGCCCCGTCGTTTTGGCCAGAAGATCCATCACCTGTGCCGGGATGCCGCCAATTCCAACCCCGGTAATGCGCCACAAAATGCCGACAAAAATGCCGATGATGATGGGATTGACCAACAGGTTACGTCCCAGATTACGCCCGATGGTCAGCAATTGGATCCTGCTTTCCTCGATACCGTCGCTGCGCACGGCATATTCCATCAAAAAGGTGGAAATCGCCATCATGGCGGGCAGGTGTATGGCGATCAGGAACAGCAGGATCTGCAATCCTTCCTGTCCGTAGGCCCGTTCCACCAGTGGAATGCCAAGCAACACCAGATTGGAAAAGCCTGCAGCAACCCCGGCAATAACAGCAGCGCGGCTGCCGCGCTTGAACACCCAACGGATAATCAGCATGGCCAGCAGCCATGCAACGCCAATTGCGAGGAAATAGACCAGCACGAAAATCCACGGATTGGCTTGTGAGAATTCGGCTGTGGCGATCGATTTCATCAAGAGGACCGGTACGGCCACTTTGAAAACAAAATCAGCCAATGCATCACCGATTGACTCTGCCAGATAACCGACCCGGGCGACAAAATAACCAAGGCCAATCAGCAAAAACGCCGGCAAAACGATGTTGAGAATATCATCCATGGCAACGCCATATCGGTCTCATCGTGATAGAACAATGCCCCAGTGTCATATTTGCTCGACATAGGGCGATATGACTGCCAAAGAGGCTGCATGTTCGCCAAAGCCGCACCTATTATTTTTGTCTGTTTGTGGGCAACCGGTTTTGTCGGCGCCCGCATGGGCATGCCGCATTCTGAGCCGGGCACCTTCCTGTCATTGCGCTTTGCATGCGCCTTCGTCTTGCTGACATTGATTGCCATGGTGGCGCGTGCACCCTGGCCTGGAACACGAACCGCCTTCAAATCGATCGCCATCGGTTTTCTGATTCACGGCACTTATCTCGGTTCTGTTTTTTGGGTCATTGACCGGGGAATGCCAGCTGGCGTGTCCGCCGTGGTCGTCGGACTGCAGCCACTGTTTACCGCTCTGCTAGCCGGTTGGTGGCTGAAAGAATCGATTACCGGCAAACATTGGATCGGTTTGGTTCTGGGTATGACCGGGGTTTATATGGTCCTTCATCCGGGCATTGATCTGGCGGATAGTGGGGTCAACGCGACCACCATCTGCGTATCCCTGTTCGGCATGTTGTCGGTGACGCTGGGAACTGTGCTGCAGAAGATCCTTGGTTCTTCGGTTGATTTGCGTTCTGGTACCGCCCTGCAATATCTTGGCGCATTCATCCCGGTTTTCATTCTGGCACTTTTCAGCGAAACCGGCGCTGTCGACTGGACAGGTGAAATGATCCTGGCGATGACCTGGTCGATCTTTGTTCTGTCACTGGTGGCGATATTCCTGCTGATGTGGCTGATCCGCGAGGGTTCAGTCGCCAAAGTGTCATCGCTGTTCTTTCTTGTACCGGCGGTGGCTGCATTGATGTCCTATTATCTGTTCGATGAAACGCTTGACTTGCTGCAGTTGTCAGGCATGGCGCTGTGCGCCGCGGCGGTCGCCCTGGCGGCCACCACGGGTGCAGGCTCAAAGAAAAAACCAGAGCTCAAGCAGTCGGCGACCTGACAGTTTGCCACATGATAACGGGTGGATTTTGATTGGCCTTGGCGGCCGATGGGTCTAAGACACGATCAGTCCAACGGTTAACGAGTGTCTTATGCAGATCCTTATTCTCATTGCCTGCTTCGTAGTTGCCCTAATCCTCATTCGTGGATTGTGGAACATGATGCAGAATGGGCCCGGAAACAAATCGCAAAAGCTGATGCGCATGCGGGTTATCGCCCAGGCGGTTACTGTCGTGCTCGTGGTGGTTGTGGTCTATATGTCGCGTTAAGCGCAGCCTTGAACCAATGCGATATGGGCCGAGTGTCGTCTTCCCTCGCGCGCCTGCGTTGCTGACCGTGAAGCCAATCTGCCGCAGGCTGGTCTGGGTATTGTCGGTGATTTTCTCTTTTCTTTTGTGGTCTGCCCGTTAGTGTCCCCGCCTAACAGATGCAGGGAGAACGCCGATGGTTATTCTGAACAAAATTTATACAAAGACAGGTGATGACGGCACAACAGGGTTGGGCACTGGCGAGCGTCGCCTGAAGTTTGACCTGCGCATTGAAAGCTACGGCACTGTTGACGAAACCAATGCCGCCATCGGTGTTGCAAGGTTGCATACACAGGCGACTCCTGAACTGCACGATATGTTGTTGCGCATTCAAAATGACCTGTTTGACCTGGGTGCTGATCTGGCCACTCCTGAAGGAGACGAGAAGCCGGAATTTGAACCGTTGCGGTTGATCGAAACTCAGGTCGAACGCATCGAGGCCGATATTGATCAGTTGAACAAGGATCTAAATCCGCTGCGTTCCTTCATTTTGCCAGGTGGCAGCCATGCAGCGGCAGCGCTGCATATGGCCCGCACCATCGCGCGGCGCGCCGAGCGCCTGATTGTGCAATTGGCAGAAACCCCTGGTGAGCACGTCAACCCATCAGGGTTGCGTTATCTCAACCGGGTTTCAGATTTTTTATTCGTCGCGGCGCGGCATGCCAATGGTGGCGGCAAAGACGACATATTGTGGGTACCAGGTGAAAACCGCTAAGGTCGAATCCGGGGATTACAGAATCTGATCGGAGCGGCCCATTTTTATTCCTCTGCATGACGGCAAACCCGTCAAATACATTCATTGGCAATGGATGACGCTGTCGATTATTGCGCTCAATGTAATCATGTTCGTTGTTTTCAATCTCGTCGGCACTGGCTCCGACCAGGCCAGCGAGTTCGCAATTCTGGCTTTTGGCCACATTCCTTCAGTCTCCAACGACATGCGCAGCTTGCCCGATATATATCAGGTTGTTCCCGATGGCATGTATGCGCTGACAGCGCTGACCAGCGCCTTCATGCATGCCGATATCTGGCATCTGGGGGGCAACATGCTGTTCATCTGGGTCTTTGGAGACAATGTTGAAGACGCAATGGGGCACGTTAAGTTTCTGATTTTCTATTTGGTTTGCGCCTTTGCCGCTGCCTGGTTTCATGTTCAGGCATTTCCTGATTCAGACGCGCCTTTGATCGGAGCGTCGGGTGCTGCAGCTGGCGTTGTGGCAGCCTATATGATGCTGCATCCGAAGATGAAGGTCTGGGTCCTGTTCCTGTCACGTGTTCCGTTGCGCTTGCCCGCAATTTGGTTGTTGGGCGGATGGGTGGCTTTTCAACTGTTTATGTTTGTGGCTGACAGCGATGGACAGGTAAGCTGGGCCGCGCATGTGGGCGGTATCGTTGCAGGCATCGTCCTGGTCGGCATCTTGAAGCGCCGCGATGTTCCCTTGTTCGATCGCGAAATTGTGCCCCCTCATGCTGCCGAACTGGTCAAAGAGGGCGAAGAGATCCCCCGGGGTCCCTGGGGACGGCAAGGCAAACGCCGCTCGTAGCACCACTTTGATGAACCATGGAAAGCCAAAAAGGGTTTGACCTCGCGTGGAGATTTTGCTTGGTACCGCGAAAGCCATTTCAGCAACGTAGTGGCCCCAATTCCGTCTGAATTCTGGCGTTGCGTGTCGCAAGAGAACAAGTGTAATTTGCGCCAATACGCCAATTCATTTCCAACAGTCCTCAAGACTTTCGACAATAAAGGTCTGCACCATGAAAATTATCGTGCCCGTTAAACGGGTGGTTGACTATAACGTCAAAATCCGCGTCAAAAGTGACGGTTCCGGCGTTGAGCTGGCCAACGTGAAAATGTCCATGAACCCGTTCGATGAGATCGCGGTTGAAGAGGCCCTGCGCTTGCGTGAAGCTGGTAAGGCGGACGAAGTGATCGCCGTATCCGTGGGCCCACAGCAGTCTCAGGAAACCATCCGTACAGCTCTGGCCATGGGTGCCGACCGCGGTATTCTCGTCAAGCATGATGATCTGGTCGAGCCACTGGCTGTTGCCAAGATCCTGAAAGGCATTGTTGAAGAAGAACAACCTGGCCTGGTTATCCTCGGCAAGCAGGCGATTGATGACGACGCAAACCAGACCGGCCAAATGCTTTCCGCATTGCTCGGTTGGTCGCAAGCGACTTTCGCATCCAATCTGGAAATCGATGGTGACAGTGCTGAAGTCACCCGTGAGGTTGATGGCGGTCTGCAGACAATCAAAGTTAAAATGCCGCTGATCATGACCACGGATCTGCGTCTTAACGAGCCACGCTATGCGTCTTTGCCGAATATCATGAAGGCAAAGAAAAAGCCGATGGATGAGAAGACCCCGGCTGATTACGGTGTCGATGCCTCGCCGCGTCTGACAGTTGTTACCACCGAAGAGCCACCTCAGCGTCAGGCTGGTGTCATCGTTGGCGATGTTGCGGAACTCGTCGACAAACTCAAAAACGAAGCCGGTGTGCTCTAGGGAGAGCTTTTCCGACCGCAGCTCGTGCTGTGGAAACGAAATGCGAAAGATTCAAATATGACCATTCTTTTGATTGCTGAACACGACAACGAAACCCTTTCCGATCAGACCCACAAGGCGATGACGGCGGCTGCTGAAATTGGCGGCGATGTCCATGTCCTGGTTGCTGGCAATGGCTGCGCTGGCGTTGCCGATGTTGCAGCCAAACTTGATGGTGCAGGCAAGGTTCTGCTTTGTGAGGCTGACTATCTGGCCAATCGCCTGGCTGAACCTATGGCGGCTCTGATTACCGGCATGGCTGGTGATTACGATGCCATCGTTGCAGCTGCTACAACCGACGGAAAAAACATCATGCCGCGCGTCGCCGCGCTGTTGGACGTGATGCAGATTTCGGAAATCACTGCCGTTAAATCAGCCGATACTTTTGAGCGTCCGATCTATGCCGGTAACGCCATTCAGACGGTTCAATCGTCGGAAGCTACCAAGGTGATCACTGTGCGAACCGCAGGCTTTGGTGCTTGTGGCGAAGGTGGTTCCGCATCGGTAGAAAAAACTGATTCTGCAGCCAATCCTGGCCTTTCTGAATTTGTTGGAGCTGCTCTATCCGGCGGTGATCGTCCAGAATTGACATCGGCCAAGATCATCATTTCTGGCGGTCGGGCTCTGGGTTCTTCCGAAAAATTTGAAGAAGTGATCATTCCGGTTGCCGACAAACTCGGCGCTGCCGTTGGCGCGTCGCGCGCAGCGGTTGATGCTGGCTATGCGCCAAACGATTGGCAGGTAGGTCAGACTGGTAAGGTTGTTGCTCCCGATCTGTATATTGCATGCGGCATTTCCGGTGCGATCCAGCATTTGGCGGGCATGAAAGACTCAAAAGTCATCGTCGCCATCAATAAGGACGACGAGGCACCGATCTTCCAGGTTGCCGATTACGGCCTGGTCGCAGATCTGTTTGACGTACTGCCGGAGTTGGAAAAAGCGCTTTAGCTTTCGGCTGGACTTCCAAATAATTGATGAGGCCGGGGAAGCTAGAGCTTCCCCGGCCTTTTATTTTGCGGTAGAGCAAGGCCAAACAGCTGGAGTGACGTCTCATGAAAACCATAGGTATTATTGGCGCCGGTCAGATGGGAGCAGGCATTGCTCATGTCAGCGCACTGGCAGGGCTTGATGTATTGCTTCACGATGTTAGCGAAGAAGCCGTTGAAAATGGGCTGGCAACCATTTCAGGCAATCTTGCGCGTCAGGTGACATCAGAAAAAATTACTGATGAACAGCGCCATAGCGCATTGGAACATCTTTCTTCGGCTACCGATGTCGAAGCACTTGGCGTTGCCGATATGGTGATTGAGGCTGCGACTGAAAATGAAGAGGTTAAGCGTTCAATCTACAAGAAAGTTTGCCCGGCCTTGTCTCCGACCGCAATTTTGGCGACTAATACATCGTCCATTTCTATCACCCGCCTTGCATCTGCAACTGATCGCCCGGAAAAATTCCTCGGTGTTCATTTCATGAATCCGGTGCCGGTGATGCAATTGGTAGAGTTGGTGCGAGGCATTGCGACAGATGATGTGACCTTCCAGGCGGCCAAGGGTTATGTCGAATTGCTGGGCAAACAGAGTTCTGTTTCAGAAGATTTCCCGGCATTTATCGTCAATCGCATTTTGATCCCGATGATCAATGAAGCGATCTATGTGCTTTATGAAGGTGTGGGCACGGTTGACGGCATCGATAACGCCATGAAACTGGGAGCCAACCACCCAATGGGTCCGTTGGCGCTGGCTGATTTTATTGGTCTCGATACATGTCTGGCAATCATGCAGGTGCTGCATGACGGACTGGCTGATACGAAATACCGTCCATGCCCGCTGCTGGTGAAATATGTTGAAGCTGGTTGGCTGGGGCGCAAGTCTGGCCGAGGCTTTTACGACTATTCTGGCGACGAGCCTGTACCAACCCGCTAGATCTGTTGCGGCAGCTAGAGCCCTTCCATTTAACTGTGAAGGGCTCTAAACCCGAAAGAGTTTAAGCAAAGTGACAACTGACGCTGCCGTATTCGCCGAAATCAGCTTCAATTAGCGATCCCCCGGGGGCTTCAATCGGGCGGATAAAAGAGCCTGACAGGACGATTTCGCCCGGCTTGATACTGTCCCCATATTGGGCCAGGCGGTTGGCCAGCCAGGCAATTCCAAGCGCCGGGTCATTCAATACGCCTGCGCCAAGCCCGGTTTCTTCCACCTCTGCGTTACAACTGGCAATCGCGCCAATCCAACGCATATCGACCTGACGCGGATCGAGCTTGGCATCGCCCATGATGATGCCACCATTGGCCGCATTGTCTGAAATGGTGTCGCAGATGTTGCGGGTTTTTCCGGTCTCAGGGTCAACACGCAAAATGCGCGTGTCGAGAATTTCCAGAGAGGGGGAAACGTAATCCGTCGCATCAAGAACTTGTTCAACTGTGACGTTTGGTCCGGCAAGGGCCGACTTCATCACAAAGGCAATCTCCGCTTCGATGCGAGGTTGAATGAAGCGGCCGGCAGGCACTGTGGCGCCGTTCTCAAACAGCATATTGTCGAGCAACACGCCGGAATCTGGAATATCGATATTGAGCGCCGCCTGCATTGCCTTGGAAGTGAGGCCGATTTTCCAGCCTATCACGGTTCTTCCCTGGGCCTTGTGCTGATCGATCAACGCAGATTGCACCTCGTAGGCATCGTCCATCGTCATGCCAGGATTGGCCAGCGACAACAGGCCGGTTTGGGTGCCTGACTGTTCCGCCTCAAATAGCTGACGGGCCGCGACTTTGATGGATTCTGGGGTCATGCTGCATTCCAAATTGCGCTTCAATCAGGCCCTTTATAGCGCCAACAGGCTGTTGATGCACTGTGTCTGACATGCGTTTTCGCCGCCGAAGAGCAAGTTTCCGCTGGCCTCGTTATGCGGCAATGCAGTATGGGGTGGCAGTTCCTGCAATTGTTTACGGCCGCCAGTGTCCATGATCTCCCGAACCGAACTGATTCAACTTGTTCAAGATCTTCTGCCGGTGGTCAGGCATGCTGGAGACGCGATTATGGAGGTGCACCGGGCTGGCTTTGCGGCTGAACAGAAGTCTGATGGTTCGCCGGTTACTCAGGCCGATCTGAGGGCTGAAAAGATTGTTGTTGCTGGTCTGAAGCAACATGCGCAGCAGATCGCAATCGTCTCAGAGGAAAACGCTATCAGCCATAAACTGGCGCCTGCTGACCGCTATTTTCTGGTTGATCCACTGGATGGCACCCGAGAGTTTGTCAAAACCGATGGTAAGGGGGCATTCACCGTCAATATCGGTCTGATTGAAAACGGTCAGCCGGTTGCTGGCATTGTGCACGCGCCTGCGTTGGATACCTGCTACTGGGGCATTGTTGGGCATGGAGCGTTTCTGGCAGACAAGCCAATTGCGGTGCGTATGCCGCCCGATAGTGGCCTGGTGGCGTTGGCAAGCCGCTCGCATCGTGACGATAAAACGAATGCCTGGCTCGTCGAAAACGGAATATCTGAGACCGTGTCGATTGGGTCCAGCCTGAAGTTCTGCTTAATGGCCAAGGGCGAGGCGGACGTCTATCCGCGCTTTGGGCCAACGATGGAATGGGATACTGCAGCGGGTCATGCGGTGCTTGCCGCCGCGGGTGGCGGTGTGGAGCATCCGGATGGGCGACCGTTCACCTATGGCAAACCGGAATATCGGAACGGCCCATTTATTGCCCATGGCAAGCGAACCGGCTAACCGTCCAACGGTTCTTCGCGCCCGTAAGCCACCAGCCGGCGATTGAGCGCCCTGGTTTGGGGCGCGCCAGATTCCAGGGCAAATATGAATGCATGAGTGAGAAAGAAGCAGGTTGCTTCGATGTCGCCGTCCGTTTCTTTTTGATTGGCCGCAAGCGTGTAGAGTGCCACCAATTGCCTGAGGTCACCTTCAGCATGTGCCTGCAGCAATTGGCCGTCCAGATCTGACGACGCAGAAGGATTTGCCATCAGGCCTGTGACATTTGGCTGGCCACCCAATGATGGAAATTGTAGGTCGGACTGTCCATTGCCGGTGAAAACTTGCCGCCATCAAACATCTGTCCATGGCGGCCTTTTTGCATGCCTTCAACAACAAAGATGTCTTCTTCGAAAACCTCTTTCCAGAGCTTGGAATTGGCCTGTTTCAATTCATCAGCCGAGTTAAGGTCTTTGGCTTCCGGGGCATAATAAAGCTCGATGTGTTCCACGGTCTCATCAAGCGAGACTGGTTCAAGCACGATCGCAAATGCATGGTCGCGATGCACGCCGAACAACACATTAGGGTAAAGCGCAATATATTCCGCACCTTCATCCCATTGGTCCGACAGGGCGTCAAAGTCTGGGAATTTTGAGCCGTCCTGACCTTCCAACTGCCGATAGACCAGGGTCCCCTGACCTGAATAGTTCTGCGGCAGTTCGATATTGTAGTGATCTTCCAATCGCGAATAGGAATTCAGGCCCGGGTGAATCCAGGGAAGGTGATAGCTTTCGCAGTAGTTTTCGACCGCCAGTTTCCAGTTGGTCTGAACATTCAGCTTGAAGGACGATGTTTCGCCGCCAGCTTCCATTGGCTGATCAAATTCCTTCCAACGCTCAATCAGGTCGCTGGCATAGTCGGCAAATTCTGGTGCATCCCCTGATACATTGACGAAAATCACATCACGCCAGACATGGGACCGTACTCGGTACAGGCCAAGATCGTCTCGCTTGATATCTTCGTGGGTGTTTTGTCCGGGGCCGCCAACGTGCGGCGTCGATTTCAACTCGCCATTTAAGGCGTAGCACCAGCTGTGGTAGGGGCAACGGATCGCGCCTGTGATCCTTTTGGGCGCGTCCACCAAGATCATTCCGCGGTGCCGACAGGTGTTCTGAAATACCCCAATGCTGCCGTCCTTATCACGCACGATCAGCAGCGGCATGCCAAGAAAATTCACCGGTTTGGCATCGCCAATTTCCGGCACATCTTTTCCAAACCCGATCCCCGACCAGTTGTTGAACAGAACCTGCTGCTTTTCATGCTGAAACACATCTTCGCTGATATAGTGCTCGTTTGGCAGGCCCCGTGCCTTTTCGACACCGGTCAAAACGCTGTCCAACTGTAATTGTGATGATGTCAACACGAGGATGTCCTCCCTAAACCGACCCATTGAAGAATTGGCCAAATAACCTGCTTCTTCAATAATCAATTTGAAAGTTCAGCGGTGACAGAAATTCGACCTGACGCGTCGTTCGTCCCAGCGGCGCAGCGGCCACGAGGTGGTGGCGAAAGGCGATCCGAGTTGTGTGAGGGAGGGGAGCCTCCGGCGCAGACGTAAAACAGCCTGCGCCGGGAGTTTGATCTACTTGTAGGGGTCGGCTGCGTCGCGCAGTCCGTCACCCAGGAAGTTGAAGGCGATGATGACAAAGATCACCGGCACTACCGGCAACATCAGCCAGGGATAGATGGCAACAACGTTGATTGATTGCGCCTCGTTCAACAAAACACCCCAGGAGGTAATCGGTTCTCGAAGGCCCAGTCCCAGGAATGACAATGCGGTTTCACCAAGGATCATTGTCGGAATGGTAATCGTCGCCGAAGCAATCAGATGGCTCATAAAGCCGGGGATCAGATGACGTCCGATAATACGCGATGGCTTGGCCCCAATCAGCCGGGCCGCCAGAACATAATCCTCTTCACGCAGCGACAGCAGTTTTGATCGTACCGCGCGTGCCAGACCAGTCCAGTCGAGCAGCCCCAGAATGACCGTGATGCCAAAGTAAATGAGAATCGGGCTCCATGATGGCGGCATGATAGCCGACAGTGTCAGCCACAGCGGAATGGTTGGAATCGATTGTAGCACTTCGATGATGCGCTGTACGATCATATCGACCCAGCCGCCATAGTAACCGGCCAGACCGCCAATCACGATGCCAAGTATGAAAGACACGGTGATACCAATCAGCCCGATGGTGAGCGAGATGCGTGCACCCTGCAGAATGCGAGACAGCATATCCCGCCCCAATCGGTCGGTGCCCAGAACATAAAAAGGCTTGCCCTTGGGTACACACACCAGATGATTATCTGCAGGGATCAGCCCAAACCAGTTGTATTTCTCTCCACTGCAGAAGAATGAAAGTTTGACCGGTTTTTTCGGATTGACCGAGTATTCCCGCTGCATCGTTTCCAGATTGAGCTTGCGTTTCAAGTCGTAAACAAACGGCCCGATAAACTCGCCTTCATGGAACAGGTGAATAGATTGCGGTGGCACGTAAATGTGCTTGCTATGACGGGTCTGATAATTCCATGGCGACAGGAATTCACTGATCAGAACACTGCCGTAAAGCAGCAGCAGAAAAATGCCCGACCAGACGGCGACCCGGTGGCGTTTAAACTTCCACCACATCAGGGTCAGTTGCGAGGCAAAATAAATCTTTTCCTGTTCTGGCGTCAGTTTTTCAACGGACCGCAAGTCGAAGGGCGCATCAGAAACGAAATGCGGCAGATTCTCGGTGCCTTCGGGCGGAAGGCTGGACTGAGTTTGAACGCTCATTTTTCAGCTCCCCCGGAAAGACGAATGCGTGGATCAAGGAAACCCAAAGCGATATCAGAAATCAAAACACCGATCACAGTCAAAGTGGCCAGGAACATCAAGAAGGATCCGGCCAGATACATATCCTGACTTTGCAGCGCAGCGATGAGCAGCGGTCCAGTGGTTTGCAGAGACAATACGATGGCGACAATCTCAGCGCCGGAAATAATGCTCGGCAGCAGAGAGCCAATGTCGGCCACAAAGAAGTTCAGCGACATGCGCAGGGGATATTTCACCAGCGCCTTGAACGGCGGAACACCTTTGGCGCGCGCAGTGACCACATATTGTTTTTGCAGCTCGTCCAGCAGGTTGGCGCGGATACGGCGGATCATCGCCGCCGTACCTGCCGTGCCGATAACGACTGTGGGCACGATCAGATGTTCAAGGATCGACTTAAACTTGTCCCAGCTCATCGGTTGATCGATATATTCGGCATCCATCAAACCACCGATGGAAACGCCGAAGATGGTCTGGGCGAAATACATCATCACCAGAGCCAGCAGGAAGTTTGGTGTTGCAAGACCCAGCAGACCAATAAAGGTCAGGCCGTAATCACCCCAGGAATACTGATGTGTTGCGGAATAGATGCCAATTGGAAAAGCGATAACCCAGGTCAGGATGATTGTGGCGAAGGAGACCATGATGGTCAGCCACAAACGGTTGCCAACCACTTCCGATACCGGGCGCTGGTATTCAAATGAATAGCCAAAGTCGCCCATGACGAAATTGGTGATCCAGAGCAGGTAGCGCTGGATCATTGGCTTATCGAGGCCATATTCCTCGCGCAGATATTGCGCGCGTTCAAGATCAACACTTTCACCAGAGGCGAGAAGCTCACCAATGTAAGTTTCTACGTAGTCGCCTGGTGGCAATTGGATGATCGTGAAGATGACAATACTGGCGAGCAGCAATGTCGGGATCATCGCCCCAATGCGTGTGATGATATAGCGGATCATGGCCCCGTTAACGTCCTATTTTTCCAGCCAGAAAGTGTCGGGCAGATATTGACCGAAATACAAAGTTGGTTCGAATGCCCAGATGCCTTCTTCTGGCACGTTTTTCAGCTTCTTGCTGACGACGATGGGCTGCAATCCGCCGGAAACGATCCCGATCGAGTAGACTTGGTCGGTGAAGATCGCCAGCATTTCATCCCAGATTTTCGCTTGGGTTTCATAGTCGGCGGCATCACGCCAGTTTTGATAAAGCTCACTCAGGCGGGCGACTTCGGGCAGGCTTGGCGCCTCTCCAGCTGAACCCTTGGAAGCGTAGTGATTGCCCCAAACAGGCCATTGGGCCTGAACCGGCGATACCGGAGCCAGTTCTTCTGGGTTCATTTCTGGTGTCGCCAGACCGCGGTTGAGACCCTGCCAAGTGGACATGACAGTTTCGCCATTGCTCACCCGGCCACGCAGAATGTCGCGCTGGGAGGGCTTGACGAAAAGTTTGACGCCGATGTCTTTCCAGTGGTCGGTGATCAATTGCAGGATGTCGGTTTCCTGGCTCAGTTCACCGGCTGTTTCGACAATGATTTCAAACGGACGGCCATCTGGCATCAGGCGCGTGCCGCTGTCGTCACGCTTGTCAAATCCGGCTTCGTCGAGAAGCTGGTTGGCCTGATCGATGTCATAGTCGATCCAGGCTTCTCCGTAAGCGTCCTTGTAAAGCGGGCTTGATGGCAGCACGGAGTTGGCGGCTTCACGGCCGAGGCCGAAGAAAATTGCTTCGTTGATTTCGCTGCGGTCCATGCCCAGCGAAAGCGCACGACGTACCCGCACGTCCTGGAATGCGTTTCTGAAGCCTTCATCCTTGGTGTTAAGGTTGGGCAGCAATGTCATTTCGGAGCCTCGACCCGATGGCCACAGATAGACATTGTAACCGCCTTCTTCGGCGCCCTGTTTCAGGAATGAGTAGTTATCGAAGCGGACATAGCGGGCTTGAAGGTCACTTTCACCTGTTCCTGCCTTGGCGGCGATGATCGATGAAGACGCCATATTGAGAATGACTTCATCAAGATAGGGCAGTTGTGTGCCAGCTGGATCAACCCTGTGGTAATTCGGGTTACGCTTAAAGATAATGCGCTCCGATGGCAGCTTGGTTGTGTTCATCCAGGCCTGCAGGGTCGGCATATCCGGGTTTTCCGGACGATATTGGCGGCCAAAGCGCTTGTGCAATGATGACCAGTTCTGAACCTGTTCGGATTCCACCAATGCGGCAAGTTTGTCGGCATCGCCATATTTTTCGTGGAACTGTTTCAGGTAATGGGCTGGCATGTAGATATACATCGGCCGGGCACCGGCAAGCGCCGTCATAAACAGTGGGTTCACTGTATCCCAGGTGTAACGGATGGTGTGGCTGTCGATGATCTCAACCTGGGGCAGTTTGCCTCCTGCCAGCATCTGGCGTGGCGGACCACCTTTGGAGAGCGCTTCGTTCTGCGCCACGTCTTCCCACCAGTAACGGAAATCTTCCGTCGTGAAGGGTTGGCCGTCGGACCATTGATGCCCCTTGCGAAGATGCAGGGTGAAGGACTTGTTGTCGACATTGTCGATGGACTTCAGCAAATCAGGCTTCAATTGAAAGGTTTCATCATAGGCAACCAGACGAGCGCCGGAATAAACAGTAATCCAACGCACGTCTTTCGGCTTTGCCATCAACATCTTGATAGAACCGCCACGCTGGCCGAGTTCTTTCTCAAGATTGTCAAAATTCAGCACTCGTGGCTCTTCGGGTGGGCCGGCAAAGGCACTACCTGCAGCGAGCGCCAGTCCGGCGCTGATGGAGATGAACTTCCTGAAATTTCTGATCATGGGTTTGCTCAATTTTACTTTAACAGGGTTGCAGGATCGGTGCCGGCGATGGCGCGAACCTGATGGTTTTTGGTGAGTGAAATCATCTCCATATCAGAGCCATCGGTCTGGCTGGTGAATGGGAAATTCCAGTTGCGTCCCTCGGCGGCCATGTCCCGGTTAATCCGGTCAAAGTCCAACGGATGATCCAGGTCTGCGTGCGGCACAACGTCCAGCAGCGCCTGGGTATAAGGATGTACAGGATTTTCAAACAGCTCTTCACGAGTTGCCATTTCCACCAGCTGTCCCTTAAACATGACACCAATGCGGTCAGCGATATAGCGAACCACCGCCAGGTTATGGGAAATGAAGATATAAGTCAGGCCAAGCTCATCCTGCAGCTGTTTCAACAGGTTAAGCACCTGTGCCTGCACCGACACGTCGAGCGCCGATACTGGCTCGTCGCAGACCAGCAGTTCTGGCCGCAAAGCAAGCGCGCGGGCGATGCCGATACGCTGGCGCTGACCACCGGAGAAGGAGTGCGGGTAGCGGCCCAGGAATGTCGGCTGCAAACCAACAAGCCGCATTAACTCCGCAGCATATTCTGCCTGGTCCTTCTTGGAGCCCATGGAATGCACTTCCATCGGCTCTTTGAGGATGTTCAACACCGTTGAACGTGGCGATAGCGAAGAGAATGGGTCCTGGAAGACCATCTGGATCTTGCGACGGAAGGCCTTGACGCCCCGATTGTCCAGCTCCAGCAGATTTGTCACCGATTTCTGGTCGCCATCGCCTTCCAGCCACTCCACTGAGCCGCTGGTTGCCGATAAAGCCCGAACGATCATCTTCAATGTCGTGGTCTTGCCACAGCCTGATTCGCCCACCAGGCCAAAGCACTCACCGCGTTTGACGTCAAAGCTCACGTCATCGACGGCTTTGACTATGTTGTCAGACGTGCCGAACCAGCCGCTGTTCTTTTTGGTGGTGAATTCCTTGCGCAACCCACGTACCCGAAGCAGCGTTTCATCTGCATGGGTTTTGCGTTCTTTGATCTCACCGACCATGGACGCAGGAATTTCGTGGTCAATGTCGCGCAGGCTCTGCAGTTTTTCGTCATATCCCATGCTGAGGTCAGGCACCGCATGGAGCAGGGCTTTAAGGTAATCATGCTGGGGATTGTTGAATATCGCTTCGCGGGGTCCGGCCTCCATGATCTGACCGTGATACATAACCACAACTTCGTCAGCCATATTGGCGACGACGCCCAGATCATGGGTGATCAAAAGCACGGCCATGCCAAGCTTGTCTTGCAGTTCTTTCAACAGACTCAAGATTTTGGCCTGCATGGAAACGTCAAGCGCGGTAGTTGGCTCATCGGCAATCAGCAGGGCTGGATGGCAGATCAGCGCCATTGCGATCATTGCACGCTGACGCAGTCCGCCGGACAATTCCATAGGATACATTGACCAGGCAGCAGGTGGGTCAGGAAACCCGACAAGCTCCAGCATCTGGACCACCGTTGGCTCAATTTCAGCCTTGGAAACATCACGATGCAGTTCAAGCGCTTCACCAATCTGATTGCCGATTGTGTGCAAAGGTGACAGCGACGTCATCGGCTCCTGAAAGATGATTGAAATCTTGCCGCCCCGCAGCGCAATGCGCTCGGATGAATTGTCCTTCAGGCCAGCCAGATCAAGCGGCTTGTCACCCGGGTTTTCCCGATACCAGATATTGCCGCTGGTAATGCGCGCCACATTGGGAAGAATCCCCAATATGGCTTGCGACATGATGGATTTACCCGAACCGGATTCGCCAACAAGAGCGACGGTCTTGCCGGCAGGAATACGAAATGAGGCACCGCGGATAACTTCGATATCCGTGCCCTTGAGGTCGATAGCCAAATGCAGGTCGTCAACGCGGATGATGTCGTGGGTATATTCCCTCGACACAGCTTCCGTTTGATTCCCCCCATTGGCCTTGTTCGCGGATGCGCCCGTTTGCGCCAAGACTATTACCCTTGTGTTCTCCCCACCCGGTTGACCGGGTTTATTCGATTTAGTCTGACACACTTGAACGCGCCCGTTAAGCGCAGAACGTCATTTCTGGTCCTGTCTGTGCAATTTTGCACTTTTCCAACACCAAATTGCGACATGCGGTGTTTCCACCGCGGTGGCGGCCTGCTGAGAAACCCCTCCAAGCAGGTGAAATATGACCCGCAGAACCACACAATGGGTCACCAGAACCGTATTAGGGGTCAGTTCATTCAGTGCATTTTCGATGGTTGAACTGCGTTCCGCCATGGATTCGCCCCCCATTGGCTTGAAAGACCAGCGGTCCAGCTTGCGTGACTTGCGTTCCTCATAGTGCCTTTCCTTAACCTCATGGCTGGTCAAACCTTCCCAACGACCCATGGAAAGTTCGCGAAATGGTCGGTTTTCGGCCGGGCTAATCTGTGGGGAAAAGCTTTGGCCGATGATCTCGGCAGTTTGCTTGGCCCGCAGCAGTGGCGAACTCATCAGGGTCACGTTACTTTGATCGATGTTCTGCTGATAGAGAATGTCCTGGAGTAATTCGGCATTTTCTCGTGCCTGCCGAATGCCCAGTTCAGACAGGGTTGTGTCAGTTATCCCCTGGTAGCGGGTTTCGGCATTCCAGTCGGTTTGCCCATGGCGAATGAAAAACAGTGGTTCGGCGATTTCGGTCATGGGACGATACAACTAGGGTTAGTTTCAAAGGCAGTGTCGATCTACAACTCAATCTTGGTTGCAGCACAAGTCACTTGGACTGCAACTGCCAAACCCCGTTCCAACCATCCGGCGCACCATCGCGATCAATTGCTTCCAACCGATGCAGATAGGTTTGCACGGCAGGGTCCTCGGCACGTGTTTTCAAACAATTATCAAATGCCTTCCGCGCAGCGCTCCAATCACCCTGATGAAACGCCGCCAGTGACAGTTCGAACTGGTCGCGATAGGCCAGGTCTTGCTCGTCCACCTGTCCGATGGGCCCGAGTGGTTCATAGATCGCAATGGGCTCGGTCTTGCCGATGACCAGGATGTTATCGATCTTGCGGAATTCAAAACTTCCTGAAGCCATCTGAAAAGTCCGGTGGCATACAAGAATAGTGGTGCCGTAATTCTTGTTTGCCCCCTCCAGGCGGGCGCCAAGGTTCACCGTGTCGCCCATTACCGTGTAGTTTTTCGATGTATTTGATCCTATCGATCCGACCAAAGCTTCACCGCTGGCAATGCCGATGCGCATGCCGATCTCCGGGATGTCTTTTCGCAGACCCATCAATTCCGGCATTTCATCCTGCAGAATCTTGATCAGTTTGACATCTTTCAGGGCCGCTTCCACCGCAAGGCCTGCCTGGTCACCATCCTTACAGAAAGGCGTTGTCCAGAAAGCCATGATGGCGTCGCCAATATATTTGTCGATCAAGCCCTGGTTGTCGGTGATCGGTTCCGACATCATAGTCAGGTAGCGGTTGACCAATTTGACCAAGCCGGCGGGGGTGAAACGTTCGGAAATGCCCGTGAAATTGACCAAATCGGAAAAGAAGACGGAAACGACTTTCTTCTCGCCATTGACCAATTCCATGTCGGGGTCGCCGATCAGGCCGGAAACCACCCGCGGGTCGACATATTGACCAAACTTGTCCTTGATTTCTTCGGTCTTGCGCAAACCCTCAACCATGTTGTTGAAGCTGTGGGTGAGGTCGCCGATTTCGTCCCTTGTGCTGCTCTTGATGACACCGGTTAGATCGCCCGATTCCACCTGATTTGTTGCTGCCATCAAATTGCGCAGTGGTTTCATCATGCCACGAATGACGAAGAAAGAGACAATCAGCGCCAATATGCCTGCGGCAATGGTCAGCAAGACGCTGACAAACAGCGCCTCACTTTCATGCTCTTGCGCGGTGTGGCCAGCTTTTTCGGTGAAACCCGCCACCATTTGCCATGTTGTTCGGACCGTATCTTGCAGTTCCCGCGCTTCAACCTCGATCAGTTCCTGCAATTCGTATTGCAGCGGGCTGTCCTTCCTGAAGGCTTCCAGCAAAATTGCCTGTTGGGCGTGAAGGTTCGAGTGCTGCAGGTCTATGGATTTCAATACAGGGATCAGCGACAGCAGTGTCTCACGGCCTTGCGTTGTCCAATTGCGGGCAACTGATTCTTCAACCAGCTTTTCGGTGCGTTTGATTGCAGCATCGACCTGTTTTTCCCGTTCCTCGAATTCGACTTCTTCTTTTTTGATCTTCTCGATCAGACGTTCTTTTTGCTGCTGTAGAAATGCAATCTGTTGTTCTGGCGTCTTGCCGGTTGCCGCCAGATGCGCGGGAACCAGACCGGCGGCAAGTTCCCGCAATTCTTCGTCAATCAACTTCTCTTCAATGATGTGTTTTTCGAATCGCTCAACGTCCAGTTCCTGTTCGACAATCTGGATGTCGATTTCGGCAATTTGATCTGACAGGGGAATGAACACTTCAGTCAGATTTTTTATCTCAAGCGAGACGCCGTAAAGCTTGTAGGTCGAGTACAGGATGGTCGACCCCATGATGAAGAACACAAGGATGGCGATGCCAAATATTTTTTGCGGGATTTTCATCTGCGGTTGCCCAGGCGGATCTTATTCTTTCTATACTGGCTCAAGATACGGTCGCCAATTGTGCCAATCTGCACAAGCCGGAGCAGGGCAGCAAAAAAAGACCGCCCTCGAATATCGGGGGCGGCCCTTTTAAAAAGTTATGTGTCTACACCGCCTAGTAGCGATAGTGCTCTGGCTTGTAGGGGCCTTCGGTTGTTACACCAATGTAATCGGCCTGTTCTGTCGAGAGCTCAGTCAACTTGGCGCCGATTTTATCCAGATGCAGGCGGGCAACCTTTTCATCCAGGTGCTTAGGCAGAATGTAGACCTCGTTCTCGTATTCGTCGCCTTTGGTCCACAATTCGATCTGCGCCAGCACCTGGTTGGTGAAGGAAGCAGACATTACGAAAGAGGGATGGCCAGTTGCATTGCCAAGATTGAGCAAGCGGCCCTGAGACAGCAGGATCATGCGATTGCCAGATGGCATTTCATACATGTCGACCTGGTCTTTGATGTTGGTCATCTTCAGATTACGCAGGTTTGCCACCTGAATTTCGTTGTCGAAGTGACCGATATTGCCAACAATGGCCAT
>JBDVMU010000048.1:0-44624 GCA_039969995.1 Rhizobiaceae bacterium
TGGGGGGCAGCCAGAGTCTGATCAACCACGCCACTGGTGGCGGCGTCTGATGCGGCAAAAGCCGAAGGTTGAAAGCTCATTCGATGAGCGGATGCAAAGTCTCGAACAGGCGGTGGAAAATGCAGAGCCGGGCTTTGAACGCACCTGTAAGAAAGCCCTGTTGACGGTGGTGAACAGCATCATCGGACAGCGCGGCAGCCTGGTTGGTGATGACGAAACGATCATATTGCTGGCCGTGGGCCTGGTGCTCAACGATTGGGCCAGTTTGAAGATTGGTGAAGCCGTATCCCCACTGTTTGAAACCGGAGCCAGTGCAGAGGGGTATCGTTTTCTGCCCAGCCAAACCAAGCCCTTCATCATGAATGTCAAAGGAGCGTCGGCTGCGGGGAAGAGTACAATTCGTCCCAAACAACGCGCATTGGCGGAAAGATTGGGCATTGCCTGGGAAGACTTTGCTCTTGTCAGTCCAGACTATTGGCGCAAGTTTCTTCTGGACTATGACTCCCTCGGCGAACATTTCCGCTATGGCGCCATGCTGACAGGCCATGAGTTGGCGATCATTGACCGGAAACTGGACCGTCAAATGGCTCGGCGTGCCGAAGCTGGTAATATTCCGCACCTGCTCATCGACAGATTCCGCTTCGACAGTTTCAGCGTGGGTGGCGACCAGACGAGCCAGTTGCTGACGCGTTTCGGCGACACGGTTTTCATGTTCTATATGATCACGCCTCCTGAAGCGACTGTGGAGAGGGCCTATCAAAGGGGACTGACGACAGGGCGATATAAGGCAGTTGATGATCTGCTGGACCACAATATTGAAGCCTATACCGGCATGCCCGCCCTGTTCTTTTCCTGGGCCTCAACGGCTAAAAAGGTGCACCACGAATTTCTCGACAACAGTGTTGATCTGGGCCAGGTCCCGCGGACTGTTGCGTTTGGATGGAATGACCGGTTGACCATTCTTGATGTCGCAAAGCTGCTGGATATTGAGCGGTATAAGCGTATTGACGTTGAGGCGCTGGAACCGGAAGACGTTTATCTGGAAGCCGCTTCTGTCCCAAACGACAACGTCGAATTCCTGGTACAATGTGCCCAATCCATGCCAGCTTTGCGCTTTGTCGATCAGGGCAGCGGGAAGTTATACGGTGTTATGGAATCGGGGAATTGGGTTATGCGTGACGTGCAAGCGCTCCACAATTCTCAACCGTCCAAGAGCGTTCTGGCTGGGCTTGCGGCATTGGGGTGGAGCGATTCGGATCTTGGGCCGAAACAGGAAACCTCAATGGTGCTTTCCCCCGACGGCAGCGACTGCAACACGCTGGGAGATTGGGGGCAGGGATGAGGCATGTTGATTTCCCCTCCTGAACTTTTACAAAGGGTCCATGGCAATCGCGGTGGAAACCAATTCTCCTGAACTTTGGCAATCGGCTTTGCCGGTTCCATCAGCAGATGACAACAAATACCACCGTGGATATGTGGCGATTTATGCGGCTCCCGAACTGACCGGTGCCACCCGTCTTGCGGCGAGTGCCTGCAACCGCATCGGCGCGGGGCTGGTGAGTGTCGTTGCCGAGAAAAATGCCGACATTTATCGCACCTGTTTACCGCCCGACATTATGGTGCCGACCTCGCGGCCTGCTAAGAGCTCGGTTCTGCTGGGTGGCAGCGGCGGAATTTCAGAGAACCATTTTCGTGAATTGCTCGGGGCTCGTAACGTGCGTGCCCGCATTTTTGACGCGGACGCTTTGCCCGCAGATTTTAACTTCGATCAGCTCGATGAAAGCTGCATTCTCACTCCCCATTTTGGCGAGTTCGGACGCGTCTTTGGGCCAGTGAATGGCGACCCTGCCGGGGCTGCCTTGCGAGCGGCCAAGCTTTGTGGGGCCCATGTGGTACTGAAATCAGCCCGTACAATAATAGCCAGTCCCGATGGCCGCATCGTGGCGAATGATCACGCCAGTCCTTATCTGGCCAAGGCCGGCACGGGAGATGTGCTGGCTGGGCTGATTGCTGGTCTGGTGGCGCAGGGCATGCCCCATTTTTTAGCCACCAGTGCCGCCGTTTGGATCCATGGCGAGGCGGCGATCCGTTTTGGCCCCGGTTTTGTCGCCAGCGATATTCCAGAAATGGTTCCGGCCATTTTGCGCCACCTGCTGGCTGGAACTATTCCTGAATGGGGTTAGTGGCTCATAAGCACGGGCAAATGGGCTCCCTGCAGAATGTTCCGGGTGGTGCCACCCAGCAGCCATTCGCGCAAGCGGGAGTGGCCATAGGCCCCCATGACCATCAAGTCGGCATTAACATCGACGGCATGTTCCAAAAGCACCTCTGATGTCTCTCGCCGCCCACCGGGCAGGCGATCGACGACGACCTCCAGCCCCTGTCTGGCGAGATAGGCAGCCATATTGTCTCCCGGATTTGGGCCAAGTGCATATTCATCGGGGTCGACTAAAACAAGGTGGGCCTTGGCCTTACCCTCGATCCAGCGCAGGCTGGCATGTATCGCCTTGGCGGCCTGGGGCTGACCATTCCAGGCATACATGATGGTGTTGACGTCAGGCAGGGTATTGCCATTCGGGCCAAGCATCAGGACGGGTGTTCCGGTTTCCAGCAATGCCCCATTGAAGGCGCGGGTTTTCAGGTCGCTGTCCAACACGCTGCCATTGGCAAAAACTGTTGAATCGCAGAACATCGCATGATGCAGGAATGTTTGTTCGACCAGCGCAGGGTCACGGCATTCCAAGCTGACTGTTGCGGACACGTTTTCGGCGGCAACAAGTGCTTCGATGTCCTTTACCCGTGCCTTTCCGGCGTCGATCAGTTCCTTATTGATTTCGCTGTAGTAGAAGTCTGGCACCCCGGGAGCGGCGGTCATGGGTACAACACGTACCACACCCAAAACCACAATGTTTAGGTGGGCGTTGGCGTGTTGGGCCATCGCTATCAACTTTTTCAGATCCGTCAGTTCTTCTTCAACCTCGTTAATCGCCAGAAAAGTTTTCATCGTGAACGTCCTCCGATTGTTGATGTGCCGGATCGGCACCTATTCACAACTTAGAATAATTTCGGCACCTGCAGTTTGAGGCAGATCAAACGTGGGAAATTTCAATCAACGCGGCCGGGCAGTGCCGAATTGTGTAATCAAACACACAAGCGTTACTTTCCGTCGGCTAATGAGAGTGTGTTCAATTTCCACTTTTTGCTTTGGAGCCTCCCGTTGAAAGCCAATGCCACGCGAAAACTTCAACTCGTTCTGCTCAACTCAGTTTTGAGCCTCACCATGGGCTGTGTCGGAGCTACGTCAAAGCCGCCAAAGCGCAGCAAGAATCTCAATGAATCCTCCGTGGACTCCAGCGGCTCAACCTCTCTGGTGGCTGAAATCTGGGTCGATAATTGGTTTGAGATGTATGTGAATGGTCAAAAGGTGCTGGAGGACAGCACGCCCTACAAAACCGAACGCTCCTTCAATGCTGAACGGGTCAGCTTCAAGTCCGACCTACCAGCGACTTTCGCCTTTGAGTTTCGCGATTTCATGGAGAACGACACGGGGCTTGAATATATCGGATCCCGTCGCCAACAGATGGGTGATGGCGGAGCGATTGTGCAGGTCAAGGATGGCGATTCCAATGCGACCGTGCTGACCAGCAATGCATCTTGGAAATGTCTGGTTGTGCACAAGGCACCCGTCGGTGATGCCTGTGTGCGCGAGGACAATCCAACAGTAGCCCCAACCGGAGGCAATGGGGCATGCGCAGCGAAGATCACGTCCGTTCCGGCAGGTTGGACCCAACCGGGTTTTGATGACAGCACCTGGCCTTCAGCAACAGTTCACTCGGAACAGTCAGTGCGACCAAAGCATGGCTATGACCAGATCAGTTGGAGCAGCAATGCGCAATTGATCTGGGGGCCGGACCTTCAAAAGGACAACATAGTCCTTTGCCGGGCAAGCATCTCACCTTAATGCCTTGCCGGTTCTAGTTCGAAAACAGAACTGGCACGGTCATGTGTTGCAGCAAACCTGTTGTCGTGGCGCCGATGACGAAGTCGTAAAAGCGCGAATGGCCAAATGCACCGGTGACAATCATGTCGGCACCGCGGTCGAATGCCTCGTTCAACAGGGCGTCGGCAATGGCAATTTCTGTGTTTTGCCAATGGGCTACGGTTGCGTTCACCCCGTGGCGGTCCATTAATCCGGCAACCGCGCGGGCGGTGGTTTGCAGATAATCGGCATCTCGGTCGCTATGGGAAACCCAAAGAATTGTTGCCTTGCCACCTCCAGCCAGCAGCGGCAGGGCATCGTGCATGGCACGACTGGATTCCCGGGTCGCACTCCAGCCGACCAAAGCATGGTCGCCGATTGTTTCGAATTTTCCCACCGACGGGATGACTAGAACTGGCCGGCCAGATTTGCGGATGACAGATTCCTGAGCATCACGCTGGTCGGCACGATCTTGGTCCTGGTCGGCCTGGCCCATGATGATCAGGTCGGCGCAGAGCGAATGCTCAACCATCCGGTCGGCGGCATGGGCGGAATCTGCGTTCACCAGCCGCCATTCACTGATGAAGTCTTCGCCTTGCGTTGCCTTATCAAACACTGCCTTGATTGCATCTGCCTGCTTGGTCTGTTCAGCCTGAAAGGTCTGAACAGCCTGCTTTGGCAGGTCGAGAGCAATGCCTGGATAGACTTCGATTGATTGCAGTGTGTGCAGGCCGATCAGATGGGCATTGAATTTTCGTGCCAGCAAAACTGCGGCATTCATTAGCCGTTCGGCGTTTGTCGGCGTGGTCAGGCAAACGAGGATGGTCTTGTAACTCATGGCAATTTCACCTTTCTGCAATGAAGACACGCCATTGTGGAGGAGTTTCCATGGCATAGCGTGTCAATCGGCCTTCAATGGTTCGCCACAACCATAGCCAATGTGCTGAAAAGCAATTTGAGATGGATCAATCAAATAGAGAATTGCAGCGCCGACCCGCACCGACGCTGCATGCCTCCCTCAGGTTTTTCTGCCGCGCCGCGCGCCGCCGCCGCCGCTGCGCTAGCCGAATATGGCCTTGAAACGATCAATGCAGAGGCGGAAACCGTCTTCGAAATTGCCATTTCCTGGATGGTAGACGCTCTCCAATGAAATCACGCCACCATAGTTATCGGCCCGCAGGGCATCGGCCAGAGGTTGGAACTGATCAGCCAACTGTCCCTCGCCGATGCGTCGAACCTCAAGCGTCGCCCGTGGGGTATCGACTAAAACGTCTTTAATGTGCAAATGGCCGAGATAACCATCGCGTATTTCTTCGTAACCGTCAGGAAATGCGCGCTCATGGCACCAGCAATTGTTGGCTGGGTCCCACAAAACCTTGAGCGTTTCCTTGGCGTCGAGTTCATCGATGAGTTTGCGGGCAGTGTAATTGGAGTTGACCATGGTTCCATTGCCGGTTTCGACCACCAAGGTGACCCCTTCGGCCTTGGCCAATTCGATTGCTGGCGCGATCATTGGAGCCATGGTGTCCCATGCTCCGTGAGCAACATTCCACCGTTCGGCACCGTTGAGGCCCCAAAGAATTTGCTCCTTCTTTTGGGTCATGATGCGGACCAGAGGTGAACCGACAATATGGGCCATTTCGATGACCCGTTTGAGCGCGTCCATATGTTTGGTATGCAGTTCGTCTCCGGGTTTGTTGGCAGACGTTGTGCCAGCAAAGATGTGGCGGGAGAGGCAGGATACCGGTTTGCCCCGATCGCGCAGCAGCTTGTCGATATCGGCAATTTCCTGTTTGGAATGGTCGCCGACTTCGGTATCGCCAACAAATTGCAGCTCAGCATACTCCAACTCGAATTCGTCCATGACGTCGACGGCGTGTGCCAGGTCGCGGCTGATGCCGTCGCAAATTACACCCAGTTTCATGTTAATAGTCCTTCCTAGCGGTGCAGTTCTGCACCAATGATTTCTTCGATGACCCGGGTGCAGATCCAGTTGTCACCATTCGGGTATTTTGATTTGCCGGCATGAAAAACCTGCATGGCGGAAGATGCAGTTTGCATCGGTACGCCTAGTTCCTCGGCCAGATTGAGGCAAATGGTCAGGTCCTTATGCATCGTGTTGATGTGACTGCCGGTGTCCTCAAATTGGCGGTCAATAATGTTTTCAAGCGCCGTGTTGGCGACACCGCATCCGGCGCCGGAAGATGAAAAGACATTGTACAGCACTTCACCGCTGACGCCGGCTTTGGCGGCGAGCGCGGATGCTTCGAAGGTCGCGGAGAAGATCGATCCGATAAGCGACTGCAGACAGGCTTTGACGGTCTGGCCTTCACCGGCGTTTTGGCCGACGTGATGGATGGTTGCAGATACGGCCTTCATGACGTCGTGATTGGCTGCCATGACGTCGTTATTTCCCGCTGCCATCATGGTCAACGTGCCGCTTTGGGCGCCAGGAAATCCGCCGGAGACGGGACTGTCGATCAGGTTGATACCGCAACCTGTCATGGCCTCACCTATGGCGCGGGCCTCCGATGGTTTGATGGTTGCGGTGAGAAGTATGGTGCTGCCCTTGGTCATGTTGTTGACCAGCCCGTCCTCTCCAAGAATGACGGATCTGGCCTGATCACCATTCATCACCATGACATAGACATGGTTGGAATTGGCTGCGACCTCGGCGACGCTTTGGGCCGCTTGGCCCCCGAGATCAGTGAAGGCTTTCACGCGTTCTTCGCTCAAGTCGAAGACGGTTGTTGCAAAGCCGTGATTGATGAGATTCTTGGCGAGGCCACTGCCCATATCGCCTAGGCCGATTATTCCTGCGGTTTTCATGAAAACCTCCCGTTGTTTTATGCAGCCGCGCTGGACGCGAACTGACAATTTGAAAAATGATGCTGGATGCATCGGATTTCTCGGGGATTTCACGCGTCGCAAACGACGTCGGGCGGGTCCGGAAGACACCCCGTTGCCCGGTTAGGTGATGACAGATAAATACGTTGTGGAAATTTCTGCAAGAGGGAAATTGCAGCCATTGAGTGATTTTTCAGCAAAGAAGTGCCCCCGTTGTTGAATGTTTCTGTTATGCTGGCCGCAAGATGAGCGAGAATAGCGGCCAGAAAGATCTACCGCCCGGCCTCTGGGCCGGACAGGCGTTGCATGCCATTTGCCTGGCTGTTTTGTTGATTTTGCTTTGGCGCTGTTGGTTCTTGTTGGGACAAAGGCTGCCGTTCTTCTTCTGGGCCGCTGCCGCAATGCCGGTACTGCACCAGGTCTATGTCTGGCTGACCTGGCGGCTCGAACTGAATTCGTCTGCGGTCAGCAAAGCGATGGGGTTTCAGGCTTATCTGATTGGCTTTTTCGGTTTGTTCGGTGCCCGTTTCGTTTTGTTGGTTGGGCTCGCCTGGATGGACTATGGCAGCCTTGGGTTAGGGCCCTCGGTGCAGGTGCTGTTAACTGTCATTTGCGGATTGCCAGGGCTCTACGCGATGTACAGCGTGCGGCGCTATTTCGGCATGGCACGGGCAGCAGGGGCCGATCACTTTGACGCCAGCTACCGATCTATGCCGCTGGTAAAACAGGGCATATTCAAGTTCACCGACAATGGCATGTATTTCTACGCGTTTCTTTTGTTTTGGGCGATTGCGTTTGGCTTCAACTCGGCCGCTGCAGTCGCAGTTGCCGCCTTCAGCCACGCTTATATTTGGGTCCACTACTACGCGACGGAGAAAATCGATATGGCGTATCTGTATCGACAATAGCTGACGTTCAGCGGCAGCCGACGTGAAGGGTTGTGAACGATCTAGCGCTGGAGGCAAACTCAAATAATGAACCTGCCGGAACTTTCGCTTTGGGCCAATTTGGCGGTTTTTCTTTGCCTTGCGGCAGGCATTTGGTTTGCTGGTACCTATTTGACCCATCTGGCTGATACGTTGGCTGACCGCCTCAACTTACCGAAGTCTGCCATTGGTTTGTTGTTCCTCGCCGTAGCGACTTCGCTGCCTGAAGTGGCGACGACATTCACGGCGGCGATGCAGCAACAGGCCGATCTGTTGCTCAACAATCTGTTTGGCGGCATCGTCGTGCAAACCACCATGTTGGCGGTTGCCGACTATTGGGTGCGTGGACCGATCACCAACTATCCTCGCCGCGCCGACCATATCCTTGAATCTGTCGTCCTGATGATTCTGTTACAGGTCCTGCTGGCGATTGTTGTAATTGCCGAACCGCGGGCCATCGGCCATGTGGGTATTGGAGCAATTGTCCTTGGTCTGCTTTACGTGTTGGCGGTTGTGTTGTTGCGCTCTTCGTACGGAGGGCCGCCCTGGGTGCCGCTTGAAATGCCAGAGACTGACTCCGCAGATGGTTGGGTGCCGGCACCAACCGGGCTTGAGCAGTTTTCATCACGCCGTCTGGTCTTGCTGGCCTTGCTCTGTTGTGCCGCCATTTTAGGGCTCGGCGTGGCGATTGTGTTTGTGGCTGAGGAATTGTCTCATCAAACCGGGTTGGGGGCGAGCTTTGTCGGCGTCTCGCTGCTGGCAGCAGCAACGTCGCTGCCGGAATTGTCGACGACCATCACAGCCGTGCGGTTGCGTTCCTATACGCTGGCCATATCCAATATTCTCGGCAGCAACCTATTGATGATTGCGCTGGCAGCGCCAGCAGACCTTATCTATCTGAAAGGACCGATTCTCAAAGATGGCGGTCCCTCTGTCGGCCTGACGATTGTTGCGGCGCTACTGGTGACAACGATCCTGTGCGGAGGTCTGGTGCTGCGCAGCAAGCCAAGCCTTTGGCGTCTGGGGGTGGATTCCTGGATGATTGTCCTCGTCTATGCAGCAACCATCCTGGTCTTGCTGAGTTGAAAAACAACGCCACTGACAGCTTATTAGAGCCAATACCTGCACTCTTATAAGGTGCTGGCGAATTTTTCTTAACTTATACTCATCGAAGCATCGCTCTCGCCTTGAACGTGGGTGAGTACGGTGATGACCGCTGCAAATTCAATTCCTGCAGCGTAAGCGGCCTTCGCCGCCCAACGCAACTGCCACCCGCCGCCTGCCCGCCGCCCGCCGCCCGCCGCCCGCCGCACGCCGCTTATGACAACTCTAGCTGTTCAGAGGTTTGCCGATGCGTGGATTGTGTTTTGTATTTTTGGCCTTGTGTTTGGCCAGTGTTCAACTTGCGGGTGCCTATGCTGCCAGTGTGCGCACGGTAACGATTGGTCACGGTCACCTGCAGATTGTGGGGACATTGACTTTGCCTGCGGGTGATCCAGCTCCGGTGGTTTTGATGTTGCACGGGTTTGCCGGTGCGCGTGATGAGCTCAGAACTTCCTATGTTGAAGAGGGAGTTTTTACCCGCACCGCCAATCGCCTTGCGGCGGCCGGTTATGCCAGCTTGCGGATTGATTTTCGAGGATCGGGGGACTCTGTTGCGGATCTGACGTTTTCACAAACAACGTTTGAGAGTCAGATTTTGGACGCTCGTGCTGCCATTGAATATTTAAAGGACTCCCCACTGGTGCAGGGCAACAAGATCAATCTGCTGGGGTGGGATCAGGGTGGATTGGTGGCGTCGGCAGTTGCCGGTCGAACCGGGCTGCCCAATTCGGTCGCCCTTTGGTCTGCCATTGTGGATACGGTCGACACTTTTGCTGAAATCCTGGGTGAGAAAGCTCTGGTCGATGGGACCCAGGCCAAAGCTGATCAACCAGTGAAGGCAACGCTTCCTTGGGGTGTGGAAATAGATCTGAACGGTGGCTTTTTTCACCAGGTGGAACGGTTCAATACCGCTGCTGAAATTGCTTCCTACAGCGGTCCATTATTCGTGGCTCAAGGTGCCAAGGATGAATTGGTGTCACCGGAGTCAGCAGCTATTTTGATTGTTGCGCATGATGGCCCGGAAAAGCCCTGGATTTATGAGATGGATCACGTGTTCAACGTGTTTGATACCGACACAACGTTAGAAAGCCTGATTTCGGCGACATTTGAATTTCTAAATGAATACAATGCGGTGAACCTGAATGATGGCTAGTTCTTCAGGCCAGATCGAGCTTGATCGAACTTTGTCGGGCTTGGTAGAGGTTGTTGATCCTGATCAATGAGTTGTCGGCGGCAATTGCGCAAATTGAGGCATATGTTGCCGTGCTTTTCGGCGACGGTAGGAAACGTTCGAACAGGAGGTGGTTCATATGGATATTGAACTTTTTCGTCGCAGACTCGTAGAGCGCAAGGAAGAGCTAGAGCAACTCCTGACGCGGCTTGAAGACGTGCTGGATGATCCAAAGAGTCGCGATTTCAGCGAACATGCAACGGAGAGTGAATTCGACGAAGTGTACGAGTCTCAAGGGCGCGAAGGCCTGAAAGAGATTTCTGCAATTGATGCAGCGCTTGAGCGAATTGTCGAGAAAACTTTTGGTGTCTGTGCCAAATGCGAAAACGACATATCCGAAGAACGGCTTGATGCTGTGCCTCATGCAGCCCTGTGCCGAAACTGCATGCAGTAAATGCTGTTGGGCTCGGGCCTTGGCTATGTTGCGCAATTGGTTTCCACTGGTAACCTGAATGCGTCAGTTGAAGGAGAGAAAACATGAGAGCCCCTTGGCATTTTTGGGTTATCGGCGTCGTCATGCTGATTTGGAATGGCATGGGGGCGATGGATTACGTCATGACCGTCAGCCGGGATGTCGAGTATCTGGCGCAGTTTACGCCGGAGCGCCTGGCGTTTTTGGAAGCCTTTCCAGCCTGGGCAAAGGGAAGCTGGGCCTTGGCGGTTTGGCTTTATGTAATTGGCACGGTGCTGATGCTATGGCGTTCACGCTTTGCGGTGCGTTTCCTGGGTAGCGGGCTGGTGTTCCTGCTGATCACCACCTTCCACAATCTCTATTTGGCCGAGGTTCCCGCGCTGCAGACCATGTCAGCTGGTGAAATGGTGTTCACGGTGGTGATCTTCCTGCTGGCCATTTTGCAGATTGTTTATGCCGAACACATGCGCCGTATTGGTGTGCTGCGTTAGGGCAGGGGGATGACGAGGCGAATACTTCCTCCGTAAGATTCGAAGTTGTCCGTGCCGACGCCATCATAGAAACCAGAAACGTTGAGGGCCCATTCATCTGGCCGCCCAATGGTCAATCCTGCCTCAAAACGGGCCCGAAGATCGTTGGAACCAAGGCCTGATGCTGGTGAATGTCCCTCGTTTTCGACGGCAAAATTCAACACGCCGGTGACACCGGCAGAGGGCCGCACGACGATCCCATCATTCGTCGTCCATTGACGTGAAACGGAGGGTCCGAAGCGGATCTCCCCCAAGGAGATGGATCGTTTGGAAACAACTGTGTTGTTTCTGTCGGTATATGAAGACAGTGTTTCCTGGAAATAATTGACCTCAATTGCCGGCTGGATTGTCCACCCATTGGCGGCGATTACGCCGCTGAGCTTGGCATTAGCCATCCACCTTTCGGTCTTAAATCGGTCTTCATAGCTGCCATCGGGAGAAATGGTGTTATTGGATTGGCCCCAAAGGATACGTGTGTCGAAATACAGATTTTGCTCTGGTAATCGAGTTGCCAAATATGGGCCAAGCATCCAGCCAAGTCCTTGGACACTGGAACCAGTTGAAGAGTTGGATTGTTCTGCCCAATCGAGCTGACCCATTACTCCAACCAACAGATCTGACGATAAAAACGCATGCGTTCCGGCGTGTCCGACCCATAGATCTGATTTTACCGTGCCTGCATTGGACTTGGCTGCGTGAAGCTGAATCCACATATCGTAGCCCCGTTCCTGGGCTATTGAATTGGCCTCATCGGGGGATTGATATGCAGAAGTTTCGCTGTGCATTTGTGCTTTGTTATCGGTGGAACCGGCCCGTGGTTTTCCAATTTTCGAACCGGCAGACATGTGGTCCGCGTTTGCTGAATAAGCGAGAATTTCGTTGGCTTCCTGTTTGCTCCAGATTCGCCCGAGGCTGCTGCTGAAGGACAAGTTAAATCCATTTGAATTGGCATCGATGTCGAGCAGGCCAAGTAGCGCATCAGCGCTGTTTGTGCCGTTAATAAAGCCGGTTAGGTCTGGTTTGGTGTTCAGAAGGTTGACCGCCCGTCCATGCATGAACTCGATGATTTGTTTTTCTGTATCAGAAAGTCTCGTTCCCGAATTACCATCGCCGTAGCTAAAAAGGGTGTTGGCGCTGTTGAAACCTGTGGCAGAGGTGACTTGAACACTGGCGGTGCCAGAGACACCGGCCGGAGTGATGGCTTCGATTTCTGTGTCGTTGATAAACGTTATGCCAGTTGCTGGAACGCCGTTGAATGTCACGTCTGTTGTGCCCGTTAGACTTTGACCTGTAATTGTCACTTTGGTGCCGCCTGCAGTCGGGCCTGTTGCGGGTAGCACATTGGTGACCTTGGTTATCGTTGTGATGGTGAAATCGTTTTCCAGGAACTGTTGCTGATTACCAGCCACATCAAAGGTGAAAACCCGGGTGCCAGCGGTCGAGTGGTCATACTGTACTTTGTATTCAGTTTGGGTTCCTGCAGCCAGTGAATGCAGTTCGACATCTGTATCTGCTGCCACCGGAACATTGTTTACTGTTAGACTGGTGATATTGCCCCCCGACTTCCAGTGTATATGCATGTAATCGGTACCAGCGCTGGCTGGTTCACGCTGCGCCAATACCGGAGAATCGGTGGTCGCTATGCTGCTTAGAGCAGTCACGGTTGTAAAGTCGAGATGCTCGCAAGCCGTTGGAGTAATTCGAAGGAAGGGTTGTTCCGCTCCCGTTGTCGCTTCCCGATTATACAGGTTCAGCTGGTTGGTACCAATACAGGTAACATCTGCTGCGAGGACGTTTGTTGGAGTGATCAGCCCAGCCAGTAGGAAGGAAATCACAAACAGGCATGTGAAGATAATCGACCTCATGACAGCGTTCCATTGAACACTGCCTGCGGCACCAAACAGCCAATTGAATCCAACTGCTCAGTTGACATACGGCCTGTCCCAACAGGGCCGCAATTGTGTCGCGATTTGCGAGATGCGGCCTTTAGCGATATTTGGTGACAGGACCCACTCCTGTATTCACCTCAATCGCCCAGTTTCTGTTCCCCTGGAAAAACGGTCTGTTTGGTGCATCCCTGCCGCGATCTTACACCGACCATTGTCTTCCCTTAGGGAAGACATGCAGAAAATCAGGCGCGTGGACAAGTTGAATGTTAACATATAGTTAACGTTGAAATCTCCTAAACTAGGTTAATATTCCAGGCTTGTTGATCTCAATCAATACAGGATTGCGGTTATGTGAGATGATGGCTGCATGACCCACACAACCACGGCAAAACCAAATCTTCCGGACGACAGCACACAGCTCAAACGGGTGCTCAATTTGCCCCTCCTGGTGCTCTATGGTCTGGGTACGACAATTGGTGCGGGAATTTATGTTCTGGTGGGGGCCGCTGCGGGATGGGCTGGTCTTTACGCGCCTCTGTCCTTCGTGCTTGCCGCAATCGCCATCGCGCCCACTGCAGCATCCTATGGTGAGTTGGTTAGCCGTTTTCCGGTTAGCGCCGGAGAGGCAGCCTATGTGCGCGAAGGATTGCGCTCCAAATCGGTCTCAGCCGTGATCGGCTGGCTGGTGATCCTGTCCGGCATTGTTGCATCTGCGACCGTGGCTATTGGTTGCGCGGGATATCTTCGTACTTTCATTGACTTACCTCTGCCGCTGGTGGTGACGGCGGTGGTTGTTGTCGTTGGTGTTGTCGCGGCCTGGGGGATCATGGAATCGGTGCTGATTGCCGCCCTGTTCACTCTCATCGAAGCCGGGGGATTGCTGATTCTGGTTTGGGCTGGATTGTCCAACGAAACGAGCCCAATGGTGCAGATGCCGAGCATGCTTCCACCATTGGATGATCTGGTGATCTGGGCCGGAATTGCCAATGCCGGTTTGTTGGCGGTTTTTGCCTTTATCGGCTTTGAAGACATGGTCAATGTGGCTGAGGAAACCAAGCGTCCGCACATCACGGTACCGCTGGCCATTTTGGCGACATTGTTGATCACGACCCTGCTCTATTTTGCCGTCACGCTTATCGCGGTCACCACCGTTCCGCCGGAAGAATTGGCGGGGTCGGAAGCGCCGCTCAGTCTGGTGTTCGAGAGGCTGACTGGTATGAGCCCGGCCACCATCAGCGCGATTGCGATTTTTGCCACATTGAACACCATCCTCGTGCAAATGATCATGGCGTCTCGGGTTATCTACGGCATGGCGGAACAACAGACCATGCCGCAGGCGTTCCGCCAGATAAGCGAAGTGACCAAAACGCCGGTTCGGGCGACCGTTGCGGTTGGCGCACTGACACTTGTTCTGGCGCTTGGGTTTCCGCTGGATGCGTTGGCGCAGGGTACTTCCCAGATCGTTTTACTGGTCTGGGTGGCGACCAATACTGCACTGATCATGCTCAAGATCAGAGTGCCTGATCCGGGAATTCACGGTTTCAAAGTGCCGATGGCAGTACCGGTTGCGGGTTTGGTTTTGTCGGCTGGATTGCTGATCGTCACAAATCTCGTATGACGAAAGGCAGCAGCGTTCCCACCGCCACCGATGTCCATTTAGCTGTGAAGGGCTCTAGGACATCGTCTTTTCGATGGCGTCGAGAACCTGCATTGCAGCCAAGCCCTGGGCGACCGATGAGATGGGTTCACGGCCTTCCTGAATGGCACTGATGAATTCCCGGTCGGCAAGCTCAATGCCATTGTTGGAAACGGCTATGCCGCTCAGGTCGATTGGCTCATTGCGTCCGTCATAAAGATCGTCATAGCTGGCGACATAGGTGCCGTTGTCACAGATGTAACGGAAGAACGTGCCCAATGGTCCATCATTGTTGAATGAAAGCGATAAAGTGCACAGCGCGCCCGACGGGGATTTCATGCCAATCGTCATGTCCATGGCAATGCCAAGGTCAGGATGCTTGGGACCCTGCAAACCGAACACTTCAGTAGGAACTTCGCCGGTCTGGTGAATGAACAGATCAACCGTATGACAGGCGTGATGCCACAACAGATGGTCGGTCCATGACCGGGGTTTGCCCATCGCGTTCATGTTGGTGCGGCGGAAGAAATATGTTTGCACATCCATCTGTTGGATATTCAATTCGCCGTTTTTAATGCGGTTGTGCACCCATTGATGTGACGGATTGAAACGGCGGACATGGTCAACCATGGCGACCAGGCCGGTTTCTTTCTGTACCCGCACCAATTCTTCTGCATCGGCAAGGCTGTCGGCCATGGGAATTTCCACCAGCACATGCTTACCGGCTTTCAGGCATTGAATGGCTTGCACAGCGTGAATCTGCGTTGGGGTGGCCAGAATGACCGCGTTGACATCGTCGCGGGCCAGACACTCTTCCAGATTTGTAGATGCATGGCCAATACCGCGCTCCCTGGCAAAGCCTTCTATGTCGTCGGCTTCCACGCCCATAACGGAGGTGACTTCAACACCGTCAATATTGCTGAGAGCATCGAGATGTTTCATGCCAAAGGCGCCTGCAGCGCCGGCAACACAAATACGCATGGGTTCTGTCCTATCGATTTTCTAGAATGATGTGGCCAACGGCAGTATTGGAGGCGGGCACATGATAGTGGCGGTGAATCTCTTCAACATCGTCATTAAGCGCACCACGCATGACATGCCACATAACCAGTTCGATGCCTTCAGAGCCTGACTCACGCAGGTATTCCACATGGGATATCTGCGATCCCTTGACCGGATCTTCCGTCATATAGTCCAAGAATTGCTTGTCGAAATCCGGGTTGATCAGTCCGGCCCGTTCGGCCTGCAACTGATGCGACATGCCGCCAGTGCCGAACACCATTACATTTAAGTCTTCGTCATAGCTTTCGATGGCGCGGCGAACAGCCTTGCCGAGATTGTAGCAACGGTTGCCGGTGGGTGGTGGATATTGCACCACGTTGACGCATAGCGGGATAACCTGACAGGGCCATTCATCGACTTCGCCAAACATTACTGAAAGCGGCACAGTTAGCCCGTGATCGACTTCCATATGATTCATAATGGTCAGGTCGAATTCATCAAGAATGACTGACTGGGCAATATGGGATGCCAGGCGCTGATGGCCTTTGACAACCGGCACGGGGCGAGGTCCCCAACCTTCGTCGGCTGGGTGAAATTCTGCAGCGCATCCCAGCGCGAATGTCGGAATGACTTCTGCGGAAAACGCCGTGCAATGGTCATTATAAACCAGGAACACCACATCCGGCTTGTTTTCTTTCATCCATTCGCGGGACTTTTCAAACCCCGCAAAGACCGGTTGCCAATAGTCTTCATGGGTTTTGCCGAGGTCCATTGCAACGCCAATTGCCGGGACATGTGAACAGCCAACTCCTGCCGTGATGCGTGCCATTATTTTTCTTCCCACTCTGATTTATATCGATTGCCGTCGATTGACCGGCCACCATTCAGCATCATTTTGCGATAATCCTCGCTGCCCATATGGGTCATAATCGCCGCCAGTTCCTGGAAAGTAATGCCGTCGAAAGCAGCCAATTTTGCGGTGTAGTAGATGTTGCCTCCCAGGGCGAGCATGCCGTTCCAGTCCCGTTCGCGAACAACTTTCAGCTGTTCCTCACTCATTGGATAGTTTGACAGATAGGCGTCCGGGTCTTCGCGATAGGCGTTGCGGTTTTTCTCGAGCCGCAGCGAAATGCAGAACATGTTGAGGTGATAGCCTTCGCGGGACCGATCTGCGTCAAACACATAGGTGCCGGGAATGTCGTCGTATTCTTTGGCCTTGGTCATGGTTTGGTCCGTCTTGAAAATGCGTATGGTTCAACCTGCGCATGGGTCCAGCAATATATGGCTGGACTTTAGACCCAATCGGATGGGCAGGCAAAGTGCCTGCCCATCCAAAGTGTGACGAAACCTATTCAAATACCAAGCCCGGCCCGGTGCCCGGCCCGGTGCGGTGCCCGGTGTGGGTTAAATTCTGCGGTGAAATCAGGGGGGCGTGGTCGCCCCTATTCGGGTTTGCGGGCAACGATGAATACACTCTTGTTTTTACCGGGTGACCATTGTGTATCAATTTCAAAACCGGCCTGTTTCAGGCTGGTGATAAGCTCGTTGGTGGTAAAGACCCGAAGGATGGGCAACAGACGAATCCAGCGCCCAATTGGGGCGATCAATTTGAAGATTTTCATGTTGTCACCGAGACAAGCGGTGCTGGAGATGAAGTAGCCACCGGGTTTGAGAAGTTTGGCAACTTTGGCAATCGCTTTATCGCGGTCTTCGACCAGATGCAGGATGCTCAGTCCCAAAACCATGTCGAAGCTTTCGGGCATTGGATGGATGGTTTCCAATGTTTCCTGTTCGAATGTGACATTCTCGACCGCGCTTTTGGCTGCCTTGTCCTTGGCGATTTCGATCATCTTGGCAGAGATGTCGATGGCGCGGATATGTTTGACATGTGGCGCATGAACAAGCGCGGTCGAACCTGTGCCGCATCCGAATTCAAGCAACTCCATGTCGTGATGGAACAGCTCGCGGGTGATCTGCAGTTTCTTTTGATAGCTTGTTTCGTCGGAAACCGGCTGGCGGGAATATCTGGGCGCTATGCGATCCCAAAACCGGGAAGAAGGGGCCATGGTGGGCTGATGCTGTACGAGAGTCATTTTCAATTCCGATGTAAGTCTTGGTTGGTCTCAGACAACCCAACTTGGCTTAAATTTGATAGGGTTGGGCGCTTGGGTGGTTCTATACAGGTGTGCAAAAATGAAATAAATTGACGAAGTTGGCTTATTTGATATGCATTAATGCATGGATTGGTCTGCAATCAATTTTGACTGGAATCGGGCCCGCGCTTTTTTGGTGACAGCTGAGGAGGGGTCATTATCGGCGGCGGCCCGTTCATTGGGTATGGCTCAACCAACGCTGGGTCGTCAGGTGAGGGCGCTGGAAGAAGAACTGGATGTTGTCCTGTTTGAGCGTCATGGCCATGGGTTGGTGCTAACGCCGAGCGGGCTGGAACTGGTGGAGCATGTGCGCGGCATGGGGGATGCGGCAGGCCGCGTTGCACTCGCCGCGACGGGGCAGTCGCAATCCGTCGAAGGACCGGTGACGATCACCACGACAGAAGTGATGGCGGCGTTTGTGATGCCGCCGATTATTGGACGATTGCGGCTAGCCTATCCCGGTATTCAGGTGGATGTCGTGGCGTCAAATGAATTGCGTGATCTGCGGCGTCGGGAGGCGGATATTGCCTTGCGCAGCGTGCGACCGACCGACCCTGATTTGGTTGCAATGAAATTGGCCCAGGAATCGGCTCGCCTTTATGCGACGCCTGACTATCTGGTCCGGCTTGGCAATCCGCAAGACAGTGCGGCAATGAGCGAGGCGCAATTCATTGGCTTTGAAGACAATCAACCCTTCCTGCAGGGCTTGAATGCACTGGGATTGCAATTGACCGAACGCAACTTCCCAATCCGCTGTGGAGATCATCTGGTGCAATGGGAAATGGTCAAGCAGGGTTTGGGCATTGGCGTAATGGTGTCCCATGTCGGGGAGGCGGAACCGTCGGTCAAATGTGCAGCTCCCTGGCTACCTGCCTTTGAGTTTGATGTCTGGCTGGCAGCCCATCGCGAGGTCAATACCAGCCGCCGGGTGCGATTGGTTTTTGATTTTCTGGCCGATGAATTCAAAGCCAGACCAGCGATATCGAGATGACCGTCAGGCGGTCAGGTCGTCCTGCTGTACGGTCGACAGGTCTGGACGTGTTGCCTGCTCTTCATCTTCCTCAACGGCCTGCGCAAACCAGACGTCTTCGGTCATGATCTTGGAGCCGTCTTCCAAAGTGGCAGAGGAACGGAATAGATCGCGTCCATCTTCGTCGACGGCATGTTCTTCCAGCTGTAGTTCGATTTCCGAAATGCCCAGTTCACCCAGAGTGAACAACTCACCTTCGTCCACCTTGGCATCGCCGTCGTCGACCCACAGGTTCAGGCCTTCGCCCTCCTGTCCGGAGATGACACCGTCTTCATTGCTGTCCCACTCGGCGAGTTGTTGGTAGCCGTGTTCATAGGTGCCGCCTTGATCGCCGAACAGGCGCGTGCCGTCCATGTCATTGGCAGCGTTGCCGTCGCGGTTGTCGACGAGGAGGGCATCGCCGGTGCCATCGAGCCATTCGATGGTTTCGAGATCATCGTCACCGTCGATGTCAAACTCGACAGTGGCGCCAAGTTCACGAATGCCGGCTTTGTTTTGAGCCGTGGTTTCGCCGGTCACGTTGATTTCCCCATCGAGGTTGATGTCAAATGCAAGAGGTGATGTGGCTAAAGCTCCATTTTGATCCCAGACAAATGCGAAGGGTTGGTTCTTGTTTTCACCAGTGTCGTTTTCCAATAGGATCGGCGTGCCCCAGCTGCTGCCATCCCACAAAATGTAGTTGAGGTCCTGACTATTGTCTTGGACCGAAAGCATGATCTGGTCAGAGGTTGGACTGCTGTCCAAAGTCATCGAATTGATTCTATTGCCCAGATCGACAAGCGTTTGTTCAGACGACCAACCACCAACGGAATCCCAGGTACGGTAGTAAACGGTGTCTGAGCCATCTTCGGAATAAGTGACCAGGGCTTGCCCAGATTGATTTTCAAACGCGACCGCGATGTTTGGTGAGTTCAGGTCTTCGACGTTGGTTTCAATCTGTACTGCCGTTTCCCAACTTGAACCATTCCAAACACTGACCCATGCATCGTTACCTCCCGTCGTTGCTCCAACAACAACTCGATCAGAGGAAAGATCATTTGCGCTGACGATCCAGCGAGGGTCTCCACTGACGGCGCCCGGTGCAGAGACCGAAGACTCCGAACTCCAACTGGCTCCGTCCCACACCCGATAGAAGATATCGGTCGATGAATCCTTACCATAAGTTACAATGGCGTCACCTGAATCAGCTTCATGCGACACAGCTATCGGGGTTTGGTCAGACTCGCCGCCACCTGATGCGTCAAGCAAAATTCCATTGCCCCAAGAACTGCCGTTCCAAACATATGCGTAATCGTCAGCGCTGTCATCATTCACCACCAGCACCATTTCATCGGAATTGGGGTCAAAAGAAAGTTTCATATGCTGAGGTTCGCCACCTGCATACCCGGGCACCGACTGAACCGGACTCCAACTGCTTCCGTCCCAGGTTGCATAGCGCAATTGCTGTCCGGATGATTGATTGTCATCGTTCCAAACCATGACGGCGTCACCGCTGCTCTGCTCATAGGCAATTTCAGCTCCCCACCAATAGGACTCACTGACGTCACCGAGCTTGCCCAATGGTACTTCGCTCCAGGACGAGCCATCCCAAATCTGTGCGCGGACCTCGCTGGAAGAAATTACACCCACAACGATGACTTCATCGCGGGTTGGCGCTTCTGCCACCTGCAGTGTTCGAAACTCGTTGCCGAGATTTGGTCCTGTGACGTTGCTGCCGAATGAAGTTCCGTCCCACTCGTTGGAAAGCGCCTGGTTGGAATTGTTTGAAAAAATAGCCATGCCAGCATTGACCTCGGCGACGTTGGTGACCTCAATCGTCATGTTGCGCGAATAAGTCGCCAGGCCGGAATCCGTGACTTCAATGGTAATTGCATGGCTGGCCGCCGACTCAAAGTCGACTGATTGGCCGCTGGCAATGCGTAATTCATTGCCGACGATTTCAAAAATGCCTGATGGATCACTTGTCAACGCGTAGGAGAAAGTATCGCCTGTGTCGACATCGGTCGTTGCCAGGGTTGCGATTACTGTTCCGCTGGTGCTGTCGTCGACCACCGCAATGACGTCCGATGGCGTGCTGGCTGTAAAGCCTGCGCCGACGACTTGTTGCAGGTTGAGGTTGTTGCCGGAAACGGTATCGGTGACGGTTGTTGTTTCGCCATCACTGAATTGCCAGTTTGCGACCAGATTAGGTTCAGCAGCTGCTACTTCATTGCCTGCTCCCGCAGCAATTTCTGCAGGTGTACGCACGTCATCAAAAATGCGCAGGTCATGATAAGTGCCTGAAAAGAATTGGGTGCTGCCAAAGCTGCCTTCGAGACTGTCCTGTTCCTGACCTAGCGTTAAAACCCCGGTGCCTGTTATAGTGTATCCAGCGTTTAGGCCGGACCCGCTGGCCACGGACACGCCGTCGGCGAACAATTCCCAATCTCCAAGAGCATTGTCCCAGGTCATGGATAAAGTGTGCAGCCCACCATCAAGCAAGTCGGATGGATCGTAGGTTGCGTTGGACACAAATTGTGTTGCGCTGCCCAGTTCAAATTGCATGTATGGCGTGCTGAGCGCGTCGGAGATGGTAATCTCCAATTCATCTGAGGGGCCGCCATCGAAATAGTTGAAAATTGGAATTGCGGCGGCGCCAACAGCGTTGGCGCTGGAAAACTGCATTTCGACCGTGAATGCGGTCAATCCGCCCATGAACGCGCCACTGTTGTCGGGCTTGAAATAGGCAGCATTGCCACCGTCTGAGTTAATCGAAGTGCCGGTAATGCCAGAAGGGGTTATGGCCGTCGGTGCATCATTGGCCGGGGTAATGCTCATTGTCACAGTTGCGGCGTTGGATATCGCCCCTAAATCGTCGCGCACGGTGTAGGAAATGTCCGTTACCGGGCCGTCGTAATCGGCCTCTGGCGTAAACGAAATACGCCCCAGGATCGTGTCAACACTCCATGTACCTTCGCCCGGCACAACAAGGGGATCTCCTGCCGAAGCCGTGCCGACGATTTGAATTGTCGCGGGATTGAGCGTGCCATCAACATCGCCGTCATTTAACAAAACGGAAACGGCCAATGAGCCGTCTTCATTGACTGTGCCCCCATTTCCACTCGCTGTTGGTGCATCGTTGACGGCATAGACCGTAACAGCCGCATCGGCGGGAAGGGATGTAGCGCCGGATGTGTCTTCCAACACGATTGTGAAAGTGCGGTCGCCCACCGTCGGATCTTCCGACGTATTTCGATATGAAAGCGATTCCAGCATTTCTTCGACATTGGCATTTGTCAGTGGGTCGCCGGGCCCGGCCTGGTTGGTCAGCACCAGTTCCCGTGACGCTGCAGTGTAAACGTAAGCGACCTGCAAGCCGCTGCCCAATGTGGTCATTCCCGCATTGTCAGAATTCAACGCGAATGTCGGAGAATTGACGATCAGGAATTCATCAGCACCATCGGGCGCCGCATCAAGCGTGATCGTGGCTGAATAGAATGAATCCTCTGTGTCAACCGGAGCGGTGTTAGGGCTGGTAATCGCAGCGCTCGGCGCTCCTTCAGAATAGGCGGTGGCTGAATCGTTGCCACCTTGGGCCAAATCGAGGTCCAGAGTCGGCGGATCATTGACTGGTGTAATAGAGACCGACACCGACGCGGGGCTGGAGATAGCACCATTATTGTCCTGAACCGTGTAGGTAATGTCGGTAACACTTCCCGTATAGTCCGCTTCTGGGGTGAATGTGATTTCCCCGGTGGTTGAATTGATCGTCCACTGTCCTTCGCCTGGTACGACGAGTGGGTCACCCGGATTTGTGGTGCCAGCAATTTGTACTGTGGAAGCGACAATCGTGCCATCGACATCGGTGTCGTTGGCCAAAATATCGATGACGACCGATCCGTCTTCCAGTACTGAGTCGCTGTCATTGTTGGTGTAGGGAGCGTCGTTGGAAGGCGTGATGACAACCGCGACTGTTGCGGAATTGGATGTTGCGCCATTATTGTCGTCGACCGTGTAGGTGATGTTGGTCACGGCCCCGTCGAAATCTGCTTCTGGTGTAAAGGTGATTTCACCAGTGGTGGTGTTGACCGACCAGGTGCCTTCTCCGGCAACCACGAGTGAGTCACCAGGATTGCTTGTGCCCCCGATCTGCACTGTGGATGGGTCAAGCGTACCATCAACATCACTGTCATTGGCCAGAACATCGATAACCACCGCGCCGTCTTCCGCCACGGTGTCGCTGTCATTGGCTGCAGCTGGCGCATCGTTTACTGCGGTAATGGTAACGGAGACCGACGCCGAGCCGGAAGTTGCTCCACTATTGTCCTGCACCGTGTAGGCGATTGGTGTTACGGAGCCGGTGTAATCTGCAATTGGTGTAAACGAGATCTCTCCACTTATTGTGTTTACACTCCAGGTTCCTTCACCGGCCACAACGAGCGGGTTGCCAGGGGACGCGGTGCCGACGATCTGAACTGTCGACGGTACCAATGTACCATCGAGATCTGTGTCATTTGCCAACACGTCAATCGCAACCGTGCCATCTTCCAACACGGTGTCGCTGTCATTATTCGCAGTTGGGGCATCATTGATACCTGTGATGCTGACCGAGACCGTCGCAGGGGTGGAGGTCGCACCGCTATTGTCATCGACCGTATAGGAAATGTCAGCGACTGGCCCGGAATAGTTGGTTTCCGGGGTGAATGTAATCGCGCCGGTTAGTGAATTGACCGTCCAGGTTCCTTCACCGCCGACCACCAGTGGATCTCCGGGATTGGAGGTGCCGACGATCTGCACGGAGGAAGGAACCAATGTTCCGTCAACGTCGCTGTCATTGGCCAGAATATCAATGACCACGGCACTGTCTTCGATCACGGTGTCGGTGTCATTGACGGTGTTGGGGGCATCATTGACCGGGGTGATTGAAACCGAAGCGGTGGCGGGATTGGACGTCCCACCGCCATTGTCATCCACGGTGTAGGTAATGTCGGTCACCGATCCGGCATAATCCGTCTCCGGTGTGAAGGTGATTTCACCATTGGTCGTGTTGACTGACCACGTGCCTTCGCCTGCCACGACAAGCGAGTCACCCGGGTTGCTGGTGCCAGTAATCTGTACAGTGGATGGTACCAACGAGCCGTCAATATCGTTGTCATTGGCAAGAACGTCGATCACCACCGCCCCGTCTTCTGTCACTATGCCGCTGTCGCCAGAAGCGACGGGAGCATCGTTGACTGCGGCAATGGTCGCGCTGACCTGGGCCAGTTTGGAGCCCAGTCCGCTGGTGTCTGAGACGGTGTATTCAATAGAAGTCGGGGTGCCGACATATTCGGCTTCTGGAGTGAAAGTAATTTCACCGGTCACCCCATTGATCGACCATGTGCCTTCCCCGGCCACGACCAGGGAGTCTCCGGGATTAGTCGTGCCCCGGATATGAACCGTTGCCGGGTCGATTGGAAAGTCGCCATCGGTGTCATTGGCCAAAACGTCAATGACCAATGCCACATCTTCGAACCCGGCTGCGACGTCGTCTGTCGCCGAGGGTGGGGCGTCGTTGATACCGAAATTGATGAAGGTCTGGGCCGCGACTGAATCGTCGATTCCATCGTTGACTGTGATGTCGACCACCCTTGTTGACGAAACTGGCGAGCCCGAATTGCTTTCAAACTGGATCTGTTGAAGCGCCGCCAGATAGGTGGCGTGGCTGCCCGCTCCAGTCAGATTGACTACGATCTGGCCGCCGGAAATTGTTGAACTCCAGACCAGGCCACCAACAGTTCCCGATGCGCCATTGGTTGCCGCGACGCCTCCTACCAGAAAGGCGTCGCCGGACTCAGCAAAAGTCAGCAATACCTGTGCCGACTGCAATGTTGTCCCGTCAGTGTCTTGAATGCTGGAAGACGAATCCAACAATGAAATCGCAGGGTTACCATTTTGATAGTCGACCTGGTGATCGGAATCGTTGGGGTTCGCGTCGTTAACAATGACTTTGACGTTATCGATGGAAATGTCATCACCGGCAAATTGAGGACTTGCCAGGTTTTCCCAGGTGAATCGAACGTCGGCAGTGTCCGCGACGGTGGCCGGCAAATTCAATTCGATTGTGGTATAGGTCCAATCCAGGTAGTTGGATTCTGTGATAGATGCTGGCGTGCCGCTTGCGCCATTTAAGAAATTGACCGCAGTGGTAGCACCTGGCCCGGCAGGGGTTGTAAAGCTGACATAGTCGATCCCGCCGACAGACAAAGTGAGTTCCTGTGCACGGCCGCCGTCGCCGGGGACATTGTTCCAACCCAAATCAAATTGGATCATCGCCGCGCCGTTGGATCCGGGGCCATCTGACAGCCCCGTTACACCAGTCTGTGTGAGAGTGGAGACAGCCCCTACGGGATCATAATTGACGGCTGGAGCATTGGGTGCCACGCCACCTGTAGAAAACGATCCAACTGCCGCCCAGTCGGTCCAATTGGCCACGGTTCCGGCGGAAAAGCTCGAATTCGAAGCTGCGTTGTCGTAGTTTGAGAGGTCGATGACAGGCGCATCATTGATCCCGGTAATCGAGACAGACACAGTTGTTGGACTTGATGCCGCGGCGTTATTGTCTTCGACCGTGTATGAGATGTCGGTTACGGAACCTGTGTAGTTGGCTTCCGGCGTGAATGTGATTTCGCCAGTAGTCGCATTGACTGTCCATGTTCCTTCGCCGGGGACTGCTAGTGGATCACCGGCTGATGCTGTGCCGACGATTTGTACCGTAGACGGCACCAACGTGCCGTCAATGTCATTGTCATTGGCTAGAATGTCGATAACGACGGAACCGTCTTCCAGGACAGTATCTGTATCGCTGCTGGCGACAGGCGCGTCGTTTACCGGCGTGATTGATACGGACACGTTCGTCGCATTGGAGGTTGCGCCGCCGTCATCCTGCACCGTGTACGTTGTATCGGTGACTGGGCCTGCATAGTCAGGCTCGGGCGTGAAGGTAATCGCACCAGTGGTCGTGTTGACTGACCAGGTTCCCTCACCTGCAACAACCAGAGAGTCGCCTGCGCTGGCTGTTCCGGTAATCTGAACCGTTGCCGGATCGAGTGTGCCATCGATATCGCTGTCATTGGCCAGCACGTCGATGATCACAGAACCGTCTTCGACAAGGGTGTCTGAATCATTTGAGCCGACTGGGGCATCATTGACCGAGCTGATTGTGATCGACACCGTTGCTGGAGATGAAACAGCGCCACTATTGTCTTCAACCGTATAGGTAATCGCAGATACCGAGCCGGTGTAATCGGTTTCAGGGGTAAAGGTGATTTCACCTGTGGTGGAATTGATCGACCAGGTGCCTTCACCAGCGACAATCAGTGAATCACCTGGGCTGGCTGTTCCAGTGATCTGGACCGTAGAAGGAACAAGTGTTCCGTCAACATCACTGTCATTGACCAAAACATTGACGACAATCGAGCCGTCTTCGGGCACAGTGCCTGAATCATTGGCTGTAACCGGTGCGTCGTTGACCGGATTGACGTACACGAATTTAGTGCCGGCTGCTGTGCCGCCATTGCTGTCGTCAACTGTATAGCTGACTGTGTCGAGGCCGTTGAAGTCTGCATTCGGTGTGTAGTTTAACGATCCGTCAGGGTTGATGGTGACCAGACCATTGGCAGCGCTTGCGGCAGATACGGACAGTGAATCCCCATCAATATCAGAGGCATATGAGAGAACGTCGATATTGTTGAGGGCGGTGTCCTCGTTGCTGTTGCTGAGAGGAGTCGATCCCGCAACTGGATTGTCATTGACTGGTGCGACCACCACATCGACGGATCCGGAACTGGTTCCGCCATTGCCGTCGTCGAGGTTGAATGAAATGGTGTCCGTTCCATTATAATTGGCATCGGGCGTGTAGTTCAGTGATCCGTCTGGATTGACCACAACCGAGCCATTGGAGGCCGTTGCGCCGGTAACCGATACCGTATCGCCATCGGCGTCTGTGACAAATGAGAGCACGTCGATACTGGTCGCGGTGACATCCTCATTCGTTCCGGCATCGGGGACGGCGCCAGCGACGGGTGTGTCATTGCTGCCGGTAATTGAAACGGAAACGGCAACCGGATTGGAAACGGCACCGGCTGTATCTCGCACCGTGTATGTTATGTCGGTTACAGCGCCATCGTAGTCTGCTTCAGGCGTAAATGTAATCTCCCCGGTTGTGGTGTTGACCGACCAGGTTCCTTCTCCCCCCACTGCCAGCGGATCTCCGGCGGAAGCGGTGCCGACGATCTGTACCGTTACGGGATCCAAACTGCTGTCGATATCCGTGTCGTTGGCCAGAACGTTGATCACCACTGAACTGTCTTCGGCAACGACACTGGTGTTGGCGACGGCAACTGGTGCGTCGTTGACCGGTGTAATGGTAACCGAGACCGCAATAGGGGTGCTTCGAGCGCCCAAAGTGTCAGCCACAGTGTAGGAAATATCTGAAACGGACCCGTCAAAGTCAGGTAGTGGGGTGAACGAAATATTGCCACTACCGGGGTTAACCGACCATGTTCCTTCACCGGCGACGACCAGGGAGTCCCCCGGGGATGCTGTGCCAGTAATCTGAACGGTAGTCGGATCGACGGATCCATCAATATCCGTGTCGTTTCCAAGCACATTTATCGAAACGCTTCCATCTTCAAGCACAACGTCGCTATCTGCAACGGGCCGGGGAGCGTCATTGACGGAGTTGACGGTGACCGCGAAAGACGATGAGTCAAATCCGCCATTGCCATCGCTAACCGTGTAATTGATGGTATCGGAACCAAAGTAATCGGCATTGGGAATGTAGTTGAGAGTATTGTCTGCGTTGACGGTGACGACTCCATTGACGGCGGTCGCTGCGCTGACGGTCAGAGCATCGCCATCAATATCTGAAGCGGGTGTCAAGACGTTGATATTACTGAGCGTATTATCCTCATTGGTCGACACATCAGCACGCGTTCCGGCAATCGGTGCATCGTTGACAGCGGCTACGTTGACGGCCACCGATCCGGTGGTTGAATTGCCGTTTCCGTCGGCCAGTGTGTAGGTGATTGTGTCAGTGCCGTTGAAATCCGGATCTGGTACATAATCAAGTGTGCCATCGCCATTGATGCCAACGACACCACTTCCGGCGCTTGCGGAAGTGAGCGATATTGTATCACCGTCTGGATCAAAGGCTGCGGTGAGCACGTCGATGCCCAATACGCCAGTGTCCTCATTGGTCGAAACAGGCGCGGGACTACCGGTAAATGGCGCTTCGTTGGTGTCGCCTGCACCAGGGCCACCAGCCGCCGCGGTGGTGTCATCTTCCAGTTCGACATTTGATCTGGGAGCAGTTCGTGCGGGTCCGTCGTCGCGCGATCGCTCAATACTCACGCTGCTGCTGCCTGAATCCACCAATTGCGCCGGTGGTTCTTCACCTTCTTCCTCGATCTGGATCGGTGGATCGAGTCGAAGGTCAGCCAGCCCCTGTCCTTCACTGCCCTTCAAACTGGCTTTACCACTTTCGCCGGCCAACAGGTCATTTCGGGCAATATCCAGTTGGCTTGCGGTTTGGTTGCTGTTGCTCTGGGCTGCGGTGGCGTTTTGGGTGAGTGAAAGTCCGCGCGCTGCCATCGCCGCTTGGCTGGCAACGCTATAAAGTACGGCTGCAGCTGCTGCGTCACTTTGAGATGAGATGGGGGGGACTGCGCGTGTCAGGGCTTCACGAGCGTCCATCGCACGTTCCTGTTGGACGATCCATCTGAACTGGGTAGACAGAACCTGACCACTGGCCGCCGTCAGCGAAACCTGGACAACATAGCTTTCGCCATCGCCGCCATCGCTGTTGAGAACCCCTTCAATATGCATGCGGCCGGCATTATATGTCAGACCGGGAGGCAGGCCTGTGACCGAAACCGTCACATTGTCGTCGAGCAGCAGGTCAGCCAGGTAGCCGCCAATATCGAGGCTGACATGGGTGTCCATGCCGTCGAACTGGTTGGGGATCAACTGGCTGCCCAATTCGGGCAGTGGAACCTGATTTTCGATCCGGACTTTCATTACCTGGGTCGACCAATGACTGTCATGGACGATAAAGGTGATGTCATCGCGTACCGACAGGGAATCATCTGGCAGATAGCTTAGGGTTCCATCAGTGTTGATTTTGACTTCGCCATGGTTTGCCCAGGCCTTGGAAACCAATGGAGTTTCGTCGCCCGTGGTGTCGACGTAATCGTCAACACGGATAATCGTTGCACCTTGCTTGACCACCGTGATTTCTGGTGTTTGCGGAGAATAGTCCTCTTCGTTTCTCAACCCGACTTCGTCCAACTCATCGGCATCCGCCTTTGCTTGAACATCGGATTTGGGCGCAGATTCGGTGGGCGTTTCTGTGATTTGACCGGATCCGTCGATGGCGACGGTTACGTCGTTGAAGCGGATTTGCTGACAATCGTCGAGGACATCGTAGTCTGAATCAGTCCACAAAAGTGCGGAACTGCCAGGCGTCAGTTTCCATTCGAATTGCGAAGAGTCTCCGGGAACTGTGCAGACGACCTGACCGTCAATCTCTTCAAAAGTCTGTCCAAATTTGGACATTTCCCGTTGCACCATGGGAAGTTGTCTCTCGATATACCCAAACGTTCCACCGCGCAGACTGGTAACGAACTTGCGCAGCGTTGAAGTGCGAACCCACAACAGATAATTCCAATAGTGGCCTTAGTGTCGCGTTATTGAGTTAAGAATGGGTGAAGTCGGGCCGCTCCTCAGCGATGCAAACTGTTCAGTTTGATGCATCAATATTACTTCAAAATTTAACGGTGTGGCCGTCAAAAATGCCGTTGGAAGGCCTTCCACTTGGCGTGAAATTCAGACATCGTAATCATCAGATAGCGGATCAGAAGCGACCTTGTGCTGATGCCGTCATACAAGGCGTTTTGCTTGAGCAGACATTGATAAAAGGACAACCTCAAATGCAACTTGTCGGAAACTGGTCCTATCCAACATCAATCCGTTTTGGGGCAGGGCGCATCGCTGAAATTGGCGATGCCTGCCGGACGGCCGGGATGAAAAAACCGCTGCTGGTGACCGACCGCGGACTGGCAAATCTCGATGTCACATCCCGGACGCTCGAATTGATGCATCAGGCGGGACTTGGAAATGCCATCTTCAGCGAGGTTGATCCCAACCCAACTGAAAACAATGTCGAAGCCGGTCTGCGCATATACCGGGAGGGCGGGCATGATGGGGTGGTTGCCTTTGGCGGCGGGTCCGGTCTTGATCTTGGCAAAATGCTGGCCTTTATGTCGGGTCAAAGTCTGCCACTATGGGATTTTGAAGACATCGGCGATTGGTGGGCGCGTGCCGATCCCAACGGCATTGACCCGATTGTTGCGGTACCCACAACGGCGGGGACCGGTTCAGAAGTGGGGCGCGCCAGCGTCATCAGCAATTCGCAAACCAGTGAAAAGAAAATCATTTTCCATCCAAAAGTGTTGCCTAGCGTGGTGATATGCGATCCGGAATTGACCATGAGCATGCCGAAAGCCATCACCGCTGGTACTGGGATGGACGCATTTGCCCATTGCTTAGAGGCTTATTGTTCACCTCATTACCACCCCATGTCGCAGGGCATTGCGCTGGAGGGCATGCGGTTGGTGAAAGAAAATCTTTTGGTCGCATATGAACATGGCAGCGATGTCGAAGCGCGTTCTCACATGATGGTGGCGGCGGCGATGGGCGCCACGGCCTTTCAAAAAGGGCTTGGTGCGATTCACGCGCTTTCCCACCCGATTGGTGCGCAGCATCACACGCACCACGGAACAACCAATGCCGTGGTGATGCAGAAAGTTCTGGAATTCAATCGACCTGCCATTGAAGACGTTATCTTTCGGGCCGCGGATTATCTCAAGATCTCCGGTGGTTTTGACGGATTTCATTCCTTTGTCGGCAACCTCAATTCGGCGCTTGGCATTCCGGCCAGTCTGGGCGAGTTGGGGGTGGAGAACCCTGACATGGACCGGTTGATCAAGGATGCACTGGCCGATCCGAGCACGGGCGGCAACCCTGTGGCTATGACCGCCGAAAACACCCGAAAACTGCTGGAAGCCTGCTTTGAGGCTTGAGAACGGCAGCTTAGAGGTTGAGTTGCTTGCGTTGCACTTTGGTTAGTTTCGCCGTTACAAGTTTGTGAGCCATTTCAATATAAGCTTTGATATCAATATCTTCCAGCGCGGTTTCGGTCTGTAGCTGTACCCATTTATAACGCCCCAGATAAGGTGAAGGCTCGATGTTTGGCTGTTCAGTGAGCATCATAAAGGCCATGTCGCTGGCCTTGAAGCCAATCTTGATCCTGCCGCTTTCAGGAGATTTGCCCCAACGGGAGGCAATTGCGAAAATCTTGCCACCGACCTTCCAGACATGGGCACCTCCCCACTGAATCACCTTTTCGGTGGCAGGGAGGTTGCCACAATAGTCGTTGAATTGGGTGAGATTCACAGTATTTAGGCGTTGGTCGACGCCGCAGAGCTTGCAGAAGGGACAGGGCAGGCCACGCCAACACCGCCCAAATTGCAATATCCTTGTGGGTTCTTGGCCAGGTATTGCTGATGGTATTCTTCAGCGTAGTAGAAGGCTGGCGCGTTCAGGATCTCCGTCGTTATGGACCCTTTACCAATTTCCCCAAGCGCTTTGCCATAGGCATCCCGCGAAGCTTCGGCCTGGACCTTTTGCGCTTCACTGGTGACATAGATGCCAGAGCGGTACTGGGTTCCTGTGTCATTGCCCTGGCGCATGCCCTGTGTCGGGTCATGAGTTTCCCAGAACAGTTGCAACAGTTTGTCGAAAGAGATTTCTGCCGGATCAAAAACGACGCGCACTGTTTCATTGTGTCCTGTGAGTCCTGTGCAAACCTCGTTATAGGTTGGATTTGGAGTCACGCCGGACTGATATCCAACGGCAGTAACCCAAACTCCCTGCTGTTCCCAGAACAGCCGTTCCACGCCCCAAAAACAGCCCATGCCAAAATACACTTCTTCCATGCCGTCTGGCGCGGGCGCGGTGATTGGACGTCCGTTGACATAGTGGTTGTCGGCGGTTGGCAATGCATCAGGCCGACCGGGGAGGGCGGTTTGTGATGTCGGCATTCTCAGTTTGCTGGTCAGGCGGTCGATCAGGAACATTGGCTTGGCCTTTCTTGTCAGAATTGCCCCTAACGGCTGGCAAATCGTCCGTAGGGGTTCTCGCGGCGCTGTCCCAACTTCAGGAAGATCATCGCCAACAGCCAAAAAAGCAGCCAACTAGGCAATTGCAAAATGAAGGTCAGCACCGGATCCCATAAATAGGGGTGTGTCCAGGCTTGTACAAGGTCACGTCCGGCGAGCAGCGAAGTAGGGCTAACTGCAGCCCATGTGCTGGCTAATGGGGTGAGGGTGATTTCAGCTGCGGTGATTGAGCGCGTGATATCCAGCACCGCCAGCACGACGGCCAGGGCGAGGATAAACAAGCCAAGAATCTTGAATACAAAATGAAACACGAAGTTGCCCACCTCAAATCACCCGATCTTTTATACTGGTGAAATGTGGTTTGTCATCCATTCAATGCCGAAGAGTGGCATATGCCCCCTTTTTGTTCCGTGAAGACGCAATCCAGCTACCCGCTGAGGATTGGAATGCGTTTGGCCATTGTGGCCTGAATCTGGTCGGGGAGGTGCTTTTTTGTTGGGCCAGATGTGATTGTATTGGGCTGTTGTGAGCGCAATAACGGGTGCCGAATTCGATTAAATTAAGCAGGTTGGCATTCTCGGTGAAATTGCGGTTGAAACCATGTCCCGGTTATGTGTATATCCGCTGGCGCTGCAGCAATGGAGCGACTTGATCACGCAAATGATGGTTACCGGTAGTGCCCGGTTCCATGGGCAGATCATAGCGGAGAGGTGGCCGAGTGGTCGAAGGCGCACGCCTGGAAAGTGTGTAGGCGGGAGACCGTCTCCAGGGTTCGAATCCCTGTCTCTCCGCCACTTATTATTCTTAATGCATTGTTTTGGTTGTATATTTTATAATTGCAACTTCGATTGTCGCTAATTCCACACCGCAACCTTACTCAATCTGATGTGTTGTAAGTCGGCGAATGAAAGTGCGACTGTGATAACATATTTGCACGTCGCCCTTCCCAAGATTCCAGGTCAAAATTTGAGCCATGTCTCGCCCAGCAGACAAGCTGCAGCATGGCTGGCTGAATTTAGTTTTTCCAACTGGGGTCTTTTGCATCGATCAGCTGGATCAGCGCTGGCCATTCTGGATGACGCAGTTTTGCCCCGGCTTGAGCCAAACCGCCTTCAAATTGTGTGCGACAATTCTGCATTGCGGACACAGGAATGGGAACCATTTGCCCGGACGCCATGGCTGCAAGTTGTACCTCAGTATTGCGAATGAAGGCCTGATGACGCACGAATGCCCAAGTGCAGTCCGGCCCCGCAGTTATCAACCCATGGTGACGCAGGACAAGGGTGTGGAACTGATCACCCAGCGCCCGCACAATACGTGGGCCTTCCGAACCGTCCAGCACAATGCCCTCAAAATCATGATAGTCCACCCGCTGATAAAACTGACACCCTTCCTGCGTCACGGGAATGCAGGGAGCGTCGGTTGCGCAAAGCGCCTGACTGACAGGCTCATGGGTGTGGATGATACAGTGCAGGTCAGGACGCGCCTTGTGGATCGTCGAATGGATTGTGTAGCCTGCCTTGTTGATCGGCCAGTCACTGTCGGAAACTTTGTCGCCATCAATCGTCACACGAACCAGATTACCCGCCGTGATTTCATCATAGCGTAACCCAAATGGATTGATCAGGAATTCGTTGGTGCCAGGCACCCTTAGCGTGATGTGGTTGTAGACAACACTCGTCCAGCCAAAATGCTCGACCATGCGGTAGGTGGCTGCCAGTTCAAGTCGTGCATGCCATTCGGTCGGGTCCATGCCGGTCGGCACCGCGGGCACCTCAATTTCTGATCCAAACACAGCTTCGATGCGGCTAAACATTTCATTCATTGCAATTTCCAATCCTAGTCGGCTTTGGCGCACACCAGATAGATATGAACATAGTCCATGGCATGCCGCTGCGGCGCAGCCTCCACCCGCTGGCGGTAGCGTTCGTAAAACTCATCAATGATCGAGGCCCGCTCATCGGCGGATCTGCTTGTCGAAAGTCCAGAGGCGAAAGTTGGCTCCGACCACGATCTTAAGGTGGGGACATATTCATGGGAAAACCGCACGGGGTCTTGATGATCTTCGGTAAACGCCTGTTCAAACGGACAACGCACAACGCGGCTTTCCACGTGCTCCAGACGAAGCCCAGCCTTATAGGCCGCTCCAGTGTTGGCTGCCAGTGGTGCTACAAACTGCTCCTGCGTGCGATAGCATTGCGGAAAATTGGTGTTGAGGAACTCGTCTTGCGTGATGGTCCCATCGTCGACCAGACTGCGCCACAAAAGAGCGAAAGTGTTGAACATGTTCTGGCCACCGGTGCTGCCAAGATAGCGGCCTTCCTCGTCAATACCAAAATTGAACAGGCAGAGCCGACCGCCTGGTTTCAACTCTTCGGCGCGGCGCAGCAACATGGTTTCCCAGTCCCTGGCGCCCTGCGCTTCGTAGGCTGCGCGCTCCGCTCCCGATGCACCGACCATGTGGACGTGGTCAGAAATGTTACAGGGCGTCGATACGACATAATGGGAAGCGGTGGCTGAAAATCCCAAATCCAATGTCCCGGCGGGCACGATGAGTTGGTGAAATGAGGTGCCGGAAGCCATCACATGAACATCGGAAACGTCTTCGAGGTAGGATCTTGTGTCGGTCAGACCATGGACGATTTGGAACACCTGGCTGAAGTCGTTGCGCGGCAAATCCGTGTAGATCATCTCGATGGGCTTTGACGGACATTGCTGGCGAATCTGGCCAAGTATTTCACGCCACAGGTCGATTGAAGTTCCACCATCGGCGGCCCCCATGTCTGTGGCGCGAAATGTTGCAGTGTCGTCGGCCAGGTTCATGCGTTCAACCGCTTTGAGCACCATGCCTACAGCGTTGTCCATCACATGTTTGGCGCCAATCGTGGCCCGGGAATAATAGCCGGCACCCTTCATCGCCATAAATGTGGATGTTTCCTGTTTGCTCACTCGCTTACATGCTCCTGTATGATCGCTTCAGGAAGCTTACAGGGAAAATGGGTGAGAGCAATCAGGGGCATTAGTCCGAAATTGCGCGTCCAGCTGGCGGGTGCCCTGCGCCGGGGCGCAGGGCTAGCGGTGTTAGTGGCAGCTGGGGCGTTTGCCTGGCAGTAGAACTTTGTCCACCACATGAATAACGCCATTGTCGGCCTTGATGTCAGCGATTACCACGTTGGCGCTTTCACCGGTGCCGTCAGCAATCGACACGCCGCTGCCTGAATTTGTAATGCACAGACGAGCGGATGACAGAATCGGCTTAAAGTAGTTTGAACCGTGCGGTATGTCTTTCGATCCCAGGTTGCGGTCGTCCACGTGATACAGCAGCACATTAGTCAACTGGCCCTTGTTTTCAGGCTTCAAAAGCGTTTCGACCGTGCCCGCTGGCAAAGCATCGAACGCGGCGTTGACTGGCGCATAAACAGTAAATGGGCCGGGGCCAGACAGCGTGTCGGCCAGTCCGGCGGCTTTAACCGCAGCAACCAAAGTGGAGAAGCGATCGTCGCCAGCGGCGATTTCAACGATACTTTTTGCATGGGCAGTTGTTGATACCATTGCAGCAAGTGCGATTGCGGTGAGTGTTTTCAGATTTTTCTTCATGGATTTACCCTTTCCAATGAACATTGCTTGGTTATGGAATAATCTACGCGACAAAACTCCAATCGGATTTGAGCGAGGCTATTTGATTGGTGTCATTATACTCTAAATGCATTGATCAATTGTCTTTATCTAATTGAAAATGTTGTCTAAAATTTAGTTTCTGCGGCAATGTGTCCACTTGGGTGATTTAATTGAAACCATCCAAGATATTGCCACCCAACTCTTCTAATGAACGGCTTTGGACAAACTCTCTGTCCTGATTTTTGACGAAAACGCCATTCGTTCATTGATCATGGCAACTGAGACGACTTCGAGCTTTATCGCAGTCCGACAAGGGGGCTTTAGATTGTAAACCCAATGGCTCGATCTCAATCGTCTTCCCAGCAAAAAGCGTCACCAAGAGCTTTTACCCGCCCGATTGACGGCAATGTGAAATGGCTACCCAATACCCGGCGGTTTGCCTCTGATGCATCCTCCAGCAAATTGCGGCGCGACGTGATGGCTTGCTCACCATCAACGTCATATTTGAACTGCCACTCAGGATGCCAGCACTGGGCCGTTGTATGCAGGGCATCTCCGGTGATTATTGCTTCAGCCTCTCCGCTTTTTAGAAGTACGGATACATGGCCTGGCGTATGGCCGGGCGTTGGTATCAACGTGATATGGTCGCCCAGCATATGACCGGACGTCACCATTTCGGCCTGCTGAGCCTCGATCACAGGCAACACGCTTTGAAGATAAGAATTTCCGGGGTTCTTGCAAAAATGGGCGTTGTCTTCGGTCGGGATCAAATAGCGTGCATTGGCGAATGTTGGCACCCAGCGCCCGTCTTCCAGCTTGGTATTCCAGCCGACATGGTCGGTGTGGAGATGAGTGCATAGAACGAAGTCAACATCTTCAGGGCCAATGCCGGCAGCGGTCAATGCCGCCAAAAAACGGGTGCCCGAACGCTGGTTCCAATCTGGATGGCCATTGTCTTTGTGATTCCCCACACAGCTGTCCACCAAAACAATATGGGAGGGTGTTTTGAGCAGAAATCCTTGAATTGGCAGGATCAGACCACCGGAATTGGGGCACAACTGATCGGGCGCATGCGCTTCAATTGCATCTCGCACTTCCTCGCTGTTGAGCGGAAAAAGCTCTTCAGGTTTGAGATAGGGGCCATTGATCTCCAATATCCGCCAAACCTCAATTTCACCAATCTTGCAAAGCATCAATTGCGTCCTCACGTGGGTCTGATCCGCTACCTTAACGGGTTGTGGCAATTCGCCAAATCCGGCCTGAGCTTGTCGATGCCCCTGGCAACGTCTTTGGCCATGCCACTGGCTATGCCTTTGTTGCAAAAATCTCTGCGACACAGCATCACTCTATGGTGATCGGTGGTGGACATTGAACGTCAGTCGTACTTAAACAGTCGGGCGCCAAAAAAGGTCGCTTTTGAGGATTCCGGATATGAAGAACAATCTGTTGATGTCGATGGCAATTGCTGCATCGCTCGCCTCAGGACTGACAACAATTGGTGTGGCGCAGGACTATGGTACATCTGTGGATGCTCCGCAGACCGGACCTCAATATGTGATCCGTCTGGGTGCTGGCGGGCTGTACAAGCCCAAATTCGCCGGTGCTTCGGAATATCTGCTGTCACCGTTTCCAATTATCAAGGTGGACCGTCTTTATCTGCCCGGGTTTGGTCAGGTTGTTGATGGCTCGGTCAAAACGAGCGGTTTTAGTGTTTATCCTTCATTCTCGGTCATTGGCGAACGTTCCGCTTCGGATTCCAATGATTTGACCGGAACAAACAAGGTCGATTTTGCAGTAGAGGCCGGTTTCGGCGTGCGCTATCGCCACGACTGGCTGCAAGGTTTCGCCGAAATCCGCCAGGGGTTTGGCGGCCATGAAGGCCAGGTTGGCAGGTTGGGTCTGGATGTGATCACACAACCAACCGAACAGTTGGAGTTGGTGTTTGGTCCACGGGTGAATTGGGGGTCGGATAATTATACGCGCACCTATTTCGGCGTGACAGCCGCAGAAGCAGCTGCAGCTGGTTCCGTGCTGACCGCATTCCGTCCCGGCTCGGGCATCACGTCCTACGGTGTCGATCTGCAGGCAAACTATGCCTATACGGAAAAAACCACCCTGCATTTTCGTGCTGGCTGGGATCGTTTTGTCGGCGATGCCGCCGACAGTCCGATTGTCAAAAGAGGCAACGAAGACCAGTTCTCGGTTGGCCTCGGTCTCAGCTACCGTTTCGACTTCGACCTGTTCGAATAGTCTCCGGCGCACCAGTTTCAATGACGGATTGAAGTGAGGTCATTCGATCTTGCCGACGACTGCTTCTGTGCTATCGATAAGAGGCACCGAGCCCAGAGAAAACCATGTCCTTTTACGAAGCCATCGATCCAATCTTCAACACCTACGTGATGTTCAATGCGCCAGTGAAAAAACTGGCATCGGGCTTTGACTGGGTAGAAGGGCCGGTTTGGTTTGGCGACGCCGACTGCCTGCTGTTTTCCGATATTCCCAGCAATCGGATCATGCGTTGGCGACCCGATGGCGAGGTGTCTGTCTATCGCCAGCCTTCAAATTATTCCAACGGACACACAAGAGATCGCCAGGGACGTTTGATTTCCTGTGAGCATGGTGCCCGGCGGGTGACACGTACCGAATATGACGGGTCGATTACCGTCATTGCAGACAAATTTCAGGACAAGCCTCTAAACTCCCCAAATGATGTGGTTGTAAAATCGGACGATTCAATCTGGTTCACTGACCCCCATTACGGCATCAAGACCAATTATGAGGGCTACAAGTCGGAGCAAGAACTGCCATGTCAGGTTTACCGCGTAGATCCGCAGTCCGGGGATATCGCGGCGATTGTCACCGATATGAACTGTCCCAACGGTTTGGCCTTTTCGCCCGATGAGAGCCTGCTGTATGTCGCCGACACGGGTGCAATGTACGATGCGAATGCCGAGCTTCAAATCCGCTTCTACGATGTTGATGGAGACATTGTCACCTCCGGACGCGCCTTTCACACGATTGACCCTGGCGCATCAGACGGCTTTCGTTTGGACAGTGATGGCAATATCTGGTCTTCGGCAGCCGACGGTGTCCATTGCATTAGCCCGGAAGGCAAATTGCTGGGAAAGATCCTGGTTCCGGAACTGGTGTCCAATGTTTGCTTTGGTGGCCGCTCCAAACACCAATTATTCATCACGGCTACCACAAGTGTTTACTCAGTTATTTTGAATCGGGAGGGCATCCAAAGGCCCTAATTCTCGACCTGTTCTGCGGGTGGAAATGGCGCCATTGGTGCGCTGGTTGTCGTCGGATCAAGTGGCATTCGTGACTGGCCGGAAATGGACAGCCGACCGCGGCCGCATGAGCCAATTAAGCCTGCCGGGTTAGATCACGCACAGGCTGAATTGCCTGGGCTAATCACCTTTGCGGAAGAGAATTTGTCCGCGCCGCGCTTTCAGATGAAGTTCCAGCGTAACGGGGTGAAAATAGGCTTCGACGCGTTCGCCTTCCGGCGATGTTCCATAGGCTTCGTAGCAATTGCCATCTTCCTTGATACGCCGCACCTGCCAGCCTTCGGCAAGCATTTTGGTCTTCAGTTCATCCATGGTTTTCCATGTGGCACGGTCACCGGACTCGCAAGTGTAACGGCCGGTTGCGGAAGCGCCGGTGGAGATGAGTGTTGCAGCGATTGCCGGAACCAGTATCAGGGCTGAAATTCGCATGGTCTTAAATTTCCTTGTTGGGCGGGTCAGGCGTTGGCTGGTTGCGACTTGTGATTGGCTGAAGTCTTCCAAACACGATAAACCTCAAGCAGTGCCAGTGGTACAAAATGAACCAGCGCCGGCCCAAAATCATTGTGCACAAACATCCAATGCAACAAAGTGAGAACAGCGGCAGGATAGACCCAGCGCTGCAAGGGTTTCCACCACGACAACATCAACCGCTGTGAGGTGTCGTTGGACGTTACGGCAAGGGGAATGAAGATGGCGAAGGCTACCCAACCGGTCCAGATGCCCAGAGCCAGGAATTCATCCAGCATGGCCTGCAACGAGTTCATGTCGACGATATAGAGCACAGTGTGCAAGGCGGCGTAAGCAAAGGCGGCGACGCCAAAATTGCGCCGTCGGCGCATCATCCACATCCAGAATTTTGCCTTTGGAAACATCAACCTGAAGGGGGTGATAATCATAGCGATGATCATGAAGCGGGCGGCGAATTCACCGGTCGGATGGAGCAAACCCTCAAGGTCTGCATTGCCTGATGTGATCGCCAAAGTCATCGGGATGGAGGGCAGGGCCAGCAACGCCCAAATGAATATGCGCGAGTTTAAAATGGTCTTGAGAGCAGCCATGTTGTTCCCCGAAATTGCAGCTATCGGCAGGTGAGTGTCCCTTGAATGCGACAGCCTAACCTCAAGTTCAAATTACGATTTGGTAAGCTGAAGAACAGATGGTTGCTGCGAACCTGCTATGCCCGGTTGGAGAAACCCGTCAGTAAGTTGCAAACGACTAAGACCTGCCGAGACTTTTTTGTGCGCGATCTGTTATTGTAATTTTGAATCAGCCGAACGCACCGGAGCATTAATATTATGAGTCTGACCGAGCCTGACCGATTGTTACCGGTCGAGCCGCGCCTTCGCGAGTTGGCCCGCAGTCTTTACCAAAGTGTTTGTGATCTGCCTATCATCAGCCCACATGGTCACTGTGATCCAAGGTGGTTTGCAGAAAATCAGCGGTTTCCCAATCCGGCGGAACTGTTCGTCATTCCTGACCACTACGTGTTTCGCATGTTGACCAGTCAAGGCGTTGCGATGACGGATCTGGGGCTTCCACGGGCCGATGGCGGTGACACAGAAGCCGATCCACGCAAGATTTGGCAGCATTTTGCCGACAATTATCACCTGTTTCGCGGGACGCCGTCCGCCATGTGGCTGGACCATTCCTTTGAGCATGTGTTTGGCATAGATGAGCCCCTGTCGTCGGAAACCGCAACCCAGTATTACGACTACATTGACGCTAAATTGGCTCAACCGGAATTTCTGCCCCGGGCCCTTTTTGAACGTTTCAATGTCGAGGTTCTGGCCACCACTGAAGGAGCCCTTGATCATCTCGACTGGCATCGCCAGATGCGGCAAAGCGGATGGCAGGGCAGGGTGGTAACAACCTATCGGCCGGATGCGGTGGTCGATCCGGAATTTGAGGGCTTTGCCGAAAACATTGTGACCCTTGGAGAAATGACGGGCGAGGACACACATTCCTGGAACGGCTATCTCAATGCCCATCGGAAGCGCCGGGATTATTTCAAGAGTTTTGGTGCAACGGCATCGGATCACGGTCATCCGACCGCGCGCACCGAAGACCTGCCAGAAGATGAAGCTGCTGCGCTGTTTGACAAAGCCCTGAAAGGCCAATGTTCCGCAGATGAAGCGGATTGTTTTCGTGGCCACATGCTGACAGAAATGGCCCGCATGAGCCTCGACGATGGTCTGACGCTGCAGATCCATCCGGGTTCGCGACGCAATCACAATGCCAATGTGTTTGCTAGGCATGGCCGCGACATGGGCTTCGATATCCCCGGACCAACCGACTACGTCCAGGCGTTGAAACCGCTTCTTGACGCCGTTGGAATGGAACCAGAACTCACCATTATCCTCTTCACACTGGATGAGACCGCCTATGGCCGGGAATTGGCACCCCTTGCTGGTGCCTATCCAGCGCTTCGGCTTGGCCCGCCGTGGTGGTTCTTCGATAGTTATGAAGGCATCAAGAAATTCCGCGAGGCAACAACCGAAACCTGCGGCTTTTACAATACGGTTGGCTTCAATGACGATACCCGCGCCTTCTGTTCAATTCCGGCAAGACACGATGTCGCTCGCCGTTCCGACTGCGCCTATCTGGCGCAACTGGTTGCAACCGGCAGGCTGCGCGAGGCGGAAGCGTTTGAGGTCGCCGAAGATCTCACCTATCGCCTTGCTAAGGCCGCCTACAAGTTGTGACCTGTCCGTCTTACTCCGCAAGCAACGAATGGCGAATTGCAATGCGAACAGGCCGAAGCGCAGAAGATGCAGATGATGGAGCCGGATTTGACTGACTTTCCAAGATTGAACCGTCAGGGCGAAGCCCCAAAGCCTGGCATCGTCCACTTCGGCCCCGGTGCCTTCTTCCGCGCCTTCAATGCGCCCTTCACTGAAGACGCAATGGCAAGCAGTGGCGACGGCGATGGCCGCGGTGGGGTTGGCGGCGAGGCTGGCAGCGAGGTCGGCGGCGAATGGGGTATCATTGCAGTCAGCCTTAAAAGCTCATCAGCCCGGGATGTCCTGAAACCGCAAGGATGCGCCTATACCGCCGTGGAGCTTGGACCGCAAGGCAAGCAAGCTCGTATTATCAATGCAGTCAGCGATGTGCTGGTGGCGCCAGAAAACCCGGCGGCAATTGTTGATGCTTTGGCCGATCCAGCTATCAAGATTGCGTCTTTGACGGTTACCGAAAAGGGCTATTGCCACAATCCCGCCAGCGGTCATCTGGATCACAATCATCCTGACATCGTGCACGATCTTGCTGACCTGTCTGCGCCGCGTTCTGTGCTGGGTTTCCTGGCGGCAGCGCTCAATAGACGACGGCTCGCAGGCAAAAAACCCTTTACCGTCATGTCTTGCGACAACCTTCCATCAAACGGCAAATTGCTGCGTGGGCTGGTTGTAGAGTTTGCATCTGCAGTCGATCCAAAGTTGGCGGATTGGATTGCAGATCAGGTTCCATTTCCGTGCACCATGGTTGACCGGATCACCCCAGCGACCACCGAACAAGACATTGACGACCTCGCCAAGCAAGCTGAATATCGCGACCCCGCCTGCGTGGTTCATGAACCCTTCCGCCAGTGGGTGATTGAGGACAATTTTGCAGACGGGCGTCCGGCCTGGGATCAGGTCGGTGCACAACTGGTGGGTAATGTCGATGCCCATGAATTGATGAAGCTGCGCTGCCTGAACGGCACCCATTCGACGCTTGCCTATCTGGGCTACCTGGCGGGATACCAGACCATTTCTGCAACGGTTGCCGACCCTGCCTATTCGGATCTTTGTCAAAAATTGTGGTCTGAAGAAATCCTCCCCACTGTGCCCTGCCCGGAGGGGGAAGACCTTGCCGCCTATTGTGAAGCGCTGCTGGAGCGATACCGGAACCCGGCCATTCAGCACCGCACCTGGCAAATCGCCATGGATGGCAGTCAAAAACTCCCCCAGCGTCTGTTGGCAACGATTGCAGAAAACCTGCAGGCGGGGCGGGTGCCAAAGGGCCTGTGTCTGGCAGTTGCTGGCTGGATGAAATATGTCGGTGGTGTGGATGAGCGGGGCCAACCTATTGATGTGCGCGATCCAATGGCGGGGCAATTGAAAACTTTATTGACGGGCACAGGTGATGGTCCGCAAAAGGTTAAATCTCTGCTTTCTGTCGCAGAGATATTTGCTGAAGAGTTGGCTGAAAATGGGCTCTTCCAAGGAGCTGTCGCCGTCGCCTATCGACAGCTAAACGAACTGGGAGCGAGGCAAGTTGTGCGCGACTTCGTTCATTGACCGATCGATCCAGATAGTCGCCCGACAAGTTTTCATTTTCTCAAATAATGCATCTTGGATTGCTACTAAATAACAGTAGGTCGAATCAGCCCTGAGAATGGGCTGTGGATGCCCTTTGCAGCGTTAAGCAATTCAATAAACCAATCCGGTTCACCACTTTTCTTAGGCTTACTTATTTACCAGCAAGTAAGGAACGAGTTGCCGTGAGGGAATGCTTCATTCAATTTGTAAACACAAGATTAACGGGTTGGGATAATTGACTCAAGAGAAGTTCATTTTGTGTAAAGTGGCTACTCTCGAAATGGATATTTGTCTCACCTAATTGATGTGCCGTCAGTTTTGAAAGAATCTGTCTTATTCAAGTATGGGTTTCCATAGTTGATTTAACATTAGTGAGTAGTGATATGTCTAACAAGTTTTATGAAAATTGGGACACTGAAAATGGTGAATACATTTTTGGTGAAAAGTGGCATGATTTCGTAGGCGACAAAATTCACGCCGTTGAAGACTATAAAGGTGGCGGAAGCGGAAAAGATACACTCATAGGTGACAGTCAGAATGAAAGATTTAAAGGAAAAAAAGGCGATGACCTCATCAACGCCATGGGAGGTAACGATGTTGTATTTGCCGGAAAGGGCAATGATACAGTCAATGGTGGTGATGGGGACGACCTGATCTTTGGTGATCGCGATAAACAAGACAGTACGTGGCACGGGAAGGGTTCTGGCGGCGGTTCCAGTTCCAGCAACGATGTCATCGATGCAGGCGGCGGAAATGACGTGGTTTTTGCGGATCAGGGTGATGATCTGGTCATTTTCAACTACGGTGAAAATGCAAACTATTACAACTTCTTCGATGGCGGCATCGGTGAGGACACCCTGAAGCTGAATTTTACCAGCCAGGAATGGCAGGACCTCAATCACCCGGATTTCACACTTCAGGAAGAACTTAAGCAGTTCTTGATGCTTCTTGAATCAACCGATGATTCCCAAAAGAAACTTTTCCAATTTCACACGTTGCATCTGTCGGTCATGCGCTTTGAACACCTCCAGGTAATGGTGGATGACGAGATCATTGATCCGACCAACAATATTCCAGTCGCAAATCCTGATATTTCCGAAACCAATGAAGATACTCTGGTCAACATTGATGTGCTTGAAAATGACGTCATCGAGGATGACCCAGCAACGATCATTTCAGCGATTGCACAAAACGGATCGGTGAACATTAAGGATGACAGTACGCTGGACTATACGCCGGATCCTGACTTTAACGGCACAGACACGATCACCTATATTGTGAAAGACGAAAACGGAGAAACGGCCGAGTCTACTGTCACGGTTATAGTCAATGCGTTCAATGATGCGCCGACGGTATCGGCGAGTCCGAGCTTGCCTATTGATGAAGCTGTTGATGCTTCCGCTCAGGATCTTTCTGACAGCGGCACGGTCACCTTTGGCGATGTTGATGCGATGGATGTTGTCGACATCACCTTTGC
>JBDVMU010000049.1:0-130835 GCA_039969995.1 Rhizobiaceae bacterium
GCATGGCGGCGGCTTGTCTGGCGGCAATCGCCCATATCGGGTGCCGCCCGGTATTTTGCAGTGTTATTCCGACCCCGGCGCTCGCCCATAGCGCGTTGAAGGATAAGGCCCCGGCGGTGATGATTACCGGCAGCCATATTCCGTTTGATCGCAACGGTATCAAGTTTTACCGCGCCAGCGGTGAAATGCTGAAAGAAGATGAAGCGCCGACCGTCACTTCGTCTGCTATTTTCCCCGATGCAAAGTTTCAATCAGGCAAGTTGTTTCCCCAATTCAATCTGCCCCCGGCAGTGCCAAGTGCCGAGGCGAGTTGGCGGCTGCGCTATCAAAGCGCATTTGAGGGATTGCTCGAAGGGATGACCATTGGTCATTATCAGCACAGCGCAGCCGGGCGAGACCTGTTGAGCAGGATATTGCAGGATTTGGGTGCCAAGGTCGTTCCGCTGGACCGTTCAGAAGTCTTTGTACCAATCGATACTGAGGCGGTTTCTTCTGCGGATCAGAGGCAGGCGCGCCGCTGGACTGAAGAGCACGGGCTGGATGCGTTGATTTCCACCGATGGGGATGGCGACCGGCCGCTGCTGGGCGATGAGCAGGGCAACTATTTTCGCGGCGATACGCTGGGCATTCTTGCTGCCAAGGCGCTGCAGGCCACCCACGTGATCACCCCCGTATCGTCCAATGGTGCTCTGGAAAAGACAGGCTGGTTCAAGACAATCTTGCGCACCAAGATTGGCTCCCCGCATGTCATCGCTGCCATGCAGAATGCTGAGCGCGAGAACGCTGGTGCGAAGGTGGTTGGCTTTGAGGCCAATGGTGGACTTTTGCTGCAGACTGCGCTGACCTCACCCTGGAACGATGCACCAATGACATTGCTGCCGACCCGGGATTCGGTGCTTCCCGTATTGGCCGTCATTGCCCTGGCGCGGCGGATGAAGCTTGCCCTATCGAAGCTGCACGGTTTGTTGCCCAATCGGGTTACTGCCAGCGATCGGTTGGTCGATACACCTCGGGAAAGCTCGCTGACCCTGATTGAGCGGTTGAAGGATGACCCACAAAAAGCAGCCAATCTGAATATCATAGGCGCAGCCTTGGTCAGCAGTGATGATACCGACGGATGGCGCATGACCTTTGCCAATGAGGACGTGGTTCACATTCGCCCATCTGGTAACGCGCCGGAGCTGCGTATCTATGTGGAAAGTGACAGTGATGAGTCCGCCGCCATGCTGTTGCAACATGCAAGGGCAAGTATCGAAACACTGGTGAAACTGCGCAATTGATTTTGCGCCCAAACAGGAGAGCCCACCATGTCTGACCATTGGCGCCGCAGCGGCGCGGAAATTGCCGGGCTGGTGCGCAGCGGGGAGGTTTCGGCGACAGAGGTTGTGCGAGACAGTCTGGCTCGGATCGACGCCGTCAATTCACAGCTCAACGCGGTGGTGCAGGAAATGCCTGATGCCGCCCTTGCAGCGGCAAGGGTGGTCGATGAGCGTATTGCCCATGGCGACGACCCGGGTCCGCTTGCTGGCGTGCCAGTGACGGTCAAGGTGAACGTTGATCAGCAGGGATACCCCACCACAAATGGCTTGAGGCTGCTAAAGGACCTTACGGCTGAAGTTGATAGCCCGGTTGTGGCCAATTTACGCAAATCGGGCGCTGTCATCATCGGACGCACCAATACGCCAGCTTTCAGTCTGCGCTGGTTTACCCGCAATTCGCTCCATGGGTCGACTTCCAACCCGCACAACAAAGCGCTGACACCGGGCGGTTCTTCTGGCGGAGCGGCGGCGGCAACAGCGGCCGGCATTGGGGCAATTGGCCATGGCACAGATATCGCCGGCTCTGTGCGCTATCCGGCCTATGCCTGTGGCTTGCACGGATTGCGGCCGTCTCTGGGGCGTGTTCCAGCGGTCAATCTCAGCGCCGCTGACCGGCATATTGGTGGGCAGCTAATGGCTGTATCCGGCCCGTTGGCGCGAACCATTGCGGATGTCAAACTTGGGTTTGAGGCGATGGCCGCAGCAGATCATCGCGATCCATGGTGGGCGCCAGTTCCCTTCGAATTGCCCGCCCAGCCGAAGCGGGTTGCGCTGTGTCTGGAGCCGTCGGGGATAAAGGTCGACAAATCCGTCAAGGACGCATTGCGCGATGCAGCGCAACGGCTGCTCGCGGCAGGCTGGCAAGTCGATGAGATTGATATTCCTGATATGCGTGAAGCAACGCAAATGCAATTGATCCTGTGGCTGGCGGAGTTTCGGCGTGGAGCTGCTGCTGCAGTCGAGGCCGAAGGCGACCCGGATTCGCAGTTCGTTTATGAGCAATTGCAGCGCCATTGTCCGGCACCGGACCTGAATATGGTGTTGGATTGCCTGCAGCGTCGGGTAACGCTGGGGCGGGAATGGAACGTGTTCTTTGAGCAATACCCCGTGATTCTGTGTCCGATCTCCGCCGAACCCCCGTTTCCCAACAATCTTGATGTGGAATCTCCTGCTGCCTTTGACCGGGTGGCCGAAGCTCAAATTCCGCAGATCGGACCACCGGTGTTAGGGTTGCCAGGTTTATGTGTAACCACGGGTATCTCAGCGCAGAATGTGCCGATCGGCGTTCAGCTGATTGCAGCCCGGTTTCGCGAAGACACTTTGCTGGCTGCTGGTGCCGACATTGAAGCCGGTGGTCCGAATCTGCCCGCCATCGACCCCAACTGATCAAGTGTGAGAAGATGACGGATATTGCTGCTGAATTATTAGACCTGCTCGACATTGAGCAGTTGGAAGTTGATCTGTTCCGCGGTGTTGGTTCCGGTGGTGAAACCAGCGTGCGTATATTTGGCGGGCACGTTATTGCGCAAGCGCTTGTGGCAGCCTATCGCACGGTCGAGGACCGTATGTGTCATTCACTACATGCCTATTTTGTCCGTCCCGGTGATCCGACAATCCCTGTCATCTATCAGGTTGATGAGTCCCGCGATGGCCGTTCCTTCACGACGCGTCGGGTCGTTGCCATCCAGCACGGCAAACAGATCCTCAACATGTCCGCGTCCTTCCATGTGGAAGAGGATAGCTGGCACCATCAGCACAACATGCCTGATGTGCCAGCGCCGGAAAGCTTGAAAACGCGGCAGCAGTTGCGCGAGGAAAATGCCCATCGGGTGAGTGACAACCGCCGGGCTGATTACCTGCGTCCGCGGCCTATTGATATCCGTGAGATCGAACCCCAAGACCATTTCAACCCTCAGCCAATGTCGGACTTAAACGCCCTTTGGTTTCGCATGGAAGATTTGCCAGATGAGATTAGTCCACAGATGCACCAGTGTTTGTTGGCCTATGCGTCTGACATGAACCTGTTGGCCTCTGCGATGCGTCCCCATGGACTCACCTGGTTCAAGCGCGAGGTGATGACGGCAAGTCTTGACCATTCCATGTGGTTCCATGGGCCGGTGGATTTCGACCAATGGCATCTCTACACGATGGACAGTCCATTCAGCGGTGGTGCCCGTGGTTTCAATCGTGGCGCGATATATGCCCGAGATGGCCGTTTGGTCGCCAGTGTTGCCCAAGAGGGTCTAGTGCGTCCGGTCAAATAGCAGGTTCAATCTAGCATCGATCAAATTGAGCCTTTTGCGTCGGTTTTCGGGTAAATCCTCCAGAAAATATAATATTTTGCATTAGTGAGTTATTATTTATGCGTGAATTTTTTATAAATAATTATTTATTGCAATGAATTCAGCATATTGATTAAAAATATATTTGTGCAGTTAGATTTTCGGAATTTCTGATTCAATATTTGATTTGAAATTGTGAGAGTTGAATCTGGAGCCTGACAGGAAATATGACGATCCACGGACTAATCCGAGGTCACTTGGTTGTGTGCCTGTTTTGCCTGTTTCTTGTTGCTTGCGGTGGCGGCGGAGGGGAAACGGGGACAGATGGTGGCGAGGATGGTGGATCCAATAGCCCAATAGTTGACCCAACCCCCCCTTCGGAACTGGAACCAGATCCCGAGCCAGATCCCGCGGATCCAGTTAAGGTCGATGAGGTTAATCTTTTAGAATATATCCTTACGGCTCAATCAGCGTGGGAAACTTATGGTGCTGGTGGACTGACAGCCGTGATCGATGCCTTGGAGGATGACGCAAACGATCCGCGATATGATTATGAGCAAGTGGTGGCCTTTGTTCAATCTCTGCCAGAATATGAAAAGGTTTTAGGAACACATGACTTCGGCAGTCAGCCCCTGTCCGAATTTGACCATCCCTTTACGCTAACCAACGTTCACAAGGCCCTTGCGGCTGGTCTGACTGGATATAATCAAACAATTGCAATTTATGACAATGGATTTGATATTCATCACCCCGATTTGAATGGAAAAAATATCGATTGCGGATTGAGCACAGGCCAGCACGGGGCTGGTGATCATGGCGATTGTAATGATGATTCAGCAGATGACCATGGCACTGCTACAGCTGTGATTGCTGCTGGCCTGCCCGATGAAGGTGGGTTGTTGGGTGTCGCACCATTTGCAGACTTGGTGCTGTTCGATTGGGACAATTCTGATCCCACCGATTCAGCGCTTAATGCGAGCGATGCAGGAGCGGTCTCTTATAACAATAGTTGGGGATTCATACTTAATTGGGATGGCTTCAATGGATGCATTGAAGACGGCAATGGCCACTTAAATTGGCAATGCTTTTATGTCAGCGACTCAAAGCCTGCCGAAGAAGCGCTGAATGAATTGTTAGCTAAGTACGGTGATGTTAATCACGATTATGATGATATTGTAACGTCCTATAATGAGTTTCAACATTCGGGCGTGATTGTTTTCGCCAAGAGCAATGAAGACCCTGGTGTCAGGACTGACGTTTACGAACTGCCGGTCGATATGCCCCATTTCGATTCAGAACTCCAGGAAGCGTGGATCTCGGTCATCAATGCGCGTATCAAAACCAATGGAGAAGGGGGAGTTGAAGAGGCCATTCGCGATTCTGCCCCCTGCAATCTGAGCGCCCCTTGGTGTTTGGTTGGCAATGGGCACCTTACCTACGCAATTGTCAGTGATCCGAACGAGCCCAATGACGATCCGTATGATAGTTGGACTGGCACCTCATTTGTTGCTCCTCAGGTGGCTGGTGCAGTTGCGCTCCTGGCGGAGGCTTTTCCGACCCTGAGCCCGGCTGATTTGACAGCCCGGTTGTTGGGTACAGCTAACAATGATTGGTTTGTGATGCCTGGAGGGTTGAAATATGATGCGTCTTTGCTAGGCGAGCGTTGCTGGAACGAGGGCGAAGCCAACGAGTTTTGCCATGACTATTCCCGGGAATGGGGCCACGGCATTATGGATATGGAAGCAGCTCTGCAGCCTGCTGGTGATCTGTATATTGTATCCGGCGCACAGCTATCCCAAGCATCACGGGCCAAGCTGTCCACCGCAACGCTTACCTCCCCAACCGGCAGTTTCAACCTTTTGCGCCAGGCCTTTGATCTGCCTCTCACCACTTTCGATGCGCTCAACGGTAACTTCGCCATCAACACGGCAAGTCTGATTGTTGAACAGAATACCCCGTCTGGCGCGATCGCGCTGCTGCGCCGATTTGATAGCCAACAATACAGCGACAATGAACAGCCAGTGGCCGGCACCCTCGGTGAATTCTCCTATTCGGCCAGCCATCAAACCAGTGCCGAAGGCCTGCCGAGCGAATTCGCGCTTCAACATACGTCCAGCAAAACCGGCGCTCATGTCGGCTTTGGCTTTACTTCCAGCGACGTCACCACACGATTTGGCGGTCTTGCCGCAGCGGGGCAATCGATCAATGCGACGGGATTTGCAGGCCTGCTGGGCGATACCGCCTATGCCACACTGGGGATTGGCAGGCAGGGTTCTGCCCCTGGAGGTCTCGCTGGGCTTGCTCCAAACGCACATATTAAAGACGGCGACGGCGACGGCGGCGGCGATGGCGGCGGTCTCGCCGCTTCCTTTACTGCTGGTCTGTTTGGTTTTACGGCGGAGAATGCCAATAATTCAGATGGTCAAATCTCAGGGTTTGGCGCACGGCTTGGTGTTCAGTTTGACAATACGCAACTGGAAGTCTCGGCCAGCCTTGCTTTGGAAGAGGGCTCTTATCTGGGCATTGCCGGTGATGAAAGCGTCTGGTTTGGCGGAGCAACATCGCTGGCGGCAGGGCATATCGCGCTGACCCACGATCTTGGCGAAAGCCTGCAAATCTCCGGCCGGGTGGAGATTGGTTCTTTGTCGGGTGGTGCGGATGAGGGCGAAGTCGGTCTGATCTCCCAGATGGACCGCACGCATTATTCCGGTTTTGAGTTGGGCCTGGAGCGGACCGACTTGTTTGTTGATGATGATGCTCTGGCGCTTTGGGTCAGCCAGCCGATGCGGGTTGAGGAGTCCGACATGACGCTGACACTGGCATCCGGGCGCACCAAGGCAGGGGACATTCATTACGCCGACTATCAGACTGACATAACGCCAGAAGATCGTCAGATAGACGTTGGCTTGAGCTACAGCATCCGATCTGAAAGTGGGCTTTCAGAGACCCGGTTTGGGGTGTTGCAAAGTTTTAATCACGGCCACGTGCAGGACGAATATGCAACGTCTGTTGCAGTGAAATATTCGATGCAGTTCTAGGTTAGGCGCCGCCGCGCTCGCCGCCCACGCCGCCCACGCCGCCCACGCTGCCTATACCGCTTTCGCCGCTCTCGCCGCTGTCGCTCTTTTCGCTGGTGAGGCATTGTTGGCGCAACGCGCGGCGGTCGAGTTTGTCGGTGGCACCACGGGGCAGATCATCGCATTGAAACCAATAATGCTCTGGGATCTTGTAGGCAGCTATGTGGGACGCCAGAAATTCTGAGAGCGCGGAGGCATTCACATCCTGGTCTGGTCGCAATTGGATGCCCGCGCCGACAACTTCTCCCAGTCGCTGGTGCGGCACGGCGAATGCACCCGCCTCCAACACAGCCGGATGACGGTGTAGAGCTGCCTCTACATCCAGACATGCGATATTTTCTCCGCCTCGGATGATGATATTCTTCTTGCGATCAACAATGGTGACAAAGCCCTCGTCGTCAACCCAGCCGAGATCACCACTTCTCAACCAACCGTCCTGAAGTACTTCTGCGGTGGCTTGCGGCTTGTTGAGATAGCATCGCATGTTGGCAGCGCTCTTTACGGTGATTTCACCAACCTCGCCGTTGGGAACTTCGACACCTTCGTCATCCAGTATTTTCAGAGCTTGGATGGGCGGAAAGAGCTTGCCTGCCGATCCGGGTCTGGCAACATAATCCTCGCCAACCAAACCAATGCCAATGGCGTTTGTTTCAGTCATGCCCCAACCCGTTGAGATCGAGGCTTTGGGAAATGCGTCGTGCAATTCGCCAACCTGATTTGGTGGACGCTTGGCGCCTCCAGAGCCGAGAAACTCCAGAGTGGGAAGTTCGGCATTCTGGCGTTTGGCCTCCTCCATCAACTCAGCCGTTTGGGTTGGCACGCCAACCATGCGGGTGACTTCTTCCTGTTCGATCAGCCGCACGGCGTCAGCGGTATCCCACTTGTACATCAGCACAAGTTTTGCCCCCATCGGAATGCTGAGCAGAAACATTGAGTGGGTGGCCGTGACATGAAACAACGGTGTCACAACCAGCCCCGCCTGAGGGCGAACCGGTCTTGCCGCGACCACCTCGGGATCAAGTGTCATAGGAATGATCAATTGGGTGATCCACCAGCAATAGATGGCCGAGACAGCCCCGCGATGGGTTAAAACGACGCCCTTTGGATGGCCGGTGGTTCCGGACGAATACATGATCGCGAAATCATCCTCGGGATCAATTTTGATGGTCGGATTAGATGTGCTTTGGGCCTGCTCAAGCAGCGACGAGAAGCTGAATTCAGCCGTGCCGCCAGCGTTCGCATTCCCGCCGCTATCTCCGTCGCGAACGCCCACGATTTTGAGGCCGCGCGGTTCTGCCAATGGGGTCAATCGTTGCAGTCGCGCGCCATCTGCAAACACCAGTTTTGCACCGCTGTCTTCCAAAGCATAATCCAACTCTTCGCTGGTCCACCAAGCGTTGAGAAATACGGCAACCGCTCCGATATTGATCGTGGCGACAAGCGTCAGCAGCAATTCGGGGTAATTCCGCATGGCCAAAGCCACCCGGTCGCCCGGGCCGATATTGAATTGCCGGGTTAATGCATCGGAAATCCGGTTGGCATCATTTAGGAACTCATCATAAGTCCAGCGGTCGTCTTCGTAGACCAGATAATCGTCCTTACCGTCGCCATGGGCTGGTCGGTGCAGCAGGAACATTTCACGCAAGTTAACCGGAGCATTCTTGAAGATGGGATATTCAACACCGCGAATGGTTGCGTGGTCCAATTCAAAGCGAGGATCGGTTGACGTTGTGTGATCCGCAGCCTGCTGCATCGTCATCACGGTCATGTCGGTTATCCTCCCAAGCTGTCCAACAACAGGTTTTGTCGCACGTAGTTACAGTCTACTGTGTTGTGACTGCTCGCCCAACGCAAAACAATATTCCGGAGAAAACTGATGTCCACACCTAATGCATCCACTATGCAACGAATTGTTCTGGCTGCCCGACCCCAGGGGGCGCCTAAGGCATCGGACTTCCGTCTTGAAACTGTCGACATGCCGGAGCCTGGAGCAGGCGAATTTCTCGCCCGCACGATTTGGCTGTCCCTCGACCCTTATATGCGAGGCCGCATGGACGCGAGCAAAAGCTATGCGGCGGCGGTGGAAATCGGTGCGCCAATGGAAGGCGGTTGTGTCGGAGAAGTCATCGCTTCAAATCATCCGAAATTTGCAGTTGGCGATTTTGTTCAGGACAGATTTGGCTGGCAAAGCCATGCTGTGAGCACCGGCGAGGGCGTGCGCAAACTTGATCCATCGATAGCACCATTGTCGACGTCACTGGGTGTCCTCGGGATGCCGGGCATCACAGCCTATGTGGGTCTCAATACCCATGGGCGCCCTAAAGCCGGCGAAACACTGGTGGTTGCGGCTGCGACGGGCGCTGTTGGGTCGCTGGTCGGGCAACTGGCTAAAGCGCAGGGATTGCGCGTGGTTGGGGTTGCTGGCGGGGCGGAAAAATGTGCCTTTGCAGTTGAGGAATTGGGCTTTGACACCTGTTTGGATCATCGTGCGGCTCCCGACGCAGACCAATTGCGAAAACAGCTTGCAACACAATGCCCCAACGGCGTGGATATCTATTTTGAGAATGTGGGTGGCAAAACGCTGGAAGCCGTTGTTCCACTGATGAATGTGCATGGCCGCATTCCCGTTTGTGGCATGATTTCCTGGTACAATGCTGGCGGTCTCGGCGGTGGTGTTGTCGAAGGCCCCAACATGCTGCCCAAAGTCTGGCGCACCATTCTTGTCAATCGCATCTCGGTGCGGGGGTTCATCATCACTGATCATTTTGACCAGTTCCCGCAGTTCCTGAAAGATGTCGCGCCCCTGGTGGCACAGGGCAAGGTGAAGTATCGCGAAACCATTGCCGAAGGGCTCGCTGCGGCTCCGGACGCGTTCATGAGGCTGCTTGAGGGCGGTAATTTTGGCAAGCAGCTGGTCGCGATTTCTGAAGACCCCTCGCGCTAACGCCGCGCCGCGAGTGGCCGACAACGGCCCGTGAGATTGAAAGGATGGGCGTGACCCGGGACCTCAGCAAAAACCTGGCCGTCGACAACAGGCGCGGCATTCTGCTGGGCCTGCTCGCAGCAGCGATGTTTGCCGCCGCTGCAGCAATGGCCAAGATTTCAGTCGAGACCTACCACGTTCTGCAAATTCTGTTCTTTCGACAGTTGGTGGTCCTGGCATCTGCTCTTCCAACCATTTTTAAAACATTGCCTGACAGCCTGAAAACCGATCATGTGGGTGGCCATGCCATTCGTTTGTCGGGAGCCTTTGTCGCGCTGTCCTGCTCCATCTGGGCAGTCGCCGTATTGCCGTTGACCACTGCTACAACTCTGGCCTTTGCCCAAGTGTTTTTCGTGGCGTTAATGGCCACAGTATTTCTAAATGAACAGGTAGGCACCCATCGTGTCGCCGCAATTGCCGCTGGTTTCATCGGTGTGGTCATCGTCATGCGTCCAGGGTTTGGTGGACTATTCAATATGTACGCGCTGATACCGCTGGCAGGGGCTCTGGGGGCCGCTATTGCCAAAATATCCGTGCGGCGCTTGTCTCAGGTTGACTCTACAGCAACCCTGTTGATCTATCAGGCGCTCTTTGTGGGCGCGCTGGCTGGCATTCCCATGTTCTGGCTTTGGACCACGCCCGACCTGCCTGGACTGATCATGCTGTTGGCCATGGGGGTGCTGGCAACGGTCGGACAATGGACCGGCGTCAAAGCCCTGCAGGTGGGAGAAGCCAGCGTGATCGGCAATATCGACTATTCGGCACTGATCTACGCGGCCATTCTCGGCTTCGTGCTATTTAACGAAATCCCCGATATTTACACGATCATAGGCGCAGCGATTATTGTCTCGTCATCGATTTACATCTTCCGCCGCGAAACAATCGCCAAGCGACGCGCAGCGAGCGGCGGCGAGGGCGGCGGCGGTGGCGACGAGGGTGATGATCGTGGCGACATCCGCAATCCGTAAGAAGTTTGGTTTATGCCTCAAATCGCTCGTTCAGCCAGTCGATGAACATTGCTGTGGTCTCGTCACGGTTGACTTCGTTTAGTGCCTCATGCCGGGTCTCCGGACGGATCTCCAGGCTGATTTGATTCATACCGACCCGTTCCATACGCGCAGCAATATTCTGCACGGCCTGGCCACGCTCGCTACAGGGATCGTCGTCACCGGCGAGCAGATGGATGGGCAGAGTCTTCGGCAGCGTGGTCAGGTTTTTATCGTCGGCGGCAAAATAAATGCCCTCCAAAACATCTTGCCACAACCCGATTGAAACCGGAAAGCCACACAATGGATCCTCGACATATCTGTCTACTTCGGCGGCATCACGGGAAAGCCAGTCGAAACCGGTGCGGTTTGGCGCAAATTCCTTGTTCCAGGCTTCAAAGGTTGCCTTTGTTGCCAGGCCACTTGGTACGTCGGAGCCTTTGAACATGCGCTGGACTTTGAGAATTGCTGAAAAAACCGTAGCCAACGCGCCGGTTTCAACGCCGGAATTCCACAAGGCCGCAGCAGCGACGGTTGATGGGTTTCTCAGGATATAGTTGAAACAGATGATCGAGCCCATGGAGTGGCCGAAACAAATGATTGGCACGTCGCCGTGGGCTTCCCTGACATGACCGTTGACAGCGCCAACGTCTTTTAACACCGCGTCCAAGCCACCTTTGCGGGCGAAAATTCCCTGCGATGAGCCCGGTGCCCTGGTGTGCCCGTGACCGCGATGGTCATGGGCATAGGAGCCATACCCCGCTTTGGCCAGCGCATTCCCAAAACGTTCATAGCGGTCGGCATGTTCAGCCATGCCGTGATTAATTTGTATGATTGCCCTCGGTTTGCCCTTCGGTAACGTGCTGTAGAGTTGTAGCTCTGCACCGTCTGCTGTGTTCAGTTTTGAAGATTGCCAGGTCACGATGGAACGGCCCTAGAATTTTTCGACCCAGGGGCGCAATTCTATTTCCCAGGCCCAACTGCTGCGCGGTTGGTCGATGAAATGCAGGTAGCTGTCGGCAATGGCGTCCGGATCGAGCATGGAATCGGGATTGTCCGCTGCATCCACCCGCTCCGGGCGATTGGCGTTGCGAATACCACCATCGATCACGAAATGACCGATATGGACGCCCTTAGGTTGCAATTCGCGTGCCATGCTTTGTGCCAGGCCGCGCAAGGCGAATTTACCCATCGCAAAAGTCGACGACATCGCATAACCCTTCACCCCGGCAGATGCGCCGGTGAACAGGATTGATCCATTGCCTTGCCCAATCATGCGCCTGGACGCCTGTTGCCCCATCAGGAACGCGCCATAGGCGGTGACAAGGATCGCTTCTTTGACAATTGCAGGATCGATGTCTGATATCGACCCGCGAACCCGCGCCGATGGATTGTAGACCGCGATATCCAGCGGTCCACCCAGCTTGTCGGCCTGCGTAAACACAGCCTCCATGTCGGCTGAGTCGCTGGCATTGCAGGCCACGGCAATTGCACCAGTCTGCTCAACAAGCTCGGCCAGTTTATCGGTATTGCGCGCTGCCAGCACTAATTTGTGGCCGCGTGCAGCCAGTTTGCGTGCCAATGAGGCAGAGAGCCCTTCGCCTGCACCGATAATCACAGCTGTTCCCATTTGGATATTCCCCAATTCTGGATTGCTCACCTTGTTTTAACAGTGGGGAGCCGTTACATGGCTTGCAAGATTTTTCATTCAATTGCGCAGACTTTTTGTCCGACGCTTGATTCGCGGAGACAGGCCCCATGGCACGCCAATTTATCTACCACATGCAAGGTCTGACCAAGACCTATACCGGTGGCAAAAAAGTCCTCGATAACGTTCATCTACAGTTCTACCCGGATGCCAAGATCGGTGTGCTGGGGCCCAACGGTGCTGGTAAGTCTTCTTTGCTGAAGATCATGGCTGGTATCGACACGGAATGGCAGGGTGAAGCCTGGGTCGCTGAAGGCGCCAAGGTCGGCTATCTCGAACAGGAACCGCAGCTCGACGAAGACAAGACCGTTCGCGAGAACGTCCTGGCTGGTGTGGCTGAAAAAACCGCCATCATCGAACGATATAACGAACTGATGATGAACTACTCAGATGAAACCGCTGACGAAGGTGCTGCGCTGCAGGACCAGATCGACGCGGAAGGCCTTTGGGATCTCGATGCCAAGGTTGATATGGCGATGGATGCGCTGCGCTGTCCGCCACCGGACGCAGATGTGAAGCCGCTTTCAGGTGGTGAACGTCGTCGTGTGGCGCTGTGTCGCCTGCTGCTGTCCGAGCCTGATCTGTTGCTGCTCGACGAACCGACCAACCACCTTGATGCGGAAACCGTGTCATGGCTTGAGAAGCACCTGCGTGAATTCAAGGGCGCAGTCATGATCGTAACCCATGACCGCTACTTCCTCGACAACGTGACCGGTTGGATTCTCGAACTCGACCGTGGCCGGGGCATTCCATATGAAGGCAATTATTCTGCCTATCTGGAAAAGAAGAAAAAGCGCATGGTTCAGGAAGGCCGTGAGCAGGATTCCCGCATGCGCCAATTGGATCGCGAGCGCGAATGGATGGGCACCAGCCCGAAGGCTCGTCAGGCCAAATCTAAGGCGCGTATCAACAAGTATCAGGAACTGGTGGAAGCGGCTGATCAGCGTAAGCCAACCGATACGCAGATCGTGATCCCTGTTGCCGAGCGGCTTGGTCAGGTGGTGATTGAGGCTGAAGGTGTTGGCAAGGGATTTGGTGACCGTCAGTTGATTGAAAACCTCAACTTCAAGCTGCCTGCCGGTGGTATCGTCGGCATTATCGGTCCCAACGGTGCGGGTAAATCAACCCTGTTCAAAATGATCACGGGTCAGGAACAACCAGACAGTGGTTCGCTGCGCATTGGTGAGACAGTTAAGCTCGGTTATGTCGACCAGAGCCGCGACTCGCTCGACCCAGACAAAACAGTGTGGGAAGAAATTTCAGGCGGCGCTGAAGTCATCAAACTCGGCAAGCACGAAGTTAATTCCCGTGCCTATGTGGGATCGTTCAACTTCCGCAAGGGCGACCAACAGCAGAAGGTTGGTACGCTTTCAGGTGGTCAACGCAACCGCGTTCACCTGGCGAAGATGCTGAAGTCCGGCGCCAATGTGCTGCTGCTCGACGAACCGACCAACGACCTCGACACCGAAACCTTGTCTGCGCTTGAAGATGCGCTGGAAGAATTCGGCGGCTGCGCTGTTATCATTTCGCATGACCGGATGTTCCTCGACCGCCTGGCAACACATATGCTGGCCTTTGAAGGCAACAGCCATGTGGAATGGTTTGAAGGCAACTTTGAAGATTATGAAAAGGACAAGGTTGCCCGTCTTGGCGACAATGCCCTGACGCCAAAGCGTATCCACTTCAAGCCACTGAGCCGCTAAAACAAGCGGCTCTTAAGCTGCAGAAATGGTTTTTCGACGGTGAAATGAAGCGCCAGCGAGGCGATCAGTGAAAGCGCGATAAAGGCTGCGAAAAAAACCGCGAACAGCGCCAGTCCCTGTGTGCCTGACAACAGGGCAGGGACCATGGCGGCTGGGATCAGCGCCATGTGCACCAGATAGAGTGAATAGCTCAATCGTGCGCCAACGAGGCTGAAGCGCGAAGCGGCCCAGCCGTGTTTTGGATTGATCAGCGCCATCGCCAGCAGGATCAACCCGAAGCCGATCGACAACAGCAAAGGCTGCAGCAAAATATCGTATAGGGTAATCTGCGCCATTAGATTGGTTGGGATCAAATGGGCCATGATGATGAGCGTGCCAACAGCCAGCATTGGCTTTGCCATTGGCTCAAACCGTTGCCTGCAAACGCTACAGGCGAAGAACTCTGCACAGATTACACCGATCAGCAGGCCTTCATAGGTTAGGTGGAACGGGCTTCTGAAAGTCTCAAAATAGGCCCGGTAGCTGGAAAAATCGAATTCGATCGATTGCAATGTGAACCAGCGGAACAGCATGGGCAGCATTAACAGCACGACGTATGCAAACAGGCGATAGCGCAATGCTCCCAACCGCGCAGTGCCGAGGATCAACAGCGGCGCGACGATGTAGAACTTTTCCTCAACGCCCAACGACCAGAACGCGACGATCAAATCCGAAGGCAGGTAGTCCTGCAAGAACAGCATGTGCCAAATAACCGATGAGCTGATATCCTGCGACAGCGGTTTGTAGAGTGGGAAAAAGCCAATCGCCACCAGCAGGATTACTGCAAAATAGGTTGGCACAATACGCAGTGCGCGTGCTCCGAAGTACCGCCCCAGTGAGGCGGTTGAAAAATCTTTGCGGCGGCGGATGAGGTGGCTACCGATCAGAAAACCACTGAGCACGAAGAACAGATCAACACCCATCCAACCGTTCATCAGTGGAGTAGCGAAACTCCAAGTGCCCCAGGCAAGGGTGACCTCAAATGCCGACCCGACCTGCGGCTCCATCGCTTTCATCGCATGGCGCAGAAGCACCAGAGCGATTGCCAGCATGCGTAGTCCGTCCAGGGCATCGATGCTGCCCTGGGCCCGTTCGAAGGTGAGATAGGTGCTGCGCCCGAATGGCGTGGATTTGCTGTCGACGGCTAGCGTCAATGGGGCGCTTCCTCGATGTCCATCGTCTTCTGGATCGCTGGTTTACGCATTTTCCAGATGTAGCTGTCAACGATGTAATGGTGGAAGTTGATGGCCGAATAGATGACCAGGGCCATTGGCACGGCAATTTCTGCAAACGCTGCCGACAGACTGACCGAGATTGATGCGTAGATCACGGTCGACAATGCAATACAGAAACCGAAATACCAAACCCGGTTCTGGGGTTGGCTCAGCTTCGACAACAGACGCGCTTTGGTGCTTTCGCCGTCCTTGAACTTGTTGGTGTTGAACAGCCAAACAAACAGAACATATTGCGCATTGTGCCAGATGTTGATCACCAACCATCCATAGGTGATGTCTTCAATCAACAGATAGCCCGCGCCAAAAATCACAAAGTGGGACATCATGTAAAGCGTGTGGGCGATTGGTCCTTCGCCATTCATAAACGCTTTGATGCGCATGAAACTCCAGGCCGAAAATGTTGCAATTGACACAGCAGCGGCAGCGTAAACGACGAATTCCGGTACCGGGATCACGCGCAATTCAAGGCCGAGGAATACGCCCGGATCTTGGTAGGATCGATAGGCAATGCCCCACGCGGGAAGACTGTAGAACGCCCATTTCGTGAGGGTTTCATTCTCCCGCACCAGACCACCTGACTTACGGCGATAGGCCTGAGAAACGCCCCAACTTTGGCGGGTATAATGGAACCACTGCCAATACAGATAAATCGTGCCGATGGTCCAAAGACCAACTCCCAATGCCAGGGATACGGTTGCCACGAGGACAATGGGTGGAAGGCCATATAGGAAAAACTGGTTCGCTCTGCGGCTCTCTGCATCAAATGCAAGCCGTGTATAAGTCGAAATCACATGGTGATAGCCGAGCACCCAGAGGTCGAGAAATAGGATCAGTGGGAACATTGACGGGTTCTGAATAACCACCAAACCGGACGCAATCGCCAGTGCGGCAATGCCGAGAATGAATGTGGTGTCAAAACTGGTGCTTCTAAGCCATCCGGCTGAGCGGCCCTCGTGAGATACGGCAAGCGTCATTTGCAACCCCTGTTGCCCAAGTGATTCTTAGGTTCAAGGTTATTGAATCGTCTTTAAGAATTGGTTTACCGGCGAGGATGCGCCAACGCTAAGCCTGAAAGGTCCTAGTCGCCTGCTGTGAGTTTCAACAGGCGGCCACCAGCCCGGTCTTCGAGCACCCAAAGCGCACCATCTGGTCCCTGTTCGACTTCGCGGATGCGCTTGCCCCATCTGAAACGTTCCACTTCCTGGGCGGACTCTGCGTCCAGGTCCACTCGGACAAGGGCCTTGCTCACCAAGCCGCCGATAAAGGCGTCGCCCTTCCAATCGGCAAATTCTGAACCGGAATAGACCACGAGGCCCGACGGGGCGATGCTGGGAACCCAATAGGCTTTGGGGGCCATGAACTCAGGCCGCGTGTCATGGTTGGGGATTTCTACGCCGCTGTATTGGTTGCCATTGGAAACAATTGGCCAGCCATAGTTCTCTCCCCTGACGATCAGGTTCAGTTCGTCTCCATGCTTGGGGCCCATTTCATGGGACCAAAGACGGTTTTCGCTGTCGAATGAAATGCCCAGCAAATTGCGGTGCCCTGTCGTCCAATAGGTCTTGGCGAGTTCGCCGGCGTCCTGAAACGGGTTGTCGGCTGGAACGCTGCCATCTTCGTTCAATCGAATGACCTTGCCCAGCGCCATATCCCAGTCTTGGGCAGGGGTTTGCACCTGGCGGTCGCCTGATGTGATAAATACCTTACCTTCGTGGGCTGTGCCTTTGGGACCAAATGCAATGCGGTGGGAGAAATGGCCACGCCCGCGCAAGCGCGGGGTCTGGCTCCAGATGGTCTGCAGACCCTCAAGCGTTGGATTGGTTTCCTGGTTTAGCTTTGCCCGCATGACCACAGCGCCGCGCGTAGCTCCGTTGTCGTCCGACTGAACAAAGCTGAAATAGATCAGGCCGTTTGCGGAAAAGTCAGGGTGTGGAACAATGTCGCCCAGGCCGCCTTGGCCACCAACAGCGATCTTGGGCAAACCGCGCACAGCTTGTTTGTTGCCATCTTGCGAAACCAACCACAGCTTGCCGGGCTTTGTTGTTACAAGCAGTTTGCTATCGCTGCCGCCGGGTAGAAATGTCATGGCCCAGGGACTGTTGAATTCAGCAACGGGTTTGGCCACCAATTTACTGCCTGCGCTGCCATCAATCGTAAATGCGGCGGCGGTTGAGCAAACGGCAGCAATCATTGCAACTGAAGTTGCTAGGGTGGCGATGATTTTCATGGGGCAAACTCTTTTCGGTCAGGAAGTGCTTCGCCCCTATAATAGCTGCAATTGCGGCTCAATTTTATGGCAAATGGTCACAGACGCAGAACTTCACCGTCTTGTGAATGCGCGACAACGCTGCTTGCCCGCAATGGTGAGGCATGCTTATACCAATTGAGCATGTTTTCGGATTTTCAAAGGCCGAAAACTTCAACAAATGCATACCTTTAGCAATGGAGCGTAGACTTGATGGACCCGTTTGCCAGTCGTCGCGAGGAAACCATGACTTACCAGCCTCAAAAGCTGCGTGGAACGATTGCCGCTCTGTTCAAGGCTGAAGGAGCCGATTTCCAAACAAAGGCAGTATCGGAACTGCCTCTGACCTTTGAGGGGATCCCCGGGGACTTCCATGCCGGATACACCCGTAAATCGGGGGGCAGAGAGCCATGGTATGACCGGGGAACGGAAATGCGCAATGAGCGGCAATTGTCGATTCTCGCGGTTGACGAAATGCGAACCATCGCCCGTCGCTTGGACATCCCGGAGCTGAAAACCGAGTGGATTGGCGGCAATCTTTTGTTGCAAGGAATCCCAAAGCTGACCCGTCTGCCACCCCGCACCGTGTTGTTCTTCGATGGTGGTGCAACGATCCGCATAGATGGTGACAATTTGCCGTGCCGTGTCGCCGGGCGTTCCATTGCAGCTCAGTTTGATGGTCGCGAAGATCTCGAAATGGCTTTTCCAAAACAGTCAAACGGCCTGCGTGGACTGGTGGCCTGGGTTGAAAAAGAAGGCACGATCAGCACCGGCGAAGCTTTTGAAGCCCGCATTCCACCGCAATGGATTTACCAGGCCTGATCGAACAAGCCTAGTCTGTCGCTTCGTGGTCCTCGACAAACTCGCCATCCAGCCCGCGCGTGCTGCCCCATTCGCGCAGCTTGTCTTCAATGTCGCCCGCCACGAAAAACCGTGCTGAATCGTGGTCGTAACCTTCATCACGCAATTCATCATAGTCGGTGTGCTGGTGGCGGATATGCGCGACTGTTGCAAGATAAGCCCCATTGACGGGTGTTAAATTGCGCATGTGTTTGGCACGTGCGGCAGTGGCAATGGGCAAGAAGTCAGCATAGGGCACCAGCGGAATCAGTTCCCGGATTGCCTTATGAATGGCCTTTTGTCTTGGAGTGTTGGCTTTCACGAGCGGGTCCGTCAATTTGCCCTTTGCTTCTGGTCGTGTAACACGTCACAAAGGGGCAGGGAAGGAATCTGACGGAAGGCCTACGTGACTGACTTACCACATAATTCACTCGATGATACGGTCGCCTGGATGCGCGCTGCGGGAGAGCCGACCAGGTTGCGTCTGCTTGCCCTGCTGGACAAGCTCGACCTGACCGTCAGTGATTTGATTGCCATTCTGGATCAAAGTCAGCCCCGAATTTCCCGCCACTTGAAGCTGCTTGTGGAAGCTGGCCTGGCTGAACGTTTTCAGGAGGGGGCCTGGGCTTATTTTCGAACGGTTGATCATGGAGCGGCACGCAGTTTTCTCGATGGCGTGTTGAAGCCAATTGCAGAAGACGATGAAGTCGTCGCGCAAGACGAGGCACGCCTCAACGATATCCGCGCCGAACGGGCGAGCCGTGCTGCTGACTACTTTGCCGCCAATGCGGAGGATTGGAACAAAATCCGGTCGCTTCACGTTGCTGAAGATCAGGTTGAGACGGTGATGCTGGAATTGGGCCTTTCGGGTCAGCCCAAAAGCCTGCTGGATCTGGGAACGGGCACGGGACGTATTCTGCAGCTTTTTGCGCCGCATGTGGAGCGTGGTGTTGGCATCGACACCAGCCGTGACATGCTCTCCGTTGCTCGTTCCGCCTTGGCGGATGATGAAATCAACCATCTTCAGGTGCGCCATGGGGATGTCTACAAGCTGGCTGATGGCGAGCGTTACGACCTTGTGGTGCTGCATCAGGTATTGCATTTTCTGGAGGATCCGTCGCTCGCATTGCGACGCGCTAAACGCAGGCTCTCCAAGAAGGGGCGTTTGCTCATTGTCGATTTTGCTCCACATGAGTTTGAGTTTCTGCGCGAGCAGCATGCCCATCGGCGCCTCGGCATGGCGACGCCACAAATCAAGCGCTGGCTCGGTTTGGCCGGTCTGACATTGACCCAGGAGAACATGTTGAAACCCTCATCGGGGGACGAAACCCCTCTAACGGTCGCACTGTGGCTTGCTGTCCACGCTGATGACGAAGGCTTTGAAGACGGCGATCAATATCCGTAGGTTAGGGCGGACTTATTTCTGTTGCGAAGCGACAGCCTGTTCCAGCCAATGGGCCGCCTGCAGCGCCAATTTGTCTTTGCCGAACGGTGCAATAACCTGCAGCCCGATGGGCAGGTCGTTCGCATCGTAACCCACACAAACATTGACGCATGGCAGCCCCATCAGGGTCCAAACCTGGTTGAAGATCGAGTCGCCGGTAGACTTCAAGGTGCGTGGGGCCGTCCCTGGTGCGGATGGCAGTAGTAAAACATCGCAGTTATCAAACAGACCATGGCAGGCCTTGCGCCCTCGATTGGCCACTCGACGGGCACCGTCATAGTCATCAGGCGTGATTGCCCGACAATCTTTTAGATAGTCCCGCAACTTCTTGCTCATTTTGGAGCTGTTGTGGCTTGTTTCGTCGGCCAGCGCCAATACGGCTTCATAGCCCTGAATTGGTGCATGGGCGGCCCGTGCCGCTTCAACCGCCTTTGGTCCGCGCACGTTGACCGTCTTTGCCCCGGCTGCCTCGGCCAGCTTGCCAATCTGTTTCCACGCGGCTGACATATCGGGACTGATCTGAGCGTCGATCGAACTTTTGTAGATGCCGAAGGTCGGTGCCTTGCGGGCATTTTCGTTGACCTCCAAATCACGGCCAGAACAGGCGGCAGCAACGAAGGCAACGTCAGCCGCACTGGCTGCAAAAAAGCCGATTGTATCAAGTGACCAGGAAAAGTGCTTCAGCCCAACAGTAGGGAACAGACGGAAGCTGGGTTTGTAGCCGCTAACGCCGCAAAAGGCTGCCGGCCGGATGATTGATCCGCCGGTCTGGGTGCCAATCGATGCAGGAAAGAACCCCGCAGCAACGCCAGCAGCAGATCCAGAAGAAGAACCACCAGGGGTAAAGGCAGGATTATGGGGATTGCGAGTTGCACCGGGGCTGAACCAGGCAAATTCTGTGGTCACGGTCTTGCCGGCAATGGTGGCACCGGCATTGCGCAACATGGCGACGAGCGATGCATCGGCCACAGGGTGATGGTCGGTGTAAATCCTGGAGCCGTAGGCTGTTGGCATGTCGTTGGTGTCAAAAACATCTTTGATGCCGACAGCGATGCCCGACAGTGGTCCTTTGCCAGGTTTGAGCTTGGCGGCCTGTTGGGTGAAGACGTTCAGCTTGGCTTCTTTTTGGTTGATGTTATCGACACCAGCCTTCAGTGCCTGTTCCGGTTTTAGCCTTCCAGCAGTGATTTCGAGAGCTATGGAACGGGCGGAAAGCATGGAAGTCTTGGACACGGCGCGTGATCCTGATTGTGGGCTATCTCTTCAATAGACGACCGTCGATGACAATCAACCCCGCCATAATGATACCCATTCCAATCATGTGATGCAGTTCCAGGCGTTCATCGAGTACCATGATGCCCAGAATGATTGCCGAAGGTGGCACCAAAAATGTCACCAGTGAAACATTTACTGCGCCCGCCTTGGCCAGAATTTGGAAGAACAAAAGATAGGCAAGTGCGGTGCACAAAACGGCCAGCAGGACAATACACCAGACAGTTGTTTGCGAAGGCATTGTCAATTGCCACGGTTGATCGAACGCCAATACGAGCGGCGCAATCAACACAGACGACATGGTCAGTTGACCACGCGCCGTTTCGACAGGAGGTACTGACGAAAAGCGACGCCCAAATACACCGGCAAATCCATAGGAAATCGTTGCCCCGAATACAGCAAGTTGACCGATGGTCGACCCTTGCCAGCCGTCTTGAAGTGACGCGCCGATCAATATTGCAACGCCGATGAAACCAAGTACTACGCCAATGATTTTGTTGGTGGAAAACTTCTCATCCGATGTGCCGAAATTGGCGATCACCACCGTCCAAATTGGTGTCATGGCGTTGATGATGGCGGCCAGGCCAGCTCCAATTTCCAACTGGCCATAGAAGATCAGGCCAAATGGAATGATGTTGTTGATCACACCCATGATGGCGAAATCCCGCCAGACTGAGCGAGTGTGAGCAAACCCATTTGATCGCAGAGCCAAAAACAGATTGAGCACCAGCGCTGCCAGGGCGACGCGCAGAAACACCAGGGTGAGTGGCGGCACTTCCAATACAGCGATGCGGGCGAACAGAAAGGAACTGCCCCAGATCGTTGCCAGTACGACAATTAGCGCCCAGGTATGCAGCGTCATTTTTGGTGTGCTCATGTCGAACCTGACGAAGTTGGTCTTTTGCTACCTCTTCCTTGCGGTGGTGGACCTCAAATAACCACCCGAAACTTGCGTTATTCGCAAATTCTGTAAGGATTCTTACGATCTTTTGAGCGGCCAAGATCAAAGTGGAAATGGCTTGAGTGGGCAGCGTTTGAGCCTGGTCCCAATACAGTGGTGAAGGCGCCACAAGCGGCCGTGCGCACATTGTTGAGAAAGCCTGCTTCGTCTAAATCCAATTCCGACGTGTCTTTGATTGGCAACCGACTGCCATCTGCAAATGTGAATCCAACCCAGTCGGTCGCATTGCCGAAAGCATGTTCTGACAACTTGCCAGTGGGCCGGTTATTTCGACGACGACAGACAAAGCCTTCGCCGGAATGAATTTTGCTGATCGGTGAGCCGATATGGTGGCGTGCCAATGCCTGTCCAGTACCATCGCTGAACTTAGCAAGGGCCAGTGCAAAAGGGCAGTCGAGGGTCAAATTGCGCGCGTATTCAATCGGGAACAGTGATTTTGTCCTGATTAGAACCACTGGATCGTCAATAACACAGGCAGAGTCGTTTGCGTCTGGTGTCGCAACGGCTTCCGCGTGGGCTATTTGGCGCAAAGCCTGCAAGCAGGCGCTTGGACCCGTAGATGCCAACTCGGGAGTTGTCACAAGTTCTACCTGTGCCGAACTTTTTGAACTCGCGACCTTTTTGCGGGTAAGATTTGTCGGTGATTTTGTGGTTCTTCGGGTTCCTCCCGCTTCAGGGGCGTCGAGCGGATTGGCCGTTGTTGAATTGTTGGGTGAAATGGCGGTGTTCCGCGATGGCCTTTGCTTTGGCGTGCCAACGTCATCGCCTCTAGCAATCAATTCACGTTCAACAGGACCTGCCTGGGCAGGCGCAATGGTGCCAATTCCAAGTCCGGCGACAACGGCGGTGGCGGCGGCGGTGAACGCGCGCGGGACAGCTTTTTTCAATCTCATCACAACCTGTCAAAGTGACACAGTGAATTTAACGGCAAACATGATAATGAGGACCAAAATGCGGTTTGACAAAGGATTTTTGCGTGACGCCAGAGCATCATCGCATCGCCATTATTGGCGCTGGAATGGCTGGGCTGACCTGCGCAAGCCGCCTTGCTCGGGCTGGTGCGTCTCCTGTGGTCTTTGAAAAAAGCCGCGGCATAGGCGGGCGCTTGGCGACCCGCCGTGCCGGAGACAAAGGTGAGTTCGCGTTCGATCATGGAGCGCAATACATCCGGTCCCGACAGGGTGATTTTTCAAACATGCTGGATCAACTGGAACGTAAGGGTTCAGTGGGGCAATGGGGAGCAAAACGCTTCGATTCGACCGAAGATGATGATCGCCCTTTGTTTGTTGGCATGCCTGCCATGAACCAATTGTTGAAACCGTTGGCTGAAGGCCTGGATTTACGCCAAAACACTCAAATCAAAAGCATTATCGCGTCCAATGAAGGCTGGTTGTTGTCGGATGATGACGGCGTGATTGGGACCTTTGATCACGTGGTGACGACAGTGCCGGCCGATCAGGCTCGAGGCCTTCTGGCCCGACAGGATGAACTCCTGAACGACATCAAGGAAGTTGAAATCTGGCCCTGCTGGTCGTTGATGGTTGCACTGCAAGAGCCAATTGAGTGTGGCTTTGACCAGTGGAGATATGTATCGGCCGAAATGGGCTGGTTGGCGCGCAACTCCTCCAAGCCGGGACGAGGCGCATCCGAATGCTGGGTCATGCATGCGCGGCCTGAGTGGAGCCAGGAAAACCTGGAAGCCGGCCAGGACGATATCTGCAAGGAAATGCTGGAAATTTTTCGGCGTACCATGAGCGAAGCCGGAGCAGCGAAACTGCCCGCAATTGTTCACGCTGCAGCGCATCGGTGGCGCTATGCGCAAACTGCGACCCCCTTGGGGCGCCCCTTTGTACAAAATCCAGATGGCACGCTGCTGGTTGGTGGTGACTGGGCGCTGGGAGCCCGGGTCGAATGCGCCTTTGAAAGCGGAGCGGCCATGGCGGACGCTCTTCTTGAAAAACTGGGTAATGCAGGAGCCGCCCTATGAACTCTGTTTTGATTTTGGGCAGCGCCCCCGATGCAATTCGTGCGCGTGACTTTGACCTCGCCCAATTCTCGGCAATTGTCGCACTCAACAATGCCTGGCGCATCCGCGATGACTGGACCCACATTGTCTATCCAGAAGACTTTGAACCATCACGGCGACCAGGTGACGTTACTGGCAGGCAGGTCATCGAATATGACCAATTCGTTCCGGCCAATAATGCGTTCGGCGGAATCGTCTATGCCGGTGGCACCATGGCGTATACGGGAGCGTATTGGGCATTGTATGCGCTAAAACCCGATTTGTTGGCCTTTTTGGGCTGCGATATGGTCTATGATGGCGATCCGGCCCAATCACACTTTTATGGGCAAGGGGAACCGGATCCGCTGCGTGATGACCCGACCCTGCAATGTCTTGAAGCTAAGGCCCAGCGCCTGCGCTGGATGGCGTTTGATCGAGATTGCATCTGTTTTAATCTGTCGGACAAGGAACAATCACGCCTGACGTTCGAACCGCTGGATTCAGAACTGCTTTCTTCACCGCTGGATCAGGTGCGTGAAATGTCAAAACGGCGACATGTTTCAGCAGTGAATCAACAGGCAGTCGATCAGGCATTGGAAGCGGAAGCGCAGGCCAATTGTTTTTATGAATCTGGTGATTACTGGAATTCCGAACCGCCACTCGATGCCTCAAAACTGGCCCAAATCGACGATCTCTGGCTAACGGTGTTCAGCTAAGCCTTGGCAACACTATTTCTACTGTAGATTTGGTCAGGCCATTCTTGATGAGCCGCACTTTGCCACCATGGGTCTCGCTAATCTGACGCACCAGCGCCAGACCCAGACCGTAGCCTTCGACATTTTGCCGCCCGGGAGCCCGGTAAAATGGTTCGAAAACCTGTTCGTGCTGGTCCTCGGCTATGCCTTCGCCGGAATCAGAAATCTGAATCGAAACGTCGAAATTACCCGGCCTGATGCGGATGCTGACCGGCGGTTCACCGTGTTTATGGGCATTGTCCAGGAGGTTACGAATGGCGCGGCGCAACAATTTGCTATTGCCTTTCACCTCACACACCTCGCCCTCAAGATCGCAGCCCTCATATCGACTGGCCTCCTCCGCGGCGAGTGCCAAAACATCAATGTTTTCATTCATTTGAGGTGTGGAGTTGGTGTCCAGGCGGCTCATCAACAGGATTTCATCAATGAGTTGATCCAGCTCCGCAATATCGTTTTCCAATGCCTCCTGACGCTGGGCATCAGGTTTGGACTTGAGCAGCTCGACCCCCATGCGGACCCGCGCCAATGGGGTGCGTAATTCGTGCGAGGCATTAGCCAGCAATTGCCGGTTGGAATTAACCAGTCGCTCAATTTTGGCTGTTGCCGTGTTGAAACTGGTGGCAAGGCGGGCGACTTCATCCTTGCCCTCAACTTCCACGCGAGCCGACAGGTCACCAGCGCCAAGTTTTTCAACGCCCCCCTGAAGCCGTTCGAGTCGTCCCGTCAACTTGCGGACGAAAGGATAGGCCGAAAGGCCGATGCCGACCGCAACACAAGCGAGTAGAATAATGACGCCTATAATCGGATGTGCACCCCGGCGCTGGCGCAGATCAACAGCAAACAGGCGGCCATCGGGAAACCGGGTGACCCAAACCGGGCCAAATCCGCGAATGCCCCGGTGTCGGTGCCAGCCGTCCCCCTTGATATTCTTGCGCGGCGGGGGAAGGGGAATGCTGGAGGCGGCGATGACCTGCTTGTTGCTGTCGAACAACGTGACTTCCATGTCGAATTCACCCACCAGTGCGGTCAGTGCGTCGGCCTGCTCTTCATTTGACGCTGTTGCCGGAGGTAGCGATTTCCAGGTCAGGTGAGCCGTTATGTCAAAAACCCGTTCATCGAAACCGCCCCTGTCGAATGCCGTAAAGACGATAGCCGACACCACGACAACCATCACCAAGCTGGCAATGATGGTGAAATAGATCTGCAGGAAAAGGCGGCGCTTAATCATCGCAGGTCAATCCTGCTGACGGGCAAAAACATAGCCCGCCCCGCGCACAGTTATGATGCGCTTGGGAGATTTGGGGTCGTCTTCAATCTGTGAGCGAATGCGCGAGATATGCACGTCGATGGAACGGTCGAAGGCTTCCAGGTCTTCTCCTTTTAACTGATCCATTATGCCGTCGCGGCTGAGCACCCGGCCGGCAGATTTTGCCATGATATGCAGCAAGTTGAACTGATGTGCGGTGAGGTCGCACATCTGATCGCCAAGCCGGGCGCTCATCGAGGCCGGGTCGATTTCCAACCGGCCAAACTGTAGTGTACTGCTAGGTACGCTTTTATTGTCCGCCGCACCGATCTTGCCTCGTCGCAGTACGGCCCGCAGTCGGGCCAGCAATTCACGGGGTTCGAAAGGCTTTGGCAGGTAGTCATCGGCGCCAATTTCCAGGCCAATTATGCGGTCCATCGGATCGCCCTTGGCCGTTAGCATGATGATGGGAACGGAATCGTGAGCCTTGATCGTGCGGCATACTTCCAGTCCGTCAATGTCTGGTAACATCAGATCCAGAATAATGGCTTCAAAGCCACGTTCGGTCTGAAGATCAATGCCGGCGACGCCGTTCTCTGCGTGAGTCACGTCAAAACCGTTCTCGCCGAGATAGTCACTGACCATCCCGGCGAGGCGGTTATCATCTTCGACAAGTAGGATCTTTTCGCTCATCGAATCCAACCTATCGTGGCCTTAGCCGCGGCGCCAGTGACGGCGCATGGATTTGAACTGCTGAAGACGCTCATTGACGATTTCACGCTGTTCCGCGGTTAGGACTTCGGCCACATCGGCCAATGCATTGACCAATTCCTTGCTGACCCGGTCAGCTTCGGCCAGACGTTCGGCACGAACTTTTTCAAGCGCGGCGCGGTCGATGGTTTCGGCGGTCAGCAATTTGTGCATTTCCTCGCCGGCGGCTCTGAAGTCACCGTGCAGTGGCTTTACGTCTTTAGCAAAGGCCGTTGCCAGCGCGGTGATTTTGGCGGTTTGCTCATCGGTGGCGTCGATCTCGATGGCGACATGCTTGACGGCGCGGGTGATGCGTTTTTCAATATCTTCGTCGCTCATTTCGGAGAAGCGCATACGGTTTTTGCCGCGGTGCTTGCCCCAGGAAGCTTTCTCGATAGCGGCACCATCCTCAGCATAAGCGGGGCTGCTGACATAGAGCTTTGCATGCTGGTACATTTTGCTCTCTGCAACTGCCTGCACACCGAAGGATGCGCCGATCAGCATGGTGGTAGCGGCTAGGATGGCAGTCAGCTTAACGGTGCCGGACTTGGCGGCTTTTTCAACTTTACCTTTGTTGTTGGTCTCGTTGGTCATGTCTTTTTCCTTTTGCTCTTGAAGCGCCTACTGGAGCGCATCGGGGACGGGGCTGGCTGGGCATTTGGGAGGTTTGTTGTCCGGCCATGAAAGCAATCTAGAGGCGCTGCGTTTCGCTTGTTCGTCTGCTGTGTAAAGTTTTGTAAAGTTGATTTGAGTGGCCAATTGCAGCGATTTTTACCAAACTCGACACTTCTACGCATGGAATGAGCGATCCGTGCTACACCAACACTCACGCGACGGTGTGGGCCGCTGCGATGGGTGTTTGCAAAGATCAAACGCCAGGGAATTGGGACAATACAGGTCATGAAACGCAGTTCGACGATTGCCAGCCTCATTGTGGCCGCCACCCTGGCGGTGACGGCGTCGCCATTGGGATTGTCGACGATCGCGCCACTGACCGCGACCACAGTTGCCGTTCTTGCAACAACTGCAACAGCCGAAGCATCCCACACAACTTCAAAACGCAAACGTGCCAGAGCGGCGAGAGCGGCGAGGGCGGCGAGGGCGGCGAGAGCGAAAAGAGCGGCGAGGGCGGCGAGGGCGAAAAGAACGGCCAGGGCAAAAGCACGGGCGCGAAAGCGAGCCCGAAGGGCAAAAGCTGCACAAGCCGCGAGGGCTGCAAAACTAGCCAAGGCAGTCGAGAACTTTCAGTCGCCAGACATCGTGGTTCTGGGAGATTCGCAAATGGCATTCGGCTCGGGCCGAGCCTTTCTCGACTTCTTCAAAGACGTCAAAAACCGCTGCCAACCAAACAGGCGGCAAAAAACGGACTTGGCACAACTAGACGAGATGTCCGTAGGCGTCATCGGCGTGCGCTCAACCTCGCTGGCTTCGTGGGTGGCGCGCAAGGGCAAGTTGAAAGACAAGGTTTGTAAGGTCGACCGAAAATGGCGTTCTAATGCGGCGTCCTTTGGAACCATCAACTCGACGCGTAATAAATATGTGCAAATCGGGCAGGGGGCCGAATACCAGTTCTGCGCCAAGGACAAGTCGCCCTTCGAGGCAATGTTTGAAAACGATTATTACAAGCCGAAATTGTTGGTTCTGTCTTTTCTGGGTAACTCAGCACACCGCTGGGCGGGAAATCAAAAATCCGCACTTCGCGATGTTGAGCGCACGATGGCACAACTACCTGCGGACACGCCCTGCATCTTTATGACAACAGCGCCCGCTTATAAGAAGAAGACGGTGGACCTGCGCTACAAGGCTCAGGGAAACATCAAACAGGCCTTTCAGAAAACTATGAGCCGTTGCACCTTTGTTGAGGGTTATACGAAGCAGACAATTGCTGCTAATTTGGGCAATAAGAAACACTTCAGGTTGCGCAAGTCTGGCAAGGTAAAAGACCCCTTCCACCCTAACCGATCGGCTGCTGAAAAGTTCCTTGAAGTGAAGCAGGAACGCATCTGTTCAGCAATTTTCACTCAGCTCGGCAACGTCCAGCACGCCAGTCTACGCGTTGTTCCCGGGCCGCAATGAGCACAGGTCGAGGTCTGCTCAACTCAAGCACACCGAACTGTGAAGAGCGGTGTTCCGGCCTGCTCTTGAACTGAAGCTACAATTCATCAAATTTATCGGCAGGAAATGCATCGAGAATTTACCGCACAAATGAACAGTTTTATCCCCGAGCGTCTCCATACCAATGCTGCAATGTGGCGAACCCAGGTAAGCTTGCTCTGCTTCATCGCGGCATTGTTTGCCGGACCTTACGCGTTAGCCGGACAAACCGGCTATAACGGCATCAAAAGCGCTGCGACCACCCACAAACTAACAAAGGCCAATGCGCTGAAGTTGATCGATATCCGTCGGCCATCCGAATGGCGTCAGACCGGAGTTGGTCAATCGGCCCACAAAATTAGCATGCATCAATCTGGGTTCTTGCAACAGGTGCTGGCTCTCGTTGAAGGCGACCGCAGTCAACCAATTGCGTTGATTTGCGCCCGTGGCAATCGCTCCGCTTGGATGAAGGACCAACTCAATGCACGCGGATTTACAAATGTTACCAACGTGTCGGAAGGCATGTTGGGATCGCAAGCTGGCCCCGGCTGGCTTAAACGCAATCTTCCAACAAAGTGATCAAGCTACCATGACCAAAAAAACCATCACCCTTTTTTCCAGCGCGCTTTCTGTTCCTTTCATGGCTGCCTTTTTGACGCTGGCTTCAATGGATGCCCAGACTGCTTTCGCCAAAACTCCCGTAGCCTCGCTGAACCTGTCGAGTGCGGGTCTGGCATTGCGTGGATATGATCCGGTGGCCTATTTCCAGGCCGGTAAGCCGGTGAAGGGCAGCAAGGATATTTCACTGATCCACTCTGGCGGGACCTATTATTTTTCTTCTGACGCCAACAGGGCGTCGTTCCAGAGCAATCCCGGCAAATACTTGCCGCAATATGGCGGTTTCTGCTCCTACGGTGCAGCCTCCAACTACAAAGTCGACGGAGACCCTAAAGTCTGGAATATCGTCGATGGTAAGCTGTATCTGAACATCAACAAGTCGGTCGACCGTACCTGGGATCGCAGGCAAGGCTTCTATATCAAAAAAGCCAACAAGAACTGGACCAAGATCAAGGACCGCTAGTCGCTGAGAGGTGATTGCGGACTGGGCAGCCATTCCCCCAAACTTGCCCAACACCAAGAACACAGGCATCTTTCCCGAAGCATTCCGGGGAAGGGCCAAGCATGGCAATCCGCAAAACAGTCTTTATTGTCGAGACAATCCACTCTGACGAAACAGGTAAGCCATGCGAGCCAATCACCCGCGTTGCCCTGTTGGCCGTCATCAAGAACCCGGCCGCGGGGCGCTATGTTGACGATCTTTCCGAACTCTTTGATGCAGGTGGGAAACTCGGTGACCAGTTGATGGATCAGGCGGTGGGGCATTTGGCTAAACCGCCGGTCAGCTATGGGAAAGCGGCGATTGTCGGCTCCAATGGTGATCTTGAACATGGTGGTGCGATGATTCATCCCAAACTCGGCAAGCCCATGAGAGCGGCGGTTGGTGGTGGTGCGGCCCTAATTCCCTCAAATGCCAAAGTAGGTGCCATTGGTGCCAGCATTGATCTGCCCCTCGGCCATAAGGACGAAGCTTGGTCGTTTCCGCATTTTGATACCATGACAGTCATGGTTGGTGATGCACCGCGTGCCGACGAAATCGTCATGTGCATGGGTGTTGCTGACGGGGCTCGCCCCCATCCACGGGTGGGAGATGGGCCAATTACAGACTAATCCGCGAAGGTTTATTCAGCAGCTGCGAGGTGCACTCGAGATGGTGTGTCATCGCGTGAGGAATAGGCGTCGCGGGTCTGTGGCAGTTTCATGTCCAATAGACTGCCGGCGATCTGTGTCTTCAAAACCTGTGCCGTTCCACCGCCAATAGTGAACATGCGAACATCGCGATACATGCGTTCCAGAGGTTCTTTGTCACCATAACCGCGGGCACCGAACATCTGAAGCGCATCGTTCACCACTTTGATTGCGGATTCTGAGGCAAATAGTTTTGCCCGTGCCGCGAGAGTTTTGTCTGGGAAGGTATTGTCGTCCAGTTCCGCAGAAAGCGCTGCTTCGTGGAGCATCAGGCGCGAGGCGTGGACGGCGGTGTCCATTTCGGCCAGCATCCATTGCAGCCCCTGGAATTCTGCCAGCGGGCGTCCAAACTGTTCACGCTCCTTCAGATAGCGTTTGGCGTGCTCGACCGCACCGGCTGCAACGCCCATGGCAATCGTACCTGCCCCAACCCGTTGGCTGTTGTAGGCGTTCATCAAATTGGCAAAGCCTCGTTTCAGTTGCCTCGGTGGAACAACAGCAAACTTTGCGTCGACCTTCAGATTGTGAAACGCAATAACTGCCTCGGGCATGCCGCACAGGCCCATCGTGCGCTCGCGTGGACCGATTGTCAGACCTTCAGGCAGGATGTCCCGTTCAGGATCGCGATGAACGATAAACCCACCGATGCCGAGGTCATTGCTTTCCTCATCTAAAACCCTGGCGAAGACCAGATGGAGTTTCGATACGCCACCGCCAGTGATCCAGTGCTTGGTGCCGTTGAGAACATAGTCGCCATTCTTTTGCATCTTGGCCGTGGTGGTCATTTCGGTTGCAGCGCTACCGGCATCGGGTTCGGTAATACAGATTGCAGGTTTGTCTCCGGCCAAAACGATGGGAGCGCAGAACCGTTTTTGCTCTTCGCTGCCATAGCTCATGATGGCGCTGATGCCACCCATATTGGCTTCGACCACAATGCGTGCCGACAATGTACAGGCCTTGGCGATTTCTTCGATTACCTTCACCACGGTGAGATAAGAGGCACCAAGCCCGCCATATTCTTCCGGGATGGTCATGCCCATCAGTCCGGCTTGTCGTAGCGCCTGAACATTGTCCCAGCAATAGTCGCGGGATTGGTCCCATTTGCTGGCGAGTGGCGCAAATTCTTCGGAGAGCCTTCGCGCACGGTCGATCAAAAAATGATGCTTGTTAGAAGGGCTAGACATGGCGCTATCGCTTCACAATTTGCTTGCTCTTCACATAAATGTGACATTGCATTATGTTCATATCAATCGAATAAAATTGAACGCCAAACTCAACGATTGTGAAGTAATGCAGACGCACCTTTTGAAAACATTGCTGAAAATTTCTCAGGTGCAGTCGTTTGCGCTGGCGGCGGAACATCTGAACATGACACTTTCAGCGGTTTCGATGCAGATGAAGAGCCTCGAAGAGCAACTTGATGCGTCGCTTTTTGACCGCAAATTTCGCCCACCAAAGCTGACGCCTCTGGGGCTGGCAGTGGCCGAAAAGGCGCAAGTTGTCATCGATGCAGAACAGAAGTTGATGGATCTGTGCCAACGCAGCGACCATCTTACGGGGCGATATCGCATGGGTTTTGTCTCTACCGCCAGCGCGCGGTTATTGCCGACTTTCCTCACCAACGCCCTGCGGCGTGCCCCCGACGCGAAGTTTGATTTTGAAACCGGCTTGTCTGAACAGCTGGAAGAAAAAGTTTTCAATGGCCAACTCGATGCCGCTGTGATCACCGTATCCGGACAGACGGATGATCGCTTGAAAGCAGATATTTTGCTTCAGGAGAGGCTGGTTTTTGCGGCTCCCAAATCTCTTGGTCCACTGGGCTTAAAGGCGTTGATGCTGATTGCACCGTTTTTGCATTTCATGCCAAGCACGGGGATTGGCAAGTTGATCGCGCAGGAGATGGCCCGCTCTGGTGATGGCATGCTGCATTCGAAACTGGTGCTGGATAGTGTCGAAGCGATCATGGAATGTGTCAAAGAGGGCGTTGGTTTCACCTTGTTGCCAGAACCGGATGTGATCCGTTTGGGCGGAAATGAGGTGGTGATCATCGAGCCGGAAGATTCGGGATTGAATCGCCAATTGGCCTTGGTAACACTGCCAGATAGCCCAACTGCATCCAGCACAGATGCCTTGAAAAGCCTGCTGTTTGATTGATTGTTTCAAACCGGATTGACAAGAAGCGCAGCGGTTAACGGTCTGGCAAGCAATTTCCCCTAACTTTCAGGACCTACAGCAAGCCAAAGGACGGGTTTGGCTGGCATGATGCCATTTTGTTGTAACCGGTCAGACCGGTATGTCCCTCGTATCTCGTAACGTAAAAGGGGACGCAACGTGTCCAGTATTATGACAAACTCTGCCGCGATGACGGCACTGAAATCGCTTCAGGCGACCAATGCGTCGCTCGAAACTACCCAATCACGAATTTCGACAGGCCTGAAAGTGGGTCAGGCGTCAGACAACGCCGCTTATTGGTCAATTGCGACAACCATGCGCTCTGACAATAAGGCGTTGGGCACAGTGCAGGATGCACTTGGCCTCGGTAGCGCTAAGGTCGACGTAGCTTACACTGGTGTGAACAGCTCCATTGATGTGGTAGATGAAATCAAAGCCAAACTGGTTGCTGCACGTGAGCCTGGTGTTGACCGCGACAAAATCCAGTCTGAAATTGGCGAATTGCAGAATCAGCTGACATCGATTGCGACGTCTTCCAGCTTCTCTGGTGAGAATTGGCTGTCATTTGACGGTGCAGCAGTAACCAAGAGTGTTGTGGGCTCGTTTACGCGCAGCGACGCTGGCGCAGTGTCTGTGGGAACAATCGACATTAATATCTCGAACATCAAATTGTTCGGTGATGACGGCGCAGGCACACCTGCTAACGACGGCATTTTGAACACCGAAAACCTCTGGGGTAACGCTGTGGCTGACGCCGACAAGATCGATATTTCGGTCGCCAGCATCAATATCTCGACAACGGTGCTGACCGATACTGCGATCAATACTGCTCAGACCACTGGCAGCCCTTCTGTTGAAGACGTGCTTGATGCGATGATCTCCAGCGCTGACGCTGCCATCACTGCGATGACCACAGCGGCTGCCGATCTGGGTGCCTCTAAAGGCCGTATCGACATGCAAAACGACTTTGTTTCCAACCTGATGGACGCCATCGACCGCGGAATCGGCACTCTGGTTGACGCTGATATGACCAAAGAATCAACTCGCCTGTCCGCTCTGCAAACACAGCAGCAGCTGGGCACTCAGGCGCTGTCGATTGCCAATTCCAGTGCGCAGTCAATCCTCTCTCTCTTCCGTTAAGAGAGCTAGGAATATCAAACAAGCTGGGCCGCCCCTCGGGGTGGCCCTTTTTGTTGGGCTATTCGGGTTTACCGTAGCTGCCCCCGGCAGGCGTCGTGACAATCACCGCCTCACCAGCAACCACTTCGGTCTGATCGGCATGGCGCAGCAACTCAATTTCTCCCGATAGCCGACGAATCTCGGTCTTGCCGCACTCGCCATTGCCACCACCGGCAATTCCCTTGGGTGGGTTGTACCGGCTGGAGCCGATGATCGCACAGGTCATGTCCTCCAGAAAACGCATACGTCGTGTGGTACCATCGCCACCATTGAACTTGCCGCGTCCACCGGATCCGCGACGAATGGAAAACTCTTCCACCACGACCGGATAACGCATTTCGAGAATCTCGGGATCCGTCATGCGGGTATTGGTCATGTGCACGTGAACGCCTGAGGTTCCGGCGAATGGCCGCCCGGAATTGTCGACACCGGCCGGCGAACCACCACAAATAGTTTCGTAGTTCTGGTAGCGATCATTGCCATAGGTCAAATTGTTCATGGTGCCAGGACCATTCGCCATCGCCCCCAGTGCCATGAGCAGGCAGTTGGTTGCCATCTGACTGGTTTCAGTGTTTCCAGCGATCACCGCAGCCGGGTATTCGGGCTTCAACATGCAACCATCAGGAATGATGATGTTGATCGGTTTCAGGCATCCGGCATTCATCGGAATATTGGCCTCGACCATAATGCGGAAAACATAGAGCACGGCAGCGCGGGTCACGGGCTGAGGTGCGTTGAAATTGTTTTCCTCCATTTGGGATGTACCGGTGAAGTCCACCGTGGCTTCGCGCTTTTCTTTGTCGACCGTAATCTTCACCTGTATCTGCTGACCGGTGTCAGTGGGGTAAGTGGCCTCGCAATCGGACAGGCGATCAATGACGCGCCGCACGCTTTCCTCGGCATTATCCTGAACGTGGCGCATGTAGGCTTCGACGACATCTTCGCCAAAATGGGCCACCATCTTGCGCAATTCGGCGACGCCTTTTTCATTGGCTGCCACCTGGGCGCGCAGGTCTGCCATGTTCTGTGCCGGGTTGCGACATGGATATTTGTGGTTCGACATGAGCGCGATCATCTCTTCTTCGCGCAACTGTCCTTGATCGACGAGTTTGAAATTGTCGATCAACACGCCTTCCTGTTCCACATGGGTTGCCAGTGGCGTTGCTGAGCCAGGTGCCATGCCACCAACATCGGCGTGATGGCCGCGGGAGGCGACATAAAACTGGATTTCGTCGCCGTTGAAGACCGGTGTGACGACGGTGATGTCGGGCAGATGGGTGCCGCCATTGTAAGGCGCATTGAGCACAAACACGTCGCCGGGTTTCATCTGGCCACGGTTGAGTTCGATGATGGTTTCTACCGAGCGGTCCATCGAGCCGAGATGCACCGGCATATGCGGTGCGTTTGCAACCAACTGGCCCTCTGCATTAAACACGGCGCAGGAGAAATCGAGTCGTTCCTTGATATTTACAGAATAGGACGTGTTCTGAAGTGTCAGTCCCATCTGTTCAGCAATCGACATGAACAGATTGTTGAAGACTTCCAGCAGAACCGGATCAGCATCGGCGCTTGCGCCAATAACCGCCTCACGCTCCTTGCGCTCGGTGCGGGTCAAAATGATGTGGTCGAGCGCGTTGATTTCGGCGGTCCAGCCTGGCTCGACGATGATGGTCTGGTGCTCTTCGATGATCAGGGCGGGGCCGCTGATGAGGTTGCCAGGTGCGAGGTTTTCACGTTTGAAAACTCCGGCGCTGACAGCCATGCCGCCAGTGAAGAAATCTGTTTGGTTGTCGGTGCTCAATTGCATGGCGGAAAGCTCATGCTCCGGTTCTGCAACGGGAGCGCCACCACCTACGGCTTCAAGCTCCAGGGCTTCGATGATCAACGGTTTGTCGAAGGTGAAACCGAATTGTTTTTTGTGGGCGTCGGCAAAGCTTTCTCGCATCGAATTTTCGTCGGCGCGGGGCACGGCGATGGCTGTGTCTGTGCCGTCATAGCGCAGGTGAACACGCGAATAAGTTGTTATTTCTGAATCGCTTACGCCTTGTCCTTCAACTTCCTGCCGCACCCTTTCCTCAAGTGTTGATTCAAGTGCAGTTAAAGTTCTGATTCCACCTTCATCCAACGGCTGAATGATCGCTTGGGAACGGCTGGCGCGGATGTCGGCAAGGCCCATGCCATAGGCCGATAAGATGCCGGAGAATGGGTGTACGATCACCGTTTCCATGCCGAGATTGTCGGCCACTGCACAGGCATGTTGACCACCCGCACCGCCAAAACAGGTGAGTGCATATTCGGTCACATCATAGCCGCGTTGAACGGAAATTTTCTTGATCGCGTTGGCCATGTTTTCCACCGCAATGCGCAGAAAACCATCGGCCACTTCTTCGGCAGTCTGACCGTTGCCGATCTCGTCAGCAAGCGCCGTGAATTTTTCCCGAACGACTTCTGCGTCAAGCGGCTGGTCCTGATTAGGGCCGAAGATGGCAGGGAAGTTGTCCGGTTTCAGTTTGCCGACCATGACGTTGGCGTCTGTGACGGTCAGCGGTCCGCCACGGCGATAACTTGCGGGGCCGGGATTGGCTCCAGCCGATTCGGGACCAACCCTAAAGCGACCGGCTTCGTAGAAGAGGATTGATCCGCCACCGGCGGCGACCGTGTGAATGCGCATCATTGGTGCACGCATGCGCACCCCGGCGACTTCAGTTTCAAAAGCCCGTTCATATTCTCCGTCATAGTGAGAAACGTCAGTCGAGGTTCCGCCCATGTCGAAGCCGATAACTTTTTGATGACCCGCCAAAGCGGATGTTTCCACTGCGCCTACCACACCACCGGCCGGTCCTGACAGGATCGCATCCTTTCCCGCAAACAGATCGGAGGCGGTTAAACCGCCTGAAGATTGCATGAACATTAGTCGAGGGCTGTGATCGTCGGAGTTTTCAGTGTCGCCGCCACCGCCACCGCAGTCGTTGCCGCCGTCGGCGCCGTCGCCGCTGTTGAGCTCGCCGCTGACCTGATCGACATAGCGGCTGAGGATGGGTGAGAGATAGGCGTCGACAACGGTGGTGTCGCCGCGTCCAACGAGTTTGGCCAATGCCGACACTTCGTGACTGACGGAGACCTGGCCAAAGCCCATACTGCGCGCCAATTCGGCGACCTGGTGTTCGTGCTCAGGATATTTCCAGGCGTGCATGAAGGCGATTGCTATTGCGTCAATGCCATCGGCCTTGGCTGATTCAAGAACCTTTCGAACGTCGTCCATATTGGGCTGGTTTTCGACTGTGCCATCGGCTAATACGCGCTCGTCGATTTCATGGACATCGCGGTAGAGCTGTTCTGGTTTGATGATCTCCTTGGCAAAAATGTCAGGCCGGGCCTGATAACCAATGCGCAATCCGTCACCAAAACCCTTGGTTATTAGCAGAGCGGTCGGGTCGCCCTTACGTTCCAATAGGGCATTGGTTGCCACGGTGGTTCCCATTTTCACGGCACCAACCAGTTGTGAGGGAATCGGTTCGCCGGACTTTACGCCAAGCAACATGCGAATGCCCTCAATGGCCGCATCCTTATAGGACTCGGGATTTTCTGAAAGCAGCTTGTAAGGATGCAGCACACCATCCGGCGCACGACCTACCAGGTCGGTAAATGTACCCCCACGGTCAATCCAAAAGTCCCATTTCGATGACATTGTGCTACCTATAGTTTGAAACTCTAACTGGACAACAACAACAATTTATCGATAAATTGTCAATGACAATTTCAGGAGCAATGATTTGACCAAAGATAAATCACAGGAATTTGCCTCGATTGGCCCGATTGTTTCGTCGTCCCATTTGGCGACCGGAGGGATGCCTGCGCTTTCGGAAATGGAATATGCGTTGACGGTGGCCAGCAACGCCTTCGGTCGGTGGATGGTGCGCTGCATGAGCGCTGCCGGGCTCTCCGGTCTGACGCCGCTGGAGGTGCAAATTCTTCATTCGGTCAATCACCGCGATCGGGAGAAGACGTTGGGTGATCTGTGCACCATGTTGAACATCGAAGACACGCATGTGGTCAGCTACGCCATAAAAAAGCTGGTTAGTCTCGATCTTGTGGTTGCAGGCAAGCGCGGTAAGGAAAAGACAGTCCAGATCGGTGACAAGGGGGCTGCGGCCTGTGACAAATACAAGGAAGTGCGTGAAGCGCTTTTGATTTCCAGTATTCAGTCAATGGGTCTTGAAGAGACAGATGTCAGCCAGATCGCCGCTATGTTACGGGCCATAAGCGGCCAATATGATCAGGCAGCAAGAGGTGCAGCCAGCCTCTAGCGGCGAGGGCGACGAGGGCGACGAGGGCGACGAGGGCCACGAGGGCGGCGCTGGCGGCGTTTTTTACCGTCATCGCCGCCAACCTTGGTGGTTAGGCGTCTAGCGACGCTCCACAACCATTCTGGTTTGCTGATAGGCTGCGACACCTTCAATGCCGCCTTCGCTGCCGTAGCCGCTGTCACCAATGCCACCAAATGGCGTTTCTGCCAACGAAACCATCGGCGTATTAATGCCAAGCATGCCGGATTGCACCTCTTTGCTGAGGCGCTCGGAAATGTTGCCATCTTTGACATAGGCATAGGCTGCCAGACCAACGGACAGACGATTAGCCCGAGCAATCATTTCATCAACACTGTCTACCGGGGAGACAGGAGCCAATGGGCCAAAGGGTTCTTCGTTCATGATCTCGGCATCGTCACCGACATCGGCAATGACGGTAGGCGCAAAGAAGCTGCCTTGGTTGCCGACGCGTTCGCCGCCCGTGGTCACCCGGCCGCCGCGGGCTTTTGCATCGGATACGAACTGTTCCATGACTGAAATGCGGCGTTCGGCAATCAGTGGGCCCATTTGCACACCTTCTTCGAGGCCATGGCCGAGTTTGATCGCCTTTGCTTCTTCGGTCAGCGCATCAACAAAGTCGCCATAGATCGATTTCTGAACCAGAAAGCGGGTTGGTGAGATGCAGACCTGTCCGGCATTGCGGAATTTGAAACCGGCCATTTGTTTTGCCGCATCGGCGACATCGACGTCGTCGAAAATCATCACGGGCGCATGGCCACCCAGCTCCATGGTGACATGCATCATTGTGTCGGCTGCCAGGCGGGTGAGGTGCTTGCCGACTGGAACTGATCCGGTAAATGACAATTTGCGGGTGATCGGCGAAGCGATCAACTGTCTCGAAACATTGTCCGGCACGCCGAAGACGATCTGCAGGGCACCTGCGGGAACGCCTGCATCGTGAAATGCCTTGGCAATGCCGATCGCGGTTGCCGGAGTTTCTTCCGATGGTTTCAAGATCATCGAACAACCAGCGCCAAGGGCATGGGCGATCTTACGGATGACGTTGGTGCCTGGGAAATTCCACGCTGCAAATGCACAGGCAGGGCCGACGGGCTCACAGAGCACGGTATGACGATGGTCCGAAGCACGGCCAGGAACCACACGGCCATAGGCACGTTTGCCCTCTTCGCCACACCAACGGGTATTGGCGATTACAAAATCCATCTCCACAAGGCTCTCTGCCAGCGGTTTGCCCATTTCCATGGTGCACCAACGGGCGATGTCCTGCTTGCGCTCTTCCAGATTGCGCGCTGCCTGTTCCATAATCTGTTGGCGTGCAAATGGCAGCATGCTTGACCATTCATCAAATCCACGCTGGGCGGCGGCCAGGGCACGGTCGAGATCGGCTTCGGAAGCATGAGGTACCTGGCCCAAAACCTCATTGGTTGCAGGATCGATGACATCTTCGAACTGGCCGGAAGTTCCAACAGTCCATTCGCCGTCGATCAACATTTTTAGGTCTGTATAGCTCATATCGAATTTGTCCCGATTCTGTGCAGGCAGCGCTCTGCCTTGTGATTTTCAAAGGGACTTAATGCACTTTGATTGGACGGTGATCAAGGTAGGTGCGCTTGCTGCAGGCCCGCCCGAAAAGGGTGTCGTTGAAGCACGATTGGACATGCCGTTGTTTAGCGGGATGTTTAGCAGGATGTATTGCGTCGCCACGGCCCGAATGCGAACCGGCATTTGAGGAGACTATGCCACTCAACCAGATGAAATTGCGCCCGCCGATACCTTGGCCCAGATCACAGTGCCTACCAACCGGGATTACGTTGGCATTTTGCTGTTTTCAATATTTGGTCGCGTTCAGCTTAGCGAAACCCGCAGGCTTTCTTGCTGGTGAACAGCCATGTGCGCTGCTTACCTTCTGAAAAACATCCGTTTTTCCAGCTTCCTGCGTAGTGCGCACCATTGTTCAGAAATGTACCCTCACCATCGGGCTTGCCGTTTTTCCATTGACCATCATACCTATTGCCCCGGCTCCATTCGTAGATGCCCTTGCCGTCGCGTTGGTCTTCTTGAAATTCGCCATCGTAGCGATCACCGTTGGGGTATTGTAAGATACCCCTCCCGTTCATTTTGCCCTTGCGAAAGTCGCCATTATAGGTAGCCGTCTGCCAGTCGCCGCCGCCAAACCAGCGCCAAACAACCTCTCCAGATTCATTGGCTGGGCCTTTGGAGGTGCAATTCTTGAAAGTTATCAATTCTCTTGGCTGAGGAAAGGCATTCCAGATTTCGCAGTCTGAATTGTCTACCTTCTGCATGCGCCCCTTGGTGGCGGGATGCTTATGTTTCAACCGCGCCAACAACTCATCGGTGATTTTCCCCGTGACAGGCAGTTGCCAGTCATTTTGGTAATCTTCGATGGCACCGGCAGTTTGCCTGCCAAATTTTCCGTCTACTTTGCCAGTTGCGTAGCCCAAGTCGAGAAGTTCTTTTTGAATTTCGCTAACGTTGTTCGCCCATGTTGGCGAAGTCCATAACATGCAGAAAATGAGAACCAGTAATCTGGCCATGGCCACCCCCAAAAATCGCCCAACTGAAAGACATGTCTAACCGGACTTAGGGGGGAGGCCAAATCAAATTATGAAGAACCTGGAGAGTGGTAAATGGTCAGGCCAGTTTGCGCAGCGCCTCAGGAAGTTTTTCTCGGTCAATTCCTCTAGAGGGTCGATAGTCAATTGTGCGCACAGGATTGCCGCTCTCGTCTTCGCTGTCCTTCAATCGAACGTCAATAACAAGCAGGTTTATAAAGCACTGGGCAGGCGAGCCGCTGCATTTTGCTGAACGCTCTTTTGGAGCCTTAACGTCAAAAGAGAGCTTTTCGTTGTTTGGAGATTGAACGGATATGGATCCATCGCCACCAGATTGAAATTGCAGGGATTCACTCTCAGCGTAAACCGGGCTCTCCGCGAGAACCAGCTTGTATCGACCGGGATCGCTCACCAAATCACTGACGCGCCATACGAAATATGGATCCTGTCCGGATTCGCGCAATTGCGTATAGGTTTTGGATATCGCGTCGAACCGTTTTGAGCTCGTTGCCTTGTTCGCTTTGTTGACCAAGAAGATGTAATTGTTGCGGATTGCCGCTTTGATTTGGCCGGTTACAGCTCGGGGAATATCAGCTTGCAAACCAATTTCGATGCCTTGAATGTTTTTTGCTTCGATGCTGGTGGTGCTGGATGATTTTCGCTCGGTCAGAGGGATGTCTCTGGCAAGCGAAACCAGTTCGTTTTCCTTCATGTCCCAAAAATACAAACTTCCCGCATCTATCAGCCCAGAATTTCGGTATCCCAGATTGGTGCGGGCATAATCGAGATTGATCGGTACTGTGGTTACTTTTTTGTGATGACAGCCAACCGCTACTGTTGCCAGAAGCAAAGCCAAAGGCTTGGCCAGTCCAATGCGCAAAAACCGTAGTTTCATTTGTTATCCCTCAGCTGCAACCTAAAGTATAAAAATTCATGAGTGCAATTTTATCGGGAATGTACAAGTGGCAGATTTTGGATGCTCATGAAAGGCCGTGTGGGGTTCTTTGGCACGAAGTTTTTATTGGTGGAGTATTAGCCTCCACTCAAAAACAGTCAGCACATTAACAAATGACGGTGTCAGTTCGCTGGCATGCGGGCTTCGATCATTCCGGAATACCAGCTGGAGCCGAAGGGAATGGCGTTGTCGTCGAAATTATAGGCCGGGTGATGGCAATTGGCCGTGTCACCATTTCCAAGGAAAATATAGGCGCCCGGGCGCTCCTCCAACATGTAGCTGAAGTCCTCGGCTGGCAAAATCGGGTCGACATTGTCATCCACATTAGCCGATACAGCACGAGCCACATCAGCAGCATAGACGGTGTTTTCCGGCGTATTCATCGTCACCGGATACCCACGTTCCCAGTTGATTTCGACACTGGCCCCAAATGCTGAGGCGGTGCCTTCTGCAATCTCGCGAACCCGCGCCTCAGCAAACTCGCGATACTCTGCATCGAGCGTGCGGACGGTTCCCTGCATCCGAACCTCATGGGCGATTACATTGCTGGCCTCGCTGTCAGTGACGAAGGTGCCAACTGTGACGACAACCCGCTTGAGCGGGTCGACATTGCGGGAGACAATGGATTGCAGCGATACGACGATTTGCGCAGCCACGAGTGTGGTATCGACTGCATGATGCGGCTCGGCTGCATGTCCACCCTTGCCGGTTACAACGATCTCGAATTCATCAGACGAGGCCAAAAGAGCGCCAGGCCGAATGGCAAAATGGCCAACGGGAATGCCCGGTGCATTGTGCATGCCATAAATTTCCTGGATGCCGAACCGCTCCATCAAGCCATCGCGACACATTTCCAGGCCACCAGCGCCGCCTTCTTCTGCGGGTTGAAAAACCACAACAGCCGTGCCGTCGAAATTGCGCGTTTCTGTCAGGTATTTTGCCGCCCCCAGCAACATGGCTGTGTGACCATCATGACCACAGGCGTGCATCATTCCGGGAGTCTGTGAAGCATAGTCCAGCCCGGTGGTTTCGTGGATTGGCAGGGCATCCATGTCGGCGCGTAGTCCAACGACTTTGCCACTGGCATCCGACTTGCCTTTGATCACGCCAACAACACCGGTTTGACCAATACCTTCCACAACTTCATCGCAGCCAAATGCCCGCAGCAGTTCAGCCACCCGGGCAGCGGTGCGGTGAACTTCAAACAACAATTCAGGATGGGTATGGAAATCACGCCGCCATTCGGTGATTTCTCCAAGCAATTCGGCATAACGGTTTTTGATCGGCATGGATGCATCTCCGGCGGTAGGGGCTGTCACATTGTGTGGCGGCATCCGATTTCCTGCAAGCCGGATTTTGAAGCTTATGCGCTGTCTGCGCCTCGGGCAGAGCTATTTTAAAGCTTCAAACCAGTCGATTGCCATATTTGCCCAACCTTTTGGCACGCCATGACCACCCGTGTGCAAGGCAAATTCGAGAGCTGAATCTGACGTGCATTTCGTCCACTTGCGCCGCCAGAACCTGCCGCTCGTGTCGAACTTGTCGGCTCTCAACTGGTCGCATCCATTAACCTCGCGCATGATCTGAAGTCCGGCAAACACGTCGCCCTGATAGATTCGCCCACCACCAAGAGGCCTTCCTTCCAGCGGCACTGTGCCATCGCGCCAGCCGTGGGTGTGCAATAATTTTATCGGGCCATTGCAGTCAGCGCTGACAGGATGGGGCCGCCAAAAAGCGCCCGCGACTGGCGCATATGCGCGGGAGAGGGCGGGGTCCTGGCAGGCCAGATACCAAACCAGCGAACCGCCAATTGAGAACCCACTGGTCAAAATGCGGGTGCGGTCAATGCCATGATTGGCGGAAACATCTGACAAGATAGCTTTGGCAAAAGCCAGTTCATCGCGCTGCTTCTCACGAAACGGCTGAAACGACCAGCCCGGTCCGAACCGGGTATTGGGTCGTTTCAAACCACTCGGCGCGATGATCGCATAGCTTCGATCGGTAAAGGTACGGAGCATGCCCTTGTTACGCATTGCCTTGGGGCCGGAGCCTCCCGCGCCATGAAAATAAAGCAGTGCCGGAATCGGTTTTTGCGAACCCGCTTCTCCCGGTTCAGGCAGGTGAAGCGCGTATTCTCCCTCATCAATAGTACATTTTAGGTAGGCCGTCCCCTTGATGTTGGCTGCCTCGCACGCGGCAAAAGCAGGAGCCGCGCCAAGCACTGAAAGCAAGGCTATGGCTGTAAATATCGAATAGCGTTTCATGGGGCACGAATCCTGATGGGGATGGGCAGACAATGATGCCCGCCATGCCGAAGCCGGCCCAATCAATTTCGGTTCATCTCTGCGGAAAGAACAGGCGGTTCTGGAGGTTTACTAGGCGGAATTTTCCACCATCTTCCGTTGTTCGTCTGGCGTTGGTGTGTGGCCAAACAGATAAGCGTTTTCGCAGGCGTCTCTGCCGCCCAGTTCCTCAATGCGCCGCTTTTGATCCTCAAAGCAGAGCTGGTTCACTTCCTCTGGATCGCAGATTTCGCGCAATCGCTTTTCCCCCTCCGCTACCGCTGCCTGAACATCGGTCCGGTCATTTGCCAGTGCGACCAGATCACGCAATTCGTTGGGGTCGTTGTGCAGATCAAACAGCTGCGAAGCATGGCCAACGTAATGCACATATTTCCAGCGGCCCCAGCGCACCATGAAGGTTCCCGTGGTCGACCCTCCGTCGTGGTATTCGCTAAATACTGTGCGGTCAGGATCGTCCGATTCATTGGCAATCTTATGCAGGGATGTGCCGGGCAGGGCGCGGCTCGTATCGTCCTGTTTAGCTCCGGTTACGTCCACTGCAGTTGCGGCAAGATCAAGCAAACTTGTGCCGGTAGCCACCCGGCGACCCGCAGGAATGCCAGGACCCGCTGCTATCATAGGAACGCCCGCCGAGGCCTCATACATGATTTGCTTGGTCCAGAATCCGTGGTCGCCCATCATGTCGCCATGGTCGGACGTGTAGATAATTGCTGTATCTTCGCGCTGACCACTTTCATCCAATGCCGTGAGTATCCGACCAACGCAGTTGTCCATAAAACTGGTCAGGCCGTAATAGGCGGCCTTGGCTTCGCGGATCTTTTGCTCGTCAAAATGGCGGTCGTAGTCGAAGAATTCGGCGACATTTTTCAATTCCGAATGGACCGGCCTTTCAAGTGGATCATAGGCAATCGGCAGATCCATCTGCGCCGGATCGTACATGTCATAATATTCCTGCGGAGCCGTGAGCGGGTAATGTGGGCTAACCAGCGATACAAAGGCGGCCCAGGGTTTGGCGGTCAAGGGTTTGGCGGTCAAGGGTTGGGAAGCGTTGCGCCGCTCGGCAAGCCATTTCTCAGCCGCCGCCGTAATTGCCAGATCGTAGTCGGTATAGGTGCTTGAACCAACGCCGACATCCCCGGCCAGTTCTGAAGTGCTGTCGTAGTCAGGCGCATTGTTGCGTAGCAGGCCGACAGCCCAGCCGATGCCACCAACAACATGCATCGGCAAAATTTCCTCGCTGAAGCCGTTATCGTCTTCTCCGGACCGGAAATGCAGCTTACCGATTGAGGTTACATCGAAATCCTGATCGCGCAAGCACTTCATCCAGCTGCGAATTTTACCATCATAGGGGGTCGCGCTGTCCCAATGGCGAGTTTTGTGAACATGGTCGCCCGTCGCAATCGCTGCGCGGGTTGGTACACACATGGGGGAGGGGGTGTAGGCGTTGGTGAAAACTGTGCCACGTTCGGCAAGGCCATCAAGATGGGGCGTTTTGACGTGAGGATGGCCCAGATGTCCCATGGCGTCCTTACGATGCTCATCTGAAATGATGATGAGCAGGTTCTTGCCTTCCACTTCCATGCAAATCGCCTTAGCTGCGGATCAGTTGCAGCAGATGCTGCTCGCCTTTTGCCGAAAAGGCAACGACCCGTGAGCCTTCAATCCGCTTAGCCCAGCCAAGTTCGTAGAAACGGTCAAGAAAGGCGCTGCCGAGCGACCCCGCCAGATGGGTGCGGCGGGAACTCCAATCGAGGCAGGACTTGCACAACGGGCGTCGGCTTTTGGAAAGTGGTTTTAAATCAATGCCAAAATCGGCGACAAAGATCTTACCGCTTTGCGTTAGCGTGACATCTTCTTCCTGTTCCACCACATGACCTGCAGCGACGAGGTCTTCAAACAGCCGCACACCCAGCTCGCCTGCCAGGTGGTTGTAGCAAACTCTGGCTCGCCTCAGCGCTTCGTCTTTTGGCCCCGGTCGGCTGCGCAACAGGCCACGTTTTTCTGCCAAACCCATCATCGATTCCAAAACACCCGCAACCTCGTCATCGGCCAGGGCAAAGTAACGGTGACGTCCTTGTTTGCGCTGGCGGATCAGTGCTGCTGCTTCCAGTTTCTTCAGGTGCGAACTGGTGGTCTGGACCGTCACGCCCGCCTCATTGGAAAGCTCTGTTGCGGTCAACGCCTTACCGCTGAGTAGGGCTGTGAGGATGTTGGCGCGCGCTGGATCTCCGATCAGCGTGCCGAGTAGAGCAATGTCTGGGCCTTCTTTCATAGTTCGATCTTAGTCGAAGCATTTTCGCTGGTCAATGTTGCATAGTTCGATGGGCGTCGATGTGTAATCGCGCGTTAGATAAGCCAACAAACAAAAGGAAATGACATGATTACCTGTTTCATTTGTTATGAAATTGACCCAACCAAAAAGGCGCATTTTGAAACCTATGCCCGCAATTGGGGGGAGGCGATCCCGCGTTGTGGTGCCGACCTGATCGGCTACTACGCTCCGCATGAAGGGTCCAGCAATCTGTGCTATGGGGTGTACAATATCCAGGATCTGGCGGCATATGAGCAGTATCGGGCGCGGTTGACACAAGATCCTTTGGGTCGTGAAAACTATGATTTTGCCCAGAAGGAAAAATTCATCTGGCGCGAAAACCGCACATTTTTGAAATTGGCTTCCCAGCCCCACAGCAAATTGGAAAATTGATGATTGCAGTCATTTTTGAAGTAACACCCAAAGACGGCGAGAAGGACAGTTATCTCGATATCGCAGCCGGGCTCAAGCCGCATCTGGCTGAAATAGATGGGTTTATTTCAGTCGAACGGTTTCAAAGCCTGACAGATCCGCGGAAAATGCTTTCCATTTCATTCTTTGAAGACGAGGCGGCGCTGGAACAGTGGCGCAACCTGGCTGCGCACCGAAGCGGACAATCCGTGGGCCGCGAGAAGATTTTTGATGATTATCGCATTCGCATTGCCAGCGTTGTACGTGATTACGGCATGTTTGATCGTGATCAGGCACCCAAGGACAGCCTGGATGTACACGACTGATGACAGCCCCCGCTAATCCGGCCAAGCTCGGGTTTGAATATGCCCTGCTTGGCGTTTTGGCGCTGCTTTGGGGATCGTCTTATCTGTTCCTGAAAGTCGCCGTGGAAGAGATTCCACCAATTACCTTGATCGCCCTTCGCGTCACCATTGCCGCCGTTATTCTGTATGGCGTGTTGGTTTTGAAAGGCCAGACATTGCCAAGGGACGGCGCAACCTGGTGGCAATTACTGGTTCAGTCCTTTTTCAATTCCATAGGTGCCTGGACGATCCTCGCCTGGGGCCAGCAATATGTCGATAGCGGTTTGGCCAGTGTTCTCAATTCCACCTCGCCGATCTTCGTCTTCTTGTTCACCTATTTCGTGACCCGCCATGAGGTCTTGAGTCCCCTGAAGTTGTCTGGCGCCCTTCTGGGGTTGGCAGGTGTGGTATTGATCGTTGGAACCGATGCGCTGGAAGGTCTTGGACATCATGTTGCCGGACAACTCGCAGCGCTTGTCGGTGCCATGCTCTATGCCTGCGCTGCGATCTACGGCAAGCGATTGTCCCATGTTTCGGCTACCGCGACTGCAACCGGCGCAATGATCTGGGCAACCCTTGTGCTTGTGCCTGCCAGCATGGTGCTGGAACAGCCTTGGACTTTGCCTCTTCCGTCGCTGAAAGCGATTGCCGCGGCATCAGTGCTTGCCGTATTTTGTACGGCAGGGGCGCTGTTGATTTATTTCCGCCTGATCAAGACACTCGGTTCCCTCGGCGTCGCCAGCCAGGCCTATCTCCGTGCAGGGGTTGGGGTATTGCTTGGCATTGTGTTTCTGGGTGAACAAATCACTTTGATAATCGGTTTGGGATTGGTGGCCGCCATATTGGGTGTTGCTGCCATAAATATGCCTCAGCGAGCAAAATAACCCTTGTGAAGCGGCAAGGGCTCTTGCGGAATGGCAACGCTAAGCCAAAAATAGTGACAATCGATTCCAAGAGGTTCCAGTTCATGCAATTTACTCAGCTTGGCCGTACCGGCCTGACCGTCTCCCGTCTTTGCCTTGGCTGCATGTCTTTTGGCACGCCGGGAGGACCAACCCACCCATGGGTCATTTCTGAGGCTGACGGCGAGCCTTTTTTCAAGCTTGCAGTGGAAAGCGGCATCAACTTCTTCGATACGGCCGACCACTACAATTATGGCGACAGCGAAGAAATCACCGGCCGCATGTTGAAGAAATATGCCCGCCGCGAGGAAATCGTCGTGGCGACCAAATTGGGTCTGATTGTTGGCGATGGCCCAAATCAGAAAGGCCTGTCGCGAAAACACATCATCGAAAGTGTCAACGCATCGCTGAAGCGTCTGCAGATGGATCATGTCGATCTGCTTTATGTGCACCGTCTTGATCCACTGACACCATTTGAAGAGTTGCTGGAAGCACTTGATGTGGTGGTGCGGGCCGGCAAGGTAATTTATCCGGCGGCATCCTCCATGTGGGCATGGCAATTTGCCAAGTTGCGCGAGATGCAAAAGGCCGAAGGCTTTGTGCCTTTTGCAGCGATGCAGAATTTTTACAATCTCGCTTACCGCGAAGAAGAACGAGAAATGATGCCCTATTGCGCATCTGAAGGCGTTGCCGTGGTGCCTTGGAGCCCTATTGCGCGTGGGTTTTTGGCTGGCAACAAACCAAAAGAAGGCACCGGAACCAATCGGGCTCAGACCGACAAGATGAGTGGTTTGTTTGGCAGCAAACAAGATTATGTCATTTTGGAAAGGGTGCAGAAAATTGCAGCAGAAACCGGATATAGTCCGGCCCAAGTGGCCTACGCTTGGGTTCTGTCTAAGGATTTTGTCACCGCGCCGATTGTTGGCTGCACAAAGATTGGCCAATTGGAAGAGGCCATTGGGGCCTTGGAGGTGAAGCTGACAGCAGGTCAGATCAAGCGCCTGGAAGCGCCCTACAAAACCCGTGCACCTATGGGGCATCAATGAGCATACATGACAGCAATAAGGCGCTGCTGTCTCCGTTCCGACAGGCCCTCTATGACTTTGATGCGGCTAAGTTAGAGCAGGTTATTGGTGAAGTTTTTGCCGAGGATGCCGCAATCCATCTGGCCCATCCTTTTGAAACCCTGGATGGCGGCGGCATCGGCCTTTTGGAGAAGGCTTTGCTGCCCTTGCAAACGGCGATGCCCGACCTGGAACGTCGCGATAGCCTTGTCATGGCCGGACAGTCGCCACTTGATCTGGATTGGGTGGGCTGCTGTGGTTACTACACCGGTACGTTTGATGCGCCCTTCCTCGATATTCCACCAACCTGCCACCAGGCAGCGATGCGATTTCATGAGTTCTATCGATTTGAAGAGGGCAAGGTTGTCGAGTTTCAGGCGCTTTGGGATATTCCAGAATTGATGATGCAGGCTGGAGCCTGGCCAATGGCACCCTCGCTTGGGCGTGAATGGCATGTTCCTGGCCCCGCAACCCAAGACGGTCTGGCTATCGGGCCACATGATGTTTCGCGTTCAAAAGCCAGTTGGCAACTGGTGTCTAACATGCTTGCCGGACTCGGTAATTTTGCCGAAGGTGGCGTCGAAGCCATGCAGTTGGACAAGTACTGGCACCCGAAATTCTCCTGGTATGGGCCAGCTGGAATCGGCACAGCCCGCGGCATTTCAGGCTTTCGCAACTGGCATCAGATACCGTTCCTGAATGGCATGCCGGATCGGGTTGGCACGCTCGGTAAGGGCAACTTGTTTGGTGATGGTGATTTCGTTGGTTTCACCGCGTGGCCAGGCATGCATATGACGTTGGATGGTGATGGCTTTCTCGGTATCCCGCCGGTCGACAAGCGTATCACCATGCGCAGCCTCGATTTCTGGCGCTGCGAAAACGGCCTCATTCGTGAAAACTGGGTTCTGGTGGACTTGCTCGACGTTTACAATCAGATCGGCGTCGATGTTCTGGGCCGGATGCGTGAATTCAACAAGGCGCGTCGCTAGTGGCGAGCGGCGAGCGGCGGCCGCGAAGCTGGGCTCGCACTTTTGTTTCTGATCCTTAAGCGGATTGTTATCGGATGCTTTTTTCAACCTGTGACATAATGCACGGAAGCTTTCGCCGCCGCGGGTTAGATTGTGATCATCAACAAGGGGAAAACGGAAGTTAAAACAATGATCGTACAGTTCACCACCATCGTATCAGCAGCCTTCTACGAAGTGGCCATTGTTGCAACCACCTTTGTTGAGCAAGTTCAGTACACACTTGCTGTTTGATCTCCCGCAAACAGCCATTGAGAGGGTAAACATCATGATGATTATTTTAGCAGCCACAGCATTGACGGTGATGTTTACCCTCCACGTTCAGCACACCGCCTCTTTCTAATCTCCAGTTGAATTCAGGCGACAATCACAAGCCCCACGCTCAAACTCCATGCAGTTACAATCGCGCTGCGTGGGGTTTTTTTGATGGGACAAATTCTCCCAACGCTATTTTTTCAAAGTGATCCAAGGTGAATTTCTGGCCGCCAACCGCAGCTCTTCCAACGCAACATCTATGAGTTCCTGTGATTTGTTTTGAGTCCACACCGCATAAGACGGATAGGGGAATTCGGGCGCATCTTTGACAAAGTGCAATTTCCCCTCGGCGACATAGTCGTCAGCTACTCGATAGGGCAGGTAGGCGGTCAATCGGTTATTTATCAGATAACGGGCGATTGCCGGTCCAAGGTTGAGTACCAGCTTGGGCGGGCGCAGACTGGGAAACCACCTGCTATGTGCCATGGCAAACTCGGGCCCCCAGGCCGCATAGACATAATCAGCTCCCAACTGACCATCGTGGTCCTCAATTGCTGAAACCAACACCAGGTGATCATCCATGATGTGTTCAATCTGGAAGCCCGGTCGCAAAACTGGCCGATAAAGCACTGCCATGTCCAATTGTCCGCGCAGCATCTGGTTGGACAGAATGTCAGGCTCCGTCGTTTGAAAGTTGATCGCCGTTGTTGGCAACACGGTGGTGAGCTGGGTTAGCCAATTGGCCGACAATTCTGGCCACAGGCTTTCCTCACAGCCCAGGGACAGTGTGTTGGTGAACCCATCAGGCAGCGCCGTTTGATAAATCGCCTCGTCCCACAATTGCGCCAGCGAACGTGCATAGGGTTCGAACTTTGCCCCATGACTGGTCAGTTCAACGCCGCTTTTTGATCGTTCAAACAATTGGTGGCCCAGCACATGTTCCAATTTCTGGATGCGCTGACTAACCGTCGATTGAGTGACGTGGATCCTTTCTGCCGCCGCCACAAAACTCTCGGTCACAACGACCGTCAAAAAAGTTCGAATCAAAACGGCGTCCATCAGCCATACCCATAAGCAAATTCAATATGAACCATCTATTATATTCGTTTTACTGAGATATCAACTCATGTCAGAGAGAAGCCCGGGGCGAGACGTCCTGGCAGGCATCGTTGGGGTCAAGGGAGACATTGACTTCGACCATCGTGACATTCCCCAACCAGCCGCGATGGCCTGCCAGGACACCTGGTTGGACTATTATTATGGAGACCCAAGAGATGGGAAAACGCGACGATTTAATCCTGAAATATGCGCAGGAGCTTGAAGAGAAATGCAACACCAAGCCCGACATGGACTTGTTGCGCAAGGTTACAATCGGTTGTGGCCCAGCCATCTACAATGCTGATGCATCGACTGTATCCGGTTCTGATCCGCAGGAGTTGGCCACTGTTCGCGAGAATTTTCTGCAAAAGAAGCTTGGTCTGCCTGCAGGCGGAAATCTCGATGCCGCGATCGATTCAGTGATGGAGGTCTATGGACGCTCCAACCGCAACAAATATCGTGCGGTTGTCTATTATCTGCTGACCAAACATTTCGGCAAAGAAGCGGTTTACGGCTAACCGGCCGCTGACGGGAGATTGGTTATGGCACGTGCGTTCCAAATTCAAAGCAAGACGACGGGAATCCTTCTGGTCGTCAATGCTATTTTGCTGGGAGCAATCATGCTCGTGGCGTTCAATGATCCATTTTCCGATGATGTGCCTGCTGATCTGAATGTGGAAGAATATGGACTGCAAACCGAACTTGCCCGGCTTGCAGATCCAGACCATACAACCGCAAACGGATCAAATGCGGCGGCGCAAGCCGTCGAAACAGGCCATCCTTGCATCATCGCATTGGAACGCAGCGCCCGGTTGAGCGTAAACATGTATGGATCATCGTCGCTGGTTGCTCCCAAATGCACTGTTCATTCTCACTCAAAGTCGCCTTTCGGGGTTAATCTTGAGAATGTCGACCGGCTCAATGTTGCGGCTGTCTATAGCGGCGGGTCAGCAGGCCGCGCTTACGATTCGCTTGGTCTGCAGATGATTGTCGATAGCAGCGAGACCTTTGATCCATTTGCTGGTGTCGAAACGCCCCAAGGAGATCAGTGCGATCATCGTGATCTGATTCTCAAAACCGGCAGTCATCTGCTGCAACCCGGCGTATATTGTGGTGGAATCGTGTCCCTCACATCGAAGGAAATAACCCTGGCGCCCGGTGTGTACATTATCAAAAACGGTCCCCTGGCGATTGGTGGGAAGGCAACCTTTTCGGGCAATGGCGTAAGCCTGATTTTTGATGGTCCAAATGCCGTATTTAGTTTTGGTGTTGCCACCAAACTGGCACTAACAGCGCCACTAACCGGACCTCTTGCCGGTATCATCTTTTTTGAGAATCCCAATTCACCGAAAAACCGCGAGTTTGTCGTGCGCAGCCATGATGCCGGCCTGTTGGAGGGCGCGATCTATCTGCCAAGAGGGAAATTCGTCGTCGACAGTTATGGTCAGGTGGGACATAGCGCCAAATGGAGCGCGATTGTTGCCAACCAGATCGAGATCATCAATGGGGCAAGTCTGCACATCAATTCCGACCATGCGGGGTCTGATGTTCCGCGCCCCACATATCTGTCAGACCATAGGGATCTGACATTGGCATCGGCAGACTGACACTGAAGTTTCTATGTCTGTGTGCAATTACCAGATTCACTTAGGCACAGGTGTTTGAAACTGTTAAATCGAACCAAGTGGTGCAAAGGGCAATCGACAAATGGCTATTCTTGAAACAATTCAGTCCAAGGCCTTGGAATTTTGGGCAATTGTCCTGGTGTGGCTGCAATCGCCACCCTTCTACGTCCAATTGGCAGCGATACTCGGTGCATGGCTAGCCGCCCGCTACCTGGGTGGTCAGCTGCATAAACGGGTGCCATTGCTATCCACCCAACCGGCTGAGGGCCGTTTCTTCCAACTGCGGTCAATGATCTATCGTGGCCGCGGGTTGGTTCCTGCGCTGCTGCTGGTTCTGTTGCTGGCCATAATTGTGCCCATTCTTGATGCGGCTACCAACAGCTCCTGGCTGGTTCGATTGGCCCAAAGTCTGGCGCTGATTCTGGCTTTGAAAAAAGCCGTTGAACTGTTTATCTCCGCTCCTGGAATGCAAAAGCTGATTAACGTCATTTTATTGCCCTGTGCATTGCTCCTGGTGTTTGGTGTTCTCGATGAGTTTTCTGAATTTTTGGACGGCCTCGCTGTCCAATTAGGCAACATCCGCCTCTCTGCGCTGTTCCTGATCAAGGCGGCAATCTTTGGCGGAGTTCTTTTCTGGGCCGGCCGGCTGTCCAACTTTGCCGGGCAGGCGGCAATTCAAAGTCAGGAATCGCTGGATCTCGGCTCCCGCTCGCTGTTCTCCAAACTGTATTCAATATTGTTGTTCGTGGTGGTGGGTATTGTCTTCTTCCAGTTGATGGGAATTGACCTCACCGTGCTTGCCGTTCTGGGTGGTGCCGTCGGTGTTGGTTTGGGTTTTGGTCTCCAGCAAATCGCCGCCAACTTCATCTCGGGCATGATCATCCTGCTGGAACGTTCTTTGTCGATTGGCGACTATATTGAAATGGAAGACGGCAAAGCCGGTGTCCTCAAAGAGATCAACATGCGCTCGACCACACTGGAAACTTTTGACGGCAAGGAAGTGATGCTGCCAAACGAAAAATTCATCACAACCACCTTTGTCAATTGGACCCGTGACGACCCGCGTCAACGCTATGAAGTCGAGTTTTCAGTTGCCTATGACACAGATATCGAACCATTGCCTGACATCATCGCGGAAGCTGTTGCTGCTCATCCCCAAGTGTTGGATGAGCCAGAAAAGGTGGATGTTGAGCTTCGCGGGTTTGGTGAAAGCGGTATTGATTTTGCGGTTGAGTTTTGGGCCGATGGAATTGATGACGGAAAGAACAAGTTCTCGTCAGATGTTCTTTTCATAATTTGGCGCACGCTTCAGAAACAGGGCTGGGAAATCCCATATCCGCAGCGTGAAATTCGCATTCTTGGCGATGACACAAAGCCCAAAAAGGCCAAGGTGAAATCTGCCTCAAAGCCCAGCTAATCGCTAGCTTTTACCTACGGCGATGGGGGGCGACATTGCGAAAACGGTCCGCCTGACGTCCCGGATACCGGCAGGATTAGTTTACCTTGTCCGGCAGGTTGAACAGGTCGAATTGAGGTTTGTAGATGTCGCTGCGCATCTTGAAAGCGCCCATTACACTGTGAAACGCAAAGTCGTGAGGGTGGCTCTTGCTGGGAATGATATCCGCATTGGTTAGCTGTCGACTTTGTTTGAAGCCATCGGACATCCAGACCAGGAATGGAATGCGCCTTTGGAAAGCCGGCGCAATGGCATTGGGCAAACCGTGTAGATATACCCCTGCTTCTCCTAAAGACTGGCCATGATCTGACACATAAATCATCGCCGCGTCTGAGTTGGTTAATCCCCGCAGATCTTTGATGAATTCAGCCAGAACATAATCGGTAAACCGGATCGAATTGTCGTAGGCGTTGACCAATTCCTCGTAGCTGCAATTGCCCACCTGGACTGTTTTGCAGACGGGTGAGAAGTGCTCGAAACCATCTGGATATTGTTCAAAATAGGAAGGGCCGTGGCTGCCAAACAGATGCAGCAGCACAAAAACTCTTTCAGATGAGGAATTTTCGACTTCATCGATCAACCCCCAGGTCAGCGCCTCGTCCAGCCGCTCGGCCGGACAATTCTCGCCGGTGCAGGACTTAGCAATATCGGCGGACCATTTTCTGCTGGTTGTTTTGATGGGGGGCAGACCGTTATTGTTGGTGCGGTAGATGGTCTCGACGCCATGCCGGGTCAGGTAGTTGGGCAACGGTTCGTTGGTCGTCGTTTCACTCGCTTCGCTGCCTTCATGGGTCAAAATGCAGGCAGCGCCGGCGATGGTGCTGGTTCCGCACGACTGTCCAACCGGTATTGTGGCAATGCCCTGTTGTTTGGTGAAGGGATTGGTTTCCCGGTCATAGCCATAGAGCGAGAAATTATCGGCCCGCGCAGCTTCGCCGATGACAAGGACAACAACTTGTTTGCGGGCCGGCGTTTTTTGATCAAATTTCGCATCCGGGAGCTTGGTTTGAACCCGTTCGGACAACGATTTGTAATACAGGTGTCGGCCTGTGTTGACGACATAGGACCAGGGCAGCACCCGTGCGCCTAGACCTGTCAGGTGTCGATCATACCACAGCCAGGTGGGGGAGGTTGCGTAGAGCCAGACGCCAAGCAAAACCAGAATGCTGGTGCCAACCGTCATGCGTCCCCAGAATTTCGCCATATTGATCTTGATTGTCCAGATCAAAACACAGGGTATGACCGCATACAGCAGCATATGCAGGAAGAAGCCCAGATGCATGAGATCCTGAACCTCACGCGTATGGGTGCCCAGAATATTGGCCATCATGCCCGATGTCATGAGCACACCGTATTCGGCCATGAAGTAGTAGGCTGCGGCGTTCAAAATAAAGAGCAGCATGGCGACTGCCTTCATTACTTTGACCGAAAAAATTGAGACAGCGATGAGCAGATAGGACAGCAGCAGAAATTGCACGATCTCAACAGATGCAATCTGCAGGATGCCCTGACTGCTTGGCCAGTCGGAAACCTCAAATGCAAAATCCAGGAATGGGCCTTGGAACAGCAGCATTTGTGCCAAGCTCACAATGACCACAAAGGCATATTGATGAATTTGGAGAAATCTGCTCATCGGGGGTCCAAAACGCTCATCAAAAGATGCTGTGCTCCAAAGTTTTCAAACTGGCGCGTTCAATCGTCCGCCTTGTGTCAGAAATGTGCAGGGCAGGCAAGCGAATGGCTTTACAGATTATCGCTCCAGATGACGTGGATCGACAACGGGAAATTACCTTAAGAACGTCAGCCGGCCAGGTGGAAACAAGGCGTCATCATCGATCTTTGGGCGTGAACTGGCCAGTATCGAGGATTCCAGTGTCGAGGATTAATTCACAGATGCGTTCCTCAAATTTTGTCCTGGAGGCTGCCGGGGAAAGTAAATTGAGTAGGAATTCGAGCTTCTCGGATCGTTCGATATCGCATTGAACGTTATGGGCGAAGATCTGTTCGCATACGCGTGTCATTGCCGAGTCGAGCGCTGCAATATTGGAGAGGTCATCATTCTTTATTTGCTGATTCAGGCGCTTCTGCACCTGATAATATTCAGCAATAAGGTCAACGAGCATTGAAATGGAACTACCTACTGCAGTCTGGAAGATGAAATCTCCTCCAGCGCAATCTCCCCTTCGATCAGCATCAAAACGATGGCGTGAGACACGTTCTGCGCGCTAAGCTTTTCTATGATATGATCGACTTTGAGACGAACGGTCAATTCACCGATCCTGAGCTTTTCTGAAATTGTCGTGATTGTTGCGCCATTGGCGATGGCCAACAGCATGTCACGTTCCGAATCTGCCAGTTTTCCCTGACTTCGACTGTTGGATACTCGATCGGTAAATTGCTGGATCCCGTTGACCGCGTTCGAGCAAATTGCCTGAAGTGTCAGCAGTTCGACAGTTTCGATCGGTGACCCTGGTCGTGCGACGACAAACACAAATGTACCTCGCTCAGCAGTCTGAATTGGCAATCCATAGGCGTTGACCACACCGTTCAATTCAAAGGCTTCATACAGTGCTTGGATGTCTTGATCATCTTCAAATTGTTCCCTGAATTGAAACATGTTGAACGGGAAATGCCGACCCTTGCCAAGAATAATGGCGGGGTGATTTTCTTTTTCTATCAGGTAGCTACAAGCCTCTGTCACTTCATCTGGTGTGACGCGCCATAGGGCCTGCGAGGGTGAGTAATTGCGATGCATTGCATGCAGACAGCCATGGCCCAGGCCATACATATCGAATATCTGGAACACCTGCTCCAGATATTGGTCCATGTTCTCGGCCTGCTGCAACAGTGCAGAGGCGGCTTCAATTTCGGCACCTATTTGCGACGCGTCAGACATTTGACTGCTCATTCAAGCCCCCAAGCTTCTACAGAATCGACTACCTTAGGATCCCCCAACCGGGGGCCAAGTCTATGTGACATATTGGGCTCACGCAAAGGTGTTCGTCCAGCAGAGTTTTCGCATAAATTTGCAGGAGTTGGCTTCTCAGCCTACGCTGTTGGAGTGACATTCCTGAATTCGCCCCTGCTTTTTGGGGCGCTAAGGGCAAAACGCTTTGGGAGTAAAACTATGAAACGTATTGCAATTGCCACTCTTTTGGCAGCCGGTGTCTTCGCTTCACCAGCCTATTCACAATCACTACAAGCCTGGGGTTCGTCCGAATACTGGGATGTCTTGGTTGATCCCTCTCTCGGCAATGGATGTCTGATCCAGTCGGAATTCAGCGACGGCTCGGTCGTCCGTATCGGTTTTGATCGTAACAAAGGCAATGGCTATGTGACGGCCTTCAACGGTGCCTGGGGCGATATCGAGGAAGGGGCGACTTATTCAATACTATTCGAGTTGGACGGTCAGGAATATGATGCTGAGGCGACAGGTATCTACCTCAACGGTGTGCCAGGCGCAGATATTCCCTTCGATAACGCTGACTTCCTGTTTGACCTGGCCCAAAAATACACGATGACGGTCTACAATGAATCTGGTGAAGTCATGGCGATTGATCTGACCGGCAGCTCTCAAGCGCTCGAAGCGGCCGTCGAATGCCAAGAGGAAAATGGCTAGATCTTAAAGGGTCAAGTCGATCAACAGATTGCCAACAACCATGACTTGCCGACCGGTGGCAGTTCTTAGAACGGGGTGGATTGATCAGAGTTTTCGGGCCGTGATGTAAATGGCCTGCACGCTCTCATTGACCATGTAGTCGCGCTTTTCCTGTTCGATGATCCGCCATTGGCCTGCCGCGCTTAACGTGTTGATGGCGGCTTCAAACTTGCCGGGTATCCAAACGCCCTCATTGACCGTGAAGCAGATCAGGCCTCCCGGTTTGGTGATCCGCACCAATTCCCCAAACCCCTCCGGTCCCAGATGCCCATGGGTGAAAACCCCTACGCAAAGGGTCGCGTCATAACTGTCATCAGCCGCCGCGAGAGGAGCGCCTGGGTCCAGATCAAGCAATTTGCGGTAGCCGCGCAGTTTGGCGTGAACCATCATTTCGGCTGAAATATCGGTGCCGTCGTAAGTTTTGAATCCGGCCCTGTGAAGATGCAGACCCACCAGACCGGTGCCGCACCCCACATCCATGACAACGGCCTGCGGGTTGGTGCAGTGTCGGGTCAGCATCTCGACCGTGGTTGGCTGGGAAACTGTGCCAAATTTGTTGTCATTGTCGTCGTCATAGGCATTAGCCCAGTCGGCATAGACCGATTTCAATTGGTCGGCGGCATCGTTTGCATCATCGAAGTGATGATATTTATCGATGCCGTGGGTTTTGGAATCTTTGTGATCGCTCATCGTGTCACCTGCGCCTTACGTCCCACCAAAACGACTATCAAAACAGCCACTGCAAAGCCAATCGTTTCCATTGTAATTTGCTCGCCGACAACGACGGCGGCAATGCCCAGTGTGAAAAAGGTTTGCAGCAATTGCAATTGCCCAACCTTGGCAATGCCGCCCATGCGCAGCCCTGTATTCCAGGCAAAAAAGCCGATCAGCATTGAGAACATGGCGACATAGCCAAATGCCCAAGCTTGAGGAGATGGGACAGCCTCATAGCCCGGTTGCCAGAAGAAATAGCAGCCAAGGGCAGAGACCGGCAGGAACAGAACCAACGACCAACAAATGACTTCCCAACCTGGCATGTGGTGGCTCAACTTGCCGGCAATCACATAACCGGCGGAGGCCGTCACTCCAGCTACCAGCAGCCACAGGTCGCCGATAGCAAAGCCCCAACCACCATCGCGCAGGGTAAAAATGACGATCAAAACTGCACCAATGACACCGCAAAGCCAGAATAACAGCGAAGGGCGTTCTCCAGCCCAAAGTGTGGCAAATATCGCGGTGCCAAGAGGTAAAATTCCAAGCACGACACCGCCGTGAGACGCCGGCACAGTGACCATGGCGAGGGTCATGAAACCGGGAAATCCAAACACCAGAGCGAGGCCAGAAAACAACAGTGCCCATAAGTGCTTGCGTGGAAAAGACTTCCTGAGCGCAGCAAGGCAAAAAATCGCTGCAATTCCCGCAACCAAGGCCCGCCCGAATGTCAGGAAACCCGCATTATAAAATTCGACCGCGATCCTTGTTGCGGGCAGGGTGCCGGCAAAAATCAGAACGCCCAGCAGACCCAAAATCAGGCCTAGTGTTGGATTGGAACCATCGGAAGAAGGGGAGTGTTCACTCATCACCCCTCTTAGAACGGGTTTGCCTCATGGTCGACAAAATTATGTTACATACATGACAGACAATTCACTCGCAAAAACCCCGAAAATGAGACTACAATTGCGCCATGTCTATTTGGTCTGACATCAGCCGCTATCTGTCTTCCGTCACCTGCGATGCTATTTGCACGGTGCTGGAAGGAGTGCGCACGGTTTTTGCTGAAAACCGTGAGAAGCGCAGACGCGTGGCATTTTCAATCGCTTTGATTGCACTTTCTGCAAAGATGGCCAAGGCAGATGGGGTTGTAACGCAATCGGAAGTTGATGCTTTTCAGCAGGTGTTCCAGGTGCCGCCTGCGGAAACCGACAACGTTGCCCGGATTTACAATCTGGCGAAACAGGATGTCGCTGGTTTCGATGCCTATGGCGCACAGGTGCGGGCCCTATTTCCAGGTGATGACCCATCGGATGATGAAGTGCTGGAAGACGTGCTTGATGCGCTGTTCCACATCGCCAAGGCGGATGGTTTGGTGCACGAAAATGAAGTCTATTTCCTGGACGAGATGGCGCATGTTTTTGGTTTTGAATCAGCTGCATATGAACGCATCAAGATGCGCCACATGCATCCCAATGATGCCAATCCCTATGTTATTTTGGATGCCGATCCACAGTGGGATTTCGTCAAATTGAAGTCTCACTATCGCAAGCGGGTTGCTGAAAGTCATCCAGACAGACTGATTGCTCGCGGTGTTCCAAGCGAGTTTGTTGGCATTGCCACAGACAGACTTGCTGCGCTGAACACAGCTTGGGAAGCAATCGAAGCCATCCACGCACCCAGAAGACCGGCAATTGTCTCTTGAGATTTGACGCCGATTCAATCCTTGTAGAGGAAGTCTGCCCAGCCGTGAACTTTGGTGAGCGGCGGGGAGACCGGGCTGCAGCCCCGGATGTCTTGCTGTTGCATTACACCGGCATGGAAGATGATGCCGCTGGATCGGGCGCACTCAAATGGCTGTGCTGCGAGGAAAGCGGTGTTTCCTGCCACTACCTGGTCCGCCAAACCGGTGAAGTGGTGCAGATGGTGCCTGAGGCGAAACGAGCCCATCATGCTGGTGTTGGGGCTTGGGCAGGCGACGATGATACCAATTCCCGCTCGATTGGCATTGAAATCGTCAATGGTGGTCATCCTGCCGGCCTGCCGGATTTTCCACAGGTCCAGATGGCTGCGATTGCGGCCCTCAGCAAAGATATCATTGCCCGTCATGGCATTGTTCCTCGCCATGTGCTGGGCCATTCCGACATTGCACCCGGTCGAAAGGTGGATCCGGGCGAAAATTTCGATTGGAAATACCTCGCTGAGCAGGGCGTGGGCCATTGGGTTGAGCCGGCACCAATCCGTTCAGGTCGCTATTTTCAGCGCGGCGATAAAGGACAACCTGTCGAAGCGTTGCAGTCGATGTTGGTGCTCTATGGCTATGGTCTTGAAGTAACAGGAGAATTTGATGACAGGACCCAGATCGTTGTGGAAGCCTTTCAACGCCATTTTCGAACAGAACTAGTCGACGGCGTTGCTGATATTTCCACAATTGAAACCCTTCACCTTTTGCTCAAGACCCTGTAAACCGGCGTTCATTAGGGGATCTGGTCTGATTATCCAGCCAAATAAGGCAATTGTGGCAGCTCTGCCATATTTCTGCACGTTTTGGATGGTCAAGGCTAATGCCAGTATGAACAGTGGAGCGCAGCGGTGACCAAGGAGGTGCCGTAACTTGAGCCTGTTCGGGCAACACGTAGGGGATTTATAGGTCGTTTGATGCAATTTGCTCGCCTGATCTTTGTTGCAGTCATTTTGCCTGTTGTTCTGGCGTCCTGTCAGAACAGTCAGACGGCATCCAATTCTTATGGTGGCGACGTCTTTGATCAGCCGCTGAATTTGCCCACTTCTGTCAAAGATGTCAGCCCGGAAGCCGCCAAGCCGCAAGCGGTTGCTGAAACGGTTCCGGTTAAGACCCTTGAGGAGCAGCTTTCCCTGAATGAGGAGGTGGCCGCAACACCAGCCATCGAACCCCATAAGGCCGTTATTGTGGCGATTGCTGCCGTTGAACCAGCTTTGGTTGAGGAATTGCCGATTGTTGCCTTGGCACCGAAAAAACTGACCCCGCAGCAGCGCTTAGAACTGGGACGCCAAACTTACGCGCCAATAATTGCCAAACATGCCAAAGCCAATGGCGTGCCTGTGGCGCTGGCGATGGCCGTGGTTGAGGTTGAATCAAATTACCGGCCAAAGGCGCGGGGACGTGCCGGTGAGATAGGGCTGATGCAGTTGCTGCCGCGCACCGCCCGCTATATCGGGTATGAAGGTAAGATGAAGCATCTCTATCATCCCGATACGAACATTCAGTATGGCATGAAGTATCTTGGCAAGGCCTATCGGCTGGGTGGTGGTACGACTTGTGGCACGATCTTGAAATACAATGCTGGTCATGCGGCGAAGCGGATGAATAAGATCAGTCGCCATTATTGCCGACGTGTGCAACGCATCCTGCGTCAAACCTGACCCAGACGCCGCCAGACGCCGCCAGACCCGGGTAGACGCGGCTTGACGCCGCCGGTGGTGGCGAATTTCTTTGACCTGCAATCAATTCCAAGCCAAATAGAGGCGCCAGCTGGCTGGATGGCCGCCCTTTGCAACGTCGAAAGATGGTAAGGGGAGGAAAGTCCGGGCTCCATGGAAATACGGTGCCGGGTAACGCCCGGCGGGGGAGACCCCAGGGAAAGTGCAACAGAAAACAAACCTCCTCGCAAAGAGGGAAGGGTGAAAAGGTGGGGTAAGAGCCCACCGCGCAGCCGGCAACGGATGTGGCATGGTAAACCCCACCGGGAGCAAGACCGAATAGGAACACCGCGCCGGGCGTAAGCCGGGCTAACCAGTTTTCAGGTGAGAGTGTTCGGGTGGGTCGCAGTGAGGTGTTCAGCAATGGATGCCCCAGAGGAATGGTCATCACCTTCGGCTTGCCGAAGTGTACAGAACCCGGCTTACAGGCCAGCTGGCTTATTCAAATCCGTCTGCCTCCAATTGGCGGCGTATAGAAAGCCATTTCGGTGCTTTTGGCCGGATGAATTCCGCCAAATGTAAACCAAAGCTTAACGTTCTCGATTGATATTCGGTTAACCGGTACTGGCGAGTCGATTTGCGATGCGTTTTGTACTTTCGAGCAGGGTTTTGACAAAAAGTGCACGGAAATTTTGCCCATCTGTCGTTAGACGGCCGACGATTTGGTGAAATCGTCAAGCGAGCATGGCGGGCAGAGGCCAGAGCGAACCCGAAAAAGGAAGTGTTTCAGCTCATGCCCAAAGCCCCGCAGGATGCGCCTCATATTCCAGTCATGCTGGCTGAAGTGCTGACGGCATTACAACCGTTGCAGGACGGCGTATTTATCGATGCAACTTTTGGCGCGGGCGGCTACACCCGAGCGATGCTGGAAGCCGGTGGCAAGGTTGTCGCAATTGACCGCGATCCCGATGCAGTTGCAGCGGGCGCTGCGTTGGTGAATGACAACCCAGGGCAATTGTTCCTGCAACACGGGCGGTTTTCCAACCTAGATGCGCTGGCCCGGACCAGTGGATTTGAAAGTGTCGACGGCGTCGTCGCTGATATCGGCGTATCCTCGATGCAGATTGACCAGGCTGAACGGGGCTTTTCGTTCCAAAAAGATGGCCCGTTGGACATGCGCATGGAACAATCGGGCACCAGCGCTGCTGACGTGGTCAATAACTTTCAGCGGCAGGATTTGACCCGGATCATTGGGATTTTGGGCGAGGAGCGCCAGGCATCGCGTATATCTGCTGAGATTGTGGAACAGCGCCAGAAGGGGCCTTTTGAAACCACACGGCATTTGGCTCTGTGTGTTGAGAAAGTGTTGGGGCGCAACCCAAAGGACCGCATTCACCCGGCAACGCGGACTTTTCAGGCACTGCGCATTTTCGTCAATCGCGAATTGGAAGAACTGGCCGATGCCCTGCTTGCCGCTGAACGGATTTTGAAGCCGGGCGGGCGACTGGTGATTGTCACCTTCCATTCGCTCGAAGATCGATTGGTCAAACGTTTTTTGAAAGACCGTGCCGAGCAGTCAGGCGGCTCACGCCATTTGCCTCAGGTTGAAGACAATCAACTTACTTTTCATCAGGTAAAGCGTGGCGCCATCTCGGCGTCAAAGAGTGAAGCGGAAGAAAACCCGCGTGCACGGTCTGCCAAACTGCGTTGGGCTCAGCGCACCGAAACGGCGCCTGGCAGCGATGATCGAGCGGTGTTTGGTTTGCCACGGTTGGCATCAAACGAGCTTTCGGGGAGAGGCCGATGATTCGGATTACGGACGCTGTGTTGCTGATCGGTGCCGTTGCTGGCGCTATTTATACGTTTCAGATCAAGCATGAAGCGGAACTGTCAGCCAAGCAGATGGCAACGCTGAAAGCCCAGATTGCGGCGCAACAGCGCAAGATTGCTCTATTGGAAGCGGATTGGGCGCTGGAAACCGGACCGGGACGGTTGGAAGTGATTGCCAAGAAATTTGTCGATCAGTTGGCGCTGCGCCCGCTGGAATCGAGCCAGATCATCGAGCGCCACGAACTGCCTGATATTCGTCCTGAGCCGGTTATTGAGGATGACACACGCGAAGCTGAAAACAATGAACAAGGCGACAGCAAGTTGTTGACGGGTGGCATTGGCGACTTGATTGAAAGGGCCACGCAAAACTGATGACCAACCTTCTTGCTCATATTCGTCGATTGCCCAAGGCGCTTTTTGCCGGCCGCTCGCAGTTTGCTGCAGAACCTGCCGATCTCGCCGTGCAGGCGCGTGACCGTATTTTTGTTGTCATGTTCGGCATAGCTGCTTTGTTTGCCATTATCGAAGGCCGACTAGTTTTCCTAGCCATGCAGGGTGATGAGGGACGTGTGGTGCGCCGTTCATCTGATCCTGCATTAACGGCTGCGCGTCCGCGCATTCTTGATCGTAACGGCCAGATCATGGCCTTGGACATTGAGGTTCAGTCGCTATTTGCTGAGCCAAAAATTATCGAACGCCCGGACGAAATCTATGAGTCCCTTGTGACGGTTCTGCCGGGCCTCGATCAAAAGTCCACAATGCGCAAGCTGAAAAGTGGGCAGGGTTTCGTCTGGATCAAGCGCGAAATCACCCCCCGTCAACAGGCAGATATCCTGGCGCTTGGCCTGCCGGGTGTTGGGTTCCGCCCGGAGAGTCAGCGATTTTATCCGGCCGGTGAGACGGCGTCGCATATTCTCGGCCATACCAATATCGACAACCAGGGCATTGCTGGTGTGGAGAAACACCTCGATGATTCCTGGTTGCGAGAGTTGCAGGCCTCCGGTTTTGCGCTCGACAAGGATCTGGAACCGGTGCAGTTGAGCGTTGACTTGCGGGTGCAACATTATGTGCGCGAAACGCTGGTTGACGCGATGGACAGATATCAGGCCATTGCCGCTGCGGGTGTTGTGCTGGATGTTCATACTGGCGAGATCGTCGCCATGTCCTCGCTGCCCGACTACAACCCCAACAAACCGGTTGATGCTTTGAAAAAGGACCGGTTGAACCGAATGTCTGCCGGCGTCTTTGAAATGGGGTCAACCTTCAAGACCTTTACCACGGCCATGGCCCTGGACAGCGGCAAGGTGAAGCTCGGCGACAAGTTTGATGCCCGCAGGCCCATTCGAATTGGTCGCTTCAGCATTTCCGATTTCCACGGCAAGAAGCGCATTCTTTCGGTGCCTGAAGTGTTTATCTACTCCTCCAATATCGGTACCGCCAAAATGGCTGACGTTGTTGGTATTGAAGGCCATCAGGAGTTTCTGACCCGCCTTGGCCTGTTGTCTAAAATGGAGGGGCTTGAACTGCCCGAAGTGGCGCGGCCAACCCAGCCAAAGGAATGGAAAAAGGTCAATTCGATCACCATTTCATATGGCCATGGCGTGTCCACCACGCCGTTGCAAACGGCAGTTGCGGCAGCTGCGCTGGTCAATGGTGGCAAGCTCATTCCACCAACGCTGTTTCCGCGCACGAAAGCGGAAGCCACGCAATTGGCCCGTCAGGTCATTCGCCCTCAAACTTCCGACTTGATGCGCTATTTGATGCGCCTGAACGTTGTTAAAGGTTCGGGAAAACGCGCCGAAGTTCCAGGTTACCTGGTTGGTGGCAAAACCGGAACGGCCGAAAAAGTGGTCAACGGGGGCTATTCCAATAAGCACCGCTTCAATGCCTTCCTGTCGACATTCCCGGTAACCGATCCCCAATATGTGGTGCTGGTGATTGTCGATGAACCCAAACCGGAAAAAGGCAAGGTTTACGCAACTGCGGGCATGAACGCGGCACCAGCTGTCGCCAATATCGTCAAGCGCTCGGCACCTTTGCTCGGTATTCAACCAGATTTTCGTGTTCGTGATACCGCCACTTTGTCGTCGTATCGGCAGTGAATCTTATCAAGGGCGACACTTCCAATGCTGTTAAGCAAACTCATTGATCCTTCAGACAAGTGTTCAGCGGATGCTGAGATTTCAGCGCTGACGCTGGACTCGCGTGCGGTCAAACCAGGCGATCTGTTTGCCGCCATGCCAGGCTTGAAAGTTGATGGAGCAACGTTCGTCCCAGCGGCCATTCAGGCCGGGGCGGCTGCGATCATGGTTGGTGAGACAGCCGAAATTGGGCAAGTTCCCGTTCCAGTCGTGCGCTCGCAGGATGTGCGCCGCGCCATATCTCTCGCTGCAGCGCGGTTTTATGGCAAGCAACCAACCACGATGGCAGCTGTGACCGGGACGGCAGGCAAGACTTCCGTGGCCTCCTTTCTGCGCCAGATCTGGCAACACCTTGATCTTCGGGCAGCGATGATTGGCACCACCGGTGTATTTGCACCGGGACGCAATGATTATGGTTCGTTGACAACGCCTGACCCTGTACGCCTGCATGAACTGCTGGCCGAACTGGCTGGTGATGATGTGACCCATTGCTCGATGGAGGCGTCTTCTCATGGGCTCGATCAAAGACGCCTGGACGGCGTAAAGCTAGCGGCTGCCGGGTTTACCAATCTGGGGCGCGATCATCTCGACTATCACAGTGATATCGACGAATATCTCGCCGCCAAGATGCGGCTGTTTGATACTTTGATGCAAGCAGGGCAGCCCGCCGTGATTTTTGCAGACGACCCTTTCAGCGAACCGGTGATCGCGTCGGCCAAAAAGCGGGGCCTGGATCTTTGCACGGTTGGTCATAAGGGGTCGTTCCTGTGTCTTAAACGTTTGGAACAACATCGCTATTCCCAAATTGGTGAGATTGAGCATGGAGGAGAACTTCATCGCATCGAATTGCCGCTTGCGGGGGAATTCCAGATGTCGAATGCACTGGTTGCCGCCGGGCTTGCCATTGCCACGGGAGGCGACGCGCCAGCTGTTTTGGCAGCACTGGAAAAAATCAAGGGTGCATCAGGGCGCTTGGAACTGATCGGTCAGACGGGTGAAGGGGCAACAGCCTATGTTGACTATGCGCATAAACCCGAAGCGCTGGAGAATGTGCTGTTGGCGCTGAAACCGTACACAACGGGTCGGCTTTTTGTTGTTTTCGGATGTGGTGGTGACCGAGATCCGGGGAAGCGGCCGATCATGGGGGAAATCGCCCAACGATTGGCAGATGTTGTGGTTGTTACAGATGACAACCCCCGAACCGAGATTGCAGCCGAAGTTCGGGCGCAAATCCTCACCACAGTGCCCAAGGCAACGGAGATTGGAGATCGCCGCGAGGCCATCGAATTCGCGGTTAGCCAACTACAGGCCGGGGATTCTCTGGTGGTAGCCGGCAAGGGCCATGAACAGGGCCAGATTGTGGGAATCGAAACCTTGCCGTTTTCGGATCATCAAGTGGTGGCGCAAGCGCTGGAGGCGACGAAATGACGGAATGGCTTTGGGAGATTGAGGATCTCTGCACGGCGATGCAGGCACGCATGGTTGGGGAAATGCCACTGGGCATAACCGGCATTTCAATTGACAGTCGGTCGATTGAGGACGGCGAAGCCTACTTTGCCATCAAAGGTGATGTTCACGACGGCCACAAATTTGTCGCTGCTGCTCATGGCAATGGCGGCGGCCTGGGTGTGGTCAGCGAGAAATGGGTGGATCAACTGGAAGGCCAGGTTGGGCCGCTACTGGTTGTCGATGATGTTTTGGACGCGCTGGAAAAGCTTGGCATAGCTGCCCGCGCCCGTCTGGACGAAAGGGCCAGGGTGATCGCGGTGACCGGCAGTGTTGGCAAGACCACCACGAAGGAATCTCTGCGCACGGCTTTGGAGGCTTGTGGCAGGGTCCACGCGGCAGTCGCGTCATTCAACAATCACTGGGGTGTGCCGTTGACTTTGGCGCGGATGGCCAAGGACACCGATTATGCGGTGATTGAAATCGGCATGAACCATCCCGGCGAGATCACGCCATTGGTCAAAATGGCCCGGCCGCATGTTGCGATGGTGATGAATGTCGCCGCCGTCCATCTTGGTGCCTTTGACAGTGTCGACGAAATTGCACGGGCAAAAGCCGAAATATTCCAAGGTGTTGTGCCTGGTGGCGTAGGGTTGATCAATGGTGACGACGAACGTCTTTCGCTGTTGGTCAAGTGGGCCAAGGAAGCTGGTGTTGGTGACATCAAGACTTTTGGTGAAGCCGAACATTGCGACGCCAGGCTTTCCAGGTTGGTTTTGCACGGTTCCTGCTCTTGTCTGACCGCGAACATTTTGGGTGACGAAATAGTCGTCAAGGTTGGCGCACCTGGAAGGCATATTGCGCAAAATGTGCTGGGCGTTTTGGCTGCTGCCAAACTGGTCGGCGCAGACCTTGCCCGTGCCGGATTGGCGTTGGCCGACATGCGGGCCGTGAAGGGTAGGGGGGAGCGCCACACAATTGGTGAAGGCGATAAGCGTATCGTTTTGATTGATGAAAGCTATAACGCCAACCCGACAAGTATGCGGGCTGCTCTGGCGCTGCTTGGGGCAGCTCCGGTGAAGGGCCACGGGAGGCGCATTGCCGTGCTTGGCGATATGCTGGAACTGGGGTCGTTGTCGCCTGATTTTCACGCTGGGTTGGCTGAACCGATCATTGAACAAGGGGTTGATAAGGTGTTCCTTGCCGGCCCGGAAATGTCGGCGCTTCACGCTGCATTGGCCGAAAAAGGCAATAGTGTTTATCGCGCGAGCATTGATGAACTCATTCTCGATATTCTGCCAGATCTGAAGCCCGGAGACGTGATTATGGCCAAGGCATCCCTAGGAATGCGGTTTGCAACCTTTGTGAATGCTCTGTTAAAGGCCGACTAAATCGATTCAATGCGGCGCTGGGGTTGTGCCGCTGACATAAGATAAATCAGGCGACTGCTTCGCCGGACAGGAAATTATGCTTTATTATCTCGCAACCGAGTTTGGTGATCAGATCCCGCTGATCAATGTTTTTCGCTACATCACCTTTCGCACCGGCGGCGCTCTTTTCACCGCGGTGTTGATCGTCTTCCTGTTCGGCCCCCGCATCATTCGTTCTCTGCGTGGCCGTCAGAAAAAGGGTCAGCCGATCCGGGCCGACGGTCCGGCAACGCACTTCAAGAAAGCCGGTACTCCGACAATGGGTGGCTTGATGATCCTGACCGGACTTGTCGGGTCGACCTTGATCTGGGCTGATCTGTCGAGCGTCTATGTCTGGACAGTGCTTCTGGTAACCCTGTCTTTTGGCGCGATTGGTTTTTATGACGACTATCTGAAGGTCAAAAAAGCCAGCCATGGCGGATTTTCTGGGCGCATGCGCCTGCTGTTGGAATTCATCATTGCAGGTGTCGCCTGTACCTTGATCATGTTGCTTGGCGATCAGACTTCAACAGTCTCTGGCGTCGATATGTCCAGCGCGCTAACTTTCCCTTTCTTCAAAAACCTGGTGTTGCATCTGGGCTGGTTCTTCATCTTCTTTGGTGCATTTGTTGTGGTTGGAGCGGGCAATGCCGTTAATCTGACGGATGGTCTGGACGGCTTGGCGATTGTTCCGGTGATGATTGCTGCGGCGTCCTTCGGCGTCATTGCCTATCTGGCGGGTAACAAGGTTTTTGCTGATTACCTGCAGATTCACTTCGTGCTCGGCACGGGCGAACTGGCGATAATTTGTGGCGCGGTGATCGGGGCCGGTCTCGGCTTTTTGTGGTTTAACGCGCCTCCGGCCGCGATTTTTATGGGCGACACCGGCTCTCTGGCGCTGGGTGGTATGCTCGGAACCATCGCTGTGGCGGCCAAACATGAAATCGTATTGGTCATCATTGGTGGTCTGTTCGTGATGGAAGCGCTGTCTGTGATCATTCAGGTGGGATCGTTCAAACTGACCGGCAAGCGGGTCTTTAAAATGGCACCCATTCATCACCACTTCGAGCAATTGGGGTGGACGGAGAGTCAGGTGGTGATCCGTTTCTGGATCATTTCAATCATGTTCGCTCTGGCTGGGCTGGCCACCCTGAAACTGCGGTAACAGTCAATGATTCCGATTACCCTCTTTAAAGGGCAAAAAGTTGCGCTCTTCGGGCTCGGCGGGTCCGGGCTGATTACGGCCCAGGCACTGGCTGCGGGCGGGGCCAATGTGATTGCCTTTGACGACAATCCTGTCAGCGTCGAGACCGCGACCGAAAAGGGCATCAAGACAGGTGATCTGCGCCAGTTGGACTGGAGCAATTGTAGCGCTTTGGTGCTGGCACCCGGCGTGCCGCTGACTCACCCACAGCCGCATTGGACTGTTGAGCTGGCGCTGAAAGCCGGAGTCGAAATCATCGGTGATGTTGAACTGTTCTCGCGCATGATGCTTGTCGAAGGACGCCGGGCTCCGTTTGTTGCGATCACCGGGACCAACGGCAAATCGACCACAACGGCACTGATTGCTCATGTATTGGCCAGCGCCGGTCGAGACGTTCAAATGGGTGGCAATATCGGACGTGCCGTTCTCGATCTCGATCCCCTCAGCGACGAACCGGCCAATCAGGTATATGTAGTAGAGTGTTCATCTTATCAGATTGATCTTGCGCCAACGCTAAAGTCGAGTGTCGGCGTGCTGTTGAATGTTACGCCAGACCATTTGGAACGACACGGCACGATTGAAAACTATGCCGCCATCAAGGAACGGCTGGTGGCTGCCAGTGATCTGGCGGTTGTTGGGGTTGATGACGATATCTGCATGCAGGTGGCCGATCAGCTGACGCACAACAAAACGCCTCTCTATCGAATTTCAGGGCTGGAGCAGCCGGGAGCTGATATTGGGTATGATGACACGAACCTGATTGATGGCGACGGCAAGCCGATGATTTCTCTGGAAGGCATTGGCTCTCTGCGGGGCCGTCACAATGGCCAAAACGCAGCCGCAACACTTGCAGTCTGTCAGGCGCTGGGACTGTCGCAGGATGAGGTTCTGCACGGATTTAAGACATTTCCCGGTCTTGCCCACCGTATGGAGCAGGTTGGTCATGCCAATGGAGTGTTGTTCATCAACGATTCCAAGGCCACCAATGCAGAAGCGGCTGCCCCGGCTTTGTCGAGCTTTGAACGGGTTCACTGGATTGTTGGCGGTTTGGCCAAGCAGGGCGGGATTGAAAGCCTTACACCCTATTTTCCCCGGGTTGCGAAAGCCTACCTGATCGGCGAGGCGGCAGGCACTTTTGCGGCCCAGCTCGGTGATACGATTCCTTATGAAATTGCTGGCACACTGCAACAGGCCGTTAACCATGCGGCCGCAGATGCTGCGCTGGATGCTGAATCAACGCAGGATTTGGGAAATGGATCTGATGCCGTTGTGCTGCTTTCCCCGGCAGCGGCAAGCTTTGATCAGTTTCCTAATTTTGAAAAGCGGGGAGAGGCCTTCAAGGATGCTGTTGCTGCCTTGAATGGATTTGTAGGAATTGAGGACTGAAGTCATGATGTCACGCGCCCGCAAAAGTCTGGTTTCTGATTGGTGGTGGACGGTCGACAAGTTTCTGCTTGGCGCGGCACTTTTGCTGCTGGCCAGTGGCTTTCTGCTGTCGCTTTCGGCCAGTCCATCGGTGACCGCTCGATTGAATATTGATGATAGTTTTCACTTCGTGAAGCGCCATGCGGTGTTTTTGCTGCCAGCGCTTGTGATTCTGATCGGGACGTCGTTTTTGAATTTGAAACAGGTTAAACGCCTGTCGATCATCCTGCTTTTGGGCACTTTGCTGGCCTTGTTGCTGCTGCCGTTCATCGGATTTTCCGCCAAAGGCGCCACAAGATGGCTGGCTGTTGGTTCTTTCCTGCTGCAACCATCTGAATTTCTGAAGCCAGTATTCGTGGTGACGACCGCATTTTTGTTTGCGGAAAGCACCAAACGGCCGGACATTCCCTGCAATCTGTTCTCAATCATTTTGTTTGGCATTTGCGCTGGTCTGCTGGTGACCCAGCCCGACTTCGGCCAAACGGTTCTGCTGGCCTTGATTTGGGGCACAATGTTTTTCATGGCGGGCATGCCATGGATCTGGATTGCTGTATTGGGTGGCCTGAGTGTTGTGGGGTTTGCTGCTGCTTATCTGACCATTCCGCATGTCACCACCCGCATCGACCGATTCGTCACTGGTACAGGTGATAATTTTCAGGTTGAGCGCGGTTTGGAAGCGATCACTTCAGGTAGCTGGTTTGGCCGCGGTCCGGGCGAAGGACAAGTGAAATACGGTTTGCCGGACAGCCATACCGACTTCATTTTTTCCGTTGCCGCCGAAGAGTTCGGGGTTGTGTTGGCCATGTTGCTGGTTGCAACTTTTGCTTTTGTCGTGCTGCGCGGCCTGTATCACGGGCTGCAGGAGCGGGATCGTTTTGTGCAACTTGCGCTGTCGGGTCTGGTGCTGATGTTCGGCTTTCAGGCGATCATCAATATCTGCGTCAATCTGCGTTTGATCCCAGCCAAGGGTATGACCCTGCCATTCATTTCCTATGGTGGTTCTTCCATGATGGCCGTTGCGCTGGGCATGGGCCTGGTTCTGGCGTTGAGCCGCAAGCGGGCGGAAAGCTATCGGCGTCCGTCAGTACACACTGTGCCTCCAAGCCACATAATGGCGATTCAGGCAGGAGCTTAATGCATGTCCAAGACTGTTCTGTTGTCGGCTGGTGGAACGGGTGGACACCTGTTTCCGGCCCAGTCCCTGGCACAGGAGCTAAGCGATAGGGGGTGGACGGTCCATCTGGCTACAGACCCACGCGCTGAACGCTTCGTCGATGCCTTTCCGGCGGAGCAGGTCCACATCATTCCCTCAGCTACCTTTGGTGGCAAAAACCCGATTGCGCTGGCCCGAACACTTTATCGACTTTTGAAAGGCTATTTGATGGCCCGCCAGGTTCTGGCACAGGTGAAACCGGACGCGGTCGTTGGCTTCGGCGGTTATCCAACTGTGCCCCCGCTATTGGCGGCAGCACATAAGGGGCATTCAACGATTTTGCATGAGCAAAACGCGGTGATGGGCCGGGCCAACAAGTTTCTGGCGCGCTGGGTCACCGCAATTGCCACGGGTTTTTCTCTGGAAAAGGACATTCACCCGTCCAGCGCACCGGTCACTGTGACCGGCAATCCGCTTCGTGACATTACCCACGAGGCAGCGCGAACACCTTACTCAGCCCCTCAAAAATCGGGACCCTTCAACCTTCTGGTGTTTGGTGGCAGTCAGGGAGCGCGCTTCTTTTCGCAGGTCATGCCTGAAGCGTTGAAAATTCTTTCAAAAGAACAGCGAAGCCGTCTCACCCTGGTGCTGCAGGCGCGGCCCGAAGACTCAGAACAGGCCCAGACGTCGATCGACAAGCTGGGTATTGCGGCCGAAGTCAGCGATTTTTTCGCCGACATGCCGGGACGTATTTCAAAGTCTCACATGGTGATCTGTCGGGCTGGAGCCTCCTCCGTCAGCGAGTTGGCGCTGATTGGTGTGCCGTCCATCCTGATACCCCTGCCGGGGGCGCTGGACGATGATCAAGGTGCGAATGCGGCCCAATTGGCGGCTGCAGAAGGGGCGCAATTGGTGCGTCAGCATGAATTGACACCGGAAAAATTAGCAAACCTGCTGTCGGACGCCATGGAGCAGCCCGAAAGGCTTGCAATACAGGCTGAAAACGCCAAAAAGGCGGGCGTAGCTGACGCAGCGGTACGACTGGCCGATTTGGTCGAAACCCACGCGCAATAAATCAAAGGAACACCCTCATGCGGATGGCGGACGATATCGGCCTGATTCACTTTATTGGTATTGGCGGCATCGGTATGAGCGCCATTGCCGAAGTCCTGCATAACCTGGGCTATCCTGTTCAGGGATCCGATCAGGCAGACGGTGCCAATGTCCAGCGGTTGCGGGAAAAGGGCATTCCGGTTCATGTCGGACACCGGGCTGAAAATCTCGGTTCCAGTGAAGTTGTTGTAACCTCCACCGCCATCAAGATGGACAATCCTGAGCGGGTGGAAGCCAAGGAACGTGGCCTGCCCATCGTGCGCCGCGCTGAGATGCTGGCTGAACTGATGCGCTTCAAACAGTCGGTGGCCGTCGGTGGCACCCACGGCAAGACCACAACCACCTCAATGGTTGGCCAGTTGCTGGAAACCGGTGGTTTTGATCCCACCATTATCAATGGCGGTATTCTCAATGCCATCGGCACCAATGCCCGCATGGGGGATGGTTCATGGATGGTGGTTGAGGCCGATGAAAGCGACGGAACATTCCTGCGCCTGCCGGCTGACGTTGTCATCGTTACCAATATCGACCCAGAACATCTCGACCATTACGGCACTTTCGACAAGGCCAAGGAAGCGTTCAAAACCTTTGTTGAGGCCGTTCCTTTTTACGGCTTTGGTGTCATGTGCATCGACCATCCCGAAGTCCAGGCTCTTGTCAGCCGCATCGAAGACCGACGCATTGTAACCTATGGCAACAATCCGCAATCAGAATATCGCTTTGGCAATGTCCAACCGGAAGGTGCCCGTTCCCGCTTTGATGTGACCATTCACGACCGCAAGTCTGGCAAGGATGAACTGATCGAAGGTTTGATCCTGCCGATGCCCGGCATTCATAATATCTCCAATGCAACAGCGGCGATTGCCGTGGCTCATAAACTGGGCGCCAGTATTGAGGCCATCCGTCAGGGATTGGAGAATTTCAAGGGAGTGCGCCGGCGCTTTACGCCGATGGGCAACTGGAATGGTGTCGAAGTGTTTGACGATTACGCCCATCACCCGGTTGAAATTTCAGCCGTTCTCAAAGCAGCCCGCACCGCGGTCAGATCGAGTGGCAGCGGCCGTGTCATCGCCATTAAGCAGCCACACCGTTATTCCCGCCTGAACGACTTGTTCGATGAATTCAGCGCCTGTTTCAATGACGCCGACACGGTGATGGTTGCACCAGTCTATGCGGCTGGTGAAGAGCCCATCGAAAACGTCAATTCCGTATCGTTGGTTTCAGCGATCAAATCAGGCGGCCACCGCGACGTTCGGGCGATTGATGGTCCTGACGATATTGCACCGCTTATTCGAGAAATCGCCGAGCCCGGTGATTTTGTCGTATTCCTTGGTGCAGGCAATATCACAGCCTGGGCGCAGGCATTGCCTGGTGAGTTGGCGGCGCTGAAATGAGCGGCCAGGAACTGCTTAAACGCCTGGATGTGAGCAACATTCGTGGTCGTATCACACCGGATGCACCAATGGCGAAGATCACCTGGTTTCAAGTGGGTGGCCCGGCTGACATTCTTTTTTCTCCTGCAGATGAAGATGATCTCGGTCTGTTTTTGAGCCTTCTTCCGGCAGATGTGCCGGTACTTGTGGTGGGGATCGGTTCCAACCTTTTGGTGCGCGATGGCGGTATCGAAGGCGTGGTCATTCGCTTGTCCGGACGTGGTTTTGGCAAGATTGAAGATCTGGGAGGCAACCGTCTTTATGCCGGTGCTGCTGTTCCCGATAAGCGTCTGGCGGCGGCGGCTCTGGAGGCCGGTCTCGGCGGATTTGAATTCTATCACGGTATTCCTGGTGCTATCGGTGGTGCGCTGCGGATGAATGCCGGGGCCAATGGAACGGAAACCACCGACCGTGTGGTGGAAGTTCATGCACTCGACCGGCAGGGCAACCGACATGTGCTGAGCCATGCGGATATGGGCTATTCCTATCGCCATTCGGGAGCTGCAAAGGGTTTGATTTTTACCGGCGCGGTGTTTGAAGGCGAACCAGCGCAAAAGGCTGTAATCCAGGAAGCTATGGATGCAGTCCAGCATCACCGCGAAACGGTACAACCAATCCGCGAAAAGACCGGCGGGTCGACCTTTAAAAACCCGTTACCCCATTCGTCGTGGAAATTGGTCGACGAAGCGGGTCTGCGAGGATTTCAGATTGGCGGCGCGCAAATGAGCGAATTGCACTGCAATTTTATGATCAATACTGGTGGTGCCACAGCCCACGATCTGGAGACTTTGGGGGAGACTGTTCGCAAGAAAGTTTACGCCAAAAGTGGCATCGAACTGGAGTGGGAAATTAAGCGGCTGGGACGTTTTGAGCCTGGACGGGAAGTCGAAAGCGGGGTGTAACGAATCACCCTCTAGCGTTTGAAATCCTGATGGAAATTCCTTCGCATTCGCTGCAAAATGCCGATTTGACGTAACGGCATCCAAAAAAAGTTAATTTTTGTCGCTCTGCCCTGCATTGGGCAAATAGTGAGTCTTTTGAATCTGTTACCGCAGACACCTTAGCTGGCGATTCAAATGACCTTGGAATTGCCCAGCATTCGTCGCTTGAAAGCCTGTTTCTCATGTGATTCTTCTCGTATCCGAGCCTGCTGGCTCATCGGGGAAATATGAAAGAGAACTGCTGATGACGCATGTTGCAATGCTCATGGGAGGCCTGTCTTCCGAACGTCCCGTCAGCATGTCCACCGGCAATTCGTGTGCCGATGCGCTGGAGGCAGAGGGGTTCAAGGTCACGCGTGTCGATGTTGGGCGCGACATATCTTCTGTACTGGAAAAACTGAAACCCGATGTTGCTTTCAATGGCTTGCACGGCCCATTTGGCGAGGACGGAACAATTCAGGGCGTGCTTGAATATCTGGAAATTCCTTACACCCATTCAGGTGTCATGGCGTCGGCCCTTGCGATGGACAAGGAGCGTTCCAAAACAGTTGTGCGGCGTGTTGGTGTTCCGGTGGCTGAGGCGCGTGTGATGCATCGGCTGGAAGCTGCAGAAAAGCATGCAATGAAGCCACCCTATGTGGTCAAGCCGGTCAATGAAGGGTCGAGCTTCGGGGTTTTGATTGTTGGAGAAGATCGCTCCACACCTCCACAGGAATTGTATTCCGAAGAATGGCCTTACGGCGACATTGTTATGGTCGAGCGATTCGTTCCTGGTCGTGAATTAACCTGCGCGGTGATGGGGGATGTGGCGCTTGGCGTGACTGAAATTCTTCCGCTTGGGGTTGGTTTCTATGACTACGACGCCAAATATGCCGAAGGCGGATCAAAACACGTCCTTCCTGCTGAAATTTTACCAAATGTTTACCAAAAGATACAGACACTGTCGCTCAAGGCGCATCAGGCCATTGGTTGTCGCGGGGTAACCCGGTCGGACTTCCGTTTGGATGATCGCGTTAACGGAACGGGTGAATTGGTCTGGCTGGAAGTAAATACCCAGCCAGGCATGACGCCTACATCGTTGTTACCGGAACTGGCCGAGCACGCCGGGCATACATTTGGTGAATTGCTGGCATGGATGGTGGAGGACGCAAGTTGTCGTCGCTGAGCGGATATTTTGCACGTTGGGTTGGTCGCGCAGATGCGGCCGGTACAGGTGTGTCCGCTAACAACGTTAATCCGCTTGCACTGGCTGTTCGTTCGCGAGTGCGTTCATTTGGTCGTCGCCTTGATGGTGTTCCTGCGCCCCGTACCGGTCCCGGTACCAGTCTGGCGCTGGGTTTTATTATTGCTGGCTGGTTTTATGGGTCAGTTGTTGCCGGTACGGCGCCTGCGCTGGTTTCCGGCATTGGCACAAGCGTTGGACTGCAGGCCAAGGATATTGTGTTGACCGGGCAGGTTGAGACCAGCGAGCAGGACATTATCGCGGCGCTGGCCTTGCCGGAACAGGGCTCACTGCTGGGCTTTGATGCTGCCGGTGCGCGCCAAAGACTTATGGAGTTGCCGTGGATCAAGGATGTTGCGATCCGCAAGCTCTATCCTGGCAAGCTGACCGTTGCGCTGGCTGAAAAGCGTGCTGCAGCCGTCTGGCAGCACAAGGACAGGCTGACAGTGGTTGAACAAACCGGTAAGCTCATTGCCAAGTTCGGCATTGCCGATCTGTTGAACAATCGCTTTGGCCATTTGCCCCATCTGGTCGGGCAGGGGGCTTCGCAGTCTGCCAGTGAAATTTTGCCGCTTGTTGGTCAATACCCGCAGCTCTTAGGTCGCGTTACCTCATATACCAGGGTTGCTGATCGCCGCTGGGATCTTGGACTTGCTAACGGCATGCTGATCATGTTGCCGGAAACCGGTGTCGAGAGCGGGCTTTCTCGTCTTGCAGAACTGGCGGCCGAAGATCGCCTGCTTGAACGGCAGGTGGATGTGATCGACATGCGCTTGGCCGATCGTGTGACTTTTAGAATGCAGCCCGAGGCCGCAGAGGATCGCGCGACGCTGGTTACTGACCGGCTCAAGGCCATGAAAAAAGTGGGTCGTGAGCTGTGAGTCTGTTTCGATCCTCTGCTGAGCGTTCTCGGGTTGGTCGCCTGCCAACAGGCAAGTCCGCGACCATTTCTGTGCTTGATGTTGGTAGTACAAAAATCTCCTGCATCATCGCCAAGCTGCGTCCCCGCAGCGGTGTCGATATTCTGCCAAACAGGTCGCACTCAATCGAGGTTCTCGGTTTTGGTCACCAGCGCTCGCGGGGCATTAAGTCCGGCGTCGTTGTTGATATGGATGAGGCGGAAAACGCACTGCGACTGGCAGTTGATGCGGCTGAAAACTCAGCCAAGATGCCGGTTGAATCTCTTATCGTGTCGGTGTCAGCGGGACGTTTGGGCAGCGAAACCTATTCTTCAGGAATTACTTTGGGTGGTCGCGAAGTTGAACCTTCTGACGTGCGCTCGGTTCTGGCGTCAGGTCAAAAACATGCGCTGAAAGATCAGCGTGCCATTCTGCATGCCCTTCCGATTGGCTATTCCATCGACAACGAACACGGTATCAAAGATCCGTTGGGCATGGTTGGGGACGAACTGGGCGTCGACATGCATGTGGTCAATTGCGATTCCGCACCGCTGCGAAATCTGGAAAACTGCATCAACCGCTCTCACCTGCGAGTCGATGGTATGGTTGCGGCACCCTATGCTTCTGGCCTGGCTGCGCTGGTTGAAGATGAAACTCAAATGGGTTGCGCCTGCATCGATATGGGTGGTGGCACGACCACGGTTTCGATTTTTCTGAATCAGCAATTGGTCTATGCGGATGCGATTGCCGTTGGCGGCAACCATGTCACCATGGACATTGCGCGTATCCTGTCAATGCGTGTTGGCGATGCCGAGCGCCTGAAGGTGCTGCATGGCAAGGCCAATCCAGCCCAGGTCGATGAAAGCGAAATGATTGCTGTGCCGCCAATTGGCGATGATGGCCATTTGATGCCGGAGCAGATTTCTGTTGCCCAATTGGCGCAATTTATCAGGCCGCGAGTTGAAGAGACATTTGAAATGGTGCGTGACCGCATTAACCGCTCTGGCTTTGCCGGCGCAGTTGGACGCCGCATTGTGCTCACCGGTGGCGCAAGCCAGTTGGTTGGAGCCAGCGAAGTGGCCGCGCGTGTCTTATCTGCCAACATTCGCCTGGGCAGACCGATGGGCATATCTGGCCTGCCCAAAACGGCCAAAGGTCCGGCCTTTTCGACGGTCAGTGGCCTGCTCATCTATCCCCAGCTTGCCGGTGCGGAATATGCCGACCGGACGTCCCGAACCGCAAATCTTATCGCTCATTCAAACGGTGGATCGCTCTCACGAGTGGGCCGCTGGTTGAAGGAAAGTTTTTAACCATTACCCCCGCGCAGAACGGGGATGATAAAACGGGCTGCTCTCTCAAAATAGGAGAGGTGATCAGGTGGCCCAAACACCAAAGAGGATTGACCCATGACTCTCAACCTGCACAAACCAGACATTACCGAGCTGAAGCCGCGTATTACCGTATTTGGCGTCGGCGGTGGCGGCGGCAACGCCGTCAACAACATGATAACCTCCGGCCTCGATGGCGTTGATTTTGTCGTCGCCAATACCGATGCCCAGGCCTTGACCATGTCAAAAGCTGAACGGCTCATCCAGATGGGTGTTGCTGTCACCGAAGGCCTCGGAGCTGGTTCGCAGCCCGAAGTTGGTGCAGCCGCTGCCCAGGAATGCATTGATGAAATCAATGACCATCTTACCGGCACTCATATGGCCTTCGTAACCGCCGGCATGGGGGGCGGTACGGGCACAGGAGCAGCTCCTGTTGTCGCCAAGGCTGCACGTGAAGCGGGTATTCTCACCGTCGGAGTGGTAACCAAACCGTTTTCCTTTGAAGGCAAGCGCCGTATGAGCCTGGCCGAAGAAGGCATTCAGGAACTGCAGAAGAATGTTGATACGCTGATCGTCATTCCAAACCAGAACCTGTTCCGGGTTGCCAACGACAAGACCACATTTGCCGACGCCTTTTCGATGGCTGACCAGGTGCTTTATTCCGGTGTTGCTTGCATCACCGACCTGATGGTGAAGGAAGGTCTGATCAACCTTGACTTCGCAGATGTACGTTCTGTCATGCGCGAAATGGGCCGCGCAATGATGGGCACAGGTGAAGCTTCCGGCGAAGGTCGCGCGATGGCTGCTGCTGAGGCGGCAATCTCCAATCCACTGCTGGACGAAACCTCAATGGCTGGTTCCCAAGGCCTGTTGATTTCGATCACCGGTGGTCGCGACATGACCCTGTTTGAAGTTGACGAGGCAGCCACCCGCATTCGCGAAGAGGTTGATCCGGACGCCAACATCATTCTCGGTGCAACATTTGATGAAAGCCTGGAAGGTGTCATCCGCGTTTCGGTTGTGGCAACCGGCATTGACAGCGAAGTCAGCGCGGCCGCTGCACCTAATACTCAGTTGATGAACGATGCTGCAGAACGTTTGCGTCTGTCAGCTCAGGCCCGGTCGGAAGCGCAAAGCGATGCGGCCCCGGTGACGGCTGCAAAGACCGCTGAGATTGCCGCGGGATTGGTCGAAAATGAGCTCTCCATTCCTGCAGCGCCTTCGCTGGAGATCGAGCGGGCTCCTCTAAGCACGCCAGCTGCAGTGCCATTTGAAGCTGAAAACGCTGATTTTGCAGATCCGATTTCAGATGACGAGTTCCAAAATGCTCTTGAAGAGCAGCTGGCCATGCCGTCGGAGCCTGCACCAGTGCCAGCTCCAAGGATGCCTGTGGTCGAAGACTTCCCTGCCGTTGCTCAACAGAAACTGGCCGGACAACAGCAACCTGTCGCCGAAGAAAACGGTCCTATGGGCTTGCTGAAGCGTCTGGCAACTGGCCTGGGTGGTTCAGCGCCTTCTGAAGGGCAGGTGTCAGCAGCAACGCATAGCGCCAAACCAGCTGCGGCGGCTCCGGTTGCTCCATCTGCTCCGGCGCCAGCACGGGAAGACAATAATCCGTATGCGCCGCCGAAGAATGGCACTCTTGATGTGCACGGTAGAGCAGCGCCAGCAGCGGCCAAACCGATCAGTGAAGACGATCAATTGGACATTCCGGCCTTTTTGCGCAGGCAGGCATAGTCCCGACGGGCGGGGCCTCCAGCCCCGCTCGATAGCGCAGCCAAGAATGTTGCGTTTGTTAACAAATCTTAAAGGTCGTTTGGCATAATCGCTTTAACGGCCTTTTTTGTTGTTCGAACACAAATGCTTAACCATAAGTTAAACGCCCGTTAACTTGTTAACATTCCGTAAGAAAGCGTGATTTGGATAGCGGGCCCACACAGGGTAGGAATTAAACCAGAGTAGGGGACAGCGACTCGATTGACGAGATTCCCAGGGGGCGGTGCAGCGATGCATCAGCAAAGAGGAACTCCAGAGTCGCATCTTCTAAAAGTTGGGTAACGCAATTGTACCGCAGGCATAGGTCTGTGGAATCGGGGTGTAAATGGGAACGCAAGTTTCGACGAAGCAAAATACTCTGGCGGATCGAATCGACCTGTCAGGCGTAGGTGTCCATAGTGGCAAACCAGTTTCAATCTCGCTTTTACCAGCCGATGAAGATACCGGAATTGTTTTCCAGCGCAGCGATGTTTCCGTTTTAGATCAAGTAGATATACCCGCCGTTGTTGCCTCTGTTGGTGCCACGGATCTGTGTACTGTTCTGGGTGATCCGGCTGGCGTTCACGTCAAAACCGTTGAACACCTGATGGCAGCTTTGATTGCACTTCATGTCGATAATGTGGTGATCGAGGTGGATTCAGCAGAAATTCCCGTAATGGACGGTTCTTCGGAAGTGTTTGTTGAGGCAATTGATCAGGTTGGTTTGGTTCAGCAGAACCGCCGCCGTCGTTATCTGCGGGTTCTGAAAGAGGTTCGCTTCACAATGGGATCAAGCTGGGGCGTGTTCGAGCCTAACGACACAACCCGTTATGAAGTTGAAATTGACTTCGAAGAAGAAATTATTGGTCGTCAGACTTTCGCCTGTGATCTGACACCTGACGCTTTCCGCAAAGATTTGTCCCGCGCCCGTACCTTCGGCTTCATGAAAGATGTTGAGCGTTACTGGGCCGCTGGCTTTGCACTTGGATCCAGCCTCGATAATTCGGTTGTGATCTGCGACGACAATAAAATCATTAATCCAGAAGGCCTGCGTTACACTGACGAATTTGTCCGCCACAAAACGCTTGATGCCGTTGGTGACTTGGCATTGGCTGGCGGTCAGATCCTTGGCTGTTTCCGCTCCTATCGCGGTGGCCATAAGGTAAACGCCATGGCGTTGCAGGCTCTTTTGTCAGATCCAGCCAACTACGAGTGGACTGACGCCGAGCCAGTGGTTCGTGGTGGCGCCAGCGCTGAGCTGCGCTCCGTTGCAGCTGCCACCTTTGCGGCTGACAAAAACTAAGTTATACGCTGCAAATATGATTTGAAGCAGGTTTTTTCGCTTGCGCGTTAAGCATTGCCTCAAAAATGAACGATTTTGTTAGCACATTTGGGTGTATTGATTGTCCGGTCAGTAAGATCGGGCTATGGTGCTTGCCGTTGTGATATGGGCGTTGAGTTTATAAGAGAGATCGCATGACGATTGATATGCAGCCAATCAGGACGTCCCGGGACGGAATTGGAAAAGTAGCTGTCGGCATTGCCGCAGCGGCCTTGTTGTTGAGTGCCTGTGCCAAAGATCAGGACGTCAACGCCTTTGTTGACCCGACTGTACCCGCCGACCAGACTTATAACGAAGCTTTGGCCAATATTGACGCCGGAGATTACACTCAGGCGCGGCGCAAATTCAAAAAGCTTGATCGCCAGCATCCTTATTCCGAATACGCCAAGAAATCTGGTGTGATGTCGACGTTTATTGCCTATCGGCAGGGCGATTATCCCGAAGCAATCGCCCAGGGTAAGCGTTTTGTAGAGCTTTATCCGGCGAATAACGAAGCGCCATATGCACTGTATCTCGTGGGCATGTCCCACTATCGGCAGATTTCTGACGTAACCCGTGACCAGCGCTCCTCAAAGCAGACATTCCGCACGATGAACGAGTTGATCGAGCGTTATCCAGACAGCGAATATGTCGAAGATGCCAAGCGCAAACGCCGCATTGCCAAGGATCAGCTGGCCGGTCAGGAAATGCTGGTAGGCCGCTATTATCAAGAGCGCAACGAGTATCTGGCAGCGATCAATCGCTACCGCGGTGTCGTTGAGAAATATGAAGATACCCGCCATGTGGAAGAGGCATTGGCTCGTTTGACCGAATCATATTTCGCATTGGGTCTGACGTCTGATGCACAGACTGCTGCGGCTGTATTGGGTCACAACTTCCCGGACAGTCAGTGGTATCGCGATTCTTATGCGCTGTTGGAAAAGGGTGGTTTGCGGCCCCTGGAGAACAAGAACTCCTGGCTTGCCCGCGCTTCCAAGCTGATTACCGGCGCTTAAGGCCCGTTTTTCCATATATCGGTTGGTTACTGCCAATTCTGCACGTTCAGATTATTGGTTGCGCCTGAGCGATCTTGAACTGGCCCGTCTTCGAGCGATTTATTATGGTACAAACCGGAAACATACTGGCTCCTGTCCGGCTGATTGGTTAAAACAGCAAGGTTAAGACTCGCTTCCAGTTGGTACAGAGAGTTCCATGCTTTCAGTCCTTTCAATTCGTGACATCGTGCTCATCCGTGAGCTGGACATAGAATTTGATGGTGGTTTGGCCGTCCTGTCGGGAGAGACCGGGGCGGGTAAGTCCATCTTGTTGGATGCATTGTCATTGGCGCTTGGCGCACGTGGCGATGGTGACCTGGTGCGGGTCGGCCAAAAACAAGGGCAGGTCAGTGCCATATTTGATGTTGAGCCTGATCACGCGGTTTTTGATCTTCTGAAAGAAAATGACCTTGGAGACGAACGCGGGCAGGAGAGTCTGATTTTGCGACGTACGCAGAATGTCGATGGCCGTACTAGGGCGTACGTCAACGACCGCCCGGTCAGCGTCGCTCTGTTGAAGCTGATTGGGCAAAGGTTGGTTGAGATCCATGGACAGCACGAAGAGCGGGCGATGGTTGACCCGGCGACCCATCGCGATCTGGTTGATGCGTTTGGTGGTTTGTTTCCACAACGCGACGCGGTGGCTGAAGCGCATCGTGCATGGCGTCAGGCAGCACGGGAACTCAAAGATCTTCAAGCCAGAGTAGAGAAAGCGGCCCGCGATGCTGACTATTTGCGCTCAAGCGTCGAAGAATTGACCCAGCTTGCCCCTCAGGAGGGTGAGGAAGAGGAACTGGCCGGTCGTCGCCAGACAATGATGGCGGCGGAAAAAATCGCGTCTGATCTGGACGAAGCTTATCAGGTGCTGGCTGGACAGACATCGCCGGTGCCAACGCTGGTCAGCACCATGCGCAAGCTGGAACGCAAGGCTGATTCCGCTCCGGGCGTTCTGGACGCGGCGATTGAGTGCTTTGGTGTTGCGGTTGATGCCTTGGCTCAGGCGGAGACCGAACTGGAGCGGGCGTTGCGCCTATCGGAATTTGACCCCCAGGAGCTGGAAAATGCCGAAGAGCGCCTTTTTGCGCTGCGGGCGGCATCGCGCAAATACAAGGTGCCGGTGGAGGGACTTGCCGCCCATTCGCAGAAGTTGGTGCGAGATCTGGCAGATTTGGATGCCGGTGAAGACCGGGTTCAGGAATTGGAATTGTTGGCGCGAAAAGCGCGTGACGTGCTGGAAGAAAAAGCCGCCAAGCTGACCAAAGCACGCCAACAGGCCGGGGAAGTCCTGTCGGAAAAGGTGATGGTCGAACTGCCCGCTTTGAAACTGGAAAAGGCCCGTTTCTTTGTCGACATGCAATCCACGGGTGACGAAATTTCGCCAGAAGGCAATGACATGGTGGAGTTCCACGTTCAGACCAATCCGGGCACCCGCCCTGGTGCGCTGATGAAAGTGGCATCGGGGGGTGAACTATCGCGCTTTTTGTTGGCGCTCAAAGTGGTGCTGGCGGATCGCGGTTCGGCACCTACGCTGGTTTTCGATGAGATTGATACTGGTGTGGGTGGCGCAGTAGCCGACGCCATTGGTGGGCGACTTTCCAATTTGTCGCGCCATGTGCAAGTGCTTTCGGTAACCCACGCCCCGCAGGTGGCAGCACGGGCGGAAGCACATTTCCTCATATCCAAAGATGGTGATCAGGCCGTCGAAACCCGTATTCATGCGATTGATGGAGATTCCAGACTGGAAGAAATTGCGCGCATGTTGTCAGGTGCCCAGGTAACGGCAGAAGCTCGTGCGGCAGCGGCACGGCTGCTGGATGCTGGTTAGTATTGTTGGCGCGAAAGTAGGAATCTGATGATCGACGTAAAGAAGCTGACGAGCGAGCAGGCTGCGGAAGAACTAGAGCGTTTGGCCAGCGAAATTGCTGCCCATGATGCGCGCTATCATGGGGAGGACGCTCCAACCATTTCTGACGCTGAATATGATGCGCTTCGCGCCCGCAACTCGGGGATCGAAAAGCGCTTTCCAGATCTGGTGCGTGAAGATTCTCCCAGTCTGTCAATTGGTTCGGTGGTTCAGAGCAAGTTCGAAAAAATCACCCACAGGGTGCCGATGTTATCCCTGGACAATGCGTTTACTGACGAAGATGTGGTGGACTTTGTGGCGCGATTGCGTCGCTTCTTGAAGTTTGGAGATGATCAGCCGTTGGCGCTGACGGCGGAACCAAAGATTGATGGTCTGTCTTTGGCGCTGCGCTATGAGGCGGGCGAATTGGTCAGTGCGGCAACCCGTGGTGACGGTGCTGAGGGTGAGAATGTCACCACCAATGCACGAACCATAGCCGACATTCCCCGCACGCTGACCGGACCTGATGTTCCAGATGTGGTTGAAGTGAGGGGAGAGGTCTATCTCGGCAAGCAGGACTTCCTTGAACTGAACGCGCGTATGGAAGCAGAGGGCAAACCTGCCTATGTCAATCCGCGCAACACGGCTGCCGGGTCTTTGCGGCAATTGGATTCACGGATAACGGCCAGCCGCCCTCTCAAATTTTTTGCCTATGCATGGGGTGATGTCAGCAACGTGCCGCGCAATTCGCAAATGCAGATGGTCGAGTTGTTTCGGAAATGGGGCTTTCAAATCAACCCGTTAATGGGTTTGTTTGAAAATGTGAATCAGTTGATTGAGCGGTATCGACTGATAGAAGAACAGCGGTCGCATCTCGATTATGACATCGACGGCGTGGTCTATAAGGTCGATGATCTTGCATTGCAGCAACGCCTGGGATTTGTATCGCGCAGTCCTCGCTGGGCTATTGCCCATAAATTTCCGGCTGAAACGGCGATCACAGTCTTGAAGGATATTGAAATCCAGGTCGGCCGCACGGGTGCGCTGTCGCCGGTTGCGCGGTTGGAGCCGGTGACGGTGGGTGGTGTGGTTGTAGCGAACGCGACGCTGCACAACGAGGACTATATTGCCGGGATCGGCTCGAGCGGCGAACCGATCCGCGGAGGGCGCGATCTGCGCATTGGGGATACGGTGACCGTCTATCGGGCTGGTGACGTCATCCCAAAAGTACTGGATGTCGATCTGAGTAAGCGTCCAGCAGATTCCAAGCCTTATAGTCTGCCGGATAAATGTCCGGCGTGTGGCAGCGATGCCGTTCGTGAATTGAACGAAAAAACTGGGAAACTGGATTCTACCCGCCGTTGCACCGGTGGTTTCATTTGTCCGGCACAAGCGGTGGAAGGCCTAAAACATTTTGTCTCGCGAAATGCCTTCGATATTGACGGATTTGGTGAGAAGCAGGCCGAGGCTTTTTACAATTGGGGCATGGTGATGAACCCTGCCGATATATTCACGTTACGGGAACGCGATGCCCGCTCATTGACCCGATTGGAGAACCGGGACGGTTTTGGCAAACTCAGTGCCAGCAATTTGTTTGACGCAATCGACACCCGCCGAGAGATCGATCTGCACCGACTTATTTTTGGTCTTGGTATTCGCCATGTCGGCGAAGGCAATGGCAAGCTATTGGCCCGCCACTATCAAACAATTGAAGCACTATTGGCAGCAATAGACGAAGCTCATGGCTTTGATGGCGCAGCCTGGGAAGAGCTGGTCAACATCGATGGTATCGGTGAAACAGCGGCGCGGGCACTGGTGCGTTTCTTTGCGGATCCAAACTCCCGCAGCGTAGTCGACGCGCTATTGCAGCATGTCACACCGCACCCGGTGGAACAGGTTTCCAGTGAGTCACCAGTCGCGGGGAAAACGGTGGTGTTTACCGGCAGTCTGGAACAGATGAGCCGAGACGAAGCCAAAGCCATGGCGGAACGGCTGGGGGCAAAAGTTTCCGGATCAGTTAGCGGCAAAACCGACCTGGTTGTGGCTGGGCCCGGTGCTGGATCAAAGCTGAAAAAGGCGGCTGATCTGGGTATTCAGACGCTGGACGAAGATGGTTGGTTCGATCTTGTCGGGCGATAGATTTGTTGACGAGGTCGTAGATGGCGTTCGCGACGTCCTACCGATAACACTGGCCGTGCTGCCTTTTGCCGGGGTTTATGGCGCACTTGCAACCGAGCAAGGCTGGAGCCTTGGTGAGATACTGCTCGCCTCAATGACGATTTATGCAGGGGCCAGCCAATATGCCATGTTGGATCTGCTGGGGCAGGGCGTCCCGGCCTGGTCGATCGTGTTGACAGTTTTCGCCATCAACTTCCGCCATGTGCTGTATTCGGCCTCTATCGGCCGCAAACTTGGCTCGTTTTCGCTGTGGCAGAAGGTCCTGGCGTTTTTCATGTTGGTAGACATTCAGTTTGCCGCTGCAGAGACCAGGGCCACCCGGCGAACCATAAGGCCAGCATATTATTTTGCCTATGCGGTGGTGCTGTATTCAAGCTGGCTCGGTGCCAATGTTCTTGGCGCCCTGTTCGGTGCTTTGATCGAGAATCCTGATGCCCTTGGATTCGATTTTATCCTGCCGCTCTATTTCACTGGCATGGTGGTTGGCTTTCACAAGAGGCCAAATTTCCTGCCGATCATGCTGGTCAGTATCTGTTGTTCACTCGTCGCCTGGTTTGCGGTGGGTAGCCCCTGGCACATTTCGATTGGTGGGCTTGCCGGTTTGCTGCTTGCTGCAATGCTAAGCAAGCCGCCCGCTTCACACCAGGACAGCATTATTGCTCCGGAGGTCGAAAATGGATGATCTCGTATTGCTGATCCTGGCATGTGCGGCAGCAACTTATGTCACCCGGTTTGGGGGGCATTTGATCCTGTCCAGTTTCGGCACAATTCACCACCGGGTCAGTGCAGCCTTAGATGCCGTGCCTACCGCCGTCATTGCCGCGCTGGTCGCGCCGTCGCTGATCACCCACGGTCCGGCAGAGGTTTTGGCGATCATCTGCGGGGGGCTTGTGGCGCTGAGGGCGCCGCTGATGTTCAGCGTTGCCCTCGGCCTGATTGCACTGATCGCGCTGCGCAGTCTGTTTGGCTGAAACCGGCTACAGAATGCCCTGACAGACGATCATTACGGCACCAGCTACGATGATGTAGCCAAAGTCGACCCCCAATGCGTAATTGGACTTTTTGACAAATGCGCCCGCCGACATGGTCATAGTGGCCGCGGCCAGAATGGCCAATATGGCGGTTATCAAAGCGCTGGTGGTTGCCGTCACGCCAACAACCAGCGACAGCAGGAATAGACCAACCAACTGGCTGACCATGGCAAAGACCGGCATTGATTGCGCACTACCGAGCTCGACTCCCGAACCTGCTGCCCAACCTGTTCCGAAAAGTTTTGGGCTGTACCATAGCCAACCCACAAGAAAGGCCACGACGGTTCCGGTGATCACCGCGATCCAGTTTACATTTGCAAATTCGCTTTCCATTTTCTGTTCCTTTGCTCAGTTGGAGAGAACGTTGTCGAGGGCGGCAAGTATGTTGCCCCAGCCACCCAAATGATTGTCCCGGCTTTGCGCGTCGGGAAATTTCACGTGAATAAGTTCCAGGTCGGTTCCGCCGCCTGAAGATGTAAAATTTAAGGTCACAGTACTGCCGTCGATTGAGAAGGGGGACTCCCAGGTGAAAACGATCTGGGAGTGTTTGTTGATGACCTTGAACTCCCCAGCATGGGGAATTTGCTGTTCACCTGCCTGCATGACAATCGAAAAGCGTCCACCCTCTCTCGCGTCAGCCTCAGCACTAGGTACACTCATGCCTTCGCCGGGCAACATAAAGCGTGCCAACATTTCGGCATCCAGCCAGGCGTTGAATACTGCCTCGACGGGCGCATTGATACGGCGGGATGTGGTCAGGCGCAGCTCACTCATCAGGCGTCTCCTTTGTCAAAATAGCGTCCAGTCGTTCCAACCGCATGTCCCAGATCGAGCGCAATTGGGTGAACCACTGATCCACCAGTTTCACTGGCTCCATATTGGCGCTGATCAGATGGGTGCGCCCAACGGTATCGCGGCTGACAAGGCCGGCTGCTTCAAGAACTTTGATATGTTTTGAAACCGAATTCAGGCTCATGTCGAAATAGGCGGCAATGTCCGTCACGCGAATATGTCCTTCCTGCACAAGCTTGGTAAGAATTTCCCGCCGGGTCGGATCGCTCACTGCTTTCAACACATCTGTCAGCTGTTCCCCTGGCAATTGTTCCCCTGGCAATTGTTCCTTGTCGACTTCCGGATTGACCATTTGGGCAAGGATAGGGGAGAGAAATAAATAGTCAACCATTTGGTTGAATATTAGGCCGGCAGGCAGTCGAGAATGCTGAAATGGGTTAGAATTAATTCTGCAGTGTTTGACCTGTTCAGTTCGCGATATTTTGCATTTTGTAGCGTTCACAACGGGAAAACGGAGATGTCGGATAACGTATTGTGGTCAATAAGGTGCCACACATTTAGCAACAACAATCTTCAAATGAACCACAGGCTTCAACGCAATGGAGAGGCTCGCAGGGATGGAGATCAGTTCATCGAAGCGAGTTATATTGCTGAGGGACATTTCACTGGGACACCATTGGCAGGTCTCACTTGGGCCCATCTCTGGATCTGGCCGGGTCGCGTCGAAGACGGCGACGGTCAAAAGACAATCATCCTTGACGAACGGGCGACCTACGACCAGCGGGTAGCTCTGCAGCAGATCTTGAGTGCAGAAGTCAGTGAATTGGGCGAAAGTCACTTTTCAGCATTTAACCAAGCCTGCCCGAAAGTTGTTGGTCCCATCTTTGCGCCCATCTATTTTGTGATCGACATAGAAGCGCGAGACGCAATTCTCGAAGTGCCGGATGTGGTTCGGGCAACGGGAAGCCCGGAGGAAATTCGCGGCACGCAACTGCGGAGAGGCCAGAACCAACCGGTTGTTGAATTCGAAACTGGGGGAGGTGTATCTGCGCACCAAGCAGCGCTGATTTCGGCCAACTTGCCGATAGAACTGGACAATTCCCACGCCAAATTTTGCGTCCATCACTATGATCAGGATGGATTGGTGGCTGCCTGATCAGCAAATTGTTCTAAATCTCTGGATCATCTCCGACGTCGAGCGATCTCAAAAGAGGCACATATTGATCCAATGCGAACCCCCCAAGCCGAGACGCTTCGCCAATCGGAAGCCATTTCAAAGCGCTATGCTCGTTATCGCGGATTGTCGGCTGGCCGACCCATTCAGTTACTACAAACATGTGAAATGTGTATTTGGTGGTCGGGTCGGGGGTGTCTTCAATTTCACGCAACAGGCGAAACCTGCCTGGTGTTACACCCAATTCTTCTTCCAATTCGCGAACGAGCGCCTGTTCCAAGCTTTCGCCCGCTTCAATGTGGCCACCTGGAAAGCTCCAGCAATCAGGATATATGCGACGGTCCACGCTGCGCCGCGCGAGCAACACCCGCCCGCTTGTTAAAAGCAAACCATTAACGACTTGGTGGTGGCTTATCATCAGCGCCGCTCAAGCCGAAGCCGCTGGCAGTTCCCGTGCAAGAGGCTGTGTTGCCTGTTGCAACCATTGCGCCACATCCTCGCTAACCTTGGGGCCGATTTCTCGATTGACCCAACCCTGATAGGCGTTGAGCCAGTGCAATTCGTCGTCGGTAAGAAGTGTGACGTCAACCAACCGCTGATCCAGGGGGGCCAATGTGATTGTCTCAAAGCCCATCATTGGGGCATCGCCCCCGTCAATAGCCATTTCCTCGCGCACCACCACAAGGTTTTCAATGCGAATCCCAAATTCGCCAGACCGGTAGTAACCTGGTTCATTGGATATGATCATGCCGGGCAAAAATTCCTGCATCCCGCGCTTTGATATGTTTTGCGGACCTTCGTGCACAGCAAGGTAGGAACCCACACCGTGGCCCGTGCCATGGGCATAGTCCAGTCCATGCTGCCAAAGCGCCATGCGGGCAAGAACGTCGATATCCACTCCGCGTGTACCCTTTGGAAAACGCGCCAGCGCTATGGCGATATGGCCCTTGAGCACCAATGAATAGGCCCGGCGCTGGTCGTCACTGGGCCTGCCGATAGCAATCGTGCGGGTGATGTCGGTTGTGCCATCGTCATACTGGCCACCGGAATCGGTGAGATAAAGTTCCCCCTCTTGCATCACCCGATTGGTGTTTTCGTTCACCCGATAATGAACGATTGCTCCGTTCGGGCCAGAACCAGAAATGGTGTCGAATGAAATATCGCGCAATGGCATGTTGCCAGCCAAATCTGTTCGGATTTGTTCGAGCATTTTGGCGGCGGTAATTTCATCAATGGATCCGCTAGGCTGAGCGTCAAGCCAGGCGAGAAACGTGGTCATCGCCACCCCATCGCGCTGATGGGCTGCGCGGGCACCGGCAAGCTCCACATCATTCTTTGTGGCGCGGGCCAGGGAAACCGGATCCTTAGCATCGATAATTTCGCCTCCGGCCTTTTCGATTAAGGCTTTCAGGGCATAGGGGCTGATCGAACCATCAAGCATGATCCTGGCACCGGAACTGGCAATCTCCTCGATTGAGTTTTCCAGTTCGGACGGGGCCCGCATCTCGCAAACCTGAGTAAGGAAGGCCTTGGTCTCCATGTCGAGCTTGCGTTGGTCGATGAACAGCCAGGGCTCGCCATCGGCTTTCAGCACAGCATGAGCCAGGGTGATCGGCGTGTGAGCCACGTCCCGGCCGCGAATATTGAACAACCAGCAAATCGATGAGGGGTCGGTCAGCACGCACCCATCGGCACTGTTTTTCTCAAGTTCATCGGCCATGTCAGCGAGTTTTTCACTGGTCAGACGTCCGGCATAGGCAAAGTCATGGATGCGGGTTGGTTCCAGCGGGGCAGGCGGCTGGTCCGCCCAGATCGCGTCAATCGGGTTGCTCGGAAGTTCAACCAAACGGCAACCGACCTTTTGGGTTGCAGATGTCAACAACTTCACCTGTGCGGGTGAATGCAACCAGGGATCAAGGCCAAATCTGCCCTGTGCGACGGCGTGGGCTTCAACCCATTTATGAGGTGGCGTTTCGATCAGGCTTTCGATTGTCCAGTGATTGGTGTCGGCCTGTTGGACAGCCTGTAGCGTGTAGCGGCCATCGACGAACAACACCGCCATTTCGTCGGTAACAATGGCTGAACCGGCCGAACCGGTAAATCCGGTGAGCCAGGCCAAGCGTTCTTTGTCGGCGGGCAGATATTCGTTGTTCTGTTCATCATTGTGCGGCACCAGCACCATCGACACGTCATGTTCTGCCATCCACCTGCGCAATGCATTGAGGCGGCTGTCTCCCGTTACTGGAGATTCTGGGGCGTCAAAATTCTGATACATCGTTGTGGTCCTGTAGCTGATCCTGCTCACAAAGCGACGGCGATGTGGGCATGGTTCTTCTTATCACGCCTTATGATGTGGGCGCACCAGAGCGAATGTGATAATTGCGAGAATATTGCCATGCAAAAAACGCAAGGCTCATCTGCGCATTTGCCTCTACCTAAATCGAACCAGAATTCTATCTGTTAGTCATCGCGAAACAATCGAGTTTCGAGAAAATAAAAAGGAAGAGACAATGGGATTTAAAAGCACTTTCGACCGCATGGTAGCAGCTCGTGAAAAACAAGCTCGTCGCTACGTTAACGGTGCCCTGCTCAACCTCGATGATGAAACTTTGAATCTGGCAGGCCTGAGCCGCGACAAAATCAAGAAACAGGGTGTTTCTGTTTACCCATTCTAATCAGTGGGTTGATCGGGTCTGTTAAAAGACTCCGTCGCACGAAAAAAGAGCGGACCTACGGGCCCGCTTTTTTTATGTCCAAAATTGGCTTTAGGCTCTCATCAACATGGTCAACCAGCCATCGCGAATGATCCAGCTTTGCAACACCATGTTCTGCGCCCGATAAGCCGCCGTGATCCGGGCCCTCTGATGCGGCAGCAATCCTGACAAAATAACCTGTGCTCCAGGGGCCAGATGGGCGGTCATAGGATGGGCCAATGCTTGCAGTGGACGTGCCAAAATGTTGGCGAAAACCAAGTCAGCGGGGCCAAATTGTGTAAATGATGGGTGCTGGAACCCTGCAGCAGTAACGCATTGGACGTGCGAGGCCACTCCATTCAGCCGGCAATTTTCGTTGGCAACCTTAATCGCTAACGGGTCAATATCGGTGGCCAATACTGGTATGCGGGCCGCTTTGGCCAGCGCGATTGCGAGAACGCCAGAGCCGGTGCCAACATCCAGGGCGCGGCGCGGCAATCCAAGCTGGCCGCTTGATTCCCGCAGGCAGGTTTCCAGCATTTCAAGACATCCGGCTGTGGTGCCGTGATGGCCCGTTCCAAATGCCTGGCCTGCGTCGATTTCAACGGGAATGCGCTTGTGGCGTGCCGCCTGACGGTCATGCGAACCGTGAACAAAGAAGCGTCCAGCATCCACAGGCGACAATTCCCGCAGCGTTGCGGTGACCCAGTCGATGTCGGCAACCGGCTCGTGTACCAATTCCAGCCCGAAACAGTCGCGTCCGAGCCGGTCGCGAATGATGTCGTCCCAATGGGCTGCTTCCTCTTCAGGCACATAAATGGAGTAGCCCCATTGGCCGGCGCCTTCCTCGACCTCAAACAAGACGCAGGTTATGCCGTCTTCTTCAAACTGCGGATCGAGAATACTGGCAATATGATAGGCTTCCGGCTTGCGGGTGATGAGCGTGAGACGGGTCTGTTTCATGAATTGCTTGTGGTTGTGCCTGTTGGGAGACCCTGTATCACGACTTCGCCATCAACCCCACCCCCGACAACCACCGCTGCGGCGGCGACGGCGACGGCGGCGGCGGCGGCGGCTGCGACAGTGATAGTGGCCGTACGGTCATGATGGTGGCGCGGTGGAGGGAGGCGCAACGGTGGCTGGCAATTGCCTCGGCAAGGAGCCATTCCGGCAATTGATACCTTTGTCGAGCTGCGCGAAAAGGACTATCAGCGCTGTCCAGCTTTGCCAGGCCATGATTAAATGCGGATCGGGAGGGAGCCGCCGAGCCCGGGTTTTTCGAAATGACCGATGTTGAACTACTGACCTTTCCTCTGGTGAGGAAAGGGGTCCGACAGGTACCCTTCTGTGGGTTGGGCAACTTGGGGACAGAGCACCTGCCGGACGGTGCATATAGCTATAGTAGGGTAGCTATATGCGGATCCGACGGTGCCTCCCTCTGTGGGTTGGGCAACTTGGGGACGGAGGGCCCGCCGGACAGACGCGTGTGCCGTAGTAGGTCAGCAGACGCGTATTTCGGGGGATGCAGAAATCATATCAAACAAGACGGCAGGGCTTTAATTTGAACTGAAACGCTCGTTCCAATAATTATTCCCATTCATATTTCAATTGAATTTCAATCAGGTAAAAAATAGCTCTTCAATATTTTTTGTCCCAATTGTAAATTCATATACAATTGATTTTTTTAGATTTTAGCAAGGAGGAATTTTTCAAAGTTCAGAAACTTGAAAATATGCTAAAATCTAGTTTGATAAATCCTACATCCTCAATTCAATTATATTGATCAATTGTGCGATCAAGCTAATAAAAAATTCAAAGTAACGAAGATAATTCTCGCAAGCTGTTAGCGGTCATATCTCCGTTACTTCTCGCCGCAAGAGGAATTTGTAACATTTTGAATCGAAATTCCACTGCACGAATATTTTTTATTGATAAATCGCAATTATTTTTGACAGAAGCCCGAAAACGCTGGCTTCTTGACGGCAAAAAAGTTTTTCACGGGTGTTTAGGGCGTTCTGAAACGGCGGTATTCGTCTATTGTGACGTAAAAAGTCGACAATATCTGCCTATTGGATGGTCAAACCGAGCTTGAAGGCAAGCGTCTCGCGTCGACAGCTCGACGCTATCAGGGAATCGCGTTCAATTTCGTCAGATGCAAGCGGGTGCCGCAAGGAGGCGTCGCAAAGGGGGCAGGAGTCGTTCTGGCCTAGTTGAGGCTGAAATCCGCGCCGTCGAGCAGTGCCGTAGCGCAATAGACTTCGATTGGCCCAGTCCAGACCTTGTCCAGTGTCAATCGCAGAAAGGTCTCGGGGGTTTCCTGGGCAGTCAAGATGACGAGTGTGTCGTCCTGTTGATGAACGTCAAGAATCGCGTCGCTGAGAATGGACTCGTTTGCAATCGCGGTATGGACACCTTGAAGACGACTTTGAGTTTCGACTGGGCGTAGCATTTGCGCTTATCCTTAACGTTTAGTTATTCTAAACTGCACGTAACGATACTTATCAAGCATAAAAATGACGTAAAGGAAATCTATAAATTTTTATCTTCCCATTTTCGTGATGGATGATTGTCTTGATCGGTGTGATGTTTCGGCTACCAAAGGCCATGACCAATAGCCGATGTCTCCTGCTCGCTGCCTCTTTGTTGTCTCTGAACGTTCTGTTGTCGCCAGTTGTTGCAGCACAGGTATGCGGGCAATCCGTCGCGTGCCAGGTGTCGGGTGAGGATGGTGGGACTTATTACGTCACCCCGCCTTCAGTAGGGACAGAGGTGAATAACCTACCCATATTCGTATTCTTTCATGGCCATAATGGTTCTGGGGCTGGTGTCGTTCGCAATAAAGGGCTGATAGGCGCCCTAAACCGTGCCGGCTTTGTGGTTGTAGCGCCGGATGGGCCGCAATTCACCTTCAATGGCCGCACGTCGCGCGGCTGGGCGGCGCGGCCTGAGGGGGAAAGTCCCCGAGGTGGCCGTGATGATATCAAGTTTGTTGAAAATGTTCTGCTGGACGTTTCCCGGCGTTATCCGGTCGATCTCGACAAGACGGTAATGAGTGGGTTTTCTTCTGGTGGCTCAATGGCCTGGTATTTCAGCTGTTATTCCAAGGCTCCATTGGCTGGCGTTGTCGCGGTCGCTGGTGGACTGAGGCGCCCTTTGCCTGTGTCTCCGCTGGGCGCGGGGGAGGCGGTAGAATCTGTTGCAACGACCTGCCCCGGCGGTCCGCGAAAACTGATCCACATTCATGGGTTTGTCGACCGACAAGTGCCGCTGGAGGGCAGAGGCATCAGGGCATGGCATCAAGGAGATGTGTTTGAAGGACTGTCCGTTCAGCGGCAAACCAATCAATGTGGGTCGCGACCCGATAAAGTTGCGGCAAAGGGGGCTTATTGGTGTCGAGAATGGAATAAGTGCACGAGCCAGCAACCCGTTCGGCTTTGCCTGCATGCTGGAGGTCACGGGATGCCGAAAAACTGGCTCCGCGAAAGTCTCGACTGGTTGCAAAAATAGACTGTTGTGTCATTCGTCCGGGATGGTCATTTGAAGGACTGGGTCGTCACGTTGCTTTGGGTCGCCCGGTCAACGGGGAGTGTCCTTGGTCAATTGAATGAGTAGGTTGCGCAGGGTTTCCTTTCCCTGATCGCCGATCTCGCGAGCGCAGTCTGCTTCAAATTCACGGATCTGGCGGGCTGCTAAAATGCGCAACCCTTGGCCTTTGTCGGTGACCGATACGACTTTATTCCGCTTGCTGCCGTCGGCCAATTCGACCTTGACCACACCATGATCTGCCAGACGGTCTACAGCCTGCTGCGCTGCCTGTCGGGTAAACCCAAGTTGTTGGTGAATGGCTGACAGCTTGATCGATTTGCCACGCAACTGTCCAAATACCCGCATATCTGATGGGCGGATATCAGCAAATTCAGTGCTGGCGCGGCCTTCGTCCATGCGATCATTCCAATGGCCTAGCAAGGTCATCATCAACCCTTTGATATTGGTCTCCAGGAAGGTGTCGTCTTTTTTATCAATCATGGTTGACAAATTTTCTGTTGCTCATATTTATCAACCATAGTTGAGAATTGGCGGGCGTTACAGTGAATAGACGGAGATTTTTGGAATCGACTGGCGCAATGGCGTTTGCTGCGAGCTGTGGATTGGGTAGAGCGCAACAGGGTGGTCGTCCTCTTCCTTTGCTCCCGATAACTGACGTGACCGCCGGAGTGGCGGGTCGGATTGGTCTGGAACTCAAGTCGGCCAGTCATGATTTTGGCAATGGTGCGATGAGCGATACGCTCGGGATAAACAACAACTACCTTGGTCCGTTGCTCCGTGTAAAACAGGGGCAGACTTTGCCCATTGAGGTAAGCAATCGCATCGACGAAACTTCGACTTTGCACTGGCATGGCCTGCACATACCGGGGGATGTAGATGGTGGTCCTCATCAAGAAATAGCGCCGGGCGAAACCTGGTCACCCGAGTTGCCAATCGTCCAACATGCTTCAATCAACTGGTTTCATTCGCATATGCACGGTAAGACAGCGCAACAGACCTATAACGGGCTGGCCGGGGTCATGTTGATTGAGGATGACGCCAGTTTGGCTGCTGACCTGCCGAAGACCTATGGAGTCGATGACTTTACGCTGGTGCTGCAGGATAAGGCTTTCGATGGTTCCGGTCAGATGAGTTACACGCTTACGGGCGAAGTGTTTGAAGACGGCTTCACGGGTAAAACCCTGATCGTCAATGGAGCTATCGCGCCGGTTGCCCAAAGGGTGCCAACGGGGCTGGTCCGGCTGCGCATTCTCAATGCCTGCAACGCGAGATTCTTGAAATTATCGATGGCTACCGGTCCGCTAACGGTGATCGCATCAGATGGTGGTTTTCTGGGAAGTGCCGTCGAAACTGAAAGTATCGTGATGTCTCCCGGCGAGCGCTACGAAGTGCTGGTTGATATGAACAGCGTTGAGAATAACAGCCTAATGGTTGGCCTGAATGGCGATGTTGGAGGCCTGATGGAATTCCTGTCAGGTCTGGTTGGAGGGGATGAGCCTGTAGCTGCCTTGACGCTGATTGGCGGCGGCGAGAAAGGGTTTGGCGGTTCGATGCCAAACCGGCTTGCAAATCTCGCTCCACCGGATCGCTCATTGGCAACGGTGACCAGGTCATTTCAACTGGACATGGGCCCTGGCGGCGAACAACTTGCTGCTCTTGCCGCAGCGTGGGGAAACATCTGCGGGGGTGGTAGCATGGGCATTAACGGGCAACCCATGAAGATGAATCGCATTGATGAAAAAGTGCGCAAGGGGGACACTGAAATCTGGCGCATTTCGGTCGATGAACAGTTGCATCCGTTTCACATTCACGGATGTTCGTTTCGCATTCTGAGCCAGCAGGGCTCAACTGCCCCGGCCTATGCGCAAGGCTGGAAGGACATGGTTCATGTTGAAAATGGCTGGTCAGAGGTGTTGGTTCGCTTCGACCACGAGGCGCCCGAAAATGCCCCTTACATGTATCATTGCCACATACTGGAGCATGAAGATTGCGGAATGATGGGACAGTTCACGGTGGGCTGAACATGTTGGCATGCTGGAGCCCAGCCAGACCTTAATGGGCCTAGGGGCTCCAGTTGATGGGGCGCAATCAAACCAAGTCGTCGGCTGCGTACCATTCGCCTTCTTCTTGGAACCAGATTCCGTCAATGTTTATGAGCTGATCCTCGCCAAATTCGTCGCTCACTGCCAGGAGACTTCCATCATTTTGAGCTGTGAAGGTGAAGTCGCTGCTTGAGGCCTTATAGTTGACTTGGTTGTAGCCTCCGCCTTCGCCATAAATGGTGTCATTGCCTTTGGAGGCAAAAATGGTGTCGCGGCCATCGCCTGCCTTAATGACATCGTTGCCGTCTGTTCCATCGATGTAGTCGTCCTGGTTGGTGCCAACGATTGGATCCTTGTCGCCACCGCCATTGTCGCCACCACCATTGTCGCCGCCGCCATTGTCGCCACCGCCATTGTCGCCGCCGCCATTGTCTGGCGGGCCTGCTTCCAGGACATCCTCCAACGGTTTCCAGACAGCGGCGCCTTTAAACCAGAAGCCATCAATATTGGTAAGGACATCTGTTCCGTCGGGTTTGATAACGGTCACTGTGCCATCGTCGTTTGAGGTGAATGTGTAATCTTCTGGATCTCCGGCATAATCGACCTGGTTGTAACCGCTATCCCCACCATCGATGGTGTCATTACCCGCTGAACCGTTTACCACGTCCCGTCCCGTTCCCAGGTTGATCACGTCATTGCGGCCGGTGCCGCTCAGGAAGTCAGCATCTGAGGTTCCTTCAATGAAATTAGGACCGGCGTCGGGGTCGTAGATCACAAGATCTTCGATCGGTTTCCAGGCAGCCTCTCCTGTGAACCAGAAACCACCAATATTGGTAATCGTATCGGTGCCGTTGGGTTTGACAACCGTAACGGTGCCGTCATCGTTACCAAGAAACTCGTAGTCGTCTGATGATCCGGCATAGTCGATCTGATTGTAGCCGGGGTCGCCGCCATCAACGATGTCGTCGCCTGCAGAACCGTTCAAGACATCACGACCAGCCAGCATGTCAACAATATCGTTGCCGTCTGTGCCGTCCAAAAAGTCCTTGCCAGTTGTGCCAAGAATGGTTGGCTCTTCAGGCTCTTCAGGCTCTTCAGGCTCTTCAGGCTCTTCAGGCTCTTCAGGCTCTTCAGGCTCTTCAGGCTCTTCAGGCTCTTCAGGCTCTTCGGGCTCTTCAGGTTCCTCCGGCTCTTCGGGTTCCTCCGGATCAACAGGCGCATTGCCAGTCACTTCAAAGGTTGTGCGCTCCATGCCAGGTTCGCGCCAATCCAGTTCCATTGTCGCGCGGCCGGTATATTCGAAGTATCGGGCCACGAGTTCGTGGACTCCAGCTTCCAAATATACGGTGGTCGACAATTCCACGTCTCCATGGAGGCCGTCATTGTTGATGATCTGCTGACCATCGATCGACAGATTAGAACCGTCATCGGATTTCAAATAGAAAGTATATTGTCCAGCAACTTCGACGGCAAAGCTGCTCTCATATTGCGTGGCAAACTTGTCAGCTGGGCCGCTGTCGTAGAACGCCCCCGTTCCGACGTTTTCCTGGATGGACGTGACTTCCTCTTCGAATACGGGGGTCGCATCAAAGTCGACTTCACTCAGTTTTTTAGCGTCTGCGATAAAGTAATCGACCGAAATCTGTCCTTCGACGGGATCTGTTGATTCTTTGACACTCTCATAGAGCGGCAGCGTTGGCTCAACGGAGATGATCGGCGCCTCGGATGGCACTCCCTGGTCATCAATGGCAAACAACATCCAGTTGCCAGCCCCCAATATGTGAGGGTTTTCAGGCAGCGAAACCTTGATTTCGGTGTCACTGATGACCTCAAAATCGAGGTCCATTCGACCCGACTCCATATTCAAAGAGTGGGTAACGGCACCTGTCTTGACGAATGACAGGCGAGCAATTGCGCTGGAATCGTCAACTTGAATCGTGATCTCATCGCCGGGTTCAACGGATTCCGGTGCTGAAGTAATTTGCGGGCGGTCGGCCAGTGTGCCGTCATCATTATAGAGATAGTCAGGGGTGTAAATCTGTGCGTCCATGAAATTGACGGTTCCACCCAAACCGCCGCCACCCATGGATAGGATTGTGCCGTCTGCCAGCAGCATCGACGATGAGTGGTACAACCGCATCGCGTCTTCGGCGTCGACAACCGTTACTTCTCCTGTGTATGGGTCAAAGATAATCGATTCCAGGACTGCATTGGACAGGTCCTGAGAGTTGCCAACCTTGGTGCCGCCGTTAATCAGTATCCGGCCATCGGCCATAACCGTCATATCGGAATTGTTGCGGTCTCCATCCAGGTCTGCAACGCGGGTGTATTCAGGTGTTTCACCATTGATATCCATCATCCACAGATCTCCGACGGTATCCATGATGATGATTTTGCCCGGCTCATACATTGCAGATGGTGAGGCAACATCCATCTGGAATGGCAGTTCGCCAATCTGACGCACCGAACCATTGCCTGAAGGGTCCATTGCCATCACTTCAAAGGAACCTGCCGCACCTGCATTGGCGTTCTGGTTACCCGCATTGATTGCGAAATAGACGATTTCGCCTTCATCATTGGTCCATACGCGTGGGTACCACCAGTTCGTGCCCAGGTCGTCATCTTTTGCGCCGTCGAGCGTTCTCCAGCCTTCTCCAAGCGTGAAGATTTCCGGTGTACCGCGCAGTTCCGCATTGCCATTGCCGCCGAAGATGACGGCCTGTCCGCTGGAAAGCGATACCATCGTTGGGTAGAAGCGCCCGTTTGCCATGTCATCGGCGCTGTCGCGGGTAAGCGATTCTTCCGATGTATCGAAAATTTGGCCGCCAGGGGCTCCGGTTCCATTGCCACCGGCAATCAGCACCTTATCGGTGCCAGGCAGAACGACGCCCGCACCGCAGAACATACGCACCGCATGATCTGCACTTAGTATTTCGTGTTCGCCTGAACTTGGATCGAAAATTCCGTATTTCTGGGTGTTTGAAAAAGCACTGCCGTTGCCGTCGCCTCCCCAATAGAGAACCCGACCATCTTCCAACATGACCTGATGGATACCAATGATGGTGGTGTCAAAAATATTTCCCCAATCGCCTACAATCGCATTCATTGTGTCGCTCCGCTTCCAGCTCTATTCCGAATCTGGGGCGCTGGAGTGGTTGGACGGATTATTTGCCGTCCCAAATTGACACTCAATTGCCCAATCGCCGGGTTATGCAACGGCTGGGGGGCGCATTGTTTCAAACTGAAACAAAAAACCTCCCACAGCTGTCGCCCTAGCAGATCGGTCGCAAATGGCGTGCCAATTCATGGCCAGCGGCGATGTCGAAGAAGAAATGAGGCTTGATTGGCCGTAATGGAGTGATGTCGGCCTATATACGATCGACTGGATTTCGAGCTGGACGGTTCAGAATGCTGTTTGCAGATAGTCTGCGATTACGGCCTTCAATTCTAACCCTTGAACATCATCAAACTTCAGATCCGTGGTTCCCAGATAGGCCTGTTGATTGATCCCCGTCCACGCATTGACTGCCAGTCGGTAGGTCTTGCCAGCGTCCAGATCGACATCGGCGACGTGGACATAATCACCGCTTCGATTTTCCAGTGAGGTGGCGGCGAATTGGTTGGCGCGATTAAGTATCTTCATCAACGTCTGGCCGGGCACACTGGCGACCTTCAAGCCACCGCCAAAACGCACGAATGCATTGAAGTCGTAACGGGTGAGGGGGCCCATGGAGAGTGGCGCGCCAAATGATGTGTGTCCAATCATTGCAAGATCAGCGTCCGTTGCCCGCCTCATCGCCTCTGTGGCAAGCAGAATTGAATGGTGCAAGTCGAGGGAGTTCGGCACGGAAGTGATTATCTGTCGATCTTCGACCGTCAGATGCCGCGACTTCTGAGCGTCAATGATTTCGGCCAGCACGGATTCTTCTTGAGCCAGGCCAACTTCAACCCTCTCCGTGCGGTAGCTTGTTTCGATGCCGTCTTGCGCCTTATTCAGTGAAACCACGCCAATCTTGGTTCCCCAACTGCTGCCGTGGAAATATCGAACGTCGTTGTGAAGCAGATCCAGATCAAGATGATCATGCCCCCCCTGGACGACAGTGCCTTTTGGCAGGCTGTTGAGGAATGACTTATCTGCCTTCAGCCCGGCATGACTCATGATGAAGTTCAGGTCTGAATCCGCCATGGCGTCTTTGAAAACGTTGTCGACGAATTGCGTCGTATCCGAAAACGTCAGGGTGTCCCGCACTTCGGTTCGGTAAACGAATGGGTTGGTTGTCGCCAGACCGAGCAGCCCGATGTTGATTTGGCCGAGTTTGAGTCTGGTGGAAACCGGTGCAAAAAATAGCCCTGTTCGACGGTCCATGAGATTTGAAATCACCTGAACACCGGCCTGACCTGCGCGCTGCAGGAAGGTTGTCATGTCGTCGACAATCGCGGTCTCGTGGTTCCCCAAATTGACCACAACAGGCATTTCTTTTGCCAGCAACTCGAGTAACGTCCAATCCGCTTCACCGCCCGAGCGCAGGCAAACCACATTGCCACGTTCGAATATGTCACCGTTGATCAGCAGTGCCGTGGGCACCTTGGTCTGGTTGCGCAATCGGCGAATTGTCGCCAGCAGGTTGGGCAGTCTCGAATAGGGGGCGTGAAGATCCGAGATGGTTAATAGAACTGCGTCTGGCCTGGGCTGGGCCAAGCCCAATTGCGGTAACGTTGCCGTGGTTGCCGCTGCCGCAATTGCAGAGCCGGCGCCCTTGAGAACAAGGCGTCGGTCGATGAGATAACTGGGCTTGGACATGTTCACCTCAAGCAGGTTCGTTTGAATTGCCACCGCGATGGAAGGTTACAGGCTTGTGATGTGGCGTCCAGTTGTTTTGACAAGCATGAACTTTCGGCATCGCTTGATCCAGATCAATTCGCCAAAGTGCGTGTCGTGGGACGGTTTTGCATAGCAATAGCGGAGGAAGCATGGCTGACCAACCCGGCTTTGATTATCACATCGACATTCCCGGCACGACCATCTTTGACGGTGCAATGGCGATGAAGGGCTATGCACTCAACAAGATGTGCTACTCATTCAACCGTCAGGACTGCAGGGATGATTTCGTTGCAGACGAGGAAGACTATATGGACCGATACCACCTGTCTGATCAGCAGAAACAGGCGGTACGTGATCGCGATATTCTGGCGATGATCGCGGCGGGGGGAAATATTTATTACCTCGCCAAGCTGGCCGGCATCTTCAAGCTTGGGGTTCAGGATGTTGGCGGATTGCAAACCGGTCGAACGACCGATGAGTTCAAAGACTTTTTGCAAAGCCAGGCATAGGACAAAGCAAGATGGCAACGATACTTGGCGGCATTACCACGAGCCACATTCCGGCAGTCGGCAATGCCATTCAAAACGAACTCTATGATGACCCATATTGGAAGCCGTTTTTTGATGGCTATCCAAAGGTCCATGCCTGGATCAGCGAGCATAAACCTGACTATGTGATCAATATCTATAATGATCATGGATTGGGATTTTTTCTTGACCGAATGCCAACGTTTGCGATTGGTGCGGCCCATGAATATGTCAATGAAGATGAAGGCTGGGGTCTGCCGTCGCTGCCGCCTTTTCCCGGAGCGCCGGAATTGTCATGGCACATCATTGAAAGCATGGTTGCGGATGAATTCGACATTACGTCGTGCCAGGAACTGGCGGTCGATCATGGCTTTGTTGTGCCGATGCAGCTGTTCTGGCCGGGGGCGCCCGATAATCCCGAGATGCCGAGAGCGGTGCCAATCAGTGCCAATACAGTGCAGCATCCAATCCCTACCTTGAAGCGTGCATTGGATTTTGGGCGATCATTGCGAAAGGCTTTGTTGAACTTTCCAGAAGACGCTAAAATCGTCGTGCTGGGCACTGGCGGCCTGAGCCATCAACTGGACGGTGAACGGGCTGGATTCATCAATAAAAACTTCGACCTCTATTGTTTGGAGAACATTGTTCATAGTCCTGATGAACTGACCAAAATCACCCGTCAGGAACTGGTCAAGAATGCCGGTGCGCAAGGCACAGAATTCCTCATGTGGATGATGATGCGCGGGGCGCTGGGCGATAACGTGACCGAGATTGCCCGCAACTATCATATTCCGATTTCAAATACGGCCAGTGGCACGCTGTTGCTGGAATGTGCTGCCTGAGCAGTTTTTTCTGCTCCGCTCCTGAATTTGCGTGGCTGATGAAAAATTTTTGGTGGCTTAGGCCTTGGATTAGGAGATATTTCTACCTGCGCCCGACGCGGCGAGTTTCTGGTTTCTGTCTCTTGCCCATTCACTCCAGTATTTTGCCCCCAGCAACAATTCTCACTGGGGTCCGTTATGACTTTCAAAAATACCATTGCTTCATTGGCAGCATCTTCCTTCATGTTTTCCACTTCTGCCTTTGCAGATGGCGGTCCGCTGGTCAGCGTTGATTGGCTGAGTGCCAACAAAAATGCCGTCGATATTGTCGATGTGCGCTCCAAAATCGGCCTGAAAGACGGGCAGGGATATGCCGCAGGTCATATTCCAGGTGCCGTACAGGCTGACTATTTGAAGGCTGGTTGGCGAACTGCGCGCGACGGTGTTGTTGGCCTCTTGCCGGAATCATCAGCGCTTGAAGCGCTTTTGAGCAAGCTTGGTGTGGCAAATGACGATCATGTTGTGCTGGTATCATCGGGCAACAACGCAACGGACTTTGGATCGGCTGCTCGTGTCTATTGGACGCTGAAACAGTTGGGCCACGACAAGGTTTCCATTCTGGAAGGCGGTCAGAAAGCTTGGGAATCGGCCGGCAACCAGCTTTCAACCAAAGCAGTTACTCCCGTCGCAACAAGCTATAAGGCCAATGTTGTGGCCAAGCTGAATGTGTCGCTGAACGAGGTCAAGGCCTCCTACAAGTCGAGCGATGTTCAGGTGCTGGATGGCCGTCCTGACAAGCAGTTTATCGGTGAAACCAAGCACGCAAAAGCAGCCCGTGCCGGACGCATTCCGCAATCGGTCAATCTGGACAACCACAAATTCTTCAAAAAAGAATCGGCTTCATTGTTGGATAAAGCTGCCCTGTCCAAGGTCGCGAGCCTGGTTTCAGATGACAAGCCAGTGATCTCCTACTGCAACACTGGCCACTGGGCATCCACAAACTGGTTTGTCCTGAGTGAAGTTCTGGGCAAGAAAAATGTCCGCGTCTACGACGGTTCCATGGTCGAGTGGAGTGCAAAACCAGAATTGCCCATCGCAACCGGCCTCATCAACTAACGACTCAGACTTGATTTTGGATGGCCGAAGCCGTTCTGGCTTGCGGCCATTCGACCTCTTGCAGGCGAACGTCGAATGTTACGGCTGGCCGCTCGCTCATAAACTATTGCTGGCAAGCCTTCATCATGGATCTGATCGCAGCCCTGGAGCCGCGCAGGTTGAATTTGATTGGACTGCGGCCTTCGACTTTCAGTTGAAATCGACGGCCTGCTTCCAAAGCGGCCTGAACCTGCGCATGTGTAAGCTCGTTTTCTTCGGCAGGGCTGACGAAAACGTCGTTGAGCCCGCTATCAATCGAAAAAACTCCCATTGACTTTCCGTCAATCAAGATGTGGGCCTTTGTGAATGGGATTTGCGATACCTCCATGGCCGGTCCACCCAATACCATCGTGCTGTCGCAACTGATGCCATATGCGTGGCGGCCATTGGCTTCGTCGATCCAGGCATGTGGGGCGGTGTAGCATTCGTCCCCACAATCGCCTTGGCGTTCAGGTGTCGTGTACCAAGCATCCGAACCTGCCTGCGCTGGGAGGGACATTGTTGCTAATGAAATCGACATGAGGAGTGTTGCGGCTGATTTGAGCATTGTCATCCTGAATTGTGCGGCTTGCTGACTGTGTGGCCGAGGATAGACTGGTTGAGCGGCGACTCTGTGGCAAGGGTAATACGAGGCTTAACACTGTCGGGGCACTGTCGCGAAACAGGCACGGCACTGTCACGAAATTTACAGTTTTGCGCCGCCAATTCGTTTCAATTTTTACAACTTGACCACACACCTGCAAATCCAGTGGCTTCAGCCTTGACCCTACATGCCCGATCCTGCACAGGAAGGCCGATTTAATACCCGTATGAAAGACGAGCCGCGCATGACCACTGCACGCATCAATGTCGGCGGCCTTCAGGTCGCCCAAAACCTGTTTGACTTCATCAATGAGGAAGCCATGCCCGGTACGGGGATGGATTCAGCCGAATTCTGGCAGACTTTTGGCGAAATCGTTGCAGACCTTGCCCCTAAAAATGCCGCCTTGCTGGCCAAACGCGACGCTCTGCAAGAGCAGATTAATGACTGGCACAAGGACAATGCTGGCAAATTTGCCGAAATGGATGCTTACGAGAATTTCCTTAGAGATATCGGTTACATCGTTGCCGAAGGTGCGGCCTTCGAAGTCACAACCCAGAATGTTGATGATGAGATTGCCCATATTGCCGGCCCTCAATTGGTTGTGCCAATTACCAATGCGCGTTACGCGCTAAATGCTGCCAACGCTCGCTGGGGGTCGCTCTATGATGCACTCTATGGCACTGACGCTATCTCTGAAGAAGGTGGCGCAGAAAAAGGTGGCTCATTCAACCATATTCGCGGCGGTCGGGTGGTTGCCTGGGGTCGTACATTCTTAGATCAGTCTGCACCACTTGCTGCTGGCAGTTGGGCCGATGTGACAGGTCTTGCAGTCGAGGCTGGGAACCTGGCCCTGCAATTGGACGGGGGTGCATCAACTGAACTGGCAGATTCCACGCAGTTCATCGGTTTCAAGGGTGATGAGGCAACGCCAACAAACGTTCTGCTGAAGAAAAATGGTCTGCATGTGGATGTGGTTATCAATGCCGATAGTCCAGTGGGTGGCCGCGATAAGGCCAGCATTGCAGACGTTGTGATTGAGTCAGCAATGACCTCGATTATGGACAACGAAGATTCCATCGCTGCCGTTGATGCTGACGATAAGGTCGTAGCCTATCGAAATTGGCTTGGGTTGATGAGGGGCGATCTCGTCGACACATTTGAAAAAGGCGGCAAGATGATGACCCGCCGCCTGAATGATCCGCGTAGCTACACCGCGGCAGATGGATCTGCGCTTTCACTGAAATCCCAGGTGCTGATGCTGAATCGCAATGTTGGTCACCTGATGACCAACCCGGCAGTCCTGCTCGAAGATGGCAGCGAAGTGCCAGAAGGCATCCTGGATTGCATGATGACAGCATTGTGCAGCCTGCATGACCTGGGGCGCGGCGATGTTCCGGGGCGCCGGGCCAACTCTGCTGAAGGTTCCATGTATATCGTGAAACCCAAAATGCATGGCCCTGAAGAGGTGGCTTTTGCCTCAGAAATTTTTGCACGCGTTGAAGATGCACTCGGTCTGGCGCGCAACACACTGAAAATGGGCATCATGGATGAGGAACGCCGCACAACGGTGAACCTGAAAGAATGTATCCGCGCTGCCGCCGATCGTGTGGTCTTCATCAATACAGGCTTCCTGGATCGCACCGGCGATGAAATCTTCACGTCAATGGAAGCGGGGCCGATGATCCGCAAGGGTGACATGAAACAGTCTGCCTGGATCGCTGCCTACGAAGACTGGAATGTTGATATTGGTCTGGAGTGTGGACTGCAGGGCAAAGCGCAGATCGGCAAGGGCATGTGGGCCATGCCTGACCTGATGGCTGCCATGCTGGAGCAAAAGATCGGCCATCCGCTGGCCGGTGCTAATTGTGCCTGGGTCCCCAGCCCAACGGCTGCAACTTTGCATGCAACACACTATCACCAGGTCAATGTGGCCGAGGTGCAGGAAGAGAAAAAGACGCGTGTCCGTGCTAAGCTCAGCGATATTCTGTCGGTGCCTGTTGCCGAACGTCCCAACTGGGCGGTTGACGACATTCAAAGTGAGCTGGACAACAATGCCCAGGGTATTTTGGGCTATGTTGTGCGATGGATCGATCAAGGCGTCGGCTGCTCGAAAGTACCCGACATTAACGACATTGGATTGATGGAAGACCGGGCGACCCTGCGTATTTCCAGCCAGCATATGGCCAACTGGCTGCACCATGGTGTGGTCGATGAGGATCAGGTTATGGCAACCATGAAGAAAATGGCCAAGGTTGTGGATGGTCAAAATGGGGGTGATCCACTCTATGAGCCCATGGATGGCAACTGGGACAGTTCAATTGCGTTCCAGGCGGCGTGTGATCTTGTCATTGAGGGGCGCCAGCAGCCAAGCGGCTATACTGAGCCGATCCTGCACCGTCGTCGCCTCGAGAAGAAAGCCCTGGTCTAAAACTGCCAAGCCTAAAGCTGCCAATCCTAAACCTGGCAAGTCTAATCCTGCCAGGCTTAATCTCGGAAGGCTCTCACTCTCCTATTTGCCGAACCCCTAGGGGTCGTAAATACCGCTTTTCTGTTTGGCCAGCCTTGATAAGCTGGCCAAAATATCTGCCGATGTGAACGCAAGGGAGAATGCGGAAATGAGTCAATTGGCCCAACGGGACTGGGTGCCCGAACTGTGTGAAAAACGGGTTCAGGAGCTGGCCGGCTGGACCAGTGCGGCAACCAGTGATGGTGTTGATCAGCGCATCGCGAGCTTGGTTGAACAAAACCAGCAGATCCACGAACGCGATTGTTTCAATCTCAATCCCGCCACCAATGTTATGAATCCAAAGGCTGAGGCCATTTTATCCGCAGGTCTCGGTTCGCGGCCGTCGCTTGGATATCCGGGCGACAAATATGAAATGGGCCTGGAAGCGATAGAGGAAATTGAAGTGATCTCGGCGGAGCTTTGCGCCGAAGTTTTTGGTGCTCGTTTTGCCGAAATCCGTGTTGCATCAGGGGCGATGGCTAATCTCTATGGCTTTATGGCCACCTGTCGCCCCGGAGATTCAATCATCGTACCGCCTGGTTCGGTTGGTGGGCATGTGACCCATCATCCAGGTGGCTGCGCCGGTCTTTTTGGTCTGGATATTCACGAAGCGCCGGTCAATGCCGATGGCTACACAGTTGACCTTGCGGGACTAGCGGCCTTGGCCACTGAAGTGAAACCGCAATTGATCACCATAGGTGGCAGCCTCAATTTGTTTGCTCATCCGGTGCCGGAAATTCGTGAAATCGCAGATAAGTGTGGTGCCAAAGTGCTGTTCGATGCTGCGCATCAGTGCGGCATCATTGCCGGCAAAGCCTGGCCTGATCCGTTGCAAAATGGTGCGCATCTGATGACAATGAGCACCTATAAAAGCCTCGGCGGTCCCGCCGGTGGGCTGATCGTCACCAACGAAGCCGAGATTGCCGAGCGGTTGGATGCCATCGCATTTCCCGGCATGACGGCTAACTTTGATGCCGCGAAGTCGGCCGCACTTGCCCTGACAATGCTGGATTGGCGTGAGTTTGGCGCGGAATATGCCAAGGCTATGGTCGAGTTGTCTCAATCGCTTGCATCTGCGCTGGCAGCGAAGGGGTTGCCGCTATTTGGTGCCGATCAAGGTTTTACGCGATCCCACCAGTTTGCCATTGAAGCCAAGGGTTTTGGAGGCGGGCAGGCGGCTTCCAAGACGCTGCGCAAAGCCGGCTTCTTGGCCTGCGGCATTGGCTTGCCGATTGATCTGGTCGAAGGTGATCTCAACGGATTGCGCATCGGAACACCGGAATTGGTGCGTTGGGGCGTTAAGCCGACAGATGCCGAGCGGATGGCGGAATTGATTGCTCGTGGTCTTGCTGCCAATCGGCATGAGGAGCTTGCTGTCGAAGTGGCTGAATGGCGGAGCGAATTCTCAAACCTGCATTACATTCGTCAGTGATGCCAAAAACCTCTGTACGGTTGGGTACGGGCAACAGGTTGCGACTTGCCTCCTGCCGCTTTTAACCTGTTGCCCGCTTCCCGCAGCCCGCCGCAACCGGGCTTCGACAATTTCTGTTTTGACGGCCTCACGGACGCCAGTATGAGAAATGGTCGTGAACTTCCATCTGGTCGTACATGCCGCGCATATCGATCAGTGGCGCATTTCGTGGGGCCAAGCCGGTAAGAGTTGGCAGATCAAGCTGTTGCCGGAACACTGAGTGGCAAAGGGTTACGATGATCGCGTCGTAGGCCTGGCCATCAAAGACATCGTCGATGATGGTTGCGCCGCGACCGCCTTCAAAATGGTCGTCATCGGCAATTGGATCAAAGTTGAATACTTCAGCACCTTGCGCCCACAGATAGTCCATCAGCTTGAAAGTCTTCGAGTTTCGGGTGTCGGGACAGTCTTCCTTGAAGCTGCGACCCAATACGAGAACCCGCTGTCTGGTGATGGATTGACCTTGGGCACGCCCCATTTCCTCTAGCTTTTCAGCCAAGAAATAGGGTGTCTGCTCGTTTACTCTGCGCCCTGCAGCAACAAGGTCCATCGAGAGCCCGTTGCGGCGACCAGCATCGACCAGATAATAGGGATCGACCGCAATACAGTGACCGCCAACCAGACCTGGACGGTAGTTGTGGAAGTTCCATTTGGAACTGGCCGCTGCAATCACGTCGCTGGCCCGGATGCCCATCTTGTCATACAGCGCCATCAACTCGTTCATCAGCGCAATATTGACGTCACGCTGGGTGTTCTCGAGAATTTTGGCGGCTTCGGCAACACGAATACTGGCAGCTGGAAAAAGCCCTGCCCGTACTACTCTGGAATAGAGTTCGGCCAGGAATTCTGTAACTTCAGGAGTGGAGCCTGCCACAATCTTCTTGATATCACTCAATTTTCTGGTTGGGTCGGCTGGATTGATCCGCTCAGGTGAGTACCCAAGATAGAAGTCCAAACCTTCCTTTAGATTGGAGACTTGTTCCAGAATTGGCAGGCATTTGTCTTCTGTTGTCCCCGGATCAACGGTAGATTCATAGACAACCACGGCTCCGGATTTCATGTGCTCTGCAATGGACCGTGAAGCAGCGAGCAGCGGTCCGTAGTTTGGACGGTTACGGCTGTCGACTGGCGTCGGCACGCAGATCAAGATGACATCGGCTTCAGCGATCACCGCCGGATCAGTTGAAAACTCCGCATCTGCCTGGGCCAGGTCGGTTCCATCGACCTCACCGGTACGGTCGAAACTGTTTTTCAGTTCCTGAATTTTGCCTTCATCAATGTCGAGACCAATCGAACGGCTGGCGGCGGAAAAACCGCAAACCAGCGGCAATCCGACATAACCCAGACCGACAACGGCCACCCTGGCTGTGGTCGGATCCGGCAGTTCGATTGGTTGCTGTTTGAGAAGTCGCAGATTCTGATGGCCAGCAACACGCGCGGAAGACTCCGCGCCGAATGCTGGCACAGCTATATTGGCATTGATATTCATAAGCGCCCCTAATACCCCCTAATTTAGGCCCCCATCATTGGGAACAGGGCATTTACGAAAGGTAATCATGCGGTGGGGACTTGGTTTATGGTTAATAAAGCGTGATGGCGTCCGAAATCGACGATTTTGTTTAGTTTTTGTTATCCATCGCCCCAAAAACAAGGGAAATATTGCCTTAATTACATCGTGAGAATTGTATTTTTACGTTCACGTTAACCAACTGGACATGGCTGGCGCGTCTTATTGCCCACGGTTTCTGATCAACGCAGGGGTTGAACAGGCCGAACTAAAGGGCACGGGGGAATCCGTGTGAAGGGCGCATAATGCTGGCAATAGCAACCATAGAATGGCTTTTTGGCCTGCTGGTTCTGATCGTGTTCACGAACAGATATGTCTATGGGTCTATCTTGCGCCTGGCCGATCGCCGCACCACCAAAGAACATAACGTTGATCCTCCGGAATGGCCCCGCGTCGGTATTGTCGTGCCGGTATTTTGCGAAGGTGACAGTGTATTACAGACGGCCAAGTCTTTTGCAGCGCTGGATTATCCTCGCGACAAACTGAGGGTTTTGTTCATTGATGACGTGTCGACCGACGACACATATGAATATCTTCAACAGGCCTGCGCGCAATATCCATGGATGGATCTCATTCAGAATCCTCACAATATGGGCAAGCGTCTGGGCATCAAGAATGCCGTAGAAACGATGGATGTCGATCTGGTCATGTCGGTCGACAGTGACGTCATCGTCGAACCCAATGTGGTGCGTGAGTTGACCCGTCATATGTATTCGACCAACGCTGATGCTGTTGGTGGTTGCGTTTTTGTTGCCAATGCCAAGGAAACTTGGCTGACCCGCATGCAGGCGGTAAAGTATTGGATTGGCTATCAATTCTTGAAGAATGTTGAGAACGCTTATAGTCATGTTATGTGCCTTTCAGGTTGCCTGACCCTTTATAAGCGCGACGTGCTGTTAGAGGTCGATCCAGAACTGGCAAGCCGCACTTTCCTCGGTGACGAGGTCAAATATGGTGAGGACCGTTTTCTCACTCGTAAAATTGTCGAGCGTGGATTCAAGACCCGCCTTTGCTTTTCAGCACGCTGTTTCACCAAGGCACCTGTCAATATGGGCAGCTACCTCAACCAGCAGCTGCGCTGGCGTCGGTCCAACATGATCGACCTGCTGACGGCGATCCCTCATCTGCACAGGTTCAACCTGTTTGTCCTGGTTCATTATCTTTCAATGGGCGCCTTGCTGTTTTTCTATCCAGTGTTCCTGTTGGCCAAAAGCATGGAGCTTCAGTTTGTGCTGCCAATGATATGGCACGCAGCTTTGGTGACCTGTTTTGCTGTCTGCTATGAGTTCAGTAAGCACACCTTACCGGAGTTTGCTCAAACATCCGGCCTCTGGTTTCTCGCCATGGCGGCGGTCTTTCCCGTGGTTTACCTGACTATGACACCATTGGGTCTGTTCACTTTGGGGACAACGGCCTGGGAAACCCGTGGCGGCAATAAGGGTGCGAAAGAGGCTGGCCGCGGACAGTTGGGCGACAACATCCAGTCGGTGGAGGGCGCTGCATGAGTGCTGAGATCCTCGACAATATTGCATATCTGAGAGCGGCTGAAAAACCGGTCCACACCCTTCTTGTTGGTGCAGGACTGGAATCAGCCAGCAACCTGTTTCAGCGAAAAGTCGAAGTGGTGCGTTGTGAACACACCACTGATCTTGAATCTGGGCTGGAACAGATCCTGGCGCAGGCCAAACAACGGCCGTTTGATTGCGTTATGGTTGATATGCGTGACGGCGACAGTTGCAGCGGCGGTGGCGGCGACGGCGGCGGCGACGGAGGCGGCGAAGCCCTTAGCAGGGATGTTTTGCGCATCGCGTCGACCGATGCGGCTGGCCATCTCGTTGTGCTGGCCAACGAGCAAAATTGCCAGGAATTCAACGATATGTTGGGTGTCACCCAAGTTCTGGTGGCTCCGATTCAGCCAATAGATATCGTAAAGACCATTGTTGCGGCGGCACCACAACCAAGTCTGGCCTGGTCGGAAGGTGGCAATGAACCTGCTTCGGGTGCTGTGGATTTCCAAACCGACGCACCGTCTTCACCGTCTCTGGCGCCAACGACCGAAGACCTCGACCGTAAGCAGCAGGACGAGTCGGCTGCCGCCATTCAACCAACGGCTATGCGCGAAGGGGGGCTGACATGGTGGACACTTCCCGGCAAGACAAATGAGCTGAGGGAAAAGATCGCGCCGAAGCTCGAACAGCTCGGTCAGATTGACCAAGGTGTGTGGCAAAAGTTCGTGCCGCTGGTCAACTTCGTTTACAAAAAGCTGGCCATTGTGCTGCTGACGGCGTTGTTCCTGACCTTTGTCGCCTATGGCGCAATGATCGTATTCTTCATGACCAACGACAATTGGTCGATGCCGTTCCAGCTGTCGCGCGGTCATGTGTTGGTGGAAAAGGTTGAACGGGACCTGTCGTCATTGAACCTGCGTCGCAACCAATTGCGGCAGGACCTGACCGTGGCAACTGCAGAGTTGAAAAACGCCAGACGGTCCAGGCGGGATGGCAAGCTGCAATTGCTGTTGACCAGACGCACCATCGAGCAGGAAATTTGGTCGATCACGGCTGAGCGCAACGAGGTGCTCAATCAGATCGCCCGGCTCAATAAGATTGTCGCCGATTTCAAACGGTTGGCTGGCAACAATAAGGCAGGCAAGAACCTGCAGGCGTCCTATGAAAAACGCTTGATTACCAAGTCTGAACTCAACCGGAGTTCTCTGGCGCTGCTTGAAACCTTGCATCGACTCGCTGTTTTTGATGGTGAGATTGCTACTAAGAAACTGAGTGTGCGACGCAATGATAACAGTCTTACATTCCTGAATTCTCTCTTGGTTGAGATCAACCAGCCTCAGATCAGATCGGTCGAGTCTGCAAATTCGGACCTCGCGCCGCTGGCTCGTGAAGTGATCAACAATAAGACACAGGTTGCATCGGCTGAAACGGCACTGGAATCGGCCCGCTTGCGGAGCGATCAGCTGGAAAACTCTTTTGAGGTCATTTCTGCCAACCTTTCCTCGCTGCAACAAACACCGGCCGCCCGCGCAATGATCGCGCCGGTTACGGTGCTCTTTGTGCCTTACGATAATGCAGACAGCGTAGAGATGGGTGATCCCTTGTATGGGTGTGGACTGACGATCATCGGCTGCTACCGCGTTGGGGAAGTTGGCAAGGTAATCGAAGGCGAAACAACAGCGGTGCACCCGCTGTTCGGCAAGCCCATGAGGGGTGTTTTTGTAGAAGCGAAGTTTGATTCGGCAGAATTGGCCGAGTCGGAGCTGGTCCATGCCGGATCATCTCCACTGTGGTTCTGAGTTTTTTGGGAGTGGCCACCGAACTCGGTGGCAAGTGAGTAGGCTTGAGTATGGTGGGCAATTTTAGGGGTGACGATGCTGGAGCAACTGCAAACCGGATTCTATCCGGTAAGCACCTGATCTTGCTGGCATTGTGCGGGTCGTTGGTCACCGGTTGCACCGGGCAAAAATTGGCCAACCCGTTGGCCAAACTCAATCTGGGCGCTGAAAAACGCGATGCAACTCATACTGCAACCCATGGGCATGAGCACGGCAGCCAACACGACCATATGACTACAGCATCGGTGAAAGCAGCAGAGCCGAAATCCGATATGGATGGTTTCATTGCAGACAGCGAGGCTTTGGCCGCCCAGGTGCAGGCCGAAACCCACGACCACCCCGAATTGCCATGGACCGATGACATCACAACCGGTTCGGTCGAGCCAAAAGTCTCGGCGCAGGGTAGGGGCGGCAACAAGGTGGAGCGGATATCCACGACGGTTTCTGCCGCATGCCGACGGATCCTGGCCGAGGCGGGTATTGAGACCACAATGCTGCGTTCGCCAACCCTTAACGGGAGCGTGAATTCGGATGAAGATATCAGCGTCGGCGCCAGCTATGATTTGCTGGACTTGCGTCGGGCCAGCCTCAAAGACGAACTCGCTGTGGTACGCTGCTCCCGCGACGATGTGGCCGCTAAACTGGCCCAGTTGCTGGTGACTTCCAATCACTCACACAGCCAGGCAGGATATCGAGCCAAAGCAGAGCATCTTAACGGCAAGCGCTCCGAGATAACCTCTATCAAGGGTGCTATTGAGAAAGGATTGCAGCAGGGCGACCTAACGGTTTTTCGTGCAACCGCCTTGCGCCAGGAACTGCGACAATTGGAAGGCGAAGCCGCTCGTGCGGAGGGCGAAGCCAACAAAAGACATATCGTGCGCCATATTCAGGGACAGTCTTTCCGCGACCTGGACACGCGACTGGTTAAAGCTGAACAGCGCATGCAGGATCTTGAGCGTCAAATTCGTAACGCTGACGCACTGACTGTTAAAACAAGCGTCAACTATGCCAAGCGTGGCGATGGCAGCGACGACGTAACGATCAGTGACGACGGTGAAGTGACGGCAAAGATTTCTTTCTCTGTTCGCCTTGGAGGTTATTCTCCCCAGAGGTTTGAACTGGAAGATGTTGCAAGAGAAGCACGGACCGCTTCGCTGCATGAAGTTAACCGCGGCATCCTGTGGCGGTCCAATGAGGCTGCGCGGGTTAACAGAACAGTCGTCGGCAGCCTGCAACAACAGCGGGCTAAGCTGGTGACCGCATTGTCTGCGGCGCGCGCCAATGCAAGAACCAGTGCTGGAGGAGATCAATCAGAACTGCTCGATGCGACCCTTAAAGGGCGCATCCAGGTCGTTCGGTTGAGTGCCGAACTTGCAGCCATGAATGCAACATTCGCCGATTCCGGCTATCTCGATAAGAAACTCACGTTCCGTCGCTAAAGACAAACCTTGGTTTCGAGCGATGTGGCGGAGGCGACCAGACTAGCCGGGCCGATGGGCACGGTTTGGAAAATTGAGTGGGATTTGTACGACTTCTCCGCCTCAGGCGGCGCTGGCGTTTTCCATTGATGTCAGCAAGCTGTAAATCGCATCAGGGTCAGTCGCTGAGCGAATGCTGGCCAGGGTTGACTGGTTACGCAGAATGCGGGCAACGCGTGAAAGCGCTTTTAAATGATCAGCCCCGGAGCCTTCTGGCGCCAGCAGCATGAAAACGATGTCCACCGGCTGATCGTCCACCGCTTCAAATGCAACAGGTTTGTTGAGGCGTGCGAACACCCCCACCATCCGGTCCATGCCGGGAAGCTTGGCATGAGGAATAGCAACGCCATTGCCAACGCCGGTCGAGCCAAGCTTTTCACGCTCTAGCAGGCATTCAAAAATGGCGTGGCTTTCGATGCCGGTTCGATCTGCGCCAGCTTCCGCCAATTCCTGCAAAAGCTGCTTTTTCGAGCTTGGCTTAAGGTTTGCAATAACGCTGGCAGGATCGATTATTTCATTGATATCCATGTTTATTTTCCCGCGTAGGCCAGCACAGAGCCGGTTCGCAATTCAACAGTACAGCTGATTACTCTTTGGTGGCTGAAGGATCTACCCAACCAATGTTTCCATCGGTGCGGCGGTAGACAACATTAACTTCGCCATTGGCGGCGTTCTTGAACACATTGACCGGCTGATCCATCAATTCCAGCTGCATAACGGCCATGGCGACTGTCTGGGTGCGAACTGAAATGGAGCTTTCTGCAACAACGAGTGGTGCAAAATCTTCGGTAATTTCTTCGTTTTCGTCGGGAGTCGACATGACGGAATAGGCCACAGCCGCCTGATCGGCCGCATTGTTGCCTGAATGGTGATCCTTCAGCTTGCGCTTATAGCGGCGCAAACGTTTTTCAATCCGATCTGCTGCCCGATCAAAACTAACATGGGGGTCGGCTTCTCGGGCGCTGGTTTGCAGCGTAATGCCGGAATCGAGATTCACCAGGCAGTCGCATTCAAAAAATGAACCCTGCTTTTCCATTGTCACATGGCCATTGAAGCCATGACCAAAATACTTTTCCACTGCATCGCCAATGCGATCTTCAATTTTGCCTTTCAGACTGTCACCAATATCCATGTGTTTGCCTGAAATTCGAAGGGTCATAGTGGACGTTCCTTGGTTTTGCAGCAGAACTGCAGTGCAGTTCCGGCGATTGTGGTTTGCGCACCATAAAAGATATGGTCTCGCAAACGGAGTTTACAACTTTGTTCGGTTCGGATGGAAGCTTGACAAATCAGTTTTTACAAAATGCGGCGACGATCTCATGTCAGCCGACCGCGACATGGCGGGTTGGTATTGCGCCTTCCGCAAAATGTCAATGCGAGAATTCGATGGCTTTGTCCCGGGTCGATTGTTTGCTTGTCGATCCTGCTGCCTCAAATGCACGTTTTTCCCGCCTTCTTTGAACGGAGGAGGGGATTTGCATCGCATCACGGTATTTCGCGACGGTCCTGCGGGCAATCTCAATGCCGTCGGTTTTTAAGCCGTCGACAATTGCATCATCGCTCAGCACGGTTTTTGCAGTTTCGGCGTCGATCATCGATTTGATGCGATCACGGACTGATTCTGAGGAGTGATTTGCCCCGTCGCCGGTGTTGCCGAGCCCGGTTGTGAAAAAATATTTCAGTTCAAACAGGCCGCGCGGTGTCAGCATGTATTTGTTCGATGTGACCCGGCTGACAGATGATTCGTGCATTTCAATCTCATCTGCGACCATTTTCAGGGTCAGCGGACGCAAATGACGAACCCCGTGAACCATGAATGCATCCTGCTGTTTGACGATCTCGCGCGCCACTTTGAGGATGGTCTGCGCCCGCTGATCTAGGCTTTTGGTCAGCCAGTTGGCGGTCTGCATGCAGTCAGACATGAATTCTTTTTCGTCAGGATTGCTCAGCTTGCCACCGATCTCAGACACGTAGGAATTGTTGATGAGAACTTTTGGCAAAGTGTCATTGTTCAATTCGATATGCCAGGAACCGTCATTGGCTTCCTTAACAAACACGTCGGGTACAATGTGTTGCACCGGAGTGCTTTCAAATAACGTGCCGGGTTTTGGATCAAGTGCCTGAATTTCAAGCAAAATATCACCCAAATCTTCCATATCGAGATCGCATAGCGACTTGAGCGTGTCGAAGTCGCGCTTGGCCAGCAAATCGAGATTGCTCAATACTGTCTTCATCGCAGGGTCAAAGCGGTCCTTGTCGATAAGCTGCAAGCTGAGGCATTCCACCAGATTTCGAGCGCCAACTCCAACCGGCTCAAAGGTCTGCACAAGGCGTAAGGCCTGTTCGCAAGTTGTTTCATCGCATCCAAGTCGCTCGGCCACGGCTTCAAGCTCACCGCGGAAATAACCTGCCTCATCAAGATTATCGATGATATCGGTGGCAACCATTGTAACTTCAATCGATGCGCCAGCGATGGACAATTGGGCAATCAGCTTGTCACGCAATGTCTCATGGGCAGCAGTGTAGTCGGCGACAGACTGGTCATGCACCGAGGCCCCGCCGGACAATTGCAGGCCGCCAGAGCCAATTCTGCTGTCATATTCTTCTTTGGACTTGGCGTTATCCGTGACGGTGGAGCGATAGTCCTGCTCGTCTGGATAAACATTCTCAATGCTGGTTCCAAGATTCTCGCTCAGAGACTTTGCGCTGGTTTCCAGTTCGGTCTGACCCGTCAGGTCAGAAGGAGCCGCGACCTCTGATTCAACTGCGCTGGCCGAAGCGTTGGTTGTTGTTTCGCCGCGCTCCTGGTTGTTGATCTCAAGAAACGGGTTCTTTTCCATCTCTGCTTCTACAAAGGCGGAAAGTTCAATGTTCGACATCGCCAACAGCTTAATCGATTGACTGAGCTGCGGTGTCATCACCAGGCTCTGGCCTTGGCGCATTGTTAGTTTTTGGGCAAATGCCATACTCGAACTTTCCCCGACCTACTCACTTGGAGCTGAATCTCTGCGGATTGCAGTCAATTATCAGCAGGAAGTGCTCCCCTCGGCAATTTTCATGCCAAACTACCTTACTTGGGGAATTGATAGCAAGCGCAGACCACTAAAGTGTAAACTGATCGCCCAAATAAAGCCGCCGAACGTCAGGATTGTTAACAATCTCTTGCGGATGGCCATGAGTCAGCACCTGACCTGAGGCAATGATGTAGGCGCGGTCGATCAAGCCCAGTGTTTCGCGAACATTGTGATCGGTGATCAATACGCCGATGCCTCGACGTGTGAGGTGGCGCACCAGGTCCTGAATGTCGCCAACAGCAATCGGGTCAACACCGGCAAACGGCTCGTCGAGCAGCATAAAGGCGGGCTGTGAGGCAAGTGCGCGAGCAATCTCCAGGCGCCGACGCTCGCCCCCAGAAAGGGCGATGGAGGGAGATTTGCGCAAATGGGTTATCTTGAATTCATCAAGCAGTGAATCCAGTTGTTTCTCGCGTTCTTTCTTACTTTTTTCAACGACTTCCAATACAGCCTTGATGTTGTCTTCAACCGAAAGTCCGCGGAAAATTGAAGCTTCTTGGGGTAAATATCCAATGCCGAGCCGAGCCCGGCGATACATCGGCATCTGCGTCACATCATGCCCGTCTAGTTCAATGGAACCCGCATCGGGTTTGACCAGACCGGTGATCATGTAAAAGCAGGTGGTTTTGCCAGCACCGTTGGGACCCAACAATCCAACGGATTCACCCCGGCGCACACCAAGGCTGGCGCCATTGACAACGGTGCGCTGCTTGTAGGTCTTCTTCAGCCCACGTGCCAGCAATACACCATTGCGAGATTGAGGTTGTTGACCAGGTTGTCCACCCGCCGGAAGAACGGCAGGGGAGGCCAGTGGGGCATCCGATTTCTTGCCTGGCCTTAACCTTTCGGGGAGCAGTTGGGTAATTTTCAAGCTGTTACACCGATTTGCAGAGAGAGTGAATCAAGGTTGTTTCTTGGCGCCAGGGGTGAAAATGGACTTAACCCGGCCACCTCCCTGACAGGCTTCAAGTCGTGCCTGATTGGTTTTGAGGTTGGCGACCAGTTTGCACCCCGTCGCCACGTTGGTTCCCTGACTGACGACAACATCGCCGGTCAAAATGATGTTCTCGGTCTGAACGTAAAAAGTGCCCTTTTCGGCGGTTACTGTGTTTTCCTTGGAAGTTGCAATCAAACCGCCCACCATATCGAGACGGTCGATATCGTTTTGTCCGCCACCGCCGCCCTGAACATATTTAACAATCAAGCGGCTGGTGGTGATCAAGCTGCTGCCCTGGCGCACCTTCACATTGCCTTTGAAAATGGCTTTGGCTTCACCGTCGATGACTTCCAACTGATCGGCTTCAATTTGAACCGGGTCTTTGCCATTGCCGCGAAAACCTTCAAATGCCTGGCCTGAGACCTGCGCATACGTGACCGTTGCGAACAGCATCATGAACAATGCGGTGCAGAAGCGCAGCACGCAGGAAAGGTGCAACAGTGTCATAGGTGCCTCATGATTTAGTTGCCTTGTTCAGCGGTGCCACGTTTCACCGGGCGGATGATTGTCATCTTGACCCGGCTATTGAAATAAATGCGTTCACCACCACCTTCCACGCGGACGGAATCTGCTGAAAGGTTGGTGTTTTTTGATGTCACTGTTACGGGGTTTTGGCTTTCCATAACACCCGTTTTGACATTGATGTTTGCGTCTTGCAGTAGAATATCCATACCGCGCGCGCCCTTGATCTTCACGTTATCCTTCAAGAGCAATTGCTCCTTTGTCGTGTCGTAAATTCCGGACTTAGCCACAATGTCGGCAAATGATGTGGCGCTCATCGGCAATTTGGCATCAATTGTTTTGAGCAAAACCATTCCTGGTTTGGCCAGATCCTGAATCGCCTGCAGCGCCCGCACGTCATAGGGGCGGCTCTTTTTATCGAAGCCAGCCATTTTGGGCTTTTGCATAACCAGTTTGCCTTCTTTCAAACCGATTTCATCGACGGTCAGATTGGCAATTGGAATACGCGTCGTCATCGCCATGAGCACAAAGGCCACAATGATAAGGAGCGCAACAATCGGCAGGGCTTTTTTCAGAAGTGCCACTCGTTTGGAATGGCTGTGCGCACGGCTGAAATCGTCCGGGCTGCGCATATTCGCATGCGCAGGGGTAAATCCTACGTCAAATGTCGTATCATGCGCCATTAGCGGCTCCAGCCCTTTTACTTCCGTCCCCATCCCCACGGAGACCCTTACTTGTGCTGTGAACCCCTCGGAAAAAAATTCACAAGACTAAAGCTCACAGCAATGCGGTCATTTTGAGACCTCGCCTTCAATATCATGCCCAGATTAAGAATGAGCAAATATATCTGTCTCGTCCCAGCCCTTCAAATCTAATAGGGCCCGGTGCGGCAAAAAGTCGAAGCAGGCCTGGGCAATCTGCGCCCGTTCTTCCCGCGCCAATCGTAAATCCAGCGCATCCTTCAGCTTGTGAAGATACAGTACATCAGAGGCTGCATAGGCCATTTGAGCTTCGGTCAGCGTTTCTGCGGCCCAATCTGACGATTGCTGGACCTTGGACAAATCAATGCTCAACAACTCCTGTGTCAGGTTCTTCAGGCCGTGGCGGTCGGTATAAGTTCGGGTCAGGCGCGAGGCGATCTTGGTGCAATAAACATTCTCGGTCAGTGTGCCAAAGGCATGATATAAAACAGCAATATCAAACCGGCCGAAGTGGAATAGCTTCAGTTGCGCCGTGTCGGCCAGCAGTTTTTGAATGTTCGGAGCAGACTTCTGGCCTTTGGCAATTTGCACAACGTCGGCGGAGCCATCGCCGGGAGATAGTTGCACCACACACAGCCTGTCGCGATGCGGTTTCAAGCCTAGTGTTTCAGTATCAATTGCAACACCACCGCTTTGGTAGTTCTCCAGGTCGGGCAGGTCGCCCTTATGCAGCCTAATGGTCAAGTTGGATCCCAAATCATTTATCAATTTGTCCCTTCATGCCAAAGGTAGCCAAAAAAGCAAGTTGTGGCGGTGAGCAGCGGGTGTTGTCTTGGGCGTCTTTAGCTGGCCGCCAAGTGGTCAAGGTAGTGGCGCACGGCGTGTTTGACATGTTTGAAGCGGTCACCGCCCAGATGTTTGCCGCCATACCAGCGTGTCACAACGACGATATGATCCTGTAATTGCTCCCGTTCCAGCATCTGCAGGATGATCATGCCAGCCCCGGATTCACCGTCATCGTTCTTGATGGGGCCGTCTTCACCAATGAGTGCCCAGGTATTGTGGGTTGCTTTGGCGTATTTTTTGACCTGCTTCAATTGCTTGAGAAACGCTTCGGCCTGTTTCGTGGATTTGCAGCGCGCGCCGGAAACCGAGTATTTCGAGCCCCTGTCACTGATGATGTTTTCAAATTGCAGCATAAGGTGGCTCGCCTTTCGGACTGGTCAAGAGAGCTAAAGTGCCGTGCGAACGCGCCACAATTCGGGAAACAGCTCTACTTCCAGCATGCGTTTCAGGTAGCTGACACCACCAGTGCCACCAGTGCCGCGCTTGAAGCCAATAACACGCTCCACGGTTGTGACATGATTGAATCGCCAGCGACGAAAATAATCTTCAAAATCAACGAGTTTTTCTGCCAATTCATACATTGACCAATTGGCTTGCGGGTCTCGGTAAATGGTTTCCCAAGCTGCCATGACGCTGTTGTTGAAAACATGGGTTTGCGAAAAATCACGAGACGCAAGGGCGTTATCAATATCAAACCCCTGGCGCACCATTGCCAAAATGGCTTCGTCGTACAAGCTGGGTTGCATCAGCTCTTCGACCAGTTTTTCCGTGATATCATCGCGGTGGGCATGGGGGCGAAGCATGGCTTGATTACGATTGCCAACCAGGTATTCGATCAAACGATATTGCCAGGACTGAAATCCCGACGATTGGCCAAGGCCATCGCGAAATTCAGTATATTCACTTGGTGTCATGGTGCGCAGCACATCCCACGCATTGTTCAATTGCTCAAAAATCTTGGCGACCCGGGCGAGCTTTTTGAAAGCGGCAGGCAGTTGGTCCCCTCGTATATTGCCGCGTGCAGCTTGCAATTCATGCAGAGCAAGGCGCATCCACAATTCGCTGGTTTGATGCTGAATGATGAACAGCATTTCATCATGGGTTTGGGTTTGCTGCTGTTGGGCGGTCAGGATTTTATCGAGCTGCAGATAGTCGCCATATGACATGCGCCCGTCAAAATCCATTTGTGCCCCTTCCGAGGACGGGTCGTAGGGATCATTGTCGCTCATGTGACCGCAGACCTTGTTCTGAATTGCGGCGTATCCCAGATGTTATTGTCCATGATGTCCTGCAAAATTTCTGCTGCAGCGATGACATCTGCCTTTTCCAGATAAAGCGGCGTAAAGCCAAAGCGCATGATATTGGGCGCACGAAAATCGCCAATCACATTGCGTGAGATCAGCGCCTGCATGGCTGCGTAGCCTTCTTCAAATCCAAATGACACTTGTGAACCGCGCTGGGCTGGATCGCGCGGACTGGCCAGCGTCAATTGTGGGCAGCGGGCCTCGACTTCGCGGATAAAGAGTTCCGAAAGCTCTATGGACTTCGTCCGAATTTCCCCAAGGTCTACACCTTCCCAAATGTCCAGGGCAGATTCCAATGCAGCCAGTTGGATGATTGACGGTGTGCCCACTCGCAAACGCTCGATGCCGTCACCTGGGCGATATTCGAGATCGAAGGCAAATGGTTGCTCATGGCCCAGCCAGCCTGAAAGCGCAGGTTGCAAGCCGTCGAGTAGGTCTGGCCGGGCATAGATAAAGGCGGGTGCGCCTGGACCGCCATTTAGGTATTTGTAAGTACAGCCGACGGCAAACTCAGCGTTTGACGTTGCTATTTCCACGGGCAGAGCTCCAGCGGAATGGGCCAGGTCCCAGACGACGATTGTGCCATTGGCCTGCGCCTTTTTGGTAAGCGCATGCATGTCATGCATCCGCCCTGTGCGGTAATCCACATGAGTGAGCATCAAAACAGCGATCTCGTCGGTCAGCGCATCACTCACCGCCGCAGGATCCACAATGCGCAACTCATGGCCTTTGTCCATGGTTTTGAGAAGGCCCTGGGCCATGTAGAGATCTGTTGGAAAATTACCGGAATCAGACAACACGACCCGGCGTTCGGGCTGCGCTAGGTTCAGCGCCGAAGCCAGTGCCTGATAAACCTTGATGCAAAGGGTGTCGCCGGTTGTTGTGCTGCTAGGGGCTGCACCAATGAGCTTGCCTATCCGGTCACCTGTCACCGTTGGTTGGCGCATCCAACCGGCCTGGTTCCAACCCTTGATCAGCAGTTCACCCCATTCTTCGTTGAGCGTTTTTGCAACGCGCTGACCGGCTGCAACGGGCAGGGGGCCCAGCGAGTTGCCGTCGAGATAGATCATGCCCTTGGGGATGTTGAATAGATGTTTTTTCACGATGCGCCTCCGGTTGAAAGTTCAGTTCTAGGCGAATTGTGTTGGTAACGTCGAGGCAAATTGTTGGCCCGCCTCACGCCTCTCGACGGTTCTTCCAGACTTCCCATTTGATGGTCGCCCGTGCGCCAACTTCCACCAGCGGGCGTGGTGGCAATTTAATCGGTTCACCCAGACTTTGCATGTCTTCAATCAATGGATTGTCACGACCGCAAGCCATATCGGCTGCGAGCAGCCCTCCGATGGTGCCCTTGGTGACGCCGATGCCATTCTGGCACGTTGCCATCCAGACATTCGGTGCGACCTTGCCAAACATCGGAGCGCCGTTTCGGGACATGCAGATATAACCAATCCAGGAATTCTCCATCGTTACATCTGGCAGGTTGGGAAAGCGGTCGTCAAAGAGCTTCTTGTGGTTTTGACCTATCTCAGCAGTTGAGCGGTGTGGGAATTTTTGTCCCATGGCGACGCGGATGTCTTGGCGGATCAACAGCCGCCGGTCATTGGTATAGCGCATTGTGATTCCACCAAAACCGTTGGCAGGTGTCAGGCCCCAGGGTTTTTCCACTCCGTAAGCCACTTGCTCTTGATCTGTCAGGGGGCGGGTCAGGCTTGCCGCAAGGGCGAGGTGTACAAAGCGATCCTTGGCAAATCCAAATTGGTCGCTGAAACCATTGGCTGCAAGGATCATGCGTGGTGCGGTGACAGTTCCATCTGCTGTGCGAACGGTCACCCCATTTGTATAGGTAATTTCGCTAACCGGGGAATTTTCATAAAGGGTGACATTGCCAGGCAGACAGTCAGCAAGCCCCCGCACCAATGCTGCTGGGTTCATCAACACACATCCGGGCGTATAGACAGCACGGCGGAAATGTTTGGTACCCAGTTTAGCTGCCAATTCAGCTCCCTCTATCCATTGGTAGGGTTCGTTCAGCGCCTCCAATTCCTTGGCAAATGGAACGAGCATATCGCGGGATCCGTCTTCCGTGACGGCCGCATGGTATTTGCCGTTGCGGGACCAATCACAGGCAATGTCGTTTTTGCTCACCAGTTGATCCAGTTCTGAAATCGCTGTCCGAGCCAACCGCATATGGCGGTGGGCGCCGGTCAACTCATCCAGATTCGACGATGTGGTGTGGGGCAGGTCGATTGCGAAACCGGAATTACGACCCGATGCGTTTTCTCCACAGCGCCCGGCTTCAACGATGACGATTTTTTCATCAGGTCGGTTTTCCGCCAGTCGACGGGCAGCGGCCAGTCCGGCATACCCCGCACCGATTACCAACCAGTCAGCTTTAGTCTGGGCCGCGAGTGGTGCGTGAGGTTCCCGCTTTGGCAGGATGGTGTTCCAAGCATTGGTGGCATCATTGTCGGGCAGACGGGAAATCTTCATCGGATCAGTCATCGACCTGCGCGGCCCAGTCAGCTGGTTGAATTGCATAGAAAAGCAGCGCTTCTTCAGCTTCATAGGTCAGGGCGGTGCCAGCCGGTAGCCAGATGGTATCGAAGGGGCCGGCGGTCAAAACATCGTTTTCTGTGCGCACGGTAAAAGTTCCCTCAAGCACCAAAATGATTTCGTCATATTTGATCGTCCAGGGAATTTGGGCCTTTGTCAGCCGGACCAGGCCAGCTCCCAACTTGCTGCCATCATCGGTGCCGCACAAATGGGCGGCCTGCGCCTGATCGCCATATTCAAAGCGCGGCTGAAAGCTTGCATTGCTGCGTTTCATCAGGCGGGGAGGTGCTTTTTCCATGAGAGTTTCCTCGATTTTCTGGCTCCAATTTTCAAGCACAGTACATTGTTGCATATCTCCAAACAACCCTGTATGTATCTACCATGAATTCTCTTCGTGTCCGTACGGTTGAACCCGCCACACCATCTCTTGGTAAGGCCGATTGGATTGGTGCTGCCTTGCATTGCCTGGTCAGCGAGGGGGTGGAGGCCATTCAGATTACCCGATTGGCAAAGGCGCTGTCTGTGACGCGTGGCAGCTTCTATTGGCACTTTGCAGACCGTCAGAATCTGCTGGATTGTGTACTGGATGAATGGCGGGCGGCCAATCTACCTGTAATTGAACAGGAATTGGCCACAGCAAGCTCTCTGAGCGAAGGCGTTCTGTCGTTTTTTGGTGTCTGGGAGATCAATCCTCAATTCAGTGCGCAACTCGATCATGCGGTGCGGGATTGGGCGCGGCTGGACAAATCAGTGCTGGAAGTCGTGCGTCGTGAAGACGCCCAGCGGATCGAAACGATTGCCGCAATGTTTCAACGTTTTGGTTTTGCTGAAGATGAGGCGGAGGTGCGCGCCCGGGTGCTTTATTTTGCCCAGGTCGGTTATCACGCCATGGATTTCGGCGACAGCAACAAGGAAAGGTTGGCGCGGCTTGATCACTATTATCTGTCGTTCACCGGGCAACGGCTGGATCCTCAAGCGGCGCGGCGGTTCCGGAAACAAATGGGGGATCTGTGATGGTAGCGAATGTTGAACGACCTGCTCGTCGTGGTGGTCGGGCCCGTCACAAGATTGAGGCTTTGGCTGAAATCTCTTTGCGGTCCCACAGCTATCGTCAATTGCGTCACCCTTTCCAACCACAGCGCGTGTTTTCCGATGACGGCATTGCCAATATTCACAATATGGCGCTGCGGGTGTTGCGCGAGTTGGGCATTAAAATTCTGCACGACGAGGCTCGGACCATCTTCGAAATGGCTGGGGCGCTGGTGGATCACGATTCCCAGATGGTTCGCATTGGTGACGAGTTGGTGGCGGAAGCGTTGCGGATCGCACCCCGTTCAATCCGCATGCGCGCTGCGGCGCAACATCGCGAACAACTGATCGAACCAGGTGCAATGATTTTTTATCCTGGCTCGGGGTGCCCCAACGTATCCGATCTGGAACGCGGGCGCAGGCCAGGTTCGCTGGAGAGTTACAACGAAACCATAAAACTGCATCAGAGCTTTGATGTGATTCACATGTTTGGCCCGTCAGCGGAGCCGCAGGATGTGGCGGCGGAATTTCGTCACTACGAGATGATGCGGGGCCAACTGGTCAATGGTGACAAGCCGATGTTTGTTTATGCGCGCGGCAAACAGCAGGTCGAGGAGAGTTTCGATCTCATCCGTCTTGCGCTTGATCTGTCTGATGAGGATTTTGTCGATGGAGTCTGGGCGCTTACGGTGATCAACACCAACTCTCCGCGTCAGTTAGATGTGCCGATGGCGCAGGGTGTTATCGACTTTGCCCGTGCCCGGCAGTTGAGCATCATCACACCGTTCTGTCTGGCGGGCGCCATGGCCCCGGTGAGCATTGCCGGCGCTCTGGTGCTGCAACATGCAGAAGCGCTGGCGGCAATCACATTGGCGCAACTGGCTCAGCCTGGCGCGCCGGTGTTGTACGGTGGCTTTGCCTCAAACGTCGATATGAAATCCGGATCCCCGGCCTTCGGTACGCCCGAGCATATCAAGTTCTCCATCGTCTCGGGTCAACTGGCTCGACATATTGATCTGCCCTGGCGCGGTGCGGCGGGTGCAGCATCCAACACCGCCGACATGCAAGCAGCAACAGAAAACAACATGGGCCTATGGGCTGCCCTGCAGGCCAATACAACAGTTTCGGTTCACTCCGCCGGGTGGCTCGAAGGTGGTTTGTGTTTTGGATATGAGAAATTCATCAATGATGTTGAGGCCCTGCAGACGCTTGCAGAACTGTGCATGACCACGCCAGAGGATGAGGACAGTTTGGGATGGTCGGCCCTACAGGACGTTCAGCCCGGCGGCCACTTTTTTGCAACAGAGCACACAATGGCCCGCTACAAGGATGCTTTCTATGAACCGCTGGTGGCTGATCTAAGCAACTTCGGTGCCTGGAGCGAGGCGGGGGCAAAAACGTCGACGGATCGCGCTACGGATATCTGGCGACAGATCTTACAGGAATTCAAAGCGCCAGACCACGCAGAGGAGGCGGGCGAGCGTATTGCCGGCTACATCGTTGATCATATGGCTAAAGGTGGCGCCGCCCCGGCGGGAGGTTAAGGTCGTCAGTTAATGTGTCGCCGCCGCCGTCGCCGTCGCCGCTGCAGCCGCCCGCTCGAAGTCTTCGGTGGCGGTCAGGCTTTTGGAATTGTTCACCAGGGCGTGGGCGATTTCGGGGGATATGGTGACCGAGTCGATTCCGATGGCGCCAAGTTCGGCAATTTCATCAGCAGTTTTGATCGAACCGCAAAGGATTTCGAACTGATGTCGGGCATGGTCGCGCAATCCAACCAATTGTTGCATATGCTCGTCGGTGTTCAGACCCGCAGCCGCCATGCGGCCGACATAGGGGGCAATGAAATCTGCCTCAACGGCAGAGGCAATCGTCCCCTGGTTGGCATGATAGCAGGCGGTCACCAGAATTTTGCCACCCAACGCCTTGACCGCGCCAATCTGTGCGATGGCGTTGGGAACAAGCGGGATTTTGACGACGGTTTCAATGCCATGCTTGTCGCCAAGCGCGTAAAGGCGTTTTGCCCACTCAACATATGAATTTGTGTTTCCGGACACCTGGGCGTGAAATTGCTGTGCACCAAGGTTTTTGGCCTCGGGA
>JBDVMU010000050.1:0-223272 GCA_039969995.1 Rhizobiaceae bacterium
TTTTGAGCATTGTTTCCTCCCTTGCTCCAATTTTGTTGAGCCACACCGTGGCTCGCATGCGGCGCTACTGGCGCCACCAACTTTGATCTGTAGCCTCCCATGGCCATTCAAATTCGGTTCGTTGATTGCCCTACCTGAGCGTCCCATAACCAAGCTGCTAATTAGCTCGAGTATCAAGGATTACCAACGGAGTTCTCAAGCCCAGTGGGCCAATTCAGGATCCCAAAGTCAAGTTCAATTCCCAATTCAGACCTAAGTTTTGTAACTCAATCGTGGATTTAGGATCCTACAATAACTTGAACGACTGATGGCATGTTCTTGGGGTACCCCGTCATCGCTGCCGAATAAGACCGCAGAGCGCCGTGATTACAGGATGTAAATAGTGTGTTTTGACGTGGGACCTGTCGTCGCATCTTTGCGCCTCGTCTTGCTCTTGCCAAAGCTTTGATGTTTGCTCTCTACAACCTAATCGTCGCCCCGGAAGTCGCATGCAACGCAGGAATTTTTTCGCCCGAATTTTACTTTTTGGAGCAGTCATTTGGGCGCCAGCAGCGCAAGCCGAAAAACTCCCGATATTTGACGCCCATATCCACTACAGCCACGATGCCGTGCTCCAAACCCCGCCCGAAGAAGTCGCACGCATATTGCGCGAAGCCGGTGTGAAAAAAGCACTGGTTTCCAGCTCAGATGACGATGGCACGCAGAAACTGCTGGTCGCTGCGCCGGAAATCGTCGTACCGGCCTTGCGTCCCTATCGGCGTCGCGGCGCAATCAGCACCTGGATGCATGACCCTTCCGTTGTCGATTATCTCAAAGAGAGATTGGCCAAATATGAGTATGAGGCAATTGGCGAATTCCATGCCTATGGCGATGACATTCTCACGCCGGTAATCCAACAGATGATCGAAATGGCGCGGCAACGAAACCTGATCCTGCACCACCATGGCGACCGGGAGGCGTTGGATCTGATTTTCAAAACCTGGCCAGATGCGCGAGTGCTTTGGGCCCATTCGGGGTTCGCCAGGCCTGACGCCATTGCTGATGCGTTGAAAACACACCCACGCCTGTGGTCGGACCTCGCCTTCCGATCAGATATGGCAAGCCGAGAGGTGCTCAATCGAGACTGGGAAAAACTTTTCACCGCTTATCCCGACCGGTTTATGGTTGGCACCGATACCTTTGCACCGGAGCGCTGGTATTATGTCGGCTCCCATGCGGAGTATTCCCGCGGCTGGCTGGCCAGCCTGCCTGATGATGTTGCCCGCAACATCGCCTACCGCAACGCCGAGACCATGCTGCAAAGCAAATGAAGGCTTTCGCATCCCTTGTCCTGATAATCGCACTAACGAGCCCCGCGCTGGCCTGTAACGGTGGTGCCGCATCAAAACTGATGAGTTCCGACAACAGCGGAGGTTTACAGATCCTCGCCGTGCTGGACCCCATTGCGGTATCCAAACCGTTTGGTCTCGGTCTGGTTCTCTGCAGCAAGAGTGGGGACGAAACTCCGTTCACAATTAAGGTCGACGCCTGGATGCCCCGCCATCAACACGGCATGAACTATGAGCCAACCATCACCTCGAGCGCCCCCGACAAGTTTGCCATCTCCAACATGGTCTTTCACATGCCCGGCCTGTGGCAATTGCGAGTCAATGTCCGAAATGGCGAAAACACCAAACCAGCAACCTACCTGCTGGATATTGAAGTGAAGTGATGGGACTGCAACGAACTGCAGGGGTGTTTCTTCTGCTGGCAACATTGAGCGCATCCATTGCTCAAGCTGAACTCGTCCTGACACAGGATGAAATCCAGCAGATCCTGGCGCATGGCCCCTGGCCTATCGACCAACACAAAGACCCAAGCAACCGCGTCTCAGGCAATAGCGATGCAATAGCACTCGGCAAACACTTATTTGGTGACCGGATCCTGTCGCGCGACGGCACCCTGTCCTGCACCACCTGCCACCGGCCCGATCGAGATTTTTCAGAGTACCGACCGCGTTCACTGGGTCGAAAACTGCTGGACCGCAACACCCCTGCCCTGCTCAATCTGAGCGCACATCGATGGTTTGGTTGGGGGGGCAGCAGCGACAATCTTTGGGGTCAAACAATCCTGCCCATCGTCAATCCAGACGAGATGGCCCATGATTCCGAAAGCCTCAAATCGGCCATCCTCAAAAGCCAATATGCCAGCAGCTATGAGCAGATTTTTGGGTCGCTGCAACATCAACCCTCCCAGACAGTTCTGGTCAATATTGCCAAAACCCTGGCAGCCTATCAGGAAACCCTGACCACCGGGAAAACATCGTTTGACCGCTTTCGCGATTCACTTGCGCGCGGTGACATGAAGGGGGCATCATCCTATCCCGGCGCTGCTCAAAGGGGGTTGCAAATTTTTATCGGCAAGGGCCGTTGTAGTTTTTGTCATTCCGGCGCCAACTTCACCAATGGTGAATTCCATGACGCAGCTGTGCCTTACTTCCTCGGGCCCGGAAGGGTTGATGCAGGGCGTCACGCGGGGCTGAAAACCCTGCTGCAAAGTCCCTACACGCTGGACGGCGTCTACAACGATGACCCACTAAAGACGGGTGCGTGGGCTGTACGCACAGTCAAAACCACCCACGCAGATTTCGGCATTTTCCGCGTTCCATCCCTGCGGGGTGTCGCTCACACGTCCCCATATATGCACGACGGCAGCCTGCCTGACCTGAAGGCGGTGGTGGAGCATTACAACACCATCAATACTGAACGGCTGCATGCCGATGGCGAACAAATCCTGCGCCCGCTCAAACTGAGTGGCAGGGAAAAAGATGACCTGATCGCATTCCTGGAAAGCCTCAGCGACCACTGAAATTGCCGTCTGGCCAATACAAATCGGCGCGATCTAGACCCGTTCAGGTTTAGCGCAAGCCTTCATTGATGCTGTTCAGCACCCGACTGCCGGGGCACAATTCGTTCTTTTCCAGTTCATTGAGTGGCTTGGTGGCAAGTTTCAAATTCTGGTTCAAATCCTGGGAGTTGGGGTCGAGGAACAACAAGCCCGTCAATATTCGCCCTTCGTCCTTTGCTGTCTGTACGCCGTTCATCGCTGCGGTTCGATCATCGGTCTGATAGGCGCTGCTCGCCTTGTGCAGATGAATGACTGATCCATCATGCAAGGTAACGGCCTGACTGGTACCGGCGTCATATTGAGTGGTGATCTCTTCGCGCATGGGCACGAAATCCAACGGCATAGCGTCGAGATTCTCGCGGGTCGCGGCATAGCTCTTGGTAGCCCCCACGTGATTGTTGAAAGTCACGCAGGGTGACACAACGTCGATAAAGGCAAAGCCTTTGTGCGCCATGGCGGCGCGGATCATCGGTTCTAACTGTTCCTTGTCGCCTGAAAAGCTGCGTCCCACAAAACTGGCACCTTGCAGAATTGCCAAACTGGCCAGATCAATTCCATCAAACGGATTAACCGACCCATATTTGCTTACCGAGCCGAGATCAGCTGTGGCGCTGTCCTGTCCCTTTGTCAGTCCATAACAGCCATTATTGGCAACAATATAAGTCATGTTCACATTGCGGCGGATCAGGTGAATAAACTGGCCCATGCCGATTGACGCGGTATCACCGTCACCAGAAATGCCGATATAGAGCAGATCCCGGTTGGCAAGGCTGGCGCCGGTGGCAACCGACGGCATTCGCCCATGCACCGAATTAAAGCCATGGCTCTTGCCAAGAAAATATGTCGGCATTTTCGACGAACAACCGATGCCGGACATTTTGGCAATCCGATGCGGCGGGATCGACGATTGAAAACAAGCATTGATGATGGCTGCTGAAATGGAGTCGTGACCACAACCGGCACAAAGCGTTGATATTGATCCATCATAATCTGCAACCGTATATCCCAACGCATTGGTCGGCAGATTTGGATGGCGAAATTTTGGTTTGATATAGGACATCAGGCAGTCTCCGGGTGCAGTGCAACCACGTCGGCGCTCTTAGCGTCCAACGATTCCAGAATTTGGCGAACAATTGCCCGCGCGGTAATCGGGGTTCCAGAATAGTTCAAAACCGAGGTCATCTGGGATGGTGCGATCTGGCATTCATTCATGATCAATTGGCGCATTTGTCCATCACGGTTTTGCTCGATCACGAAAACGCGGTCATGATCCGCGATAAATTGATCCAGGCTCTCATGAAACGGAAATGCACGGATGCGCATGGTGTCGATGACGTAGCCCTTATCCGCCAGGGTCTCGACCGCCTCATAGGCTGGCGATGCAGAAGTGCCGAAGAACAACGCCCCAAGCTTCAACTTGGTTTTGGGCTTTTTCACCTTGATTGGTGGATGGGTCTTGGGGGCAGGTACATAGGACTTTGCGGTTTCAAACTTGCGCAACAAACGGTCGACATTTTGCACATAGTCTTCCCCACTTTCGGAGTAGACCGCCATTTCATTTTTGGACGAACCGCGGGTGAAAAATGCCCCTTTGTCGGGATGCGCCCCAGGTAATGTGCGATAGCAAATGCCGTCACCATCCACATCCAAATAGCGGCCCCATTGCTTGGCCTCGTCCAGTCCGGCTTCATCCAGCACTTTGCCGCGCTGCATCTGGTACTCATCATCCCACTCAAGTGGTGGCGACATCCAATCGTTCATCCCCAGGTCCAGGTCCGACATCATGATCACCGGTGTTTGCAATTGCTCGGCCAGGTCAAAGGCCTGGACGGTCATATCAAAGCACTCGCGTGGCGTGGCCGGAAACAACAACACGTGCTTCGTATCCCCATGGCTGGCGTAGGCCGCCGCGAGGATATCCGATTGCTGAGACCGCGTCGGCATGCCGGTAGAGGGCCCCGAGCGCTGCACATCAATCAGCACTGCCGGCAATTCTGCAAAATAGGCCAGACCGAGGAATTCGCTCATCAGAGACAGTCCTGGGCCAGAGGTTGCAGTAAAGGCGCGGGCACCGTTCCACCCGGCACCAATCACCATGCCCATGGCGGCCAGTTCGTCCTCGGCCTGCACAATGGCGTAATTCTTCTTGCCGCTGCCCGGATCGATGCGCATTCTTTCAGCATATTGGGCAAAAGCGTCAACTACCGATGTCGACGGGGTGATCGGATACCACGCGGCAACGGTGGCGCCACCGTAGATCGCACCCAAAGCCGCCGCGGTGTTACCGTTCATCAGGATGTGCTCACTCTCCTGAATGTGCGGCGCAACATTGACGCCACTTTGCAACCGGATTGGCAGCGGGCACTGGAAGTTCTCAGTCGCATATTGATAGCCCATTTCCAGGGCATGCAAGTTTGACGAAATCAGCTTTTCCTTGCCCTTGAACTGATCGTTAAGCAGGTCCTTGAGGATCGTAAATTTGATATCCAGCAGGGCAGCGAGCACGCCGACATAGACGACATTCTTGAGCAATTGTTGCAAACGGGGATTCTCGTATTCCCGCATGCACATTTCAGTCAGTGGCACGCCAAAATAGGTGATGTCATCCCGCTTCAGATGCTGTGCCAATGGTTTGGTATTATCGTAGAGAAAATACCCCCCCGGCTCGACACTGGCGACATCCTTTTCCATGCTTTGCGGATTGACGCAGACCATCAGATCCACTCCACCACGCCGACCCAGATAGCCATTGGCGCTAACCCGCACTTCATACCATGTCGGCAGGCCCTGAATGTTTGATGGAAAAATATTGCGTGGGCTTACCGGGACGCCCATGCGAAAAATGGATTTAGCAAACAGGTGGTTGGCACTGGCCGATCCTGTACCATTCACGTTGGCAAATTTGACGACGAAATCGTTGATGCCGGAAATTTGTTTCATCAAACATTCCCCCGGCTTGGCACGATACCTGGCACCAGTTTTGGACTGGCCTTGGTGACATTGTAGAAGAACATTTGCATATCCCATGCAGCGGTCGGGCATCGCTCGGCGCACAGCCCGCAGTGCAGACACATGTCTTCGTCTTTGACCAATACACGCCCGGTGGTCAGCGTGTCTGATACGTAAATATCCTGCTCGGCGTTTTCTGCCGGAACCATCAATCGGCTGCGCAAATCATCTTCAGGCCCGTTTTGGGTGAAGTTAATGCAACTGGTCGGACAGATATCGGCACAGGCATCGCATTCGATACAATTGCCTGCGGAAAACACCGTTTGGGCATCACAGTTAAGACAGCGTTCCGCCTCGACGAAAGCCGCTTGCGGATCAAATCCCAATTCCACCTCCAGCGCCCGGTCCTTCAAAGCTGCTTCCAGGTCTACCAGCGGCACCACCTTGCGCTTGTCTTCAATTGGGGCGCTGTCATAGCTCCATTCATGAATGCCCATTTTCTGGCTGACAAGATTGACAAACGGGTCTGGTCGCTTGCTCAAGTCCTTGCCCTGGAGAAACAAATCAATTGAAACCGCGGCGCGGTGACCATGGGCCACCGCGGTGATGATATTCTCCGGCCCGAAAGCCGCATCACCGCCGAAAAACACATGCGGTAGCGTTGACTGAAGAGACTCCGGATCGAGTATCGGCAGACCCCAGCTGGAAAAATCAATGCCGGTATCGGCTTCGATCCACGGAAATGCATTTTCCTGACCGATGGCGACTAGCACATCATCACAGGCAACAAGAACGGGCTCCTCGCCAGTCGGCACCAGCTCGCGGCGGCCATCATCGTGGTATTTTGCTTCCACCTTGTCGAACAACATGCCCACCAACTTGCCGTCTTCGACAACAAATTCCTTCGGTACATGATTGTCGATGATCGGAATGCCTTCGTGAATGGCGTCTTCCTTTTCCCAGGGAGAAGCCTTCATATCAGCGTAAGGACTGCGCACGATCACCTTCACCTCGTCGCCACCCAGGCGGCGCGACGTGCGGCAACAATCCATCGCCGTGTTGCCACCGCCCAACACGATGACCTTCTTGCCGATCTTGTCGATGTGATTGAATGCAACGCTGGAGAGCCAGTCGATACCTATGTGAATATTGGCGTCGGCTTCCTGGCGACCTGGCAGGTTGGGCAAATCCCGCCCGCGCGGCGCTCCACTGCCAACGAATACGGCGTCATAGCCTTTCGTCAACATGTCCGACATGCTCTCGACATAGGTGCTGAAATGGGCGGTGACGCCCATATCCATCACATAGCCCACCTCTTCATCCAGCACGCTTTCGGGCAGGCGAAACGAAGGAATCTGCGATCGCATGAATCCACCTGCCTTGGTTTCCGCATCATAGACATGCAGTTCATAATCCAATGGCGCCAAATCCCGTGCCACAGTTAGCGACGCTGGCCCGCCTCCAATCAGCGCAACTTTTTTGCCATTTGATTTCCCAGCTTTGGGCAATTGTGCGGTGACGTCATTCTTGAAATCAGCAGCTACACGTTTGAGCCGGCAAATCGCCACCGGTTCCTCTTCAACCCGCCCGCGACGGCACGCCGGTTCGCAGGGGCGATCGCAGGTCCGGCCCAGCACGCCAGGAAAGACATTGCTCTCCCAATTGACCAGATAAGCATCTGTATATTTTTGCTGGGCTATGAGCCTGATATAATGGGGTACGGGGGTGTGTGCCGGGCAGGCATACTGGCAATCGACGACCTTATGGAAATACTCCGGGTCGGCGGTATTAGTTGGGTCCAAATCTGTGTCCTCCCACGCGCGTAACAACTTGTGCTCCGGCAGGTCATGAAAACACGCTCAATATTCTTATGTAAAGACCCTTAGTTTCACTCGCTGCAAACCCGATTTTTGCCAGCGGGAATTTCTTGAATTTTGTTCAATTATCAGTTTTTATCTCTTAACTTCAATAGATTATTCGGTTCTTCGCAATCACGGAAGACACCAATCTTATAATTTGTCCTGCAATTCGCGCTCCCAAATCGGATTCTGGCCAATACGCTCCAGCAGGAAATCCATAAAAATTCGTACTTTCGCCGACAGAACATTTGACTTTGGGTAGACCATCCAAAGCACCGATTGGTCGGCAATCGTATAGTCAGGCAACACCCTGACCAGCGAGCCATCGGCAATCTCTCGATAAACGATCCAGAGGGAATTAACCGAGATCCCAGCACCTGCAATGGTTGCCAGTTTTTGGCTCAAACCATCATCGACCATCAACCGGCTACCTGCTTCCTTTGGGTCAAAAGTTCCGTCGCTGCCATTGCTTGCCGACAGCAGCCTGGGCATTGGATCCTTAAATGCGATCAGTTGATGAGATTTCAGGTCTTCCGGACGCTGAGGAATCCCATGCTGTTCAAGGTAATCCGGTGACGCACACAAAATGCGTCGGTCGTCCGCCAGTTTGCGCGCTTTCAGGCTGCTGTCCTCCAGCGCCATATTGCGCAAGGCAAGGTCGAAACTCCCTTCAATCAAATCAAATCGACCATCCGACAGACGCAAGTCCAGCGACAGTCCGGGATAAAGTTTGAGGAAATCTGGCAGGATCGGCGCGATGTGCAATTGGGCAAAAGAACTCGGTGCGGTAAAGCGCAAGGTTCCGCTCACTGCCGCAACGGATTGGCCAAGCGCTAGTTGAGCCGCTGTTTCCTGCGCCAGAATTTCCCGAGCATAGGGCAGGAATTCCTGCCCTTCCAGCGACAGGCTGACTTTGCGTGTGGTGCGGTGAAGCAGATCGGCACCAACTGTGTTCTCAAGCTTTGCCAACCGGGCGCTGGCGACAGCAGGGGCCAGACCGAGTTGCCGCCCCGCGGCACTGATATTCAACTTTTCAGCAGCAAGGACAAAAAGGCGAAGGCTGTCGGTATCCAACTTATTATATCCAAAACCCGAATTATAAATCCAAATAATCCGTCTTTTTATTCGAATGGCAAGGCATATTTTGCTGCTGTTGTCCTAAACAGCATTCAATTCTCATTCGGAGATCAGTCATGCCCACCACCGGAACCGTCAACTACCATGTCCACAGCGACCAGCGTCAGGCATTTGAAATCGATGCGGGTGGCGTGGCCGGGAAAATTGTTGCACCTGAACTGGTGACAGCTGAAATCCCTGTTTTGGATATCCGCAAAAGCGAGGCTTCTCCCAACTTTGATCGCGACAGTGTTGGCTTTGCTGTTGCGCCCACGCAAGTGGCCTCCTTCTCCGGCAGCGGAAGCGATTGCGGCGGCTATAACGGCAGCACCAATGAATGGCAAACGATCTATGATCGTGAACTCACTGACCTGCTAAGCCAGCGGCTCAAGGCCAGGGAGGTGGTGATTTTCGACCACACAGTGCGCCAGGATGACCCCAATTCTAACCGCAAGCCTGCCCGTAATGTTCACAGCGATTACAGCCAGGAAGGCGCAGAACATCGACTTATCGATATTCTTGGACCCAACGAAGCAGCGCGATGGAGCGCGGGACATTATGCTTTCATCAATGTCTGGCGACCGGTCGACAATCCAATCAACAGCGCACCACTTGGATTTGTGCGCCCAGAAAGTGTCGCCCCTGAAGACTGGATCCTAATTGATCTGATCTACCCAGACAGGCGCGGTCATATCCTGGGACTTGCTGCCAACGACCGGCATGAATGGATCTATCAATCAAAAATGACTCCCGACGAAGTCGCCTATTTCAACATCTATGACAATCAAGGCCGCGCTTCCGTTGCACATAGCGCCATTGATCTGGTTGAAGATCCAACAATCAATACAATTCGCAAAAGCATCGAAAGCCGCACGCTCATCCGCTATTGAAGCGGCATTACGATCAGGAAACAGCCTTATGCTCGACACGGTTCAGCAAAATTCATTCCCGCGACTCAACCGGGCCTACAATTCAGTATTCCAACCTGACAGACTGAGTCTGGGTTTGGTGGTGCCGATCGAAAACTATTCGACAAACGCCGTGCCATCGATGACCCGTCACATCGAACGGGCCAAACTTGCTGAAGAATTGGGATTCAAGGCGGTGTGGCTGCGTGATGTGCCTTTCAATGTTCCAACTTTCGGCGATGCGGGACAAATATTCGACCCCTTCGTTTACCTCGGCGCTCTGGCTGTCGCCACACGCGAAATAGCACTTGGCGTGGCCAGCATTATTTTGCCGCTGCGCCATCCGGCCCACGTTGCCAAAGCGGCAGCGTCCGCGGATGTTCTTTCCGGTGGCAGAGTTCTTCTGGGGGTCGCGTCCGGTGACCGTCCCGAAGAATATCCGGCGCTTAATATGGACTTCCACAATCGCGGCGAAAGGTTTCGTGAAGCGATGGCGTATATCCGCACAATGGCTGAGGATTACCCCCAACTCGACAATGCCAATGGCACCACACGTGGAAATATGGACATGCTGCCCAAGCCCGCCAGCGGGCGGTTGCCCCTGTTGATCACCGGCGGCAGTCAACAACACCCGGATTGGGTTGCCCAACATGGCGATGGATGGATGACGTATCCCGTGACGCCGTTTCGCAAGGCCGCGTGGTGGCGGACTTTCGCCGCCGAAGCCGCGGCCCCGAGGCGCACAATAGTGGCGACAAAAAAGACGGCGCGAGGGCGGGCTTGAGGGCAAGCTTGGGGAAACCCGTCATGCAGTCCCTTTACATCGACCTGGTCGACGACCCGGCAGCCAGCCCCCGCTCCATCCATTTGGGGTTTCAGTCGGGGATCAACTACCTGCGCGACTATCTGCGCGAAGTTCAGGCTCTTGGCATCAACCACGTCGCTCTCAACTTGCGGTTCAATCAGGCCGACACAGAAACAACACTCAAACGCCTTGCAGATGATCTGTTTGGCGAATTCAACACATAGGATTTTTCATGGCGACCAAGACCATTCTCATCACCGGCGCTACCGATGGCATCGGCCTGCTCACTGCCCAGGCACTTGCTAATGAAGGACACACTGTTTTGCTGCACGGACGCAGTGAAGCCAAGCTGGCCAATGCCGCAGCAGAAGTTGGTGGCAAAACCGAAACCTACCTTGCCGACCTGTCTGATATGCAAGACGTGGAAAACATGGCCAGGCAAATCCTTGCAGCCCACGATCACCTTGATGTGCTGATCAACAATGCCGGCGTTCTGAAAACACCCCAGGTACGCACCGATTCCGGTCTCGACATTCGTTTCGTCGTCAACACGCTGGCACCCTATGTGCTGACGCACCGCCTGCTGCGGATCATGCCGAAGGAAGGCCGCGTGGTGAACCTATCCTCCGCTGCACAGGCGCCCGTCGACGTGGCCGCAATGGCTGGTCAGGGCAGCCTCAACGACATGGACGCCTATTCCCAAAGCAAGCTGGCAATCACCATCTGGTCACAGGAAATGGCCAAAAAACTACCGGACGGTCCCGTCATTGTGGCCGTCAATCCTGGCTCGCTTCTAGCCTCAAAAATGGTCAAAGAAGGGTTTGGCATCGCCGGCAACGACATGCAGATCGGCGTCGACATTTTATGCCGCGCTGCCCTGTCTGATGAGTTTATCTCAGCGTCAGGAAAATACTTCGACAACGACGCAGGGCGTTTTAATCAACCCCATCCAGCAGCGCTCGATGCCACTCACGCGCAATCCGTGATGACAGCAATCGAAGAAATCTTGCACAGATAAACCCGCCACCAAGCTCTTCCGCAACCCGTCGGCCTCAGCTGATCTTGAGAGGCAAGGTCACTGGGCTGCGGAAATTCGACGAGGGAATCCAGTCAAACTCGGCCGCCGCCACTTCGAAGTCTGGGATCCGCGCCAGCAAACGATCCATCGCGGTTTTGGCCACCATACGGGCGAAATTACTGCCGATGCAAAAATGCTTGCCACTGCCAAACCCCAGATGGCCGCGCGGATTGCGATCAATGTCATAGACATCAGGTTCGGGAAATTTGCGGCCATCGCGGTTTGCCGCGCCGTAGGCCAATACCACCGTGTCGCCGGGCGCTATGGTCTTGCCATATAGATCAACCTCCCTCGTGGCCGTGCGCTTAAAGCGCTGGGCCGAGGTATTAAAGCGCAAGGATTCCTCAATCGCCTGCGCCGTCAAATCCGGATCCGCCGCAATGCGTTGTCGCGCATCGCCATGCTGTGCCAGATTGAGCGCAAAAATACTCATAAAGCTCGACAGGGATTCAACACCTGCCACCACAAACATGGTGGTCGTCAACATAACCTCACGCTCGGTCAGTCGCTCACCATCAATTTCGGCTTCGGCCAATGCTGTGATCAGATCATCAGCGGGATTGGCACGCCGCGCAGCGATCTCTGATGAGAGGAATTCTGTAAGACCTTTAAAAGCATTGTTGAGTTGCTCATTGCGTCCCCTCGCTTCCTTATCAGTGGAGATGGACAGGACAACCTGTTTACGGGTTTCGGTCGGATCCCGCTCAGGCAGGCCCAGCATGCGGAAAATCGTTCCCACAGTGACGATACTGGAATACTCGCCAACAAAATCGAACTGCGACTTGCCTTCAATCCGGTCGATTGCCGCATCGGCAATCGCAGCAGCAGGCCCGGCAAGCTGCTCCAACGCTTTACGGGTGAACGCCGCCTGGGCCAATTGCCGAAGACGGTCGTGGTGGGGTGGATCAGTGGTGCCCAAGGTACCTCCCGAACGGCCAGGTATCTCATCCACCAGATTGCCGCGCAGGGACGAAAAGGTCTGCCAATCCAAAGCAGCGGCCTGAACGTCGACGTAGCGCGACAGAATCCAAAGTCCGGCTTGTTCGCTCCAATAACAGGGATGATCATCCCGCAATTTCTGATACCCGGGAAACGGGTTCCCATCTATGTCATGCGAATAAAGATCGAATGGTTCCATACGAGGCCACCTCCACAACTTGCAGAGTAGCGCAATTTGGAGGATTTCGAAAATCGATGCCCACAGGCCAATCTGGTCTACAAACCGTTCTGATGGCAGTTCTACAGAAAAGGCAGTTGATCGGCGGTATAAAAATAGGCCCTGAACAGCATGTTGACGTCCATGTCGAACGGGTTTGGCCCAAAATACGGATTCACATATTCCCAGACCACCTCACCTTGCGCAGTCACCTGGAAAACTCTGCCGCGCACTCCTTCGCAAATCAGCGTATTGCCACCAGGCAGACGCTGTGCGCCGGAAACCTGCTGGCTGTAAAAGGCAAATGGCGGGCGGTCTTCATAAGCCCATTCAACAGCATTGGTTTTAGGGTTGATTTCAATCACCCGACTATAAGGCAACACACCATTGAAGCGGCGCTGAGTACCGTTGTCAAAAACGAGAATATTGCCATTGGGCAGCATTTGTGGATCGTGCTGACCACCCATCTTGTCGTCACGGTATTTCCACAGCCACTTGCCACTGGCCTTGTCGATAATGCCGATTGTGTGGATGGCACGAAACGACACCAAAACCCTATCGTCCCCTAACGGCGCAATAGAATTGCCATGACACCATTCCCAGCGTGGTTCGCTGACTTCCTGAAAGTCCATGATCGGGTCAAGGTGCTCAATCGCATGCCATTCCCAAATGCGGTTGCCGTCTCGATCGACTTCCACCAAGACGTCAGCATACATGTCGTCGAAACCGGGGGTTGGGTGACCGCCGACGACGCGAGCAGCAATCTCATCTGGCACTTTTTCAAGCGACAAATATAGCGCACCACCGTGCGGCATTTTACGCTGGTCATGGTGGTGAAACTTGTCACTACGACGCCAGATAATTTCACCCGAAGGTGTCACTTCGCGGACTTCCCCACCTTTAAATGCCGGCCAGAATCGAAAAATATTCCAGGTGTCATCGCGCAGCTTTGCGCCCATGAACAAATTGCCCTCATCGGTCAGCTGTCCATAGATGCCAATGGCAGTGTCATGGTTCCACTCATGAACGACCTCACCGTCCATATTAATCAACAGGGTCTTGTTGATCATGCCCAGCGGCGAAAACAACACGTAACCCTGTTCAGCCTTATTCCGGTTGTGGCCGGTGACTCCGGTTTTCAAATAGCGCCGCAAGGCGCTTTGGTTAAGTGCTTGGTCAGACAAGTGATACGCCCAGAACGATTCTAGGCCTCAACCAGCACGTCAAAGCCACCGTAAATCATGCGACTGCCATCATAAGGAAACGGTTTTGACAGCACCTCCGACTCCTCCATCATGCGGCCCCAGCCTTCATCCCGGGCTTGCTTGGAAGGCCAGGTGATCCAGGAAAACACAACAGTCTCATCATCCTGACATTTCACCGCCATCGGCAGCGATGTCACTTTGCCCTCGGGCACTTCATTGCCCCAGCATTCGACGACCGAAAGCGCACCATACTTCTTAAACTCAGCCGCCGTTTCTTCAGCATGGGCCTTATAGACGTCCTTGTTGGCTGTTGGCACTGCACAGACCACACCATCAATATATGCCATAGAAATTCCTTCCAGTGGTTGAACCGCCCGTCAGGGGGTTACGATGATCTTACCCAGAGCGCCCGGCTCCAGAACTTTTTCATGGGCCGCCCGGGCCTCTTCCATTTTCAGCTCTTCACGGATGACCGGCTGCAGAATGCCGCTGGACAAGCCCGCCTGCAACCCGGCCTCAATCTGACTCATTTCGTCCGGCGTTGCATTATTGAGCGCCAGACCAACAATATCGAGATCCTTCATCATCGCAACACGGGCGTTGATGGTAACCTCGCCGCGATTGCCAACAATGACAATGCGCCCATACTTGGCGACGGCATCGAGGTCCGTGGCCAGATTGACATTAGCCAACATTTCAATGATCAGCTCCGGCCCCTGACCACCCGTCAATCGACTGAGGTCATCCATATAGTCATCATCGTGGTGATTGAGCGCATGATGGGCACCCTGCTCTAACACCAGTTTGCATCCGGCATCGGAACCGGCGCTGCCGATAACTGTCAGCCCGCGCGCCCGTGCCATCTGGATTAATGCAGTCCCAACAGAACCGCTGGCACCGTGGATAAAGAGGGTTTGGCCAGGCTTCGCCTTGCCCCGCATTTCAAGCGCATAATAGGCCGTTGCATAGGGTACGCCCAAAGCTGCCCCAGCCGCGAAACTGATATTATCAGGAAGCGGCTGCACAGCAGACAGTGGCACGGCAACACGCTCGGCCATAACTCCTTTGAAATACCCACCAGCAAAGCCGGCTAGATAGACCCGGTCGCCAATAGTATATTCTGTTACGCCGTTACCGAGGGCGGCCACCACCCCGGCGGCATCACTTGCTGTGACGAAGGGAAGTTCAGGCCGAATGGCGTGAATACCAGAGCGTATATAGGTGTCTACCGGATTGACCCCAACCGCCCTGACGTCCACCAAAACCTCTCCCGGCCCGACAACTGGCTCGGGAATATCATCTAATGTGAGTTCTTCCGGGCCGCCAAATTTGTGTACTCTGATTGCGCGCATAACACGTTCCCGCCTGATCGTTTGCGCCAGTCTGCAATACAGGTCCAAGATGTCAAACGAATCTCTTTGCAACCACAATTGTCGGTGCGGGAGCTTGATTAAAATTGCGCGCCAGTTTCAGCTGACGACTTCATAAAGATGGGCGACCAAGTGCTCGCTGAGGTTGAAATGACCAAGAACCAAATTTTGTTTAGGCCGCTCGAATTGCCCTGCGGGGTGATATTGAAAAATCGCATTGCCAAATCAGCCATGTCCGATTCCCTTGGTGATGGTACCGGTCACCCAACACCTGAACAAATCAGATTATACCAGCGCTGGGCCCATGGAGGTCTGGCAATGTCGATCATCGGCGAGGTTCAAACAAGCCCAGACTTTATCGAGAAGCCGGGCAATCTGGTGCTGGATTCCAATGCTACTCTGACCCCCTTCACTGCTCTGGCGAAAGCTGGCCGCGAAAACAACAGCCAGTTGTGGCTTCAGCTAGGTCATGCCGGTGCACTGGCCTATGCGCCAACCAGCGAGCCAAAGGGTCCCACTGCGCTTGACTTGCCGGGTTTGGCCTGCGGAGAATTATCTGTCGAAGAAGTGCAAAAATTGCCCGACGAATTCGCCGCCACCGCGCTGCTTGCTAAAGAGGCCGGATTTGGTGGCGTGCAAATTCATGCTGCCCACGGGTTTCTGCTCAGTCAGTTTCTGTCACCTTTGTTCAACCAGAGGCGAGACGCGTTCGGCGGCAGCATAAGCAATCGCATGCGCCCACTGCTGGAAGTTATTGGCGCCTGTCGGGCCGCCGTCGGTCCGAATTTTCCCATCGCGGTTAAACTCAATTCATCGGATCAACTGGAAGGTGGTCTGGACAATGACGATGCATTGATGGTCGTTAGCGCTTTGGATCAATCTTCCATTGATCTGCTCGATATTTCCGGCGGCACTTATTTTCCAGGGGCAAAAGCTGCCTCCGATGGTGGCGGTCGCGGCCTCTACTTTATCAAGTTTGCCCATGAAGCCCGCAGGTTTACCAGCAAGCCGATCATGCTGACCGGCGGTTTCAAGACCTACCACCAGGCCGAAGAAGCTGTTGCAGGTGGCGCGGTTGATATGGTCGGGCTAGCCCGCGCAATGGTGCTGGAGCCCAACCTGCCAAATTTATGGCAGGAGGGGAAAATCTCCAACCTGGCATTTCCGAGATTTGCTGAGTCGCCGGAAGGCGGCATCACAGCATGGTTTACAATGCGGTTGACGGATATCGGAACGGACAGTGAAAGCCAGGAGCCTGGCGACCTGCGCTCCGCAATAACCGAATATGAGAAGCGCGATTCAGAGCGCACCAGGGTCTGGCTGAAACATTTCCGAAAAATTAGCTGAAGCAAATTTCTTGGCTTTTTGCCAACGCCGTTGCCAAGGCAACATCGCCGCTACCGTCGCCGCCGCCATCACCGCCGCCTTCGCCGCTAGGCTGCCAGTGAGGTTTCGATGATACGAGGGGCGCTGACCTGAACGTAGTTGTGGAAGTCCAGTAACTGCATTTCGAATCTTTCCGGTTCGGCGAGAAACGGGGCATGACCGCTGTTTTCATAGACAATGGCACCACCCCGGTAGAGAGCTGGCGCTTCAATTGATTGCATATAGCTAGTGCGAATGAATGGGTCCTGCGCCCCATGAATCAGGCAAATGTCGAAGTTGGCGCGTTTGACATCGCCCAACTGACCCGGTCCAAAGTCATGCAAAGTTGCTTTCGAAAGGGCTGGACGCATCAGCGGATCGGTGCGCATGAGGGATTGAACGAAGCGCCCGTCTGACTGATCGCCCAAGCAGTAGCACTCAAACAATTCGGCATCGGCGCGGGACATTTTTGCCTTTCCGGCCAACAGCAATGCCTTGCTGAAATGCATCGAACGCACGAGCCCAAGCGGTCCGCTGGATACGGGTGGCGTGCCCATGGTCATCACACCGCGCACGAATGCACATGTTTTGCCCAACTCCAGGGCAACGTGACCACCAAGCGACCAACCAAAAATGACGCATTTTTCAACTTTGAGCTCAACCAAAGCCTGCTCAACCTCGCGGGCAAATCCGGCAAAATTGTATGTTGCCAAAGGATCATTTGCATCGATGGAAGCACCATGACCGGGCAAATCAATACCAATAAGGCGATAATTGTGCAGGGAAACGCTTTCAAATTGTATGTCAAAAATGTCCTTGCAAAACCCTGAACCATGGAGAAAAACGATGGTTCCAGCCGCAGGGACCGCTTCGCGTTCACGAACGCTAAGTCCGTTTTTTGTCGTAAATTGCTTCTCGCAGGCCACAAAACGCTCCAAACTTGCCCAATTGGGTGAAAATTCTCCCAAAAACTATCAAGGAGTCTTGAAGCCCGAGTGAATCAATAGGCTTAACAAGGTCTGGAAATAACCGTCTCAATGGTGCAGACATATTTCAGTAGGTGAATGTAACCCAAAGCATAAAGACGCAATGTTTGACTTTCTTGCAAGCCTTCTCGGATGGCTTTTGATCGCCTGCCAGGCCTGGTCGGTGAAGTATCATTTTAACGTGCAGAAAATGCCTGTTGGAGCCAAACTGATATCCCTGCTGGTCTTCCTCAGCGGAATTCTGTTGACCTATCTGGCCTTTTCCTTTGGCCAACCAATGGCAGCCCAAATCGTTGGTGTGGTCCTACTGGCAGGTAGTTTGTCATTGTTTTGGCGCACCATCAGTGAAAGCAAAAAGGCCCGGCTTCTGGCCGCATTCGACGATGACCTGCCCCATGGGCTGCTGACCACTGGTCCTTACCGCTATGTACGCCACCCATTCTACACGTCTTATATCTTGCACTGGGTCGGATGGGCCGTTGCAGCCTGGCACATTTGGGCGCTGGTGCCGGCAATAGCGATGGTCACCACCTATTGGGTTGCAGCACGGGACGAAGAAGCTAAATTCAACCGCACCGAGATGTCGCAGGCCTATTCAGACTATCGGGCCAAAACGGGACGTTTCTTTCCCAAACTGTTCAGATAGACCGCTGGAATTTTATCGCTTCAAAAATCAATTCTGACACAACGTCGTGAGGCATGGCAGAGGTTATTGCCATGCCCATATTCATTCTTCTGCAAGACGACGGCATCGGCGGCATGATTGAGGCAGGCTAGTCCTGACGGTGACTTTAGTGGGCAGTTGATCGATCGCATCTATTATCAGACTTGCAGAGCAAAGATTTTCAATGGTTCTGCAAAACCCCGGACTGGATGGCTGTCCATGCTTTCAAACTGGTCTGGGGAACAAGAAGCAACCGATTGTGTTGCCAAGACTGTCTTGCCAATCGACTTGCATAAATCCTGCACCCGACTGGCAACATTTACCGCTGACCCAAGAACAGTAAAGTCGAGGCGATCCGGACTACCGATATTGCCATAGGTAACCGGCCCCACATTGATGCCAACACCCATCTCAAGTGCTTCTTCGCCGTTCAGCTGTCGTTGAGTATTCAGTTCATCCAGCCCCGCAAGTGCGGACCGGGCCGCTGCGACGGTATTGAGGCACTGGTCCTCTCGGGAATGCTGAGCATCTATTGGGAAAATCGCCAAAATGCCATCTCCCATAAACTTCAATACGTCCCCGCCATTGTTGTCGACAGCATTCACAACAGTATCGAAATACCCATTCAAAGCAGCCAGCAACGCCGTTTCACTCCAACTTTCTGACTTGGCCGTAAATCCGCGCAGGTCGGTAATCATAACAACCGCATCCAGCGATGTCTGATCGCCGCGATGAATGGTACCGTTGTTGACAGCATCCGCCGGGCCATTGCCGAGATAGGTGCGAAGCAGACTTCCCGTTGATTTGCGCATGGTGATTGGCTCCATGGCACAGGAAAGCCCAACTGTTGATTGCTGAATAAGCTCAAGATGTTGTTCTGAAAATCCAAGCGGATCATTGGTGATGAATGTGCAGCCGTGGCGCGACCCATCGCCATATTCCAACAAAGTTGCAAACAGATCCGTTCCACCGGCTTCTGCCATCTCAAGATAAGAGCCGTGTTCCGTATCCGGGTTGAGGCCTGCAAGGCTTTTGTGCAGCGGACGTCGATGTTCGAGAACATATTCAAACGAGCTGCCGACATAGGAAGCCGTATCAAGCATTGCATGGGTGACATCATATTGCTCGATGCCACCCGGGGTCCAAATTACTCCCCAGGCGGCGAGCAGCGGATTAGCGAACCTTTGGGCAATATTGACCCGCGACAACGGCACCCCAGCGGCCACCAGACGGTGCGAATACTCACGAACGACAGCCTCTCCATCGCCGAGCACCCGGCCTTCCGAAATCAGCCAATTGGTCAAATCATTCAGCGGATCGGTCATGCCATCCAATCATATCGCGCAAGTTCTCACTGACTAAGTATCCCGCCCACGAGCTCACAGCCACTAGTCGCCACCTTCAATGGCCCGCAGGAAGGGCTTTCCGGGCTCTTCTTTTGCGCTGTCTGCTGCATCAGCTTGCGCTCCTTGTGCACCGGTTGAACCGAATTCCAAAGCTTCTATCTTTGCTCCGCGACGGGACAGCTTGTCAGTCGAGATCAAAATCTGATCAACATCTTTCGCCGTGGTGGAGAAATGAGCTTGCAGCTTGCGCACCCGATCATCAAGGCGAGACAGATCTTCTGTAAATTTGATCACTTCACCCTGGATCATATGGGCCTGTTCACGCATGCGGGCATCTTTTAACACTGCCTGAATCACCTGGATCGACAACAGCAATAAGGACGGTGAAACAATGACGATGCGCGACTTGTGAGCCTTTTGAACGACGTTTTCAAAATTCTCGTGAATCTCCGCGAAGATCGATTCCGATGGAACAAAAAGAAAAGCTGTGTCCTGAGTTTCACCGGCAATCAAATATTTGCTGGAGATGTCTTTGATATGAACTTCCAGATCCCGCTTGAATTGTTGCGCCGCGGCTTTAACTGCGTCTGGTGTGGCGGCGTCCTTCATCAAGTTCCAGGCCTCCAGCGGAAACTTGGCATCGATCACCAGAACCGGCGCGCGGTTGGGCATTTTTATGGTGCAGTCCGGACGCGTACCATTGGAAAGCGTGGTCTGAAATTCAAACGCCCCCATAGGCAGACCATCCTGAACGATCGTTTCCATCCGGCTCTGGCCAAACGCACCGCGGGTTTGCTTGTTCTGCAATATGCTCTGCAGACCAACGACGTCCTGGGCCAGCGTTTGGATATTACTCTGGGCACTGTCGATGACAGCCAACCGTTCCTGCAATTTCGTCAGGCTTTCCTGGGTGGTCTTGGTGGTATCGGTCAGCGATTGCGAAACGCGCCCGGTGACCGCCGCCAAACGTTCATCAAGCTGTTTGGAAAACGCCGATTGAGAATTTGTCACGTTCTGCTGCATCGCCGCCAGGTGGCCAGAAAGTTCGTTTTGAGTAGCCACCAATTCGGCCATACGCACTTCCGCCTCCCTCGCTCGCTGTTCGGCAACAGCCCGCAAGCGCTCCTCCTGCATCTGCCGCCGGCCCATGGCACGCCAGATGATCACCAGCAGGAGCAACATGCCCACCGCCAGCCCACCAGCCAGGACAAGCAATGCATCGCCACGGCTCACAACGGTGTTGCCAATGCGCATGAATTCAAGATGAAGCTGTTCCATTGAACATCCATAGCTGATTCGGTGACCAGAATAAAACGAGAACGAAAAACCTGTTCCTGCCAGCACCCACACGTAAGTCTACCCAGCGCCCAAACACAAACGGCGTGCCAGTTCGCTTTGCTGAAATTGGTTGACCCGCCACCACCCAGCGCCTATTTCACCGCCATGTCTATTCTGCCTATCGTCCACATTCCTGATCCGGTCCTGCGCCGTAAATCCCAGCCAATTGAACGGGTCGATGATGAGTTGCGCAAATTTCTCGATGACATGCTGGAAACCATGTACGACGCACCCGGCATTGGGCTGGCCGCAGTTCAGGTGGGTGAACCCTTACGTATTTTCACGGTCGACTGTGCCCAACGCTCCGAGGAAGAAGAAGAAGCCGGAGACGGTCAACCAATCCGCGGCGGCGGCGACGACAGCGGCGGGGCCGAGGGTGGCTCGGAACCTGAGCGGAACCCGATTTTTTTGATCAACCCGGAAATTGTAGCCTTTTCCGATGACCGCAGCGTCTACGAAGAAGGCTGCCTGTCAATTCCAGACTATTATGCCGATGTCGAACGACCAGCATCCTGCACCGTCAAATATGTCGACCGCGACGGCGAGCAACAATTGCTCGAAGCCGATGGCCTTCTGGCAACCGTGATCCAGCATGAATATGATCACCTCAATGGCGTGTTGTTCCTCGACCACATATCCAAGCTCAAGCGGGACATGGTGATCCGCAAATTCACCAAGATCGCCAAACAGTCCGGCAAAACCTTTATCGGTTGATCGATGGCCTTACGCATCATTTTCATGGGCACGCCGGAATTTTCGGTGCCAACCCTGCAGGCGCTGCATGCCGCGGGCCACGAAGTTGTTGCCTGCTATACCCAGCCACCAAGACCGGCAGGGCGGCGCGGTTTGGAGCTGATGAAATCGGCCGTCCATCAGCAAGCCGAGCAGCTGGATATCCCAGTCTTTACGCCGCTGACCCTGAAGGGTGAAGACGCCGACGCACAGTTGGCACAATTTACAGACTTCAACGCCGATGTTGCCGTCGTGGTTGCCTATGGCATGTTGCTGCCGCAACCGATTCTCGACACGCCCAAACATGGTTGTTTCAACGGCCATGCATCGCTGCTGCCCCGTTGGCGGGGCGCCGCACCAATCCAGCGGGCGATTATGGCTGGCGATGCCGAAACGGGTATTATGGTGATGAAAATGGAAGCCGGACTGGACACCGGACCGGTTGCCCTCACCCACCGTATTGCGATCGGCCCGGCGACAACGGCTGGATCTTTGCATGATGAGCTTTCCACAGCTGGAGGCCCGCTAATGGTTAAAGCGATGGCAGAGCTGGAAGCAGGTGAACTGACCTTCACCGACCAATCGGAAGTCGGCGTTACCTATGCTGCCAAGATCAAAAAGGAAGAAAGCCGGATCGACTGGTCTCAGCCAGCCGAACAAGTCGCGCGTCATATTAACGGCCTCTCTCCATTTCCCGGCACCTGGTGCGAAATGCCTTTTGGCGAGAAGCTGGTTCGAGTAAAGATTTTGCAGGCGCGTCCAATTGAAGGCGAAGGCGCACCTGGCACCCTTATCAACACAGAAATGGTTGTCGCCTGTGGACATGGCGCAATACAATTACAACGCTTGCAACGGGCCGGTTCCAAGCCATTGGGCCGAGAAGAATTTCAACGCGGCAACCCGATTGCCGTCGCAACGGTCCTGTCCTGAAATGCAGCGCTACAGTTTTCTGATCGAATATGAAGGCGGCCCCTACAAGGGCTGGCAACGGCAGGAAGATATGCCTAGCGTTCAGGGCGCACTGGAAGCAGCATTGGAAAAGCTGGGGGAACCGCAGCGGCTAGTTCAAGGCGCCGGGCGCACCGACGCAGGGGTCCATGCACTGGGCCAGGTCGCTCACGTGGATCTGGAACGTCCTTGGAAACCGTTTCGCCTGATGGAAGCACTCAACGCCCATCTTCGCCAATCACGAGAAACAGTTGCCATTCTCGATTGCGATACCTGTAGCGATGAGTTTCACGCGCGCTTTTCGGCTCGGGGCCGACGCTATGTCTACCGCATCATTTCACGCCGAGCGCCGCTGACTGTGGAGCGCCAGCGGGCCTGGAATGTCAAAATTCCCCTGGATGTGGAAGCTATGGATTCGGCCGCCAAGGTGTTGCTTGGAGAACACGACTTTACAACTTTTCGATCGACTGAATGCCAAGCCAAAAGCCCAATAAAGACACTGGACACGCTTGATGTCAAAACGCGAAATTTACATGGGTTGGAAGTCATCGAAATCACCACAACGGCGCGATCGTATCTGCACAATCAGGTGCGCTCGTTTGCCGGAAGTTTGAAGGCCGTCGGCGAAGGTCGGTGGAGCGCTGATGATCTCGCAGCGGCCTTGGAGGCACGTGATCGAACCGCCTGTGCCCCAGTCGCCCCGGCGCATGGACTTTATCTGGTTTCAGTCAGCTATTGAGCTTGATCTTCGTCTCAGGCACATTTGAACCTTCGGGAGGAGCCGAACCATATGGCACGCGCATTTTTGATCATACTTGATTCCGTCGGCATTGGCGGCGCACCTGATGCCGAGGCCTATGGCGATACCGGGTCAAACACTTTGGGCCACATTGCCGAACAATGCGCAACGGGCGGCGGGGACCGCTCTGGCCTACGCTCCGGACCTTTGCGTCTGCCAAATTTGGAACGACTGGGTCTTGGATTTGCGGCTGAAGCGGCCAGCGGAATAAGACCAGCCGGAATGGAATTTGAAGATTCGGCCAATGCGGGCTGGACCTGCGCCGCCGAGGTATCAACCGGAAAAGACACTCCTTCGGGACATTGGGAAATTGCCGGTGTGCCGGTGCGGTTTGACTGGGGCACATTCCCCCATACGGTGCCTACATTTCCGAAGTCCTTGACCGACGCGATGATTGAACGGGCGGAACTTACTGGTGTGCTGGCCAACAAACACGCCTCCGGAACTGAAGTGATAGCCGAGTTCGGCCACGAACACATCCAGTCAGGAAAACCAATTGTATACACATCGGCTGACTCAGTCGTGCAAATAGCCGCCCATGAGGAGTTTTTTGGTCTCGACCGGCTTTACAAACTGTGCGCCATTACCCGTGAGTTGGTTGATCTTTTGAACATTGGCCGGGTCATCGCCCGTCCCTTTGTTGGCATGACCGCCGATGATTTCACCCGCACTGGCAACCGCCGTGACTATTCGGTGCCGCCGCCCGAACCCACCCTGCTGGACCGGGTAGAAGATGATGGTGGCGAGGTATTCGCCGTTGGCAAGATCGCCGACATTTTCGCCCATCGCGGCGTCACCGATGTTCGTAAAGCAAATGGCAATGAGGCGATGTTTGAAGCGACGCTGCAAGCCATGAAGGACGCAGCCAACGGGGATCTTGTGTTCGCCAATTTTGTCGATTTCGACCAGCTTTACGGACACCGCCGAGATGTACCGGGCTATGCCGCTTGTCTGGAACATTTCGACCACCGCCTACCAGAACTAATGGCGCAGCTTCGCGATGGTGACATGATGATCCTGACAGCAGATCACGGCAATGACCCAACCTGGCACGGCACGGACCACACCCGCGAACAAGTGCCTGTTATGATGGTCGGACCTGGGTTGAAAACCGGCTTTTTGGGCAAGCGCGAAACGTTCAGCGATATCGGTGAAACTTTAGCCGCTCATCTTGGGCTGCAGCCTGGCCCGCATGGCCAGTCAATGATCTCATAAGTTATCGTGTTCCGAAAAAGTTAAAGGATAGGTGCAATGGTCAAGGCTGAAATTCACTGTCACATTGAAGGTGCAGCTGATCCGGCTCTGGTCATGCGGCTGGCCCAAAAATACAACATTGACGTCAATGATGTCATTCGCGATGGCCGCTATGTCTGGCATGACTTCACAACCTTTCTTGGTGCCTATGACCGAGCTGCCTCTGTGTTCCGCCAGCCGGAAGATTATCGGCTGTTGACCTATGACTATTTCTCCCGTCTCGCCAATCACGGCGCCATATATGGTGAAGTTTTTGGTTCCTCCGATCATGCCTCGCTTATGGGCATCGACTATAATGATCTAGTCAATGCGATTGCTGCCGGCATGGAAGATGCCAAGCTTGAATTTGGCATTGAAGGGCGCATCATTATGACGTGTGTGCGCCATCTCGGTCCGGAAGCTGCCGAAGCCGTCGCCGATACGGTTGCAGCTAATCCCCACCCGCTTGTTACCGGTTTCGGCATGGGCGGCGATGAACGCTCCTATCAGGTGGCGGATTTTACTCCGGCCTTTGAAATCGCCGATGATGCGGGGCTCGGCTTAACGTCCCACGCCGGCGAGTTCGCTGGCCCCCAAAGCGTTATTGAAACGCTGGACCATCTTGGTGTTGCGCGGATCGGTCATGGTGTTCGTTGCATTGAAGACCCCAAGCTGGTTGATCGATTGGCGGTCGAAGACATCGTCCTGGAAGTGTGTCCGGGCTCAAATATCGCACTGGGTGTGTTTGCCGACTACACCCGCCACCCTTTGCGGCAGCTTTACGAAGCCGGAGTGTCCGTAACTCTGAACTCCGACGACCCCCCCTTCTTTCATTCCGATCTCAGCAACGAATACGAGATCGCAACCAAGCATTTCGGCTTTGACCGCAACATGCTTGATCAATGCACGCGCAATGCATTGAATGCTGCCTTTGTAGATGAGGAAACCCGCGCCCGCCTGATGAATCGGTTGGATAATTCCACCTGATTGGCGAATACTCACCCGTCCCCACTTGTATGCGCCACAAGGCGCAGTAAGCTTGGTCTCAAAGTCAATTTCAGGAGTTTCCCCATGGCCGAAGTCACCGTGGTCACCCATCCGCTTGTCCAGCACAAATTGTCCATTATGCGCGACAAGGAAACATCAACCGCAAGCTTTCGCCGCCTGTTGCGGGAGATCTCCCTGCTGTTGTGTTACGAGGTCACCCGCGATCTGGAATTGACCCACAAAACCATCGAAACGCCGATGGAAGAAATGAATGCGCCAACACTAAAAGGCAAGAAGCTGGTCTTTGCCTCCATCCTGCGGGCCGGCAATGGCCTGCTGGAAGGAATGCTCGATCTGGTGCCTTCTGCCCGCGTCGCCCATGTCGGACTTTACCGTGACCACGATACACTGGAGGCGGTAGAATATTACTACAAGGCACCAACTGATCTAGGTGACCGGGTTGTAATTGCCGTTGACCCGATGCTGGCGACCGCCAACTCCGCCTCACTGGCAGTGGATAAGCTGAAGCGCAGCGGGGCCAAAAATTTGCGCTTCCTGTGCCTCTTAGCTGCACCTGAAGGCATTGAGGCTTTCCAGAAAGCCCATCCCGATGTGCCGATATTCACCGCAGCTCTCGACAGCCACCTTAATGAAAACGGCTATATCGTGCCCGGCCTCGGCGACGCTGGTGACCGCATGTATGGAACCAAATAAATGCCGCAATCAGCAGTCGCGTCCTATCCGAGCCTCGCAGGCAAGACCGTCATCGTGACCGGCGGCGGCAGCGGCATTGGAGCATCAATCACCGGTCATTTCGCCCGCCAGGGCGCAAAGGTTGGGTTTCTGGATATCTCCGACGAGGCATCCAACGCGCTCGAAAGCCAACTAACCGGCGAGGGACATAAGGCAAAATACGTCCATTGCGACGTCACCGACACTGACGCGTTACGCAGCGCCATTGCATCCATCAGTGAAGCATTTGGCCCGGTCGGCGTGCTGGTCAACAATGCGGCCCATGACCAGCGCCATAAGCTGGAAGATGTGACCCCGGAATATTGGGACGAGCGCATCGCCATCAACATCAAGCACCAGTTCTTCGCGTCCCAGGCGGTGGTCGAAGACATGAAGAAAATAGGTGGTGGCTCGATCATCAATATGGGCTCGACTTCCTGGATGATCGGCAATGGCGGCATGGCTTGCTATACCGCGTCCAAGTCTGCCGTTCTCGGCCTTAGCCGTTCGCTGGCGCGAGATCTCGGCGAGTTCAATATCCGGGTCAATTCAATTGCCCCCGGCTGGATCATGACCCAACGCCAAAAGGAACTGTGGCTCACGCCTGAAGGCGAAGCCGACATTTTCAAACACCAATGCCTGAAGCGGTTTCTGGAACCGGAAGACATTGCCCGCCCGGTTCTGTTTTTTGCCTCAGATGAATCAGCCGCTTGCACCAACCAGTCCTATGTCGTTGACGGTGGCTGGACCTGATTGAAAAGGCCGGACGGAATTGATCGATATTCACATCACCAAACCAATGATGGTTATCATAACCGCCGCGCTTGCCGCCGCCTATCTGTTGCTATGGCCAGTTCCGATTGAACCGGTCGCATGGGACGCACCGGAAAATGAAGGCTATGTCAGCGACTTTGCACCAAACACAAAAATGCAAGGTCTGGCGCGGGTCAGCCTCAACGGCCATTCCGGCCCGGAAGACATCGCCCTCGGCCCAGACGGCAAACTCTATGTGCCAACTCATGATGGCGTCATTTTCACCTATGGTGGTGGCAAACTGACAGAGTTCGCCAAAACGCAAGGGCGCCCATTGGGCATTGAATTTGGCCCAAACGGCAAGCTCTTCGTTGCCGACGCCTATCGCGGATTGCTGGAAATCGGCCCGGACGGAAACATCATCGTGTTAACAAACAAAACCGATGACGGCTCCCCAATCCGCTATGCCGACGATTTGGATGTCGCAGACGACGGCTCCATCTATTTCACCGATGCCTCAGTCAAGTTCGGCGCGGAAGAATTTGGCGGGACACTGCCCGCCTCCCTGCTCGACCTGATGGAACACGGCCCAAACGGTCGGGTGCTGAAATACGATCCCGCATCCAAGTCCACCTCCGTCCTGCTTGACGGCCTGAGTTTTGCCAATGGCATGGCACTGACCGCTGATGGCAGTCATTACCTTGTCGTTGAAACTGGCACCTATTCGGTTTTGAGAGTACCCGTGGGCGTCAATGCAGAAGCCACTCCGATCCTGCAAAACCTGCCTGGCTTCCCCGACAACATCAATCGAAACGCCGATGGCACATTCTGGATTGGTCTTGTCAGTCCCCGCTCTCCAGCCGTCGAGTTCCTCTCAGACAGGCCGTTTTTGCGCAAAATTGTGCAACGTCTGCCGACCTTCATGCGGCCCAAACCTCTGCGCTATGGCTTTGTGCTGAGGATCGACGAGGACGGCAATGTCCTGGAGACTCTACAGGACCCGTCAGGCGACTATGCCCTGACAACTGGTTTAATCGAGGGCGCAGACAGGAAACGATACATAACCAGTCTGACCGAACCCGATATCGGTGTTTTGCCGCCTAAGTGATCGCTTTCAATTGGGGCAGAAAGACTTTACCTTCACTCGATCGCCGTAAGCCCCCTGTTTGCACGTCCATGACAGCTGCGCTGCGCTCGTTTTGAGGTGAAGGGACTACTGCAGCACATGTTGGGCAACTCGTCATTCGGTGTTGGCTTCATCGCCAAGTGGAACCGCCAGACACCGGTGATGCGCGGCATCTTGTTGATGTGCTTTTCCACAATCGCCTTTTCCATCATGCATGGCCTGGTCCGCTATGTCTCCGCAGATATGCATCCTTTCCAGATCGCCTTCTTTCGAAATCTGTTCGGGCTTGCCTTTCTCATGCCGCTGCTCATGCGATCTAACTTTGTCGCACTGAAAAGCCAACGCATCGGTCTTCACGCCCTGCGCGGGGTCATCAACATCATCGCCATGCTGATGTTTTTTACCGCCTTATCGATCAGTCCCCTTGCCAAAGTAACGGCGCTGAGTTTCACAGCACCCATCTTCATGGCAGTACTGAGTTTCTTCTTCCTTGCTGAAAAATTCCGGTTGCATCGATGGATGGCCATCATTACCGGTTTCCTTGGCATGCTCATCATTTTGCGCCCAGGCATCGTCGTCATCGACACAGGCGCTTTGCTGGTCGTCTGTTCCGCAGCGCTGTGGGCAGTCACCATGATTATCATAAAAATCCTCTCCCGCACCGAATCGAGCGTCAGTATTGCGGCCTGGATGGGCATATTCCTTGGCCTGTTTTCCATTGGCCCGGCGCTCTGGGTCTGGCAGACGCCCAGTCTGGTCGATATCGGTTGGCTGGTGCTGATCGGCCTGTTTGGCTCCATGGCACAGGTCAGTCTGGCTCAATCGCTGAAGGAAACCGACCCAACCGCCATCATGCCGTTTGATTTTCTGAAACTGATCTGGACCGCGCTCATCGGAATTTGGTTTTTTGCCGAAATCCCCGACATCTTCACCTGGCTCGGTGCCGCTGTCATATTCTCGTCTGGGCTCTATATCACTCACCGCGAGCGCAGGGTGGCCGCTGCAGCAGCTGGCGGCGGCGGCAGCGGTCAAAACATCAAATAGGCGGCTAAATCGAGTCTGGACGCCAAGTTGGCAGAGCGGTCTGGCGTCGCAAACCATCGCCTGCAGATGTGGGGATGAGATAACCAGATGATGCAGCGAGTTCGACAACGTCGCTTGCTGCGTTTAGCGCAACGCGCTTGATCTTCGCGTCGGGACGCCAATTCGGCTTGGCAACTTGGCCGCTGATGGCCATTTTTGGCGCATCCTTTTGCATCGGCTCTACGGTTGGTGCGTTGGCGAATTTGGTTTGCGGACGCCAGGTCGGGAAAACCACAGTGCCTTTTATCGCCATCACCGGTGCCACAGTCGGCCGATCAGCAGGCACTGCGCCTGGTTCCGCGTCAGGCTTCGGCACGGCAGCGTCCATTACAACTTCCGCGACTTTCGTACCTGGCCGCCAGCGCGGCAATACAACTGGCCCTTCTACGGCCATTGTTGGGCTCTCTGTCACGTTGATTGGCTTGGCCAACTTTTCAGTTTCCAACTCAACAGCACCATCTTCTAAAAGTGGCTGTGTATCCGGACGCCAATGAGGCGCACGAGTCGACACCTTTTTTAATGCAACAGGATCTTTTTTCGTGGTCGCAGCAGCGACCCGGTGCCAAGCAGCGGCTCCACTTTGGCTCGCTTCCAAATAGCTCTTTGCTGTCTCCAGCAACAGTGCATTAACCTGCTCGGAATTACGGCGGCTGATTTGCGCAACCAGTTTTTTTGCAAGCAGCTTAGGTTCAGCCTGCGCTTGTTGAAGCGGCACGGTGTTTTTGTCGATCGCAGATTTGGGAGCAGGCTTTGCTGTTGCTTCGATCAGCGCGCGGTCCGGTTTCTCCTCAACGACGTCCGCCTTCGCCAACTGCGCTGTCACGTTAGTCCCTACTGAGTTTTTCGCCGTCACCGTCGTCGCCGCTGCCGCCGCCGCCGCCACATTCGACGGTTTGGTTTCTGTTGCCGCCATCAAGGCTGGTTTGGTGGCTGCTGCGGGATGGAAAGTTGGCAGCGGAACTTCACCACGCCAGGCCATTTTGGGCTTGCTCAGCAAAGCCTCAAACATCTTTGCTGCAGAAATGACCTTCGGTTTTTTGGCATATCCGGTAAGTGTTGCCGGTTCTGCATCAACATCGGGAGTTGTCACCAATGCGTCGGCCACAAATTGCGGAAGCGGAGCCACTTTTTCAGGGTTCTTGGCGGGCTTTTGGCCGGTCAGCTCATTGAACGGCCATTTGCGACGTAACTCAGCAGGAGACATATTGACGACGTTGACATCGATCCAGTGATCTGTGCCAGCGATGCGCCATAGGCAGGATTGTGGGCTGCAATTTGTGTGCGCGGAAAACTGCCAAATTGTATAGCTGTCCCAATTGCCCATGGGAAAGGCGCCCTTCATGCTCGGACGATAGCGAGCATACCATAGATTGAGACGCGACAGCAGCGGCAGTTCAGCCCGGTTTTGGGCGATGTAGCGCGCAGTTGAATGATTGGTATAAAGCACTGGATAACGACCCAGCCGTTCATAAATATATTGGGCGAAGATTTCCGCTTCCTGGAGAGACATCCAGCGCTGAGGGTTGTTTTCTTCAATATCAATGGCAACCAGATCATCCGGCCCAGGGCGGGCAAATTCAAGGAAATGCCGGGCCTGTTTGATTGGATTGCCAGGGCGACCCAGATGGTAAGCACCCCATTTCAGTCCAAGAGTTTTGGCCAGTGTCTTACGGGTATGGTAGAGTTCTTTGGCCGCCGCATAGCGCCGCCAGCGCAGACGACAGACCGAACTACGTTTGCAATTGGCTCGGGGGCGAAGACCTTCGGTTGCCTTATTGATGAACCCGGCCAAACGCTGGTTGTTCTTGATCTTCGACCAGTCAATCACCGTGTATTCATAGGCATCAAGCACGATGGAAGAATTGGGACTTTTCCAAGCACGCGAAAATTCGCTGGCCGCCCAGGCCATCGAAGAACTGAATGCGATGATTGCGCTGAGCAGCACAACAAAGCAGCGATGGAATATCGTTTTCTTCATCACCAATACTACGCGCCTAAATGGCGGCTTCTCCCAATACCTTTGACCATCTTGGTGGTCGCATTATGGTGCAGGAGACTCAGCAGCTGACAGGTATCAACTGCCGCGTTGGGGTTGGAAGTTGCCAAACTTCCGACCCAACCGGCGTCTTGCCCCCTGCATCGGCGCATATTTTTGCTTAGTTTTACCCAAAAATATACCCCCGAAAGGAATGCGCGTCCGTCTGTTGCGTTTTTACGTTAAAATTGAACCTGTCGTGTGATATTTGGCTCAACTTAAACGAGCCAGGAAAGCGGCGGCGCTTTGCCTGTATTCTTGCTGTTTTTCGACACTCATGCGCCGCCAGTTGCCATAAATCTGACCAAGTCGCGGGTTGGAGCCTAGCTGCGCTTCATTGCGGACCAGGAAATCCCAATAAAGTGCGTTGAAGGGGCAGGCATGATCCCCCGTTTTCTTTTTGACGTCATAACGACAATTGCCGCAGTGATTGGACATCTTGTTGATGTAGTTGCCGCTCGAAGCGTAAGGCTTTGAACCCAGTAGACCACCATCACCAAACTGGCTCATGCCCAATGTGTTGGGCAATTCGACCCATTCAAAAGCATCGGCATAGACGGCAAGGTACCATTCATGAACCTGGTGCGGATCAACACCAACCAGCATGGCAAAGTTGCCGGTCACCATGAGGCGCTGAATATGATGGGCGTAGGCCTGCCGCTTCGTTTGCCCGATCGCCGCTCGCAGGCAGGCAAGATCGGTCTCGCCGGTCCAGTAAAAGTCTGGCAAATCACGCGATGCTTGCAGATAGTTGTTGTTCACATAAGTCGGCATGTGCAGCCAATAAATGCCACGTACATACTCCCGCCAACCGATGATCTGCCGAATATAACCTTCTGCCGCATTGATCGGCACGCGACCAGAATTGTATTCGGCCTCAACCCTGTGACAAACATCCATCACATCCAGCAAACCCACATTAATGTAGTGAGACAGCACTGAGTGATAGAGAAAATCCTCATCCTCCAACAGAGCATCTTGGTAGTCGCCGAAATGGACCAACGCGTTGGTTACAAAGTGCTCCAAGGCCACATTGGCCTGTTCAGCAGTGACGCCAAACCAGAAGGGCTCAAGTTCGCCGAAATGATTCCCAAAGCGCTGCGCCACCAGAGCCAGCACGTCACGGGTGATTGAATCCGGTTCGAACCTGCATGGCTGAGGCATAAACAGATCTGGTTCTGCAGCGTTGCGATTTTCCGCATCGAAATTCCAGCGACCTCCGGCGGGTTGATCCCCCTTCATCAGCAGGCCAGTCTTGCGCCGCATATCACGGTAAAAATATTCCATGCGCATTTGCTTGCGGCCTTCCGCCCAGCGGGCGAATTCCTCATGGCTGGCAATGAAACGGCCGTCAGGCAGAATCTTAACCGGCACGGGACTTACGCCTGCCAGATCCTTCATTGCCTTCAATACGCGCCACTCGGAGGGTTCGGTCAGGAGAACCCGCCTGCAATCATGCCTTTGGATAGCCCGCTGGATCTCATCAACGAAATTCCCGCTATTTTCCTCATCATCCAACCTGACGTAATCAACATGCCAGCCCTGCCCGCGGAGCTCCTCAGCAAAATGGCGCATGGCAGAAAAAATGAAGGCGATCTTCTTCTTGTGATGTTGGATATAGGTGGCTTCTTCAACGACTTCGGCCATCAACAGGACCGTATCAGCTTTGTCGCTCTGCTCCAGACAACTCATGCCATGCGACAACTGATCACCAAACAGCACGACCAGGGATTCGGGTGATTTGCTCATAATTTTGATCGGGTCCAGTTGCCAAATTGCGGCGATTACAGCGGCGATTACAGCGGCCATCACTACGGCAAATACCTGCTGCGCCCGCTAATACTGACCCACTATCTCAGATCTGAGGCAAAGTATTTGTGTCAAAGCGTCGCCGATGTCGGTTGCCCATAAACTCGCCCAAGAAGCATGAGGCAACTCGAACAACGAGCTGCTCAATCGGTCAGCCAGCCAGAATCTTCCCGCACGATAATCACCGTTGGTCGATCAGCCATCAACGCCTCACCAATCGTCGCGGCCAGTTCTGCCGCCGAGGCCGGATGAGTGGCGTGGCAATGCATGGCCTTGGCCAGGCTCTCGAAGTCAGGGGACAATCCGTCCACCGCAATACGGGGAAAATTGCCAGCACGCATATCATCACGGATCTGCTTGTAGCCGTCATTGTGCCACACAATGAGCGGAATCGGCAGTTTCAGTTCGGCGGCTGTCACCAGTTCCTGAATGGTGAACATCGAACCCCCATCGCCAGCAATCGCCAGTACTGCCAAATCCGGCTGGGCCAGTTTGGCACCCACCGCGTTGGGGAAGGCAAAGCCAAGCGCACAATAGCCTGCTGCATAGTGAAGGCGTCGCGGCAGCGAAACTGGCAGCGCAAAGGAGGCGGAATAGGTCACCTGGCAGGCATCCCCCATAATAATGGCTTCGTCTGGCAAGGCATTGCGGACAACATCCAATAGTTTGACATGCTTGCGCTCTGACTCATTCAGCGTTGCTGGAATGGCGGCTTTGATATCAGCCACCAGCGTTTCCGCTCCCGCCGACGGGCTGATGTTTGCCAGACTACCTATCAGAGCGCGAGTAGCGGCTTTAGCATCGGCGACAATACCTACCGTCGCCGGATATCGGTCATTGATCTTGGCTGGATCGATATCCACACGAACCAACGGCGCCCCAAAGGTGAGTTTCTCGACATACGAATCCGTCTCTGAGAGTTCAGTACCAATGGCCAGGATGCAATCGGCATTTGCAAGCACTTCCTGGCATTCAGGCCGCGCAATCGCGCCACCGAGGCACAGCGGGTGGTCTTCAGCCACGATGCCTTTGCCCGCATTGGAGGACATAACGATGGCGCCCAATTTCTCCGCCAGTTCGGTGACAGGCGCTTCTGTGGCTCCACCGCCAACCAAAATTACAGGACGCCGGGATTTCGACACCAGGTCTGCAGCCGAAGCAATTGCCACCGGGTCGGGATGTGGCCTTAAAGGTGGGTCGACTGGCTGCCAATCGTCAGGCACCAGCGCGGCCAATACATCCACCGGAATGGAAATATGGACAGGTCGCGGCCGTTGGGAAGCAAATATGGCAAAAGCCCGGGCCAGCAGATCAGGCACGTCTTCCGGACTACGGGCGCAAGCGCTCAGGGCTGTGAGAGGACGGGTAACGGCATTCAAATTCGTGACTTCATGCAATACACCCCAGCCCTTGCCGAGCGACGCAGATGCCGCTTCTGCCGATATCAACAACAGGGGAACAGAATCCGCATAGGCCTGGCCCAATGCAGTTGTCGCATTGGTGACGCCGGGGCCGGAAATGGTCAACATAACACCAGGGCGACCGGTTGATCTGGCATAGCCATCAGCCATGAAGCCAGCACCCTGTTCATTACGCGCCTGAACGTGATGCAGCGCAGATCCCTCTGCCAAACCACTATAAAACTCCAGCGTATGCACTCCAGGAATGCCGAACACCGTATCGACACCATAGCGCGCCAACAGACGCATGGTTGCTTCACCTGTACTGATCATCGCCGTATTCCCACATCTTAGAGTCAAAAAGCCGCCGGAATTTCTCCAGCGGCTTTTCAGTGTTTAAGGTTTCGACTGAGGACTTAGCCAGCTGGGCAGGCACTGTCGCTCATGTAGTCGTGAACTTTAACCGAACCGGATTTGATCGCATCGGAAGCAGATTCAACAGCGGCCTGCATGTCAGCGTTGACCAGGCTTTTGTTGTTATCGTCCATAGCGTAACCAACACCACCAGCTTTCAGGTCAAGCACGTTGAAGCCAGTGCTCCAGTTGTCGTTTTTGACGTCCATGAAGGCGTTGTAGACAGCATTGTCAACGCGCTTCAACATGGATGTGAGTACCTTACCAGGGTGCATGCCGTTCTGGTTGGAGTCGACGCCAATGCCGAGCTTGCCAGCATCAGCAGCAGCCTGCAGCACACCAATTCCGGTACCGCCAGCGGCGTGGTAGACAACATCTGCACCACGGTCGAACTGTGATTTGGCAAGTTCAGCACCCTTGACCGGATCGTTCCATGCAGCACCTGTTGTGCCTGTCATGTTCTGGAACACTTCTGCATTCGGGTTGACTGATTTGACCCCCTGCACGTAACCGCAAGCAAATTTGCGGATCAGCGGGATATCCATGCCACCGATGAAGCCTACCTTGCCGGACTGCGATGCTTTAGCAGCCATCACACCAACCAGATAAGAACCTTCATGTTCTGTGAACAGGATGGAACGCACATTTGGCTTGTCCACCACCATGTCGACAATACCGAATTGTGTGTCGGGGAACTCGGCAGCGACTTTTTCCAACGCCGCGGCCCAGGAGAAGCCGATTACAACGATCGGATTGTGGCCATCGCGGGCAAAGCGGCGGGCCGACTGCTCACGCTGGGCATCGTTTTGGATTTCAAAATCCTTATACTCGATGCCGGTTTCGGACTTGAAACGCTCAGCACCGGTATAGGCTGATTCATTGAATGACTTGTCGTTTTTACCACCGAGGTCATAGATGACCGCGGGTTTTACGTCAGCCGCATAGGCGGCAGCCGCAGAAAATGCTGCGGCAGTCATGGCAAGGATTAATTTTTTCATAGACGAGGTCCTTCCCAGGGTTTCCCTGATACAATTATTTACTCTTTGCGGCGCACTCAGGCGCAGATTGACGGGGTAGGCCTACCACCCAAACCCGCAATATCGCATGCACCTGATGTGGCAACAATGCGCATGGTCGAAAGTCTTGCACGTTTGAAGCGGCTTTGCATACCTTTTGTCGCCGTTTTGTGTAGCATTTTCACAGGCCTGCAATAAAGCGCAGAAACGGGCTGGAACTGCACCCGATTTGCACTTAGACCACCGACACAAGCGACCCCTGATGCAATCAAGGTTTTGAACTTCATGACCGACACCACCCACTTAAGTTTTCCGGTGTTAATTGGCGATATTGGTGGCACCAATGCGCGGTTCCAGATTATCGGTGCGGCACATGCCCCACCGGTAATTTTCCAACCTGTGCGCACGGCAGACTTTGCTACAATCGAACAAGCTATTGAGCAGTCTGTTCTGGCAAACACCGACATCAATCCCCGCAGTGCATTGATCGCTGCCGCCGGTCCAATCACTTCAAATGGCCTGGATTTGACCAATTGCCATTGGAATATCATGCCGGGCCCGTTTCTTCAGCTCGCATCGTTTGAACAGCTTGTTCTGATGAACGACTTTGAAGCCCAGGCATTGGCCCTGCCCTGCCTCAACGCAGAAAATGGAGCCGTATTGGGTGGCGGTGAGCTGGATATCGCAGGCCGATCGACAAAGGCGGTTCTGGGACCTGGAACTGGTTTGGGCGTTGGTATTCTTGTCCGCGCCGGAGGTAAGTGGATTCCCGTTGCCGGTGAAGGTGGCCATGTGGATCTGGGTCCGCGCAATAAGCGCGAGGCCGACGTCTGGGCGCAACTGGAAACAATCGAGGGACGCATTTCTGCCGAACAGGCCGTTTGCGGCGACGGTCTGGTCAATCTGTACCGGGCCTGCTGCAGCACTGATCAAGTCCCAGTAGAACTGGACAGTCCCGCCGCAATTTCTGTTGCTGCCATGGGGGCGACGAATGATCAGGCAGTTGAGGCCTTGTCCCTGTTTTGCATCACGCTGGGCCGGGTGGCCGGTGATCTCGCGCTGACATCGATGGCCAGAGGGGGCGTCTATATCGGTGGCGGAATTGCGCAAAAAATTCTGCCATTCCTGAAATCCAGCGGATTTCGCAGCAGTTTTGAAGACAAAGCACCCCACAGCGCCTTAATGGCGACTATTGCCACCATCGTAGTCACGCACGAATTACCCGCGCTGCTGGGGCTCGCAGCCTTTGCCAATGATCCAGACCTCTATTTACTGGATCTTGAGTATCGCAATTGGCTCAGAAACGCATAAAACGTCCCAATAACCACTTCATTTTTAAAATTCACCAGCAGATAATTTGATTGCAACGCATGATTGTTTATAACTGCCTTTCAGTTGACACCGTCCGGGACGCCGTCCCGCCTTCAGCAAGGCTAGGGTATTGATAAAAAGTCTGCTTGGCGTCTTCCTGAAATCGCCAAATGACATGGGGGTTTTTCAGCGCATGGCCGTTGAGAATTTTGCGCTTCACCGGCGCGATTATCTCATCGCCTGTTTCTGCCTCCTGATCATTGCCGGAACCACCGCCTACAGCGCATGGTTGATGGGTCCGGTAGTCAAGGACGTATTCTACGGTAATGATTTCAATCGCGCCGTCGTATTGTCACTGACCATTGTGGCGATCTTCCTGATCAAGGGCCTGATGACCTATATGCAGTCGGTGCTGCTCAACAAGATCGGCAATGCCATTGTCGCTCGCTATCAGCGCCGGATATTCGATCATCTGATGGACCTTGATGTTCATTTCTTCACCCGCCAGCACTCGGCCACGCTGGTTAGTCGCATCAACCAGAATATCTTGGGCGTGCGCGACCTGCTCAACAACGTGGTTCTCGGCTATGTGCGTGATTTGATCACCCTGGTCGCTCTGATCGGTGTGATGTTCTATCGTGATCCACAGATGTCAGCGGCTGTTTTCATCATTGGGCCTTTGGCACTCTGGGTTCTGGCAAAATATGCCAATCGGGTAAAAGTCATTGCCCGTCAGGAAGTGCAGATCAACGCTCAGGTGGCGACTGCCATGCAAGAGGCATCCCACGGCATTAGCGTGATCAAAGCCTTCACCATGGAAGAGCAGCTGCGCAAAAAGCTCCACGCGCTGACCATTCTCGCAGAAGAACGTTCCAACAAAATTGCCCGCATCACAGCACGAACCAGCCCGCTGATGGAAACCATTGCCGGTTTCGCGATTGCGGCAGCTGTCGCATATGGTGGCTGGCGGGTTATCTTCGACGGTTTTGAGCCAAGCAACCTGACATCCTTTATCACCGCCCTGCTTTTAGCCTATGAACCAGCCAAGAAACTGGCGCGCTTGCGAGTCGTACTGGAGCGCTCATTGGTCAACGCCCGGATGATCTATGAGATTCTCGACACGTCAGCGACCAGTAAGCAGGAAAATCAAAAGGCGACCGCCGAAGTAACGGCCGGCGATATCGAGTTCAAAAACGTCACGTTCCGCTATGACGAGGGTGAGTCGCCTGTGACAGACAATGGCGCAGAACCGCTGATCAAAGCCCCTCCGGTCATCAGCGATCTATCATTTACCGCAAAGTCTGGTGAGACAACTGCGTTGGTTGGTCCGTCTGGCGGAGGCAAGTCGACCATAGTCGCGCTGTTGCAGCGCTTTTACGCCCCAGAATCCGGCACAGTCTCAATCGACAGCAAAGACATTGCCACTCTCAACACCGACAAACTGCGCACCAACTTCGCCTATGTGTCGCAAAACCCGATCCTGTTCCAGGGCACGGTGCGCGAGAACCTGCGCTATGCCCGTCCAGAGGCCAGCGATGCAGAAATTGAAGCCGCGGCCCGCAGCGCCCAGGCCCATGACTTCATATCAGCGCTACCTCAGGGCTATGATACGCCATTGGGTGAAAATGCCACCAACCTGTCGGGTGGTCAGCGACAGCGCCTGTCAATTGCCCGCGCCATTGTCCGCAACGCGCCGATCCTGTTGCTCGACGAAGCGACCTCCGCCCTCGACAATCAATCCGAAGCACTGGTGCAATCGGCGCTCGACGAATTGATGAAGGGCCGGACAACTGTGGTGATCGCCCACCGGCTGTCGACCATATCCAATGCCGACAAGATTGTGGTAATCGAAAGCGGAAAGGTCGTGGATCAAGGCAGTCATAAACAACTGGTTGCCAAGAAGGATGGCGTCTATGCGTCCCTGCATCAAGGTGGTCTGGCTTAGGCCTTTTTAGGCACAACGAAGGAACATAAAATGAAACTTGTGGTTGTGGGCGCCGGTGGGCGCATGGGGCAGACATTGATCCGCGCTATTGATGCCACCGAAGGTGTCGAACTTTCCGCTGCAATCGAGGTTGCCGGGTCTCCGCATGTCGGCCGGGATGCTGGCGAGATGGCAGGCGTTGGCGCCAACGGAGTTGCAATCACCGATGACGCACTAACTGCCTTTGCGGCGGCCGACGGCGTGGTTGATTTCACCATTCCACAAGCTTCGGTTGAGTTTGCCGGCCTCGCCGCCCAGGCACGCATTGTACATGTCATTGGCACCACCGGTTGCTCCGTCGAAGACGAGGCCAAGTTTGATGCCGCTTCGCGCCATGCCCGGGTGGTCAAGTCTGGCAATATGAGCCTTGGCGTTAATCTGCTGGCCGTGCTTGTGCGTCAGGCGGCCCAGGCGTTGGGGGCCGACGACTTTGATATCGAAGTTCTGGAGATGCATCACAAGCACAAGATCGATGCGCCGTCCGGCACCGCATTGTTGCTCGGCGAAGCTGCTGCCACCGGTCGCAATGTCAATCTTTCAGAACACGAAGTTCGGGTTCGCGACGGCATTACAGGCCCCCGTGGCGTTGGTGAAATTGGATTTGCAACCCTGCGCGGCGGGTCCGTTATTGGTGAACACAGCGTGTTGTTTGCCGGCGAAGGTGAAACCATCGAGATTACCCATCGCGCCACGGATCGATTGCTGTTTGCTCGAGGTGCCATAAAGGCAGCACTTTGGGCCCATGACAAAAAGGCAGGCCGTTACGACATGCTCGACGTGCTGGGCCTCGAAAAATAAACAAAGGAACCATCAATGTCTGGAACTCTCGTCCTTGTCCGCCACGGTCAAAGCGAATGGAACAAAAAGAACCTGTTTACTGGCTGGAAGGATCCGGATTTGACCGAACTCGGCCACGAGGAAGCCATTGCGGCGGGCAAGACGCTGGGTGAGCTGGGCATTAAGTTCGACATCGCCTTCACCTCCGTCCTGCAGCGAGCGGAAAAGACCTGCCAGTATATTCTCGACGGTGTTGGCCAGTCGGATCTCGAAACCATCCATGATCAGGCACTCAACGAACGCAACTATGGTGATCTTGCCGGTCTTAACAAGGACGATGCGCGGGAAAAGTGGGGCGAAGAACAGGTCCATATTTGGCGCCGATCTTACGACACTCCTCCCCCTGGTGATGAAGGCGAAAGCCTGAAAGATACAGGCGCCCGGGTATGGCCGTATTATATGATGGAAATCCTGCCGCGTGTTTTGCGTGGTGAGACCGTGTTGGTCGCCGCCCATGGCAATTCTTTGCGGTCCCTGGTCATGGTGCTGGACACGATGGACACGGATTCAATTACAAAGCTCAATCTCGGCACCGGCATTCCGATGATCTACAAATTGAACGCCGATTCCACCGTTGCCAGCAAAGAAGTTCTGGGTGACATGAGCGGCGCCCACTAACGCCACAAGAAAAGATTGGAGGCAGCAATGGCCTGGATTGACACCATCAGTTACGCCGACGCCAAAGGGCGCCTGCGCAAGTTATATGATCGTGTCAAAGGCCCCGACAACAATGTCGATAACATCATGATGGCCCATTCCCTGCGTCCCCACTCGATGGAAGGGCATATGGCGCTGTACAAGTATGTGCTGCATCATTCTGGCAATGAACAGCCGAAATGGTTTCTAGAAACGCTGGGCGTGTGGGTCAGTTCGCTGAACAAATGCGCCTATTGCGTTGACCATCATTTTGCCGGGCTGGAACGTCTTTTGGCAGATGATGACCGCGCAGTGGCGATACGTGTCGCAATTGATCAGCGAGAAGTTGAGGCCGCCCCATTAAGCGAAGGGCAGAAGGCCGCGATGCGCTATGCCCGGGTGCTGACGCTTGATCCGGCAAGCCTCACCAAAGAGTCCATCGAGCAATTGCGACAGGTCGGCTTCAGCGACGGTGAGATTCTCGAGATCAATCAGGTTTGCGCCTATTTCAGCTATGCCAACCGCACAGTGCTTGGCCTCGGTTGCAGCACAGACGGGGACATTATCGGCCTGTCACCAGGCAACAGTGATGATCCCGACGACTGGAACCACAACTAGACCCTTTGCGCCGAGGTTGGTGCCAAAGCGCTGGTCCAGAATGCTTCCATTTGGCTATCAAGGGCGCTAGACGTCAATTGTCTCAAAACGTTCGATAATGCGTTCGACCAGACGATGCGCGACCTCATGTTTTGAAACCTTCGGCCAGGCTTCATGATTAGCCTTGTTGATCAACACCACCGAGTTCTGATCACCACCAAACACGTTGTTTTCAGCGGAAACATCATTGGCAACGATCCAGTCTGCACCCTTTTTCTGCAATTTGGCGGTGGCATGACCTACGAGATCCTCGGTCTCAGCGGCAAAGCCTATAACCAGACCAGGACGGCCCTGCGACATGGTTCCTATGCTCTTCAAAATATCGGGATTCTCGGTGAAATGAAGTTCAGGAATGCTGCCGCTGTCATCTTTCTTGATCTTCTCACCGGCCTGTTGATCGACCCGCCAATCAGCAACCGCAGCAACAAATATTGCAATATCGGCAGGCAGCGCGCGTTCTACCGCTTCTTTCATCTGACGTGCTGAAACCACGTCAACAACGGTCACATCTTTGGGGTCATCCAATTGCACAGGGCCGCTAACCAGCACCACATCTGCGCCGGCACGTGCCAACGCCTCTGCAATAGCATGACCCTGTTTGCCAGATGAATGATTGGAGATGTAACGCACCGGATCGATGTCTTCGCGGGTCGGACCGGAAGTCATCACAACACGCTTTCCGGCCAGCGGTTTCGGTGCGTCATCCAACATGCGCTCAACGACGTCTAGAATCTCCTTTGGTTCGGCCATGCGGCCAAGACCAGCTTCACCGGATTCCGCCATCTCCCCTGCATTGGGTCCAATAAACTCAATGCCGTCGGCGGCGAGCGTGTCGACATTACGTTGGGTGGCAGGATTGTCCCACATGACGGGATTCATCGCCGGTGCCACCAGAATACGGGATGATGCTGCCAGCAAGACAGTCGAGGCCAGATCATTGGCCAGACCATGCGCCATTTTAGCCATCAAATCGGCTGTAGCGGGGGCGACGACGATCAGATCCGCCTCGCGGGCCAGCCGGATATGTCCGATATCCTGCTCCGCGTCCCGATCCCAGATATTGGTGAAAACCGGTTCGCCCGTAAGCGCGCCAACACTCATCGGGGTAACGAATTGCGTCGCCGCATCGCTCATGACACAGCGCACACGGGCGCCGCGCTCACGCATACGGCGGATCAGGTCGAGGCATTTATAGGCAGCGATTCCACCACCAATCACCAACAGGACCGACTTATTCTCAAGACTCTGAAATATCGTCATGGCGCCATTCAACTACACAATTTGTTCCCACACCAGCACCAGCACGCCAAGCGCAATGATCCAAAGCGCGATCCGTCCGGAGCGAGAGTGGCGCGCTTCCGCCTTGCCAATCGCCTCAATGCTGGGTGCGTCAAGACGAACACCATCACGGGCCATTGCATCGATTTCGTGACTTAGCCGTTCAGCGCGGGTCGCCATATCAGGAGCCAGTTGCATCATCCGGCCCATGGCGTGCAACCCATCGCGGGCTTCTTCAAGCTTGCCAATCGGGCCAATCAGACGATTGACAAAATGGGCAACGACAGGCTCGGCCGACTTCCACATGTTAAATTTCGGATCAAGACGGCGGGCGACGCCCTCTACAACCACCATGGTTTTCTGCAACAGCAGCAATTGCGGCTGGGTCTGCATGTCGAAAAGTTCGGTGACCTCAAACAGCAAAGTCAGCAACCGCGCCATTGAGACCTTATCGGCCTCCTGCCCATGGATCGGCTCTCCAATAGCGCGAATTGCCTGGGCAAAGCTATCGACATCATGATGGTCGGGCACATAGCCAGCCTCAAAATGCACTTCGGCAACCCGGCGATAGTCGCGGGTGATGAATCCAAACAGGATTTCTGCCAGATAACGCCTTTCCGGCTTACCCAAACGTCCAGCAATACCGAGATCAACGGCGACGATATTTGACTGCGCATCGACGAACAGATTGCCAGGATGCATGTCGGCATGAAAGAAACCGTCGCGCAGTACATGGCGCAGGAAACTTTGATTCAGGCAATTCGCCAATGCCGGCAGGTCATGACCTTCATCAAATAAAGCCTGCACATTGGACAGCTTGATGCCGTCAACCCAATCCATGGTGACACAGTCGCGTCCAGTTCGCTCCCAGTCGACGCCTGGCACACGAAAGCCTTCATCTTCAGCGGTGTTTTCACCCATCTCTGAGAAACCAGCTGCTTCCAGCCGCAAATCCATCTCCAGCTTGGCGGACTTCGCCAGCATCTCAACAACCAGAACCGGTTGCAGCCTTTTCGCCACTTCCAGGTGCCGTTCCATCGCATGGGCAGCGGCGAAAAAAGTTGCCAGATCGCGACCAAAGCGATCCCGCACACCGGGGCGGATGACCTTGACCGCAACCTCACGAACGCCATCCTCAGCTTCGATCGTGGCCTTGTGCACCTGAGCCACTGAAGCTGCTGCAACGGCGGGGCCAAATGACGAGAACAGCTGATCGACCTCTTCGCCCAAACTCGCAGCAACCATCTGCTTGGCGGCTTCCGTGTCGAAGGGCTCCATCTGATCCTGCAGCAGTTCCAAATCGAGGGCGATGGAAGCGCCAACAATATCCGGTCTGGTAGCCAGGAACTGACCGAGTTTGACCCAGCTCGGTCCAAGGCGGTTCAAAGCCTTGGACAGGTTTTCCGACTGGGCTTGATTTTTGGCGCGACGACGCTCGATCAGCTTGGCGATCGATTTGGCAAGGCGCACCGGCGGGGGCGCACCTTCTTCCGGCAGGGCCGTAATCACACCCTCCCGCATCAATACATAGACCGCTCTTAACAGCGAGAAACTGGCGCGCAGCTTAACCATCAGACGGCTCTAAATCTTCCAGCCAGTATGCAATGCGGCGATGCCGCCAGACATATTGCGATAGTCCACTCGTTCAAATCCAGCATCACGGATGTAGTCGGCAAAGCGGTTTTGATTGGGGAACTTGCGGATGCTTTCGACCAAATATTTGTAGCTCTCTGCATCGCCTGTTACGGCGCGGCCAATTGGCGGAATCGCGTTGAACGACCACAGGTCGTAGAACTTATCCAGGCCGGGCACATCCACTTCGGAAAATTCCAGCACCAATATCTGTCCACCCGGCTTCAAAACCCGGCGGGCTTCCGCCAATGCATGGTCCATGCGCGGCACGTTGCGGATCCCGAAGGCGACAGTATAGGCATCGAACATATTGTCATCGAATGGCAATTCTTCTGCATTGGCTTCAACGAACTCAACATTGTCCAACAGACCGGCTTTCTCGGCACGCTGGCGACCGACTTCCAGCATCGAACCGTTGATATCAAGCACTGTCACATGAGCCTGACGATTGGAGGCTTCAACCAAACGAAAGGCGATATCGCCGGTACCACCGGCAACGTCGAGCGAACGCCAGCCAGGGCGTTTGGAAGGTGCCGCCTTGGCAACCATCGCCTCTTTCCAGAGCCGGTGAACACCCAATGACATGATGTCGTTCATCGCGTCATAGCGGTTGGCCACAGAATGGAAAACATCGTTGACCTTGCTCTGTTTTTCACCTTCCCCGACCTGCTCAAAGCCATAGGCCGTGCTCATCTCTTCAGGTGATCGGGTGCGACTGGTATCTGCTGATGTGCTCATTTTGGCCATCCAAAGCTTACTCACGCTTCGATATAGGCCAAGCTCAATTGAATTACTATGCGACAAAGGGATTTCAGCAGCCAAATGGTTGACGGGATGCTGTTTGCCCTACAGATAAAAAACCCGGCACAATGGCCGGGCTTTCCTCATTTGGATTGAGGCTCAGTTAGCCAATCTGGCCACCATCATCACGGCGCACGGCGATGACGCCCGAACGGGGCACCGAATTGCCACCACCAGGGAAGGAAGAATTGCCGCGCTCACCGGGGTGCTGGACGCCGACAAAAACGGTCTTGCGGTCAGCCGACCAGCACATGCCCGTGATCTCGCACTCTTTAGGCCCCACAAGGAAGCGGCGAATTTCACCTGTGGCCGGGTCTCCAACCAACATCTGATTGTTGCCCTGACCGACAAAGTCCTTCGCGTTGGAGTAATTGCCGTCAGTCTGAATCCATAACAAGCCCTTGGAATCAAACGTGATGCCATCGGGAGAGTTGAACATATTGCCTTCATTTACATTTGCTGAACCAGCGCGGGCGTCACCGTGAACAGTCGGGTTACCGGCCATAACGAAAAGGTCCCAATTGAAGTCGGAAGCCGCATGGTCGCCACCTGCAGGACGCCAGCGCACGATCTGACCGTATTTGTTACCTTCACGTGGGTTTGGACCTCCAACCGGCGTGGAATCGCCACCGGCATTTGGTTTGCGACCACGGTTTTTATTGTTTGTCAGTGCGCAATAGACTTCCGCCTTGACCGGATTGGACGCAACCCATTCAGGGCGATCCATCGTGGTCGCTCCGACAGCCGACGCCGCCTGGCGCGTATGGATCGAAATTTCCGCCTCATCCTTCATGCCGGTGGTGGCCGGTGTCAGCGCCAGCCAACGGCCACGGCCGCTATCTTCGAACTTGGCGGCATACAGCGCGCCATTGTCGAGCAGGTCATCCGTGGAAGCACCCTCGGCATAAAAGCCTCTGGAAACAAATTTGTAGAGGAATTCACTGCGTTCATCGTCGCCCATATAGACCACGATGCGGCCATCCACATTGACAACGACCTCGGCGTTTTCGTGCTTGAAACGGCCAAGTCCGGTTCTTTTCTTTGGTGTGCAATTCGGATCCAGCGGATCGATCTCTACAACATAGCCAGCACGGTTGGGCTCGTTTGGGTGTGTGGATACATCGAATCGTTCATCAACCTTGGCCCAGCCGTAGCCCCAGTCTTTCGACTTGACGCCGTAGCGCTGCAACTCGGCGGACGGCTCGTGGTTTTCGTCGGCCGCTGAGAAATATCCATTGAAATTTTCTTCGCACGCCAGATAGGTGCCCCAGGGGGTGCGGCCGTTGCCGCAATTGTTCCATGTGCCCAGCGACCTGGTACCGCTCGGATCAGCTTCGGTTTTCAGCAGATCATGACCAGACGCCGGGCCGGTCAGATCCATCGGCGTGTCGGCCGTGATGCGGCGGTTATAGGGCGAATCCTTGACGATCTCCCAATAGCCCTCTTTTTCGGTGACTTCCACCACGCTAACCCCGTGTGCAGCCTTGCCCTTGATGGCATCATCGGCGGTTTCCGGCAGGCCGGATACGCGGTTGCCATATATCAGGCCACGGTTTGTATATTCATTGTTAACCACCAGAATTTGCCGGTTGCCATCAACGAAGAGGTCCATGCCATCGTTGTTGTCGCCAAAAGCCTTGGCCTGAATATCAGCGGTCAGGCTGTCGCGGTCGAATTCCGGAACACCGGACCAAAGCGGGTCCCCCCATTTCAAAGGCATTTGCCAGTTATAACCTGCTGGCAGGGTGATCGTGTCGTCGGTATTAGCGGCAACTGGCCCGAAGCCAAAACGGTTGGGGGCAGCCATCGCGTCGCCAGGAGCAACCAAAGATGATGTTCCCGCCAGCAGCGACATGCCACCAAAAGCCAGCACGCCGCCCATAAAGCCGCGGCGGGAAATGGCAGATTCAACAACTCGGTCGAATTCACATTCTTCGGGTCGCGGATGGTTTATCTCGTCAAATTCGTCAAACGAAATTTCGTCAATCTGACTTGCGGTCTTGATTGTTTCCTTCATAGCCCTCGGTCTCCTGTGTTTGGGCACCTTACAGCGCGGCAAGAAGATGCGTTGAACAAGTGGCAGCATCGGACACCATCGTGACGCTTCAATGACATTTCACTGATACGCGAGATACTGGAGAAATTCCCAAAAATCTGTCCGATCTGCGAACATCCCTTCGCTCCTCGCCCAACCTGGCAACTTAAAAAAGATGCCAACACAATAAAAATACCTCGACTCCGGCACGATTCTTGAGAGAAGGTTAACAAAGCGGCGTAATATTGTGGTTGGGGATGTAATTGTGTACCATTTTGGCACAAAAAGTGACGATTTGTTTCGTTTAGACGCAGGAAGTCTGGTTAACGACTATCTAAACGGTCGACGCGGATACGATATTCTGCAAATTGAATCTGCCGGTGATTACCATTTTTCCCGCGATTCCTTTGCCTATCTGAAGCGCATCGAGGAAATAGATTTTTCGCTGATCGGGGGAAGCCTATCCGTCGATGTCAGCTACGCCATGCTCAACCAGGCTGCGAACGACACGCTGACCTTATCTTTCGATAATTCGGGCACTGTAGACCTTGAAGCTGCCGACTTCGGAAGGGGACAATTATGGCTTAAGGGAAATGGCACTGTTCAGCTGTCCAACGGTGTCGATAATCTCGTGCGACTGGTCGACGACACCCTTCTCATTGTGCATGGCGGAAGCGGCGCGGACACCATCATCGGAGGCAATGGTGGCATGTTGCTGGATGGTGGAGCCGGGAATGATCTTTTGGTTGCAGGAGATCAATCTGGAGCCGACACAATCCGCTTCGCCATCGGACATGATGCCGACACTGTACAGAACTTCGATGTCAGCGAGGACACCGTCGCTCTGGAAGATTTTGAGGTGCTTGACTTTACTGGCCTGCTGCAACGGGCGACACAATCCGGCGACAGCACAGTTTTCAATTTTGGCGATGGTGACAGCTTGACCCTGGACGGGGTTGAATTGGCAGCTTTGTCCGCAGCGAATTTCACCGCGAATGGCGAAACACTGCCAGATGGACCACCTATTATCGAGATTGCCGTCGGCACCAGCGCAGCGGCCTTTAACCAACTGATTGCCGCGGCAGGGGATGGCACGACTTTTGTGCTCGCGGACGGCAATCACGTCTTTGACGCCAGCATCATCATAAGCCGCGACAATATTGCTATCGAAGGCAGCTCGACAGCCAACGTCACTGTCAGTTTCGACTTTCCCGACACCTCGGGAGGCAATGGATTTGTCGTACGTGGCAATGGCGATAGCTATGTAAGCACCTTGCCCGATGGGGCCGCAGCTGGCGCGACCAGCCTGACGCTGCGGGAAGGCCATGGCTTCGCTGCAGGCGATGCCATCTACATTCAGCAGCCCAACACCCAACACTATCTCGACGCCAACGGATGGACCAATGTGTCAATGGACGAGGCACAATACCGTCCATTTCGGGAGAGCATTCACACAATCGAAAACGTCGAAGGCAATGCGGTAACCCTGTCGTCTCCGGTCGCCTACGAGTTGGAAGCTGGAGAGGGACGTTACTACTCTATGGACGTAACCTCGTCGGTTGGCATTTCAGGATTCAGCGTCACCTTTGGTCTGGGCGAAACAGACCCCTACGATTTCAGCAACACCAGGTCAGAATTTGACGGTACCAGCGCTCTGCTGCTGGAGAACACGTCCAACGTGACCATCTCCAACATGCAATTCCATGATGTTGCCAGTACCGCCATAAACATGACCAGCACCATTGATGCCAAGGTGGATGGCGTCACCATTGCCGGCAGTCACAACAAAGGCGGTGGTGGCAATGGCTACGGTATCGAACTCCATGAAGCCTTTGGCAATGATCTCACCAATTTGGAGATCTTCGACATGCGTCATTCGGTGGTTCTGTCCGCCTGGCATGCGGAAGTGGGCAATCTAATCGAAATCATCGCCACCAACCGCGACGTCAACCTCCACGGCAGTCCGGACCACAGCAATACGATTTCTGTGCTTTCGTCGATTCTGGACTACCAGGTCGACGAGACTGCAGGCGGTGGCGACAGTTGGGCGCTTCTGTCCGCTGGAGGCACCAATCATGCTCTCACCGACATGTCGGCCAATGACATCTCGTTTCAGACCGCAATCGCCTCCAACCGCAATGACACACTGTTGGGCAGCGATGAAGGCAGTCTGCTGGATGCCGGTTTCGGCTATGACACCCTGATCGGTGGTGCATCTGACGATGTGCTAATTGGCGGCACGCGAATGGACCTGATGACCGGCGGCGGCGGCGACGATACGTTCTTGCTGGTGATGGGAGACGATCTCGACACCATCACCGACTTCGAGTTCGCCAGCGGTGACACCATCATCTTTTCCAACAATCCAGATGTCACGGCTGCTGATGATCTGACAATCACAGCAGAAGGCCATGACATCCGAATTCGCTATGGCAGCAACTCGACAGTAATTCTAAAGGACACGGCTCTGACAGATGTCGATGCAGAAAACTTTCAGTTCGATCCAAATGGTCTGATTTCCAGTGACGACTTTTTGGTTTGAATGATGAATTGATAAACCGACCCGAGTTCGGCTAAAGCACATCCGTCAACGCCATGTCGGGAATTTCAGGTGCCAAACACATTCATCATTGCCATTGATGGTCCAGCCGCCTCTGGCAAGGGCACCCTTGGTCGTCGTCTGTCGCAAGAGCTGGGTCTGCCCCATCTTGATACCGGACTGACCTACCGCGCTGTTGCCCACCAATTGCTGCAGGGAGATCTGCCCCTGGATGATGAATCCGTGGCTGTAGAAGCCGCCTGTCAGGTGGACCTTGCAAAGCTGGATCGCGCCGTGCTTTCCGACCACGTCATTGGTGGCGCGGCCTCAAAAGTTGCTGCCATGCCGGCGGTGCGCCGCACATTGGTTCAGTTACAGCGTGACTTCGCAGCCTCGCCTCCCGGTGCCGTGATGGACGGCCGCGATATCGGCACGGTGGTATGTCCTGACGCAGATATAAAGCTCTATGTTACGGCCTCACCGGAAGAACGCGCAAAACGTCGCTGGTCCGAAATGCAGAGCAAGGGACAGGAAGCCGATTTTGATGAAATCCTGGCCGATATTGCAGCCCGTGATGCCCGCGACATGGGCCGCGCCGACAGCCCCCTGAGACCGGCTGACGATGCCCACTTGCTCGATACGTCACAAATGGATATAGAAACCGCGTTCCAGCGAGCAATGAGCTTTGTAAAAATGGCCAAATCGCGCTGAAACAAGTTGAGTTGTCGGTAGAATTCCAAGTGGAAGTCTCTGAAAAATATATATTTTTTCCCGAAAACTCAAAAATATAGCAAACCGGCCTTTCGCTCTTTTGCACCCAATCCCGAAGCCTAACTCGCTGCGGGAAAGCTTTCACCAATCGAAAGCGGGGCGAAATAAGCCGATAAAACGAAACACAAACCCCGGTGCACATCCTGTCAAAAAAAGTATTTGCAGGATTTTGGAGCAATATATTGTCAGAAATGAACCCCTCAATGGAGGACTTTGCAGCCCTCCTCGACGAATCCCTTGCCAGCCATTCCATTCAGGAAGGCAGCGTTGTTAAGGGCACCGTCACCGCCATCGAAAAAGACATGGCGATTATCGATGCCGGCCTGAAAGTAGAAGGTCGCGTCGCACTGAAAGAATTCGGCTTTGGCGCCAAAGATGGCGGCCTGAAAGTCGGCGATACCGTTGAAGTTTATCTTGAGCGCGTTGAAAATGCGATGGGCGAAGCCGTCCTGTCACGCGACAAGGCCCGCCGTGAAGAAAGCTGGGTCAAGCTTGAGAAGAAATTCGAAGCTGAAGAAAAAGTTGAAGGCCAGATCTTCAACCAGGTCAAAGGCGGCTTCACCGTCGATCTGGATGGGGCGACTGCCTTCCTGCCACGTTCGCAGGTGGACATCCGTCCGATCCGCGACGTAACCCCGCTGATGAACACACCACAGCCATTCCAGATCCTGAAAATGGACCGTCGCCGCGGCAACATCGTTGTTTCCCGTCGTACAGTTCTGGAAGAGAGCCGTGCGGAACAGCGTTCGGAAATCGTTCAGAATCTGGAAGAAGGTCAGACCGTTGAAGGTGTCGTCAAGAACATCACCGATTATGGTGCATTTGTTGACCTGGGTGGCATTGACGGCCTGCTGCACGTCACCGACATGGCATGGCGCCGCGTCAATCATCCAACCGAGATCCTGACAATCGGTCAGACCGTCAAGGTTCAGATTATCCGCGTCAACCAGGATACACATCGTATCTCACTCGGCATGAAACAGCTGGAAAGCGATCCTTGGGATTCAATTGGTGCAAAATATCCAATCGACACCAAGGTTACCGGCCGCATCACCAACATCACCGACTACGGTGCATTTGTTGAGCTGGAGCCAGGCATTGAAGGCCTGATCCACGTATCCGAAATGTCCTGGACCAAGAAGAACGTCCACCCTGGCAAGATCGTTTCAACTTCTCAGGAAGTCGAAGTCATCGTGCTGGAGGTCGATCCTTCCAAGCGTCGTATCTCTCTGGGTCTGAAGCAGAACCTGTCCAACCCATGGGATACATTTGCCGATCAGTTCCCACAGGGCACTGTTGTTGAAGGCGAAGTCAAAAACAAAACCGAATTCGGTCTGTTCATTGGCCTCGACGGCGATGTCGACGGCATGGTTCACCTGTCCGATCTGGACTGGAACCTGTCCGGCGAGGAAGCCATCGAGAACTTCAACAAAGGCGACATGGTGAAAGCTGTTGTTCTGGATGTTGATGTCGACAAAGAGCGTATTTCGCTCGGCATCAAACAGTTGGACGGCGCTGACCCAATGGACGGTGGCGAAGGCGGTGAGATTCGTAAGAACTCCATTGTCACAGCCGAAGTTCTGAAAGTCACAGACGGTGGTCTGGAAGTGAAGATTGTCGACACCGACATCGAAGCTTTCGTCAAGCGTTTCGACCTGTCACGCGACCGCGACGAGCAGCGCCCTGAGCGTTTCTCAGTTGGTCAGAAGATCGATGCCCGCGTTACCCTGTTCGATAAGAAAAACCGCAAGGTCAACCTGTCGATCAAGGCGCTGGAAATTGCCGAAGAGAAAGAGGCCGTCAAGCAATACGGTTCTTCCGATTCTGGTGCATCGCTCGGCGACATTCTGGGCGCTGCCCTGAAGGACCGCGAAGGCGGCGACGAGTAAGCCTCTCCGCAAATTCAAGAATCAAATTAGGGCTGGCGAGAAATCGTCGGCCCTTTTTTCTTTTGACGACGAATGGCACAATGACCAATGTGCTTTTCAACCCGAACCATTCAACCCTCAGACAGGAAAGCCTGGGCCAGGATGCGCTGCGCCCTTTGGGCTGACCTGACAGATGTGCAGAACACCAGCGAAATTGACAAGATGCTGGCGGACAAAAACTTCACCATCTATTTCGTGGTCGACCGCAATGACGCGCCGATTGGATTTGCTGAGGTCAATGTTCGCGACTATGCCAACGGCTGCACCCAAACCCCTGTTCCTTTTCTTGAAGGCATCTGGATTGACGGTGATAATCGCCGCAGTGGACTCGGGCGTCAACTGATTGCCCGCATCACCGACGATCTCAGGGACCAGGGATATGTAGAACTTTGCTCAGATATTCTGCAAACCAACCACCAATCCCATCGGGCGCATGAGAATTGGGGTTTTGAAGAAACCGAACGGATTATCTATTTCCGCAAAGGGTTGGGGTAGATTGCGGGAATTGCCGTAAACCGTCAGTTTGAAAACCAGGCGTTGGCTCTGCTGCTTGCAATTGTGAAAGCGGCGCTTCAAACAGACGCCATGACGTCTCCGATCCACATCACCACATTTGACGATGAAGGCTTGCTGTATTCAGAGCAGTTTGGCGACCACTATTTTTCACGAAATGGTGGATCGGCGGAGTGCCAGCACGTGTTTTTGAACGGCAATAACCTGCCACAAAGATGGGAAAACGGACTTAACTTCAACATAGGTGAACTTGGCTTTGGAACAGGTCTCAGTTTTCTGACAGTATGGCGGAATTGGCGGCAAATTCGACGAGCCGGTCAAATTCTGCATTTCACCTCGGTGGAGGCGTTTCCGGTTGATAAGGCGACCGCGAAACGGGCTCTGACGCCCTATGATGATTTTGGTAGTTTGCGCGATGATCTGCTCAATCATTGGGATCAGATAACCGCGTCCGGTCCATCGCGATTTTCGGCGTCACCTTCGCGGCCTCCGTCGTCGTCCTCATCGCCACCGCCGCCGCTGGAGTTTGATGCACAAACAAAACTGCAAGTAGTGGTCAGGCCGGTTGAAGAGGCATTGGAATATTTTGCACAGATCGATGCCTGGTTTCTTGATGGGTTTGCGCCTTCAAAAAACCCCGACATGTGGTCGCTACCAGTTATGCAGAAGCTTGCTGAACGGACGGCAACTGGCGGCACTTTCGCCAGTTATACCGCAGCCGGCTGGGTCAGACGCAATCTTCAGGCGGCAGGGTTTGAGGTAGCCAAGCATCCGGGCTTTGGCACCAAGCGAGACATGATTGCGGGGCGGCTAGCATGATCATTGTCGTTGGTGGTGGCATTGCCGGATTGTCGGTTGCCCATGAACTGTTGAGGCGCGGCGCCAATGTAACGGTTGTGGAGGCCAGCACTGTGGCCAGCGGCGCCAGCGGTGTGGCCACATCCTATCTGGAACCACGCCTCGGCAATACGGCCATGCGCGCCATCGAACGGGAATCCATGCGGCGCTGGGAAAGCTATGCGGGATGGCTGAACTCGGTGGGTCTGGTTGATGTTGGATTTCGCAGCAAAGGCCAGATCAAGGTTACACTGCCGGAAAATCTAAAACGACTGGAGAAAGACTTAAGGGCTCGCCGTGAGCAGGGAGAGCCCTTCACCCAGCTTGAGTCATCCGATTTGAATGATCTCGAACCGGCCCTTTCCCCAGGCATCGTTGCAGCCGCTCACCTGCCAAATGTGCGGTGGGTAACCGGCCGATTTGTGTGTCAGGCACTGGCAGAGGCTATCGAGCAGGAAGGCGGCAAAATTGTCAAAAACTACACCGTCGTCACTGTCACTCCTGCAAAGGACACCTCGTCAAACCTCGTAGTTACGAGCGCGGACGGTACGCAATTAATGGCTGAAAAGGTCATCATGTGCACAGGAATTGGTACGCCCGCCATTGAGGGCCTGCCCGATGACATGCCGAAGAGTCGGCCGGTTCGCGGAGTCAATCTGGTTGTTGATCAGTCCTCGCTGACGAAGCCGGTTAGCCATCTTATCAAGCATCATCGCGGCAATTTGTGTCCGCGCGAAAATGGACAGCTGATCGTCGGCACCACCTATGAGGCCGGAGAAAACTCCCTGGAACCTGGCGCGGATATAGTTGAGTTTCTTTATCAAAATGCCGAGCCCATCCTGCCTGTGGTGCGTCAACTACCCCTGTTACGCGTGACTGCAGGGCTGCGCTCAAAAGTTGGTGACGGTAATTTGCGGTTGGGGCGGTCAAATGAAATTCCTCAGCTTTTTTACAGCCTGAGCCATGGCGGTGCAGGCTTTTTGCGCGCACCTGTTATCGCTGATGAACTGGCTAGATTTGTGCTGGATGGTGAGCCGGGAAGGTTGACCCGTCAGCATACCCACGGTGCGTAATCGCGGCGCTTGACGTTATTCATCCTAGCTGCCCGCCGCCGCTGCCGCCCAGTCGGTGATCAGGCGATTGGCAATCGCCATGGTTGGCGGCATGAAAAACTCCGGACTGCCATCTTCATTTGCAGGGCCTGTGCCATCGAGAATGGCACGCACTTCTTCGCGACTAAACCAGCGACAGTCATCCAGTTCCGCTTCGTCTTTCTTGATTTCTGAGTTCAAGGCTTCGCCATAGCAACCGATCATCAGGGTATGAGGAAACGGCCAGGGTTGGGTGGCATGATAAGTCACTTTGCCAACGCGAATACCGCTTTCTTCAAAGGTTTCACGGCGCACCGCTGATTCCATCGTTTCACCCGGCTCCACAAATCCAGCTAGGGCCGAATACATGCCCGGGAGAAAGTGATGTGACCGCCCGAGCAGGCATCGGTCACGATCGACGGTCAGCATGATCACCACTGGGTCGGTACGCGGAAAATGCTCCTTTTCGCAGGATGTGCAGACCCGCTTGGCACCACCACCTCGCATTTCGCTCGCACCACCACAACGTGAACAGAAACGGTTTGTAGCATGCCAGGCAAGCATCGCCCCGCCATAAGCAGCATTGCCCAATTGATCATGGGGCAGCAGCCCCTGCCGGGCGAGCGAACGGTAGTCGATGGCTTTGAACGGCTCGGGCAGTTCAAAAGCTTCCTCGTCGGGATTAATCGATAGAGGCAAGGCCAGATGGTCGCTTCCATCGGCACTGCCGAGCATAACCGCACGGTCCAGCTTGGGTTCAAACGGCGCCAGTTCATCAAGATTGAACAGTCCGCGCGTCTCGTCTCCAGCAAAGGAGATCAGCACCCGGCCGCGGGCAAACCCCATGATCGCGGTGGATGGATTGGCCAGTGCATCTTCAACGCAAGATTCAGAGCGTTCCTCGGACAATCGATCGAGCCGACCACCAGCATAGGCCAGTCTTGCACTTGTTTCTGGTGGGTCAAAATTCGGATCAAGAAATGGACGGGTCAAAAAGCTGTTCTTTCAAATTGCCAATCAAATCGCTGGCCTCGGTCTCATTGTACGGTTCCGCCGATCCATAGCCCCAGACAGGTCCAGGCCAATTGGCGTCACCCTCACTGCGGGCGATCACGTGTATATGGAGTTGACGAACCATATTGCCAATGGCAGCGATGTTGATCTTTTCGCATCCAGTCATGGATTTGAGCTTTTCACCTGTCGAAATGGCGATATCCATCACCACTGGCGCAATTTCAGGCCCCAAATCGTGCAATTCCTCTGCACCAACCACTTTCGGCACCAGGATCAACCAGGGCCAACGGCGGTCATTCATTAACAGAATACTGACCCCGCCATTGTCGAATACGGGGATTGTGTCGTTGTTCAGGCGCGAATCAAGTTGCCACGAATATTCGGTACTACTCATTCCCACAGTCTAACAGCAGATCCGCCATTTCCCACTTGCAATTGGGGGGCACACACATGATATGTTGTCCTTGGAAGGCTGGTTTGTGGACGGTCCACTCGCCAATCGGGTCAGATCGGGAACGAAGCAGCCCCAACGAGATTCCGGAACGGGTCACGCTAAGCCAGTCTTCCACCCAAGCCCACGGGCATTTGATCAGATCAATCCACCGGAATTGACTGGTCAGACTGGGAACCAGACCAACCAGGCACTTGGAGCATCTGCAGGGCGGAATGAGTGACACAACCGCAGATAGCGCCGACAGCGAATATCGCGTCCTCGCCCGCAAATATCGCCCGTCCAATTTTGATGACCTGATCGGCCAGGAGCCGATGGTCCGGACGCTGACCAACGCCTTCGCAACCAATCGCATCGCACAAGCCTATATGCTCACCGGTGTGCGCGGGGTTGGCAAAACAACCACTGCCCGCATTCTGGCTCGAGCTTTGAACTACGAGTCTGGCAGCGCCAAACAGCCAACTCTGGATTTGGCCAACCCCGGACACCACTGTGCCTCCATTATGGAAGGCAATCATGTTGATGTCATCGAGATGGACGCCGCCTCCCACACGGGCATTAATGACATTCGCGAAATCATCGCCAGTGTGCGCTACAAACCAGTCTCAGCTCGCTACAAAGTCTACATTATCGACGAGGTTCACATGTTGTCGACGGCTGCCTTCAATGGCCTGCTGAAGACCCTCGAAGAGCCGCCAGAACACGTCAAATTCATCTTTGCCACGACCGAAATCCGTAAGGTGCCGATCACCGTTCTGTCACGCTGTCAGCGTTTTGATCTGCGTCGTATTGAGGCGGGGGAACTGACAGACTTCCTTGAAAAAATCGCCGGCCTGGAAGGCGTCAGCGCTGAAACGACGGCCCTTGCCATGATTGCGCGGGCTGCTGAAGGCTCAGTGCGCGACTCCCTTTCTCTGCTCGATCAGGCCATAGCCCACGCCGGTGGCGAAAGCGCCGGTGGCGGCGACGGCGACGGCGCGGTACAGGCTGAGCAAGTGCGCACCATGCTTGGTCTTGCCGACCGGGCACGGGTCATCGACCTGTTTGAACAAATCATGAAGGGCGACATTTCTGCAGCCCTGCAGGAAATCAAAGAACAGTATGATGTTGGCGCAGACCCGGCCACCGTGCTGACCGATCTGGCCGAATTCGTACATTTCGTGACGCGGGTGCGCTATGTTGACACTGCCCTGAACGACCCTTCCCTTTCTGAAGATGAAAAGACCCGTGGCAAGGCATTTGCTGAACAATTGAGCCCACGCATTCTTGGACGCACCTGGCAAATGCTGCTCAAAGGTATTGCCGAAGTCCAAGCTTCACCCCGTCCGTTGGCTGCAGCCGACATGGTTTTGGTTCGCCTCACCCATGCAGCCGACCTGCCAACACCGGACGAAGTGATCAAGACTTTGACGACGCCAGGCAGCGGAAGCTCTAGCGGCGATGGTGGCAGCGGCGGCGGCGGCAGCGCAACCACAAATAGCGGTGGCAATGCAGCCCCCCAGGCCGCAGCCTCTCCGTCCGGCGGCGGTGGTTCAACCATGCGCCAGGTTGCTAATGGCCCGACGCTCGTCGTGGATCACGAACCGCAAATGATCGGTGCGGCAACGCCAGCTACAAGCGAACGCCCTGCGCCCAAACTTGTGCCAGTTCCTGATGTTCCGCCTCCAACACAGTCAGCTAAGCCAGAAGCGGCGTTTGAAGTGATCAACACCTTCAACGATTTGCTGGCAATTGCCGAAAAAAAGCGCGACATTCGCTTCAAGTTGCTGCTGCGCAACAATTTCAGTGAAATATCTTTCGCCAACAAGCGCATCGAGTTTCACCCGGTGGGTAGCGCGCCCATCGACATGGTGCAGATTCTGGATGACCGTCTGCGTCAGTGGACCGGCGAACAATGGGAAATAATCGTCGCAGAGGTTCAGGGCAGCGCCACGGTTAAAGAAGTGGAAACCGAAACACGCGAGCGCCAATTTGCTCAGGCCGAGAACAATCCGGTTGTCGCTGCGGTATTGAAGACTTTCCCCAAAAGCAAAATTCTCGATGTACGTTTCCCCGGGCTTGAAGCCGGAGACGGCCTCGATGTTGAATCGGCGCAGGATGCGGCGTTGGACAATCCCGATGACTTCGAAGCCGACAGTGACAAAGATGAAACATCACCCAGTGGCGACCAGGAAGATCCCGGCGCCGGTGGGCTCGACGACTATTTCAATTAAAGGAATGATACGATGAAAGACCTGATGGGCATGATGGGCAAGGTCAAGGAACTGCAGTCCAAAATGGAGGACATGCAGAACGAGCTTGAAGAGTTGGAAGCCGAAGGCATGAGCGCTGGAGGCATGGTCACTGTCACGTTGACAGGCAAAGGACTGATGAAAGGTCTGACCATTGATCCGTCTCTGTTGAAAGAAGGCGAAGAAGAAATTCTTGAAGACCTGATCATCGCTGCCCACAATGCCGCCAAGGGACGTGCCGAAGATCTGGCACGGGAAAAAACATCAGAATTGACAGCGGGTTTGCCTATTCCACCTGGCATGAAACTGCCGTTCTAATTGCTGGAAGAAGCTCTCATGAATATCGGATTGGCCGCTGAAAAATCGGGCTTACCACCCAAGACCATTCGCTATTACGAAGAGATCGACCTAATCAAGCCAACCCGTGCGGGTAATGGATATCGCGACTATACCGAAAACGATATTCATCGCCTACGTTTTCTGCAACGTTCCCGCAGTCTCGGGTTTACCATCGAAGAATGCCGCCTTTTGCTGTCGCTTTATGAAGATGACCACCGGGCCAGCGCCGATGTGAAACTGATAGCCCAGGATAAAATACAGCAAGTGGACCGCAAGATCAGCGAGTTGAAGGCGTTGCGAAAAACGCTGGCGACCCTTTCTCAAAATTGCCATGGAGACGAGCGCCCCGACTGCCCGATCATCGACGACCTGGCGGGTCTGTCGAAGCACTAGCCTCGTTTAGGTTGGCACCTGGCCACTATCGCCGCTGCCGCCGTCCTTGCCGCTCTCGCCGCCCTAGTCGTCCTCGTCGTCCTTGCCGCCGTCGCCCTCGCCGCCGCTGCTGAAGACCTGGTGGGCGAGAACGATGCGCGTGATTGTTGTCACCACCACCACAGCGGCAAAGAAATAGGCGATTTGGCTGAACCAAGCGGGAAACAGGCAGAAGGCGACAAATACAGCAATTGTTTCGGTCCCCTCAGCCAGTCCTGTGGTGTAAACGAGGCTCTTGCTGCCGCGTTCATGTCCTTGCAAACCACGCTTTTCCAGCATTAACGCGTAGGTGAGGAAGCTCGCGCCATTGGCATAGAAGACAAGCAGCAACAGGCCTCCCGCAACGGCATTGGCGGCAGGGTCTGCCAGAATAAAGGCGAAGGGGATCATGCCGTAAAAGGCGAAATCCAGAACGATGTCGAGAAATCCACCAAGGTCTGACGCCCTGGCCCGCCCAATACCGGCACGGGCGACGGAACCGTCGAGGCCATCGCATATCCGAGACGCCATCAACAAAACCAATCCCCAGCCAAAATTGCCAAATGCGATGCAAAACGCAGCCACCACACCGAGCGCAAACCCAATCCAGGTGACACCATTGGCCGTAAAGCCGATGGACGCTAATCCATGGCCTATGCGATTTAAAACCGGATCGATCACAGCTCTGACACGGGTGTCAAACATGGTTGGATGAATGTCCTCAATTGGTTTATACAGAACCTAGAGCCTGTGATGCTCAAATGGAACCATTGTGATGGCAGGAATCAAGCCTTCATCACAAGGGCTTAACACCCCGCATGCCGCCCAATTGGCAGCACATGGAGGGACGGAACCCGATGAGCATTCAGGCAATCTCAGATGATGGCCGCTATATGGCGCTGACTCGGAATATCCGCGTGTTGGTCGATCCGGAATATCTTGAAGACCGGTCCGACCCGCAGGCCAATCAATTCATGTGGGCATATACGATTGAAATTCGCAACGAAGGTTCCCAGACCGTGCAATTGAAAGAGCGCTATTGGGAAATCACCGACAGCAACGGCAAGGTAGAACATGTCCAGGGATCCGGCGTGGTCGGCGAACAACCGACCCTGCAGCCCGGTGAAATGTTCGAGTATACAAGCGGATGTCCATTGGAGACCAATTCGGGCTTTATGGTGGGACACTACACCATGGAGTCAAACCTGAATGAAACATTCGATATCGACATTCCGGCGTTTGCGCTGGACTTGCCGAACGCCCATCGTGTGGTGAACTAAGCGGCATGTCTTCCACCCAAACCGCAACTGCTCATCGCCGCCCGGCATTTGATCCGACACCGATCATTTTGGTGATTGGCGTTTTGCTGGCCATGTTGGGCGGCGCAATGCTGCTGCCGACCTTTGTCGATTTTGTATCTGGCAATGACAACTGGCAGGTCTTTGGTGCCGCCGCCATTACTACCTCCGGCACGGGCGGGCTGATGTTCCTGGCAACGCGCGGCAGCAGCCGGGGCCTTTCTACCCGCCAGGCCTTCATCATGACTGTTCTTGTCTGGGTAGCATTGTCGGCGTTTGGTGCCTTGCCGATCTATTGGTCAGAAGCCGTGCCGACCTATACCGATGCATTTTTTGAGTCGATTTCCGGGCTGACCACCACTGGGTCCACAGTGATCACAAATCTCGACACACTACCGCCGGGCACCCTGCTGTGGCGGGGCATTCTGCAATGGTTGGGGGGCCTTGGCATTATCGTTATGGCAGTTTCGGTTCTGCCGATGTTGCAGATTGGCGGCATGCAGTTGTTCAAGGTCGAGGCCTTTGAAACACCGGAAAAGATCTTGCCCCGCGCAACGCAGATTTCGGGTTTCATCACCCTGATCTTCCTCAATCTGACCGGCATCTGCATGCTGGCTTATCTGTTTGCCGGGATGAACGTGCTGGATGCCGTGGTTCATGCCATGACGACCGTGGCAACCGGCGGTTTTTCAAATCACGATGCATCTCTTGGTTATTTCAACAACCCCACCATCGATACGATCGCCATCCTGTTCATGATCATCGGGTCCTTGCCGTTCCTGCTCTATGTTCAGGCTTTGCAGGGCAGCGCTACACCGCTTTTTCGTGACACACAGGTGCGTAGTTTCCTGATGTTGCTGGCTGGGGTGGTTTTATTTGCCTGGATTATCGAAGAATCCGTCGGTGTTCGTGTCGGGTTAGATGCATTCCGATTTGCTGCCGTTAACGTCACTTCGATCCTCACGGGCACCGGCTATTCAACTACCGCCTATGATGGCTGGGGACCGGTTGCCATCGCGTTCTTCTTCTTCATCATGTTTATTGGTGGCTGCGCTGGGTCGACTTCATGCGGCATCAAGATTTTCCGCTTTCAGGTCCTGTTCCAGAATGTCCGCCAACATCTGGCGCGGGTGCTATATCCGCACGGCATCTTCACCCAAAAATTCAATGGACGGCCCGTCAGTGAAGACGTCACGTCGGCGGTGTTGAGTTTCTTCTTTTTGTATATTCTGTCCTTCGCAGTATCCGCCATGGCGCTGTCAATTGTTGGGGTCGACACAGTTACGGCCCTGTCAGGAGCTGGTTCAGCAATTTCTAATGTAGGTCCCGGCCTCGGAGCAATAATCGGCCCTGCTGGCACCTATAAAGATCTCAGCGATGCGGCTAAGTGGATCCTCGGCATAACCATGCTGCTGGGCCGGTTGGAACTGTTTACAGTTCTCGTTCTGCTCAGCCCGCGTTTTTGGCGCACCTAAAAGACTATTCAGCTGGTTGAATAACTGTGCCGCTTTTTAACTGCGGCTTGCTCTTGCCGAACAATGCAACCAGCGTCTGGCGAATATCTTCGCCAATCCCGACAAATGCGGGCACCAGGAACAGTACCAGCAAGGTTGCAGATGCCAGACCAAAGACCATGGTAGTTGCCATCGGCAACAAGAACTGTGCCTGCAGGCTCTTCTCGAACATTAGCGGAATCAGACCGCCAATGGTTGTCAGCGACGTCAGCAACACCGCACGCAGACGGTCGCGACTTGCACCGATGGCGGCTTCTTTCAGCGAATCGCCTTCGCGAATGCGCTCATCCAAACGGCTGACCAGGATAATCGAGTCATTGACCAGAATCCCGGCCAACCCGAGCAGGCCGATAAACGACAGAATGGTCAGCTTTAAATCGAGCAGATAGTGGCCGTAGACTGCACCAACCACACCGAACGGGATGATCAGCATCACAGCAATGGGACGCCAATAGGAGGCGAAAACCCATGCCAGCACGATGTAAATCACTGCCAGCGCAATCAGAGCGCCGGTCTGCAAATCAGCAAAAGCCTCGCGGCGTTCCTCATCGCGGCCAGAATAGCGGTAGCTGACACCAAACCGGTCAACGATCTGCTGCAAGTCGGAAGCCTCCAACTCGGCAATGGCATTTTCAGTCGAGTTGATTTTGGAGTCGATGTCAGCGGTAACCGACACCGTTGCCTTACCGTCAATACGTTCAATGGCGGCGAAGCCCTGACTTTCGGTAATGGTCACGACTTCTGATAGCGGTACAAAATTGCCTGCCGGACTTTTAAGTTCGAAATTGCGCAATGCTGCAGTTCCATTACTGCGCATGACTTTTGACACCCGGATTGTGATCTCGTCATCACCATCAGCAAAGCGGCGCGGAATTGCGCCTTCAAAAGAGTTGCGCAGCTGTCGCCCTACATCTTCGATGGTGAAGCCCAGGGAAGCGCCACGTTCTTTCAGCTGCATCGCGAGTTCAGGCTTGCCATAAGGCAGATCGTCGGAGACGCCAGAGACGCCTTCGATGGCCTGAACCAACGGAATGATCGCCGTCGCTGCCTGTTTCAAAACCGCAATATCAGGTCCCTGCAGTTGCACATCGATATCGCGACCCGGAGGTCCACCGCGGGATTCAAATATTGCAGCGCGACGAACACCGGCAATTTTCGGCAATGCCATACGCCACGCACGGGTGATATCCGGCGTCCGCACAGTGCGCTGTTCTGATGTGGTCAACTGCACCCGGATGCTGGCAACATTGTCTCCGGTGGAACGCCCTGCCTTACCCAAGGTTGCAAAAGAAGCCACAACCAGCTTCTCCTTGCCATCAGTCAAGTGCTTTTCTGCAGTCAGTAAGGCTGCATTGATACGGTTGATCGCATCAATTGCCTTGTCTTCAGGCATGCCAGCATTGAAGACCAGGCGGGCATTGATGTTCTCAGCTTCGGCAGATGGGAAGAAGACGAATCCCACCTTGCCGCCCATGAGCATACCGATCACTCCGACGCCGAACAGCGCGGCAGCAACAGCGATTGTAAAATAGCGAAACGAGAACGAAGCCCGCACCAACATGTCAAAAGGTTTGTCGCGGAACCAGTTGAAGGCTTTGTCGAAGCCTCGACGGAATGCCCCATCAGTGACCAGTTCGGATTCCGACCGGCCCTTGTTGCGCCAGCGCGACCACAGCGAAAGCAGGCCCTCCAGCACGACCGAGGCAATATAGGCAACAACTGCCAATGCACCGATGAACATCGGCAGTGGGGTGCCCTCGCGCTGCGCCTGAATGAAGCTAACGATTTGTTCTGGCGAACCGGGGAATTCAGGTATCGCCACATATCCACGCGCCCAGGCCAGCAGACCATTGACCAATTCGATGAACCAGCCACCTTTGCCGGGTTCGGCCACAGACACAGCAAAAACCCCAATCAGCAGCGCCAGCGTAAATTGCCGCCAATAGGACCATCGACGGGCCGCACGGGGGCGCAATGTGTGGGCCAAATGGCCCGGCAGGATCAGGAAACACTCAATGAGACTGGCAACAATCACGGCGATCACAACAATCGGCAACACGCCCATGATCTGTCCAATGCCACCCTGGATAACCAGAATTGGGGCAAAGGCAGCGATAGTGGTGATCATCGCAGCCGAAACTGGCATCACCATGCGGCCGGCACCATTTTCCGCAGCTTCATAGGGGCCATCGCCCTCGGTAAATCGCGTCGCCGTATGTTCACCCACGACAATCGCGTCATCGACGATAATGCCCAGCATCATGATCAATCCAAATAGAGAGATCATGTTAATGGACTGTCCCAACAGCCACATGATGCCGATGGTCGCCAGCATGGCCACGGGAATACCGGCGGCGACCCAGAAGGCGATGCGGGCATTCAAGAAAATGAAAAGAATGCCGATCACCAGCACCAAGCCACCAAGGCCGTTGGTGACCAGCAACATGATGCGGTCGGTCAGCGCATTTGCGCGTACATCATATTGCAAGAGTTCCAAACCAGCAGGCAAGCTGCCTTCGATGTCCTTAAGATACTCCGTCAGAATCTGGTTGGTTCGCAACGTATCGGCATTGTCGGCCCGTTGCACTTCGATCTGGATCGCCCGCTGTCCATTAATAAAGCCGCGTGGTTCGCCATCCTTGTAACCATCGGTGATGTCGGCAATGTCACGCAGACGAACCTTCTCTCCGCTGGCAAAACTGCGCACCTCGATAGCACCCAATCCTTTGGCATTTTCTGCATCAGCAAGGGTCCGCAATTGTTTCTCAACAGAACCCTCCATCTGGCCGGATGGCAGGTCGCGTGAGTTGGACGAAATTATGCGCGAAACTTCACCAACCGTCAGGTCAAGTCGGCGAAGTTCTTGTTCAGGAATATCAACCTGCAGTTCGCGGGTTCTCAGGCCGGTGAAAATCGTCTTGTCGATACCGCGATCAATAAGGTCATCACGGATCTTCTTGGCGTAAAAGCGCAGCGCTTTTTCTGATACGGGGCCGGTCAGCGCCAGCCGAGCAACCCGGTCAAAGCCGCGCGTAGAACGACGCACCGATGGCGATTCCGCATCTTCCGGCAACGTGGTGATCGCATTAACGGCGGTCTCAACTTCACGCAGGGCCTCTTTCAGATCAGCCCCGGCTTCGTATTCAATACCAATAGATGCAATGCCCTCCCGTGCCCGAGAAGTCACTCGATCTACGCCGTCCAGGTAGCGGATTTCCGGCTCTATAATTTCCAGAATATTCGATTCAACGTCTTCGGCACTGGCGCCGGACCAGGTGACGGAAACCGAAATAACCGGAATTTCGATCTTGGGGAAAAACTGGGTGTTGATGCGGCTCAGCGAAATCGCGCCAAATATGATCATCAATACCATGACCAAATTTGCGGCATTACGGTGCCGCACAAACAGGCTGATCAATCCTGACTTGATTGGTATTGATCTCGAAACCATCAACCAGCCCCTATTGCTTCGCCGCAGCGGCGGCACGATGCGCGCCAATCATCTCACGCCGCTTGGGCATCGGAAGGGCACGAAACTCTTGCATCGACAAACTGTTGGCCTTGGCAATTGTAGCAAGCTCTTCAGGGGACGGTCGACCGCGCGGAGGTCCAGCCGCCGCGTTTTGACTGTTACCCTGGCCAGATGGACGACCTGCGCGCGGAGGTGTCGCTTCGCCTTCGCGGCGCACGTTCAAACCAGCACTAACTTCTGTGATGCGGGTAACAAGAACCTCGTCGCCACTTTTCAACCCGGAGCCGACAAGGGCATTCTCGCCCTCAAAAGAAACAACTTCGACCTTGTTTTCCACCAGCTTACCATCGACGGCCGTATAAATTATGTCGCTTCCATAAAGCGCTGTGTCTGGAACGATGACAGTGTTTTTGAACACCTGATCGGGCACACGCACCTCGACAAATGCACCAGGGCGAATGGCCACACTGTTCGGTGCATCACCAATGACTGCGTATAGTTCGACTCCACCGCGCGCAGATGTGATTTCCGCACCAAGTCGATCGATTGTTGCCGGATACGTCCAGTCCTTACCGGCCACCGGCCAGACCACTTCAACCTTACGTTCGATCAAACCTTCGCTGTCGGTTTGTAAGCGCCCGTACTGGGCATCGGTGAGGGTGAACTGAACTTCCATCGAATCAGCCTCATACAACGAGACCACAACATCATTGGCTGTAATGGCGCGGCCAATTTCAGCGCTGCTTGATCGCACGATACCCGAGAACGGCGCAATCAAAGTAGTTGATTCAAGGTTTCGTTGAGCTTGTTCAACCTTCCATTGGAGTCGCAACAAGGAGGCTTTCTGCTGATCGCTTTTGGCTTGCTGCACCTTCAGCGTATTTTGCGAAAGGGCAACCGCCTGCTTGCGCTGGCTCACCACCAGTTTACGCGTCTCGACCTGCTGTTGCGTCGCCGTCTGACGTTCCTTCAAGGATTCAATGCGCTCAAGATCAGTGACCGCAAATTCCAATTGCTCAACCGCAGACTGTAATTTGCTTTGTTCGAGGCCAATCTGAGCCTCATTTTCCAGCACGCGCGCCTGGGCTTCCTGTAGGTTGGCATTGGCCTCAGCCAGCGCACCGCGATAGTTGAACTCATCAATTTCAACCAAAGCTTCGCCCTTGGCGATACGGGCCCCAGCGCGCAGTTTTGGATTGACCTGAACAATTTCACCAGAAACAAGCGACCGCAGGTCAACAGTCCGCGCAGCAACGGTCTGACCATAAGAAGTGAAGACCGGTTGATAATCCTTCAACTTAGCTTCGACGGTTTCAATCGTGTAAACGGTTTTGAAAGCACGGCGCTTACGCGGGTCGGGCTTGTCGTCGATCATCCGCTTGGCCAGCATGAAAGAGCCAAACAGAACCGCAATCATCAAGATGATCTGCAGCAGTCCAAAAAACATGGAAACAAAGACTGAACGCTTTTTAACAGGCGCAACAAGGCTGCCCGTCGACAGTATGGCTACTGCGTCGTCTTTTTCAGAGGCCACTTCATTTTCTGCGGCAGGCAAGTCTTTGCCGCCAACTTTGTCCAGCATGGGGACGACTCCTTGGATAGCGCAAATTGTAAAGTTTGGCCTGCGCCACTCAAGTTAACTTTACGCAATATATCACGACGAAGGTGACAACGGTATGGCAATATTGTCGCTGTAGTCCTCAGCCAAAGGCTGCTGCATCGAAGCTGTAAGCCTGACTACAGAATTCGCATTTCACACTGATAGCGCCGTCTTCGACACTTTGCGCCCGTTCCTCGGCGCTGAGGCCTGTCAACATGTTGGTGACTTTTTCCGACGAACAGGAACAATTGTCCTGCACCTGGACTGAGTCAAATACCCGCACACCATGTTCGTGGAACAACCGATAGAGCAGTTTCTCCGGTTCCACCAATACATCTGTCAGCTCAACATCATCAATGGTTTGCATCAGAAATTTAGTCTCGGTCCAGACCTCATCTTCGCCGTGTGAACCATCCTCAGAACTGGTGTCGCCATCGCCACCATGCAAGTCACGTTGACGCATGCGCTCTTCAGTATCGGGCAGGAACTGGACCAACACGCCACCAGCCGTCCACGCATGAGCGGGAGCCTGGCCCTCACGACGGGTCAACACCTCACCAACCGCCAAACGCACGTCGGTCGGGATCTGTTCTGATTGGCGGAAATATTGCCGGGCCACTTCTTCCAGGCTGGTTCCGTCTAGTTGAACAATACCCTGATACCGTTGTGTGTACGCACCCTGATCAATGGTCATTGCCAAAGTGCCCCGCCCCAGAAGCGACGCTGAATCCAACTCTTCCAACTGCGCAATCGCAGCTTCGTCATAGCGCGCATACGCGCGCACAGAATCCGGCGTGGTGAAGTCGGTCACGATCATTGATACAGGACCGTCAGTCTGGGTCTGCAAAATGAACTTGCCTTCAAATTTCAGCGCTGTTCCCAATAACACCGTCAGCGTAATCGTTTCTGCCAACAGCCGTGACACCGGTTCGGGATAGGCATGCCGTTCCAGAATGGAATCCAGCATCGGCCCCAATTGAACAGCACGACCGCGAACGTCCAATGGATCGACCTGAAACGGAATCACCGCATCCTGACCGGCAAAATCTATGTTCAATGTGGCTTCTGACATGGCCTTACTCAATTTCTAAAACAACACAGCGCATTCAATCGCGCGCCGTTGCTTGAATATCACTCAAATCTAATTGGAAGTCTGTGTCAGCATCCGCCCCAGCAGCACGACGCCAACTCACACCAAATAGTTCAATCCCCTTCAATTGCAAGGGTTGCCGCGGCGACGGCGACGGCGACGGCGACGGCGACGGCGACGGCGAGCTTAGGATCCGGCGAGGCACCAGGCAAGAATGCCTTTTTGCACATGCAGTCGATTTTCCGCCTCATCAAAGATCACGCTTTGGGGTCCGTCCATCACTTGATCGGTGACTTCCTCGCCGCGGTGGGCGGGCAGGCAATGCATGAAGATGGCATCGGAAGCGGCCTTGGCCATGAGTTCTTCGTTCACTTGATAAGGGGCAAACGTATTGTGGCCACCGGACTTATCTTCCATTCCCATCGACGACCATGTGTCAGTCACCACACAATCCACCCCGGTAACGGCTTGTTCTGCATCACGGGTCAAACTGATATTACCACCATCTTCCTGGGCTCGATTGAGATAGTCGACATCAGGATCAAAACCCTCAGGTGTCGCGATATTCAAATTGAAATCGAACCGCGACGTCGCCTCCATCATCGAATTGACAACATTGTTGCCATCCCCGGTATAGGCAATGGTTTTGCCCTTGATCGCACCCTTGTGCTCTTCAAAGGTCATCACGTCAGCCATGATCTGACAGGGATGGGTTTCATCGGTCAGCCCGTTAATCACCGGCACGGTTGCATGTTTGGCAAGCTCGAGCAGACGCTCATGCACGGTTGTCCTGATCATAATGGCATCGACATAGCGTGACAGGACACGCGCTGTGTCTGCGACGGTTTCACCGCGCCCCATCTGCGACGACTCCCCATCCAGAATAATCGTCTCACCGCCAAGCTGCCTCATTCCGACATCAAACGAGACACGGGTTCGCGTCGACGGCTTGTCGAAAATCATTGCCAGTACTTTACCTTCGAAAGGTCGTTCACCCGATTTCGGTGCATTTCCAGCCTTTAGCGCGCTTTTCATTGCGCCGGCGTCGTCCAAAATAGCTCTCAACTCGCCGGCCGGAACCGCCGCGATATCCAAAAAATGTCTGGCCATAATGTCACCCGGCTTCTTGTAGTTTGGTGAGAGCGGCAGTGACCTTGCCAATCGCTTCGTGCATTTCCTCTTCGGTAACCGTCAACGGAGGCAGCAGACGCACAACATTGTCGCCAGCCGGAACTGTCAACAAATGCTCCTGGCGACAGGCGCCCACAACATCAAGGTTGGAGGTCTTGCACTTCAACCCCTGCATCAAGCCATCACCACGCACACCTTCAATCAGGTCTGGAAAACTATCAGCCACTTCAGCCAATTTCTGCTTCAGATAAATCGCTTTTTGCTGAACGCCTTCAAGGAAACCATCGGCCATGACGATATCCATCACCTTGTTACCAACGGCCATTCCGAGCAGGTTGCCACCATAAGTAGTGCCGTGAGTGCCAGGCTGCATGCCCGAGGCAGCCCTTTCTGTCGCCAGACAGGCCCCCACCGGAAAGCCGCCGCCAATGCCCTTGGCAATACCCATGATATCCGGCTCAGCACCTTCGACCCATTGATGGGCAAACAGCTTGCCGGTTCGACCAATGCCACATTGAATTTCATCATAGATCAGCAGCAAACCATGCTCATCACAAAGTTCTCGCAATCCACGCAAACACTGATGAGGCACCGGAATGATGCCGCCCTCACCCTGTATGGGTTCGATCAGGATGGCGGCAGTCGTATCTGTGATCGCTGCCTTCAAAGCCTCATGGTCACCGAATGGCACCTGCACAAAGCCTGGAACCTGCGGGCCAAAACCAGTGATGTACTTCTGATTGCCACCAGCCGAAATTGCCGCCAGCGAACGACCGTGGAAGGCGCCTTCAAATGTAATGATATCGACCCGCTCGGGGGAACCATTCTCATACTGCCAACGGCGAGCCGTCTTAAAACAGCATTCCATCGATTCCGTGCCGCTATTGGTAAAGAACACCCGCTCGGCAAAAGAGTTGGCGCACAATTGTTCAGCCAGACTTTCCTGCTGTGGGCTCTCGTACAAATTGGAAACGTGCCAAAGTTTTTCACCCTGATCAGCCAGTGCCTTCACCAGTTCCGGATGCGAATGGCCCAGAGAGTTGACTGCAATACCCGCCGCAAAATCTAGAAATTCAGTACCGTCATTGGTGAACAATCGCACACCTTCGCCGCGCTCGAAGTGAATCGGCGCTCTGGCAAATGCACTAAAGAGGGGAGAAGAAGATGTCGTGTCGGCCATAACGATGGTCCTTTGTGAGGCTCCAATGAGCATGGATGTTAAAAAGCAAAAACCGCCCAGCAAAGCGCTCAGGGCGGTTTCAAGCGCCAATTTACCCATAGGGCACAACCTGTCAATGAAGAGTTTGGAGTGCCCGGCCGGCCAATTTCCGGCCTTATCCGTCCACTGCAAACTTATGAGGCAGGGCAAATTCACCCCTTTTATCCCCAGTTTTCACTCATTTTGCGAAACCAGATTCTTTTGCTTGGGGACAAAGTGAAAAAATGATTCGTGTTGCTGCTGCGACTCTTGCGGGTGAGTCAAGGAGCATTGTAGCTTCCCTTCAACGTTGGTGAGCTGGCTGGCTCAGTAGCAAATATCCGACCGACTCCCCCCACAAAGGTGGTGGTTCTTAATGCGCCCTCCCGGGCGAACGGTCTTCTGCGCGCTTGATTCCAGCTCCTGAATGCGGCGAACGATTGAGGAATTTGTAAATGTCTTGGACCGATGAGCGCGTAGCACGTCTTGCCAAACTTTGGGCTGAAGGATTGAGTGCCAGCCAGATAGCTGCCGACCTGGGCGGTGTTACACGCAATGCCGTTATCGGTAAGGTTCACCGCCTCGGATTGTCCGGACGCGCCAAACCGGCAGGCAAGTCCAACTCAGGCCCTCGCCGCAAACCTGCAGCGCGTACAGCCAATGGCGCAGGCGGCAGCGGCGGCGGCGGCGGCAAATATACACGCACTCAACAAACCACACGCACAGTGGGCAACACTGTCATCAAGGTTGATTTCGAAGAACAGCAAGACGTCGCCTTCAAACCCAAACCGGTGGAAGATCTTGTCCAACCTAAGTCGCGGGAACTGACTTTGCTGCAGTTGACTGAGGCAACCTGCAAGTGGCCTACCGGTGACCCAACCATGCCTGGCTTCTCGTTTTGCGGTCACTCCACAAATGACGACAAGCCCTATTGCGAGTTTCATAACAAGCTGGCTTTCCAGCCACCAAGTGAGCGACGCAGACGCCGCTGAGCAGCGCTGACCGGCTTAACACCTTGTCGAAAATCTGAAGTCATGAAACGATGGGCGGAATAATATCTGGCCACGAGACCTCCCATGATCGAAATTAACATTGGCGGCAAATCCCGTCATTTCGACCTCGACAATCCCAAATTGCCGGATTGGGTTTCCGACAATGCCCTGACCTCCGCCGACTACGCCTATAACAAGAAGCTCAATCGCTCAAAATATGAAAAGCAGTTGGAACTGCTGCATCTGGAGCTCGTCAAACTACAAGCCCACCGGATGAATACCGGCCAGCGCATGATCATCGTCTTCGAAGGACGCGATGCAGCTGGCAAGGGTGGAACCATCGGCTCCTTTCGCGAATATTTGAAGTCACGCCATGCCAAAGTCGTGGCGCTGTCCAAACCCACCGAAGCGGAACAGGGTCAATGGTATTTTCAGCGCTATGTTTGCCATTTCCCTACTGACGGCGACATGACGATGTTTGACCGATCCTGGTACAATCGGGCCGGCGTTGAACCGGTCATGGGCTTTTGCACTCCACAACAGAATGAGCAATTCCTTCAGCAGACCCCGGCATTTGAAAAACAGATTGTCGATGAAGGCATCGCCTTTTTCAAAATCTGGCTCAACATCGGACAGGAAATGCAGATCAAGCGCTTTCATGATCGTCGGCACAATCCTCTGAAGTCCTGGAAGCTGTCCCCAATCGACATCAAGGCCCTGCACAAATGGGACGACTACACAGCCGCCCGCGACAAGATGATGGCCGTCACCGACAGCCCCCATGCTCCCTGGACTGTCATAAGCTCAAACGACAAACGCCGCGCCCGGCTCAATGCCATTCGGCATGTTTTGCTGGCAATGGATTATGAGGGCAAGGATCTCGAAGCTATTGGTGAACTTGATTCAAATGTCATCAGCAGCGCAGACGGCAACAACGCCACCGCGTTTCTGGCTGGCAAATAGCGCCTTGCTGATCATTTTCAGCTGACTATTTTTGGCAACTTATTTATTGAGCCGCACCCGGATCGCATAAATGTCGATTGCCCGCCCTTCACCGCCCAAATCACTGTTAAATGTCAAATAGGCATCTTCGTCAGCAGCCAAATCGATATTGTTGAGCAGTACATCAAATATCTGCGCATCTGGCCGCGCACTGGCGGTAAACCGCTTGCGACCACAACTGCCCATGGTTCCAAATTCGCAATAGACAGCAAATTCCTGAGAGGCCTTGGCTGAACTCTTCATCACAACTTCAATTGTCGCTGCAGAGCCCTTCAGCGGCAACATGACACCGCGAGGGATCAAAATCTTGATATTGTTGTCATTGCCACCAGCGTTGGATGCCAGGCGAACATAGGTCTCACTGGCGTTCTGAAAGACCTCTGCAGTCCCAAATCCACCCGTATCAATATTGATCGAGTCTGTTGCCGGATCAAACGCCGTTACCCAGCCTTCACCTTCGGCACCAGGCACAAATTGTCCCGATTCAATGGTTTGTCCCGGATTCGGCACGCTGCCACCCAGCTGTTGTTTCAACAAAGCCGGGCCAAAATTGATTGCCCACCAAATGGAAACGCCGACACCGGCAACAATTATCGCCCACAGCAGCAACTTGGCGTATGGCTTGCGATCATTGCTTTGCGTGGCAGCGACGGCCTCCGAATAAGCATCCGCCGCAACCGCCGGGGCATCACCAGAAGCCGCCAATGATGATTGTGGTGATGATTGTGGCGACGCGTGTGTCGGTGATGAAGGAGAAACTGTCGGCGCAACTTCTTCAGATGATGCCCGAGGTGCAATTGGCGGAACCGGAATTGGCGGAACGTCAATACCTGGCTCAACGCGGCCAATACCCGTGCCGACTGGTATCCCAGGCGACGCCACAGCTTCCGATCTTAACACCGGAATCGGCGGCGGCGATGGCGACGTCACAGGCGGTGGTGGTGAGGATTGGGGCGAAGCCGACGCGGCGGTTGGAGATTCAGGCGGAGATGCCGGTGCTGTTTGTGCAGCAACAGGAGCAGCCGGAGATGTCGGAGCAACTGGAGGAGGCGGTTGAATCGCCGCACTAACAGTGCTCGTCGCACCCGCCGCACTCGCCACGTTTGTCGCGCTCGCCGCCTTGGCAACATAGCTGGCTTCGATATCGGCGATGGCCTTTTCCAACCGCTGACGCTGCAGGCTTTGAGCCGCAAGATCGAGCTTCTGGTTTTGGCTCAACATCCTCTCGAGAGCCTGCCGCGAAGAATCATAGATCGCCGCCCGACTTAGGGGCGTCGTATCTCCGTGCTTCTGCAGCGTCCCTCTGATGAGATCTTCAAATCCCGCCACATCAATCTCCAGAATGCGCTTGTATTGTTGAGCTTTTAGAGACTGTCATGTCGAATTGAAAGCCATTGTGAATGTCACAGACAAGGTAAACCGGATGAACTGAAGTTATCGCCAAGTCACCCTGTGCCCTACTCCATCTGCCCGTTACAGACCATTTGGAAAATGCAAGCAACGCTGCCCAAAACTGAAAAAGCAAATTGATTCGCCATCCTCTTCTCTTGGCCAAATATCTAACGTAAATTGGTTAATTTTCTAATTGCAGTAGTACGCCAATTGACGTTTTGGTAAGAATTCTTACGGTGTCGCCAACAAGCAAATCAACAAAATCGGTACAGATCGTGACACTTCCCGCCATTCTTAAAGACGGACTTTCCTTGCCCGCGGTCGCCGCGCCTCTTTTCATCATTTCCCATCCTCCATTGGTCATTGAACAGTGCAAGGCCGGGATCATCGGATCTTTCCCCGCGCTGAACGCCCGACCAGAAGCTCAACTCGATGAATGGTTGGCAGAAATCACAGAAACCCTGGATGCATATAACCGCGCCAATCCCGACAAACCGGCAGCCCCGTTTGCGGTTAATCAGATCGTGCATCGCTCCAATGACCGGCTCGAACACGACATCGAAATGTGCGTCAAATACAAGGTTCCGATTGTCATCACATCGCTAGGGGCAAGGCCCGAACTCAATGACGCAATTCATTCCTATGGCGGCATCACCCTGCATGACATCATCAACAACCGCTTTGCCCATAAGGCAATTGAGAAAGGTGCTGATGGCCTGATCGCGGTTGCCGCAGGTGCCGGTGGACATGCAGGCACTTTGTCGCCGATGGCACTGATCCAGGAAATTCGCGAATGGTTTGACGGTCCACTATTGCTCAGCGGATCAATTGCCACGGGACAGGCCGTACTCGCTGCTCAGGCGATGGGCGCAGACATGGGCTACATCGGCTCGGCCATGATCGCCACCAAGGAAGCGCGTGCCGTCGACACCTATAAGCAGATGATCGCCGATTCTTCCGCCGACGACATTGTCTATTCCAACCTGTTTACCGGTGTACACGGCAACTACCTGAAAGGTTCTGTAGTTGCAGCCGGCATGGACCCCGATGACCTTCCAGAAGGCGATTTGAAAACCATGAATTTCGGTGGAGACAAATCCAAAGCCTGGAAAGACATCTGGGGCTCTGGCCAGGGCATCGGTGCTGTCAAAGACGTTGTGCCGGTGGCCGAACTGGTTGCCCGTTTGATCAGCGAATATGACGGGGCCAAAGCAAGACTCGTCGCCTGAATCGAGCACCCAAGAGCGCTCATTTGACCCCAATAAAAAGCGCCCGGCACCAACGGTCCCGGGCGCAAAAAAAGTCGCAATAAATGTAATGACACTCTCCGGCGCAAGGCCGGTTGGAAGATCTCGCCAGGACTACTTGTCCTGTTTGACCTTCTGTTTCTGCACTCCAAGTCCTTCGATGCAAACTTCCATTGTGTCGCCAACTTTAAGAAATTTGGGCTTTGGCTTCATTCCCAGACCAACACCTGGGGGGGTCCCCGTGATGATCACATCACCGGGATGCAAAGTCATCAGTTGAGACAAGTGCTCAATGATCTGCGCAACAGTGAAAATCATGGTTGATGTATTGCCGGTCTGCATACGCTTGCCGTTCACATCAAGATACATGTCCAGGTTCTGCGGATCCTTCACCTCGTCGCGGGTGACCAACCAAGGTCCAGTTGGACCAAATGTGTCGCAGCTCTTACCTTTGGTCCACTGACCGGTGAGTTTGGACTGAAAAGTACGTTCTGAAACGTCGTTGGCCACACAGTAACCGGCAACATATTTCAACGCATTTCTTTCGGACACATATTTTGCTTTGCGACCAATTACGACACCCAGCTCGACTTCCCAGTCGGTTGTTTTTGAACCTCTTGGCATCACAACTGTATCATTTGGCCCGATAACTGCCGAAGTTGCTTTCTGGAACAAGATCGGGTGTTCAGGAATATCGGCTCCCGTTTCCGCCGCATGGTCAGAGTAGTTCAGTCCAATGCACAAGTATTTTCCGATGCTACCGACACATGGTCCGAGGCGTTGGCGACCTTCCACCTTCTTCAAACGTTTAACGTCCAGATCCCGCAACATCTTGAGTGACTTATCGGAAAGGAATTCTCCCGAAACATCTCCAATCTTCCGCGACAGGTCGCGAAGATTACCATCTTCATCAATCAATCCCGGCTTTTCCTGACCAGCTTTTCCGTATCGCACCAGTTTCATAAATATCCCCTATTGAAAGTCATGTGAGCTGCAATCCCTGCGCACCCTACATAAAGCCTTAACCATATCAAGGGCGCTCGGTATTTGTCCGGCTTCAGCAACGTCCAATTAAGGGATTTATGGCAATTTGCAAACTGCTGGTTATTTTAGAGGGACAAGTTGGGAATGTTTACGTCATCTGTTCGCCGGGGTCGACACGCAGCGCCAAAGCGCCATGTGGACCGACGCGAAGAACGCGTTCAAAAGGTCAAGTCAGCAAGTATTTGCATAGACGGCGCTGATTTGAACTTCCCTTGTACAGTTCGCGATATTCATTCATCGGGCGCGCGCATGAGCATCGCCAATATTCAGGGCGTCGCAGACAGTTTTCTTCTCATCGTTCGCTCCGAAGATCTAGTTGCCCGCTGCAAAGTCGCCTGGCGCAAAACCAATGAGATGGGCGTGCGCTTTGTGCGGGTTGGAGTGCTTGCCGAGGAAGAGCGGATGAAGAAAGAACAACAATCCGCCCACCAAATGGAACTGCAACAGCAGGTGGAAAGAGCCAACCAGGAACGCCTGCATGCCGAACAGGAAGCGCTTCAGCGTCAGCAATTACAGGCCCAACGCATCGCCCAGATCAATGCCGCTCGAATGCAGATCATGGGCATGGATCCTACAAAGCCTTATACCGAAGAAGACCTCAAATCCGCCTATCGACGCCGGGCAATGTCCAAGCACCCAGATCAAGGTGGCGATCCCCTGGAGTTTCAACAGCTGACAGAAATCTACAATCTGATGCTGAACGATCTTCAGGCAGCGGCAGGAGCCAAATGCAATGTCGGAGACTGAAGTGAATACTGAGACGGTTGCGCCAATGCCATCTCGCGCTCCCAGCACAGTTTAAGTTCCGCTCCTTTTCAAACTGCCGGTTTTAACAAATCGGCAAAAACCGCTTCTTGTTTCCTTGTTCTGGCGGTCAGGGCTTTCATGAGGTCTTCAGGCCGCAACATGCCGGCATTCCATGTCGCCATGTGCTCCAGCGCATCGCCTACAGCATGATCACGGCTGTAGGTTATTGCCCGCTTGATACCGGCAATCGCCAGGGGCGACTTTTGCGATATTTCATGAGCCAGTTCCATTGCCGCTTCAATGGTCGCGTCGCGATCCCCATGAACAGAACTAACCAACCCCCAACCACGCGCCTCGTCGGCAGAAAAACGACGCCCGGTATAGGCCAGTTCATGCACCACAGCCGGGGGAATCAAATGTGGCAACCGTTGCAGCGTTCCAACATCTGCCGCCATTCCAATGTGAATTTCCTCGATTCCAAAGGTTGTGTCCTCACTAGCAATGCGCAGGTCGCAGGCGGTGATCAGATCGATGCCACCGCCAAGACAGGCACCATGGGTTGCCGCAATCACCGGCACACGCAACTCCTCAAGGCTGGACAAGGCCCCCTGCAATCTAAGGATCAAGTCCCGTAGCGCAAAAGCGGCACGACCCGGTTCGTCCTGCAACATCGTATTGATCTCGGCAAATGTCGCCAGATCCATGCCGCCGGTAAAATGCTTGCCGGCCCCGGTCAGGACCACACACCTAACTGTTGGATCTTGATCTAATTCACCAGCCAAACGCGGCAGATCAGACCAGAAATCCGGCGACATACTGTTGGCCTTGTCAGGACGATTCATTTCCAACCGCGCCACCGGGCCATCCCGTTTCACTTCGAAAAACGTGCTGTTGAATTCAGTCATGACGATCTCCCAATTGCCGAAGCCATAGCACCGCGGACGGTTTAATAGTAGAGCGATAACCGGAGGAGAAACCAGCGCCATGCATCAGATAACGAGCCTTGAAGAAATCGCGGACAGGCTGGCTGGTGCAAAGCATCTGGTGTTTCATCCCTCGGTCAGCGAACCTCAGGAGATTGGACTGCAACTAACAGAATATGCAGATCTGTGGCCAGGATTGACCATCGAAACATTCATGCCCGGTCATCTGCCTGCCTATGTCGGAGACACCCGCTTGTCAGCGGCAACAGTCATGCCCGGTGGGCAATTGCGAAAGGCGGTCAATGATGGGTTGGTCAGGCCTATCCGCGAAAGCCTGTTCGAACAGGCACAGGCCTACGAAAATAATGATCGACGCGCCGATGTGCTGGTGCTGCAAGTGAGCCCGCCAGATGATCGGGGCAAGGTGTCGCTCGGCCCCGGAGTCGGTATAATACCCCAGGTATTGGCCCAAAATCCATTCGTGATTGGTGTCGTCAATGCTCAGGTACCAAGAACAAATTTCTGTTTGCCGATGCAGCGTCTGGATGCCGCGCTGCACAATGATCAAGCTCTGCCAAGCTATGATTTCGGCCCATCCGATTCAATTGATCAACGCATTGCCGATCTCGTCATTTCCCAGCTCGAACCGGGCATTACCGTTGAAGTCGGCATGGGGGGCACGCCTGATGCGGTGATGACCGCGCTTAACCGCCTCGACGATCTCCACATCCATACCGGCTTGATCAATGACAGCATTCGGCCAGTCGTTGAAGCTGGAAAACTGCGCCAGCCGGTTACCACCACCATGGCGGTTGGGAGCAAAGGTTTCTACGACTGGCTGAACAACAATTCTCAGATAAATTTCCAGCCCATAGCCAATACCCACGACGTTCAGCGATTAGCGCAATTGCCACGCTTTCACGCCATCAATGCGGCTTTGCAGGTTGATCTTGAAGGCAATGTGAATGCTGAACGTATTGGCTCAAGGCAAGTTTCTTTGCCTGGTGGCCTGCCGGATTTTGCAGCCGGTGCACGCCGTTCAACGGGTGGCTGCAATATCATCGTCTTGCGTTCTACCACCGGTCGGACTCAGAAAAGCACGATTGTGCCTAAGGTCGATCACAAGACATTGGATGGTTCAATGGTCGATATGATCGTCACCGAGTTTGGCATTGCAGACCTGCGCGGAATGACGCAACCAGCTCGCGCAGAGGCGATCATCTCGATTGCCAAGCCCGGAAAATTCTAAGTTTGCTGAATCCTAAGTCGGTCAATTACAAGTACCGGCACATTTGATCATACGTTGCGCCGCCCGTTGCAGATCGTCATCTGCCACGGTCAGGCTAAGACGGATGAAATCACTCGCCTGATTGCCAAAGGAATCCCCCGGCATAACTGCGACGCCAAAATCGAGCAGCTTGTTGGCAAATTCCGCTCCGCTCAGTCCCGTAGCACTGACATCAACCAGCATGAACATGCCGGACTCAGGTCGCAACGGTGCCAGCAAGGCGCGCGGCGAGCCCGGTGGGGTGGCCAGTTCATCGATCAAAATATTGATGCGCCGCTTGTAGGCCGTTGCCATCAATTCCGATGTGTCGTCTGGATTGTTGAGGGCAAAGGCTGTCATATCGGCAATAAATGGCTGATTGCCGAACAGGAAGCTCTCTGCAACCGCTTGGGTACGGTCAATGAACCAGCAGGGACCCACTGCCCAGCCTGAACGAAAACCTGGTGCAGCGTGGGACTTCGAGATCGAAGACGTGGCAACGGTGCGATCAGCAAACTCGTCCATATCAAGCGGTGAAACAAATGATTTTCCGTAAATCAGGTCTTCATACACTTCATCGCTCAGGATCCACATGTCGTTTTCACGGCAAAAGCCGGCAATCGCTGTAATTTTATCATGATCAAGCACAGCGCCAGTTGGATTATGCGGCGAATTCAGCAACAAGACCTTGGCATTGGGCACCATGGCGTTCTGTAGCTGTTCGACTGTCAGGTGAAACCCATTGGAAGCTGACATAGCCACTGGGACAAATTCTGCACCTGTCGCCCGAACCACCGATTCATACGTCGCATAATAGGGATCCGGCACCAACACCGCATCGCCATGCTCAACCATCGACATCATACACATGGCCAGAGCGGCCTGGGTTCCGGGGAAGGCCAGCACGTGATCCGCCGTGATGTCACGTCCCGTACGGGCGGCATATTTCGCTGCCACAGCGTCCAACAGAACCCGCTCACCCTTGCCTCCGGCATAGCCTGTGCGCCCTGCTCGCATGGACCGGTCGGCCACATCAATCAGCGCTTCGGGCGTCGGCACATCAGGCTCACCAATGGTCAGTTCAATGATGTCCTCTCCCGCAGCAATCCTGCGGCGCGCCGCAAAATGCACTTCCCAACGGGCACTGCCCAGCAGGACTAACCGTTCGGTGATCGAAGATATGGACAACCCGCTAGAGACCACGTGCGACCTCCGTAATAGCTTCAAAGGCGATTTTGATATCCCGCTCTTCCATATCGAACTGCCCCGCGACAAATCGGATGGCGATCAGCCCCTCATGGGTTGTCTGGGTCAGATATATGCGGCCATCATCATTGATGGCGTTCACCAGCTCAATGTTATGAGCGTTGAGGTCGGACTTTTCCGGGCTTACATGGCGGAACGAAAACAGCGAGAGGATCGGGTCGGTAATGATCTCAAAGTCCGACTCCGCACCCAGACGTTCGGCCAGTTGTTCCGCCCATATCACGTGATTGCGAATGCGGGTGCGCAGGCCTTCCAGGCCATAGGTTCGCATCAGGAACCAAACTTTCAGGGCTCGGAAGCGACGGCCCAACTGCACCGACCACTCCGAAAAATTGACAATGCCGTCCTTGCCATGGGTTTTCAAATATTCGGGCTGAATGGCCAGCGTGCGCACCAACAATTCTGGCTCACGAACCAGATGCAGGGAACATTCCATTGGCACACCAAGCCACTTGTGCGGATTTATAACGATGGAGTCAGCCCTGTACACACCCTCCCAAAGATGGCGGTACTCCTCACAGATCATCGCAGACCCAGCCCACGCAGCATCAAGGTGAGTGTAAAGACCTTCTTCCTCGGCAATCGCGCAGATTTCAGCAACATTGTCCGTGGCACCGATCGAGGTGCCCCCAACGCAAATGACAATGCCTGCAGGAACGCGGCCAGCTGCACGATCATCAGCAATAGCTGTGCGCAGAGCATCAGCGTCCATTGAATATAACGGGCCGGAACCAGTCGGGATCTTGACCAGGTTGTCCTGGCCCAACCCTGCCACCCAAAGCGCCTTGTCGATGGATGAATGGGTGCGGCCCGAGGCGTAAATCCGCAAGGGCGGTTTGCCCGACAGGCCCTCCTTGTTGCCAGTGAAATTCAGCGCCCGTTCACGCATGGTCAGCACGGCACATAGGGTTACCGATGAAGCGGTGTCCTGCAGAGAGCCTTTAAATGTATCGGGCAGTCCCAACGACTGGCGCAACCAGTCAACCATGACAATTTCCAGCTCGGTCGCAGCAGGAGAAGTCTGCCATAACATGCATTGGCTGGCGAAGGCGGTGGCCAACTGTTCGGCCAATTGCGCCGCCGGTGCGGCATTGGACTGAAAATAAGCAAAGAAGCGCGGATGTTGCCAATGGGTCATGCCTTGCGGGATGATGCGTTCGAAATCGGCAAAGATCTCGTCCATGGGCTCGCCTGCTTCCGGTGGCGATTTTTGAATTTGATCAGATATCGAGCCCGGCACCACTTTTGGCCGAACTGGCAAACCCTCCAGCCCTACCTGGTAATCCGCGGCCCAGTCAGCTGCCCGATGCGACCAGGCGCGAAAGTCAAATGGCTTGTCCACGAAAGTTCTCCAACTGCATGACGACACAGCCAAACCAATGCCTGTCTAGGGAGTGCGTGGTTCAGCCTCCCTTGCTTCTGGCAGAATCAACGCAGGTTGGAAACCAGATTTTCCAGCAATCTGGTGATACCTTGACGCAAACGGGGGGCGCCAAAACAAAAGGCGGCTTACGCCGCCTCAAAGAAAGTGATGGCCGGACCCGCAATCGCGTCGGGCTGTAGAGCTGAGGGATATCTCAGTCTTCGCTGTCGGCGTTTGGAAGAGCACGAAGCGGCACAACATTTGCAGCCGTCGCCAATGTGACCTTATTGCCGGAATTACGCTTGCCGCGTTCAGCAGCCAAGGTTTTTTCCACGTCGCGGGACTGGCGATAAACAACTTCCCCAGCAGTACCCATAGCACGTTTAAGGGTCATCAAATCGCAGGTTGAAGCGATCAGCAGACCAAGATGGTTGAGGTGCCTTCGAGCATAACAGAATGCCGCGAGTCTTGCGCGGTTCTGCAATGGCAGTTCCTTGGCAATTTCAACTGCGTCGGCAGGCTCTGCCTGTGCCAATTGACCAAACAGGTTTTCTGGTATCGGTACACTGGTCTCATTGAGTGAGTGCGGCTGCGCTCTGGACATGTCACCCTCCTTTACGGTTGGTCACATGTTCACGCAGGTCCAGTTAACAGGAGGTGAACAATTTTATATAAATTTTCGCAGCCCCCTGTCGCCGATTGTAGCAAAGGGATAGTAAACATCTCGTTTAGAATCGATATAAAATACAATAAAACCGTCACCATTGTGACGCTTTTTCATCAATCCTGCTGAGATTGATCCAGATCGACCTGCTTAGATGACAGCGCGGTGCTCCGGCAGCCCTTCAACGTTCAGCTCGATTGCCAGTGTCATACCCGCATCTGGTTGTTTTTCAAGATTTTTTTCAGTCAGATTTTCTGTTGCAGTGGTAATGAACAGGGTTTTCAGGTCCGCCCCACCAAAGGCTGGGCATGTCGGCTGGGCTACCGGAAGTTCGATAACTCGGTCAAGCGAGCCATCCGGTGCATAGCGGGCAATCTGCCAGGCTCCCCACTGGGCGTTCCACAGGTAGCCTTCCGCATCGCAAACTGCTCCATCGGGATTGAGATTCTCTTCCCTCAAATTGATGTGAACAAGCCGCTCTCCTACTGGATTGCCTAATTCATCAAGCGGCCAGCGCCAAATCACCTGCTTTCGCGTATCCGCCAGATAGGCCGTTTTTCCGTCAGGCGAGAAACATGTTGCGTTGGGAATACTGATCGGCTTGGCAAGACAATGCAATTGCCCCTTGCGGTACCGATAGAAGGCCCCCTCACGCGGCGAACCATCACGCGCCATGGTGCCAATCCAGAAAGATCCGTCGGGGCCAATGCGGCCATCATTTGAACGTGTCACTGGATTGTCAGCTTCCAGCGCAACGACCTCGTCCCACTGGCCGGTGGTCAAATCGAGCTTTTGCAATCCACTGGCTGTGGCCACAAGCAGATTTTCAGTATCCAGCCAACCGGCAGCTGACGCCGGTTCGCCAAATTCCCAGGCATGTGCCTGTCCGCCAAGCGCATTGCAGGCGTGCAAACGGCCCGCTGGAATATCAAACCAGTAAAGCCGTTGCTGACCAGGATGCCACAACGGCCCCTCGCCCAAAGTGCATCGCGGGCCAAAAATGCGCATGAATTTGCTCCGTGTTGCTATTCGTTGCCCAAAATTAACCCAGGCTTCTAATGGTTATCCCGCGGAACAATCTTGCCGACGTCGCGATATTTAACGGCCGGTTTCAGCACCATGCCTTCCTCAAACTGATCGACGATCCCACGCTGAATTTCCTGCCATGGGGTCTGATGATCTGGCACATAGTCAAGTCGCCCTTTGGCAAGCTGCGCATCAACTTCCGCCTTACGCTTGGCCAGTTCTTCGTCGGAAATAAGAATGTTGGCTTCGCGGGTGTTGAGGTCGATGCGGACCTGATCTCCGGTCTCAATCAGCGCCAGCCCACCTCCGACAGCCGCTTCTGGCGAGGCATTGAGAATGGAAGGTGAACCGGATGTGCCGGACTGACGGCCATCACCAATGCATGGAAGCGAAGAAATGCCGCGTTTCAGCAAGGCATCAGGTGGCTGCATGTTGACCACTTCGGCACCACCGGGATAGCCGATTGGACCGGCACCGCGAATAAACAGCAAGGTAAACTCGTCAATGCCGAGCGACTCGTCATTGATGCGCGCGTGATAATCCTCGCGACCATCAAATACCACGGCCCGGCCCTCAAAGGCATTGAGGTCGTCCGGGTTGGACAGATACCTGCCGCGGAATTCATCGGAAATCACAGACGTCTTCATGATCGCCGTATCGAACAGATTACCTTTCAAGTTGAGGAATCCAGCCTTATCGACCATTGGCTTGTCGTAGGGCCAGATAACTTTGTCATCAGCAACTTCGACACCATCACAGTTTTCACCAATTGTGTTGCCGTTGACGGTCATTGCGCCGGGATTGGGCAAGCGTCCAGCACCCATCAACTGATTGACAATGGCGGGAACTCCGCCTGCATGATGGTAATCTTCACCAAGATATTCACCGGCGGGCTGCAGGTTCAGCATTAACGGAATGTCCCAGCCGAGGTCTTCCCAATCCTGGTTGTCCAGACGCACGCCAAGATGATTGGCAATTGCTTTTAGATGAATGGGAGCATTGGTCGAACCGCCAATTGCGGAGTTGATTACAATGGCATTTTCAAATGCCTCACGGGTCATGATATCAGACGGCTTAACATCCTCCCAGACCATGTCGACAATGCGCTTACCGGATTGGTAGGCCATTTGTGCCCGTTCCTTGTGAACAGCAGGAATAGCGGCCGAGCCCGCAAGCGACATGCCCAAAGCTTCGGCCAGCGAGTTCATTGTGGTGGCTGTGCCCATCGTGTTGCAATAGCCTGGCGACGGCGCAGAAGATGCTACAATCTCGGCATATTCCTCATAGGAAATATCGCCCTTTGAGAGTTCCTTCTTGGCGTGCCATTTGATTGTGCCGGACCCGGTACGCTGACCCTTGTACCAGCCGTTCAGCATCGGGCCGACCGATAGCGCAATTGCCGGAATGTTCGCCGTCGCTGCGGCCATCAGCATTGCGGGCGTGGTTTTGTCGCAACCAATGGTCAACACAACGCCATCCAGGGGATAACCAAACAGGGTTTCCACCAGTCCCAGATAGGACAGGTTACGGTCTAGGTTTGCCGTTGGGCGTTTGCCGGTTTCCTGAATCGGATGGACCGGGAATTCAAACGCGATGCCACCAGCTTCGCGAATACCCTCACGCACCCGTTCTGCCAGGATCAAGTGATGGCGGTTACAGGGCGACAGGTCGGAACCACTTTGCGCAATTCCAATGATCGGCTTGCCGGACTGCAATTCCTCGCGGGTCAGGCCCCAATTCATGTAGCGCTCGATATAAAGCGCGGTCATGTCGTAATCGTCGGGATTAGCGAACCACAATTTTGAACGAAGTTGGGATTTATCGATTTTTGCTTTGCCAGCCATGATGCGCGTCTTTTCAAACGATTTACGGTTGGTTCCTGTTTTAGAGGCTTTGAGGTTTGCTTGCCAAGTCGAAAGACGCGAGAATTTGCCCCTTGGCGCTCATCGGACTAGAAAGCCACCATGGCTGAGATACGCATTCCCATTTACGGCGAACTTTATATTCTGGAGAGCGACCTCTCAGAACGGTTCATCCATTCCGGCGGCCCCGGCGGGCAGAATGTCAACAAGGTCGCAACCGGTGTGCAGTTGCGCTACAGCCCGCGCCACAGCGCCACCCTGCCCTGGCAAATTATCACCAAGGCCGAAAAACTGGCCGGCAGTCGTCTAAACAGCGAGATGGAAATTCTCATCCAGGCCACCCGGTACCGCAGCCAGGAAAAGAATCGTGCCGACGCCCGTCAGAGGTTGATCGAGCTGCTTGCTGAAGCCGCAAAACCACCGCCACCAAAGCGCAGACCAACCCGCCCCAGCATGAACGCCCGGCGCAAACGGGTCGATTCCAAGGTCAAACGCGGCCACACAAAAAAACTCCGCGGTCGCGTGAGTTTCGACTAATTTCAGTCTTCAACAGCATCCCATCTGCAATTGCCTGCCCCATCAAATCGTGGTGCAATTGCCCATTCAATTGGGAGCAAACCATGACATTGTTGCAAGCGCAGGGCGTCCACCACATCACTTTGATGGGAGCAGATAAAAAAACGTCGGTTGATTTTTGGGAGGGCATCTTGGGAATGCCGTTTATCTTCGAGCAGCCCAATCTCGACAACGCTGCGGAAAACCACCTCTATTTTGATCCAGGAGATGGTCGACTGATCACGATCTTCTGCAATGAAGACCGCAAGCCGGATAACCGCCGCACACCAACCGACGCCGGATGCGTGCATCACATTGCCTTCAATGTGTCGAAAGCAACCTATCGCCAAGCCGTTAAACGGCTGGATGATGCCGGGATTGAGCACAGTGGCGAGAAGGATCGCGGCTTTATGGATTCCATCTATTTCAAAGACCCGCTCGGCCTGCTTATCGAACTGGCCTGCTATTGCTTTGAGCCGCCTGCAGGTCACACCCATGCTGACGTTTTGTTCCAGGCCCACAAGCTGCGCGCCGAACGCGGTGACCGGGCGATTGATCCGGTCCACGTTTCAGATGCGGTGGAATTGCTGTGGCGCAGCTCGGTTCAAACACTTTCTGACTAGGGTCGCAGCTATCCGCGACCGATGGCAAACAGGATAGCTGCTTTGAGATCATCCACACCGATGCCCTTTTCACTCGACGTTGCAACGATTTCAGGAAAAGCCGCCGGACGTTTTTCAATCGCCTTCAGTGTTGCCGCCTGCAGTTTGACAAGTGCCGGAGGTTTAATCTTGTCGGCCTTGGTCAACACCAGCTGGTAAGACACAGCAGCTTTGTCGAGCAGATCGAGAACTTCTTCGTCGTTCTTTTTCAAGCCATGACGGGCATCGATCAGCACATAGACACGGCGCAATGTCGCGCGGCCCTGCAGATAAGAAAAAACCAACTCGGTCCAGCTGTCGACAACGTCCTTGGGAGCCTTGGCAAATCCATAACCGGGCATATCTACGAGCGCCAAAGGCGGAATGCCCTCTTCAAAGCCCTGTTCGCCGCCGTCTTGAACAAAGAAATTGAGCTCTTGGGTCCGGCCTGGCGTGTTTGATGTTCTGGCCAGTCCGCGTTTGGCGGTCAGCGCATTGATCAGCGAAGATTTCCCAACATTCGAACGACCAGCAAAAGCCACTTCATCCGGCCCTAGCGGGGGCAGGAACTTCATCGAAGGCACACCGCGCACGAAAATCCACTCGTTGGCAAAAAATTTGCGAGCCTTGCCCTTACGGGCAGCGCGTTCCAGTTCTTCCGGAGAGGCTTCGGGCATCAGTCTTTAATCTCATAAAATTTGGAAACGACTTCCCAGCCTTCTTCTGCTGAATCCACAACCGTAAACAGATCCGTGTCGTCGGGAGAAATGGTTCCCTCTTCGGCAAGCGCTTCAAGATTGATCACCCGTTCCCAGAAGTTCTTACCAAACAGCAGCACTGGCACGCGTTCCATACGCCCGGTCTGAATAAGGGTAAGCGTCTCAAAGAACTCATCCAACGTTCCGAAACCGCCTGGAAACACGGCGACCGAACTGGCCCGCATCAGGAAGTGCATTTTGCGGATGGCAAAATAATGGAAGTTGAAGCTGAATTCAGGGGTCACATATTCGTTCGGTGCCTGTTCATGCGGCAGCACGATATTGAGCGCGATATTGGGTGCCCCGACATCAAGCGCGCCCCGGGAACCGGCCTCCATCACACCAGGTCCGCCACCTGTTACAACCACATATTCGGTGAAGTCGGTCTTCTTTGAAGCTTCTGAAGCCAATTGTGCATATTTGCGCGCTTCTGTGTAATATTTGCTACTGGCTTTCAAGCTGGCGCGCTGCACATCGTTCTTGGCCGCCCAAGGGTCTTTACCGGGCTCAGCTATACGTGCACCACCGAACAGGACCGTGGTTGATACGATTCCTGCCTCTTCCAACATCATCTCGGTTTTCAGCAATTCCAGCTGCAAACGGATGGGGCGGGTCTCTGGCCGACACAGGAATTCCGAATCATCAAACGCCAAACGATAGGCCGGCGAACGGGTTTGCGGCGTGTCAGGAACGACCTTGGCCTGTTCGATGTCCCGTCGTGACCCCTTCAGGGGGTTATGAGGTGCTTGGAATTGTCTCGTTGGCATGTTTCTGGTTCCGGGCAGTAGTTGAAATCTGCCCATACAGGGCATCAGAGATCAGGTCAAAGGATGAAAGAGTTTTGCCAAATTTGTGCGGCTTCGATATTGCCCCAGCAAACGGCATGGTTATAAAGGCCGAAATTTATTCTTTCAGGATCCATCCCGATGAGCCACGCAGACCTTCAAGCAACTATCGAAGCCGCCTTTGACGACCGTGACAATGTTGGCATCAACACCCAGGGTGAAATCCGCGAAGCCGTTGGCGATGCGTTGAGCCTGCTGGACAGTGGCGCTGCACGGGTTGCCGAGCCAGGCGCAGATGGCAATTGGGTCGTCAATCAGTGGCTGAAAAAGGCGGTTCTTTTATCTTTCCGCCTCAACGACATGGAAGTCATCGCCAACGGTTCCGGCGCTTCCACCTGGTGGGATAAGGTTCCATCGAAATTCGAAGGTTGGGGTGAAAACCAGTTCCGCAGCGCCGGTTTCCGCGCCGTTCCAAACTGTGTTGTGCGCCATTCGGCCCACATCGCCAAAAACGTCGTACTGATGCCTTCCTTCGTTAACCTTGGCGCATTCGTTGACGAAGGTTCCATGGTCGACACCTGGGCAACTGTCGGTTCCTGCGCCCAGATCGGCAAAGGCGTTCACCTTTCTGGTGGTGTCGGCATTGGCGGCGTTTTGGAACCGCTTCAGGCTGGTCCGGTGATCATTGAGGACAATTGCTTCATCGGCGCCCGCTCCGAAGTAGTCGAAGGCTGCATCGTGCGCGAAGGCGCGGTGCTTGGCATGGGTGTCTTCATTGGCCAGTCGACGAAGATTGTCGACCGCGCCACAGGTTCCGTCACCTATGGCGAAGTGCCGCCCTATTCCGTTGTTGTTGCCGGCACCATGCCCGGCAAACCAATGGGCAATGGCGAACCTGGCCCAGGTCTTTACTGCGCCGTAATCGTCAAAACGGTTGACGAGAAAACCCGCTCCAAAACCGCGATCAACGAATTGCTCCGCGACTAAGTTTAAGGCACCCTGCGGAGGCAATACTTCCGCAGGGATGGCAACTCATGGCAGACACAAGCGGCCCGCAATCGGTTTTTTGGGCGCTGTTTTCGCGCAAAGGGCGAATTCGGCGGGCGACATATGCGCTGGGCATGGCACTGATATTCTCAATTTGGTGGGTCGCGATGTCGCAGGTTTTTGCAGCAAGCGAAGGCTCCGAGCGCAATGAGAATTGGCTGATTATTCTTGGTCTGGTGGTGATTGTCTCCACATACTGTATTTATGCGCTCGCACATAAGCGGCTTCAGGACATTGGTTACAATGGGTATTTTGCGCTGCTGGTTGTGCCGCTTGGCCCCTTGCTGACCGGTTTCCTGTTCATCCCTCTACTGGCTTTAGGGCTGATCCCCGGCCAGAAGGAAGACAATCAATACGGCCCGCCACCTGTTCGTTAGGGGGCCTGCATCTTTCACTTTTGCTTGTGCGACATTGGCGAAACCTCTTCTGTAAGGTTAAGCTGGGGTCAATCAGTTTGAAATTGTGAGGTGCCGGGACATGTCCAGATTGATTCTAACCATCGCCATCGTGTTGGCCTGGGCACCACTCAGTTGGGCGCAATCATCATCTGCCAATCGCATTCCAAGCACCTGTTTTGCTGTGGCCGACAATATCCATTCGCCAGAACTACCGGTGCATTTCGCGTCGTTTTCCATGCCGGTCAACAACGATGCCAAATATGAAGTAGCAATCTCCTATCAAGGCCATTCGACTTATCTGATCGAAAGTCCCCAGGGCGTCAACATCGCCACCGACTTTGCCGGATGGCTGGCAGATCCGGTAACGCCGGATGTGGTCACCATGAACCAGGCGCATTCATCTCACTACACCAATTATCCCGATCCGAAAATCAAGCATGTACTTCCAGGGTGGGGCGAAACGGGTGAAATTGCCCAACACCACCTGATGGTTGGAGATGTGCTGATCCGCAATGTAACCACTGACATTTTGCGCTGGACCGCGGTGCCCGATGGCAATTCAATATTCATATTTGAAGTTGCCGGGCTCTGCATTGGACATCTGGGCCATTTGCATCATCGATTGAGCGAAGATCATTATACCAAGATCGGCCGTCTCGACGTGGTCATGGTGGCAGTCGATGGTGGCATGACGATGACCCATCTTAGCGCCAAGGAAATTCTTGATCGGTTGCGTTCCTCAGTGGTGTTGCCGATGCATGTTCGCAGCTACGACGCCATGCCCAATTTCCTGTCTTATCTCGGTTCCAATTTCGCGGTGCAGAAAGTGCGCGAAAACAAGTTGCGCCTGTCTCTCCGCAATCTGCCAAAGCGGCCGACGGTGATGTTACTGCCCGGAGTAGACAATTATTCGCCGCCCGAAGAATAGCTTCTTGGCGGATATCCGCTCGTCAATTATTGACCCCGCACGCTTGCATGCTAAAGGCAATGCATGACCGACCAATCCACCCCCCTGTCGCCTGCTGCATCTTTGCTGCAACAATTAATCCGTTGTCCAAGCGTTACCCCCATAGAGGGTGGTGCGCTTGACCTGCTGCAATCACGGCTCGAACCTTTGGGCTTTGTTGTTCAACGCAGGATATTTTCCAAGCCCGGAACCCCGGACGTGGAAAACCTGTATGCGCGTCTGGGAACCGAATCTCCCAATTTATGCTTTGCCGGACATACGGATGTCGTGCCCGTAGGCAATGAAAGTGATTGGTCGAGCAAACCGTTTGAGGGTGGTGTTGTCGACGGTTTCATGATTGGCCGCGGTGCGGTCGACATGAAAGGAGGCATCGCCTGTTTCATTGCTGCAGTCGAAGCTTATCTTGAGAAGAACGGCCCGGCAAACGGGTCCATTTCATTGCTGATTACCGGCGATGAGGAAGGTCCAGCCGTTAACGGCACCACAGCCATTCTCGATTGGTTGGTCGAACAGGGCGAAGTCATCGACGCATGCGTGGTAGGCGAACCTACCAATCCCACCCAAATTGGTGATGCCATCAAGATTGGCCGCCGCGGATCGATTTCCGGCTCCGTTGAGGTCAATGGTGTGCAGGGTCATGCGGCCTATCCACATCTGGCCGACAATCCGGCCCGTGGCATAACCGCTTTGGTGGGAGCACTCATGCAGGCTCCTTATGATCAAGGCACCAAGGACTTTCAACCGACCAATTTGGAAGTGACTTCAATCGACATTGGCAATCCGGCATTCAACGTCATTCCAAACCGTGCCACGGCACGTTTCAACATTCGCTTCAACGACACCTGGACTGCCGACAGCATTAAACAGGAAATTGAGGCCCGGCTTGAAAAAGCATCTAACGATAGAGCGTTGCGGCCCGAGTTGAATGGATCTGCCCGCCCAGCTGTAAATTGGTCGGTGACCTACACCGAACGACCAAGCCATGTATTTCTGACAAACGACGAAAAGCTGATTGCTGCGCTTTCGTCTGCAGTCGCCAGCGTCACAGGTTCGACTCCTGAACTATCAACCGATGGAGGCACGTCGGATGCACGCTTTATCAAGGATGTCTGCCCGGTGGTGGAGTTTGGCCTCGTTGGACAGACAATGCACCAGATTGACGAACGTGTGGAATTGACCGATCTTGAGCTGCTGATGGAAATTTATCATCAGTTTTTGGATCAATTCTTTAACCAAGAAACATTGTGAGTCAGACCCCTCCATCAGCTTCGCCGCCGTCGCCGACATCGCCGCCGCCGGGCGGGCGACCCGGCTTGATGGACAATCTGGGTGGGGTGTTGGACGTGATGCTGGGACGGGCCAGCGGATTGTCCCGAATGGACCTCAGCGCCAACGGTGTGATTTGGTCTTTTGCCGGATTGGCAATTGCCGGATTGATCGACCTGTCTGCGTTATCAATGCTTTATGAAAATCTGTTGGAGGCCAAGCGGGCGGAAGTCGGCAAGATCACCTACATGATCGGGCGGCTTTTTATCGCACTGGTCGCTTATGGCGCTTCGATGTTTGCGCTTTACCTCTTATGTCGTCAGCCGCACGAACAGGCCAATTTTCCAACGGCCATCGCCGTACACAATTGGGCTTCGCCGATTATTTCGCTGGCATTCCTACCTTTTCTGTATGTAGCGGTGGTCCGGGGTGGCACGTCGGATCTGGCCAATCTGATCTCGGTATTCTGGATCGGCCTGCTGATTTTTATCGGCATCCGATTAATCCGGATCTCGCTCGATTTACCAATCGGCAAGGGAGCCGCGTTTTTTGTTGTCACAGCTCTGATAACGCTGATCATTTCAAAAGGGCTTGAATCCCTGTTCGGGCTCACTCATCAGGTTTCGACATAGCCCGTGAGGCTGGTCGACATCAGTGGATCTATAACGACTTACTGTGCAGCAAAGGTTGCAAATGTGCGGATTAGCGCAGGTCCGAGAATCACACAGAAGAGAGCAGGAAGGAAACAGACCATCATTGGAACGGTCAGTTTGGGCGGCAAGGAGGCCGCCTTCTTCTCCGCCAGGTTCATACGGATATCGCGGTTTTCCTGACTGAGCACCCGCAGGGCCGTCGACAGAGGTGTACCATATTTTTCGGACTGGATCAGCGACAGGACAACGTTCTTGACCGATTCCAATCCGGTTCTACGGGTCAGGTTTTCGTAGGCCACGCGCCTCTCCTGCAGAAATGACAGCTCTGCAGTCGTGATCATCAACTCTTCAGCCAACGCGACAGATTGCGGGCCAATCTCTGCTGCAACCTTGCGAAATGCAGCTTCGATGCTCATCCCGGATTCAACACAGATCAGGCTCAGATCCAAAGCATCCGGCCAAGCCTGAGTAATGCTCAGTTGGCGCTTTTTCATAATTTGTCGGACCACCAGCAAGGGCCCGTAAAAACCAGCAAAAGCAGCGCCCAAAACATAGAGTTTGAGGGTCATCTCATCGCCCTCGATCCGGGCTTTGAAGAAATAGAGATAGACAGCTGCAAGACCACCGAAGACAAAAGGAAGGCCAAACCGCAGACTAAGGAAGATGAACAGCGGCGACTGCCCCCTAAAGCCAGCCTGGATCAACTCCAGTTCGGTCTTTTCATCCGCCAGCGCTTTGCGCAGGTTGAGTTTCTCAACCACCACCTTGATCAACGCGCCGGGTTCACGTTTCTTGGCACTCTTGCTCTTGCGGCCTTCCTTGACCGTATTGGCCGCACGCGCTCTTTCACGCGCCCGCAACTTTTCACGTTCCAGCGCAACCGATTTCATTCGGTTGCCCAGATTGTCCGTCTTCAGCATCGGCATGACCACCACGAGAATGGACGCGAATACGCCCACTGCCGTGAACAGGGCCACAAGGTTCGCCGGTTCTGTGAACATTTCTAACATGAGACTGCGCTACGCTTTCGAAATGGAGGACTAGAACTTGAAGTTGATCATCTTTTTCATGATGGCCACGCCGAGACCCATGGATCCGGCAATGAACATCAAAACATTTTTACCGCTCTGGGTTTCCCACAATGCATCAAGATAACCAGGCGTCGTAAAAAACACCGCCAACGCCACAACGAATGGCAACGCGCCAATGATGGCCGCAGAAGTTTTCGCTTCGGTGGAGAAGGCCTTGATCTTGTCGGCCATCTTGCGCCGCTCACGCAAAACCTTGGAAAGACCCGACAGAGCTTCCGACAGATTACCACCAGCAGACGACTGGATGGCGATCACGATTGAAAAAAAGTTTGTCTCCGGAGTGGGGACGCTTTCGTAAAGACGTTCGCAGGCTTCCGGCACCGGAATACCCATCTGTGTTGCTTCGATCATCTTGCGAAACTCGCCCCGTACCGGCTCATCGGCATCATTGGCGATGATGCGCAGGCAGTCATTCAGCGGCAAGCCGGAACGAATACCACGAACGATGACATCAATAGCGTTTGGAAAAATGGTGATGAATGCCTTGAAACGGCGAGCCCGACGAAATGAAATGTAGAACCGCATCAGCCCGACGCCACAGACAAAGGAAACACCGCCAGCAATATGCAGCGGTGCACCGCCAATCAGGCTGCCAAAGAATCCGAGCACAGCGAAAACAACCGACAGCACATAGAAGTTGCGAACGCTCAGTTCCATCCCTGCTTGGGAGATCAGCATAGGCAGGGAAGGTTTATCAGCCTTCTTGCCATTGGTGCGTTGTTCTTCAACGTTCTTCAGCGCACTTTCGCGCGCTTTACGTCGCTGTTTGTCATCAACTTTCTTGGTCTGCGCTTTGACCTTGGTTTTGCGGTCAACCTGCAGACTTTTGATGCGCTCATTTGATTTCTTGTTATCGGTGATCGAATTATACATCAGCGCATAGGCAAGCGCCCCCACAGTGAGGACCGCCAAACCTATCATCGCCAAAAATACCATACTCTTACACCTTGTTGGAACTGATCCGCCTAGAACGGATCGCCACCCCGGTCTTCCGATTCATCCAGCGCCCGCGATAAACGATCGCCTTCGTTATAGTACCGGGCACGTTCCATCATCTTTGGGTTACCGATGCCGGTGGACTTGTGCGTGCCGATCAACTTACCGTCCTCGTCTTCGCCGGTGATATCGTAGACGAAAATGTCTTGCGTAATGATTACGTCACCTTCCATGCCCAACACTTCGGTGATGTGGGTGATGCGGCGCGATCCATCGCGCAACCGCTTGGCCTGAATGACGATGTCCACTGAGCCAACAATAATCTCGCGCACTGTTTTGGCGGGCAGAGAAAAGCCGCCCATGGCGATCATCGATTCCATACGGGAGAGACATTCGCGGGGTGAGTTGGCGTGGATTGTGCCCATAGAGCCATCATGGCCTGTATTCATAGCCTGCAGGAGGTCAAAGACTTCCGAGCCACGAACCTCACCCACAATGATGCGTTCTGGACGCATACGCAGGCAGTTTTTCACCAGATCGGTCATGGTGATCGTGCCTTCGCCCTCCAGATTCGGTGGGCGTGTTTCGAGGCGCACAACGTGCGGCTGCTGCAATTGGAGTTCAGCGGAGTCTTCGCAGGTGATAACCCGTTCATCTTCATCGATATAGTTGGTCATACAGTTCAGCAAGGTCGTTTTACCAGAACCGGTACCGCCGGAGATAACGAGGTTACAACGCACCCGGCCAATGATTTTCAGAATCTCAGCACCTGATGGCGAGATCGCGCCAAAGTTGACCAGCTGATCAAGGGTCAGCTTGTCCTTCTTAAACTTACGAATTGTCAGTGTTGGGCCATCAAGAGCTAGAGGAGGCGCAATCACGTTAACACGTGAACCGTCAATCAAGCGGGCATCACATATGGGAGACGATTCATCAACACGACGGCCAACCTGACTCACAATGCGCTGACAAATACTCATCAGCTGATCGTTGTCGCGGAACCGCACATTGGTGTTTTCAGTCTTACCATTCACCTCGATGAAGGTCTGCTTGGCTCCATTAACCATGATATCGGCAATGTCATCGCGCTCCAGCAACGGTTCAAGCGGTCCAAAACCAAGGACATCGTTACAAATGTCGGCGAGCAATTCTTCCTGCTCGGAGATCGACATGACGATGGATTTAATGGCGATGATATCGTTGACGATATCTCGGATTTCCTCGCGCGCGCCCTCGTTGTCGAGCTTCGACAATTGCGACAGGTCGATCGTATCAATCAGAGCCGAGAAAACTTGCGTCTTAACGTCGTAATATTCTTCGGACTTAATGCGAATTTCAGGAGCAGCCGGGGCTGCAGCACTATCGATCGGTGGCGCCTTGGCCTTAATCTTTTTAGGTGCGCCTGGAAGCGATGAAGCCGTGGGCGAAGCCGGTACTGGCATTGATGCAGCCGGGCCGCCTGGTGCATTGGGGGGGGCCGGAGGTGCCATTGCGCCGGGTGCAACGGATGGCGCAGCACCCATTGGTGCTGCTTGAGGGGGCACGGGCGCTGCCTGGGCTGGGGCCGCTTGTGGTGCCGGGCTTACCGGTGCTGCAGGAGCTGTTGGAGGCGCAGGTGTTGCTTCCGGGGGCATTGCCAGAGGTTTAGAAAAGCCCCCGCCACCGCCACCAACATTACCGCCAGCACCGCCGCTTCCTGAATTTGGTCCACCCCGTTTTCCAAACATCTCGCGTTTACTCCAATGTCACCGAACCGCCAGGTTCAGCTTATTTCTTGCTCTTCTTGCCCAGTGAAAAACGCGACAACAGCGAACCAACTGACTTTTTAGCCGGGGCTTCTATTTCCCGTCGTCCAGTCACAACCTGTGCCAATGTGTCGAATGACGCGGCAATTTCGCTCTTTGCATCTGTTTCAGAAATCATTTGGCCATTGTTGGCAGCCAATCCAAACAGGGCCGGTTCAAACGGCAAAATGATGGTCGGCGCGATGCCAAGTGGCTGGGTGAAATCCTCAACCGATATTTCCGGACGCTTGGGCACATTGCACTGATTCAGCACCAAAAGCGGCTGATCGTCATTAGGGCGCAGTTCCGACAACGTATCAACGAGGTTCTTGGTATTGCGCAGACAGGCGAGATCAGGCGTTGCTGTAATGACGACTTTGTCAGCGGTGGCCAGAACCTGTTTGACCCAACCTGTCCAGGCATGCGGCAAGTCAATCACAACATTCGGCGTGCCGCGCTGGGCGACTTCCAACAATTGCTCAAAATCATTGGCATCAAAATCGTATTCCCGATCCAAAGTCGATGGCGCTGCCAACAAACTGAGGTGGTCGGAACACTTTGCCAGCAGGCGGTCGAGGAAGGTTTCGTCAATTCGGTCTGAAGAGAAAACTGCCTCAGCCACACCTTGTGCCGGATCCTGATCAAAATCGATATTGGCTGTGCCAAATGCCAGGTCGAGGTCGGTCAAAATGACATCGCTCTCAAAGTTACTGGAAATCGACCAGGCCACGTTGTGTGCAACGGTCGACGAGCCAACGCCACCTTTGGCACCAACAAAGGCAATCGTGTTGCCGAGTGGACTGGCTTCAGGGTTGACGAACAGAGTTGTGACAACTTCCATCACGTCAGACATCGAAATCGGCGCGTAGAGGTATTCTGCAACGCCGCGGCTGATCAGCTCGCGATAAAGTTGGACATCGTTCTTGTGTCCAATCACCACCACATTGGTGCCTTCGTCACAAACTTCCGCCAAATATTCTAGTTCACCCATCAATTCCTGGCCAATGAGGCGCGATTCCACGAAAATTAGATTCGGGGTGGTGGCAGTTTGATAGAATTCTACCGCTGCGCGAATGCCTCCCATCTGGACCTTCAAGTGAGCTTTGCTCATGCGACGGTCTTTGGACGCATGCTCAAACATGTTGGCGACCAACTCAGTTTCGCAAAACGCCTGGATCGCAACTCTTGGTACTGGACGGATAGTGCTCAAGTCTTCCGTTGGCAGTTCCTCGGTCATGCCGTTGTCCCAATTCTCCTGACCGGTAGCAGCTGCATAAAGTGCGCTGTCGGGTGCGGTCGCGGTTGCGTAGGCATGATCTGCATCGAGCGGCGAACCCATCGCCTCACCCATTGCGCCCGGCGCCAGCGGAGGCGCCATGACATGAGGTGCCTGCTGGCCGGGATTCACGGCGTTTGGATCCATTTGATAGGGCTGGCCAGAAGCCATTGCCGCAGCATCAGCTGGGGGCACCATTGTAGCCGCCGCCGCCGCAGCAGCCGAAGCGGCCGTCGCCGCTGTCGTCGTTGTCGCCGCTGCATGAGTAGCGTCCGGCGCAGCCGGATTCACCGCAGAACTTGCCGCCTGTGGCACGACCCCGGGCTGGGGATTATTTGGGTCATAGCCCTGATCTGACATTTTTAAATTCCCTACTACTAAGCTACGTTTACCCAGCCATTCTCAGTTTATTCGAACACTGTTCCGATCGTTTCGGTGGTTCCCACATTGCCCGTGCGATATGCTTCAATCGCATCGTTGCGACGTTCGGCGTCGATCGGTGTCATTGCACGCGGCCCAAGCAGATCTGCCGGATTGGCAATTTGGGCTGCCAGATTGTTTTGACTGGCGCATCCGAAATTATGGTAATTTTGGTTTTCACCGTTGGCCGCCGCGAGATCTTCCGGCCATTCACCGCATTGTTTCACACTGGCAGCCAGCGCTGTGAATGACAGGCGAATTGGTGATGATGAAAGGTCGGTTGCACGATAGGAGGCCGAACGAATACGACTCAGAGGAATGCCCGTCTTGGTCAAGGTTGTCGCAATTTTGGGCAACAAACGCCGTGCGGCCGCTTCATTGGTCGATCCTGACGGGACCATCACAGTAATGGAACCGTTGGCGCCGTCCTTGTAGCGATTGGCAAAGCCTTCAATCGAGCTCTGCGCCGGATAAGATAGTTTGAAGGTCGAGGCGGCGACCGGCACATCGAGGAACTTTTCCTGCTCGTTGATAACAATCGGATGCTTGGTCTTATATGTCGACTGCACCGACCCCACCGTGAAATCGTTTTCCGAATGGCTTGCGCATCCAGCCAGTATCACCAGAGGCACCAAACCACCGACCATGAGTCGACCGATCTGATGGCCGATTGAGCGGCCTTGCGTCAGGGGTTTTACACTCTGTGTCATCTTCATTGCCTACTCTTTACTTCAGGATGAATCCGATAGAACCGGTATAGCGGCCCTTCGGTAGATTACCCTGCTTGGTCCCATACACCCGGTTAACCCGACCCATAAAAACAGAAGCAGATTCGGTTGCTGGATGAAAATTCTCGTCCGGTTGAGCGAGGTTTTTGCGTGCCGTTGGACGCACCAGATATGGGGTGACGATGATCACCAGTTCCGATTCATTGCGTTGGAATTCACGGCTGCGGAAAAGCGCTCCGATGATCGGAATCTTGGCCATGCCCGGCAATCCGGAAACCGCCTGACGAATATCGTCTTGAACCAGGCCCGCAATAGCCATGGAGCCACCAGATGGCAGTTCCACCGTCGTGCTGGCGCGCCGGTTACGAGTACCCCAGTTAGACGCACGCTGAGTTTGAGTGGATGAACCAACAGGAGTTGGCTCCTGAACCTCGGTTCTCAGCTTCAGGCTGATGCGCCCTTCACTCAGCACGGTCGGGGTAAATTTCAGATAAATACCGTAGGGACGTTCTTCATAAGTGACACTGAGACCATCTTCGTTTTCTTCAAACGATGTTGGCGTCTGCCAGGAGCCACCAACGCGGAACTCAGCCTCTTCGCCAGATACGGCGGTCAGACTGGGTTCGGCCAAGGTGCGGACAACACCTGCAATTTCCATGGCACGCATCTGCGACTGCAATGCGTTGAGACCATATCCCAGTCCAAATGATGAAGGCGCCCCGCTACGAATGCTCTGCTGCGAAACACCAGCGCCACTCAGAGTAAAGCCAAAACCATCCGTTGTTGGGTTTGAAATCGCGGTTTCGATGCCAAGCTGCTTGGTGACCAATCGTTGGACTTCAGCAATGGTCACTTTCAGCATGACCTGATCCTGACCTTCAATCTTCAACAGATTGACGATGGAGCTTTCATCTTCCTCACCAAACAGCGAAGCGATATTGTTGGGGTCGGCAGATGCATTGCCCGCCTGCTCGCCGCCCGTGACGAAGATCTTGGCCAGCGACACCGCCTTGGTTGCATCCAGTGGAGTGGCGACAGTACCAGTCAACACGATATTGTCGTTGATCATCTCAGCCTTGATATTTGACTGGGGAATCAGCCTTCCAAGGCTTGCTTCAAGGCCAGTAATGTCGCGCTCGATGAGAATTTCCATGGCGGCGATCTGTCTGCCGCTGCCGTCAAAAACAAAGATGTTGGTCTGGCCAATCTGCTTGCCGAACAGATAGATGCGACGCGAAGTCCGCATCACTGCATCGGCAACAGTCGGGTTGGCCACCAGAACATCGTTGGCTTCCGCCGGCAGATCGACAACAAGAGACTTGTTCAACCCCAGATTGATCATTTTCGGGATCGCTGCATTTTCGGGCGAAATTTTGATGTAGTTCTTATTGACGGCCTGCGCGTGGGCTGTCCCAATATTCATCCACGCAAAGGGCTGCAGCGCCGACGCAGCTACCAAAGCGGTGGCAGAAACATATCCCATCATGCGTTTAGCACCGGTGAGAATACCGGCTTTTCTGACGGTCGGTTTGAATTTACGTGTCATCATTTCGGCTCGATCTGCCTGAGTTGATTTGGATTGGATCATTGTGGATTCAATTGGTGTAGCGGTTCGGCTCATGATCTGGGCCTCACTTCGCTTGTTGTGCCGTAGCGGATAATCTTGACACTGCCCCGCTTGCGGCGCTTGCCACTGGACAACAGGTGCGTGCCCGAATCGGACGCTTCGAGCTCTGAGTCCTCAACGCTGCGCAGCGCCAGATTGAGCTTGTTACCAGCCATTTTTTGAGCCGCAGTGATAATTTCAACCTGCTGGGCCGTTAATTCGAGGGTGGCGGTGTTACCGACCTTGGACTTTTCACCGTCTTTTTCTTCAATGACCTGATCGATCGCCAGAATGCGAACATTCTGCAGAACCGTCTCAGTAAGCCAGGCATTGTCTGACGCATCGGGGTTCTTGTAAGTCATCACGACATCGACGTGGTCGTTTGGCAAAATGAAGCCACCGGCTGAGGTCTCAGCTGCCACACGAATAGCAACTGCCCGCTTGCCAGCGGGCAAGATTGCCGAAAGATAACCGCTGTCGGAGCGCACAATCTTCTGTTCACGGATCGGCTCACCTGCGAAAAACGATGAACGGGCGATGGTCTTGGCATATTCCTTAAAGGCCTCGGGGCGATCGTCTTTGACGATGAATGACTCCCGCACGCCGTTTTCAGGCCATTTTTCCCAGCCGATATTGCTTTCGCCCAGCGCAGTACCCATTGGAATTTCTTTGCGGGCCGTCAAAACTTCGACCAGCGGAATGGTAATGACGGGCTCATTTGATTGAACGATAACCGGCGCGGGCTTGTTGTTCATGTTCATCATCAAAAAACCGGCGCCCAGCGCAGCCGTAAGGGCTACAGCGATCAGGACTAATTGAATAGGCTTCATTATGAGAAACTCCGGTAACGCTCGACACATCGACTCCCGGACAGTTTTGACGCTGATTGGTGTACTTATGGTTAATGACCGGCTGACAAACTTGGTAAACAAAGTTTTGACACAAAAAATGCGCCCCAATGAGCGGCCACCAGACACAAAAAAGCCGGCCAAAGTGACCGGCTTTTTTGCATTTTTATGAGCTGTTGCCGCAGGGAGGCATTAGCTAGCCAATGGACTGGCCGGTAATGATGTAATTCATCCAGGGTGAACCGATGAAGACATAGAGTGCCGCAGGACCAAGTGCTGCGCCGTAAGGAATGCCCTGCTTCTTATCAAGCAGGCGAGCGACCCATGGCACCGACAACAAACGTTGGGGCAACATGATACGCCGCGCAATTACGATAAACAGTGTCAGCAAACCGCCCAAAACACTGGCGGCAAGCAAATAGGGTAAAGTAAAGGCAGTTCCGAACCAAAGCGCCGATGCGGCCAGCAATTTGGCATCGCCACCGCCCATAACTCCCAGACTAAACAGTCCAAAACCAACCACCAAAACCGCTACGGCCACACCCATGTGCCAAAGAGCCGTTTCCCATCCCATACCAGCCAGTGGCGCAAATACGGCAAAGGAAGCCAGCAATGCCAGGGTGATTTTGTTTGGAATTGTCATTGTGAACAGATCATAGAATGTGGCGAAGATCATACAGATCGGAAAAATCGCCAGAATCGCCAGCCCAATAATGTCGTTCATCTCAGTTGCCCATTTCGTTCGTTTGGTTGTTTTGGACCTTAGTCCTTCCCGCCTAAACAAGTATTAACCGTGCCCCCAGGCGCAAAAGTGGCTGCGGCGGGAACATCAATCCGGAAATTTGAACAAAAAAAAGGCCGCCCTGCCAAGCAGGGCGGCCTCGAAGGCTTTAGGCGACGACTTATGGTGTTGCGCCGTCCAGAGCGCCTTCAACGCTTGTGAACACATCGTTCAGAGCAGTACCGGCATCAGTCATCATTGTCAGAGCAACGATAGAGATCAGAGCGGCAAGCAGACCGTATTCAATAGCGGTGGCGCCAGATTCGTCTTTGAAAAAACGTTTAATGTTAGACATGGATAAGTTCCTTACTCCAAGAGTTACAGCTTTCCGTCGGTTTGTTTCTCCGATCGGATGAGCTCAAACTACGCAGGGGGATTTAGGATTAGGTTATCAAACAGCCTTACCAAATGGTTTCACTGCAGCAACGATAAGCAGGGTGAACGACCAGTTAAGTCGACCGATCAAATTGCTATAATCGACAAACGAGGTGGCCATCTTTCAGCACCAAACTGGTGGCGATTTTTCGCCTATTATAAAGAGTCCCAGTTCTCACCAGCTTTTGATTGGCTAATCCGCGCGCCACTTAAAGCTTCATTCACCAATTTATCTGAAACTGATGCCTGGACCTTTTTTTGTGGTGTTGAGTATGAAGTTTCCAGTTTTCGCCTCTGTCTGCGGACAATCCATTAAGTCGTCGCTTTTGGCGCTTACCCTTGTAATCAGCTCTCTTGCTGCGGCAACAACCGCCAAGGCCAGCGACCGAAACGATGGCAATGATGCGCTGAAGGTCATCATCGACCGCGCTAAAGTTGTTCGAATCGCCAAACCTGCGGACACTATCATCGTCGGCAATCCTTCTATCGTCGATGCGACTATTCAGGATTCCCGCACAATTGTGCTGACTGGCCGCAATTTTGGCGTCACCAATATGATTATTCTCGATTCAGATGGCGATGCCATTGTTGATGAAACAATTGTTGTTCAGGGCCATGAAACCAATACGGTGCGTGTCTACCGCCAGGCAATTCGCGAAACCCTCGCTTGTTCGCCAGTTTGTGAGAACACTCTTACTGTCGGCGACGAAGCCACCAAGTTTGAAGCAATGGACGAGCAGATCAAGGCTCGTAACGGTTTGGCTGAGGACGCAGCCGAAAACAAATAGGCAATCCGCAAAATTAGAAGCTCGGTTTTTGAGGGCGGCGTTCATTGGAATGCCGCCCTTTTGGTTGCTGCAGGCCGTCGGTGCTTAACCCAATCTTAAGCGAAACCCCAAAATCCAAGCTATCTTAAAACCTCTTTGCAAGACTTCCGCCGTATTTTCTGTCCCAGATATTATTCTTCATGCGAGAAAAACCATGAGTTTGGGCAAATCATCAACTGATCATCGGCATGCGACCGATAAGCAGCGCGGTGGCCGTCAAAGCTGGCGCGCAACACGCCGTCGCTGGTTGAGCTTTCGCAAATCGGAAGACGGCACTGCTGCCGTTGAATTTGCACTGGTCAGCATTCCCTTTTTCCTAATTCTGTTTTCCATCCTGGAGCAGGGCTTCTATTTTCTTGGCAACCGGCTGATCGATGCCGGGGTCAATCAGATTTCACGCGAAATCAAAACCCGCCAGATCACGGCGAGCAACACCAGCGAGTCCGAATTCAAGTCGGCGCTGTGTGCCAAAACCTTGATGGCCATTTTTGACTGCAGTAAGTTGTCAGTCGACGTGCGCACAATCGCAAGCTTCGAAGCGCCTGCTGCACCCCCGGTCCTGGATAACAATCAACTCGATACGACAGGTTTCGGTTTTGCGCCGGGCGGCCGGTCCACCATCAATGTCATCCGCGCCTATTACGACTGGCCGACTGTTCTCGATTGGGGAAGCATCGCCAGCGCAGGTTGGGGTGGCATCACAGGTGAAGGCATGGGCACCCATGGCTTCCGCCGCATTGTCGGCTCAGCTGCTTTCCTCAACGAGCCATAGGTCAAGAGGCGGGACGCGCTGCCATGCAAAACGACGAAGATACCTTCAAATCACATCAACCAATTCGAGATCCAAAATGACCAGATCATTTCTCAGCAATTCAATCCGCCTCTTCCTGCGCAATGAGAAGGGTACCAGTGCCATCGAATTTGCCCTGGTAGCACCTTTCATGCTGGCGATGCTGTTGTTCTCCATTGCAGCCAACGACTCAGTCAATGCATCAACCGAGATCGGCAAAGTCTCGACGGCTGTTGCCGACATTATCTCTCAGTCGCCTGCAGTTACCAAGGAAGTCATCGATGGCACTTTCAATGCTGCTGACCTGATGGTCAACTCAACGCGGCGTGCTAATCTGGAACTTTATGTTGTCGGTGTTGAAGTGTTTGCAGATGGTTCGACGGAGGTGCTTTGGTCACGAGACAACGGCAATCTGTTTTCGATCAACAAACCGGAGCCGGGTGACAATTACGACCTGCCCCCCGAAATTCTGACCCGCGCTGGCTTCATTGTCTCTGCCCGGGCGCGTCTGACCCACACAAATGTTGTCACGACCAGCGGCATTCAAGCCGGGCAACAGGACAAGATCGGCAACGTCTCAACCGTCGGTGCAATCTTGCCTAGCCTTGGTCCGTCGACCTATGACTACGAGAGCAATTTCGTTCCACGTACAAGCATTCGCACCAGCTGCGACAACTGCTCCAACTAGCGGCGAGCGGCGAGCGGCGAGCGGCGAGCGGCGAGCGGCGAGCGGCGATGATAGTCGCCCAAAACCTTCGCGCACGCCAAACCGCTAGGACTTATCTTTTAGATCTTTCCAGGAATTCTGTTCCGCCAGCATCTGGCGCAGGAATTTAACGTTCTCTTGCGCTTCCTGCGGTGGTAATTCGCCTGCCGCAACTGTTTCAGCTTCCTGGAACCTGCCCTGCAGGCCGATCACCAGAGCCAGGTTTTGGCGCACCCTGCTATCAGCATTCGGGCGAGCGATCGCCTTACGCAAATAAGTCTCCGAAGCACGCAAGTCGCCCGTCAAGAGATAAGACATCCCGAGATTTGACAGAACCGAGGGCTCACCCGGTTTCAGATCCAATGCTTCGCGATATTTGATCCGGGCCTGTTTGGGCTGACCGATCTGGTCGTAGATAGCACCTTCAGCCGATATTAGTTTCCAGTCAGGATTGTCGGGTGTTTGCGCTCGCTGAATGGTTTCCAGAGCTTTCTGCAGATTGCCTGCACCAGCAAGAGCCTTGCCATAGGCACCCAGAACCCGACGATCTGTGGGGTGGTGGATTGCTACCTGCTGCATCACCGCCAGAGCCTGCTGATTACGTCCGGTCATCCGAAGCGCCGTCGCAAACTGCAGTCCAACGACCTTATCCTTCGGACTACGCGTATATTGTTTCTGCCAATAATTGGTGGCTTGGCGCAATTCGTTTTGATTCATCTCCGCCACCGGCTTGCGCAGGTTTGGCGGGATAGATCCCGTAGTCTGCCGCTTGGCACAACCGGCAACCGCAATCGCCAATCCAAGACTTGCACAGATTGCCAACTTCCTGATCTGCTCTGACTTGCCCATCATGGCCCTCAATCCCAATTTTTTGATCTGTGCTTGGCTGAAAGAAATATTCTGTTAACCCTAATGGATGGTTAATAATCCAAGTCGCTTACTCCTTTTCACGAGACATTCATGCACCTGATCACTGACCCCAAACGCCATTTCAGCCGCACATCTTCAGCAGCAGTGCCCATTCACCTGCTGTCCAAGAAGCAGTTTTCTAAGAATTCTGCCCAGCTCGACAAGGCAAACATCGCCTGGGCCAAGACGACAGGATTTTCAGGCAAATCAGGACAAACCTGTCTAATACCCGCTGACGACGGCAAGCTCGCTATGGTGCTTTTCGGTTGTGGGGAAGGCTCACACTTCAACGAACAGTGGGCTCATGCAAAGTTAGCCCGCTCTCTGCCCTCGGGAAAATACCAGTTTGCCGGCGACCGCGAAAACCCGGCCAATGACCAGCTCGCATGGGCTATGGGCGGCTATTCCTTTGATAAATATCGCGACCGGAAACACAAAACACCCTCACTCTCCGGCAAGGTGGATGCCGACGCGATGCGCATCAGCGAGGGCCTTTTCCTCACCCGTGACCTGATCAACATACCCGCCAGCGACATGGGCCCTGACGCGCTGGAAGCGGCATTTCGGCAATTGGGGAAAATTCATTCAGCAAAGGTTCGGGTGATCAAGGGCGACAATCTGCTGAAACAGAATTTCCCGATGGTGCATGCCGTGGGCCGCGCCAGCAGCGAGGCGCCGCGTGTATTGGACATGACCTGGGGCAAACCAAGTCATCCAAAAATCACCCTGGTTGGCAAGGGTGTTACCTTTGATACCGGAGGCCTGAACATCAAGCCTGGTTCTTCCATGGCATTGATGAAAAAGGACATGGGCGGTGCAGCCAATGTTATGGGGCTGGCCCATATGATCATGGACGCCAAATTGCCGATCCGCCTCCGTCTGATTGTCGGTGCGGTCGAAAATGCCATTTCCGGCAACGCCTTCCGCCCCGGCGATATCTTGCAAACCCGCAAAGGCATCACCGTTGAAATCGGTAATACCGACGCCGAAGGTCGCTTGGTACTCGGGGACTGTCTGGCTTTGGGTGATGAGGAGAAGCCGGAACTGATGGTCGATATGGCAACCCTGACCGGTGCCGCCCGCGTCGCCATGGGGCCGGAGGTCTCCCCATTTTACACCGATGATGACAAATTGGCTGCAACCCTGGACATCAGCGCAGCACAGACTCATGACCCACTCTGGCGCATGCCACTTTGGCAACCATATCAATCCATGCTCGGCTCCAAAGTTGCCGATGTGAACCACATCTCAACAGGTGGGTTTGGCGGCTCCATCACTGCGGCACTGTTTTTGTCACGCTTTGTCGAGCAGGCGAAATCATGGGTGCATTTCGATATTTACGGCTGGGTTCCAGGCGAAAAACCATGGGCACCAGTCGGCGGCGAAGCGCAGGGAATTCGAGCGCTTTATGACACACTGAAAGGGCGAACTTCACGTTAAGCCCAAACTGGTCTATACTGTTACTGAACCGTAACGACTTGGGCTGCTATGCTGATCCTCAAACCGGGCCAGGCGCTATCACTTTGGCACAACGCCATGCTGGCACAGGTGCGCGATGATGATCCTGATTTAACAACCCGTCAGATGGCCATTCTGCTGACAATATACCTCGATCCGCCACCCCATACGGTGCGCGGATTGGCAGCACATCTGAACGTCACCAAGCCAGTAATCACCCGCGCCCTCGACACAATGGGGATCATGGGCCTGGTTGCCCGGCGCCGTGACGAACGCGACCGCAGAAATGTTTTGGTTCAGCGCACGGTCAAAGGCGCTGAATATCTGCAACGGCTCGGCGACCTGATCGCTGAACAAGCCATCAAGACAACCTAAGCAGCCACAATGGCGGCGAGCGGCGGCGGCGAGCGGCGAGCGGCGATGGCGAGTGGCAGTAGCGAGTGGCGAGTGGCAAACGATGAGCAGTGAACACCAACCTCAGCGGCAATAGTGACGAATAAATAAACACGGATGGAAAAAGTGCACCAACAAACACCACCGGACAAACGGCTCAACGTCTATCGCGACGATCTCGCCGATAGTGCCCTACAAGGCGTTGTCTCAGCTGAACAATATGTTGATGGCCAGTTGGCCCGGGTCGCTGCGCATTTTGCTGATGTTTATGACAAGCCCAATGATGGGGCGGGATTGCAGACACAGTTTCTACATGGGCATGACGTTACTGTGTTTGACCGTAACGGGGGATGGGCCTGGGTTCAGGGGCAGACTGACGGCTATGTTGGCTATGTTCGAAGTGAGTTACTGGTGGAGCTGGATGCAACAACTGCCATTGAGCCAACCCATATGGTAACGGCCCCTAGAACCTTTCTTTACAGTGAGTCAGATCTCAAATCCCCACGAAGCGGGTATCGCTCCATCGGATCAAAACTAACAGTCGTCGACAAAGCCACCACACGCGGCACTGATTACGCCATCCTGGACAATGGTGAAGCAATTATCGCCAATCACCTGACCGCAATCGGCGACTGGCTGAGCGACCCGACAACAGTTGCAGAAACCCTGCTTCACACACCTTATCTTTGGGGCGGTGGATCCGGTTTTGGCATTGACTGTTCCGGTCTGGTTTCCATCGCCCACCTGCTGTGTGGCCAGATCGTTTTGCGCGATTCTGACATGCAGGCAGCAAGTATCGGCGAAGTCATTCCACTTGATATTGATCAGTTGGAACGCGGCGATCTCATCTTTTGGAATGGACACGTAGGCCTGATGGCGGACAGCAGAAATCTACTGCACGCCAACGGCAATACCATGAATGTAGCGCTGGAACCCCTCGCCGACGCAATCAAGAGGATCGGTTATCTCTACGATGCACCAACCCTTGCGCGGCGACCCTAAAATCATTCCGGCTTAGTATCCCAGTTCGCGATCTACGAGGTTTTCCAAACCACGACCATCCTCGTGGCGAGCAATCTGGTTAGCTACGTGGGCGGCCAATGCGTCCGGGTCGCTCATCGCCGCTGCATGTGGGGTAATAAACAGGCTTTCCTGATCCCAAAGCGGGCTATCGGCTGGCAAGGGTTCGGTTTCAAAAACATCAAGCGAAGCGCCAAGCAGCCGTCCGTCCTGTAGTGCGGAGAGAATATCGACCTCCACCTGTGATCCGCCACGACCCGCATTGATCAGCACGGGCGCACCAAATGGTCCATCCTTGGCCAAACCATCAATCAGACTGCGATTAATGATACCAGTTGTCGCCTCTGTCAGCGGCAATAGGCTGATCAGAAAGTCGGTCTGGCCAAGAAAAGCAATCAACTGGTCGGTGCCGTAATAACTGGTGACTCCGGCCACGTCCTTGGGTGAGTTTGACCAGGCATTTATGGCAAAACCGAAGCCCTGCAATTGTTTGGCGCAGGCCTGGCCCAATTCGCCAAACCCCATAATGCCAAGTCGGAATTTTGGCGCACTCGGCTGTGGCAGTTCACCCCATTGATGATCCTGCTGCTGCTGATCGTATCGCCGCTGCTGGCGCATATGCAGCAAAACTTGCAACACTACCCATTCGACCATAGGGCCGGTCAGCATCGGGTCAATGAACCGCACAATGGGAAGGTCTGGCAGGTCTGGATCGCTGAAAATATGATCAACACCGGCACCGACTGAGAATATGGCTTCCAGTTTGGCACAGCGCCCCAGCAAGCCAGGCTCGGGGCCCCAGACAACAGCATATTTGACAGCTGACAGATCTGCTTGTTTGGCGTCCTCATCGGCCCAGTTGATAAAATCACAATCCGGCATAGCCTGCCGGAATGTGCGATCCGACTTAAGGTTTTCCCATTTCAGATCAAGCAGAATTTTAGTTGTCATGAGGTCTTGTCCAATAATTGATCCTGATGTCGGGCAAACCACATCAAACCGATCATGACAATGCCGTTGTTAATGGCATTTGAATCAATCGCCGCCAGCGCATCCTGCAAGCTAAGCAAAAAAGGAAAGGTCTGTTCACTTTCGCCTGAATGGCCCGCCTCGCTGGCCAGGTTGCTTGCATCAACTCGCGCATAATAAATGTTGAGCACTTCGTCAGTCAGGCCAGGAGTCGTCAAAAACCGGCACATCGGTTTAATGGCAATAGCATCCAGCCCGGTTTCTTCCTTCAGTTCCCGAGCCGCAGCCGCTTGTGCATCCTCACCTTCGTCAATGAGACCCGCAGCAAGTTCCACTGACAGACCTTTGCCCACACCCAACTGGGCACCGATGCGGAACTGGCGGATCATCACCAATTGTTCAAGCTTCGGATCATGGGCAACCACAGCTACAGCATGTTGTCCCCGCACAATCTCACGGCGCGCCGAATGGCCAGAACCGTCTTCGCGGTATTTGTACGTAACCACTTTGCGAAAACCGTCGTGAGAAAGCTCGCTGGATTCGATGGTAATCGGCAGATGGTTGTCGGCAATCGACGGTGAATCAGCAGACATTACTGATTGACCACCCCGGCCGGTGCCGTTTCGAGATCAAAGGCAGCCGCCATCAATGCCTTTGTATAATCGGTCTGGGGATCATCAAAAATTTGCGCCGATGCCCCCTGCTCCACGACCTTTCCAAGCCGCATGACGATCACATCATTGGCCAGTGCGCGTACAACCTTCAGGTCATGGCTGATAAACAGGTATGCCAGATTGCGCTCTTCTTGCAGCCGCAGCAAAAGCTCCACCACCTGCGCCTGAACACTCATGTCGAGCGCTGACGTTGGCTCATCAAGCATGACAAATTTCGGCTCCAGAACCATCGCACGGGCAATGGCAATGCGCTGGCGTTGGCCCCCGGAAAACTCGTGCGGATAGCGGTGTCGGGTGGAAGGGTCGAGGCCGACCTCCTCCAACACGGAAGCCACCACATCGTCGACCTCACCACCACTGATATGTGCCATATGAATATTCATTCCTTCAGCCACAATTTCTGCCACCGACATGCGCGGAGACAAAGAACCGTAGGGATCCTGGAACACGATCTGCATTTCACTGCGCAGCGGTTTCATCTCGTTGAAGGAAAAAGCATCAATATCTCGACCGACAAATCCGATCTTGCCTTGCGACGAGATCATGCGAGTCAAGGCCAGACCCAGCGTGGTTTTGCCTGAACCGGATTCACCTACAACACCAAGCGTTTGTCCGGCCCGCAGTTTCAGATCAATGCCATCAACCGCTTTCACGTGATCGACAGTGCGACGCAAAAAGCCCGCTTTGATCGGGAACCAGACTTTAATATCATCCCCTTCAATAATAACCGGTGCGTTTTTATTGGCGGGTGGCGGGTCGCCTTTTGGCTCGGCGGCGAGCAGGTGCTTGGTATATTCGTGCTGCGGGTTATTGAAAATGTCAGCAGTCGATCCCTGTTCGACAATCTTGCCCTTGGTCATGACGCAGACCCGATCGGCAAACTTGCGTACAATGCCGAGATCGTGGGTGATGAACAGCATGGAAAGCCCTCGGTCGGCCTTCAACTTGTTGAGCAGTTCGAGAATCTGCGCCTGAACGGTAACATCCAGTGCCGTGGTTGGCTCATCAGCAATCAGCAGTTCCGGCTCATTGGCCAACGACATGGCGATCATCACCCGCTGACGCTGCCCACCAGACAATTGGTGCGGATAAGCACCCAGGCGTTTTTCAGGCTCCCTAATACCCACCTGGTTGAGCAGTTCCAGTGTCCGTTCACGGGCCTGTTTTTCACTCATTCCCTGATGCAGTAACAGGATTTCACCAATCTGACGTTCAATCGTATGCAGAGGATTGAGCGAAGTCATCGGCTCCTGAAAGATCATCGTGATATCGTCGCCACGCACGCGACGCAGGTCACGTTCATCGGAATCAAGCAGATCTTCGCCCTTAAATTCAATCTGACCTGATGGGTGGCTGGCAGACGGATAAGGCAGCAGTTTCAGCACAGACAGAGCGGTGACGCTTTTGCCTGACCCGGACTCGCCAACAAGCGCAACAGTCTCACCCTTGTCGATGTGGAACGAGACATGATCAACCGCGTTGCTGGTGATACCCGAGACGGTAAAATCAACCGAAAGGTCGGTGACAGTCAGCAATTTCTGGTCAGTGTTTTCGGTCATCGCCACCAACTCACTTAAACGTCTTGCGCGGATCAAAGGCGTCGCGAGTGGCTTCACCGATGAAGACCAGCAACGACAACATGACGCTGATTACGATAAAAGCCATGATCGCCAGCCATGGTGCCTGCAGGTTGTTCTTAGCCTGTTGCACCATTTCGCCCAGCGACGGCGAACCCGGGGGCAGGCCAAAACCGAGAAAGTCCAATGCGGTCAGCGAGCCAATCGACCCGGACAGAATGAACGGCATGAATGTCAAAGTAGCCACCATGGCGTTGGGCAGCAGGTGCCGGAACATAATGGTTCCATTGCTGACCCCCAGTGCCCGCGCCGCATTAACGTATTCGAAGTTGCGTGCGCGCAAAAATTCAGCCCGCACCACGCCGACAAATCCGGTCCAGGCAAACAACAGCATGATGCCCAATAGCACCCAGAATCCCGGCGGCAACACGGAGGAAATAATGATCAACAGATAGAGCAGCGGAATCGCCGTCCAAATTTCGATGAACCGCTGAAACAGCAGATCAACCCAGCCCCCATAATATCCCTGCACTGCTCCAGCGCTGATACCTATAACGGCGCTGAACAGAGTCAGAGTCAGGCCAAACAGAACGGAAATGCGGAACCCATAAATGAGACGGGCTGAAACATCGCGGGCCTGATCGTCAGTGCCGAACCAGTTCCAGTTGCCATAGGTGCACAGCGGATCCTCGGCGCCCGCATCATACTTGCGGCAGGCCTCATCGGTTTCCAGCGACCATGTCGGTGGCGAAGGTGCAGGCCGCGGAACATCAACATTTGTGGTTGTGTACGAATAGCGGATCGGCGGCCAGAGCATCCAGCCATTGGCTTCAATCTCTTCAATATTGACCGGATCCCGGTAATCCGTGACCGGCAGGAACCCGCCAAATTTCTCTTCCGGGTAATCAAAGAAAACGGGAGCCAGAATTTCTCCCTTATAGGAAATCAGAACTGGCCGGTCATTGGCAATGAACTCTGCCAACAACGAGAAGATGAAAAGGAACAGAAAAATCCACAATGACCAATAGCCACGGCGATTGGCTTTGAAGTTTTGCCAACGTCGCAGGTTAAGCGGCGTCACCTTGAACGGCCCGACTTTCTCAAATTGCTTTTCAGCAATTGGCGTCACCTTACCGTTCACTGCCGGATTAGCCGCCACCTCGCCGCCTGCAATCTCGCCGCCTGTCATCTCGCCGCTCGCCATCACACGTCCCGCCTGTCAAAGTCGATGCGTGGATCGATCAGCGTATACATCAGGTCAGAGACCAAATTCACCAATAGCCCCATCAGAGCGAAGATATAGAGCGTCGCGAAGACAACGGCATAGTCCCGCTGCAGCGTTGCAGTGAAACCCAGCAGACCAAGACCATCAAGTGAGAAGATCGCCTCTATCAGCAGCGAACCGGAGAAAAAGGCCGAAATGAACGCGCTGGGGAAACCAGCAATGATGATCAGCATCGCATTGCGGAACACATGGCCATAAAGCACCTGTCGCTCATTTAGACCCTTGGCGCGCGCAGTGACCACATATTGCTTTTTTATCTCATCCAAAAACGAATTTTTGGTCAGCAAAGTGGTGGTGGCAAAGGCCGCGAGACACAGCGCAATCAACGGCAGAGTAAGGTGCCAAAAATAGTCAACAATCTTGCCCCACAATGACAGTTCATCGAAATTGTCAGAAGTGAGGCCGCGTAGCGGGAACCAGTCGAGGAATGAACCACCGGCAAAGAACACCATCAACATCACGGCTACAAGAAAGCCCGGCACCGCATATGCGATAATAATGATGCCACTGGTCCAGACATCAAATGCAGAGCCGTCCTTCACCGCCTTACGGATACCAAGCGGAATCGAAATGATGTAGGAAATCAGCATGATCCAAAGACCCAGCGATATGGAAACCGGCATTTTCTCGACGATCAGATCAATAACAGAAATCGAACGGAAATAACTTTCACCGAAGTCAAAGCGAATATAGTCCCACATCATCATCAAGAAGCGCTCATGGGCCGGCTTGTCAAACCCGAATTGCTCCTCAAGTCGCTTAATGAATTCTGGATCCAGCCCCTGGGAGCCGCGATATTTTGATGAGCCTCCACCGCCTTCGGTGCTGGTCTGGGCCGAGTCATCGCCACCCTGGAAATCGCCTCCACCACCAGAAATGCGGTCTGTCGCATCGCCTCCCTGCCCGGTAAGCTGTGCGATCACCTGTTCCACCGGTCCGCCGGGTGCGAACTGGATGACAGTAAAGCTGAGCAACATGATGCCGACCAAGGTCGGAATCATCAGCAGCAGTCGTCTTGCAATATAAGCGCCCATATGTCGGCTAAATCTCCCGCCTGAACCGGCAGATCATGTACATCAACATGCTCACTGATTCTCAGCCTTTGCCAATAGCTTTAGCCTTTTCCGCATCAAACCACCAATATTCTTCCACTGGGAAGTCATAATCCGGCTTCGGCTCTGGGTACCCAAACATATCCCAGTATGCAATTCGGTGGGTCGATGACTTCCAGTTCGGGATCCAGCTGTAGGTTGAGCGCGCCACACGATCCAGCGCGCGCAGTGTCGTGACCAGATCAGCGCGGGTTTTGGCGTCGTCGATCTTGCCAACGAGTTCGTCAACCGCCGCATTCTTCATCCCGGCATAGTTTCGATTGCCTTCAGTGTCGGCACGTTTGGAATCAAAAAACTGCTCCAACGTTTCACTCGACGGGGTTGCACCCAGTCGGAACGCCATACCTGTTATGTCGAAATCATAAGTGTCCAGACGCTGCTGATATTGGGCCGGATCGACCAGTCGGATGGTTGCATCAGCGCCCAGTGCATTGAGGTTGGCTACAAACTTGCCCAAAATCTTTTCAAAAACCGGAGACCGGATCAAAAATTCAACTGACAACTGCTCGCCATTTTCGTCAACAATCTTCGATCCATCACGGACCCAGCCAGCCTCTTTCAGCAGTTGACTGGCCCTGCGCAACAACGACCTGTCACGACCGGAACCGTCGGAAACCGGTTGCATGTAGACATCTTCGAACACCGCCGGATCAAGATCCGAATTGAGGCTATTCAGCAGGGCCAGTTCGTCACCTTCGGGCTTGCCGGTTGCCTTGAATTCAGAGTTCTCAAAGAAGGACTGGCTTCGTTGATAGGCATTGTAGAAGAAATTGCTGTTGGTCCATTCAAAGTCAAAACAGTGTCCGATGGCCTGCACGGTTTTCGGATGGGCGAATTTGGCGCGCCGTTTGTTCACCGCCCAGGCCTGAAATGAAGCTACTTTTTCACCATCAAACAGCTTCTGGATCGCACGGCCTTCTTTCATGGCCGGAAAATCATATTCGGTCGCCCAGGTCTTTGAGGTGAACTCCTGACGGTAATGCACCTCACCTTTTTTGAAAGCTTCAAATGCCGCCTGACGCTCCCGATAGAATTCGATGCGCACCACATCAAAGTTATTGCGCCCGATCGAGAAAGGCAGGTCCTTGGCCCAATAGTCTTTCACCCGCTCATATTCGATGAACGACCCGGCCCTCAGACGGCCAACCCTGTAAGGACCGGATGACAGAGGAACATCCATTGTCGACTCGGTAAATTCGTTTGTGGAGTAATAGGTCTTGGACAGAACAGGCATGAGGGCGATTGTTAAAATGGCCCGGTCGGACTGTTTGCCGTTAAACTCCAGGCTAACGGTCGCGGCGTCCTTGACCACAGCACGTGTCATATTGGCCAGCACAATCGATAGGGAGGGATGACCGTCCTTTTTCAACAACTCGTAGGAAAAGGCGACATCTTCAGCGGTGACAGGCGAGCCATCATGCCAGCGCGCTTCGGGTCGCAGCACAAAGGTATAGGTATTTCGATCTTCTGAAATCTCCACTGATTCAGCCAATTGCCCATAAATGGCCGTAGGTTCATCCACAGCGCGGATCATTAGCGCGTCAAATGACAGTTCCATCCGCGGCGGGCCATTACCCTTCAGGGTAAAGGTGTTCAGCGTGTCAAAGGTTTGAGGATTTTGGTTATAGGCCCAGCTTGGAATGCTGAAATTGAAAACGCCTCCCTTAGGGGCGTCCGGGTTCACATAGTCAAACCGGGCGTAATCTGGTGAATAATTCAGCTCACCAAAGGCTGACAAACCGTGCAGCTTGCGCCCGGTCGAATTGGCCGCCAGCGATATGGTCGGCCAGCCCGCCAACGGTCCCAGCAGCATGGTGGCAAGTGAAACCTGCCCAAATTCCCTGCGATTGAGCGCCATGAAGTCTCCAATCCTACTAATATTGGCCTAATATTTGGCTTTGAGTGCGGCTTCTTTTTCGATGTCAATCCACCAGCTTTCAGGATCAACCCCGCGATAGGGTTGGGTTGGCGGACGGCCAAACTTGTCCCAAAAGGCAACGCGATCCTTGTTCAGGTACCACTGAGGCACGGTGTAGTAATTAAACAGCAAAACCCGATCGAGTGCATTGGTCGTTGCCACCAGTTCAGCGCGGTCCTTTGCATAGACAATACGCTCAACCAGTGCGTCGATCACCGGGTCCTTGGCACCCATATAATTACGGGACCCGGATTGACCGGCTGCTTCCGAGCTCCAGTATTCACGCTGTTCATTGCCGGGCGACTGAGACTGCATGGTCACCAGCGACGCCACTTCAAAGTCGAATTCATTTACGCGGGCGACATATTGTGAGGTGTCAACAATTCTGAATGTCGCATCAATGCCCAGCCGCTGCAGGCTTTTCAGCCATGGCGCGTTGACCTTCTCACTGGTTGGGGAATAGCCCAGGATTTCCAGCTTAAATTGCTCGCCATTGGCATCGACGAGTTTGCTGCCTTCCTGTTTCCACCCGGCTTCCTGCAACAGATCAAATGCCACTTTCAGGAATTTACGGTCATCGCGCCGGTTCTCGTAGATCGGCAGGACGAATTCTTCGGTGAAGATTTCATCAGGAATTTGACCCTTGTATTCATTGAGAATCTCCAGTTCCCGACCGTTTGGCAATCCCTCAGCCTGCAGTTCGGTGCCCCCGAAATAGCTTTTTGACCGGGTATATTGCTCAAAGAACAGGTTCTTGTTCATCTGCTCAAAATTCATCGCCCAGGACAGTGCTTTGCGCACCCGACGGTCCTGAAAACGCGGCAGGCGGGTATTCAACACCCAGCCCTGCATCGGGTATCCTGACGTATCGGGTATTTCTACCTTTTTCACATCACCTGCTTCAAGGGCCGGAAAGTTGTAGCGGCGGGCCCAATATTCTGCCCGATTTTCGATACGAAGATCACCAAAGCCACCCTTTTTAAAGGCTTCCCAAATGGCGTTTTGGTCCTTGAAATAGGTATATCGGCGCGCATCATAGTTATAGCGCCCCTTGCGAGTTGGCGTATCCTTGGCCCAATAATCCTTCACCCGCACATAGGTAATGTCTGATCCGGCTTCGAACTTGCCGATCTTGTATGGTCCGCTGCCCAGCGGTGGCTCCAGGGTAGACTTGGTGATGTCCCGCTTGTTTCCTTCGGGATCCGTGCCCTCCCACCAATGCTTAGGCAGCACAGGAAGGTCACCGATAATCAGTGGTAGCTCACGGTTGTTCTTTTGAGAGAAAATGAATGTAATTTCGTGTGGCCCGTCGATGCGGATCTCTTTCACATCGCCAAAATACCGATTGTATTGAGGCGAATGCTCCTTCAGCGTTTCCATCGACCATTTGACATCATCCGGGGTGATCGGCTGGCCATCGTGCCAGCGCGCCCTCTTATCCAAACGGTAGGTCGCAGAAGAATAGTCGTCAGGATAAGTGAAAGCTTCAGCAATCAGTGGATGAGAGGCCGACGGCTCGTCAATCGACTTTGCCATCATCAGGTCCCAGATCAGTCCGCCCTGATAATTAATCCCCGAAGCAACTGTCCCTTGCACGATAAACGGATTGAAACTGTCAAACGTGCCCAACGCCATGCTGTTAAACGTGCCACCTTTTGGAGCGTCAGGGTTGGCATGTTCATAATGGGTAAATCCACCGTCTTGATATTTGCTCTTGCCAATCAGCGACGTTGACGTGCGCCAGACACGGTCATCAGCTTGGGCAATGTTTGCTTGCCAAGTTGCCCACAGCATCATCGCGGCGCCTAAGGCATAAAAAAGCCGGTTCATCGTGACTGCTCCTCACAGCTATTCGTGTTGATCCTATTGGTAGTCAAAGGACCTTTCGCGTCAAGTTACGTTGTTTTCAGCATTGTGGTTCTTGACGGGCCCCACATTTGCTTCTTTTCACCGCAATCAAGACACAATTGCAGGCACAAAAAAAACCGGACAAATTGCCCGGTTTCTTAAAATCATAGTGATGCAGGGTAACAATCAGCCCTCAGGCAGAGGCGCTGGCTCAGCAGCAAGTGAGCGCAAATACCCGATCATGTTGGCGCGGTCAGCTGTTTTCTTCAGACCAGCAAAACCCATGGAAGTGCCCTTAACGTGTGCTTTTGGCTTGTAGAGAAAGGCGTTCAGTTCTTCATAAGACCAGGTCTTATCAGCAGAATAGGCCTTCAACGCACCGGAATAACCAAAACCATCCACACCGGCGATTGCACGGTTAACGACACCGTAGAGACCCGGGCCAACCTTGTTCTTCCCGCCTTCATTGAAAGTGTGACAGGCAACGCATTTCTTACCGACTTTTTCACCTTTGGCGAGATCGGCAGAAGCCAGCAGCAGTCCAACAGGTTCAATGGTTGGACCCGTATCGGCGGGACCTGTAGCCGCAATGGCTTCACCACCGGGGATTTCAAAACCGGCTTTTTCCGGATTACCGTGATGGAAAATGCCATCGGCCAGGAAATTCACACCCAAAACCACGAAGGCCATGGCAAGAAGGGCACCAAATACTTTGTTCCACTCAAAAGAGTCCATGTGCTTAAGCTCCACAAAAGCAAGAGGAGGGATTTGCGTTGACTTGTCGTCGATGCGCCAGCGTAAGGCCGCTGACACGCCTGCAAAAGGCCACCGACTCGCCGCAAAACCAGTCCACAATATTTGGCGGGAAACTATGTCTTTTGATCCGCCGTTGCAACACCTATAAGACCTTCAATTGTGAGACTTTTGCGGTATTTTTTCCGCCACTGGACAAAGGGCACCCTGACAAATGAACAAATCAGCCAATTTAGTCATGATTCCGGCCCGCATGGGCTCCACCAGGCTGCCCGGTAAGCCACTGGCTGATATTGGCGGTGTGCCGATGATCGTTCAGGTATTGCGCCGCGCCCTTGAGGCAGACGTGGGCCGCGTCATCGTTGCAACAGACGCCAGCGAAGTGTTGGAGGCCGTTGTTCAACATGGCGGTGAAGCAGTGATGACGCGCGATGACCATGTCTCGGGAAGCGACCGCATTTACGAAGCACTGGAAAACATGGAAGACAGCAGCGACGTCGAAACGATCATCAACGTTCAAGGCGACCTGCCGACGATAGACAAAGACGTCATCCAGGCCAGCCTGATACCTTTGGAAAACCCCGAGGTCGATCTCGCAACTCTTGCCACCAAGATCACACTGGAAGAAGAAAAACATGATCCTAATGTGGTCAAGTTGATTGGCACATCCTGCGGGGTTGCAGACAACGTCCAACGTGCACTTTATTTCACCCGCGCCACGGCCCCACATGGCGACGGACCGCTCTATCACCATATCGGGCTCTATGCCTGGCGACGCGCAGCGCTAAAGCGCTTTGTCTCACTGCCTCCTTCGCCGCTCGAATTGCGGGAAAAACTCGAGCAATTGCGCGCTCTTGAAAATGGTATGCGCATCGATGCAGCGCTCGTTGACACTGTGCCATTGGGTGTCGATACTCCCGACCATCTGGAACGCGCCCGCGCACTTCTCAGCCAATAAAGCCATCCTCAGACAACAGAGTACCCAATAATGCCAAACCGTACCGGCAAGATCGCCTTTCAGGGGGAGCCAGGGGCCAATTCCGACACTGCCTGCCGCAATGTATTTCCCTACATGGATCCATTGCCCTGCCCGACCTTCGAAGACGCGTTTGAAGCGCTGAAATGTGGTGACGCGGATCTGGCGATGATTCCAATTGAAAATACCATTGCAGGGCGTGTAGCCGATATTCACCAATTGCTGCCCAATTCCGGCTTTCACATCATCGGTGAGTATTTTCTGCCCATCCACTTTCAGTTGATGGCGCTACCCGGGGTCAAACTTGAGGATGTGGAAACGGTTTATTCCCACATTCATGCTCTTGGCCAATGCCGCGACATCATCCGCAGCAATGGCTGGAAGGGCGTGGTGGCCGGCGATACGGCGGGGGCGGCGCGCATGATTGCCGACAATGATGACCGTAAGGCAGCAAGCCTGTCGCCACGTCTCGCCGCTGAGCTTTACGGTATGAACATTCTGCAGGAAGACGTGCACGATGCCGACACCAATACCACCCGTTTTGTCATCCTGTCGCGGGAACCGGAAATTCCCGATGTCAAAGACGGCCCGGCAATCACCACATTTGTCTTTCGGGTCCGCAACGTGCCGGCGGCGCTTTATAAAGTCATGGGCGGATTCGCCACCAACAATGTCAACATGACCAAGCTGGAATCCTATCAAATCGGCGGCACTTTCACGGCAACATTGTTTTATGCCGATATTGAAGGTCATCCAGACCAAGCAAATGTCAAATTTGCGATGGAGGAGATGGAATTCTTTTCAGCCGAACGGCGCATCCTGGGCGTCTATCCGGCAGCAGACCGACGCAACCATTAGCGCCACTCATGTCAGCCACACCGATCAACGCTGCCATTGCCGGATTGAACGCACCACCGATTCCAATCGTGCAGAATTCGGCGCAGGCCTATGACGGACGGTTCGGTGATCTGATCGATTTGTCCCAAGCGGTGCCGGGGTATGCGATTCATCCGCAACTCGCCGAGCGATTGACCCAGGCAGCCAGTCGACCAGAACTTCTGGGCTATGGGCCTATTGCCGGAGAGACCGTGCTGCGTGACATTTATAGTCACCACGTGTCGCAGGTTTATGGCGCACCTGTTTCTGCCAACGAAGTCCACATTACTGCGGGTTGCAATCAGGCATTTGTTGCCGCTGCACTGACCGTTGCCGGCCCCGGCGAAACGGTGCTGTTGATTACACCATTCTACTTCAATCATGACACAACTCTGTCGATGCTGGGCATTCGCACCAAGACGGTTGTTGCGTTAGCAGAAAACAACTTTCAGCCCGACTTGGAGCAGCTCACAGCGGCCGTCACACCGGATGTGAAGGCAATCGCCTGCGTAACACCAAACAACCCCACCGGCACGATCTATCCCGCCGAATTGCTGGAGCAAATATTCGATCTTTGCGTGGAGCGAAACATCTGGCTGATGGTCGACGAGACCTATCGCGATTTTCTTGGAGACGATGAAAGCCAACCTCAACCCCACGCTTTGCTGCAACGCCCAAACTGGCGTGATCACTTCATCGCACTTTACAGTTTTTCCAAATCATTCTGCATTCCCGGTCACCGACTTGGTGCGATTACTGCCGGCAGCGCATTGATTGACGCCATATCCAAGGTGATGGACAATCTGCAAATCTGCGCGCCGCGGCCACCGCAACAGGCTGTTGCAGAAACTTTGGAAGAGCTCGCAGGTTGGCGCGCTGAAAACCGCATTGAAATCCAACGACGGCGGGACGCGCTCATCGACACCATCGCAGATTGCCAAGGCTGGGAGATCGCAACAATCGGAGCCTATTTCAGCTATGTTAAACACCCATTTGCCGATCGCAGTTCAACTGATATTGCGCAGTATCTGGCCCGGGAGCGCGGTGTCATCACCTTGCCCGGCAGCTTCTTCGGCGCAAACCAGGAAGCCTATTTGCGCTTCGCCTTTGCCAATGTTTCAGCTGACGAGTTGACTAAGCTCGCAGCCCGGCTTGGCTAATGCCGTTTTCCGAGATCAGTCGATCTCCACATCTTCATAATGCATATAGGCAAAGCGGTGCGCGTCGGGCGCCCATGATGGTACGTTGATCGTCCCTTGTCCGCCAACAAAGCTGATCAACACTTTTGGTTTAGCGGTCGCACCGCCATCGACAGAAATCACCCTTAGTTCAACCCGCCTATTGGCCGGATGTCCCAATGTACCGGGTTCGTAAGCCAGATAAACCACTTGATGACCGTCCGGTGACGGGTGTGGAAACCAGTTGACCCGTTGATCATTTGTCATCTGCTGCAACCCACTGCCATCAACTCGAACGCGCCAAAGCTGAACGTTGCCAGCAGAGCTCTCACCGTTGAACCAAATCCACTCACCGTCCGGGCTGAAGTCCGGTCCATCGCAATGGTCAAAGCCAAAAGTGATCTGCTCCTCAGACCCGCCCTCGACCGGGCAGGTGTAGATCTGAAAGGTGTCTCCGCGACGCGCCGTGTAGGTCAAGGTTGAGCCATCCGGCGACCAGCCATGCCAATAGGAAGGCACATTCTCGGTCACTCTTTGGGGCGCACCTCCGCCGATTGGCAAAGTGTAGATACAACTCCCGTCGGTGCGGCTGGAATCGCTGATCACCAAGCGAGCACCATCTGGCGAAACGCCATGATCGTTGTTGAGTTCGGTGGCGAAACCGGTATCGATTGGCACTAATTCCGGTGCCTCGAGGGGCACTTGATACAGCTGCCCCCCGCCATTAACAATCAGCGCTGCCCCGTCGGGTGTCCAGTTTGGCGCCTCGATGTGATAATCTACGGACAAAATTGTCTCGCTGACGCCAGTGTTGATGTCAAAGATAGAAAGCAGGCTCTTCATCTAAACAAACACCTTTTCACAACGAGCTGAATGGCTGAGAAACTTTTGCCGCCGACAGGAAGCAGCTGGGAAACCCTTAACCTCCATCAACTTTTCCTTGTTGCCAGATAGACACCGAAGGCTGCCACCAACAAGCCGGGCCAGGCCAGAGTCGGCATCACTTCGTCCAGCAATACCCAGGCCAGCAATGCCGCCAGTGGTGGTACCAGAAACAACAGAGCCGAGACCCGGCTGACATCCCCGGCCCTGATCATCGCCAGCAAGAGCCCAACGGCAATAACAGAATTACCGATCACCAGATATGCAAGCGCAGCGGAGAATTCCCAGGTCCAGTTTACCTGCATGCTTTCCAGCCAGAACATGGCCGGCAAAATACCGATCAAACCTACGCTGAACCCCACCAAATTGGCCGTGACCGGATGATGGTCAAGGCCAAATCGTTTTTCCCAAAATGATCCAGCAGTAATTCCAATCAACGCAAGCAGAGCGCTGAAAAAACCCCAAAATGTTGGTGGCTCGATATTCGAACGAGCAATAATCACAATCGCTGTTCCAAGCAGCCCTAGCAACAGCCCAACCCAGCGCCGCCACCCAATAGATTCACCCGTCCATCCAGGCGCAAGCAGAGCGACCAGAATTGGTTGAAACGACATCAATAAAGCGACAGTGCCTGCCGCAATGCCCGCGTGAAAAGCCACATAGCTCATGCCGAAATAGACGCATTGGATCAGGAACCCGACCACCGCAAGATGGCCCCAATCTGCGGGCGATTTGGGCAGCGGCGGACGGATAATGACAAACAGCACTGCCATGATGGCCACCACAGACCCAAAACGCAGAGCCAGCAAAGTCATTGGCTCAGAATAGATCAGTGCTACTTTGGCCACGGCATATCCGGCGGACCAAAGGATCAGAAAAAGGACCGGAGCGGCGGCCAACCAGATCGGACGACTGGGTTGCATTTGTTGGAATCGCTCCTTTGCGGAATACCCAATCGCAATAGCACTAATTGGCAAAATGCGTCCATTGGTCATGGCACGCTTGGAGCACACCTGGTGCGCACTCGCCGCTTGCTCGCCGTACACTCGCCAAGGCTACATTTTTGTGGAATCATTTGTTTCAAACGGGAGGACACGTCACATGGGCAATTTCATTATCGAACCGCATTTTCGACTTCACGAGTGGATTGCGGAAGAAAAGGGCTACTTCAAGCAAACTGGGCTTGACTATGAATTTCGCGAGCTGATCCGCTCCACGTCAGGTGGTCACCACAGCACGCCAAACAAAGTCGGCGCTTTTCAAAGCATCGAGAAGGGGCGCGAATCGAACGTCAACAGCGCTTGCCACTGGACCGTCAACGCAGCTGCATCCGCTGGTCACACCAAGCTCTATGCCGACGCCTACTCCGTTTCACCGTCCGGCATATTCGTGCCTGCTGATTCGCCTATCAAGTCACCGAAAGACCTTGCAGGCGTCGCCATTTCCGTGGGCTATCAATCGGGCAGCCACTATTCCACTATCCAGGTGTTGGAACCCTATATGCCACAGGATGAAATTAATCTGTCCTTTGGCGATGGTCTGCTTTTCAAGCGCATGGAACTTTTGCTGGAAGGCAAGGTTCAGGCCGCAGCCCTGTTCAGCGGTCCCTATTATTTTGCCGAACAATTAGGCTTCCGCAAAATCATCGATTCCACCTTCATGATGGCCGGATCGGTCAGTCCTGACGCCGATCCATCCGACGTGGTTAAATACTATTCGGCACTGCGACGAGCCCAGGCACAGATCGATCTACGGCCGGAACTCTACACCCATTATTACAAGAAGGAGTTTCCGGAAAAATTCCATGCCCAAATGGATACACGCCGCTGGGGTCCTGGTGAACGCATCGTCTTTGAACCCTATTCAAAACAGATTTTTGATGACTCATTCGCCTGGGTCCAGGAACACGGCATCTTCCCTGATGGCGGGATGGGGAACGGCATCTATGAAGAGTCCGTCGTCTCGTACAACGCCAACTGAGCAACAAGCAAACCAGCCGCAATTATCAAAACAAGGGCGCGGGCGCGACGCTTGACAAGCTATCGTAAGTGGCCTCCTAGTGAAGATGCTCCATTTGCCTGTAGAGGACTCTTTGCCAGACCATCCCATGAAGCTGCATCTCAGTGTTGCCCTGCAATTGGCAATCGGTTTGGCGGGCAGTCTCGTTGCTCTGTGGCTCGGCATGCCGCTGCCGTTTTTGCTGGGAAGCCTCGGTGCATGCGGTGTCTATGCCCTGCTCTCAACCCGCAACTCTGGCAGAAAACTCTATTTTCCCCAATTGCTGCGCAGGGGTTTCATTGCAGTGATTGGAGTGATGATAGGCGCCACCCTGACGCTTGATTTACTGGCCATTGTCCCCACGCTCTGGATCTCCATCTCGTTGATGGTCCCCTATGTCGCCGTCAGCCTGGGGGTCGGCTATCTGCTCTATCGATTTGTTGGAAAATACGATCACATTACAGCAATATTTGCCGCCATGCCGGGCGGACTGGTGGAAGCCGTCATCCTCGGCGAGCAAGCCGGAGCCGATGTTCGCATATTGAGCCTGCAACACTCTGCCCGCCTCGTGCTTGTGGTCATAGCCATTCCACTGTTGTTTTACTTTTGGTCTGGCCAGATTGTTGGCAGTGCCGCGGGCCAGTCGTTTGCCAGTGGTCCGTCGGGTTGGGTCGACGTTCCGTTGATTCTGGTTTTGGCGGGCCTTGGCTTGTTGGTTGGGCCGTTGCTGCATCTACCGGCGCCACAGCTGACCGGCCCGCTGCTGTTAAGTGCGGTCGCCCATGTCACTGGCTTCGCTACCACCAGCAATCCCGACTGGCTGCTGTTTTTGGCACAATTGGTGGTTGGTACCGGGCTAGCGACAAATTTTTCGGGCTCCACCATTGGGTTGATGCTCCGGGCGTTTGGTCTCGGCCTGGTGGCGGTTTGCACCATGCTGATCGTCAGTCTGGGTTTTGCAGCTGGCATAGGTAAACTGGTGCCACTTGATTTTGACGCCCTGTTCATCGGCTACGCCCCCGCTGGAGTGACAGAAATGAACCTCATCGCACTAAGCCTGGGCATCAGTCCGGTCGTTATCGCCAGCCATCATCTGTTCCGGCTTGTACTGACTTCGCTCATTTCCGGCTTCCTGGCGCGAGCCGAAATGTCGAAGAATAAGTCATGACTTGACTACTATTATATTCGTGCAGTGGCATTCTAGGATTTTTGGCCAAATATCGGTGATGCACCAATGCATCGTTGATAGGTAGGACATGCAAACACCCCAGCAGCCAAATCCAGTTGACGACATATGTAAACAGCTTTCGCTTGCCGATTTGCTGGCGAATACGGAACAGCCTGAACTCCATCAGAATTATGCCGAAAAGGAGCTTGATGGGCTGTACGAATTCGCCAAGATCATTTGGCCAATTATCCAGCAGAGACCTACTTTGCAGCGAGCCGCCGAATTGCTGCTACAGTCGGTCGGATTGCATGTAAAACACCCATCAATGCCGGAATTTGTGCGAGGCTCTGGTCCCCACATCTTCATCGCCAACCATCCCGGCTGCTGTCTCGTCGATGCCGCAATCGGCACAAGAATGATTGCAAGGCTCGGCCTGACACCAGCTGTGGTGGATGTGAAGCATTTGCAAGCCACATCAAAGTCAGACGAATTAATCGAATTCGAGTATCCCAGAATCCAACAGAACGACCCACGTAGTGATGCTCAAATCGCTGCGGCAAACGCCAGGTCTGTTTTGAAAATGAGAAAGTTGCTTGCAAAGGAGCGCGGATTGCTGCTTTTCCCAAGCACCGGACTATACAGCTCCACCGATGGGGGGCGACTTTTGCTGGACAGGAGTTTTGATCGGCTCGCTCCAGTATTGCTCGCCTGTAAAGACCTGCAGCCTAAAGTGCATCTTCTCCACTTTGATTATGAGTTGCCATTCTGGTGGACCCAGCTTTACGAACATGACCAGGCTCAATTCTTCGCCTAGCAGTGGAAAGCCGTGCTGTCCCTGCGCCGCCAAATCGCCACGGTTAGACACCTCAAAAGCGTTACTATCAGTCCCGATATTGATAAACGGCATCGCTATCATCTTTGTCAGCAGATGCATGAACTGGTTACAAATAAATCCAGAAGCCAGTTCCAGAAGCCAGTTCCACAAGCGTGAATTGATGTTCGCCTAGCAGCCACCGGCCACCTCGTGCGGTCCGCGACACTGCAAACCAGAAGCCCAGCAAATTCGGGATGCTGTCACTGATATCGGTGACGCGTTCGGCGACCGGATCGGCGCGATAAAAAGGTCCGCCGAGGCATTTTGCTCATCGCCAAGACAACCAGATCCTTTACTCTCCACCAAACTGACAGTATTAGTTATGAACTATAATCATTATAGAACATATCCTATTGGAGAAACTGCATGCAGATTGAAGGTACGACAGCTTTGGTAACCGGTGGCGCGAGCGGATTGGGTGAGGCGACGGCTCGCCGGCTTTCTGCTGCGGGTGCAAAGGTGGCCATTCTCGACTTTAATATGGAACGGGCTGAAACAATTGCTGCTGAAATCGGTGGTGTTGCCGTTCAGGTGGATGTGTCTGATGAATCATCCGTCGCAGCCGCTGTTGCCCAGGCAACTCAACAACTTGGCGCCTCTCCGCGCATCGCTGTTAACTGTGCAGGAATTGGCCTTGCCGCTCGAGTTGTAGGACGCGAAGGCAAGATGTCGTTTGATGTCTTTGACAAAACAATCAAGGTCAATCTGTACGGCACTTATCATGTGATGAGCCACGCAGCCAACTTGATGTCGGAACTTGAGCCGGATGCAAATGGCGAACGCGGCATTGTCATCAACACGGCCTCCGTGGCTTGGCAAGATGGCCAGATCGGGCAGGCTGCCTATTCTGCATCGAAGGGCGCGATTGCTGCCATGAGTCTGCCGATTGCAAGGGAATTTGCCCGCATGGGCATTCGCGTGGTTGCCATTGCGCCTGGCTTGTTCAACACGCCGATGATGGAAGGCCTGCCTGAAGAAGTGACACAGAAAATTGCCTCTGAGGTTCCCTTTCCGCAACGGCTGGGTCATCCCGAGGAATATGGCCTTATGGTTCAGCAGATTGTCGAAAACCCTTATCTCAACGGCACCACCATCCGCCTCGACGGCTCTGTTCGACTGGCGCCAAAATAGGGCAACACCATGAGCAACCCTATCCTGAAAATCGAGATTGAGGACCGCATTGCTGTTCTCACTATGAACCGACCGGACAAACGCAACGCCATGAACGAGGCATTGCTGGACGAATTGGACGCATTCTTTTCCAATCCCCCAGAAGAGATAAAAGTTGCCATCATCACCGGCACCGCAGGTCATTACTGCGCCGGGCTTGATCTGAGCGAGCACATCTCCCGCACCGCGGAAGAAAATCTGCTTTTCTCTCGTCATTGGCACGCCGTGATGGACCGCATCGAATTTGGCAATCTGCCGGTAATTTCTGCCATGTACGGCGCGGTCATTGGCGGTGGCCTTGAATTGGCAACATCAACCCACGTGCGCATTGCAGAACCCGACACCATTTACCAACTGCCGGAGGGTCGGCGCGGCATTTATGTCGGTGGCGGCGCCTCAGTGCGGGTGGCGCGTATTATTGGCTCCGGACGGATGCGGGAAATGATGCTGACCGGCCGAAAAATTCACTGTGAGGAAGGTCTGGCGCTGGGGCTTAACCACTACAATGTCGCAGCCGGGCAATCGTTGGCCAAGGCAAAAGAACTTGCCGCCCGCATTGCTGCCAATGCGCCCATGTCAAACTACTTCATGATCCATACGATTGGCCGGTTGGAAGATATGGCCCGAGCCGATGGCCTCTATGCAGAAGCGCTGACAGCCGCCGTGGTCCAGACCACCCCAGATGCCCATGAAGGCCTCGCTGCCTTTCTGGAAAAGCGCCCCCCCAAATTCAGGTAGGCGAAACCGTGAGTAACTCAAGTCCCACTGCCGCCGCCGCTACCAGAATTGAGCCTAGCAGTGACTCACATGTAAGAGACGCATCATTGCGCCAGTTTGCCGGGTACCACATGAAGCGCGCCTACAATGTGTTGCGATCCGATCTGACCAAATGTCTGGAGCCCTTGGGCCTGCGCATCACCACCTATTCTTCGCTCAACCTTATTGTTGAGAACCCGGGCATTCGGCAGTCCGAACTCGCCCTGGCTCTGGATATCGAGCGGCCCAACATGGTGGTTATACTGGACGATCTGGAGCAACGGGGCTGGATCGATCGGCGCCGGGTTGAGACTGACAGAAGGGCTTATGCCCTAACTGCCACGTTGGCTGGTAAACGCGTTTGCGAAAAGGCCGTAGCAGCCGACCTCGCTTCCGAGAACCGGTTGCTGAGGCATTTGAAAACCGAAGAAAAGAAGCTGCTGCTCATGGCGCTGAAAAAGATTGAACAAACGGGCTGAGGTGAGTGGTCATGGCAACGTCTAAAAACTATGTGAAACACGATGTTAGTCGGCAAGACCTTGGCGACGGCACAATTTTGCTGACCTCCAACGTACCGCTGGGGCCGGTTGCAAACAACACCAGTCAATGGCTGCATCATTGGGCACAGGAAGCTCCCGGCCGGGTGTTTTTGATGCAGCGCGCCGGCCCCGGCTGGCGCGAAATCAGCTACAGAGAGACCTTGCAGCAAGTTCAGTCTCTCGCCTGCGCCATGCTGGCACGGGGCATGGGCAAAGATACGCCGGTTGTCGTTCTATCAGGCCCCGGCATCGACCACGGCGTGTTGATGCTGGCTGCCCAATATATCGGCGTGCCGATTGCCCCGCTGGCTGAGCAATATTCATTAATTCCGGAAGCCCGCAATCGTCTCAGATACTGCATTGAAAAGATCAAGCCAGGGCTGGTTTTCGCCGCTGATGGCGGGCCTTTCGGTGACGCCCTGGCAATGGATGTTTTTGCCAATGTTGAAAAACTGGTGAGCACCAATGTACCAGCCGGTGCGACATCCTTCCAAGCCATGCTGCAGGGTGCGACCCATGTTGACCTAAATTCAGCCGCAGCCTCGGTGGGGCCCGACACGCTGGCCAAAATCCTCTTCACCTCCGGCTCGACTGGCAACCCCAAGGGTGTCCCGCAATCCCAACAGATGCTGACCGTCAATCAGGCACAATATCTCGCCTGCATGCCGATGTTTGGCGAGCGCCCACCTGTGGTGGTTGAATGGCTGCCCTGGAACCACGTGTTTGCCGGCAATTCGGATTTTTATCTGATCCTGTCGAATGGCGGCACGCTGATCCTCGATGACGGAAAGCCAGTCAAAGGCCTGTTCGACCGCAGTTTGGAAAACCTTGCAATGCATGTTGGAACACTGAGTTTCAACGTCCCAATTGCCTATGCCATGCTGGTGGACGCCTTCCGCAAAGACAAACAATTGCGGCATCGTTTTTTCGCTGATCTCGATCTGATCTTCTACGCTGGCGCCTCACTGCCAACCGACCTGTGGAAGGCCCTTGAAGACATGGCGCGTGAGGTGACCGGCAAAGTCCCCATGATGACTTCAAGCTGGGGACTGACTGAAACGGCACCGGCCTGTCTGATCCACCATCAAGGCGGTGCCGAAACAGGCATGATCGGTGTTGCGATGCCCGACATCGATGTCAAACTGATCCCCTACCAGGACAACCGCTACGAAATCCGCGTCCGGGGTCCTAACATCATCACGGCTTATTTTGATGAGCCTGAAAAGGACAAGGAAGCTTTTGATGACGAGGGTTATTTCATCACCAACGATGCAATTCGCTTTGTTGATCCGCAGGACATGAACCATGGTGTTCGCTTTGACGGCCGCATCACTGAAGACTTCAAACTGCTGACCGGAACGTGGGTTCAGGCGGCCAAAATCCGTTTGCAGGCGCTCGCTGCGTTGGAAGGGCTGGTGCAGGACGTGGTTGTCACCGGCGCCGATCGTAGTGAGATTGGACTGCTGATCTTTCCGTCGCCTCAAAAAGCAGATCCCGCTGCTGAAAGCGGCATATTGATGGATGCCGTTTACACAGAGGCTATCCGAAAGGCCCTTGCCCCAATGGTCGAAGCCGCAACCGGTTCGTCGAACCGCATCACGCGGGCGCTGGTGATGAGCACTCCTCCATCGGTCCAAGACGGTGAAATTACCGCCAAGGGCAGTCTCAACATCAACGCCGTATTGGCCCACAGGTCAGAGCTGTTGGAACGACTTTACCGAAATGGCGATAACACCATCATTTCTCTTTAGGACCAAACCAATGATCGATTTCGACAAAGTGCGCGCAATTGACTTTCACACTCATGCCGAAGAGCCATGCTGCAATACCCGCGATGATGGCTATAATGAGTTTCAGGCCGGCATGGCAGAATATTTCCGCAATCCGGCGGGTGCACAAGGAATGTTGCCAACTGTTCAAGACACGGCCAACTACTACCGTGAACGCAACATTGCTGCTGTGATTTTTCCTGTCGATGCAGAGCGTGAGACCGGTTTCCAACGCTATTCCAACGAGGAAGTGGCCCAGATATGTGCTGAGAACAATGACATTCTCATCCCGTTCGCTTCAATTGATCCGGCCAAGGGCAAGGCTGGAGCTCGCGAGGCGCGACGGTTGGTCAGGGAATTCGGGGTTAAGGGTTTCAAGTTCCACCCGACCATGCAAGGCTTCTACCCCAATGACCGTTGGGCCTATCCGCTCTACGAAGCAATTGCCGAAGAGGGGGCGATCACTCTTTTCCATACCGGTCAGACAGGGGTTGGTTCGGGTATGCGCGGCGGCATGGGCATGCGTTTGAAATACTCCAACCCAATGTATCTTGACGATGTGGCTGTTGATTTCCCCGACATGCCCATCGTGCTTGCCCACCCTTCTTTCCCGTGGACTGAAGAGGGCCTTGCTGTCGCCCAGCACAAGCCGAATGTTTATTATGACATGTCCGGCTGGTCGCCAAAATATTTTCCGGAAACGTTCATTCGCTATGCCAATTCAATCCTGAAGAAGAAGATGTTGTTCGGCTCAGACTGGCCGGCGATCACACCGGACCGCTGGCTCGATGATTTCGAAGCCATGCCGTTCAAGGACGAAGTACGTCCACTGATTCTGAAAGAAAACGCATTGCGCATTCTCGGAGTGGGCAGTTAGAGGTCGCCTCGGTCAGATGTCAGGTTGTCCCAATGCGTTGCAGATCAGTATGCGGGGCGGGTAATGCCACGCTACATTTCGGTAGATGTGATCTCCAAGTCGACTCATGCCACCACTTCTACGCCGTAGTCAGCCCAGAGGCTAAACTCGTCCTCGTGGGCCTGTCGTTATGAAGGTGTGGTGATCGGCGCCGGTTGCCAATATCAGCTGAAGCGCTCTTCTAAGCCCCTTCGACAAAGCTGTTGGAGTATTGTTCACGCAGAATATTCTTTTGCACCTTGCCCATCGTATTTCTGGGAAGTTCCGTCACCATAAATACAAGTTTGGGGCATTTGAATTTCGCCAGTCTTTGCTGAAGAGCCGACCGAATGGTTTCCGCATCAATCTGGCTTGCTACATGTGGTACAACAACTGCAATGACGGCCTCTCCAAAGTCGCGATGCGGGACCCCTATGACGGCGGATTCCAGCACCCCGTCCAGAACATCTATCTCTACTTCAACCTCCTTGGGATAAACATTATATCCCCCCGATATCACGAGATCTTTGGCCCGCCCGACGATCGTGATATATCCGCCGTCATCAACTCTGGCGATGTCGCCGGTGATAAAGAAACCGTCTTCGCGAAAGTCTTCGGCAGTCTTATCCGGCATGCGCCAATACCCCTTGAACACATTGGGCCCCCGCACTTCCAGAATTCCGGTCGCGCCGTGAGGCAGAGTTTCCGCCGTTTCCGCATCGGTTATTCGTGCCTCTACTCCTGGTAGTGGAAGACCAACCGTGCCGGCACGACGCTCCCCGTCATAAGGGTTGGATGTGTTCATTGTGGTTTCTGTCATGCCGTAGCGTTCAAGTATCCGGTGGCCCGTACGCTGTTCAAACTCGCGGTGAGTTTCAGCCAAAAGTGGTGCACTGCCCGAAATGAAGAGCCGTATGTGGCCTGTGAGCTCACGGGTGAATCGCTGATCGGAAAGCAGTCTGGTATAAAATGTGGGAACGCCCATCATCGACGTCGCTTCGGGCAATTTCGCCAGCACCGTGTCTACATCGAATTTGGCTAGAAATATGATCCTGCCTCCCACTCTGAACAACGTGTTGAGCGCCACAAACAATCCATGAGCATGGAAGATCGGCAAAGCGTGCAGCAGTGTATCCTCCTGGCTGAATTGCCAAGCCTCGACTAGGCTATCAGTGTTTGAAAGCAGGTTGGCCTGACTGAGCATTGCCCCTTTCGACCGGCCGGTTGTACCGGAAGTGTAGAGTATCGCGGCAAGATCATCATTGGTGCGATTGGCGGTTTGAAAATCAGCATTCGCAACTGCCGCGAGATCCGTCAAACTACCACCCCCATCGGCGTCGAGAGTTAATAACGTGATCCCCTTTTCGTCAGCTATTGGCTGCAGAGCCTTTGCCGCATTCGGGTCGCAAATTACCACCTTTGGTTCGGCATCTCCGAGAAAATAGTCCAGCTCGGCTATTGTGTAGGCCGTGTTAAGCGGCAAGAACAATGCACCCGAGCGAAGGCATGCAAAATAGAGCGCCAGTGCCTGTACCGACTTCTCGGTTTGCATCGCCACACGGTCGCCTGGTGCAACACCGGCGTCAGCCAGAACATTGGCGATCTGGCCTGAAAGCTGAAACAATTCGCAGCCGGTCATTTCGACCCCCTCTGCATCTATCAGCACAGCGTCTTCACGGAACTCCAGCGGGGTTACGATTGCCTCTGCGAGAGGATTCATCCCAATATTCCTTTCCACAACATGTAAATGGCGCCGAAGATGACGAACACCTCGAGCAGAATTGTATGTACCCGAATTGAAGTGCGGCGGACGATCCACCGTCCAACAGCGTGACCTGGAATCGTACACACGCCCAGGATGACACCCAGAAGCGCCAGCTCAGTTGTCAGCAGCGGTGAAATGCCAAAAGCAATTGTCTTGGTGACATTCAACATGACGCCGCTCACAGCTATCGTTGCGAGCAGGGCTTCACCAACTATGCCTGCGCCCAACATGAACGGCGCCAGAATCATTCCGGCACCAAAACTTGTACCCGATAGAAACCCGTACGGCACGGCAACGAAGGCAATGGCCTTACGCGGCACAGCAATCTGTCTTCCCGACAGGTATCGGCGTAACGGCATGCTGATCAACAGAAATGCCCCCAGAAAGAGAGCAACCGCTTGGTCTGATAGTTCGACATAGAAAAGCACTCCCAGAACAATAAAGGGCAGACCAAACAGCAGCAACATCCGGAAGGCGCCCCAGTCGACGGCGTTTTTAAACAACCATGCCCGAGACGCATGACTGATCATCATCGCGGTAGCCACTACCGGCACGGTTTCTTTAACTCCCAGTAGCGGTGCCAATGTAATCGCCAACATTAATGCTCCAGCGAAACCACCAACGCTGTGCAATACGGCTGTCGAAAAGGCTACCGCAACGAAGTAGGCGAGTTCAATCGTGGCGTATTCCACTCACCGGCCTTTGAACTCTGGCTTGCGTTTTTCCATGAATGCTTTGCGACCTTCTTTGTAATCCTCAGATTCAAAACAGGCGTTCACCATCTCATCACAACGTGCCAGATCACGCGCCGACGGGTCGGGGTGCATGACCTGAGTGGCAATGAATTTCATTGCTGCAACCGTCATGGGTGCATTACCGGCTATCGTGGCGGCCAGTTCATCAACGCGGGCGGCAAGATCTTCCTCGGCAACTACTTCCTGCACCAAACCAAGACGCAATGCGGCCTCAGCGTCGATACTCTTGGCTGTGAACATAAGCTGTTTTGCCGAAGCAAGGCCAACGGTGTTGACCAGCCGACGGATCGCATCGAATGGATAACCAAGGGCCAGTTTGGCTGCCGGCATGGCGAAGCGGGATTTCGCCGAAGCGACACGCATATCGGTACAGCTTGCAAGGTTCAATCCGCCGCCGATGCAATAGCCGTCAATCATTGCGATTGTAGGTTTGGGGTAGTTCTCAATGATGTCATAGACCACTTTGAGGCGCGCATTGTAATGAGCGGTCGCGTCTTTCGATCCGCGTTCCTTTTCAAACTTCGATATATCTGCACCTGAAACGAAGGCCTTACCACCGGCTCCGGAAAGCACGACCACCCGAACCCGATTGTCCTCAGCAAAGCTGGACAGAGCCTCTTCAGCGGCATCCCACATATCGAGAGATACCGCGTTATGGCGTTCCGGATTGTTGAAGATCACATGTCCGATTGCCCCGCGGACGCGGGCAATCATTTTATCTGTCGACAAGGACAGTTCAGTATCAGCGGTCATTTATTTTATTCCTTAGTGCTCTGTCAGATAACCGACTTTTTTTCCAATTCGGCGCATTCTTCGGCGCTTAATCCCAGTTCCTCGAGAATCTCGTTGGTGTGCTGTCCCCGGGTCGGTGGCGAAGCGGCGAAACTCGATGGTGTACGGGTCAGTTCAAACGGTTGCGCCATTGCCTTGGTTTCCCCAAACGGATCGGTGTGGATAGGCTGAGCAACGTTCAAATGCTGCACCTGTGGATCTTCAAACATCTCGTCGATGCGATAGATCGGTCCACAAGGGACACCGGCTTCGGTCAGTTCGCTTACCCAGTCAGCCGTTGACTTTTTCGCCACGATTTCCGCGATGTCCGCATTTAGCTTATCGCGTCGTTCGGCACGTTTAGCGTTGTTAGTCAGATTTTCATCCTCTGCCCATTCGTCACGACCCAATGCCGTGCACAGCCGGCGCCAGGTTTCGTCACCTGCAACTGCAATATTAATCGCACCATCGGTTGTTAAATAGCGATTGGTAGGCACGCTGGTCGGGTGTTCGTTACCAACCTGGGCCGCCACTTCGCCGCGCATCACATAGCGCGCTGCCTGAAAATCCAGCATGAAAATCTGCGATTGCAACAGCGATGTATGCAGCCACTGGCCTTCCCCGGACTTCTCCCGTTCCAATAGGGCCGTCAGGACGCCAATGGCACAGAAAAGTCCTGTGGTGAGGTCAGCAATCGGGATGCCGACACGCATGGGCCCACCTTCGGGGTCGCCGGTAATCGACATCAAGCCGCCCATGCCCTGCGCAATCTGATCGAAACCAGGGCGTTTCGCATAGGGGCCGGTTTGGCCGAAACCGGAGATGCTCGCGAGAATGATGCGTGGGTTGATTGCCTTAAGGCATTCATAGTCTATGCCCAGTCGGTCTTTGACGTCTGGTCGGAAGTTTTCAACCACCACGTCAGCGGTCGCGGCGAGTTTACGAAACAGCTCCTTGCCCTCTTCGTCCTTGAGGTTGAGAGTCAGACTGCGTCGGTTGCGCTGCAGGTTTTGCCAGTCTGCTGTGTTGCGCCCGGCGCCCAGGGAACCATCAGCCTCCAGTGAGGCGGGCTGTTCGATCTTGATAACATCCGCGCCCCAATCGGCGAGCTGCCGCACCGCTGTAGGCCCGGATCGCACCCGGGTCAGGTCAAGCACACGAATGTGCGCCAATGCGGGTGAAGCAGGTTGGTGAGCCATATTAGTCTCCTCTCAGACGCTGGACTGATGTTGGCGTGTCGACATATTTTTGAACATGCGCCGTCAAAGACGATCGGCAGGCATATCGGATCTTGGCCGAGTTCGTAAAAGTCATTTGTGTGAAGCCCTGTGTGCGTTGAGTATTTGGGGCGAAGCGATTTGATCCGAGATTTGGATATCCCATACTGCCGAATTTTGGCCAGCAAGAAATTCTTCCATATCCTGCTCAAGTGTGTCGAGGTTGGAGATTGTCTGTCCGGCAAGTCCAAATCCCTTACCAACCGCGGCAAAATTCGGGCGGCCAAAAACCGACCCTTCGTCTCCAACACCGTCAGCCCGCAGCTTGTGAACCTCTGATCCGTAGGCGCCGTCGTTCATGATGATGGTCAGAATTTTCATGCGGTGGCGTTTCATTGTTTCCAATTCCTGGATATGCATCAACGCCGATCCATCGCCGTCGATCAATATGACTGTGCGGTCGGGATGCGCTGCTGCGACACCCAAGGCAAAGGACGTCCCATTACCTATCGCACCAAAATCTCGAATTACGGTGTAATGACTTTGAGGGTGTTGGTTCATTTGCGCTGAATAATATGCACTGTGACCAGATGTATTCACGACGTGACAGTCGGACGGAATGAGTTGAGCCAGTTTTTTGGTGACTGCCATTGGATGCAGCAGGCCATCTGGAGTTTGGTGGTCGTTGGGAAGCTCAAGTGCTTGTTTCGTCGCCCGCTGGGTGTGAGTTACGCGCCATCCCTGTTGTTGGGGCACGGCTTTGCAGAGCGCTCCGGCACCCAGCCTCGCATCTGACTTTATCAGCAAGTCTGCCGCTTTGCGCCCCTGAACGGTTTCTTGCGGGTCGATGTCGATGTGAATTACTTGCGCCTTCGGTGTCAGGTTGCCACCGTCAAATGCATGAGCCGCCAGGCGACTGCCGATGCCTATGACAAGGTCGGATTCGGCAAAAATCAACTTGGATCTTTCCGTTGCGAATCCCCCGGCAACGCCCAGACAGAAGTCCTGATCATGAAACAGCCCTTTGGCCGGCAATGTCGTGGCGAGCAATGCGCCAGACTTCTCTGCAAGTTCTATACAGGCACTTTTGGCATCTGCACCAACAGCGCCCAAGCCAGCCAACACAATTGGCCGTTCGGCATTCGCAATCCAGTTTGCGGCCTTCTTGATCAAGTCTTTGTCCGGTCGAATTGGATCTGGAGGCTGGAAAAGATCAGCCGAAACCGGGTGATCCTTATCCCCTTCAAATCTCTCTTGCTGCACATCAAAGGGAACGCCAAGCACGATTGGCAGCCGGTCTTTCTTAGCACTCGCAAATGCACGGTGGACGTCACCAATCATTGTTGTGGGGTCATGAAGGGCTCGATATTCCGCACCGCAAGCGTGGACAAAGGGTTGTTGATCAATACCTTGATTGTACCAGGCCTTGTGCAGTGGTGCTTCACCGGCGAAAACCACCATGGGAATTCGGGCCCGCACGGCAATTGGCAAAATGGTCATGATCTGAGTCAGTCCCGGACCACAGGTTATGGTTGCGCATCCAACTCCACCTGTTTCGCGTGCAAACGCTGCTGCACCAGCAACGGCGGCATGTTCGTGGCGAGTGTAAATACACGCGACTCCGCGATCTGTCAGGGCGCCGGCCCAGTGCATGTTGGCGTCGCCAAGCAAGGCAAAACACGTACTCACTTGTTCGCGCACAAATGCTTGCGCCAATGCTTCATAGAGTTTCATGCTTTTGGCTCCAATTTGAATCCATATCGGAACAGAAGAACACCGAACCATACTGTCAGGAATATGCGCGCCAAATGATGAAGAGCTACAACAACTGGATTGAAGTTCAGCGTTAATGCAATGAGGCTCATCTCAGCCAGTCCTCCGGCAGCAAAGCTGATAAACAACGCACCAAAATCTGCAGGTACCAGCTGGGCCAACACCGTTGCAGCTGCAGCAGCAAGCGCCAACATATAGATGCCGGAAAGCAATCCAACACCCAGGCCACGAACCAGTAATTTGCGGGAAATTCCTGAAAACTGCGCCCCAAGGGAAGCACCAATCATGTATTGAGCAACGTGCTGAAGCCAGAAAGGCGTGGAGACAGAGACGCTGCCGGTGACGGCAACGGCAAGCCCCAACAAAAGCGGCCCGGTCAGATGCGCCACCGGCAGTCGCATGGCCCGACCAGCGAACAAGCCAACCGCAGCGATTGCAAGAATGACAATGATGTCTTGGCTGCTGTAATTTCCCATGGCGAGAGACTCGCCGGCGATCGACCCCACCGCATTTCCCTGCACCACCCAGAACAATAACGGCACCGTTGCCACCACCAAAATGATCCGAATAAAATGTTGGGCCGTAACAACGCGCACGTCAGCATTTGCTTCTTCAGCCAGAGAAACCGAATCCACAATTCCGCCGGGCAGCGATGCAAAATAGGCATCAAGCCTTCTATAGCGTCCAATCAAACGCATGATCGCGTAATTCCCGCCATGTGCCAGTAGAATAAAAGGGACGATGGCCAAAGCCGAGATCCAGAATTCTGGCAGGAGAGGCAAAAGCTCTGGCGAAAATCGTGTGCCGATCATTGACCCGATTATCGCTGCAAAAACCAAACGAACCCACCGCGAAACCTTCGGCAGTTCACGGCCGTCACGCTCGTAATACAGAACAAACCCAGCGGCCCCGAAAATGCCCCCCAATAGGAAGGGCATCGGAACGCCGATCATAAACGCGACTACACCGCCTACCAGGCTGAATAGAAACACGAGCAGAATACGGAAATCCATGTTCCAGGGCCAACTCGGCTAGTTTTCAGTCTCACGTCCACGATAACTTGACCAAGCCCGGAATATCACCACTGCCGCTCCGATCAGAAGGAATATTGGCGCATAGGAAAACTTGCCCTGATATTCGAAATTGAGGAAGATCAAAGCACCGTTATCGGAGATGATCATGGATTGGCGAAACGCCTCTTCCATGCTTGAGGTCAAAACAAAGGCGATAATAAAAGCCGCCGCAGAGAAATTGGTTCGCCGCATTGCATAGCCAATGACGCCGAACAACAACGCGAACCCAACATCCCAGATTGACGCACGCGAGGAATAGCTCGCTGCCAGCGCCGTCATGAAGATGAATGGGTACAGGTATTGCGTTGGCAAAAGGGCAATCATCTTGCCCACATAGGGCGCCGCGAAATATCCAATGATCGCGTAGCACGCAATCCCAATCAGGCCTGCTGCAAAGACACCGAAAATGAACTCCCGCGGGCTGATTAATTGTCCACCCATGAACAGCGGTGGTTCGCTTGCAAAAATCGTTGGTCCCGGTTGCAGGCCGTTAACAAGGAACATGCCAATCAGAACCGCAGCAATTGTGGAGCCTGGGATGCCAAGCGTCAGCAACGGGATCATCGACGGGCCAGACACGGCGTTATTGGCACTTTCCGGCGCCGCAATGCCTTCTACCACGCCTGTGCCCCAATCTTTTTTGTTCGTAGCTTTACGCTTTTCTTCGCCGTAGGCCACGAAACACGCGACAGACGATCCAAGACCCGGCATCATGCCAATCAGGGATCCATAGATCGATGAGCGAAACATCAGCGGGATGCAGCGCTTGAACTCTGCCCAGGTAAAGTAATGCGCAGTAGGATCATCAACCGCAGTCCTGTCGAGATCAATCATTTTGATCTTCGCAGCTTTTTCCGCCTGTATGATCACTTCGGAAATCACGAAAACACCAATCAAAAGTGGCACGAGAGCCATACCGGATTCCAGCTCAGCTACCCCCATTGTCATCTTGAACTGACCCGTGATGATGTCCTCACCAATCAGTCCTATGACGGCGCCGAACAAGGTCGAAACAATACCTTTGATGATGCTGTCACTCACCACCGAACCGATAACCACGAAGGCCATTAAGTAGATCGCAAAATTTTCAGGCGGCCCAAACGTGCGGGTAAACGCTGCGATTGAAACCGCACCGAATATCAGCACGATCTCGCCAAAATAATCGCCATAGGCTGAAGCTACGGTCGCCGTTTTGAGTGCTTTGCCTGCCTGACCTTTCTGGGTCATCGGATAGCCGTCTTGCATGGTTGCAGCAGACGCTGCGGTGCCGGGCGTATTGAACAATATCGCTGCAATTGAGCCACCATACCGGCCAGACTTACCAATCACATAGAGGAAGGCGAGGCCCGCCAAACCACCGATCTCATCGTTATAGACGATCAGGATTGGCAGCATCATGGCAATAGCAGCCGCTGCGGTTAAGCCGGGCAATGCGCCAAATACGATTCCGACAATAGCCGCAAGAACGACAAAAATCAGGGCGAATGGATCATTAAACAGGATCACAAATCCGCAGGAAATATCGAAGAAGAGAGAGAGGAACCCGAAGCTTTCAAACCATGCTTCAAGGCCTGCGCATTGGTCTTGCATCATGTTATTTGGCCCCCGTAATCCAATTGGTATAGGGGCGCATATCGACTAGGGCTCCCTTGGGATCATTCAAGCGCATGACCCCCATAAAAACAGCCTGAAAAGCGAAAGCTAATATAACAGCGCCAACAATCATAATCGGCCACTTACGCACTCCGAAGGTGAACAATGTGGCAATGAAGGTAAATATCAAAGCAGTGAAATAACCGAAGGCCCAGAAGAGCAGGACGAAAAATGCACCACAGCCGACAACCATGAAGATGCGCCGTAGATCACTTTCCAGAAAACCATAACCTTCCTTCAGGTCACCAGCGCGTCCGGTAAAGGCACGAACAGCCAGCCAAACGCCACTGAGAACCAGCGCACCTGCCAACAGCATCGGCATCGTTCGGGGGCCCACGGCTTCGCGTGATGTTTCGATGGTGAAGGCCTGGAATACGAACCAAATGCCGACAAGCAAGACGACGGTTGCAACACCGTACTCGACCTTGATTTTATAATTTTGGTTGTCCATCTGCCCCGCTCGCATTTGGCATCCCATGGGATGAAACAATAAGGGGCAAGCCCGCAAAAGACTTGCCCCAATCTTGCAGTAATTACTTACTGGTTAGCGATGATTTCTGCGACCACAGGTCCCATGACGTCAAACATCACGCCCTGAGCTGCGGTTGCATCCGCTGAGTTGGTATAAAACGATGCAAGATCGTTTTTGCCCATGTAGCGCTTGTAGCCCTTGATACCGGCGATGGCTTCAATGGCTGCACCGACGTCGCTCTTAACTTCATCAGAAACACCATTGGCAGCAAACAGGCACATCAGACCTGTAAATTCAATTCCAGGTGTGCCCTGCTCTGTGAACGTTGGCAGTTCAGGAGCCATTGGATCACGCTCAGCACCGGCAGAAGCCAAGGCGCGGATGTCAGCCTCAAAACCAGGCAATGTGTTTACACCACCAAAGACCGCGTCCACTGATTTGGAAACCAGAGCGGCACGTGCCTTGGAACCGCCTTTGAACGGCACTTTCTTGTGCTTGATGCCGTTGGCGTCAAAGAAAACGTGCCCAATCGTGGCATGCATGGTTGCAGCACCCGAAGTACCCCAAGTGATTTCTTTGCCAGATGCTTTTGCGCTGTCGATGAACTCTTGCATATTCTGAGCACCATTAGAGGCGTGCACCTGCAAAGACGTCACCAACTGCGATGCGCAGCCAAGGTTAACGAAATCGTCTGGAATGTGATAAGGACGGTCAGCACCTTTGGCGAGTTCACCAGCGATGAATGTACCGATGTTGATCATATAAAGTGTATGACCATCACGCTCTTCACCAAGAACAGCCGACGCTGCTTTTTGGCCTGACGCACCCGGTAGGTTGACAATGTAGGCAGGCAGGCCATTCATGCTAGGCGCTTCATGCATATATGATGCAAATCCGCGAGCGGTCGTGTCAGTACCACCACCAGCAGAGAAGCCGACCATGATTTTGATTGGTTTGGATGGATAGCCATCGGCGATTGCAGCGCCTGAGGCGAGCATTGTTGTTGCTGCAATACCTGCAGCCAGTTTTGTTGTGAACTTCATATGTTCCTCCCTAAAAATGCGATCGTTGATTAGCATTATTCAACCCTCATGAACAGGTGTCGACGAAAATTAGTTGATCAATCAACCAACGGTCTGGGCTTGCTTTGCAATCGAAGATAATTATCACTTCACTGCGATTGAAAAGGAAAAAGCCATGTCAGCCAGCCACCCATTCGACGGCATTCTTGTAGTCGATTTTACCCACGTCTTGGCAGGACCCGCATGTTCTTACTACCTCGGCCTGCTAGGGGCTGAGGTCATTAAAATTGAGTCGGAGCAAAAGGGGGACGCTATCCGCCATCGGGGTGGCACCGATGAAGAGGCTGCCAAACTTGGTATGAGCACCTCCTACCTGACACAGGCCGCGGGAAAGCGATCCCTGACGCTGGACCTGGAATCGGACCAGGGGCTGAAGTTAATGCACGAATTGCTCGCAAAGGCAGATATCCTGGTTGAAAATCACATTCCTGAAACCATGCGGCGACTTGGACTGGATGAAACCAGTCTTGCAGCCCGACACCCACATCTCATTCATTGTGCAATGACCGGATATGGGCGCGGTGGACCACAGGAAAACACATCCGCCTATGACGTGAACATTCAGGCGTCCTGCGGTCTTATGGAAGCCACTGGCACGTTGGAAAGCGGGCCGATGAGGACAGGCGCTCCGGTGCTCGATTATGCCACGGCAATGGCGGCGGGGTTTGCAGTTTCTGCGGCATTATTTGAGCGTGCCAAAACCGGGCGGGGAAGCTTTGTAGATGTTTCCATGCTGGAAACCGGGTTGAGCTTGATGAGCTCCTCAGTCACCGATTTCCTGAAAACCGGCAATGCTCCACGGCGCAGGGGTAATCTGGCCAACTCTCGGTCTCCCGGTGCCGGCAGTTTTGCCTGTAAGGAGGGTGTCATGTCATTGGGTGTCAACGAAGAGTCCCACTTTCGAAGTCTCGCTGCGGCGCTTGGCCGCAACGATTGGCTGACTGACCCTAAATTTGCTGAAAGAAGCGCACGAAAGGCCCACTCCGGGGAATTGGTGAACCAGTTGGAAGAGGAGCTTTCAAAGCAAACCGCAATCAAATGGGAACCGGTATTGCAGTCTCATGGAGTGCCCTGTGCCCGGCTTCGTAGCCTTCCGGAAGCACTGGATTCTGTTCAGGTCAAGCAGCGCGGGTTTGTGCAAACATTGCCAGACGGCGTATCAGTACCAACTCTTCCATTTCGATTGGGTGGCGCGGACGCTTACGTATCTGGGTCCTCCGCACCGGAACTTGGCGAACACAATGACGAGATCAGGCAGTGGCTCGACCGGGAAAGTCAATGACCGCTCCACCGCTGTGCACACCGCCTGACCCACAACCGCGGCGCCCAAAAAATGAAGTACCCAGTGGGGCTTGCGATTGTCACTTTCACGTATTTGATCTTCCGTCTCCTCAGGTTGACTCGCGCAGTTACACCGCGCCACGCGCACCCTTGAGCGCATATAAGGAAATGCAAGCTGCAGTGGGCCTGCAACGGGCCGTGATCGTGCAACCCAGTATCTACGGAACTGATAATCGTACAACGTTGCAAAACGTGACCGATACTCGATTGATGAAGTCAATCGTCGTGGTCAATGATGACACCGATCTAAAAGAATTACGACGCCTTGGCGATAACGGTGCGGCTGGCGTGCGGGCCAATATGCTGTTTTCCAGCGACGCGCGTCTGGGCGAACTGAAAGGACTGGCTGGCCGGATGGCGGATCTCGGTTGGCACCTTCAGGTGTTAGCAGATATTTCGTGTTTGCCCGATCTGGAGAAATTTGTGAAATCTTTGCCAATTCCGGTGGTTTTCGACCACATGGGGCATGTGCCGATCCACAAGGGAGTATCAGACCCCGGCTTTCAATCCTTGCTTCAGCTTCTGAACCAAGGGCTAACTTGGGTGAAACTCTCCGGCGCCTACAGATTGGCTGATCCCGATACCAAGAACTATGCTCACGTTGCCCCTATGGCGCAGGCTCTTGTGTCGGCCAACCCCGATCAATTGGTCTGGGGCAGCGACTGGCCGCACCCATCGTTTAACGGTCCGATGCCGAATGATGGCGACTTAGTGGACCTGCTGTTCGACTGGGTCGACAAGGAGACCGCGAACAAAATTCTGGTCGACAATCCAGAGCGTCTTTATGGTTTTCCAAAGTGGGAGACAACAAATGGTATTTGAAGCCGAAGTCAGCGCGGCGCTTGATGTCATGCAGGCCCATATTGAGGCACTCAACGCCAAAGACGAAACAGGCATCGCCGCAACTTTGCACTTTCCGCACTACCGTCTAAGCGGTACCGATCTGAAAATCTGGAGCGAAGCAGACAGCTATTTTTCGGATTTTCGAACCCGTTCGGGAGCCCATTGGGCACGATCAAGTTTTGACGATATCAGGGTTTTACAAGCGGCTGAAAACAAGGTGCATCTGGACGCTGAAATCAATCGTTACGACACCAATGGCGTCATTATAAACACTTTCCGCTCGCTTTGGGTTATCACCAACGAGGGAAACCGTTGGGCGACCAAGTTCCGTTCTTCCTTTGCCGCTAAATAGGGAGCCACAATATGAAAGTCACACTCTTGGGCACCGGATCACCGGTTCCAATGTTAAACAGAGCAAGCTCCGGCTATCTAATTGAAATCGGCGATGAGATGTTGGTTTTTGATCACGGAGCCGGGGCGCACGAAAACTTCCTGCGTGCCGGCAAACGCGCAGTTGATTTGAATACGATATTTTTTTCCCACCTACATACGGATCATTGCCTGGACTATGCTCGACTTGTGCACAGTCGCTGGGATCAGGGCGCCGGACAGGTTCCAGATCTAAACGTTTATGCGCCATCTTATATGCAACGGATGACAGATTTGCTTTTCGGCGAACTGGGTGTGTTTCACAATGACCTTGATGGTCGCATGAACTCCAAACCCAGCCAGCGGGTCTATCTCAATCGCGGTGGCACTCTGCCGCGTAAGCGGCCGCAACCTCAGGTGACAGGACTCTATGATGGGCAAGTCATAGAGAGTGATAATTGGAAGGTCACGGTTCGTGAGGTGATCCATCAACCAGGTCAAATTGAACCCTACGCATTTCGCTTGGAAACAGCCGAAGGTGTTTTGGTCTATTCTGGCGACACGGGTCCCTGTGAGGCAATTGAAGAACTTGCTCAGGGAGCCGATCTGCTAATCCACATGTGTTACTTCATATCCGGTTCGTTCATGAAACCTGATCAGCGGCTGACGTCTTCCGGTCATCTTGAGGCCGCCAACACGGCTGCAAAGGCCGGCGTAAAATCTCTGATCACTACGCATTTTACGCCACAAATGGACGCGCTGGGCGTCAAAGAAAAGTGTCTCGCCGAGATGCGTGAAATCTATGACGGGCGTATAATCTGGGGCGAAGACCTGCTGGAGATCCCGCTGCATGCACAAGAGCTTCCACATGCCGGCTAGGACCAAGTCCAACATAATAGATCAACACAAGAAGGGTTAGTCAAACCATGACGGACAAAATACATGCGGGGCGTACTGCTTTCGTTTCTGGGTCTGGACGAAATATTGGGCGAAGTATTGCCGTGCGGCTAGCAGAGGCCGGAGCAAATGTTGTGCTCAACGGGTCGAGTAACGAGGCTGCCTGTGAAGAGACGGCTGAAATGGTTAGAAAAGCCGGACAACAAGCTCTGATCACGATGGGAGATATGAGCAGCGCCGACGATGTGCAGCGGATCGCCGAGACTGCGCTCGCACGCTTCGGGCGCGTTGATATACTGATCAACAATGCGGCGCGGCGGCCTCACAAACCCTTTCTTGAACTGACCGATGATGACTGGAATGCGGTGGTTGATACTGCGTTGACCGGGCCGTTTCGAACAGCCCGAGCTTTCCTGCCCGGTATGGTCGATGCTGGGTGGGGCCGGATTGTCAACTTTGCCGGTATGAAAGCAATGCGCGGTTACCATGAAGGGGCACCCATTTCAGCAGCCAAGCACGGTGTATGGGGTTTGACCAAAGTTTTATCGCGGGAATTTGCAGCTCATGGAATTACCGCCAACGTAATATCACCGGGCCAGATACGCAAAGACAGCGACACCGAGGACAAGCCCGAACTGACGGCAACGATTCCTGCCGGTCTGATGGGTCGCTCATTCGATATCGCTGCTGCGGTTGCCTTTCTTGCCTCTCCCGACGCAGGTTTCATCACCGGCCAAATGATCGCTGTAAACGGTGGAGAGGAGACGTGACAGTGGGTGGATAATCCTTGCCCTGGTTTTCAAGCATCCGGGGTACGGGTGAGAAGCTGAAGCCATAGCTGGTGGAGTTCCTGATCAATCTGGCCTGGCAAGTCCTCTTCCCAAGCAAGATAATCGCGTGAATCCTGCATGTTGCCATGGTGACGTCCGGCAAACAGCGCACTTTCGTCAACAGCTGACTCGATCTCACCTGGACCAATTTGCGCTGGATCAAAGGCTCGAATATCCCAGCCACAAATTCCTTTTATCTGCCAACCGTATTGCGACAGCAAATTGGCAGTTTCGCGCCCATGCTCGATGTCGCGGCCAATTATGACAATCGGGTCTCTTTCCGGCCGACAAGCTTGATCGCCTGTTAAAAGAGCACCGATATTCCGCCATTGGCTGCCCTTTACATGAGCATTGCAAAAGTCACGTGATGGCCTGAAATCCAGAAGGGTTCCAGAAACATCTCGATAACGCAAAAGCTGATCTGCAGACAATAAATCATAAGAACCAGAATACTGATCTGGTCGCTGGTTATCGTGCAAATCGCTAGCAAGCGGCTCTGACAGATAGACGACCCGCGCCGAGATCCCCATCGCTCGCAACCAGTAAGCAGCAAACGCTGCCCGACTTCCGGAACCCTGATCAAACAGAATGACAGGCACATGATAGCGGGCCATCCGCCGATCGGTTTGCTGAATAAGATTTGTGCCGGAAATCTGAATGATACCATGACCCATCGTCTGTCCTGTTGCTGCATCATCCGCCACATCAAAAAGGTGTTCCTTACGATGTGCTGCCACAAAGGATTCCAGTTCGGGACCTTTCACATAGTCAAACGCGATGTTCCACTTTCGGAGGAAGTCATGGATCGGCCCTGCCATGTCTGTTTCACTTGCAAACTGCCGATTGGCGCCGTGTTCTCGTTCATGGCCGTCTAGCTGCCATGCCTGTGTGCCTCCCCGGAAGATTGCATACGGCCCACTGTATCCAGCAGCTTTTAGCGTGCAGGCCCCGATAATCGAGCGGGTGCGACCCGCACAATGCAGCAACGCCATCTTGCCCGTGTTCTTCAACGCCGACATGTTGGCCAGCATCAGACTGTTGGGGAGGCTCTGCGAACCAGGAATGGTGAACTGTGCATATTCCGCCGTTGGCCGCACATCGAAAAGCAAGGCATCCTGGTGTTCGCTTAAGAAGTCGGCCGGAGTGAGTTCAGGCAAACCCGAAGTGTGTGCCACAACCTCGCCAAAGGCTTTCGACCAGACAAATTCCCCCTGAACAAATCCATCGCCAAAGTGGTCGGGTCGATCGGTTTTACATGGCGTGACATTGTCGTAACCAAGTTGCCTCAAAAGCTGCACGGCGGCCTGGCTGGCCGCATCGTTCCAATCGAGAAGGAAAATGGGAAAAGAACCATCCGGGATCATACGGCTGATTTGCGCCGATAGGACCGAAAGTGGGATATTAGTGCTGCCAAACCAGTGGCCATTCACGTGGTCGCGGCGCTCACGTGCATCAATGAGTGCGAACGGCTGACCAGCATCATACAGTGATGCAAACAGACCATGACTCATGGCAAAACATCCCTTCGATTATTCGAGAAAAGCTTTTACACAGCTTCAAATCGCAGCCGTTTGACCTGGCTCATATCCATACCTTCTATCCGCAACAGGCTGGTTGGGCCCGTGCGCCTTGGCGCGTGCAGATCCCCCACTTCATAGGCGTGTGCATCACCGGGGCGTAGGCTATAAGTTCGGGTCGCTCGAACTTTTCCAGGTGTTTCTTCACTGGCTGGAGACAGCAACTCATAATCTGTCATTTCTGTTTCACCCCGAGCTTGGGCGTAGATCGCCCAGGATGATCCATGATCATGCGGAGAAGATGACTTCGGACCCTTATATTGATGTGCCAGAATGCAAAATCCCAGATCGGGATCCTGATACAGCAGATCGCGCTCTCCAGTCGTTGATGGTATCAAAGCCTCTATATTAGCGGGATCCGAAAGCAAATCAGACAATGTTGCCGCCACTTTAGAACGGCCCGCGGGTCCGGGATTCGCGCTCAACAGGTTCCTGCATTTGCTAGCCAAATCAGAAAGAACATTTTCCATATTGAGGTCTCCTGTTTACAGGTCATGAGGGATAAGCCGAACAATATGCGGCTGTGGTCCTGGTCTAAGGCGTCAGAAGGATCTTACCAATATGTTGGCTTGATTCCATCAATTCATGTGCCTGTGCTGCTTGCGAGAACGGAAATACTGCATGTGTTTCCGGAGTGATTGTTCCATCCCCGAACAGCGGCCAGCCTCGGTCCTCAAGCGCTCGGCAAATCGCCGATTTTTCAGCAATTGACCGCGGTCGCAGACGGGCACCGGTGATGGTCAGATGTTTGCTATGAACCTGACCAAAATCGACTTCTGCTCGCTTGCCACCTTGCAGGTTAATGATCATCAGCCTGCCTCCGTGGGCAAGCAGCTCGACTTCCCTTGGCAGATAATCGCCACCAATGATATCGATGATCACATCGATACCTCGTCCATTGGTTTCGGCACGACAGACTTCGTCAAAATCCTGCTCGAGATAGTTGATCGCATGATCCGCCCCAAAACGACGAATGGCGGCACATTTTTCATCGGTTCTTGCCGTGGAAAAAACCGTCGCGCCTCGCGTCTTGGCAAGTTTAATTGCAGCGTAACCGATCCCACTGGTTCCTCCATGGATCAGAACCGTTTCTCCCGCTCTCAATTCGCAACGATCCATCATATTGGTCCACACCGTGCAGAACACCTCCGGCAGCCCGGCTGCATCTGTCAACGTGACGCCTTCCGGAACCGTCATGCACTGACCTTCGGGTGCCAAAGCATATTCTGCATAACCACCGCCAATTAGAAGTGCACAGACCGCATCCCCAATCTGAAAACGACGACACTCATTTCCCACCGCGACTATATTGCCAGAGACTTCCAGCCCCATAATATCAGGCGCACCCTGTGGTACCGGGTACTTGCCCTGACGTTCACGTAGATCCGCTCCATTGACACCCGCTGCATGAACCTTGATCAGAACCTCCCCTGGTTCTGGAGACGGCACCCCGCGACTGGCAAGGCGCAGAACTTCTGGGCCACCTGGAGGGTCTGCCAGAATAACGGTCATCTGATCCGGGATATGATTGGACATGCAATTTCTTGACGTGTGAGCAGGAATGATAGGTCAACGCGTTTAATTGACGGAATTCTATCTTGGAGCAAAATAGGGTGCAAGCAAGAGCGATGTCATAGAAGACAAGGATTTCTAATTTCGGATTTGAGGCAATTCAGCATCTACGCACAACGTCGTTTGAATCCGACGACGCTATCCAAATACAGGTATGCCGAACGCAGCAATTCGTGCGGCAAGCGGCTGATCCCACGAGCAATTTCTCGCTCACCCAAATCAGCTAATTCATTGGAATAAATGGTGCACCCGGAGCGATTCGAACGCCCGACCCCCAGATTCGTAGTCTGGTGCTCTATCCAGCTGAGCTACGGGTGCATTGCCAGCGGCGATCAATCTCGCCGCAACAGCGCTGTGGTATAGGCTCGCCAACGGAAATGCAAGCTGGTTTTATACCATTATTTGCGTTTATCGATCGGCAGCGTGGTCGCCGCTAAATCACCACCACTTTGGTGCCGTTGGGCACGCGCTTGTACAGGTCAATGATGTCCTGGTTCATCAAACGGATACAACCGGATGACGCCGCCGTGCCAATGGACTTCCACTGAGGCGTACCGTGCAGGCGATACAGCGTATCCACGCCACCCTGCATCAGATACAGAGCACGGGCACCCAGCGGGTTCTTTGGACCACCCGGCATGCCGCCGTTCTTGGCACTCCACTTGCGCAGCCGCGGCTTCCGGTCAATCATCTCGCTTGGTGGCGTCCAGGTTGGCCATTCACGCTTCCAGCCAACAGTCGCGGCTCCAGACCATTCAAATCCAGACTTGCCAACGCCAATGCCATAGCGCATGGCCTTGCCGCCCCACTGCACCAAATAGAGATATTTGGCCTTGGTATCGACAACCAGTGTGCCCGGCTTGTGACGGGTCCGGTAACGCACCTGTTGGCGCAGCAACCGCTTGTCCAGCTTATCCGTCGGAATGGTCGCCAGCGAGAATTCGCCATCTTTTCGGCCCTTGTAATCCTCAACGTATTTCAATGCAGGGTCAGGTCGGTTGAACAGCCCCCCGGCAAATGCCGAAGTTGAACGGCTTGTTGTTGATTTCTTCTTGGTAGCAGCCAGCTTGGCTTCATCACGCGCCTTTTTAGCAGCCGCCGCCGCGGCGGCGCGTTCTTCCTTGCGCTTCTTGGCGGCAGCCGCGCGACGATCTGCGGCTACTTTGCGACGCTTGGCCGATTCCAGCTGACGCTGGGCACGACGGTCTTTGCGTGCCGCGCTATCGAATACCTTCTGCGCCTTTTTCACATCGCCTTGCAACTGCTTTAGCTCGGGCGCCCGCTTGGCCATCCGGGCTGCAACCTTCGCCTTGTAGGACTTCGAATTGCGCTTGCGCTTCAGACGCCGCTCATCGCGGGCCTCCAGTTTTTCCAAACGATTGAGTTTGCGGCGTACGACGCGCAGCTCTTTCTTGGCCTGCTTGAGCGCTTTGGTGGTGGCTTCCTTTTTCGTCGTGACCTTTGTCAGCGACGGCCCAAAATAGCCTGACGTATTGCTTGTTGTCGACGAACAGCCGGCAACCGCAAGCGCAAGTAACAGCACCATTGCGGGAGCGAAAAAATTCAGTTTGCGGCGCATTATTTTCTACCCAACTTCTACCCACGAAAAATCCGAAGAAAAACGCATTATGGTGAACAACTCATAAACAACGGCTGTGATGCGTACGAAAAAACGAACCGATTTCTAGAAGAATCAATTGCCCGGGCCCACCACGTTAATAATTTGCTAACAGCCCACTATTGCCAACTCAACAAACATTTGCGCCGAGTCCCAGCCGAGCAGGTGTTTTGCTATCACTGTGATAATTATGCACCGTTTGACAGGGCGGCCTTCCAGTGGTTGTTTGCGAAAACAAAACGTGAACCTGTAACGCCAAAAATGCCGATTATTTCGCTCGATACATCCAACCCCTTTGTCGATGGCCGTCAGTCTAAACGCGCAATGACCATCCGTACGGGAGTTGAGCGCTATTTTGTCGAAGCTGGCTGGGCCACGCTGCCGGAACTGACATTGCCGACTGGCCGGCGTGCCGATCTGGTCGCCCTGTCGGCCAAGGGAAAGGTCTGCATTGTCGAAATTAAATCCTCAATTGCCGACTTGAAGGCCGACACCAAGTGGCCCGAATATCGACCCTATTGTGATGAATTGATCTTCGCCACGCTGGCTGACGTGCCGATGGAGATTTTTCCAGAAGATGCCGGTTTCATGGTGGCCGATGCCCATGGCGCTGAATTGCTGCGTCCGCCGGAACCGGAAAAGATGGTGGCGGCACGTCGCAAGATCGTCCATCTCGCTTTTGCTCGTTCCAGCGCCCAACGGTTGGCGCGCTGCTGCGCGCATGCGGGGTTGGACAGCTCCCATTTCAACGACAGCCAAAACTGACGGTTGCTAAGCCCAACCTGGGCGGCTTGAACAGGTATGCTTAGCCGGTCGGTCTGGTAGCGGCCGACAGCTCGCCGCAGCCACCGCCGCCGCCGCAGTCGTCGTCGCCGCTAGCGCGGTGCCCGTTTGGCAAGAATGCGCTGTAGGGTACGGCGATGCATGTTCAAACGCCGAGCAGTTTCCGAAACATTGCGATCACACAGCTCATAAACCCGCTGGATATGTTCCCAGCGCACCCGGTCAGCCGACATCGGGTTTTCGGGTGGATCTGCCTTGTCAGCCGGACTCTGCATCAATGCAGCATAGACGTCATCTGCATCAGCCGGCTTTGCCAGATAATCAATGGCGCCAAGCTTCACCGCGGTAACAGCGGTGGCAATGTTGCCGTAGCCTGTCAGGACAACCACACGGGTGTCAGCCCCTTTGTCCTGCAACGCGCTGACCACATCGAGACCGTTGCCATCGTCCAATCGCATATCGACAACGCAATAATCTGGCGGGTTCTGTCCCACATGGGTGATGCCTTCACGCACGGTTTCAGCCGTCGTCACATCGAAACCACGGGTTTCCATGGCACGTCCCAGCCGTTGCAGAAACGGCCTGTCATCATCCACCAGCAAAAGGCTGGGAATTGGCATTTCAGCGTCACTTACAGTGGGTTCGGTCATCATCGCCAGATCCAATCATCATTTATGCGTTCATCTCATTATAGAGAATACGGGAAAAACCACGAGTTAGTTCTTCTGACTTAATGCCGCACCCCAATTACCCCCTCAAACATCATCCGTCTTGCCAGCTTGGAGCCTTTCCCGAGGCCAAATTATTTCAATAAACGCCCCGGACCCGTGATGAGGACGCTTGCTCCTATTCTGGAAAGTCAACTCAGCGCCGCTGCGTTCCAACAGGGTTTTTGCAATGAATACCCCAAGTCCCAGACCGCGCTGCCGCTCGGCATTCTTGCTCGGGCGCGCTGTTACAAAGGGTTCGCCCAACCGGTCCAGCAACGACGACGGGAAGCCAGGCCCGTCATCACTGATTTCCACCCGCACCCTGCCGCCATCCCAACACATGACAACAACAACTTTCTCAACTGCAAAGTCGACAGCATTGTCGATCAGATTGCCGAGGCCGTAATGAATGCCCGCGTTGCGTCCCATAATCGGCATGTCTGATTTATCGCCATCGCAATGTACGTCTATTTCGATGCCAAAATCACGCAGTGGCGCAACTTCTTCCTCAACCAGCGCATTGAGTGGCTGCGTGCCAATCACGTTTTCACCTTCGCTGCTCAGCGATCTCAATTTTTGCAGAATGTCGCGGCAGCGCTGGGCTTGTGCCCGCAACAGTAATGCATCGTCATGCAGTGGACTTTTGTCGCCCAATGCGTGCACCATTTCCTTAGACACAAGCGCAATCGTTGCCAGTGGCGTACCCAGTTCATGCGCTGCTGCAGCCGCAAGACCATCGAGATCCGAAATATATTGCTCGCGCTGCAACACCAGTTCGGTCGCCGCCAGGGCGTCCGCCAATCGCCGTGATTCCTCGGCTACTCGATAAGCATAGATCGCCGTGAAAGCCACGGTGCAGACAATCGCAACCCAGACTGCAACATTGTACAGAAACGGTATCTGCAAAGCTTCAGAATGCGCCCATGGCAGCGGCAAATGCAGATAGACCAGCATGGTGATCACCGCCAAGGTGAGAAAGCCAAGCGTGAGAATATGCGTGTGATGCAGCGACGTTGCGGCAACGACCACTGGCGCCATCAACAGAATCGCAAAAGGATTCTGCAACCCACCTGTTAGAAACAGCAGCAAACCCAAGTGCAGCACATCAAACGATAACAGCATCAATGCGCCGCTGCCCGGCAGCCGGTGATTGGCCTTGTAGAGACGGTTGAGCATCAAATTCAATGCCGCCGAAATGGCGATCAGCGCAACGCAGACTTCCCACTCAAACGGGTATTGAAACCCGAAGGCAACAAGCAAAATAGCGCCTGCCTGACCGGCAATCGCATACCAGCGCAAGCGAATGAATGTATCCAGCCGCACGAGTACCCGTTCGCGCACCATTGGTTGAAAATTTTCGTCTGGCATGGCCTCTCCCAATTGCAGCGCCACTTTAATCACATCTGGAACGCCAAGTGCGGGAAAATTTGACGCAGTCCAGCCAGCCACGGCGAACCACCAGCGATACGCGACCGCCAACATTGGTGGTCTTGTGGTTGCTCAGTTTTTGCGCGGCTTGGCCCGGGCGGTGGGTTGCGCGGTGAGCGGATCTTCCGGCCAAGGGTGCTTGGGATATCTGCCCCGCAAATCGGCACGCACATCGCGCCAGCTTCCCCGCCAGAATCCAGGCAGATCGCGGGTAATCTGAATTGGTCGACCAGCAGGAGAAACAAGTTCAATCTCCATTGGCAAACGGCCGTCCAGAATTGCTGGGTGCCGGTCGAGGCCGAACAATTCCTGCGGGCGCACACTCAGCACAACTTTGTTGTCTTTATAGGCAAGCCGCACGCGCGACCCGCTGGGCGTGGCAAAATGGCTAGGGACGAGCTGTTCCATCAAGGCGGCGGGAGGATGTCCCGCCAACAGCATCAATCCATTGGACAATGACCCATCATTCAGCCCAGCCAGCGATACGGCCCCCGCGAGGAACGGTGCCAGCCATTCATCCAGACGGCTCAACAAAACCGCATCGCTGACATCTGGCCAAACTTGTTGCGCGCCGCTGCTATCGCTGTTCTGGACACCAACCGGGCCCATGTGATGATTCAAAAGTGCCAGACGTTGCCGTAATTCCGCGTCAGACGAACGCCAGGGCAAAATGTCCAGGCCATGATCTGCCACCGCTGACAACAGAGCAGGCAACGCATTGTCAGCATTGATTTTCATCGGCGTCGGCTTGTTCAAGCTCAGAGCACCGAGCTTTGAGGACTTCGTTGCCGTCAGAGTGCCCGTCTGTCGATCAAACGTGGTTTCAATGTGAGTTTCGATTTGCGCATCAAACTCACTGACCAATTCCTGCTTGGGAAAAGCCGCGGCCGAAAGTATGCGCGCAGCACCCGCCCGCCCGACCATGTCGACTACCACCAGAAAGTCTTCCGACGCCAACCGCTCACTTGCATCGATTTCCGCACCACGCCCATTGGCCAGCCGGAAGCGGACAGTGCCAGCCGGTCCAGCACCACGGCGCTGCGCAATGCGGTCTGGCAAGCCGTGGGCCAGCAGCAGTCCGGAAGATTGCGCAGGCGATTGCCCCGTACCATCGGAGGAAGTCACGGCTTGTTTTGTACGTGAACCAGCCAGCAAAGTGGACAGTTTCATTATTTTGCGGCTGCGCTTATCCCGTGCCTGGCACAGTCGCTGCAATCGCTCATCGAGATCAATTGATGATCCTCCAACCCCGCGTTCCTGCACCAGCAAAGCCAGTTGAGCTGCGCGTTCTGCGTCCGTCCTTGACACCTGTGCAGCAGCCAAAACCATGTGGGCAAAGCGCGGCGGCAGCGCAAGTTTTGACATCACCTTACCGTGGGAAGTGAGCTGACCTTCCGGGCTCAAGGCACCCAATTGTTGCAATAATTTTCTCGCCTCTGCCAATGCCGGATCTGGTGGCGCATCGAGCCAGCTCAATTGATGGGGATCACTCACCCCCCAGTCAGCCAGCGCCAGCAGGAGGGGAGCAAGATCAACATTGAGAATTTCCGGAAGTGTTCGAATTGGCAGGGCTGCCGTCTGTTCGGCACGCCAAAGTCGAATGGCACGCCCCGGCCCAAGACGTCCGGCCCGCCCCGCCCGCTGCGTTACAGAGGCTTGCGAAGCCCGCACCGTTTGAAGCCGGGTTAGTCCGGTGGCCGGTTCAAAAACCGGCTGACGGGCCAGGCCGCTGTCAATTACCGAAGTAATGCCCTCAATGGTCAAGGATGTCTCGGCGATGGCGCTAGACAGAACAACTTTACGGACTCCAACTGGCAACGGCGCAATAGCGGCATCCTGCTGTGCCTGTGGTAAGGCGCCATAGAGTTTATGCAAATCAACCGCCGCCGGTAGTCGGCCCTCCAGCAATTGAGCGGTCCGTTCAATCTCCCTCTGCCCCGGCAGAAAGGCCAGAATGCTGCCTGTTTTCGGCCCAGCAATTTCATCTCGGATTGCCTCAGCCATTGCAGTCTCAACCGGCATTTGAGGTGACCGTTCACGGCTTACTATTTCCACGGGAAAGCTGCGGCCTTGTGATTGAATGACCGGCGCATCGAGCAATGTGGCCACCGCTTCGGTTTCCAACGTCGCCGACATCGGAAGCAGTCGCAGGTCTTCACGCAAAGCACCCTGCAGATCAAGACACAGCGCCACCGCGAGATCCCCGTCCAGGCTGCGCTCATGAAATTCATCAAAAACAACGGCACCTACGGCCTCAAGACCGGGGTCTTCGACCAACATGCGGCTGAACACTCCTTCGGTGACAACTTCGATTCGCGTGGCCGCGCTGATACGGTTGTCGAACCGGACTCGATAGCCAACCGTCTGTCCAACTTCTTCACCCAGTAACTGCGCCATACGTCTCGCCGCAGCTCGGGCCGCAAGACGACGCGGTTCCAAAACAATGATTTTGCGGCCAGCAAGCCAATCCGATGTGGCATCCGCCGCGGCAAGGATGGCTAACGGAACCAAAGTTGTCTTACCAGCGCCAGGTGGCGCAACGAGCACAAGATTTGTGCGCCTTGCCAATGAATCGACAATCTGGTCAAGAACTTCGCTAACCGGCAATTCTGGAAGGTGAGACGTTAAAGACATTATGCAAGCAGAGCGGCTCTAACCATCCAGGTCAATGATCTTGCCAGCAGCGGCGGCGGCATCGGCTTCATCATGAGTGACCAACAAGGTCGGCAGATTCTGACGTTTGGCCTCTTCGAAAACAAACTGCCGGATTTGATCCCGCCGTCCGGCGTCCAGCTTGCTGAAAGGCTCATCCAGCAATAGTGCTCGCGGCCGCGAAACCAGCACGCGCATCAACGCCACACGGGCCTTTTGCCCACCGGACAAGGTCGCCGGGTCTCGATCAAAGAAATCTTTCAGCCCGGCCTGATCCAGAGCGTCCATTGCTGTTTCTGCTCGCTTTGGGCCCGTAACCGAGGCCGGGATAGCAAACAGCAAGTTTTCGCCCACCGACATGTGCGGAAACAGAAGCGGATCCTGAAACAAAATGCCGGTATGCCTGTCATGGGCTGGTAGACCCGTAAGCCCGTCACCGTTTAATGACACCTCGCCAGAAGCATCAAAATTGGGAGCCAGAAATCCGCCAACATAAGCGAGCAATGAAGATTTACCGGAACCGGAAGAACCCATCACCGTCAGGATTTCACCCGGCGCGATGGTCTCAGACAGCCGCAGCAATTCTGCACCATTGAGCTTGATGCAGACATTGTTCAGTTTCAGCCCTGTCATGATGACGCCTTCATGTCATTGCGATTGCGAAACAGAAACGCCGGCACCAGAGTTGCCAGCGCGAAGCCGACAAACGGCAGCACCATCTGCACAAAGGCATATACACCGATTACCCGCCGGTCACCACCCGATGCCAAGGCCACGGCCTCCGTCGTGATGGTCGGCCAGCGCCCGCCACCGATCAGCAGTGTCGGCAGATATTGTCCCACCGAAACGGCAAATCCTACAGCACTGGCAACCAGTGCAGGTTTCAACAACATTGGCAGACGCACCCGCCAGAAAGTCCGATTTGGGCTGGCGCCTAAGCCATGGGAAATCGATGCATAACGAGTGTCCCAGGCCCGCCATGGATCGGACAAGGAGAGAAAAACATAGGGCAGCACAAACACCAGATGCACCAAAACCAGCGAACCCCAAGTGGCATCTAGTCCAACGCCGAGAAAGAAGAGCTGTAAGCCGAACACGAAGCTGACCTGCGGAACGATCAGTGGCAAATAGACAAACAGCAGCGCCTTTGATCCCCCCTTGCGCCCGGTGCGGGCTTCCCGTTCGAGACAGCCCAAGGCAAGCGCGACAGCGATCAATGTTGCCACCAACCCGGTCCACAATGTCGTTGCGAGCGGTGAAGAAAGCGATGGCAGAACCCGGCTCCAATTGCCCAAAGTAAACCCACGTGGAAGGGTATCGGGAAACGCCCAGAACCCAGCAACAGACCAAAGCGCGAGAAGCGCCAGTCCCAGAAAGATGATACAAGCGGCAGTGACAATCATGCCCAATCCCAGCGAACGCACCCAATTGTCCATTGCGTAGCGCCGTCCCGCGTTGCGATGACTGGCAACAAGCCGGGAAAGCAACTTTTCTCCAAGAATCCAGATGGCAATCGCCCCAATTGTGACGAGCAGTTGCAGTAACGCACCCGCGGACGCGATAAACCGTAACGAGATGTCCGGATCAGACATCCATTGAGTCAGTCGAACCGACAGCGGTGGAGGGGTCAACGGGCCAAGAATAACCGCCACATCTACAACCGAAGTGGCATAGGCAATGACGGCAAAGACCGCCAATCGGATCTGCCGGTAAACCAATGGCCAGGTGACGAAGATAAACCCGCTGATTCGGCCGTACCCCATGCCCTGGGCGACCTGACCAGACAGGCGGGCTTTGGTCTGTGGCAAAGCGGCAAGTGTGACCAACAGCAAAAACGGAATTTCCTTGGCCACCAGACCGGCCATCATAGCGAGACCGAACGGGTCATTGAGGATGAACAGGTCAAGCGGCCGTGTCGTGCCGGTAAGGCTCGGTGAAATCAGGCGAAAGAAGAATCCGGATGGCGCAATCAGCAGCGCCAGACCAAAGGCTGCTGCCGCATGAGGCACCGAAAGCAGTGGTGAAATAATATGCTGCACGCGTAAAAAGGCGCGGGTACCGTACCAGCCGCTAACGAAGGTTATAACAATCACCAACGCCACCAATGTGGTAATCAGCCCGGTCGCCAGCGATAACAGAACGGAGCGACCCAATCCGGGAAAGGCCAGCAGCGCCGCAAAATATTTAAACGTAAATTGGTGCCCTCCCAAGCTTGGCAAATAGCCCAGTGCCGGAAGCAATGTTGCCAACACCCCAAACGCGACCGGCGCCAGTAAGACGCCAATCGCCAATGCCGGAGCCAGCCTCAACATCGAATATTAGTTGCCAGCCCCGTAACGGCGGGTCCATTCCTTTTCGATTGCCGTCATCCAGGTAGGATGTGGCTCAGGCAACATTGGACCAAGTTCTTCAGGCTTCAGTGTCGCGATGCCCAAATCAAGCGCCGCAAACGCAGCCTGTTCATCAGCACCCAACTTATTGACGTTCAATACGGTCGGGTCACCCCAGATCGTTGGGTTCTGTTTGCGGGCCTGCGCTTCTGGAGAGATCAGGAAGTTGGCCAGCAAAAGTGCCCCAGCTTTCGATGTCGCATTGTAGGGAATTGCAACGAAATGGGTGTTGCCCAGCGTGCCACCAGAGAAAGTGAAAGAGCGAACTGTGTCGGGCAGCCTGTTCTGCGCAATGGCGCTGGATGCTTCTGCCGGATTGAAGGCAAAAATGATATCGAGCTCACCGTCAGCCAGCATCTGGCCCATGGCAGGATAGTTTTTCGGGAAGGCCCGGCCACCGCGCCACATATTAGGGTGCAGCTTATCCAGCAGGTCAAACAGCGGCTGGGCGTCCTTCAGGAAGCTTTCCTGATTAACCGGCTGCAACAACTTCTTTGGATCTTCGATGACTTCAGACAACGCCTGCTTCAAAAAACTGGAACCAATAAAGTCCGGCGGAGCGGGATAGGAGAAGCGGCCCTTATTGGCAGCAGCCCAGGTCACCAAGCCAGGAATTGAATCAGGCAAACCTCCAGATTTTTCCCTGGCAGTGTCGTGGAAGAACACCAGTTTGGCTCCCCCCCAAGGCGATTCCATACCGTCGGTTGGAATGGTGAAATCCACCGTAATGGTTGGCTTATTCTCGACATCAACAAATCTCCAATTGGGCATTTGGTCGGCCCAGCCTGGAGACATCAACAAGCCCTGGCGTTTCATCGAGGCGAAATTCTCGCCATTGATCCAGATCAGGTCGACACGACCGCCTTGGTCTTTGCCAGCGGTTTTTTCTGCAACCACCGTGGCAACCGCATTGGCAGTATCATCGAGTTTGACGTGATTGACTGTAACTCCATAGCGCTCTTCGAGCTGATTACCGGCCCAGGTAATGTAGTCATTGATGTTCTGGGAACCGCCCCAGGCATTAAAAAAGACGGTCTGGCCCTTGGCTTCAGTCTTAACTGCGTCCCAATCGCTGGGGTTCCGATCAACTGCAACAGCACCCGTAATCGCACCAAAGCTGAGGATCGTTCCGGCCGCCCAGGTCATCAGTGTTTTGTTCATATCGTTCTCCCAAGAGCACACACTTCGCGCACGTCAAAAAATTGCTTTCCGTCCAATATGGATAAGCCCGGTAACGCGCAACAGACAAAGTCTCACAAAAGTTTGTCCACAAGCAGTCAGACCAGCATTACGGAGCTGAAAGTGTCCGCGATACCGCGTCTTTCCAGCCAATATAGAGGTTTTCGCGCAATTCCCCGTCCATCGTTGGTTCAAAGCGGCGATCCCGTGCCCAAGTCTCGGCAAATCCGGCCTGGTCTGGCCAAACGCCCGCCCGCGAACCGGCCAGCCAGGCTACGCCCAGGGCCGTTGTCTCCAAAATGATCGGCCGGTCTACCGGCGCATCCAACGTATCGGCCAGATATTGCATGGTCCAGTCGGAGGCAACCATGCCACCATCTACGCGCAAAACCGTTTGCCCTTGGCCCGATTGTGCCGCAGGCCAATCCGCATGCATGGCATCCAGCAAGTCGCGGGTCTGATAGCAAACCGCCTGCAACGCAGCTCGCGCCAACTCTTTGGGGCCAGTGTTACGCGTCATGCCGAAAACGGCCCCGCGGGCTTCAGCATCCCAATAAGGTGCACCCAGGCCGGTAAAAGCGGGCACCAGATAAACATTTTGCTCTGCATCGGCTTCATCAGCCATCGCGCCAGTCTGGGCCGCGTTGTCGATGATCTTCAAACCGTCGCGGAGCCACTGCACTGTTGCCCCGGCCATAAAGATCGACCCTTCAAGCGCATAGGTTGTCTCGCCATTCAGCCGATAGGCAATGGTCGTCAACATGCGGTTTTTGGAAGTCACTTTGTCTTTGCCGGTGTTGAGCAGGGCAAAACAACCTGTCCCATAAGTCGACTTGAACATGCCTGGCACAAAACAGGCATTACCGATGGTTGCCGCCTGCTGATCCCCAGCCACACCATATATCGGAACCTCCGCCCCCAGGATGTCGGCCATGGCGACACCAAAGTCAGCTGCACAATCCAACACTTCCGGTAACAAAGAGGCGGGCACGCCAAGAATTTCCAGCAGCCTGTCGTCCCAACGGTTCTCGCCAATATTATACATCAGTGTGCGCGCAGCGTTTGTCGCGTCGGTAACATGACGCTCACCGCCGGTCAGCCGCCAGATCAAAAACGAATCCACTGTGCCAAAAGCCAGTTCACCAGCTTCCGCCCGCGCACGAACACCATCAACATTGTCCAACAACCAACGAACTTTGGTACCGGAAAAATACGGGTCCAGCAGCAATCCAGAACGCTCGGTGACTTCTTCTTCAAAGCCAGCCTTTTTAAGATCAGCGCAGAAACCTGCCGTGCGCCGGTCTTGCCAGACAATGGCATTGTGGACCACTTCACCCGTCTTGCGATCCCAAATCAGGGTCGTCTCGCGCTGATTTGTGATGCCAATCGCGGCGATATCGCTGGCTTGCAACCCGGCTTTTTTGAGAACGTCAGTACAAACCGACACAACAGATTCCCAGATTTCTTCACAATCGTGCTCAACCCAACCAGACTTCGGAAAGTGCTGGGTGAATTCCTGCTGCGCGACTTCCATGATCGATTGGTCCGGACCAAACAGAATTGCCCGCGACGATGTCGTGCCCTGATCGATCGCCATTACGATGCCACCGGCTGACGAAGAGTTTGCCATATTGATCTCCCGTTAATTGCGCCGCACCATAGGCAAAGCCATCTCATTCGACTAGACATCAAGCATGGAAAATCAACCAAAGCATGATGGGCGCAAGACGCTCGTACTCACCGGAGCCAGTCGCGGCATCGGTCACGCCGCTGTCCGACGCTTTTCCAGCGAAGGCTGGCGAGTTTTGACCCTGTCGCGCCAGCCTTTCGATGACAATTGCCCATGGCCCGAAGGCGCGGCGAATCACGTGCAGGTTGACCTTGGCGATGCCGATAGTCTGGGTCTTGCAGTGGCCGATATTCGTACCCGTTTGGAAGAAGAGGGTGGATTGCTTCATGCATTGGTCAATAATGCAGGCATTTCACCCAAGCTTGACGAAGGCGCGCGGCCCAATTCCATCGACACGCCAATGCAGGTCTGGCGCCAGGTATTTCAAGTCAACTTCTTTGCCCCATTGCTGCTCGCACGCGGATTGTTTGAAGAGTTAAACGCGGCCAAGGGCGCCATCGTGAATGTCACTTCCATAGCCGGGAGCCGAGTTCACCCTTTTGCGGGCAGCGCCTACGCAACATCCAAGGCCGCATTGGCTTCACTGACACGCGAAATGGCCGCTGATTTCGGCCCCCACGGCATCCGCGTCAACGCGATCGCACCAGGGGAAATCGACACCTCCATCTTGTCGCCCGGCACGGAAGGCATGATCAAGGATATTCCGCTGCGACGGCTTGGCGAAACAAACGAGGTCGCAGACACAATTTATTACCTGTGTTCCCAGGCGGCGAGCTACGTCAATGGCGCCGAGGTCCATGTGAATGGCGGCCAGCACATCTGATGCCTGAACTCCCCGAAGTTGAAACGGTGCGCCGGGGGCTGGCGCCCGTTATGGAAAATGCCGTTGTTGAAAAGCTCGTCCTGAACCGGCCCAATCTTCGGTTTCCATTTCCCGAAAATTTCGCTGACATCGTGCAAGGACAACGCATTACATCGCTGGGACGCCGTGCCAAATATCTGCTGGTCGATCTGCAGAATGGGCAAGTGATAATCATGCATTTGGGCATGTCGGGCTCCTTCCGCACGATCAACGGCGACTCACCCGGCAATTTTCACCACGAACGCGGTAAGGTTGAAGCGCATGATCACGCGATTTTTCATCTGCGACAGCCAGACGGACAAACCGCTCAAGTCATTTACAACGACCCCCGTCGCTTTGGCTTCATGCTGATCACTCCGCGTCTGCAGCTCGAACAACACAAGATGATCCGGGACCTGGGCGTTGAGCCCCTAGGCAATGAATTTGATGCTGAACATCTGGCCCGGAAATTTGAAGGTAAGGTTGCTCCACTCAAAGCTGCGCTGCTGGATCAGAGCATCATCGCCGGCCTCGGTAATATATATGTGTGCGAAACGCTGTGGCGCACAGGCCTTTCGCCTAAGCGCAAAGCCAAGTCGCTGGTGCTCAAATCTGGCCAACCAACAGCCCGCGCCATTGCGCTTGTTGAAAATACAAAAGATGTCATCGTTGAAGCCATCGCCGCAGGCGGGTCGTCGCTGCGCGATCACGCCCAGACAGATGGCTCACTCGGCTATTTCCAGCACTCTTTCGCCGTCTATGACCAGGAAGGCAATGCTTGCCAAAAGCCGGATTGTGGCGGCAAAATTGCCCGCATCGTGCAATCCGGTCGCAGCACTTTCTACTGTCCATCCTGCCAGAAATAGACTTCATGGTTGTTTATAAGCGCTCCAAAGATCTCGGCACAGTTGTGTTATCGGTCAATGCAACTGGCGAAGCTCTGTGCGTCGACTTTTTTCAACGTGGCGACAACAGCTATGGATTTGAAGAATATCGGCGCGATGTCGAGACCAATGAGGGCTGGTTTCCCATTGGCTTTCACAGCGGACGACGATTTGAAACACTTGATCAGGCCAAATCAGACGCTAAGGGTAGTGTGGCTTGGCTTGAAAGCGAAATGTTGAAAGATTGCGAGGGGCAGATATGGCCTATGAAACCATCAAAGTGGAAACAAATGGCAAGGTCGGGGTGATCACCCTGCATCGTCCCAAGGCGCTGAACGCCCTAAATACGATGCTGATGACCGAAGTGGTGGCCGCTGCGCAGGAATTTGATGCCAATCCGAAAGTCGGCTGCATTGTGCTGACCGGGTCTGAAAAAGCCTTTGCTGCCGGTGCAGACATAAAGGAAATGCAGCCGCTCTCCTATGTCGACGCGTTTGAGCAGGATTTCTTCGCTCATTGGGACGGCCTGACACGGTTGCGCAAACCGATCATCGCCGCCGTGGCCGGCTATGCGCTGGGCGGCGGTTGTGAACTTGCGATGATGTGCGACTTTATCATCGCCGCCGATACGGCAAAATTTGGCCAGCCGGAAATCACGCTGGGCGTCATGCCGGGCATGGGTGGTTCGCAGCGGCTAACAAGATTTATCGGAAAGTCAAAAAGCATGGATATGTGTCTGACCGGGCGCATGATGGACGCTGAAGAAGCCGAGCGTAGCGGCCTCGTCTCTCGGGTTGTTGGCGCCAATGATTTGCTGGAAACCACCCTCAAGGCTGCTGCCAAGATCGCCGAATTCTCCCAGCCTTCGGTTGCCATGACCAAAGCCAGCGTCAATCGCTCCTATGAATCCACCCTCGCAGAAGGGGTGCTTTTTGAGCGTCGTCTCTTCCATTCTCTGTTCGCCACTGACGACCAGGATGAGGGCATGGCCGCCTTTATTGAAAAGCGACAGCCACAATTCAGAAACCGTTAGGTCGATCATTGCCAAGTAAAGGTTGACGGCTGCGGGCAGCGGCACTATACCACCGCAAAAATTGGCCTCTACCGAGTGCCGATGCTTTCGTTTGTGCCCGATGCGCAAACTCCCAAGCACACTGAATTTCGAAACGGAAAGGGCTTTTCATGGCCAATACGACTTCGGCAAAGAAAGCCACACGTAAAATCGCTCGCAAGACTGCGGTAAACAAATCTCGTCGCACGCACATGCGCGGCCAACTGCGCAAAATGGAAGAAGCCATTGAAGCAGGTGATAAAGACGCAGCACAGACCCAGTTGAAACTGGTACAACCGGTTGTGATGAAATCAGCATCCAAAGGTATTATTCACAAAAACACAGCTGCCAGAAAGATTTCGCGCCTTTCTGCTCGAGTAAAATCACTTGGTGCATAATTATACTGTTTAATTGCTTGACGGTTCCTGAGGGAACCGTCGACAACAGTATCAGTTCTATTTGGAGCCCGCCTTTTCGCAAGGCGGGCTTTTATTTTGCGCATACCAATCCGCAAAATGCCCAGCGCCAATTTTCAGGTGACAACCACTATTGATACAAAATCAAAGGCGCATGTATCAAAATGAAAACTTTTTGACAGATTCGACCAAAATGTGCACAACAAAAATGCGTCAAAATTTATCATATTAAATCAGGTTGTTACATGAGGTTACGATTTCTTACCTAACAGTACCTTTGCCGTTCATTGGCAAAATTAGAGTCAAGGGGGTCTAGGGCAAGAAAAAATTATTCGTGCAGGATTCCTAAAAGTTCTTTGGATCAAAATCTGAGTCGGATTGATTCATAAGCATTTTTCAATCCCGGATTTTTGTCGACACAGCAAAAATAATTTTTGCCGACGCAACCTGCAAAGAATCCCTCCAGAGTCGTCTTGAACAGCCCAAAACCCGTGTATATGCTGGCCTCGGCAAATGAGAATAGACTTTGAAGTTTAGAGGGAAGTTTTAATTAATTGATTAGATGGACCCCAATCCGATAATCAATATCTAATTTGGTTTAAGTGCCTCTAAATTAGAAATGGCCGTGGTTATACTTTAAAAACCACAACTTCTGATGGATGGTGTTCCATTGCCAAGAAACACCGACCAATTGGGGATGGTTAGTAAATTAGAGTATTTTGCGGTTGGGCTGCATCAGGTTTGATTGTCGCCGCGGGGAAGTTGTGTGATGAGTTATGCAGGAGACCTTACGGTCCAACAGTGCTGGGATCTTTTGGATCAGGACACCGACGCCTTCGTCATTGATGTGCGGACAATGGCCGAATGGGCCTATGTTGGCCTGCCACTTCTCAAACAAGACATGCAACCAATCGTATTGCAGCAGTGGCAAGTTTTCCCGGACATGGCTGTCGACACTGACTTTGTCGATCATCTGCAGGAAAAGCTCGCTGCGGCAGGCGCCAGTAAAGAGTCAAAGCTCTGCTATTTGTGCCGCTCCGGCGTGCGCAGCTTGGCCGCGGCCAAGGCAATGGCAGACGCTGGCTATACAAACAGTTTTAATATTTCCAGCGGTTTCGAAGGTGACTTGGACAATGATGGTCACCGGGGCGGAAGAAACGGCTGGAAAGCGGAAGGATTGCCCTGGCAACAACGCTAGATCAGCAATCAAACAAACAAAACCAGCCGGTTCGGTCCAAACCCGGTTGGATAAAATAGGCCAAAGGCCAGCAAGGAGGCAGACACAATGAAGATGATGGGGAAACCGAGGGCAATGGAATTTAAACAGACTGGGAGTGAACAGCGCGACCCTGAGCACGAATAATTCCACGTCAATTTCCGGGTCGGCAGCGGCCGGCCAACCCTTAATGGGTTCAAGCATCTGACGCTTCGGCAGTCAGGTGCAAAGCAGAAAATCGATGTGTGGAATTATTATGCCAATCTCAAACGCCAAACGCGGCGACGCCACCGGGCGCAGCCGCAACCAACAAATCCCGACCAACGATGCCGACCGCAATGCCCTTGCTGGTGCGGCAACGAAGCCTACAGCAAAAACACCGATCCAGCAGACATCGGCTGGCTCATCACCAATTCGCACCATTACCGCCAAGCAAGTTGGTCCGACAATTTCAGCCCGCGACAGCCAGAAATGGGAGCGCGTGCTTGCCCAGTTGAAAGCCCGACTCGGCCCCGAAGCCTTTGCCAGTTGGTTTGGTCGTTGCCGATTGGAAACTGTCTCCAAGAGCCAGTTGACCATTTCGGTTCCAACAACATTCCTCAAAAGCTGGATCAAAACCCACTACAATGACCTGTTGCTTGAACTTTGGCAGAAACAAGTTGCCGAAATTCTCAGAGTCGACGTTGTCGTACGCAGTGCCGTGCGGTCCGCCAATATGGAAAATGGCGAAGCAGCGGCGCCAAATGCAAATAATGGCAGTGAGGGCAATGGCGAGGCAGATTTAGCCGAAGGCCGCTCGCCCCTGGCCCCCTTGCCAGGCATGGCAAACAATGCTGGCCATGGTTCAGTCGCCCATCATCGCATGGGTTATGCCCCCAACATGCAGTCAGCACCGGGCACACGCATGGGCGCTGCTCGTGAAGCATCGGTCGGATTTGCGGGCTCGCCATTGGATCCGAGTTTCACATTCGCAACCCTCATTGAGGGCGGCTCAAACCGTATGGCTTGCGCAGCAGCACGCTCGGTTGCCGAAGCTGATGGTGCGGCAGCGCGTTTCAACCCACTGTTCATCCACGCCAATGTTGGCCTTGGAAAAACCCATCTGTTGCAAGCAATTGCCTGGGCGGCGAGTGCGCGCAACAGCGGCACCAAGATCCTCTATCTGACGGCAGAATATTTCATGTGGCGCTTTGCATCTGCCATTCGCGATTCAAATGCGCTTTCCTTTAAAGAATCTCTGCGCGATATCGATCTGTTGCTGATTGACGACATGCAGTTCCTACAAGGTAAATCAATCCAGCAGGAGTTCTGCCATCTGCTCAATGCCCTAATCGACAGCGCCAAGCAGGTTGTAGTGGCTGCAGACAGACCTCCTTCCCAATTGGAGTCGCTTGACGCTCGGGTCCGCTCCCGCCTGCAAGGCGGGGTAGCGCTGGAAGTCAAAACACCCGATCTTGAAATGCGTCAGGAAATGCTAGAGCTGCGCTACAAATACGCCCAGCAGGAAGATCCAAATCTAGACATCCCTTCCGACATTTTGAAATTTGTCGCTGGCAAAGTGGCTTCGTCAGGCCGCGACCTGGAGGGCGCCTTCAATCAGCTTCTGATTCAACACCGCTTCTCTGAAGGCCCGGTTGATATTGAGGCCATTGAAAAAATGCTCGGCCATCTGGTTCAATCCGGTGAACAGAAGCGGGTGCGAATCGAGGACATTCAAAAAGTCGCAGCACGTCATTACAACGTGTCAAAAAATGATCTGCTGTCGAACCGCAGAACCCGCATCATTGTGCGGCCGCGCCAAATCGCCATGTATCTGTCAAAAATCCTCACCCCGAGGTCTTTGCCCGAAATTGGCCGTCGCTTCGGCGGACGCGATCATACAACGGTTCTCCACGCGGTGCGCAAAATCGAAAGCCTGTTGAAGGAAGACGACAAACTGGCCCACGAGATCGAATTGCTGAAACGCCTCATTCACGAAATGGGTCAGTAAAAGCACCGACCTGCAGGTCGAACCAACCCAAGGCAGTGTTCACAACTGACCAACCAAAAGGTGTGGGCCATCTGGCCCACCCCTTGAAAGCGAATGAGGCATCCGCCATTTTGAATGACCGATAAGACTTGCAAAGACCTTTGTTAATGTGTCCTATCGCGAACCATTAAATTTCTATTCTGCCGGTAATCGATTGCGGTGAACCGGCAACATTTGCGGAAAAAACGAGGCCATGCGGGTTACACTAGAAAGATCCAACCTTCTGAAATCTCTCAACCACGTCCAGCGCGTGGTGGAGCGCCGCAATACGATACCCATTCTATCCAATGTCCTGCTGAAAGCTGATGAGGGTGTATTGACCCTGAAGGCGACGGATCTCGACATAGAGGTGACGGAAACCACACCGGCCTCTATCGAACAGTCAGGTGCCACCACGGTTTCTGCCCACATGCTTTATGACATTGTGCGCAAACTGCCAGATGGTTCAGAAGTAATGATGGCGGTCAGCGACGACAATGGATTGTCGCTGGTTTCCGGCCGTTCACAGTTTCGTCTCCAGATGCTGCCGGAAAGCGATTTCCCTGATCTGACTGCAGGCGAATTCAGCCATACTTTCCGCATGGCATGCGAAGATTTCAAAACTCTGATCGACCGCACCCAGTTTGCAATCTCTACAGAGGAAACCCGCTACTATCTCAACGGCATCTATTTCCACACCGTGGAAGATGAAAGCGAGTTGAAGCTGCGCGCCGTGGCGACTGACGGCCATCGTCTGGCCCAGGCCCAAACCACCGCTCCCGACGGGTCCGCCGGCATGCCAGGCATCATCGTGCCCCGCAAGGCTGTCGCTGAAGTGCAGAAATTACTGGAGGAGCCCGACGCGTCCGTGACCGTCGAGCTATCCGATACGAAAATCCGCTTCACAGTCAACCAGGTGGTTATGACGTCAAAGCTGATCGACGGTACCTTCCCCGACTACAACCGGGTCATTCCATCCGGAAACGACAAGGAACTGGTGCTTGATCGCGCCACATTCGCTTCTGCTGTTGACCGGGTATCAACAATTTCATCCGACCGGGGCCGAGCTGTAAAACTGTCTCTGACAGACGGGCAATTGGTGCTGTCAGTCAACAACCCGGATTCCGGTTCTGCCGAAGAAGAAATCGCCGTTGGCTATGGCGCCGATGCGCTCGATATCGGCTTCAACTCCCGCTATTTGCTGGACATCACCAATCAGCTGAGCGCTGACGAAACCACTTTCATGCTTGCAGATCCGGGTTCTCCCACCCTGATCCGTGAAAAGGGTGAAGCCGGGGCGCTCTATGTTTTGATGCCGATGCGCGTTTAACGCGGACGCTGGGCAAATAGAGTCCCGTGGATCGAAACGGCAACGCCACACCCATCTGGATTGAGCAGCTAAAACTCAGCCATTTCCGAAACTATGCCAGCTTGAAACTGCCGCTGGACCAACGCCATGTTGTGCTGACTGGCGAGAATGGGGCGGGCAAAACGAACCTTTTGGAAGCCGTGTCCTTTCTGTCACCGGGACGCGGACTGCGCCGGGCATCCTATGACAAGGTGGCTCAGCAACGCGCTACAAATGGCAACGACCAGAAAGATCCTTTAGCAGGAACCTGGGCGGTTCACGTCGAAATGCAAGGCGCCGAAGGTCCGGTCGAAATCGGTACCGGCCTGCAGGGGGCAACCGCTAACGGCACGACCGACACCCAGCGCAAAGTACACATAAACGGCGCCCAGTCCCGCAGTTCTGATGCGTTGCTGGAGCATGCCCGTATTCTGTGGCTAACCCCGGCAATGGACGGCTTGTTTACCGGAGCTGCAGGAGATCGGCGGCGCTTTCTTGACCGCATGGTACTGGCAATCGACCCTACCCATGGCCGTCGCGTCACCGACTTCGAAAAAGCCATGCGCAGCCGCAACAAATTACTGGAAGATTCTGCCGCCGATGCAGCCTGGCTGGATGCGATTGAAGGGCAGATGGCTGAAACGGGTGTCGCAGTGGCTTTTGCCCGCGGCGAATTGGTGGCCCTGCTGCGCGGCATTATTGCCAAAGGACCAGCAGGCCCTGATGCCCCCTTCCCCAATGCCGACATTACTTTGGAAGGCACGTTGGAAGACTTGCTGCTGGAAGGTGCTGCAGCAGATCTGGAAGACAATTACCGCGCGTTACTGGCGCGCAACCGCCCCCGAGACCGCGCCGCCGGACGCACTCTTGAGGGGCCGCACCGGTCCAACCTGGCGGTTCGCCACGGCCCTAAAAATATGGAAGCTGCGGTGTGTTCCACCGGCGAACAAAAGGCATTGTTGACCGGCTTGGTTCTTGCCCATGCGCAATTGGTCGGGGATGTATCGGGCATGACCCCAATCCTGCTGCTTGATGAGATCGCCGCCCATCTCGATGAACACCGCCGCAGCGCCCTGTTTGATCTGATCGATTCGATCGGCTGTCAGGCCTGGATGACCGGAACTGACCGCCCGATGTTCGACAGCCTTGGAGATCGCGCCCGGTTTTTCCAGGTTGCCTCCGGGCAGGTAAACGAGGCAGTTTAGCACCATGGCCTCACCCCTCGCTCCCGAAGAAACGGAACGCTATGCCCGTCATCTGGTTCTGCCGGAGATTGGCGGCCCAGGGCAGCAGAAATTGAAGGCAGCCAGTGTTGTGGTTGTTGGTGCAGGCGGACTTGGCGCACCAGCACTGCAGTATCTCGCTGCGGCTGGAATTGGTCACCTGACCATCATTGATGACGATGAAGTCAGCCTGTCCAACCTTCAACGCCAGGTGATTCATCTTACCGACGATATCGGAGCACCAAAGGTAGAGAGTGCGGCACGGTCGATTGGCCAGATCAATCCCCACGTAACGCTGACCCTGCACAATCAGCGGCTGAATAAAGACAATGCCGTGGGGTTTTTGGACGGCCACACGCTGGCGTTGGATGGCAGCGACAACTTTGCCACCCGCTATCTAATTGCCGACACCTGTGCAGCGGCGCACATTCCGCTGATAACGGCTGCAGTAAACCGTTTTGACGGATCAATCACCACCTTGAAACCATGGATTGATGACAACCCTTCCTATCGTGACCTGTTCCCCAACCAGCCAGAAGAAGGCTTGCTTCCAAGCTGTGCCGAGGCGGGAGTGATGGGCGCTATGACCGGATTAATGGGCACTTTGCAGGCACTGGAAGCGATCAAAGAGATCGCCGGTGCAGGCGAAGGCTTGGTGGGTAAACTGCTGATGATCGACGGATTGCATCTGCGTTTTGAGACCATCCGCTACCAAAAGAGAAAGCCTCGATCATGAGCCATTTCAAGGCCTGCATTTTTGATGTGTTCGGCACTGTCGTCGATTGGCGCAGTTCCGTCTCGCGGTTTTCTCAGTCCTATTTCAACGACAAGGGGATCGATATTGAAGGGCTGGCTTTTGCTGACTTCTGGCGGGGCAGGTACGCTCCCTCCATGGCGGTTATTCGCGCCGGCAACCGTGGCTATGTGGCATTGGATCAGCTGCATTTTGAAAATCTTGAATCAACGCTGGAAGAGTTTGGACTTCAAAACAAACTGAACACCAATGAAAAATGGCAACTCAACACCGCTTGGGAACAACTAGATCCCTGGCCAGCAGCTGCTGCTGGTTTGACCCGACTGAAACAGCACGCAATCATTGCGCCATGTTCCAATGGTTCAATTGCACTGATGACCCGTCTCGCCAAATATGGCGGCCTGCCCTGGGATTGCATTCTCGGCGCTGAAATTTCTCAAAACTACAAGCCCGAACCAGAAGTTTATCTCGCCTGTTGCAGGGCACTGCGCTTGCCGGAAAATGAAGTCATGATGGTCGCCGCCCATAACAGTGATCTGGACGCCGCCAGAGAGGTTGGCCTGCAAACGGCCTTCATTGCCCGACCGACAGAATATGGCACACAACAGACCAATGACCTGGAACCGTCCAGCGACTGGGAATATGTCATCACGGATTTTGCCGAGCTATCGGGTCCGGCACAGGGGCAGTAACCCGCCGCAAGGTGAGGTTGACCCTGCCTCCCTGTTTCAACAAAGAACAGGTATCTGGATAAATTCGGTCCACCCCATGGAATGCCAGCCGCGCCGCGCCACTCAACATCATAACATCACCACTGCGCAGTCGAAATGATTGAGTCTTACCGCCGCGACTGGTGCCGCCGACGCGGAACAGACAATCATTGCCCAGCGAGACCGAAAGAACGGGGGCATCAAACTGTTGCTCGTCCCTGTCTTGATGCATGCCCATCTTGGCATCGTCGTCATAAAAATTGACCAGACAAGCTTCAGGCGGATGGGGATAGTCAGCCAGATCTTCCCACAATTGGCACAGTGATTCGGGGATTTTGGGCCAGTTTTCATTAGTTGCCGGATGTCGGGCCTGATAGCGATAGCCGTTGTCTTTGTCGGTCACCCAGCCCAGAGGGCCAAAATTAGTCATCCGAACCGACATTTCCTTGCCGGTTCTGGGCATTTTGGGAATAAATAGCGGCGCTTCTGCAGTGCCTTTTCGAATTTGTGCGAGCAGGCTTTTCTGGGCCGCAAGGTCAAAATATCCAGGCCATAAACTCACGCCTTCGCGAATGATCTCAACCGTCGGATTCATAGTTCGCCCCAAATGCTCCAAAAACCTGCGAATTTTGTCGGAAAATGCCGCATTTTACAAAGGAAATGCCCCTTGCAGCCTCTCCGGCATCTTCTTATATAGCGCCCAACGCAACAGCCACTGTGCAAATCAGCGCGGTCGTTTGTTGGTAGACAAGTCCTAATGGGACTAGCGGGGAAAATGAAAAATGGGGTATCAGGCTTGCGCCTGCCACTTTTCATTGACCGGAACGCCAAAAATCCGCTCGAGGATGGGTTCAGCTGGTTCGCATAAACTGGAGAATAGAAATGGCAAAAGTTATTGGTATCGATCTAGGTACTACAAATTCCTGTGTCGCCGTAATGGACGGCAAGACCGCCAAGGTCATTGAAAACGCAGAAGGCGCACGCACCACGCCATCCATGGTTGCATTTACCGATGATGGCGAACGTCTTGTCGGCCAGCCCGCCAAACGTCAGGCGGTCACCAACCCGGAAAACACGCTGTTCGCTGTCAAGCGTCTGATCGGCCGCCGGTTTGAAGACAAGGCCGTCAAGAAAGACCAGGACCTGGTTCCTTATTCAATCGTCAATGGCGACAACGGCGACGCCTGGGTTAAGGTCAATGACGACAAATATTCCCCTTCACAGATTTCTGCGATGATCCTGCAGAAAATGAAGGAAACTGCAGAAGCCTATCTGGGCGAGAAAGTAGAACAGGCAGTCATCACTGTTCCTGCTTACTTTAACGATGCCCAGCGTCAGGCCACCAAAGATGCTGGTAAGATTGCCGGTCTCGAAGTTCTGCGTATCATCAACGAACCAACCGCTGCTGCCCTGTCCTACGGCATGGAAAAGAACGACGGTAAAACCATCGCGGTCTATGACCTTGGCGGCGGTACTTTCGACGTTTCCATCCTGGAGATCGGTGATGGCGTATTCGAGGTAAAGTCAACCAATGGTGACACCTTCCTCGGTGGTGAAGATTTCGACATGACATTGGTCGACTATCTGGCTGCCGAATTCAAGAAGGATCAAGGCGTCGACCTGAAAACCGACAAGCTTGCTCTGCAGCGCCTGAAAGAAGCCGCTGAAAAAGCCAAGATTGAGCTTTCTTCTTCAGCGCAGACCGAAGTCAACCTGCCATTTATCACTGCCGACGCTTCCGGTCCAAAACACCTGACCATGAAGCTGACCCGCGCCAAGTTTGAATCGCTGGTTGCCGATCTGGTCAAGCGTACCGTCAAGCCTATGCAGGATGCTCTTAAAGATGCCGGCCTGTCGGCTGGTGAAATCGACGAAGTCCTGCTGGTCGGTGGCATGACCCGCATGCCGAAAGTCCAGGAGACTGTTAAAGACTTTTTCGGAAAAGAGCCGAACAAGGGCGTTAACCCAGACGAAGTTGTGGCCATGGGTGCCGCTATTCAGGCTGGTGTTCTGCAGGGTGACGTCACAGACGTTCTGCTGCTCGACGTGACACCATTGTCCCTCGGCATTGAAACTCTTGGTGGTGTGTTCACGCGTCTGATCGACCGCAACACAACGATCCCAACGAAAAAGTCCCAAACTTTCTCGACCGCAGAAGATAACCAGAACGCTGTCACAATCCGGGTTTCCCAGGGTGAACGTGAAATGGCTGCCGATAACAAAATGCTCGGGCAGTTCGATCTGGTGGGTATTCCACCAGCGCCGCGTGGCGTGCCGCAGGTTGAAGTTACCTTCGACATCGATGCCAATGGTATCGTCAACGTGTCGGCTAAAGACAAAGGCACCGGCAAATCGCAGGAAATCCGCATTCAGGCTTCCGGTGGATTGTCCGACGCTGATATCGAGCAGATGGTCAAGGATGCTGAGGCTAACGCCGAAAGCGATAAGGCCCGCCGTGAGGCTGTCGAAGCGAAAAACTCCGCTGAGACCTTGATCGATTCAACTGAAAAGTCGCTGGAAGAGCATGCCGACAAAGTCAGCGCCGAAGACAAGGAAGCGATTGAAAACGCAATCGTTGAGTTGAAAGCTGCGCTTGAAACCGACGATGCCGATGAGATCAAAGACAAGTCACAGGCACTGGCTGAAACTTCCATGAAAATGGGTCAGGCGATCTACGAAGCGCAGCAGTCGGATGAAGAAGCGGCAGCAGCAGCGGATGCAGCGGCTCACGCAGCTGCCGATGAAAACGTTGTCGACGCTGATTTCGAAGAAATCGACGACGAAGACGAAAAGAAGTCCGCCTAACGGCAACGCAGCGGCGGCTCTACAGTAAAGGCGGCTGCAACAGCGGCTCCCAATACCAGGCCGCCACGGCTGGGACAGAACTTCCGCCCGCCGCTCCTAATCGGAGCGGCCGGGCAGTAAGTTTGGGCCCCAGCAAATAGGTGCAGGCGTATCAATCGAATGACCCAAAACTCCATAAAATTGGAATGCCTGCCCGGTCGGCCAATGCTGCCGACAATAAATTCAGCACCACCACAGCCAAAGTCATGGGAAATGCCTAAATGAGCAAGGCAGATTATTACGAGACATTGGGTGTAGCCCGCGACGCGGATGAAAAGGCCCTGAAAAGCGCCTTTCGCAAACAGGCGATGAAATATCATCCCGACCGCAATCCCGACAATGCCGAGGCAGAAGCAAAGTTTAAAGAACTTGGCGAGGCCTACGAAGCACTGAAAGACCCCCAAAAGCGTGCAGCCTACGACCGTTTTGGTCATGCCGCATTTGAAAATGGCGGTGGTGGTGGCGGTGGCCATCCATTCGGCGCCGGTGGCATGAGTGATATTTTCGAAGACATTTTTGGCGACATGATGGGCGGCGGTCGCCGCTCTTCGGGTGGCCGGTCGCGGGGTGCCGACCTGCGCTACAACATGGAAATCTCTTTGGAGGAAGCCTTTGAAGGCAAGACCGCCGAGATTGAAATTCCAACCGCGGTTACTTGTGAAAAATGTGATGGCTCCGGTGCCAAGCCCGGAACCAGCCCTTCGACCTGCGGTACCTGTGGCGGTGTCGGCCAGGTCCGTGCCAGCCAAGGCTTTTTTTCCATTCAACGCACCTGTCCGACGTGTCAGGGACGCGGTGAAGTCATTACAGACCCTTGCGGCGCGTGTTCAGGTTCCGGCACAACGGAACAGACCAAGACTTTGTCGGTCAACGTACCGGCAGGCATCGAAGACGGCACCCGCATTCGCCTCGCTGGCGAAGGAGAAGCCGGTGGTCGCGGCGGGCCCCAGGGCGATCTCTACATTTTCCTGTCGATCCGCCCGCACGAATTTTTCCAGCGCGACGGCGCAGACATTTATTGCCGCGTGCCAATCTCAATGACCACGGCGGCGCTCGGCGGCCAGTTTGAAGTCGGCACGGTTGATGGTGGCAAAACCCGGGTCAAGGTCCCGGAAGGTACCCAAAACGGCAAACAGTTCCGGTTGCGCTCCAAGGGCATGCCTGTGATGCGCTCCAGCCAGGTGGGTGACATGTATATTCAGGTAGCGATTGAGACCCCATCCAACCTGTCAAAACGCCAGCGCGAGTTGCTGAGCGAGTTCGAACAATTGAGCTCAGAAGAGAATTCCCCTGAATCGACCGGCTTTTTCTCCCGTATGAAGGGCTTTTTTGACGGTCTGGCAGATTAGAGGCCCAGCTATGTCCAAACCCAAGATCATTGTCATTCCTGGTTCTGCACGAACCGGCTCCCATAATGCCCGCCTGGCTACGGTTATCGCCAAAGCCTTGAATGAATTGGGGGCTGAAGCCCAGGCCATTTCGCTGGCCGATTATCCAATGCCCATTCTCAACCAGGATGATGAGGCCGAATCCGGCGCTCCGGAAAACGCCCGCAAGCTGGCAACGCTGATTGGTCAACATCAGGGGGTCGTATTGGTCAATCCTGAGTATAATGGCTCTTTTACCGGTGTGATGAAGAACACATTGGACTGGTTGTCTCGTGACGTCGGCGTAAAAGTCTATCAAAATCGCGTCTTTGCTCTGGCCGCCTGTTCACCTGGCATGCTGGGTGGCATTCGCGTGCTCTCCCATTCGCGCGACAATCTGGTCAGTGTTGGTGCCGACATGATCACAACCCAATTGGCAGTTGGTGGCGCCAACAATGCATTTGGTGACGACGACACTTTGACCAATGAACGCGCCGCAAGCCTCTTGCAAAGCCTGTGCACAAGCCTGATAGAGAGGGCACGTTTGTACCTCTAACAGGAGATAGAATGGCCGACCCAAGATTGATTGTCGGACTGGACGTACCGTCTGCTGAACAGGCCCGCCAGATCATTGATGAACTGGGAGACGCCGTCTCCTTTTATAAGATCGGCCATCAGTTGGCTTTTGCCCCGGAGGCCGAAAACGGCTTACATCTGGCCAAACAACTTATTGCCGAAGGCAAACAGGTCTTTCTCGATCTGAAGTTGCTCGACATCGACAATACGGTGTCAAGCGGGGTCAAGAGTGTGGCGGCGATGGGGGTTACCATGTTGACCATCCATGCCTATCCCAAAGCCATGCGTGCCGCCGTTGATGCCGTCGCAGCAAGCGGCACCGACCTCACACTGCTCGGCGTAACCGTTTTGACGTCCATGGATGATGCCGATCTGAAAGAAGCTGGTTACGGCATGAACGCCGCAGACCTTGTCCGGCTTCGGGCAAAGCAGGCCGCAGAGGCAGGCATGGGTGGCATTGTCGCCTCGGCTCTGGAAGCCTCGGCAATCCGCTCCATCGTTGGCCATGAAATGGCCGTCGTCACACCTGGCATCCGACCGACGGGTGCAGATCATGGTGACCAAAAGCGGGTGATGACCCCAGCCGATGCACTTGCCGCTGGTGCTTCACACCTTGTCGTGGCCCGCCCGATTGTGGCAGCCTCAAACCCTCGTCAGGCCGCCGAGGCCATTACCGCCGAAATGGCAAACATCTAGGAAAGGTCGCAGCTATGGCAAAAGGTTATTGGATTGCCCGCGTCGATGTTAAAGACCCGGATATCTATCCCGACTATGTCAGCACCGCCAAGCCGGCATTTGAACGCCATGGGGCAAAATTTCTGGCCCGAGGCGGCGAAACTCACTCGCTGGAAGGCGAGAACCGCGCCCGCAACGTGGTAATCGAATTCCCCAGCGTTCAGGACGCGCTCGACTGCTACAATTCAGATGAGTACCAAGCAGCCGTCAAAATAAGGCAGAAAGTTGCCGATTCTGAATTGATCATCGTGGAAGGAGCCGAATAATGGCCAAGGGGTATTGGATTGGGCGCGTCGACGTCACGGATCAGGACGCCTACATGAAATACGTTCACGGCAATGCGGAGGCGATCAACAAATATGGGGGCCGCTTTCTGGTTCGTGGTGGGCAGTTTGAAAATCCTGAAGGCAATGCCCGCGCACGCAATGTCGTGTTGGAGTTCGACAGCTATCAGCAAGCGCTAGACTGCTATAATAGTCCAGAATATCAAGCAGTTATCCCCCTTCGCGCCACAGAGGGCGTTTCCCAGGGTGATTTTGTCATCATCGAAGGCTACGATCCAGCCTAGCTCTTTGCGAAGCTGAAAATTCACTTCTGCTTGGCGCTACAGGCGATTCTCAGACCAAGCCGTGGCTCATCGTGCCCACGCTTTGGCGCAAGCTGCCCCCCGCTCGGCGCTCGTCGCTCGTCGCTCGTGCTTGTTTGCAACCACGTTGTTAAGAAATGTAAAGTTAGAGGCCAATTCTTGAAATTGGCCGGTTTGTCCCTACCTCAATTACAAGCGGCGGTCAGATATCAAAGTACCCCGCACCACCAACTGAGAGGGTTCTCTTTATGACACAAGCACTCATTCGCCCGGCCTGGACGCCAGTCACCATTGCCATGATGATCATCGGATTCATGATCTTTTGGCCATTGGGGGTCGGTATGATTGCCTACATCATCTGGGGTGACCGACTGGATCAGTTTAAGTCCGACGTAAACAGCGCCACAGAAAAGGCCTCATGCATGTTCAAACGCAGCGAAAAATCCTTCAAGACGCACAGTCGTACAGGCAACGTCGCCTTTGACGACTGGCGTGAAGCGGAATTGAAGCGTCTGCATGAGGAACGCATGAAGCTGGATGCAATGCGCGCAGAATTCGACGACTATGCCCGCGAGTTGCGCCGTGCCAAGGATGAAGCCGAGTTCAAAGGCTTCATGGCCGAACGCACCAAGCGTGCAAAAGAAGGCGTCGAAGACGATGGCATCAGCGCCAAGGACATTACAGCTGCGGCGAGCAAGTCAAAGAAGGTCAAGAAGTCTGGTGGCAAGACTGTCCCAGGCGTCTAACTCCAGAAACACTCCAAGAGGAAAGGCCCGCCCCCGGCGGGCCTTTTTTATTTCGCCAGTTGGCTTCGAATCATCTACAACACCCCCATGCTGTCTCTGCTCAAGAAACGCCCTGCGACAAAATCTGGCAAAGCCGAACGCTGGACCCTGCTGGAAATTGACAGCCGTCAGGTGGATGTCCGCATTCTGGAAAACCCGCGCACCACGCGACTGACCCTGCGCCTTGTTCCAGCCGCCAAAGCGCAGGAAAGCCTCAAAGTAACTGTCCCGCCCGGCACGCCGGAACAGGAAGTCGATGAATTCCTGCAGCGCAACCGTGCCTGGGCAGCGGCGCGGCTTTCCAGGCTTCCCGAAGTGACCAAGATCCGCGATGGCGCGACCATCCCGCTGCGCGGCAAGTCGCATCGCATCATGCATTCCGGCATTGGCCGAGGCGTGGTGTCGATAGGCATGGAAGAGGATGGTCCGGTGATCCGGGTATTTGGCGACCCTAAATTTACGGGCCGCCGGGTAGCTGATTTTCTCAAGCGTCAGGCCAAACAGGACCTGACAAAGGCGGTCAACCTTCATGCAGAGGCCCTGGGGGTCAAGCCCAAGTCGATCACATTGCGTGACACCACATCACGCTGGGGCTCATGCTCGTCATCGGGCGCCTTGAATTTCAGCTGGCGCATTATACTGGCACCGCCGGAAGTCCTCGACTATCTGGCTGCGCACGAGGTAGCCCATTTGCGTGAAATGAACCACTCCGACCGGTTCTGGAGCCTGGTTGAGCAAATCTGCCCGGATATGGACGCCCACAAAGGATGGCTGCGCGCCCATGGCAGCAATCTGCATGCCGTTATTGCCGCATAGACTCTGACGGCTTTTTCTGGCATCGCCATCTCATGACGCAAGCGATGAAAATCTGTGGCCTGTCCACACCACAATCTGTTGATGCTGCCCTGCGGGGCGGTGCGACCCATCTTGGTTTCATTTTCTTTGCCAAAAGCCCACGCAATGTTTCGCCTGATCAGGCAGCGCCGCTTGCCGCGCGATCCAAATCCGCCAAGACGGTGGCCGTTTCAGTCAATGCCGATGATGAATTCCTTGAACATATCGTCACCGCCATGAAGCCCGACATGCTGCAATTGCATGGATCGGAAACGCCTCAGCGGATCGACGAATTGAAGGCCCGCTACGGGCTGCCGATCATCAAGGCCGTTTCGATCCGCGCAGCCGCAGACCTTGAGAAATTGCCAGCCTATGCGCAATGCGCCGATATGCTGCTGCTGGACGCCAAGCCTCCGGCTGGTTCCGACCTGCCTGGCGGTAATGGTGTCAGTTTTGACTGGTCGCTGATCGATGATCTGCATGGCCAGGTTCCGATCCTGCTGAGTGGCGGGATCGACTTCTCCAATATTGAAGAAGCAATTGCCCTTGTGCGAGATCCGAGCAATGGCATTACCGGACTTGATCTTTCATCTGGCGTTGAGAGCGCTCCCGGTGTTAAAGACATCGCGAAAATTGATAAGATTTTGGCGGCGGTAAGGGCAGTTCCTGCTACCTGACAAAATAACCAACTGAGAAAGTAAGCTGCGATGAGTGTGCAAGCTCCCAATTCGTTCAAGATGGGCCCAGACAATGAGGGACAATTCGGTATCTTTGGTGGCCGGTTTGTTGCCGAGACACTGATGCCCAATATTCTGGAACTGGACGAAGCCTATAAGGCTGCCAAAAAGGATCCCGAGTTCCTGAACGAGCTGGAATATCTCAATAAGCATTATACCGGCCGGCCCAGCCCGCTCTATTTCGCTGAGCGCCTGACAGAGCATCTTGGTGGTGCTAAAATCTATTTCAAACGCGATGAGCTCAACCACACCGGCAGCCACAAGATCAATAACTGCCTCGGCCAGATCCTGTTGGCCAAACGTATGGGTAAAACCCGACTGATCGCTGAAACCGGCGCGGGTCAGCATGGCGTTGCCGCAGCAACCGTTGCAGCTCGTTTTGGATATCCATGCCTTGTCTATATGGGTGCCAAGGATGTCGGCCGCCAATCGCCCAATGTGTTTCGCATGAAACTGCTCGGTGCCGAGATTGAAAGCGTTACAGCCGGTGCCGGCACTCTGAAAGATGCGATGAACGAGGCATTGCGTGACTGGGTCACCAATGTGGAGGACACATATTATCTGATCGGCACAGCCGCCGGTCCTCACCCCTATCCTGAGCTGGTGCGTGATTTCCAGTCGGTGATCGGCAAGGAGGCCCGCGAGCAGATCCAGGAAATGGAAGGCCGCCTGCCCGACATGATCATTGCATCGGTCGGTGGCGGTTCCAATGCGATTGGTCTGTTTCATCCGTTCCTGGATGATGATGGTGTGGAAATCGTCGGAGTTGAGGCCGGGGGTCTTGGTCTCGATGGCGACCAGCACTGCGCGTCGCTGACTGCAGGCCGTCCAGGCGTTTTGCACGGCAACCGTACCTATCTATTGCAGGACTCTGAAGGTCAGATCGAAGAAGGTGCATCGATTTCCGCCGGTCTCGATTATCCAGGCATTGGACCTGAGCATTCCTGGCTGAAAGATACCGGTCGCTGCGAATATGTGCCTATTATGGATGACGAGGCGCTGGACGCATTCCAGGTACTGTGCCGCACCGAAGGCATTATTCCGGCGCTGGAACCCAGCCACGCCTTGGCTGAAGTCATCAAGCGGGCTCCGCAGATGGATAAGGATCAGATCATCATCATGAACCTGTGCGGCCGTGGCGACAAAGACGTCCACACCGTTGGCGCAGCTCTTGGCATGGAGCTCTAAGTCAATGACACAGCGTATGACCAATTGTTTCGCCAAACTGGCAGAAGAAAACCGCCCCGCCTTCGTTACCTATTTCATGGGGGGCGATCCTGACTACGACTCGTCTGTGGCAATCATGAAGGGGCTGCCTGCTGCCGGCGCAGATGTAATCGAACTCGGCATGCCATTTTCCGATCCGATGGCCGATGGCCCATCGATTCAAGCAGCTGGCCTGCGTTCGCTGCAGGGTGGCCACAACTTGACCAAATGTTTCGACATGGTTCGCGCTTTCCGCGCTGACGATGATGAGACCCCAATCGTCGTCATGGGTTACTACAACCCAATCTATCAGTATGGCCCTGAGCGTTTTCTCGATGAGGCCAAAGAGGCTGGCATTGATGGCATGATCGTCGTTGATCTGCCGCCTGAGATGGATGAGGAATTATGTATTCCTGCGTTGGCGAAGGGCTTGAACTTCATCCGACTGGCAACACCAACGACGGACGAAAAACGGCTGCCAAAAGTGCTCTCCAACACGTCCGGCTTTGTCTACTACGTCTCGATCAACGGCATCACCGGTGCAGCTGCGCCAGAACCGCAACAGGTCGCGGCGTCGGTTGCCCATATCAAGGCGAAAACCGATCTACCGATCTGCGTTGGCTTTGGTGTCCGCAGTGCCGAACAGGCCGCTGCCATTGGCCGGGCTGCTGATGGTGTGGTCGTTGGCTCGGCGATTGTTTCTGCCATTGCCGACAGTCTCAAAGATGGTGCTGCCAGCGACAGCACCGTGAAAAGTGCTCTGGACATCGTATCATCAATCGCCCAAGGGGTTCGCACCGCACGGGATTGATGTTGGCCTGACAGGGCTGTATGAACCCGCCGCGGCAAAAAATCCGCAAATTTATGGCTTTTCCGCCGCGGCAAAGCCATAATGATTCCCAATATGACAGTTGCGTCAAATACTGACTTCGAGGCCGACTCATGAACTGGATTACCGACTACGTCCGTCCAAAGCTCGATTTCCTTAGCCGTAAGGAATTGCCGGAGAATCTATGGATCAAGGATCCTGAATCCGGAGAGATGATCTTCCATACGGACCTGGAAGCCAATCAGTTCGTCGTTCCGGCTTCCGGATACCACTTGGCCATTCGTGCCAAGGAGCGGTTGAAATTTCTGTTTGATGACGGCGACTACGAGCAATTTCCACAACCGGAAGTGGCCATTGACCCGCTGAAATTCCGCGATGAACGGCGCTATACCGACAAACTGAAGGAAAATCGCTCCAAAACCGGGGCCGAAGATACCATCCATGCCGGTGCCGGCAAAATTCACGGCCAGGACGTTACGGCTTGTGTGCAGGACTTCAAGTTCATGGGCGGATCGCTCGGCATGGCTGCAGGTGAGGCAATCATTGCCGCAATGGAACAGGCCGTGCAGCGCAAGACCCCATTCATCATGTTTGCCGCATCTGGCGGTGCCCGCATGCAGGAAGGCATTTTGTCACTGATGCAATTGCCGCGCACCACTGTTGCGGTGCAGATGCTGCGCGAGGCAGGGCTGCCCTATATCGTGGTGCTGACCAATCCGACGACAGGTGGTGTCTCCGCCTCCTACGCCATGCTTGGCGACATTCACATTGCCGAACCCGGCGCGCTGATCGGTTTTGCAGGCCCTCGCGTTATCAAGCAGACCATTCGCGAAAACCTGCCGGAAGGCTTCCAGCGCTCAGAATATCTGTTGGAACACGGCATGGTCGACATGGTGGTGCCGCGCACTGAAATGAAGGATACGATTTCCAACATTATCAGCATTTTGATGAAGCAGGAATCGACCAGACCAGCCATCATAGAGGATGAATCTCCCGAAGCTGAGTCCCAGGTTGATGCTGCGGACGATAAGGCTGAGGCACCTGCTATGGCTGCGGAAAAGACCGAAGCTGAAGACAAGCCCGCCAACACTAAAGCCAAAAAGACCAATTCCAGTGGTGGTGCAATCGACATCAAGCCCGCAACTGCCTGACAACTTGGCGAACGGCGACTCCATGTCCCTGCAGGACTCCACCCAGCCAACCGCGGACGAACGCATTGAAGCGCTGATGCAAATCCATCCCAAGGGGTTTGATTTGTCGCTCGGACGCATTCGTGACCTGCTGGAAAAACTGGATAACCCACAGGACAGACTTCCTCCGGTGATCCATGTCGCCGGGACCAATGGCAAAGGGTCGACCATTGCTTTCACCCGAGCCATTCTTGAGGCTGCGGGTCTTGTCGTCCACGTCGATACGTCACCGCATCTGGTCAGTTGGCACGAGCGATTCCGCATTGCCGGAACATTGGTTGATGACGCAGTCCTGTCCGATGCCATCGATCGTGTGGCCAAGGCGAACGACAATCAACCGATCACCGTGTTTGAAATTCTAACCGCCGTTGCCTTCGTCCTGTTCAGTGAACATCCGGCAGATGCCTGTCTTGTAGAAGTCGGGCTCGGCGGGCGTTTTGATTCAACAAACGTAATGAACAAAACCGATCTGTCCGTGATCACTCCGGTTTCCATCGATCACGAAGCCTATCTTGGAGATACGCTGGCCAAAATCGCGTTTGAAAAAGCCGGTATCATCAAGCCCGGCGTGCCGGTGATCATCAGCAATCAGGAAGATGAGGCGCTCGACGTCATTATTCGACAGGCAGCTCGCAACCGCGCTTCCACTCAGATTGCGGGTCAGACCTATTCCGCCATGCGCGAAAATGGCCGCCTCGTCTACCAGGACGAAAACGCTCTGCTTGATCTTGCATTGCCACGCCTGGTTGGCGAGCACCAGATCGCCAATGCCGCTACCGCCATCGCCGCCTGCCGAATGTTTTGCCAGGTCCGCAAATTCAAGCTGGACAATACAATGATCGAGCAGGGGCTTCTGACTGCGGACTGGCCCGCCCGGATGCAGCATCTTACCCATGGAACATTGATTGATGCCATGCCAGACAACTGCGATGTCTGGCTCGATGGCGGCCACAATCCAGGCGCCGGCGCCATGATCGCCCAGTTTCTCAGCGACCTTGAGGAGCGCGATCCGCGTCCACTGACCATGGTTTGCGGCATGTTGGACACCAAAGATACTGCTGGATATTTCGCCCAGTTCGAAACGATCGCCGAGCGGGTCATCACCGTTCCAATCCTTTCAAGCGAAGCTGGTATTGCCCCCGGCACTCTGGCCGATCAGGCAGAGGCCGCTGGCCTGCCCGCCACCGCTGCACCATCCTTGCAGCAAGCCTTACACATGATCGATGGATCAGAGCCCAACCGGGTTCTGATTTGTGGGTCGCTCTACCTTGCGGGCGACATGCTCGAGCAAAATCAAACGCCACCAACCTGACTCAACCATAAAGTCTGATGATCTAGACCTATCCTAGTCCTTTATAAGACTTGACGTAGCCGCAGGTGTCCCTGAATATCCTTTTGGGGATCAACGGCAAGCAACTTGAAAATGGACTCTCTATCCCAAATCCCCCTGTTCGAGGGTGTTGATGACGCAACGATTGAGCGTCAATCGCGACGCTGCGCCTGGCGTTCCTATGAAGATAACGAACTGATCATCGACTATGAGGATGACAGCCGTGACGTGCGTTTCATTATCGATGGCAAAGTCCGCATCATCCTGCGCATTGCCACCGGCAAGGAAGTGATTTTAACCGAAATGCGCGACGGTGACTTCTTCGGCGAAATTGCAGCCATTGATGAAGAAGGCCGCTCGGCAAATGTCACGGCCCTCAACCGGACCCGAATTTGCGCCATGCCGCAATCGGTCTTTATCGAAATGATCGAGACTCAGTCGAGCGTCAACCGGGCGGTGATGAAAACTTTAGCCACCCGTTGTCGCGTGCTTAACTCGCGCTTGGCCGAGCATTGCTTCTTGCAAACCAAGCATCGTCTTTACACAGAACTGCTGCGCCTGTCTCGGCCACGTCTGGGCCACGAAGGCCAACGCTCGATTTCACCACCTCCGACACAAAAGGATCTGGCCTCACGCATCGGAACACGACGCGAAGTCGTATCCCGCGAAATCGCCAATCTGAAACGTAACCGCATTGTCGACAAGACAACCGGGGCGTTAGTGCTGTGCGATCTGCCAAAACTCAACGCCCTGATTTCAGCCGGTTGGGCTGAAGCCGAATAACAGCGGCGAACGACGAGCAGCGGGGAGTTCGCATTGTTGCATCGACCCGTATGACCCGCCAATCCGCAAGTCGCATTTATGCTATCTTTCCCTACAGGGCGGGCGTACAGCACATTATGAATCGTGCTGCACCCTTCTTGTTCCTGCTGACATTTGGCACCATCTGGGGGCTCACCATTCCGCTGACCAAGGTTGCGGTGGCCAGCGGCCACCACCCATTTGGGTTGATTTTTTGGCAATTCTTTTTGTCGGCAATCGTGCTCTACGCGCTGATTAGGGTTCGCCGGTCCCGATTGGTAATCGACCGATCCCATATTGTTTTCTTCACCGTCATCGCCTTTACCGGAACGCTGCTGCCCAATACTGCCTCCTATTTTGCCGCATTCCATCTGCCCGCGGGGGTCATGGCACTGGTTATTGCCCTGGTCCCGATGTTTGCCCTGCTGGTGGCTCTGACCCTGCGTCTAGAGCGGTTTCAATGGCGTCGCCTGACCGGTGTTTTGCTCGGAGGCACCGCGATAGCCCTGCTCGTATTGCCAGACACAAGCTTACCGGATCCAAGCAAGGCGATCTTCATTCTGGCCGCCTTGATCGCCCCAATGTTCTACGGCATCGAAGGCAATTACCTGTCGGTCAAACAACCGGCAGACACTGGCCCGGTGGCAACCTTGTTTGGAGCTTCGGTCATCGGATCAGTCGTTTCATTGCCTCTGACACTATTGACCGGCACCTTCCTCAATCCGATTGGTTCAGGAATCGGCTCATCTGAACTGGCATTGATCGCCAATATCGGCCTGCATCTTGTTGCCTATGTTGGCTACATCTGGCTGGTCAACAAGGCTGGCCCGGTATTCTCTGCTCAGATTGCCTACATCGTCACACCAGCCGGTATTGTCTTGTCGATCTTCCTGTTGGGCGAACAACCGTCGACCTATGTCTGGCTGGCGCTTGTTGTTCTCTTGATCGGACTGTTTTTGGTCCAGCCCCGGCAAAAATCGATTTAGTAATCAAATTGAAACCGGTTGCATCGTCGTGGCACTCAAATGTGCTGTCGACGCGCCTGCGGGGAACTGCTAAATAGGTTCTTCCGTTCTCCCACCAAACTCCCTCGGTCTCATGTCCCTCAATTTCGGTCGCACCCAATTGGCCATTCCCGGGCCGTCTATCATTCCTGATCGCGTGCTAAACGCCATGCATCGTGCCTCCCCGAACATCTATCACGGCGAACTCGTCGAGATGGTCGACACACTGTTTCCCGATCTGAAGGCTGTTGCCCGCACCAAACACCACGCCGCAATTTACATTGCCAATGGTCATGGCGCCTGGGAGGCCAGTCTGGTCAATACACTGAACCGCGGCGACAAGGTGCTGGTCGTCACCACGGGACGATTTGGCGAGGGCTGGGCCGCACTGGCTCAAACGCTGGGCATTGAAACCCAGATCCTCGACTTTGGGAACCAAGCAGATGCCGATCCGCAAAAGCTGGAGGCAGCCTTGCGGGCCGACACCAATGGTGAGATCAAGGCGGTACTAACTGTCCACGTTGATACGGCAACTTCCGTACTCAACGATGTCCCTGCCATGCGTCAGGCCATCGACAACGCTGGCCATGATGCCCTGTTCATGGTCGATTGCATCGCATCCTTGGGCTGTGATCGTTTCGAAATGGATGACTGGGGCGTCGATGTCATGATGACCGGTTGTCAAAAAGGGCTGATGACCCCGGCTGGCATGTCCTTCGTCTTCTTCAATGACAAGGCTGATGCCGCGCGCCAGCAGGCCAATCCCAGTTTCTATTGGGACTGGACCCCGCGTGCGCATCCGGAGATGTTTTACCAGCAATTTGGTGGCACTGCGCCAACTCATCATCTGTATGGGCTGCGTGAAGCATTAAATATGATTGTCCATGAGGAAGGCATCGATGCCGTCTGGCGCCGTCACGCAACCATCGCCAACTCAATCTGGACTGCAATAGAAGCGTGGGGCGCGGCAGGTGGCGAGAACAACATGCCTTTGATGCACCACAACATCTCTGATTCAACCAAACGATCCACGGCAGTTTCGGCCATTACGACCGCTCCCGGCGTTGGCGGTAAAATCCGTGAATGGTGTGAATTTGATGCTGGCGTCACCCTCGGTATTGGCCTTGGTCTGGCAGAACCAGGCACCCGGCAATGGGAACGGCAATTCCGCATCGGACATATGGGACACCAAAACGTTGCCATGACCATGGCAATTCTGGGTTCGATCGAAGCTGCAATGTTGGCCAACGATATCAGCCATGGTAGCGGGGCTCTGGCGGCGGCAGCAGCCGTGCTGGCGGCGCACTGATCCCAAACCCATTACCACGCTGACCTGCCGGCACGATGGCAGTTATCATGCCGCGCATTTGTCCAATGCGCTGGCACGAATATTTTTCGTGCAGTGGTAACCGACGCCCCGGTAGATATTCTGCTCCCACTTTTGCGGGTTCAATACGGCGGAATACCCCTATGCTTTTGGGTGGTCGGTTAAAGAAATTTATTGCCAGAAGAAGGGCTGAGAGAATTTCAGACTGGTTGCGAGCCGGTATCGTCAGCCTGTTGTCGGTCATCATTGTTCTCTTGATCGCCCAATGGGCCACGCTCTTTAGCGTTGTCTTCGTGCTACACCGGGCCCATCTCACCGAGGTCTTCAAACCGCTTCAGCATGAATTCACCATGCCGGGCACCGCAACAATTATCAGGGATTCAAACAGACCTGATATCGAAGCCGCACACCAGCCAAAATGGCACAACTCCTTGACTCTGGCGTACCAAACTGTATGAAAGCGCCAGATTTGAGTGTCTCAAATGCACACTTGATCTGTATCCATCAACCAGACTGGCAAAAAGGTGCTTGTTCTCAAGGTCTTCCCCGCGTGTTGGCAACAGCCCGGGACCAAAAATCTGACCGCCGAAAACAAAGCACGGCTTGAACACTAAGGAAAAAAACGATGTTCGCAGTCATCAAAACCGGCGGGAAACAGTATTCTGTTGCTGCCGAGGACCAACTCAAGGTCGAAAAAATCGCTGGCGAGCCCGGCGACATGATCGAAATCAACGAAGTTCTGATGGTTGGCAACACCGTCGGCACCCCGCTTGTCGAGGGCGCCATGGTTACTGCCGAGATCGTCGAGCAGGGCCGCGCCCGCAAGGTTATCGCTTTCAAAAAGCGTCGCCGTCAGAATTCACGTCGCACCATTGGCCACCGTCAGCACTACACCATGCTGCAGATCAGCGAGATCCTGACAGACGGTGCTAAACCTTCGAAAAAGGCTGGTGCTGCAAAAGCCAAGCCTGCGAAGAAAGAGGCTCCTGCCAAGGAAGCCCCAGCCAAAGAAGCGAAAGCTGAAGCTCCTAAGACAGAGAAAAAAGAAGCTGCTCCTAAGAAAGAAGAGAAGGCCGAAGCACCATCTGCTGCAGCTCCTCTCTTCACCGCGCCTGCTGATGGCGCCAAGGACAAGCTGACCGACATCAAGGGCATTGGCCCGGTTGCTGAAAAGCAGCTTAACGAGCAGGGCATCACGACTTTTGCTCAAATCGCCGCTTTGACAGACGAAGACATTGTCAAAGTAGATGAATATATGCCATTTAGTGCTGACCAGATTAACGACTGGAAAGCGCAGGCTGAAGAAAAGGCTAAAGGCTAGTCCGCCCGGACGCCTTTTGAAGGAGAAAAGACATGGCACATAAAAAAGCCGGTGGCTCATCCAGAAACGGTCGCGATTCCGCAGGACGTCGTCTTGGCGTGAAGAAATTTGGCGGCCAGGCCGTGATTCCAGGCAACATTATCGTGCGTCAGCGCGGCACTAAGTGGCACCCAGGTGCAAATGTTGGAATGGGCAAAGATCACACCCTGTTTGCGCTGACCGAAGGCAAGGTAACCTTTGCGACCAAAGCCAATAAACGCACCTATGTATCCGTGATGCCGATTGCGGAGGCTGCCGAATAACCGGATAACAAAGTTTCATCCGGTGGCTCAAAACCCCGGATGTCATTAAACAGACATTTTAGAAGGGGAGACGGGTCACCATCTCCCCTTTTTTGATTCTGGCGTCAAAGTCACAGATGAGAAAAGGGCAAACCGACGAAAAGAAGGAATGCCAAAATGGATATTCTCGTCACCAGACGTTTGACCTTGAGACCCCCTTTGGACGTGGACGCAGAGGCGATTACCGCCGGTCTGCAGGACCATAACGTGTCCCGCATGCTGTCCAACGTGCCCAATCCCTATACTGTGGATGAGGCCAACAAGTGGATCAAGAAGACTCAGGCCAGCAAGGACGATCTCTATTTTTGCATTTATCGCCACAAGTTTCTAGGCGTGGTTTCTGTTAGAATTGACCAGGAAGGCCATCCAAATCTCGGATACTGGCTGGAACGTTCCGGGTGGGGTCAGGGCTTCATGAGTGAGGCAGCACGCGCTGCAGTCTCACATGCTTTCCGTAAGTTCGGTCACGATCATATCATCTCTGGTGCCTATGAGGACAACAGAGCGTCATTGACCATTCTTGAAAAGTTGGGGTTCGAGCAACAAAAGGCAATTGTTGATCACAACCCGACCCGTAAATGCGACGTTACTTGCAACAAGGTAATTTTGACCCGTGAGCGGTTTGAATCCCTGTTCGGCTCGCTGGAAACCAGCGCGGCGGCATGACAATGACCTGGCAGGAATTTCTCAACCGGCGACCGTGAAGCTGTTCACATAGCCCGCCTGAATGCTCCCTCGAGCACCAGGGGCCTGTCCCGCGCCAGTAATATGGTGCGGGGCATGGCCTTTCACATGGGCATGTATTACATCATCTTCGCTGATCAGCTTCCGGTAGAAATCATGAAATTCCTCGACTCAACAAAAGTTTATATCAAGTCCGGTGCCGGTGGTGCGGGCTGCGTGTCGTTCCATCGGGAAAAATACATCGAACTTGGCGGCCCTGATGGTGGCAATGGTGGCCGCGGCGGCGATGTCTGGGCCGAAGCGGTCAACAATCTCAACACTCTGATAGACTACCGCTATCAGCAGCATTTCAAGGCCAAAACCGGTGTTCACGGCATGGGCCGCAACCGCCATGGGGCCAAAGGTGCCGACATTGTGCTAAAAGTGCCAACCGGCACGCAGGTCTATGAAGAAGACAACGAAACGCTGATCTGCGACCTGACCGAAGAGGGTCAGCGCTTTCTGATTGCCAAGGGTGGCAATGGCGGTTTCGGCAACGCCCATTTCAAGACTTCAACCAACCAGGCGCCGCACCGGGCAAATCCCGGCCAGCCCGCCGATGAACGCACCATCTGGCTCCGCTTAAAGCTGATTGCTGATGCCGGTATTATCGGCCTGCCGAATGCCGGCAAGTCGACTTTCCTGGCAACCGTTAGCGCCGCCAAACCGAAAATTGCTGACTATCCCTTCACGACACTGCACCCAAATCTTGGCGTTGCCCGTATCGATGGACGTGGTCTGGTGATTGCCGATATTCCTGGCCTCATTGAAGGAGCGCATGAGGGCGTCGGAATCGGTGATCGGTTTCTGGGCCATGTCGAGCGCACCCGGGTGCTGCTGCACTTGGTTTCCGGTCTGGAAGAGGACGTCGCGGCAGCCTATCAGATTGTTCGAACCGAAGTTGAAGCCTATGCCGATGCGTTAGGTGACAAGCTTGAAATCGTTGCCCTGTCACAGATCGATGCATTGAGCGATGAAGAGCGCGATGAAAAACTTGCGGCACTTGAATCGGCCAGCGGCACCCAGCCGCTTCCACTGTCATCGGTAGCACATATAGGCACCGATGATGTGCTCCGCGCCATGATGGATCACGTCGAAAAACAACGGGAAGCCGAAGCCCCACAAGCCGAGGACACCCGCTGGCAACGCACCGCTCTTGACGAGACAGACGATGAGTGATGCCGTTCAACATAAGGCACCGTTTTCTGCTTCAAAGCGAATTGTCATCAAGATTGGCAGCTCGTTGCTGGTTGACCCCGCCTCCGGCGTCCGCGAACAGTGGCTGGATTCCCTCGTCGAGGATATTGCCGATTTACATGGCAAGGGCGCACAAATCCTGCTCGTGTCCTCCGGTGCCATTGCCCTTGGCCGCAATGTTTTGAGCCTGCCCAAGCGACCACTAAAGCTCGATGAGAGCCAGGCCGCTGCTGCCGTCGGCCAGATTGAACTGGGTCGGGCGTGGTCCAAGGCCCTTTCCATGCAGAACCTTGTCCCGGGCCAGATCTTACTGACGCTCAATGATACGGAAGGACGCGCCAGTCGCCGCTCTTACCTCAACGCCCGAGATACCATTGAGCGACTGCTGTCTTTTGGAACCGTACCAGTGATCAACGAAAACGACACGATCGCCACTTCCGAAATTCGCTATGGCGACAATGACCGCCTCGCCGCGCGCGTTGCGACAATGTTGGGCGCTGACCTGCTGGTCTTGCTGTCTGATATTGACGGCCTTTATACCGCACCTCCCGGCACAGAAAAAAATGCTGAATTCATTGCTGAAGTCGACACCATAACGCCAGCAATCGAAGCCATGGCTGGCAGCGCCGGGTCTGAACTCTCCCGAGGTGGCATGGTCACCAAGATCGAAGCTGGCAAAATCGCCACCCGGGCTGGTACGGCAATGATCATCGCTTCCGGCAAACGCGACCATCCCATTGCCGCCATCGCAGACGGCAAGCAACACACTTATTTCAAGGCCAAGAGCGTCAAGGCGGGAGCCCGAAAAGCCTGGATTGCCGGTCAATTGGAAGCCAGCGGCAGTATTACGGTCGATGATGGCGCTGCCAATGCTCTCAAACGCGGTAAAAGCCTGCTGCCAGCCGGTGTCACCACTGTAACCGGCTCCTTTTCACGTGGCGATGCCATAGCTATCCTGGCAACAGACAATCAATTGCTGGGCCACGGCCTGATCGCCTATGATTGTGTGGAGGCCGATTTGATCAAAGGCGCGCGCTCCGACGAACTGGAATCTCTGCTCGGCTATGCCGGACGACCGGCCCTCGTCCACCGGGACGATATGGCCCTGGTGGACGTTAATGCAGAGATTAACCAGACGACAGAAAGCTGAATCATGCTTGATAAAACACAGAATACTCAAACCGACATCACCGCATTGATGGACGACATGGGCGAAAAAGCCGCCACCGCCGCTCGCGTCCTGGCAACCGCTTCAACCGAGCGCAAACATGCCGCTCTCATCGGGGCGGCAGAAGCCCTTCGCCAAAGCGTTGACACCATCCTACGGGCCAATGAAATTGACATGGCTAACGGCACAAAACAGGGCCTTTCCAAGGCCATGCTCGACCGGCTCAACCTAACCGAAGAACGCATTTTGGACATGGCCAATGCGGTATCTGCCATTGCCGAACTGACCGATCCTGTCGGTGAAGTGATTGCCAATTGGGATCGCCCCAACGGTCTCAATATTTCCCGAATCCGCACCCCGCTTGGGGTCATTGGTGTCATTTACGAAAGCCGCCCAAACGTGACTGCCGATGCAGGTTCACTGTGCCTGCAAGCAGGCAATGCCGTGATCCTGCGTGGTGGATCAGACAGCCACAACTCTTCCCGCGCCATCCACGACTGCATGGTTGCTGGTCTCAAATCTGCCAATTTGCCCGAACATGCCATCCAACTGGTGCCCACAACCGACCGTGTGGCGGTTGGTGAAATGCTCAAGGGCCTTAACGGCAATATCGACGTCATTGTGCCGCGCGGTGGCCGCGGTCTGGTTGAGCGGGTACAAAGCGATGCCCGCGTGCCGGTATTTGCACATCTGGAAGGGCTGGTACATGTCTATGTCGACAAATCTGCCAATCTCGATATTGCCACCGATATCATCATCGACGCCAAACTTCGCCGCACCGGCATTTGTGGTGCTGCCGAAACTCTGTTGATCGACAAAAATGACGCTGACCGTCTCGCCAAGCCGCTGATCGATGCACTGATGGCAAAGGGGTGTGAAGTGCGTGGCGATGCTGCCGTACAAGCGCTGGTGCCAAATATCGAATCAGCAACAGAGGAAGATTGGTCGACCGAATATCTTGATTCAATCATTACGGCCGGACTGGTTGATGGTGTTTGCGGTGCCATTTCCCACATCAACCGATGGTCGTCCAATCATACAGAAGCAGTGATTGCCGAAGATACCGATGTAGTCGAACGCTTTATGAACGAGATTGACAGCGCAATTTTGATGCACAATGCATCGACCCAATTTGCCGACGGCGGCGAATTTGGCATGGGTGCCGAAATCGGTATTGCCACAGGCAAAATGCACGCCCGAGGACCGGTTGGTGTCGAACAATTGACCAGCTTCAAATATGTCGTACGCGGCAATGGCCAGGTTCGCGGCTAACCAAGTGGCAAATCTGAAGCGTCACCATCTGCGTATGCCGCATGTTGAACCCGGACAGGTCGTTGGCCTGTTCGGGGGTTCGTTCAATCCACCCCATGAAGGGCATGTCCATGTCTGCGAACAGGCATTGCGAAAGCTCAATCTATCGCAGATTTGGTGGTTGGTAACGCCGGGCAACCCCCTGAAAAACAATTCCAATCTGGCAAAGCTTGAAGATCGCATTGCGGCCTGTGAAGCGATAAACTCAAACCCAAGGATCAAGATCACCGCTTGTGAGCTCAACCTGCCAACGCGCTATACCGCTGACACACTGGCCCACATTGTTGATCGGAATCCAGGCGTTGGTTTCGTATGGATCATGGGTGCCGACAATCTCGGCCAATTCCATCAATGGGAACGCTGGCGCGACATTGCCAATTTGATGCCATTTGCGGTTGTTGACCGGCCGGGTTCGACTCTGGCTCTGCATTCCGCCAAAGCTGCGCACGCTTTGCGATACGCTCGAATTGACGAAGATGATGCGGCACTGCTCCCCGATTACAGCGCACCCGCCTGGGTGTTTCTACATGGACCGCGCAATTCACTTTCCTCCACTGCAATACGTGCACAAAAAAAGTGAAGACAAGTATGTGTTGAATCTGACATGTAATGCCGCTTATCATGACCTATCTGCAGCTATGCAGATACGAGGAGTGAAACGTGTAAGTCAGTCGGAGAATGTTTCCCCGACACCAAGCCACAGAAAGGCCAACAAGCTGAACGCACAAACTCAGACGACCAGCACTGCACCGGGCGAAAGGCCCCAATCACTGCTGGAAACCATCCTGGCAAGTCTTGACGACTCCAAGGCCGAAGAAACCACCCACATCGACATTGTTGGAAAATCACCCGTCGCCGATCATATGATTGTCACCAGCGGACGTTCCCACCGTCATGTCAATGCGGTGACGGACCGCCTGTTGCGCGACCTCAAGGACGCCGGCGAAGGCACGCCCAAGGTTGAAGGCGTACCTGCCTGCGATTGGGTTCTGGTGGATACCGGAGATGTCATCGTCCATATTTTCCGACCGGAAGTCCGTGACTTCTACAATCTTGAAAAACTATGGTCGACCATAGCAGAAGGCGAGATGGTCTGACCTTTCAGGCCAGTCTATCGCCTCAATTCGACGGCCCCGGATGCATCTGATTATCGCCGCAGTGGGTCGGATAAAGAAAGGACCCGAGCAGGAGCTCGTGGCCCGATATTGCGATCGTGTGTCAAAAAGCGGCAAGGCGATCGGTATTTCTCAGGTCAAAACCCTGGAATTTGTTGAAAGCCGGGCCGGTTCCGCCGATGCGCGTAAACGCGAAGAAGCTGACAACCTGCTGTCCCGCCTACCACCGGATTGCGCCATCTTTGCCTTTGACGAACGTGGCAAGTCGCCGAACAGCCGTCAATTTGCAAAACTGTTTGAATCTCAGCTCGAAGGCGGCACCGGCAGCCTGGCACTGATCATCGGGGGGCCCGACGGGCTATCCCCGTTGATCCGCGAACGCGCTGAGAAGGTTATTTCCTTCGGTGCGGCCACCTTTCCGCACCAATTGGTTCGCATCTTGGTGCTCGAACAAACCTATCGGGCCGTTACCATCTTGACCAACCATCCCTACCATCGCGACTAGAGCTTTTCAGGATCACACGGCACTGCCCATGTTATGGTTAATGGTCCCTTAACGACCGAAAGAGTAGATTTAATACCAAATACCTGGCCCCAAAGGCAAATTGCACGTGAGCTTGAACCCCACATCCATCTGGACATTTTCAGACACAGCATTGGCGCGTTTCTCTATGCTTGTTCTGGTGGTTGGCGTGATGGTTAGCATGCAGCCGGGCTCCGGTTTTGCCCAATCGCGTGTCGAAGACCGGCAAACCAAAACTCTCGAACTGGAAGCTGTTAACGAGCAACTGTCCAACGCCGAACTTCGACAGGAAGAACTGAAAGGTGAGATTGCAGCGCTGGATGAAGACGTTGGCGCAATCAACCGCGCGTTGATTGAGGGTGCCAAACGTGGCCAACAGTTGGAAACAGCCATAACGACAACTGAGGTGAAACTCGCCAAGCTGCTGGATTCTCAATCTGGTCTGCGGCAGTCCCTCAACAGCAAACGGGCCCTCCTCGGCGAGGTGCTTGCTGCCCTGCAACGCATGGGCACCAATCCGCCACCCGCTCTGCTGGTTCGACCAGAAGATGCCCTTGCATCCGTTCGCAGCGCTATTTTGCTGGGCGCGGTGGTGCCCCAGGTCAGGGATCAAGCCGCTGTATTGTTGTCAGAACTCACTGCCCTGCAAGACATTTCCAACACCGTGGTCGTTGAAAAAGAGGCTTTGACCCGCGATCTCAACGCGCTGGCAGAGGATGAAACACGGCTCAGCTTACTGGTCGAGGAAAAAGGCAGATTGGTAACCCAATCCCGCAGTGACCTGGTCAGCGAGCGAAACAAAGCTATCAAACTGGGCCAGGAAGCTCGTTCTCTCAAAGAATTGATCAATTCGCTGGAGAGCCAGATTGCCTCAGCCAGCGCCGCTGCCCGCGCTGCCAGGTTGGCTGACGAGCGCCGTCGCGCAGAAGAAATAGCGCGCCTCGCCAAAGCCCGCGAAAGACTGGCTAACGGCGAGGAGATAGATAGCCCGGGCACCAATGGAACCCTAGTTCCAGAAGCCTACGATCCAAGTCGTCAGGAACCGGCAATTGCATTCAGCAAGGCCAAAGGCACTCTGCTTTATCCTGTTAGTGGGCAAGAACTCTATGGATTTGGCGATTCCACCCCCTATTCCAGCGCCAGCAGCAATGTCGCAATGGCGACGCGACCCAATGCCCGTGTCCGTTCGCCCACCGATGGATGGGTGGTTTATGCTGGTCCTTTCCGTTCCTACGGCCAAATCCTTATTTTGAACGCAGGAGAAGGCTATCATATGGTTCTATCCGGACTGGCGGAGGTCAATATGGAAACTGGGCAATTCGTTTTGGCAGGTGAACCTGTAGGACGTATGGGGGTGATCCGGTTTGCCGCGGCTATCCCGTTAGATTTGGGTTCCAATAAACCGGTTCTGACTGTAGAGTTACGGAAAGACGGCAAGTCGATAGATCCGGCTCCGTGGTGGGCCATCCGAAAGAACTCGGATAATCAAGTCCGCCCGAAGCAGGGCACGTAAAAAGGTTCAAAGAATGATTCGTAAACTTACGATGCTGATGACAGGTGCAGCGCTTGGTGCGCTTTCCGCGGTAGCTGTGTATCAGGGATCCAATTTCGCATCCCGCGCAGACGCCGCTGGGTCGGAAACCTATCGACAGCTCGACATCTTTGGCGACATCTTTGAACGGGTTCGGTCACAGTATGTGACTCAGCCAGAAGAAGAAAAGCTGATCAAAAATGCCATTAACGGCATGCTTCAATCGCTGGATCCGCATTCTTCTTACCTTGACCTGAAGGAAAGCAACTCGATGCGTGAGCAGACCAAGGGCGAATTTGGCGGCCTTGGCATCGAAGTCACGATGGAAAACGAACTCGTCAAAGTGATCACGCCGATCGATGACACGCCAGCATCCAAGGCCGGCGTTCTCGCCGGTGACCTGGTCAGCCAAATCGACGGTGAGAATGTTCGGGGATTATCGCTGCAACAAGCAGTTGAGAAAATGCGCGGCCTGGTCAACACGCCAATCGAACTGACCATCTTGCGCAAGGGTGCCGACAAGCCTCTGAAGATCAAGATTGTCCGCGCGATCATTGAACTAAAATCCGTCAAGTTCCGCGTTGAGGGGGACGATGTCGGCTATGTCGACGTCAACGGCTTTACTGAAAAAACCCTTCCGGGTGTTGAGAATGCGATCAAGAGCATTCGTGAACAGGTCTCCGATGACAAGCTGAAAGGCTATGTATTGGATCTTCGCCTCAACCCAGGTGGCCTGCTTGGTCAGGCGATTGGTGTTTCCAACGCTTTCCTGAACCGAGGTGAAATTGTCTCGACCCGCGGTCGCGACAAAAACGATGTTCAACGCAATAACGCCACACCTGGAGATTTGACCCGCGGTAAACCGGTCATCGTTTTGATCAATGGCGGATCCGCCAGCGCTTCGGAAATTGTTGCTGGCGCGCTTCAGGATCACCGTCGCGGTACTGTGCTGGGTACCCGCTCTTTTGGTAAGGGTTCAGTGCAGACAATCATTCCACTGGGTGGCGATAATGGCGCATTGCGTTTGACAACTGCGCTTTACTACACACCTTCGGGTTGCTCCATTCAGGGTAAGGGTATCGATCCCGACATCCGGATTGAACAGCCATTGCCGGAAGAACTGCGCGGTCGCCTCGAGGCGCGTGGGGAATCCAACTTGCGCAATTCGATTGAGGGTGAAAGCCAGGACGATTCAGGTTCTGGTTCGTTCGCTTATGTCCCACCAGACCCCAAGGATGACATTCAGTTGAACTACGCCTTGGATCTGCTGCGCGGCGTCAAAGAAGATGCTGCTTTCCCGCCAAATCTTGAAGGTGTGGTGGGAGATGAAAAGGGCTGTAAACGCGTTTGACCGCGGTTTAGTCCTGATGCATTCGGGGATCACTGCTGATGGATGACTTGCACAAACCTCTGGGCAAACCCACGAAGGTGTCATCCAAACAGCAATGGCGGATGCCAGCCATACTGGTCGCTGCAACCTGCCTGTTGAGCCTGACTGCCTATCTGGTGATCGACGCGCGCGATACCGGACGCACTACGGTTGCGGTTAATGGTACCAACCAGGTAAGTCCAGCGTCTGTTACGACGGGCAGTGGACAAACGGAAACAACCACACCTGTTGTCGCTTCGGAAAACCGCTCCACGACGCTCGGCACATCCGGTAGTGAGGGCATTGATCTGTCTGGGATCAAGCCGCTGAGTCCACTGGATCCGTTGCCTGAAGAGCGACAGGTAGCGGTGCGTGAAACGCCAAGTTTCAAGCCAGTCCAAACCAAAAAGCTATCTGACTGGATGCCGGCCCCTGATCTGGTTGAAAAATCAGAGTTTGGCTCGCTTCCTCGCATCTCGGATGGCAATGTGCGACCACTCGATGCCTATTCGAGATCGAGCGGTGTCAGTGGCGCCAATCGCGTGGCGGTGATTGTCGGCGGATTGGGTCTTAGTCAGACAGGCACCCAGGCAGCTATTCGTGACCTGCCCTCGTCCATCTCGCTGGGCTTTTCTCCGTTTGGTAATTCGCTGCAGCGTTGGATGCAAAATGCCCGTCGGGAGGGCCACGAAGTTGTGCTTCAACTACCGATGGAACCACTCGGCTATCCGTCAATCAATCCAGGTCCACGTACGCTGGTCACCGGTGTCGAACCGGGTCAGAATATTATGAACCTGCGTTGGGCATTGGGGCGGATGACCAACTACCCGGTGGTAATGAACTATCTGGGTGCTGGCCTGACCAGCAAACCCGCGGTGCTGAGACCGCTGTTGAAGGAAATCCGAGATCGCGGCCTTGGCTATATTGATGACGGCTCGGCGACCGCCAGCACGGCCATCCAACTGTCGCAGGAACTGAGTTTGCCGCACGCATCGGGCAATATCATTGTTGATTCCACCCGCGATGCCGATCGTATGCGCAACAACCTCAAGGCACTGGAATCTCTCGCCAAAGCCCGTGGCTATGCAATCGCCACTGCTACCGCATTTCCCGAGACCGTAAGCGTCATCAAGGAATGGGCTGAAGAAGCGCAAAAAAGAGACATTATTATCGTACCCGTGAGCAATCTGCTTCGGGACTACAGGAGATAATTTGGTGGGTGCAGAGCAGAACTGGGACCATCTCCCGTATCGGCCCTGTGTTGGCATCATGGTGCTCAACAAACAAGGCAAGGTATGGATCGGTCAGCGCATCTCGCAGGGCAATACCGAGTATGACGGTTCGCCCAAGCGTTGGCAGATGCCACAGGGTGGTATCGACAAGGGTGAAGATCCTTTGCCTGCCAGTCTTCGCGAACTGCACGAAGAGACTGGCATCGTGAATGTCACCTTGCTCGACCAGACCGACGATTGGCTAACATATGACCTGCCAGAGCATTTGCTTGGCAGCGGATTGAAAGGCAAGTATCGCGGCCAAAAACAAATGTGGTTTGCCTATCGTTTTGAGGGCGAAGAGGCAGAAATCGCCATCAATCCACCGCCCGATGGGCATACGCCAGAATTTGATGCCTGGCGCTGGGAGGACATGGAAAATCTCCCTGATTTGATCATCGCTTTTAAGCGCGACATCTACAGCAAGGTGGTGGCGCGGTTTTCGCATCTGGCCAAGTGATCTTATCTGTCAGAAACCTGTCAGAATCCGCTGGGCAATAAAAAAGCCGCTGCTTTTGAAGCAACGGCTCTGATAAATTCAAAATTTTTGTAAACCGGTTAGGCCGGAAGGATCGTCGGCTCAAGATGGTTCAACTGGTCCAGATAGGATCGGGCAGCCAGTTTCTTTTCTTCTTCACCAGCTGCGTGGTGGAGATCGTACTCTTCCTGAGCAATACGCTTCTGTTCGTCCCAAATTTCTTTGGTGACTTCCGCCTTGGGCAAGGCAAATTCTGCCAGAACAGTAACGCTGGTTGGCGTGATATCGGCAAAACCACCGCGCACGAAATAATCGTTCTGGGTTCCGTCGCTCATCGTTACGCCAACAAGTCCCGGACGCAGACTGGTCATCACCGCCGCATGGCGGGCCAGAACACCCATATCGCCTTCAACGCCAGGAATGGTCACCATCTCGGCATCGCCGGACAGCAACAGTCTTTCGGGAGAAACGAGTTCGAATGTGAAATTCTCAGCCATGACTTCTCTTAACCATCGGGATCATTGGCCGCCCCGTAGAGCGGCCAAATTGAGATCTATACTTAGGCGGCTTCAGCGGCCAGTTTCTGAGCTTTTTCGATCGCCTCATCCATGTTGCCGACCATGTAGAATGCGGCTTCTGGGAGGTGATCGTATTCGCCGGCGACCAGGCCTTTAAAGCCCTTAATCGTGTCTTCGAGATCAACCAGTTTACCTGGCGAACCGGTGAAGACCTCAGCAACGAAGAACGGCTGTGACAGGAAGCGCTCGATCTTACGGGCACGGGCCACGGCGATCTTATCTTCTTCCGACAGTTCGTCCATGCCGAGAATGGCAATGATGTCCTGCAGTGCCTTATAGCGCTGCAGCACTTCCTGCACGGTACGGGCAACTTCGTAGTGTTCATCACCAATGACCAGCGGGTCGAGCATGCGCGACGTGGAGTCGAGCGGATCAACCGCAGGATAGATGCCCTTTTCAGCGATCGAGCGGTTCAAAACCGTGGTCGCATCAAGGTGAGCAAACGATGTAGCAGGCGCCGGGTCGGTCAAGTCATCCGCAGGCACGTAGATCGCCTGAACCGATGTGATCGAACCTTTATTGGTTGTCGTAATACGCTCCTGCATGGTGCCCATGTCTGTTGCCAGAGTAGGCTGATAACCCACAGCAGAAGGAATACGACCCAGCAGCGCGGACACTTCTGAACCAGCCTGAGTAAAGCGGAAGATGTTGTCCACGAAGAACAGCACGTCCTGGCCCTTATCGCGGAAGTCTTCCGCAATTGTCAGACCCGACAGAGCAACACGGGCACGGGCTCCGGGAGGCTCGTTCATCTGACCGTATACGAGGGCAGCTTTTGAACCAGCGGTCGAACCCTTGTTTTCATTGGGGTCAACGTTCACGCCGGATTCGATCATTTCCCAGTACAGGTCGTTACCCTCACGGGTACGCTCACCAACACCGGCAAATACCGAGTAACCACCATGGGCTTTCGCCACGTTATTGATCAACTCCATGATCAAAACGGTTTTACCAACACCAGCACCACCGAACAGGCCGATCTTACCGCCCTTCGCGTATGGTGCCAGCAGGTCAACAACCTTAATGCCGGTAACCAGAATTTCAGCTTCGGTCGACTGATCAACATATTCAGGAGCTTCAGCGTGGATGGCGCGGCTTTCCTTGGCGGTCACCGGACCAACTTCGTCCACAGGCTCACCAATCACGTTGATGATACGACCCAGCATTTCGTCGCCAACTGGCACACGGATTGGATCGCCGGTATCGACAACTTCCTGGCCGCGCACCAGACCTTCGGTTCCGTCCATGGCGATTGTACGTACGGTGTTTTCACCCAGATGCTGAGCAACTTCGAGAACCAAACGGTTGCCGTTATTGTCACATTCCAGAGCGTTCAAAATTGGTGGCAGGCCGCCATCGAACTGAACGTCAACAACCGCACCAATGACCTGCGAGATTTTACCCACATAGCCCTTTGTTGCGCTTTTCTTGGCCGGAGCCTTTTTTGCAGCGGCTTTTTTGGCCGGTGCTTTCTTGGGGGCTGCTGCTTTCGCCATAATGTCTAACCCTTATTTTCCCTGTTTGCCTGTTTCTTCCACTTTGGAAGAGCGAGGACTAGAGCGCCTCAGCGCCCGCGATAATTTCGATCAATTCTGTGGTAATCTGCGCCTGACGCTGGCGGTTAAAGTCGCGCGTCAGTTTTTCGATCATTTCACCGGCATTGCGCGTCGCGTTGTCCATTGCGGACATGCGGGCACCCTGTTCCGACGCTGCATTTTCAAGCAACGCCCGGAAAATCTGCACCGTCACATTGTTCGGCAGCAGATCGGCGAGAATTTCATTCTCATCCGGCTCGTAATCGTAAAATGTCGAAGCCGAATCCGCATCAACTTCCACTGTCGGAATGCTTGGCGGAATGATCTGCTGGGCCGTTGGCACCTGGCTGATCACCGACTGGAACTCTGAATAGAACAGGGTTGCCACATCGAAATCTCCCGCATCAAACATGCCAAGTACCTGATGTGCGATGTCAGAAGCATTGGCATAACCAACATTCTTAACTTCACGCAGATCAACAACTGGCAGCATGATGTCGTCGAATTCAGAGCGCAGAACATCCGCGCCCTTCTTGCCGACGCAGAGAATTTTGACGCTTTTGCCAGCTGCCTTCAGTTCACGCGCTTTGTCACGGCCAAGCCGGGCAATCGATGAATTGAAGCCACCGCACAATCCGCGTTCAGCGGTGGCGATGATCAACAGTTGGTTCTGGTCGCTTCCGGTTCCGGCCAGCAGCTTCGGTGCGCTTGACGTATCATCGCCAATTGCAGCTGCAATATTGGCCATCACACTGTCCATGCGCTGCGAGTAAGGCCGGGCGGCCTCAGCTGCAGACTGAGCACGACGCAGTTTTGCCGCCGCAACCATTTGCATGGCCTTGGTGATCTTCTGCGTCGCCTTGACGGAGGCGATCCTGTTTCTAAGATCCTTGAGAGAAGCCATTTGGGCCTTTCCTCACCTTATCCGTTAGTGCTTAAGCAAAGCCTTTGGCGAATGCGTCGATGGCAGCTTTAAGGCTCGCCGTCAGATCATCATCAAGAGCTTTCTTGGAGCCGATATCAGCCAGCAATTCAGCATGATCAGCGCGAAGCGAAGCCAAAAGGCCTTCTTCAAAAGCACCAACCTGGTTGACTGCCAGATCATCGAGATAGCCGTTAACACCGGCATAAAGAACAGCAACCTGCTCTTCTGTTTTAAGCGGTGAGAACTGAGCCTGTTTGAGCAATTCTGTCAGACGGGCACCACGGTTCAGCAAGCGCTGAGTGGAGGCGTCCAGGTCGGAACCGAACTGAGCAAAAGCCGCCATTTCACGATACTGGGCCAATTCACCCTTAATCGAACCAGCAACCTGTTTCATCGCCTTGACCTGAGCAGCAGACCCCACGCGGGATACAGACAGACCGACGTTCACAGCAGGGCGGATACCCTGGAAGAACAGGTCGGTTTCAAGGAAGATCTGACCATCAGTGATCGAAATCACGTTGGTTGGAATAAACGCCGACACGTCGTTGCCCTGAGTTTCAATAACCGGCAGCGCGGTCAGTGAACCGGCACCGTTATCTTCATTCAGCTTCGCTGAACGCTCCAACAGGCGTGAGTGCAGGTAGAAAACGTCACCAGGATAAGCTTCACGTCCAGGCGGACGACGCAGCAACAGGGACATCTGACGGTATGAAACGGCCTGTTTGGACAAGTCGTCGTAACCAATCAGGGCGTGCATGCCGTTATCGCGGAAATATTCACCCATTGCACAGCCGGTAAACGGTGCCAGATACTGCATTGGAGCAGGATCGGAAGCGGTCGCAGCAACAACAATGGAATATTGCATGGCGCCGCGCTCTTCGAGCACTTTAACGAACTGAGCAACAGTCGAACGCTTCTGACCGATGGCAACGTAGACGCAGTAAAGCTTATCGCTTTCATTGTCGCCCGCATGAGCAGGTGCCTGGTTCAGGAATGTATCAAGAATGATCGCAGTCTTACCAGTCTGACGGTCACCAATGACAAGCTCACGCTGGCCACGGCCAACAGGGATCAGCGCGTCAATCGCTTTCAGGCCGGTAGCCATTGGCTCATGCACCGATTTGCGCGGGATAATGCCAGGAGCTTTAACGTCCACACGGGCACGTTGCTTGGACTTGATTGGTCCCTTGCCGTCGATCGGATTACCCAGACCGTCAACAACGCGACCCAGCAGCTCTTTGCCAACTGGGACATCAACGATAGCGCCGGTCCGCTTAACGGTGTCGCCTTCCTTAATGCCGCGGTCGTTACCGAAAATAACAACACCCACGTTGTCGGCTTCCAGGTTCAGGGCCATGCCCTGAATACCACCTGGGAATTCGACCATCTCACCAGCCTGGACTTTGTCCAGACCGTAAACACGGGCGATACCGTCACCAACGGACAGAACCTGTCCTACTTCAGAGACTTCCGCCTCTTTGCCAAAATTTTTAATCTGGTCTTTCAGAATTGCGGAAATTTCCGCAGCACGAATATCCATCTAGCCGACCTCTTTAAGTGCGAGCTTCAAGGAAGAGAGTTTGGTTTTGATTGATGTGTCGATCTGGCGTGAGCCAACCTTCACAATCATGCCGCCCAACAATGACGGATCAACCGTCACGTCCAGCGCCACATCTTTGCCGACAACACCTTTCAGTGTTGTCTTCAACTGTTTTGTCTGATCGGCGGTCAGTTTCTGCGCGACAGTTACCTGTCCGCTGACTTCACCGCGATGTTCTGCCAGTTTCTGGCGGAACGCGATCAGCATGTCGGGCACGGCAAACAGGCGTCTGTTGCCTGCTACCACCCGAACAAAATTACCGACAAGGCCGGTGATCTTGGCTTTTTTCAAAATGGCGTCGATTGCCGCCACCTGATCGTCAGCGGTGAAAACCGGTGACTTAACCAGACGCATCAGGTCGGCGCTGCCTTCCAGCAGCTCACCTACGCGCTTTGTGTCTTTTTCGACGGCCGCAATCTTTTTTTCGGAAACGGCCAATTCAAACAACGCAGACGCATAGCGTTCTGCCACACCGGAAATCTGGCCGGATGCTGAGGAAGAGGTATCTGCCAAAGGTCGATCTTCTTAAGCGTTTCGTCAGTGACCAAATGGCGAGGAGTGCCACAAACCGCTGACCCTGGATGTAAATAAAGTTTTTGCCGTGACTGCACGGAACAACCGGCGACAAAATCGAGCTTCCCCTAGCACGGGTTTTTTGGAGTCGCAACAGGGTGAATGGCCGCTTTTATACTGCTTTTTGCCTATCCGGCCGATTCCGTTGAATTATCTCGCTAATCGGTGGAAAAACTAAAGCAGTCCGAAGACCTCCAAAGCGAATTTCAGCGGGAAATATGCCCCTAACAGCTCAATTACCGTGGCAATCAGGCAATAAGCGTTAAATGTGCGGTCAAAAACAAAAGATATGAGTCGCCCGAGCACAGCCCCCAAAAAAGCCAGCCCCAAAGCAAAATAGGTGAAAGGTTGCGCCAAAATGATGCATGCAAGGCCCAGACCGAGCCACATGCCGCCAAAAGGTCCGCGAATCTCAGACAGACCATTATTTGTGCCCGAAATCGAGGCGAGACCAATCAATCCACCAGCAAGACGTGGCGCCAGCATCAGACCCAGGCCGAGCAGCATGGTGATCACAGCTGTTAAAAACGCCAGCCGCTCCGACCAATCATCCGGAAATGCTATCTCGATCATCTATATCACCCGTGGCTGATTCCAACTACAGGTCTCATAGCGATAATTGAGGTTCGGGTGTTACGTTGCGGAAATCATGCACAGGCTTTTTAGACGCCGAAGCCGGTAACGCCCAAGGCCGCCAGCCCCACTGCCAAAATAAACAATGATGCAATTCCTCTTCTGCGGGCAGAAAAAATTGACTTACGCCCAGGAATGCGATGGCTGTGGTGGGTGGTTTGCGGATTGTCACTCCATTGGCCCAGTTTCAACTGCATCATGACGGCGTGATCGTAATAACTCATTTCAGGTCTCCTTTTCCGCCAAACTAGCGATGTCTGCTGACAGCCCCTTGTCAGGAGGGTGTGCTAATGTGTCAGCAGAAAAGGAGACGCCTCATGTCCCGTTCAAACCGTCTGTTTGAGATCATTCAAATATTGCGTTCGGCAGCCCGTCCGGTGCGGGCACAGGATTTGGCACAGTCATTAGAAGTTTCCACCCGCACCATCTATCGCGATATCGCGGCTCTGCAGGCAACCGGTACGCCGATCGACGGTGAAGCCGGGATCGGCTATCTGATTCGCCGCAGCTACGACCTGCCGCCGCTGAATTTTGACCATGAGGAATTGGAAGCATTGCGGGTTGGTCTGATGATGCTGACGCGCACCGGCGACAGCACTTTGTTGCGGGCAGCCGACCGGGTGTGTGCCAAGATCGACGCATTAAAGGAAAGCATCGATTGGCTGCAGGTTTCTTCATCGGGCGCGCCGCTGGATGATCCGGAGAAGGGCTGCATATCAAAAGCCCTGTTGCGCGGCGCGATTCGAAACGAAACCAAGCTAAAGCTCACTTACCGCGATGCCGAAGGCGTTGAGACAGTGCGGGTCGTACGCCCTGTGGCGCTCATTTATCATGTGGAATCCGTATTATTGGCGGCTTGGTGTGAGTTGCGCAGCGGGTTGCGTCATTTTCGAACTGACAGACTTTATGCCTGCGAACAGTTGGAAGAGCGGTTTGCCGGCCAAAGTGAGACCCTGCGCCGCCTGTGGCTGGAAGAGATTGGATGGGAACTGGCGGACACCGACAATTTTGGACCTTTCAAGGTTACAGAAAGCTCTGCGGATCCACGTCAATCTGCACCCTGATCGAGCCCCGTTCCTTGGGGCCAGCCTGCAGCCAGCTTCGCACATAATTTTGCACATCGAACTTGCGCGGCGCATGGATCAACAGACGATGGCGATGGCGTCCGCGCACCAATGCCATTGGCGCTTCTGCAGGCCCCAATATAAAGGCCTCAGACGACTTTGGTGCAGCCTTTTTCAGAGCCCGCGCATGAGTTTCCGTTTCCCGCTTGTCCTCACCAGATATGATGATGGCGACCAAACGGGCAAATGGTGGCAGCGAAGCTTGGCGGCGCAGGTTGATCTCGCGCTCGTAAAACGCTTCGCGGTCGCTGGCAACAATCGCCGAGATCACCGGATGTTCTGGCGCATAAGTTTGCAATAGGCCAACCGATTCACCACCAACACGACCGGCCCGACCGGTAACCTGCGACAGCAGTTGAAAAGTCCGCTCGGCAGCACGCGGGTCGCCGTTTGCAAGGCCCAGATCGGCATCAACCACGCCAACACAGGTGATCAGTGGAAAATTGTGTCCCTTGGCCACCAATTGGGTGCCAATGACAATATCAACTTCGCCTTTGGCAATGGCTTCCAGTTCCAGCCGCAACCGCGACACACCGCCAGCCATATCTGAAGAAAGCACAATAATGCGTGCGTCGGGGAAACACTCGTCCACCTCTTCAGCCAGCCGCTCAACGCCAGGCCCACAGGCCACAAGATGATCCAGCGCACCGCAATTGGTACAGGCTTCCGGCACTACTTCGCTATGGCCACAATGATGACACTGCAACTGGTTGCGAAACCGGTGCTCCACCAGCCAAGCTGAACAATTCTTGCATTCAAAGCGAAATCCGCAAACCCGGCAAAGTGTCAGTGGTGCATAGCCCCGCCGGTTTAGGAACAGCAGCGCCTGCTCGTCGCGCTGCAATGCCTGTTGCATGGAATCGAGCAGAACCGGTGACAGAAACTTGCCGCGCTTGGGCGGATGAGCCCGCAGATCGATGGTCTTGAGGTCTGGCAGAACTGCGTCGCCATGCCGGTCTTCCAACCGGATATGCTGGTAGCGGCCCGAATCAGCATTGACCCGACTTTCAATGCTTGGTGTCGCAGACGACAGGATGCAGGCAAAGCCGCCAACCGACGCACGCACCACGGCCATATCACGGGCATTATAGAAGACCCGATCTTCCTGCTTATAAGCACTGTCATGTTCTTCATCGACAACAATCAGGCCCAGTTCCTTAAACGGCAGAAACAACGCTGAACGAGCACCAGCAATCACCCGCACCTGGCCGGTCGCCACCTGGCGCCAGACTTTTTCACGCATTTTAGGAGCAAGGCCCGAGTGCCATTGAGCCGGCGGCGCACCAAAGCGCTCTTCAAACCGCTCCAGAAAAGAGGTGGTCAGGGCGATTTCCGGCAGCAGAATAAGCACCTGCTGTGCCCTTTCCAAAGCCGCTGCCACTGCCTCAAAATAGACTTCCGTTTTACCCGACCCGGTAATGCCGTCGAGCAGGCTGCAGTGATAACCACCCTGCTCCACTGCATGGCGCAGGGCCGCTGCAGCAGTGGCTTGTTCTTGGCTATAACGGGTATCTTCAAAATCCGGCTGCGGTGGTGCTACGACGGCGGGTGCCGGAATTTGCACGGTTTCAAACAATCCCTGCTTGATCAGACCATCCACCACCGAAGTTGACGTTCCCGCCGCATGGGCGAGGCCCGAGCGGGTCCAGGACAGATATACACCGTCCTGCTGGTTTTCATTGACCAGTTCCAACACCCTGCGCCGCGCATCGGTCAGCCTTTCCGGCGCACCACCTCTATAGCTCAACCCTTCCAGAGGTGATTCCGGATCCAACGCTCCTGGCGCACGCAACACCGAGCGCAAAACCATGCCCGGAGGTGACACGGTATAGTCGGCCAGCCAATCAATGAACTGACGCATGGGTCGGGACAGGCGCGGGCAATCAAACTTGACCTCAACCTCTCGCAATTTCTGGGGGTCAACAGGTTTGCCCTGCCCCGAATCGTTGGGGTCGTCCCAAACAACAGAAGCCACCTTGCGTGGCCCCAAAGGCACCTGGACAAAATCACCTGGAGCCAGTGCCATTCCATCCGGAACAGCATAGGAATAAGCACGCGGCGCAGGTATCGGCAGCAATACGGAAACCATCTGCGGAACAGATAACTTTTCGGCTTCACCGTCTAATCCCAGATCCAGTTCCACTATTTGGCCTTTTCCTACGTGACCTCGTCACATGCCTCAGCTATGACAGGCGCAACAATCACCTGACTATGGGTGATAACAAATGGAGACCCGCCCATGAAATTTTTTCTCGACACTGCCGATGTGGATGAAATCCGCCAGTGGAACCAAACCGGCCTGTTGGACGGGGTTACCACCAACCCTTCCCTCATCTTGAAGTCTGGCCGCAATATCAAGGAAGTGCTGGCTGAAATCTGTGACATTGTCGACGGCGATGTATCAGGTGAAGTCGCTGCCACTGATTATGACACGATGCTAAAGGAAGGCCGCGAGCTGGCCAAGATCGCAGACAATATCTGCATCAAATTGCCAATCACTATGGACGGGTTGCGCGCTTGCAAAACGCTGGTGGATGAGGGTTTCAAGACAAATATGACCCTGTGCTTCAATGCCAATCAGGCGCTTTTGGTCGCCAAGGCTGGTGGCACTTATGTATCACCCTTCATTGGTCGCCTGGACGATATGGGCATCGATGGCATGGAGCTGATCGAAGAGATCCGCGCAATTTACGACAATTATGCTTTTGACACAGAAATCCTGGCTGCATCGATTCGCACCGCCAACCATGTCAAAGCCTGTGCCATTGTTGGTGCCGACGTGGCAACCATGCCACCAAGCACGATTGAAAAACTGGCCCAGCACCCGCTCACCGACAGCGGTCTTGCCGCTTTTCTGGCGGACTGGGAAAAAACCGGCCAAACTATCTAGCCGGGCCATCTAATTTGATTCGGACAAGATTATCTGGCGGTCGCTTGATTTGCGGCCGCCCTTAAACCCAATCCTAACTTCCCGCTGCTATTCTGGCGGCCATGAGCGCTTCTTCGCAAATATTGATCTTTGCCGCCCCATGCCTGACCAAGGCGCTGGGCCAATGGCTTGAGCATCTCAAGTCAGAGCGACGACTGGCAGAAAAGACTCTGGACGCCTATGAACGCGACCTGCGTCAATTCTGCCATCACCTGACTGACTACCTCGGCCACCCTGCCCGCAAGAGCGATTTCAGCGACCTCAAGCCCCTGCACATGCGGGGTTATCTGGCGCGCCGCCGTGATGCCGGCAACGGCGCCCGAACCTTGGCGCGTGATCTGGCAGGCATCCGTTCATTTGTTCGGTTTCTGGAACGGCGCGGAGAAGCCTCAAGTGCTGGCCTAACCGCCATGCGCGCACCACGCCAGCCAACAACACTACCCAAGCCGGTGAAGGCAGAAGAAGCGGCTCAATTGATCAACATGGATCAACAATTGCACGCAGAACCATGGATTGCTGCCCGTGACGCAGCGGTCATGACTCTGCTATATGGATGCGGCCTGCGAATTTCCGAAGGGCTAGGCCTGACACCGGATGACTTTCACATCAACGACCCGTCAAAACCTAAAGCCACTGCCAGATCCCTGCGCATTCTTGGCAAGGGCGGCAAAACCCGCCTTGTGCCAGTTCTGTCGGTGGTCAATCGGGCGATTGATGAATATGTCCGGCTATGCCCCTACGTTTTGAAGCATGACCAGGCAATTTTCCGTGGCATGCGCGGCGGTCCTGTGCAGGCCGCCGTTGTGCAACGCTCAATGCGGGTCATGCGGGGAGCACTAGGCCTCCCGGCAACGGCGACACCCCATGCGATGCGCCATTCCTTTGCCACACACCTGCTCGGCAATGGCGGTGACCTGCGCACGATTCAGGAACTGCTTGGTCATGCCAGTCTGTCGACAACACAAAAATATACCGCAGTGGACACTGACGCCCTGCTGAAAACCTGGAACACCGCCCATCCCCGGGCGTAATTTGGGCGAGGAGATTTTTCGATGATCAAGTTGTTGGGCCGGATTATTGTGGCCTTCGTTTTTTACATTGGGGTGGTCCAGATCAGCTCTGCTGCATCGACCGCTACTGACAGTGCCACCAAAGAAGAAGCCAAGTCGGCAATCCAATGCACCGGGGTCAATCTGATTCCTGCGATGCAGCGCGACCAGCCGGACCTGGCCAATGCCATGCGCCAGGAAGCCGACGAGACGCTTTATGGCGAAGGACTGATTTGGAAAATTGAAAAGGACGGGCTGAAGCCCTCCTATCTGTTTGGCACAATTCATCTCGCCGACCCGCGCCTGCTGGCCTTAAAGCCATCAGCCCGCAAGGCGCTTGATGAAAGCACCACACTGGCGCTGGAGATCACCGAAATTCTCGATCCGAAAAAACTGGCAGGTATCGCCTTTTCGGCGCTGCAATATACGACTTATACGGACGGTACGACGCTGGCTGACAAGCTGACCAAAGAACAAGCAGAAACAATCGACGCTGCAGTGCGCGAGAAACTTGGCCTGCCATGGTCTTTGGCTAGTAGGATGAAACCCTGGGCACTGATGGGAGCGCTGGGCCTGCCAGCCTGCGAAATGGAACGCAAAAAGGCACAATTGCCGGTGGTTGATGCCTATCTGGGCCAATTGGCTCAATCCCAGGACAAGCAGATCGTTCCGTTGGAAACCATGATCGGTCAATTGCAGGCAATGGACAGCCTGCCGGAGGACGTTTCGCTGCAGGGACTGGTTCAGTCTGTCTCGCTGGGCACCCGTCTGGATGATCTGTTCGAAACCATGATCCAGCTGTATCTGGAAGAACAGACTGCCCTGGTCTGGTCACTAATGCGCCGCGTCGGTGTCGATGGATTTGTCGCCAAACAGGACAGCGCCGAATATGCCGCTTTCCAGCGCGAGATTGTCGACCGTCGCAATATTACCATGGCGGCAGAATCAGAAAAATTCATTCTCCAGGGTGGTGGCGTCTTCATTGCCGTTGGCGCCCTACATCTGCCTGGAGAGATGGGCATGTTGAACATTCTGGCACAAAAGGGTTACCGCATCAGCCGGATCATCGATTGATTGTCCCAATCTGACACAGAAACCGCCAAATAAACTGGCCCCGCCCTTGCAAACTTCATTGCAACAATGCGCACCACCCTTCGGGCGCATCATGCATTTGGAGTTTGAAACATGCGCGCGGCAATCATTGCATCTCTTCTGTTGATCAGCCCTACATTTGCCTGGGCGGGCAATTTCAACCTGTATCCTGGCTTCAGAGACCGTGATGCATTTGTCGAAATGACATCAGACAAGGGATTGATTGTTGAAATCGTGCTGCGTTGTGAGCGCGAGGGCAACAAGGTCAAAGCCGGGATCATGACCTATTCAAAGGTTGAAAAACTGTTTTGCTCCAGCAAAATGATGTGCACCCGTGATGCTGAAAAAGCAGCCGACGACACCTGCGGATACTGAGGCTAGAGCAGCTGGTCGCCGCTCTTCCCTGCTTACATATGGATAGGTTTGTCGTAAGTTGCCATGGCAGCTTCTTTAACAGCTTCCGACATCGTCGGATGTGCATGACATGTGCGAGCAAGATCTTCTGAAGATCCACCAAATTCCATCAACACGGCCGCTTCGTGAATCATCTCACCGGCACCGAAACCGACAATATGAACACCGAGAACCTTGTCGGTCTTTTTATCAGCAAGGAATTTCACAAACCCTTCAGTGGCATTCATGGCGCGAGCGCGGCCATTTGCAGTGAAGGGAAATTGCCCGGATACGTAATCGATGCCATCAGCCTTCAATTGCTCTTCGGTCGCACCAACCGAAGCTACTTCAGGCTGAGTGTAAACCACACCAGGAATGATGTTGTAGTTCACATGGCCATGTTGGCCGGCAATGGTTTCAGCTACCGCGACGCCTTCGTCTTCCGCTTTATGGGCCAGCATCGGCCCTTCGGTGACATCACCAATGGCGTAAATATTCGGCAGATTGGTGCGCCAATGAGCATCGGTCTTAACCCGGCCGCGTTCGACTTCTATACCAACATTGTCGAGCCCAAGCCCATCAATGTAGGGTGCACGCCCTGTAGCAATGAGCACCACATCTGAATCGATGGTCACTGCATCACCGCCCTTGACCGGTTCAAACGTCACCTGACCCTTTTTGCCCTTTTTTGCAACGCCGGTGACTTTGGCGTTCATCTTGAAAGTGAAACCTTGCTTTTTTAGGGTGCGTTGGAACTGCTTGGACACGCCACCATCCATGCCACCAAGAATGGCACCAAGATATTCAACCACGGTGACATTGGCGCCAAGCCGGGACCAGACAGAGCCGAGTTCCAGCCCAATTACACCTCCACCGACAACCACCATGTCTTTGGGTACTTTGGTCAGCGCAATGGCATGATCGGAAGAAACAATTGTTTCGCCATCAAACTCAACATCCACGCCAGGGATGCCAGCAACGACGGAGCCCGTTGCAATAACAATATTCTTGGCCTGCAGAGTTTGGCTTTTTCCGGCGGCGTCCGTAACAGTCACAGAATTGGCAGATGCAATCGCACCGATTCCGGTGAACACGGTGATCTTGTTTTTCTTCATCAAGAAAGCAACACCATCGACATTGGCTTTAACGGTAGCGTCCTTGTGCTCCATCATCGTTGGCAGATCGAGCTTTGGTTTGCTTGTCTTAATACCGAGTTTTTCAAATCCATGTTCGGCTTCGTGGAACATCTCTGATGCGTGCAACAGGGCTTTCGACGGGATACAACCAACGTTGAGGCAGGTGCCACCGAGTGTTGGTGACTTTTCGACGATGGCCACATTCATGCCGAGCTGTGCCGCCTTGACCGCGCACACATAGCCGCCGGGACCGGAGCCAATTACAACTACATCAAACTGATCTGCCATCTGAGTTCTCTCTTACAATAGTTGGATGGTCTCAGCGACCACCCGATACGTTGATCGTGCTTCCGGTAACGTAAGAAGCCTTATCCGACGCTAACCAAATAACTGCCTCAGCAATTTCTTGTGGCTTTCCGGCACGTCCCATTGGCACCGTATCAGCCAGGTCATTGGCACGAGTCGGATTACCACCAGAGGCGTGAATGTCCGTTTCGATAATACCAGGCCGGATGCCGTTGACCCGAATGCCCTGACGGGCCACTTCGCGCGACAATCCAATGGTGAAAGTATCGATTGCGCCCTTTGAAGCGGCGTAATCAACATAGGTTCCACCACTGCCAAGCGTTGCCGCCATCGACGATATATTGACAATCGATCCGCCCTTGCCGCCGTTCTTTGTCGACATGCGACGCACTGCTTCGCGGGCGCAAATCAGGGCACCCGTTACATTGAGATCGACAATACGTGAAATGCGTTCAGCGGAGAAGTCTTCCAGACTGCCTTCCTGATCGAGTACACCGGCGTTGTTGACCAGCACGGTGACTGGCCCAAACGCGACCTCACATTCATCAAACACCCGAACGATGTCAGCTTCGACTGCCATATCACCTTTGCAGGCAATGGCCTTGCCACCCTGTCCGACAATCTCATCCGCCACAGCCTGCGCCGCATCGGCGTTGGCGACATAATTGACACCAACAGCCGCACCCTGTTCTGCAGCCAGGCGGGCGACAGCTGCACCAATGCCTCGGCTACCACCCGTAACGAGAAAAACCGCTTCCATCGTTTAAAGATCCAGCACGAGACGTTGCGGATCTTCAAGGCTTTCCTTGACCCGAACCAGGAAAGTTACAGCCTCTTTGCCATCAACAATACGGTGATCATAAGAGAGCGCCAGATACATCATCATAGCCGTAGTCACCTGACCGTTGCGGACCACTGGGCGCTCTTCGATCTTGTGCATGCCGAGAATACCGGACTGCGGCGCATTGAGAATCGGGGTCGACATCAGCGAACCATAAACGCCGCCATTTGAGATGGTGAAAGTACCACCCTGCATGTCATCCATTCCCAGTTTGCCATCGCGTGCCTTGCGACCCAAATTACCAATTTCCTGCTCGATTTCAGCGATGCTCATCTGATCTGCATCGCGAACAACTGGCACAACAAGGCCTTTGTCGGTGCCAACCGCAACGCCGATATGGGCGTAGTTTTTATAAACGATATCCGTGCCGTCTATTTCAGCGTTAACCGCTGGAATTTCTTTCAGCGCATGACAGACCGCCTTAGCGAAGAAACCCATAAAGCCAAGCTTAACGCCGTGCTTCTTCTCAAACAAATCCTTGTAGGATTTACGCAATTCCATCACCGGACCCATGTCGACCTCATTGAAAGTGGTCAGCATGGCCGCTGTGTTTTGCGCATCTTTAAGACGACGCGCGATGGTCTGGCGCAAACGAGTCATCCGCACGCGCTCTTCACGCACTTCATCACCAGCGCTGGATGCCGGGCGCGCCGCGGCGACGGCGACGGCGACGGCGGCGGCAGGCGCAGCAGTCGAAGCCTTTTCAAGCGCCGCGATGACGTCACCTTTGAGTACCTGGCCACGCTTGCCGGAACCATCAACCGATCCTGCGGCAACATTATTGTCGGCCATCATTTTGGACGCTGCCGGCGATGCGGTCGTCGCTGAGGCGGCGGCAGGTGCAGCAGACGCGGCAGATGGAGCTGAACTGGCAGTGGCGGCGGCGGAAGCGGCGGCAGCAGAAGCACCAGCGCGAATACGACCAATGACATCACCCGGCGCAATCACGGTGCCGGTTTCCGCAAGAATTTCGGCCAGCACACCAGCAGCCGCAGCGGGAACATCCATCGCGGCCTTGTCGGTTTCCAGCTCAACCACAGGATCGTCTACCGAAAGCGCATCACCAACAGCGACATGCCATGTACCAACTTCAGCCTCAGTAACCGATTCACCCGCACTAGGTGCAATCACGTCAATCATCTCACCGGCCGAGTCGTTGGAAGCGGCAGCGGCGGGCGCAGCGGCGGCGGCGACGGCTGGGGCGGCAGCAGCAGCACCACCACCTTCGCCGAGTGAACCGAGCAGAGCATCAACGCCAACTGTCTCACCTTCAGCCGCAACAATCTCAACCAACACACCATCAGAAGGCGCAGGCACTTCCATGCTCACTTTATCGGTTTCCAGCTCCACCAGCGGTTCGTCGGCCTTAACCGCATCACCAGGCTGTTTAAGCCATTTGCCAATTGTTGCCTCAGTGACCGATTCGCCCAAAGTAGGAACTCGTATTTCAGTAGCCATTATGCCAATCCCGTATGGTATTTTGTTCAAGTCCGGCGTTGCATCGCCGTTTATGGTTGGTTGAATTCCGTTTAGTCCTGGTCGCCCAAAGCTTCCTCGAGGAATGCTTCAAGCTGCGCCAGGTGTTTGGACATCTGTCCGGTTGCAGGCGAAGCTGCTGCTGGTCGTCCGGCGTAGCGGGCACGCGCATGCTTAGCTTCGATGTGAGCCAGAACCCATTCGACATAGGGTTCGATGAAACCCCAGGCACCCATATTCTTGGGTTCTTCCTGACACCAGACAATCTCAGCCTGCTTGAAGCGCGACAACTCGTTGATCAGCGCTTTGGCGGGGAACGGATAAAGTTGCTCAACACGCATCAGATAGATATCGTTGACGCCGCGCTTTTCGCGCTCTTCGTACAAATCGAAATAGACTTTGCCTGAGCACAGCACGACCCGTTTGATCTTGTTGTCCTTAACCAGCTTGATCTTTTCGCCCTTCAGTACCTCGGCGTCGTCCCAAAGCAGGCGGTGGAAAGTTGTATCCTCACCAAATTCATCAAGCCGCGATACGGCACGTTTGTGACGCAACAGGCTCTTTGGCGTCATCATCACAAGAGGCTTGCGGAATTCGCGGCGCAACTGACGGCGCAAAATGTGGAAATAGTTGGCAGGCGTTGTGCAGTTGGCGACTTGCATATTGTCTTCTGCACAGGATTGCAGGAAGCGTTCCAAACGAGCTGAGGAATGCTCCGGCCCCTGTCCCTCATAGCCATGAGGCAACAGCATGACGAGACCACACATGCGCAGCCATTTACGCTCACCCGAAGAGATGAACTGGTCAATAACCACCTGGGCACCGTTAACAAAGTCACCAAACTGGGCTTCCCAGATGATCAATCCATTCGGTTCTGCCAAAGCATAGCCATACTCATAGCCGAGCACCGCCTCTTCCGACAGCATCGAGTTAATGACCTCATAACCGGCCGCACCGTCTCCAATATTTTCAAGTGGAATATAGCGACTTTCACTCTGCTGATCGTACAGAACTGAATGACGCTGCGAGAAGGTGCCACGCTCACAATCCTGACCTGACAGCCGTATTTTTATGCCTTCATTTTGAAGCGAGCCAAAGGCCAGGGCTTCTCCGGTGGCCCAGTCAAGACCATCACCCGACTCAATCATCTTCGCGCGGTTTTCCATAAAGCGCTTGATGGTGCGATGAACTTCAAAATTCTCCGGCAATTTGGTGATCGCACGGCCGATGGTCTTCAGCTCATCAATCGGCACACCAGTTTGACCCCGCCGTGCCCCATCAGGGCCCTCGGCTACTTTCAGTCCTGACCAGGCTCCATCCAGCCAGTCGGCCTTGTTGGGCTTAAAGTTCTCGGCTGCCTCAAAGTCTGCATCCAGGCTGGCACGGAATGCCGCCACCTGCTCATCCCTGCCGGTGTCGCTGATCAGACCTTCCTTGGCGAGACGTTGAGCGTATTTGGTCAATGTCGACTCGTGCTGCTTAATTTCGCGATACATGATCGGCTGAGTAAATGCCGGCTCATCTCCCTCGTTGTGGCCGTAGCGGCGGTAACAGAACATGTCGATAACAACAGGCTTGCCGAAATGCTGACGGAATTCGATCGCCACCTTAGCGGCATAGACAACCGCTTCGGGATCATCGCCATTAACGTGGAAGATTGGCGCTTCAATCATTTTCGCCACATCTGAGGGATAAGGCGAAGAACGCGAGAAACGCGGATTGGTTGTAAAGCCAATCTGGTTATTAATGATCACGTGGATCGACCCGCCGGTGATGTGCCCCTTCAGGCCGGACAGACCAAAACACTCAGCCACAACCCCTTGTCCCGCAAATGCTGCATCACCGTGCAGCAACAACGGCAGTACACAATTGCGGTCGCGCGTGCCGTCTTCACGTTTGGGGCTCAGTTGATCCTGTTTGGCACGTGCCTTGCCAAGCACAACCGGGTTAACGATCTCAAGGTGCGAGGGATTGGCAGTCAGCGAAAGATGCACGCTGTTGCCATCAAATTCGCGGTCCGAGCTGGCACCCAGATGATATTTTACATCGCCGGAGCCTTCCACTTCATCAGGCTTGAACGAACCGCCCTTGAATTCATGAAACACGGCTGTAAACGGCTTGCTCATCACATTGGTCAGCACATTCAAACGACCACGGTGGGCCATGCCAAGAATGATGTCCTGTACACCAAGCTGACCGCCGCGCTTGATAATCTGTTCCAGTGCCGGAATCAGCGACTCGCCACCGTCAAGGCCAAAGCGTTTGGTGCCCTTGTATTTGACGTCGAGAAACTTTTCGAAACCTTCAGCTTCGACCAGCTTATTCATGATCGCCAGCTTACCGTTTTTGGTAAACTCGATGCTCTTGTCCGGCCCTTCGATACGCTCCTGAATCCAGGCTTTCTCAGCCGGATTGGAAATGTGCATGAACTCCACACCCAGCGTTGAACAATAAGTGCGTTTGAGGATCTCCAACATCTGAGGGATGGTGGCAAAATCCATACCCAGGACTTTATCGAGGAAGATTGGACGATCATAATCTTCTGGTGTGAAGCCGTAGGAAGACGGGTGCAATTCGTTGTGGTCTTCCTTGTTGCCGGCAATGCCTAGCGGATCGAGGTCGGCATGCAAGTGGCCGCGCATCCGATAGGCACGCACCATCATGATGGCCCGGATCGAATCGCGGGTTGCCTGCTGAACATCAACCGGAGCAGCCTGTCCACCAGCCGGTCCTGCAACAGTCTCCTTGATGCGGGCTTCCACCCTGGCATCGGAAATCACCTCGTCATCAGCCCAATGACCATCAAAAGCGGAGACAAGTTCGCCGTTGGAAGCAATCGGCCAGTGGGCCTTTTTCCACGAAGCACCCTGAGCATTTTTGATGATGTCTTCAGCTTCGTCGCCAAGACCGTCAAAAAAGTCCTTCCAGTCAAGGCTTACTGAAGCGGGATTGTCACGATACTGAGCGTAAAGCTCCTCGATATATCCGGCATTACCGCCATACAAAAATGACGTATTGGCAAAGGCTTCATTTGCTTCTTGTCGGGCCATTGTCTTTTTACGGGGATTATCCCGCCTCCTCGTCGCGCCGGGTCGAATGTGACGACCCGGCAGATCTGATTAGTCGTTCAACAGGGCAAGCAATGTCTCACCCAATTTGGCTGGTGAAGGTGATACGCGAATACCAGCTTGTTCCATCGCAGCAATCTTATCGTCGGCACCGCCCTTACCGCCGGAAATCACAGCGCCTGCGTGACCCATTGTACGGCCTGGAGGCGCCGTGCGACCCGCGATGAAACCAACGGTTGGCTTGGAACGACCTTGTTTGGCCTCATCGATCAGGAACTGCGCCGCATCTTCTTCTGCAGAACCACCAATCTCACCAATCATAATAATTGATTCAGTTTCTTCATCAGCCAGGAACATTTCCAACATGTCGATGAACTCGGTGCCTTTGACTGGATCACCGCCAATGCCAACTGCCGTTGTCTGACCAAGGCCAGCATTGGTGGTCTGGAACACGGCTTCATAAGTCAACGTGCCGGAGCGAGACAGAATGCCGACATTGCCCTTTTTGAAAATGCTGCCGGGCATAATGCCGATCTTACACTCATCAGGGGTCAGGATACCGGGGCAGTTTGGACCCACCAGGCGCGAATTGGACTTATCGAGCTTTTCCTTGACCCGCACCATGTCGAGCACCGGAACACCTTCGGTGATTGCCACGATCAAAGGGATCTCAGCGTCAATGGCTTCTTCAATAGCTGCTGCACAACCTGCTGGTGGCACATAGACCACGGAGGCGTTGGCACCGGTAACTTCTTTGGCTTCAGCAACGGTTGTAAAAATCGGCAACTCGCCAGCGCCGTTAGAAGCAGACCAGGTCTCGCCGCCCTTTTTTGGATGAGTGCCTGCCACCATCTTTGTACCGTGATAGGCCAGAGCCTGTTCGGTATGAAATGTACCGGTCTTACCGGTCAGGCCTTGGACGATGACTTTGGTGTCTTTGTTAATGAGGATGGACATCTTATCGATGGCTCCGTTTCTTTATTTATTTCTGGATGATGGTGACGTTCAGCAGGCCGCCCTTATTGGTCGGCGGCGCCTTGACGAAAAGAAAGACCTTCAGGTCTTCGTTGCCGCCAGCCCATGTGGTGGTCCGCAGCAACCCTTCAGGCACATCCTGTGAAATCGGTTCTTTGCCAGCCAGGCTCTGCATGTTTGCCATGAATTCTGTTGCGTCCTGCTGGTCGTCGAGAACCATTGAGCAGGAAGTCGCTGTGCCGTTAGACAAATTGGGAAAGGACTCTTTCATCTTATCGGAGAGACCAGCCTGAGTGATGCCAACACGAAACAGCCGCTCGCCAACTTGAACATCCCAGCCTTTCAGCACCTTGGGATTTTCATAGCTTTCAAATTCTCTCAGCTCTTCGTCAGTGACGGATTTCCAGGCCAGTTTCAGCGCCATGTTCTGGATCGCTTCCACATCGGGCACCTGCGCATAGCAAATGCGATTGAAAACAAAAACCGGATCCGGATTTTCATCGCTGGCCAGTGCAGGCCCCGTATTAAGTCCGGAAACAAGGCTGCCCAACAGAACACTGGCGGCCAAAATGGGTTTCAACATCGCCATCAGCCTTGCACCGCCTTAACGATTTTCTGAGCTGCATCGTCGAGATCATCGGCTGCAACCACATCAACATCGCTGTCATTGATGATCTTCTTGCCTTCTTCGACTTTGGTGCCTTCCAACCGCACAACCAGCGGAACCTGCAGCCCAACTTCTTTAACAGCCGTCACAACGCCTTCGGCAATGACGTCACAGCGCATGATGCCGCCAAAGATATTGACCAGAATGCCCTTCACCCGAGGATCACCAGTGATGATCTTAAAGGCGGCAGTCACTTTTTCGGTTGTCGCACCACCCCCCACATCCAGGAAGTTGGCGGGCTCAGCACCGTAGAGCTTGATAATATCCATCGTCGCCATGGCCAGACCAGCGCCGTTGACCATGCAGCCAATTTCGCCATCGAGAGCGACATAAGAAAGGTCATATTTCGACGCCTCGATTTCCTTGGCATCTTCTTCGGTCAGATCGCGCAATTCCTGCAGATCTGCATGACGGAATTCAGCATTGTTATCGAAAGAAACTTTCGCATCCAATACCCGCAGCGAGCCATTGCCCAACACGACCAGCGGATTCACCTCCAGCAAGCTCATGTCGGTTTCAACAAAAGCCGTGTAAAGATTGGTGAACAGATCTTTGGCCTCATTTTTCGCTGGGCCTGTCAGTTCAAAAGCTGCAATCAACGCATCAATCGTGTCAGCCGTTACACCTTCGGATGCAGTGACGTCGATGGTATGGATCTTGTCTGGAGTTTCTTCAGCAACGGCTTCAATGTCCATGCCGCCTTCGGTTGAGGCAACAAAAGAAACCTTTCCGGTTTCACGGTTGACCAGGATCGAGCAATAAAGCTCACGGTCAATGTCAGCGCCATCTTCGATGTAGAGGCGATTAACCTGTTTGCCTGCCGGGCCGGTCTGCTTGGTAACCAGCGTATTGCCGAGCATTTCAGCAACATTAGCGCGGACTTCTTCAGCAGAAAACGAAACGCGTACACCACCCTTGGCGTCTTCCGGCAGTTCTTTGAACTTGCCTTTGCCGCGTCCGCCAGCATGGATCTGGCTTTTCACCACATAGACCGGTCCGGGCAATTGCTCCAACGCCGTATCCACGTCCGCAGCTACCAGCACTGGCACCCCTTGAGAAATAGGTGCGCCAAATTTGGCCAGCACCTGCTTGGCCTGATATTCGTGAATGTTCATGAAGATTTTCCGCTTTCTCCCAGCGACCCGGTCATGACAGGAATGTCCAATGGCAGGTCAATTCATTTTAACTGTCAGGCAGGCGGCTGACGCCTGCCTGACAATGCTCGTTTTGCGCTATTTCAGATTGGGCGCGATTTCTGCACAAGCGTCACAAAGATCAGCAACGGCTTGGGCCGAGTTGCCAAAGGCTTTTTGAT
>JBDVMU010000051.1:0-73587 GCA_039969995.1 Rhizobiaceae bacterium
TGCAGTCGGCATGCCAGCTTCCTGCTCTTTAATAATCCCGATGATCTGTTCGTCGCTGAACCTTGATTGTCTCATTTATTCGTCTCCTTGTAAGGGACGAATTCTACTCAAAAATGGATGAAGATAAGGGTCTCAGGTCAGTGATCAAGACACGCAATGCATTTCATCTATTTGTTCCAGTGTGGACCACTAGCTAATGCCGCAAATTGGTGAAAAAACTTGGAAATTTTTGATTATCGAAGACAGTTCAATAAAGGCAATAGCTATTGAGAAAGAGCTACGCCAAATCATTGATGGCACAGGAATTATTACGCGAGCAGCAACACTTGATGTCGCAAAAACTGAAATTTCAAAACAGGAATGGGATTTGGTTTTCTTAGACATATCTATGGACATTCGGGCTAGTTCAACAGGTCGAGATGCAGGTGGCCACGATGTTACTGGGGGGCTGAAAATTGCTGAGAGGATGTTTCTGTTGGGGCAAGAATCGAAGGTGATAATTGTGACCGCGTTTGATGCATTTCCAATAGATAGCAAACAACGGGGTGCTGTTCTGGGACTGCAAGATGTACTGGATCAGGCTAACAAATTTTTGGGCGACTGGTTGGTGGGCTGGGTTCGTTACAGTGAAACTGGTTGGAACATGTCTCTAGCTAGGCAAGTGAAGGAAGTGCTTAAGTTATGAAGATACTTATAGTTCACGATCGTTTGGAGATCGGAGATGCTATTGAATTGCTCGTGACAACGAGTGATCCGGCTACCATTGTGTCTCGTGCTGCAGATCATCGATCTGCCCGCGACCTGCTTAAAGAAAAAATCTTTGATCTACTAATCATAGATCTAACGATACCTTTCACGCCCAATTCTTCGGACGCAACATATGATGCTGTCGAAAACCTGTTAGGTGAACTTTTCGAAGCAGACAGCCTACATGTACCTGGCGACATAATCGGCATCACTCAGGATCTAGACGTATTGGATCGTATTGGTAGCTCTATTGGACCACATCTCATGGTAGCAATTGAGGAAGACAATGCAGGGAAGTGGAAACGCTATCTACTGGACAAGATCGAATATGCTGCACGCGCCGCTCGCACGCGATACATAAGTATCAATCAACAATACGATTACGATGTTATTATCGTAACCGCTATGGATGTTGAGAGTGAGCCTTATCGAGAAATATTTGATGCTCAAGATCTTAAGCACTTCCGTGGAGCAAAAGAATTTTTATTCAATGACAAATTTGGGCTCTCACGAAAGGGAATACTATACTCAATCGGACGTTCGGGACAGGCCTCCGCAGCGTCTTTGACACAAGCATTAATAAGCACCTTTCGGCCCCAGATTGCACTGATGTCGGGCTATTGTGGTGGCGTTAAGGGCAAGGTCGAGCTTGGCGATATCGTGTTCTTTGAAGGTGCTTATGCCTGGGACTATGGAAAGTGGGATGAAGAAGGAGAGCCACCAATCGCAGTTTTTCGCGCTCGGCCTGATCCCATCGCTATTTCTGGTGGTCGTCTGCATGATGTAGCGCGAACTATATCAACTTCGAATTTTTCAAAGTCACCCGAAATCCTAAAAAAAGCTGGGCGTCTGTCTGCAGGTAAATTGGACAAGTTCAATGTATTTATTAAACCAGCAGCATCTGGATCTGCTGTTGTTGCAGCTGAGGAAATAGTAGCACAAATACGTGGGTTGAGTGACTCTGTTTGGGCTGTTGATATGGAAGCTTACGGCTTCTACTCGGCGGCAAGTCAAACACGGGTCAAAAAGCCAGAATTTATGTGTGTAAAATCAGTCTCAGACTATTCTAATGGTGAGAAAGGCGATGGCTATCATAACGTATGCAGCTTCCTTTCTGCATCTATCGTTTGGAACATGATCACAGAAATATGGGAGTACGAAGCTGATGCCACAAGTTAAGGTTGGGGCTTTTAAACCTCATTAGCAATTGTAGTAAACGAACTCGAATTCAACGAATGTCCGATTCACGGATGTTGAATGGAAATGTCATCAACGAGTGAATGGCAGCTTCCCCCCAACAGTTACACGATGCCAAATGATGACTTTTGATTAGAAAATTTTCTGATGTCGTTCCCACAAGTGTGACCTAAGTTCGGTGGGCTTATTTTTTGACTGTATTGACGAAAGCGGGCGTAGCTCAGGGGTAGAGCACACACGCCAAAGCCATCGGCTTTGAGCACCTTGCCCAATTGGGAATTGTGAACAGCACTGTGAATGAGGGGTTGTACTGTGAACGAGCCACAGCTACGATTCTGATGCAAGCCTTTGAAAATTTGGAGCGGGCGATGAGATTCGAACTCACGACCCCAACCTTGGCAAATATGGTTCGGCGCTATCTTTGTACGTTAATTCAATAGCTTGTGAACTTTGTGCTACGACTGCGCTAGAAAAACCTAATTGAGTTTCTCCAGCGGTAGCCCTTGCAGTTTTCCATTTGGATATTGCGCTTCAAGCATTTGTTTTGCTGCCAGCGGGTCTTGTGCTTGGACTTGAACACGCAGCAAACGGTTATCGATTTGAACAAGGCCTTCAAAGGTTTTCATGTCAGTCGCTCTCCTACTTGCTGATGATGGTACCGTTGGAGCTCTTGTATTTGTTGGTTCCAATCTTTCTCGCTGATGAGCAGCTTTCTTTCAGACCTTTGGCTGCCACACGTGAAGTGCAGAGCTTGTTGCCTTTGACCTTCCAAACGAATGGCGTGTGCTTGGAACCAATTCGCATCTTGCCGCTGCCATCGCGTTCGAACGTGATCTTCACTTTCAGGCCTTTCTTGGTGACCATATTCCAAGTGCCTGGATAAATTTTCTGCATCTCAGCACCAGTGAGACTTTTGGCGTGGGCAATTCCAGTGGTTGCAATTGCAAGTGCAGCAGCGATTAGAATGCGATTCATATAGTTTCCTCCGTTGGCGTATCGGCTTTGAACTACGGATTGCATATCCATAGCGGAATCATAAGCCGATTAATTGACTGCGTAGCGAAACCTGATTACATGGTCAAGTGCCATGATTAGGAATTACATTCCGCGTATGGCTCAGAATTTGAAACAAAACATCGGCTCTCGCGTCAAACTCGCTCGTAAGCAAAAGGGTATGACTCAAGCCGAATTAGCCGCTGCAATAGACAAAGCTTTTGAAACTGTCTCCAACATCGAACGCGGTAAGACTGCTCCTAACTTTCTCACTCTGTGGGACATCAGCTTAGTGGTTGGCGTTCCGATGAGAGATTTCTTTGATATGGAGCAGGAAGGAACTGATGGAACACTGGTTTCAGCTAAGCGGCAAGAACTGTTGCTGAAGATGCATCACACGGTTGAGCAGTTGGATGATAACGCATTGGCCTTATGGGTAAAGCTGGGTCAAACGCTTGCAGAACATTCTGATGAAGATGGATCATCACGCTAAACGTGCAGCGGTGCCCTTATTTGCCCTGTCGTTGAATTCACTTCTGTTTGGGTGCTTTGCCCTTTGTCGAGTTTGATCGCTTGTTGCAGGGTCGCTTTGGTGCATCAATGAACAGCTCCCGTATTGGACCGTTTTCATCCAGTTCGTGCGGGTCGAAATAGTGTGACCAATCGCCGAGCTTTGGGGCAGTGGGAACCATGCCCTTTCGAAGTTGAGCACGGTAGAGGTTTCTCATCACCTCTCTATCGAAAGCGGAGGGCTTTGATCTTTCGATCGGCGACAACTCATTGAATTCTGATCTGGTATGAAATTCGCGTGGCCCTCCGAATAGCAGGTGATCAACCAATTCGGATATTTCCGATTGTTCAGCTTCGACAGTGAGATTGATTTTCAATATTCAGGTTCCAATATGGTTAGAACAGGCAACTGGCGACGCCATTGAGCGCCACCCAGGTAAATTTAATTTGAGCTCAAGCTGACGCATGCAACCAGCTATAGGCTTCGGCGCAGCCCTTCATGCAAAGCAGGACCGTTGCAATTGAAAGAAACTGAACCAGTTTGCTTGGATGGGTGAGAGCCAAAATGAGCAACCGCCAGTTCACCGTCACGATATACATGACGATGAACACGGCGATGAAAGTGAGTGCGCCGCCCATATCAGCTAGCTTTAGCTGGAGCAGCTTTCTCTTTGCGTTTGCCGAATGGTTTTCTCGTGGCAATCATTGCCTCAAGTTGTGCATCAAGTTCACCGGCTACCACGGCATCGCGTAGTGTTTCCAAGGCAGGCACCATTTCGGATTTTTCGCCGACTTCAACTGAAGTGTTGTCGCCATCCAGGGGGATCAGTTTGTTTCCATCACGCAGTGACACCATCCATGCGCCATGTTGGTTTTGCCAGGACCATGGGCGAATGGGGCGTTGTTGAGTAACTAGTTTCTTGTCGCCGGTTTCCTCATCGCGTACCCATCGGGAAATTTCTTCCAAGAATTGCTCATCGCGGGCTTCCGCTTCAGCCGCTTCGATTTGCTGCTCAAGCTTACGCAAGAGTTTCACGCGCTTCCGTGCCAACGGTGTCATTGGTTCACGAGGCGACGTAGCGGTTAGTTTAAGTTTTGCGAGATTGGACATTGAATAGACCTCATTTGATTAGCAGAGGTCTCGACTAGCTAACGCCATCTGTTTCAAAGAGCGACTGTTTTCCTGAAAAACTTGCAGCCACAAGAAAATTTCAAAACTTGTTTCAAGCAAGTTTTTCTGAATTTTGGTCGGGACGGAGGTGGTTTTTGATCAAAAAATCTGAAGGCGCTAGGTCTGCAATGAGCCCATTTTGACCAAATTATCCTTGTCGGAGGATTAGCGGCTATGAGTCGATCACTCTGCATTGACGGCCCATTGCCGACCTTGGAGTGTTGATACAAAATTCGCCAAAGCGGCCACTCGACCCTGAACAAGAATAGGATGGCTGAATGGCTGGTGAAGACAAACCGGTCTTTTGCTGGTGCAGCGGTTGCTCACGCAGCATTAGTCAACACATGCAGCGGCGTTCATGCGGCGTCGCAATACAAATCGTCGAAGCGCTCATTCCCTACCGGTCTCGGCGTCACCATTCAAACTGCACTTCGCCGCGTGATGTCCGGACAAGAGAGACGCGCAACCGAGTGGACTTGGACAGCTCCTTTGCTTGTGGCGCACGTCAGCCAATGCAAATAGGTCCGTTGGGCCGGACAAGTACCATGGTCATCCCACTTGAATTTTGAGGTCTTGTTTTGCTGTTCAGCGTTCAGTTCACCTTTTTTGTTGAGGCACTTTGCCTACAAAAGTCTCAACTTTGACAAGGCAAGAATGCGCCACGGGGCCTTGGGCCAGTCTTGATGTGCCTTTGTCGAGGGTCAGCATGTTCGGGTTGCCATGGCGGCAGAGGTCGCCGTCGGGGTCGAGCCATGCGCCGGTAGCAATCTGGATAACGCCGGGTCGGATCATGTCGCTGATCCGCAGTTCAGCAAGGCATGCGCCGCGGGTGTTGTGGATTTTGACAATCTGACCTTCGATCAGCCCGCGCACCGCAGCGTCGCTAGGGTGCATCTTCATCGGTTCAACGCCCTTTGGCCGGTCAGCCTGGCTGATCGCGCCGTGATCTAACTGGCTGTGCAGCTTGTTGCGGGGTTGGTTGGATATCATGTGCAGGTCATCTCGGGCTGCGCGGCCCAGCCATTCGATCGGTTCCATCCATGCAGGGTGGCCGGGACAATCGTCATAGCCGAAGTCTGCGATGGTCTGCGAAAAGATTTCGATCTTGCCCGACGGTGTGGCGAGCCGGTTGGCCTCCGGATCGGTGCGAAAAGCGTCCAGCATGACGGTGGGCTTGTCCGGAACCGGAACCTTGACCCAGCCGTCACGCTGCAAGCTCTCCCAATCGGGCAGCTCAACACGTTGTCGCGCGGCCTGTTGGCGCGAGACCTCCCAGATCCAGCGTCGCCATTCCTCCGGGCTGCGCCCTTCGGTAAACGCCTCTTCCACGCCCATTTCAGCGGCAATGCCACGCAGGATTTCGTAATCGTCCCGCGCCTCGCCCACCGGTGCAATGGCCTGATCCATCACCACCTGATAAGGGTCTTTGGGTGTTAGCGCGAGGTCGCTGCGCTCCAGCGGTGTGGTGCAGGGCAGAACGATATCGGCATGTTTGGCCAAAGCGTTCCAGCACCATTCATTGGCGATGATGGTCTCGGGCTTGGCCCAGGCCCGCCGCATACGGTTCAGATCCTGATGGTGGTGGAAGGGGTTGCCACCGGCCCACCAGACGAGCCGGATGTCCGGATACTCGTAAGACGCGCCGTCATAGTCGAATTTCCCGCCGGGGGTCTCCAGCATGTCTGTCACGCGCGCCACGGGGATGAAATCCGGCACAGGATTATGGCCTTGCGGAAAGGACGCATAGTTGATTGGCGTGCGGTTCAATCCGGTGTTGTTCATCGCCGAATAGCCGAACCCAAGGCCCGTCCCCGGCAGGCCGATCTGCCCCAGCATCGCCGCAAGTGCGATGGCCGCCCAAAACGGTTGTTCGCCGTGATCCTGACGTGTCAAAGCCCAAGCGGTTGAGATCATAGTACGGCTGCGCGCCATGCGATGGGCCAAATCACGGATGGTTTCGGCAGGAATTTCGCAGATGTCTGCGGCCCATTCAGAGGATTTTGGAATGCCATCCGTTTTGCCCAACAGATAGCCAGCAAAACGCGCAAATCCGACGGTGTAGCGGTCAAGGAACGCTTGATCGTGCAGGTCTTCGTTGAGCAACACATGGGCCAGCGACAGCATCAGCGCCACATCGGTGCTGGGCCGGATGGGCAGCCAATCTCCATCCACTTGGGTAAGCAGGTCCGAGCACAGAGGCGAGATATTGACGAAGTCAACACCTGCCTCATGCGCGGCCAGAAGCCCGTCTTTTTGCACATGTGCGCCAGTGCCCCCCTGACTGATCTGACCATTCTTCAAAGGAACGCCGCCAAAGGCCACGAAGAGTTCGCAGTCCGAAGCGATGCTTTCCCAGCTTGTGGTCGTATCCAAATGCCCGCGGAAGGTGCCGAGGACATGCGGGACCAGCACTTCGGCGGCGGCAAAGGAATAGGTGTTCTTTGATCCGGTGTAGCCGCCAATGCAGTTAAGGAACCGCTTGAGCTGGCTTTGCGCATGATGAAACCGCCCCGCGCTTGCCCAGCCGTAGGAACCCGCATAGATCGCCTGGTTGCCATGAGCTTTGCGAATCCGGTCCAACTCATCGGCGACAAGCCGGTTGGCTTCGCCCCAGCTGACTTCTATGAATTCGGCCAAACCGCGTTTCTCGCCAGCCGTGCCTGGGCCAGCTTCCAGCCAGCTCTTGCGCACCATCGGGACCGTGATCCGCGTTGGGCCGTCAAGCACATCCACAATTCCCCGCCCGATTGGTGAGGGATCTGGGTCATGCTCAAACCCGCGAAGGTCGGTGACACGACCATTCTCAACATCCACCCGGTAAGTGCCCCAATGCGTGCTTGTGAGCAGATCCCGTTCGGATTTCGTCATTGGAGCACCTATGCAGTTAAAGGGGTGAATTCACCGCGTTCGAACATATCGCGCAAGGCGAATTTCTGGATCTTTCCAGACCCGGTCATCGGAAAGCTATTGACCTGTATCCAAAGGTTCGGGGTTTTTTGTGGAGACAGTTCGGTTCGGCAATGGGATTTCAACGCAGCCACGCTTAAACGTTTGTCGTCGGATGTCCGGATGAAACACGCGATCAATTCGCCCCATTTTTCGTCAGCGATGCCGACCACGGCGACTTCTTGAATCTGGGGATGCATCAACATCGCATTCTCGATTTCCGCAGGGAAGTGATTCTCTCCGCCACGAATGATCATTTCTTTGACGCGGCCGGTGATCTTTAGATAACCCCGCGCATCCATGGTGCCCAGATCGCCGGTATGAAGCCAACCTTCTGAATCAATCGTCTCAAACGTAGCCGCCGGGTTGTCGTGATATTCAAGCATAGTGCACGGTCCGCGTGCGCAGATTTCACCTGGCTCATCAAGATCAGCACCGGAATTGTCGGTCAAACGTCGGATAGACACTTCAGTTTGCGGAATCGGCTGGCCAATGGTCGTGCAGATATCATCAATGCTGTCGTCCAGGTGGTGCTGGGTGATGACTGGGCAGTGCTCGGTTTGGCCATAGAGGGTCGAAAATCCGCATCCAAATGCTTTTTTCACACGTCGTACCAAATCGGCAGCAACATTTGCGCCACCGCAGCTGATCAATCGCAGCGCACTTGTGTTACGAGGTTGCCCTTCTTGTTCTTCAAGAAGGGCAACAACCATTGTCGGAACGCCAAGGATAATATCTGCCTTTTCGCTTTCAACCAGATCGACGATGCGAGGCGCGTCAAACAAGCTCACAAGCACCATATGCGCTCCTGCTTGCATTGCGCCCAGAGTCACCATTCCACAGCCGGAAGTGTGAAACATCTGCATCATGTTTATCCAGATGCTGTTTTCCGTGACGCCGCAGCGATCTGCATAGAAACGCGCGTTATTTAGCAACCCCCCATGGGACAAAAGAGCTGCCTTGGGATAGCCTGTGGTACCTGATGTGTATTGAATTTGGGCCGGATCGGATGTCGAGACTTCAGGAAGAACTGCCTCGTTTGATCCTAGCGCGAACAAAACGTCGTGGTCATCAAGGTCCGTTACCTCACGCAAGGCGTTATTACCGCTGCTTGCAAGGTTGGCAATTTGCGCCATCGGATTGCCTCTGAATTCCTGAACATGAAATAGGGCAACAGCACCTGACTGCTCAAGGACGTATCGGAGTTCTTTTACCTGTAGAGATGGGTTGGCAGTTACAAGAACGAGACCGGCAAGAGCACAGGCATACTCCATCAAAACCCATTCGGGACTGTTTGGAGACCAAACCACAATCTTTTCGCCTTTGGCGAAACGCGAACTTAAAGCAAACGCGAGGCGTTGGCAGTCTTCCCACAGCTCTCCATATGTCCAAGAACGCCCCCTTGAGCCATCCTGGCAGACCTCCGTTAGTGCCAGTTTGTTGATGTTTCTTGCTGTGACGTCCCTAAGACCTTCGCCAATAGGCAGGTCGATTGCATCCATGTCTGACTGAGCCGGGAAATACGCTGAATCGAGTTGTAAGTTGTACATTTAGGGCTCTGGTTATTATTTATCGTTCATTGTTCTGATGTACGATCAGAGGCAACGTATCGCGAATTCTCAAATATCAAAATTTTATTTATTGATAGTTATTTTGTATCAAATACGTTGCCTAACGACTTTCGTACCGCTTCAACAAACGGGGCTACAATAGGATTCACACTGTCGTTGCGCCAGATCAACGAGGTCATGATAACATCGTCAACATCGCTGATCGGAATGGCTCGCAAACCAAAGCGCGCGGCATTCATGATGCAATTGGGATAGATCAGAGCACCCATGCCTCCCAGAACGAGGGAAAGCATCTCGTCGCGCAAATAGGCCCGCTGTGAAATCTCGAGCGAGAAGCCACGGGCGATACAATGCTCGTTGACCATATCCGTATACCGTTCCCATCTGGCGTCGCCAGCAATGATGGGCTCTCCTTTGAGCTCATCCAACTCTAACGTGGCCTTCTTGGCCAATCGGTGCGTTCTAGGCACGACAGCGGCAAGCCCTTCAACACTGAAAATCAATCTATTGAATTCCGGTGGAAGGGGGGTGTCCATATCAAAAATGAATCCGATATCTATCTGACCTTTCTGCATTTTTTCAATCTGCTCTAGGGTTCGTGCAAAACCCATATCAATCTTTATTTTCGGATTTTCTGATCGAAAATTTTCCAGTACGTCGGGTAATCCACCCAGGATCGCAAAATCCACGTAATTCAGGCGCAACCTGCCGCCTTTGCCGTCTGCCGCATCGCGGGCTTCAAGTGTGGCAGCCTCAACCAATTTAAAAATTTGATCGATGTGCGCATAAAGTGCTGTGCCTGCGGCAGTCGGTTCCACAGATCGCGTTGTACGGAAGAAGACCGGCGTTCCCAGAATATCCTCCAGGGCCTTAACAGAGTTCGAAAGCGCTGGCTGAGATGTGTTCAGGACGTCAGCGCTCTTTCGAAAACTGCCTTGCTCAACAACAGTTTTAAAGACGAGGAGTTGGCGGAGTGTCGGCGGCATTATTGATATCCAATAGTTATCAAATCATAAAAAACTAATAATGGAAAAGCTCATACTTGCCAACCATGCTCCCCGTACCAGTCAGTTGATCGACATTCATAACCGGAGCAACGAACCTTGCCGAAAGTTCTTTACGAAAAAGATGGTCGCATTTGCCGGATCACCCTGAACCGGCCCGAGGTGATGAATGCGATTGACGATGATCTCCCTCGTGAGTTGGCGGCGGCAGTGGCGCAGGCGGATGCCGACGGGGACGTGCATGTGATGGTCCTATCAGGTGCAGGTAAAGCGTTCTGCTCAGGCTATGACCTGGCGCATTACGCCGAAGGCAACGGCCCCAACCAGGTTGTGCAGGAGATGCCCTGGGATCCAATGCGAGATTTCCAATTCATGTGGGCGAATACACAGGCCTTCATGTCGCTCTTTCGCGCGATGAAACCAGTTATCTGCAAAGTGCATGGTTTTGCTGTTGCCGGCGGTTCGGACATCGCGCTTTGCGCGGACCTGACGATCATGGGGGAAACTGCACAGATCGGCTACATGCCCTCCCGCGTCTGGGGCTGCCCGACGACGGCGATGTGGGTGCATCGGCTGGGCCCAGAAAAGGCCAAGCGCATGATGTTCACAGGCGACAAGATATCGGGCGTTGAGGCCGCAGAGATGGGGCTTGTTTTGAAATCCGTACCTGATGCGCAATTGGATGCAGAAGTCGAAACGCTTGCCGCACGAATGGCCAGCGTTCCGATCAACCAGCTGGCAATGCAGAAAATGGTCATCAATGCGGCCGTGGAAGAAAAAATCAATCAAACCCAAAGGTTGGCCACTGTCTTTGACGGGATCACCCGCCATTCGCCCGAAGGCATGAATTTCAAGGCTCGCGTCGAAACCATGGGCTGGAAAAAAGCTGTCGCAGAGCGCGACACCGGAAGTTTTGACTGGACCACCAACCAGCCAATCAATGACCGCTCCGAATGATCGTAGCGGCACCCATTCAACACACCCAAGGGAGGAAATTATGTTGAAAACACTCGCCACCATCGCAGGGCTAAGTCTTGCAGTTGCCACTGGAACGGCAGGCGCAGACGAAATCCAGTCGCACCAGTTCAAGGTGCTCGGTACCTGGAGCAGTCTGAGTCAGTTCAAAAACTACGAAGCTCCGTTCTGGACCAAAACTTTGTCGGCAAACACCGATGGAAAGATGAATGGCGATATCGTTTCGATCTCCGTCATGGGACTGAAAGGTTATGAGACGCTCAATTTGCTGCAAAAAGGTGTATTCGACATGGGCAACATGGTTGTGGCATATGTCACCGGATCAACGCCAGAGATGGAAGGCATCGATCTTGCCGGTGTCGCAACCGACATGGCCAGCGCACGCGCAAATGCTGATGCCTACCGCGGCGTTATCAATGCACGTCTGGCTGAGCAGAATCTTATCATGCTGGCGCATTACCCATTTGGTCGCCAGTTCGTGTTCTGCAAGAACGAGTTCAATGGCCTGGCCGGACTTAAAGGCCGCAAGATCAGGACTTCGAGCGCCACCCACGCAGACTTCTTGTCGGGCGTGGGGGCTACGAACGTGACGATCGCATTCGGCGAGGTTGTTCCCGCCATTCAAAACGGAGTGGTCGATTGCGCGGTCACAGGTGCGATCCCAGCCTATGACGCCAGCTGGCACGAGGTGATCAACTATGTTGGTGAACTGCCGATTAACATGGGAATGGCGGGACTCTACGCGAACCTTTCCAAATGGCAAAGCCTTGATGACGCATCTCGTGCCGCATTGGCAAAGCAGATCAGCAATTGGGAAGACTCCACATGGACGAACTACGTTACCGAAGAGAACGAGGGCCTAGCTTGCCTGACCGGTGATGATGCGGGCTGTTCCAAAGGCGATCCCGTCGGCATGACTCTTATTCCGATGACCGAAGCCGACGGTGCCCAGGCAAAAGGCATTCTGCAGAGCCATGTCTTTCCCGGTTGGCTAAAACGCTGCGGTGACGCCGATTGTGCACAGCCGTGGAATGCAACAATTGGTGCAGCCAACGGCCTGTCCATTCAGTAACGCGCTTGGCGGCGCCGGCACCCCGGTGCCGCCACCTAACTCTTCCGGGGATTTATCATGTTGATGCGAACACAAGGCACGCTTGACCGTGTTTCAGAAATTGCCGTTTGGGTTGCAGGTGCGGCCCTTTTGATGACAGCCTTCATGGTGGGATTGGAAGTTGTCATGCGTAAGCTGTTTAACTCGTCGCTTGGGGGCGCGGATGAGATTTCAGGCTATGTTTTTGCAGCCGCTACGGCATGGTCCTACGCTGCCGTTATCAGAAAGAAAGGGAATGTGCGGATTGACGTATTATACAATCTGATGCCGCGCCCTTTGCGCATTGCACTGGACATACTCAGCTTTCTCGCACTTGGTGCGCTTTTCGGTCTCATCGGCTGGTACGGGTTTGAATTGGTTAAAGGTACTGTTGAGACCGGCCGTATCTCAGTCACGCCACTGCGCACACCACTTTCCATTCCCCAAATTGCCTGGATCAGCGGGATCGGCCTTGCACTGGTGATGTGGTTGCTGATTGCGGTTCGCGTTGCAGGCAATGCCCTGCGCCGCAACTGGGACGCGATCTCTGAACTTATCGGTTCTGAAGGCGTCGAAGGCGAAATCCAAGCGGAGCTGGTTGAGACGGAGGGCAAGTCATGATCCTTATCGTCACTTTTTCACTTCTACTTCTGTTCATCTTCCTTGCAATCCCGGTTGCTGCCGCGCTTGGCCTTTTAGGTGTCGTGCTGGACGGAACCTTTTCCATCATGCCTTTGCATCGCGCCATTGGTGACATGATGTGGGAAAACTCGATCGAATTTCTGCTCGTTGCAGTGCCCATGTTTGTCATGCTGGGCGAAATTATGCTGCGCTCGGATATCGCAGAAAAGATGTATGATGCGATGGCAAAATGGCTGTCCTGGCTACCTGGCGGGCTGATGCATTCCAATATCGGCTCCAGCGCCATCTTTGCGGCGACCTCAGGCTCGTCCGTGGCAACGGCGGCCACAGTGGGGACGGTCGCGGTGCCGCAGATCGACAAGCGCGGCTATCACACCCCCCTGTTCCTTGGCTCGCTTGCCGCCGGTGGGACACTTGGCATTCTGATACCGCCTTCCGTTGGCCTGATCATCTACGGGCTTTTGACCAATACATCCGTGCCCAAGCTTTACCTTGCGGGTATCCTGCCGGGGCTCATATTGGCCGGGCTCTACAGTCTTACTATCGTTCTTCTTTGTCTCGCCAACAAAGGCTGGAGCGGCGAAAAAATTCATATTTCATGGGCCGAGCGTTTCGCGAGCCTGCCAAATCTGTTGCAGCCATTGTTCATTTTCATCGTGGTCATCGGCTCCATTTATGCGGGTTGGGCGACGCCAACGGAAAGTGCCTCTCTGGGCGTTCTTGCGGCACTCTTGCTATCGTGGAAAAACGGCAAGCTGACACGGGATATGCTTCTGAAATCATTTGAAGGCACCATGCGGACAACAGCGATGATCATGCTGATCATTCTGGCAGCGGCCTTCTTGAACTTCGTGCTTGCCGTCATCGGCCTCGCGGCCGCATTCCAAAGCTTTATCGAAGGCCTGGGTCTGTCCCCGTTTCAGGTGTTGTTGATCATTATCGCCATCTATCTGGTGATGGGGTGTTTCATGGAGAGCCTGTCCATGTTGATCACAACGACCCCCATTGTCGTGCCGGTGATCGTCGCCCTTGGGTACGATCCGATCTGGTTCGGTGTGGTGCTGATGTTGCTGCTGGAAACCGCTTTGATCACCCCGCCGATTGGGCTGAACCTCTATGTTGTGCAATCCATCCGCCCAAGCGGGCCAATCAAAGATGTGATCAAAGGGGCGATCCCTTTCGTCTTCGCCATGTTCGTGATGATTGGCCTTGTGATCGCATTTCCCGCGATGGCGCTGTGGCTGCCGTCTCTTCTGTAAAAATTTGCGATAGGAAAGTCTCATGGATCTTAAGAATAAGACGATCATTATCACCGGCGGCGCACGCGGCATTGGTGCGGCCTTAGCCACTCGGTTCGCCAAGGAGGGCGCAAAACTTGTTGTCGCCGATCTGGACGAAGGTGCTGCGCGAGCAACCGCGGCCGCGATTGATGGTTTGGGTGTGGCATGCGACGTGACCAAGGAGGCCGATGTGCAGGCGTTGGTTAAGCGGGCAGAGCAGCACTTTGGCTCGGTGGATATGTTCTGCTCAAACGCAGGCGTGTGTCTGGGAGAGCCCTCACATTCGGCCTCGGCAAGTAACGACACCTGGGCATTATGCTGGGATGTGCATGTGATGGCGCATGTCTATGCTGCCCGCGCGGTTCTGCCCGGCATGATCGAACGCGGGAGCGGCTATCTGCTGCAGATGTCTTCGGCTGCCGGGTTGCTGAGCCAAATCGGTGATGCGGCCTATTCTGCAACCAAACATGCTGCCTTAGGGTTCGCTGAATCCGCCGCGATCAGCCATGGCGGCGACGGGATCAAGGTTTCGGTCATTTGTCCTCAATATGTGGCAACCCCGATGCTGGGGTATGCCGATAAAGGCGCATCAAGCGATCTGCCAGGTGTGATCACGCCAGAAGCACTTGCAGAAACCGTCGTTGAGGGTGTTGCGCAGGAAAGCTTCCTGATCCTGCCGCACGCGGATGTCGCGCAATTCATCCAATTCAAGTCTGCCAACTACGACAAATGGCTGGGCGCGATGCGAAAACTGCGCAGCAAGATTGTAGACGAGATCGGTTCCACCGATCTGGAAGCCATGCACAAGCTGGTGTGATCGTTGTGACACCTCACCCTCGCTTTGAGACATACGCCAACCAAAAGGTCAGCGTGGGCGGGCAAGACATCTGCTTTTGCACCAACGGAATTGCAGTGACGCCGGAGCGGCCCACGCTTGTATTGGTGCATGGTGCCGGAGGGTCCAAACTCGACTGGCCGCAATCTTGGCGGAGTGTGGCCGAGGCGACTGCCCCGTCGTCGTCGACAGCTGTTCTGCCCGGTCAAGGGGGGCAAGCGGTGCACGCGCATCCCGTGATTGCGGTTGATCTTCCGGGCCATGGTGGCTCGGGTGGTCAAAGCTTGCCTGATATCACTGGCTATAGCCGCGCAGTCACCGGTTTCCTGCAGGCGCTCAATCTGGAAAACGTCTGTCTGGTGGGGCACTCAATGGGTGTCGGCGTTGTCTTGTCAGCTGCGTTGCAATCGCGCGCGCGAATTTCCTCACTCTGTCTGATTGCGGGGGCCGCGCGCATGCCAGTCACCCTCGATTTACTGGAAGGGTTGCAGAACCAGACCGAAATGACCGTCGCCGCCATCGCCCGCGCCTGCTGGCACAAATCAACGCCGGAAAACTTCGTGAAGGCCACACGGCAAAGGATGATATCTGCCGGAGGAAACGTTCTGCTGAACGACTTCATTGCATGTTCAAAATTGGACCTGCGCGCAACGTTGCCTGCGCTTCAAGTCCCGACATTGATCCTTGCTGCGCAGAAAGACCGCATGGTTAAAGTCGCTGAAATCGAATCTATGGCGCAAGCTATTCCAACGGCTCAGTTTCAGATCTTCCATGAATGCGGACACTTCCTTCATGTGGAGCGCTCGTCAGAGGTCGCGGCTGCACTCGCAGGGTTCCTTGCGAGCGCAGCCTAGTTGCCAAGTCAATCCGCCGCGATTGGACTGGTGGGAATGTCCACCAGTTTACCACGCGGGATCAAGCGGTCCGCATCGTACATCGGCAGGGTGCACAACTCACCGTTTTGCGTAGAGCCATCGGCGCAGAGCACATCGACCTTTGTGCCGGGACCCTGTGCAGCATAGTCCATGCGCACGATGCAGACACCGCAACCCTGATAGGGCGAATACCCGGAGGAACAGACCCGACCGACTTCCCTGCCATCAATGGTCATGACGCGACCAAGCTGGGCCACGCCGCCAATCACGCGCATACCCCATGTGCGGCAGGATTTTTCGGCAGCCTCCAACGCTTTGCGGCCAACAAAGTCACGGTCATCGAATTCGACAAAGCCGCCAAGACCGGCCTCGAACGGCGTCGTCTTGGCTCCGAAATCAGACCCGGCATTGAGCAACCCAGCCTCGATCCGCCGCGCCCTGAACACAGGTGTGCCAGTCAGCAGAATGCCGTAGTCCGCGCCGACCTTCATGATACGGTCGCCGATGGCCGGAATGTCGGTGTCAGGTAACATATAGACTTCCCAGCCAAGTTCATTCGTGAAGCCTGAACGGCTGATCCAGCAGGTTTGACCCGCGATGGAGACCTCGGCGCAATCGAAATAGCGGAACGGATCGGGCATCGGACCGTCCAGCACGGCGGCCAGAAGGTCCAGCGAACGCGGCCCTTGTATCTGGCTGACCCAGACGTTTGGGTCATGGATTTTTACGTTCAGCCCCTCGGCGTGGGCCTTGTACCAGCTGAACAGGTCGCCGTCGGCCTGCGCCATCCAGAACCTGTCCTGCGACAACCGCAACAGCACCCCATCGGTGATCATACCGCCATCGTGATAGCAAGCAAACTGATAGGAGCAGCGCCCCGGCTTCACCTTGCTGACGCTGCGGGTGAACACTTTGTTCAGCAAGGTTTCGGCATCCGGTCCGCTGATCTCGATCGGCAATTCTCCAGTGTGGCGGAAAATGACGTTGGTGCGCACCGCCCAATACATCTCGTCATCCGTGGCCGTGTCGAGTTTCTCTGGTGTCAGGCGCGAATTGTAGAGCGTGTATTCGGGATCATACGGTAGCTCCATGTAGCTCAGCGGATGAGCCGGCATGGTGCGGGCAAGCTCGCGTGGGCGCGCCCCTTGATTGGGGAGCGCCTTAGCAACGAAGCGGAAGTTAGAGAGGTCAGTTGTCATGATATTCACCGTTTAGAGTTGTTAGACGCCTGCGGGTGATCTTCGACAAGGACAGATGGATGCCACGCATTGTGTTGTCAATATTGGGACAGATGCGCTTGTTGCAAATCTAATGATTTGCACAAGCCGTTCGAAAAAATTAGACAATACTCATGCGCTTTCGTTCTTATGATGCCCTCAAGGTCTTTGATGCCGTTTCCCGCACTCTGTCGATGACCAAGGCAGCGGACGAGGTGCATCAGTCGAAAGGGTCGATCAGTTACCAAATCAACAAGCTTGAAGCCGAGCTAGGCTTTCGTCTGTTCGAACGCGCGCACGCAAGACTGGACCTGACGGAGGAAGGGCGCAGATTATGGCACGTGTCCCAAACGGCCCTGAGCCAGATCGACCGTGAAATCGAAGACCTGCGCGGCACGGCCTCAGGTGCCGTGGCCATTGGCGCACTGACCTATTTCTCGTCGCGCTGGCTGTCACCAAGGCTCACCCGCTTCTTCGAGGCCAATCCCGGTATCAGCCTGCGGATCGAACCGATCAACTCCGTGGAAGTGTTGAGATCTGCCAGAGTGGACATGGCCGTCCTCTGGGGAATTGACGGCTGGGAGGGTCATAATTGCGAGCTTCTTCTATCTTTGCCTGCCGTGCCAACAGCCAACCCCGCAGTCGCAGATCAGGTAACGCAACTTGGATTGGCCGAAGCGGTCAGGCAGCTTCCGCTTTTGGGTGACAGCTCCGGCGATGCGGGGTGGAGGGCGTGGCACGCAGCAGCAGGGCTACCTTACGCCCCCAGCCGATCCAGCCTGACGATCCCGGACTCCAACAGCCGCGTTCAGGCGGTGGTGGATGGTCAGGGGATCGCCCTCTGGGATGATCTGGTCGCGCCTGAGTTCGACGACGGAACACTTGTCAGATTGTCCGACATCAGAGTTGAAAACGCGGGCTACTTTGTCATTTTCACGGATCGGCCGATGTCTCAGGGTGCGGAGGCATTTTTGAACTGGTTGCAGGCTGAAAATGATCGCAGCGAGAGGCGAGCCTGAAATCCTGTGGACGTTCAGCTCATGAACAGCGGTTTTGGAGAAATCTGCAAGAACACCGCGCGCTCTGCGCCGAATTTACCAAGGTTTTCTGCGTCAGCGAAAGAGGCAAAAGCAAAAGGCGGGATTGTTCCGCAATTTTCGAATTCATGGTTTCAGATTTGCTGCGCGTTGCATGAGCGACTGCTGTTTCCGCTGCCAGGTAGCATAAAATCTTTCGCCGCTTCGGAAAAATCTCTGCTGCGCGCGCTTGCAGCGAAATTTTGACACTTCTGCAATGGGCTCGAAGGAGCAGTCAGTAATTTCTTAATTGTTCGAGACTGAATGGCGGCTTTTGCAATGGATACAAATACTCGTGAGAATTGCCGAATGGCAGCATGCCCCCACTTTTCGAATTTGATTGAGCGCGATCTGAAAACATGCCTTCCGTTCGAAATGGGTGAGAAGTCCGCATGTCGGTCGTTGGCCCAATGGAGGTCATTCGCTGTTTTTGATCGTGCAAGAAAATTTCAAAAGTTGCTTGAAGCAAGTTTTTCACGGAACTCATTAAAGTGATTTTGGGCCAATTGCATGAGATCGTTGCGTGATGATGCAACGAGCCAATCCGTTCGGTTACCGGCGAGTTGAAGTTCATAAGCAGTGGTTTCAGATCCAATGTTCAGCTTGGTTTGAAGTCGATCCAGTTGCTGAGTTGTTAGCCGCCAAACTCGACCGGCGAGAAAGCCATGGAAATTGATTTCATCGAAATTGAGGAACCGACTACCGACATCTTCAAGGTTTTCTGCAAATCCGAGAAATTGTAGGATTTCGGCGATCCGCAGAACTCGATCACGAGCTATGAGGTTTGAGCCAACCAAGTTGGAAAGGTTTCTGAATTGGCGGGTTGGTTGCGCTGCGTATTGGGAATATCTCATGCGGCCATCTCCCATTGTTGGGATTGACGTTTAACAACACGCCGATATCCAGCTTCAAACAATTGCTCCGTTAAATGGCTAGCTTCCAGTTCCAACATGCTGCTGAGTTGGCCCATGGCTGCACAGGTTCGTGGTGTGTCGGTGGATTTCAAGCTTGTGTTATGGCGTTGCAACCGGATCAACAGAGAGACCATCGCTTCTGTGCCGGGTTCTGCGTCTCTGGCTTTCATACTGCTGTAGTAGCTTCGGCATTGACCCAGCCAGCGGGTTGAGAAATCGAATTGGTTGGTGACCAATCCCCAATATTTCAGTTGCCTGTAAATTCTTTCAAAATCTTGTCTCATAGCGTCTCCTTGAATAATGACGCGATAACAGCGTCTGTTGTAAACTTATTTATAAATAAGCGAGCAGCTAAACGGTTAGCTGTGTCCAAAAGGGGAAACATGATTACGAACCGGCAGTTGAGGGAACAATTCAATATTTTTGGGCAGCAGCTTGAGCCCAACACAGTCCTGACCCTCACCACGCACCAAAGCTGGAACGCTGAAAAAATGAAGAACTTGGTTGGAAAATTCTTCGGTCGCTTGGACCGCAAGCTGCTGGGTTCTGCATGGCTAGAGCGCCCAGTGGAGGAGCGTACGGATGGTGTGGCATTTGTCGAAAAACCAAACGTGAATGTGCATGCCCATTGCTTGGTGAAGCTGGATATAGATCGATGGCATCATACGCTTCGAGCCAGCATGGATATTTGGAAGAAGCTCTGTCCCAGTGGACGAGTGCACTTTGAGCCAATCTGCTATCCGAGAGAGGCAATCGATTATTGTCTGAAGGAAACAGAGAACGACAATTACAAATTCGATGATCAGATCATCATTCTGCGGGAGTTTCATCCGCAACCATAAAATGCCCAACCAACCAAACCGAGGAAGCAACGCTGGAACAGTGTTTGGAGGATAGGGCTATACAACTGAACAAAGCGCGGTTCATCTGGAACCCCGTTATGTTCATGTATACGCTAAAAGAAATACAGCATTACGAACACTGATAGAACCCATAGTGATACAAACACATGACTATGGAATACACACTGAGTGATACTCACAATGACATATGGATATGAACACACATTGGACTGAACACAATCAGCAGATGTCACTCACATCTCTTCAAGCAATTGGAATGTGACGAACGATTGAAATGGTTATGCTGAACCATGAATATCGGTTGAAACACTGAACGGTTCACACGCATTTTTTCCAAAAGTATTTCTTTCAGCCAAACCAACTGAACGGGAATTTGAAATTTTCGAACTTGGTTGGTTCCATGTTCAGTTCATGGAATTTGTTCAGCGACCACAGTGCTCGAATGGAAATACTCCACACCTGCAATTAATGGCATCAGTTGAACACAACTCGCAAAAACACAGAAATTTCTTCAGCAATTCCAACGTGGTATTTTCTGACAAATTGCGCTCAAGTGTATTGCTGCAAACTAACCAATTAGCGGCACACTTATTCGCAGATGGATGAGGTGATTTTGAAGTGATTATCCAATTGAATCAGTTGCCCAGTGATGAACCTGAGCTTAATCAATCCAAGCTGCTACGTGCATTCGAAATGACCATCGAATATGCAGAAATGAATAACGGCATTGGACTGACGAAATCCCAGGCATTCAATCGCAAGTTTGCTACTTGGGCAGCTGAGAATTTTTATTGGCCGGAATATTCCAAGGAGAAACTGCTTCGTATCCAAAAGGTACTGAACGAGGAAGATGTTCTGCCAGTGATGGTCATTCATGACCTGATGGAAATCATGAAACTTGGTCGTCATATGCGGGATGGGTTCAAGCTTTCAAAACGAGCAAAAGTACTTGCCGTGGATAGAGGCAAATTGTTTGCAGAACTCACGCAGACATATCTGTTCCAATACAATCACGACCGAACCAGCAGATATGAATTTGCAGCACCAGGAAACTGGGACATTTTTTTGAATGTGATCAATGTGGAAGCCCAACAGGGGCTAACAGAGCAGCATCTGGTAAAAACCCTTTATGGATATGAACATGAAGATCGCATTTTGGATCGGCAATATCATGCCCATTCAGGTTTTCTGCTCACCCATGTGCTGCGACCACTTTGTTGGATTGGATTTCTCGAGGCGGTTCGTGAAACCGATAATATTCTGGAACGCCCCGTTTATTGGAAAACGCCGTTGTGGTCCAAATGCTTAACCTTGGATACAGACCGCTATTTGGAAACGCCAACTTTCAATTGATAAGGATGCAAAATGAAAGTTCGTTGTTATTCCCAACTCAACCATCAAGCAGCAGAGCGTCCCAGTGCCGAGCAACATTCTCAAGACGAAATTCTGGTCTGGCTGATGTCATGCACTTGGACTTTTGTAATTGTTGAATCCTTTCAACCAAAGTTTCGAGGTTAGCTGTATCAATTGCTTGATTTACTGATGATACGATTTCGTCGTTTGCCCCAAATGAGGCTTGGCAGATTACAGGGGTTCCAACGGCATTGGCTTCTGCGATCACTAGACCAAACGTTTCAGCAAATGTTGTTTGTGGACAAAATAGACAAAGCGAGGTTCGCATTTTTTCAATCAACTTTGGTTGAGACAACGATCCCAGAAAAATAACATTCGGGGGCAGTTCGTTTGGCTCAAACTGCAAGTACCCTGGATTTGCAACTTCAAGCTGGAGTTCCGGCAACATCGGACTGATAGCGTCGAATTTTTCCAAAACCTGCAACAAGCCCTTGTTGGGGGAGCTTGCAAATAAAAGTCTGTTTTTGCAGCGAGGTGTGTTGTTGGGCAAAAGTGCGTCGTCGATTGCGTTGTAGATGTAGCTCAATCTGGGCAGGCACGAAGAACGGGTTTCAAGCAGCCTTTTTGTGGCGTTCATGTGCGTCTTCGAAACACAAACCAGTTTGATATTGGCCTCCCTAAGCGCATTCCCCATCGACCGATTATGACGATTTGCATAATTGTGCAGCCAAAGAACTATGGGAACGTTTGGAAACAACTGACGCGCTTGCAATGAGAATTCCCAGGAACCAATGGTAATCAATCTGTCCAATGGGGCATGATCTTTTAGTTCCGAAAGCGGTCTAGAATGAATGCCGCTGTTGAACGATTGTTCAGTTCTATTGTTCTGAAAAAAGGTTATCTCAAATGAACTTGCTAACTGCCCAAACACTCGCAACGCAGTGGCTTCAGTTCCACCCAGCCCAGTCTCAGCTGATGTGTCAAATTCATAAGGTTGAGGGCATATAGGATCAATCACACCGATATGCATGGCAGTTACTCCAACGACCTAGGACCCGAAAAATTCTGTGACTTCGTATGTGTCACCCTGCATCGATGATGTCAGCGGCAGCACGATGCTGAGATCACAATGAAAGCCAATGGCATCAAATTGAATGGCGACCGCCCCCCTGCGATCTTGAAGAAGGCAACCCGAAAATTGGAGCGAATAATCTCTAGCCACATTGGTGACTTTGTGAAGCAGATCGAATGTTATGTATCCAAGAACAGGTGATTGTAGGGTCTTGGAAGGTGCTTCAGCGTCATCACGTTGAAGGCTGCCGAGCCTTAGGAAATATTCTTTGTGTTTTGGGAACCTTATGATGACTTCATCATCAATGATCACCAATTCCATGATCTTTGGAAAATTTTTGTTTCGCTCAAACGGTTTTCGACCTTTGTGCTTTTCCCTCCAATTCCATATCTCGTACAAATCGGTTTCCGACGATGTGAATGAATAGGCCGTTGTTGTTTTTGTTGACGCAGAGCGCCATTCTTCTTTCTCGGCTAACGAGACATTGAAATTATCAATCCTTACATCAAGCGCATTGTCGCTAACTGATTTTAGCTTATGTGCGCTTTCGGTTTGGCTGAGGTCCCAATTGGCAAATTGAAGAAAAAGTTTGCTGAAATTTCCTGCTTGCTTTTCGGTCATCGCCAAATCCCAATCGGGATTCAATTCCACCTCTTTACTGGCCGCAAATCGAAATTCCACAACCGGAAACGTGGGATAATTGGAAAGGGTTTTCGCGCACCAAGTTCCGCTGACGTGGCTGATATGCAGCAAGGTTTGACCCTTGAATTTTCGCTTCTTCTTTTCTTTAGCAACCTGTTTTTTGATACTCTTTACAAATTCAGCTTGATCGAAGTCGCCTTCCAAAACTCTCTGTTTGAGACGCTGCCTTTGAGCTCTTTCCATTTCCCAGTGTTGAGCCTGCGTTTGGTCCAGGACCAAGCGAGAAAAGATGTCTGCAAAAGAAAACATCCAATACATATCTTTTTCAGCAAGTTTGGTGCGTACTCGAGCACCCATGGGTTTGACCAACTTGGCAACGTTTTCGGCGATTAGATTGCTTGATTGGTTCGGTAGAAAGTCGACCAATTGAACGCTGTCACCATCGACCCGAACAACCGCAGTCGAATAACCTCGGTAGGTGTTTTTCGGCAATTGGTTCTGCGGTAGCTTGAACTGCTTGCCAATCGCATTCCCTGATACGGCCTTTACTGCCCTGTGAAACCGCTCGTCTTCTGTTTCATCGTAGTCACTTTCAAAGTCACGATTGAAGAAATCCACGGCGGCTTTGTATGTTTTCTCAATGCCGATGTCATCCAAGGTGCCTTTAAGCTTTTCAGGGGTGTGTCCTGCGAAGTGTGCATATCTGAGAATGCCACGATATTTTGATAACAATTCGTCACGGGCGTTGCTTTCGAATGCGATCGTCACCAGAGCGTGGAATGGATTGTTTTTGGCCTTTTCGCCCCAACGCTCGCCGTTGTTTTTGTAGAAATTTTCGATGAGATCTTCTTTGATCAATGCCAAACCGAGTTGGAATAAATTGACCAAAGCGTCTTTGAGTTTCTCCAGATGTCGGTCATGAAAGTCGTCAGATGTTCTTATCAAGACCCGAATGTCATCCAGCTGTTTTGCATGCTCACTGAGCAGCGAATTGCTGTTTTTGGGCGGTCTGTTGGCGTCGTCCAATGTTTCGTCGGGCATTGATGATGGTTGGTTCATAGGTGTGGCCTCACAAGTTTTCTGACCCAAGTACGTTCAACTGATCTTGCAGAGCATCGATAACGGACATTGGATTTTCGCTCTTAAAAACCTGTTGGATGTACATTTCCATCAGCCTTAATTCCTTCGGTCTTTGTGAATAACCACCATCGTTCAGATACGAATAACTACGTCTGAAGCCCTCAAAAAAAGCCTGGCTGTTGTGATGTATGAGCAGTGCTTGCTGAAGCCCATTCGGCAGATATCTGTTTCGGTCTGAATTGAAAGACACCAACTGATTCAACTGTAACCGGTAGCTAAGTGCAGTTTTTGCAATGTGTCGGTTTGGCTTCTCATTTTGCCAATCGCGCCCAATTTCATTGAGCATGCGAGTATCACTTGCACATTCTTGCAGAGGTAATGTCTCCACACGAAACGTCCACTTATCGGGATCAAAGTCGTAACCTATGATCGGCTTGTATCCATTGATGACCACATCAACCGGGCTTTTGGAATCAAAGGAGATTTGGACCGATTTTGCATTTGTGTGTTCACGAAGTGCCCTTTGCAAATAGGTCAGAACTGCCGCTACTTTGAAGGTCGATACGCCGAGAAAGTGAATCCATTCGCATCGTGCAAGCAGCCCTGAATCACGCATTTCAATTAGCCTGCGAAGCGTCATTGCTAGTTCAGAGTGGTGTTTTCCAGCAAATGACCAGCCCTCAAACGGAAAGGCTTTTACACGTTCAAACCAGTATTTGCTCTCCTCCTCGTTGCGTCCTTGGAGAACGTTGAGAATTTTAGTTTGTTTGGGGTTTTGTGCGCGAACATATGTTCGGTTATTTCGAATTGTTTGGACAAGTGATGTGACCAATCCACTATCCAGACCCTCTTGCTGAGCCAGCGTTTCGATGGGAACGCCTTCTTGCATTAGTCGACGCGTGTGTTCGACAAAAACACCAGATGAAATGCCGGAAGTCGGAAAATCTAATACCATTGAATAGTCGGCAACTTCTTCCAACCACTTCAGAATTCGTTTTACGGTGGGGTTCCCATGGAAGGACATTGTCTGTTGTAGGATTTGAAACCCGCCACTATCACCGATCACAACAACATTTGGATCGCGCGGTTGTTGCGTCAGCCAGTTCGACTTCCATGCACGGCTCTGATCGGCAGAATCCACATTTACGGCTTGACCCGCGCTGTAAAGAACCCATGGATAAAAACACAAGCGGGAGTTTGGATTTGTGAACTGTAGGTCTTCAGCAACCAACTCAAAATCTGCAAACTGTGGGAAATGAAAGTCTTCAGGCCGGTCAATTGCTGCTTGGATCGTGTTGACCCAACCTTCGCTAAGTGCAGGAGCATACACCGCAACATTCTCGAACGCCGCAGTGGTCGAATAGTCCATTGCATGATGTCTGGCTGCAAGTTTGTCATCCAACTTTGCAAGTTCTGCAAGCCATTTGGTTTTAGATTTACTGCCATCTGGAAAACGCTCGAGGTACTGGTCGTTAGCGGAGGAGTTCGGCATAGAGCGCACTCCCGTTGAAATGTTGCTTGCCAACGGCTTTCGTCCAATCTTTCAAGATGATGGGGTTTTGCTGATGCGCCGCGATTGAACTGCGAATGTGAACGGCCAAATCTGCCGCGTGTTTCTTGAAGTTTTTAGGAGAATTGATCCATTCAGCGGGATAGCAATGGCTTGGATAAAGCTCTTTGTAAGACAGCCATTCCGGCACGATTGGAACCGCTCCACAAAGCATCGCTTCGTAAACTCCAATCCCAAGAGTTTCCTGTTTGCTAAAGGATAGAACTGCCGCGCATTCTCCAACCAACTGGCGGTAGTCCCATTTGGACAACTTTTTCCGTTGGGCAACCACGATGGTGTATTCGGGCAGGTGTGTTTGGAGTCGTTTCACAAATTCTGGCTGTTTTTCCTTCGACAATCGATGGGGAAACAATATCGTTTTGGATTTGGTCGGATTGTCATGAATACCAAGAGCACCCCGAAGATATTCCATCGGCCAACCAACTACGCGGTGAGATATTGACCTTCGGACGCTCAGCCGCTTGATGCAAAGATCCCTATGATATTCCGTGGCGAAGTAATTTCTGGAACAAGCGCGAAACACAGCGCGTTCAAAAGGCATTGCCCATCTTGGAGTCAACGGATGCTGACCGAGGAGGTCATTTTTGTCGTAACTTCCAGCATGCCAAATCGAATGAATATCATATCGAACTCTATAGAGATCAGCCATATATCGGCACTGAATAATTCCTGGATGCCAAGCATCGGTAAACAACAACCGGTCACCGCCTTTTACCTCCCCGTTCAGCAGAAATTTGGTAAACTTCCGTACTTGATCCGCCTTATATAGATTGGTCTCGGCGAAGTTTATGAATGCTCCATTGCTGGTCTTGCCAGAGGTTTTGTTACCGGAGACAGTGCGCAATCTCCATTTCGTACTTTTCGTTCCGCGCATTGCAGATCGCAACTGCTTAGACAGATAAGCTTTCCATTCACTGGTGTAGCGTTGTTCATGGGGTTCTATGTCAAAAAGCCAAAGTGTCCGCATAATCACGCCTCGGCTCTGCGGTGACTAAGTGACGAGGTTTCCCTGCGCTTCAACCAAACCCAAAAGCATAGGGCACCCAACATCTTGGCCGCTGAAACCAGAGCAACGGCGATCCAGTCGAAGTGCCCAACCATCTTTAAGAAGACAATTGTGTCGATTGGTACGGCAAGGGTCGAGGAATACAGGATGCGCTCAGATAGCGGGCGTTTGGTAAACGTGTAGACGGCCCAATCAACAGCTTCCGATATGAGAAACGCGGTCAGGCTGGCAACAGCAACAAACGGATTGGATGTCCAGTAACTGAGCAATCCAGCGATCAGCATCGCCAACAGGACCCAGTGTCCGACCTCCCGTTGAGAAAAATCTCGAAACACAAATACAAAGCCAACGACCAGCATAACCGGAGGGAACATCGTGCCCAAAATGGGAACCATTGGTACAACCACGAATAGCCAATTTATGAGAACTACCGCCCCAATGTAGACGGCGGTCCAACTGCCCTTTGGAAATGATGATATTGATGGTTTCGAATTCGGCATGTCAGCCTCCCAAGCTTATGTTTGGTAAAGGCTGCATCAATTGCGCTGAATCGTGTCGTGAGAATTTCACCTAGACGGATGAGAAAATTACCTAGTCGGTTGAGGAATTCCTCAAAATCGCGAGAAAAATACCCAAAAGAGAAAACTTGCACCGTGCAAGTTTTTTTCAAAAGTTTCGTTACGCAAGTTTTTCGGTGACTTTTGTTGGCAGAGCGAGGGTTGCCATATTGGGTTTCTGTTCAAAGTCAGCGCCGATCATCGAACAAATCTGACGCACTATGTCCAAACCAAAGCCGGTCTGCTGAACTCCATTGCCGTCGATTCCAACAATCTCATCGGTGACCGAAATCAATAAGTGATCGGCTCTTTCTTCCAACGCCAGCTTGACCGATTGGCCGGATATGCTGAGACGAATTGCATTGTCGATTAAGTTGGATAGTGCCTCAATGAGTAATGATTGATCCGTGAGCACCCAACGTGTGGATGGCTCAATTTCTAGTTTCACACCTTTCGCTGTTGCCATTGGTTCGAACGTGGCAGCTAGTACGTCAAATACTTCGACTATCGAAACTTGCTCCAACGTAACATCTACGCGGCCTGCATCCCGCTTGGCAAAATCGAGGACCTTACCGACGAAATCCGCTGCAGACTGCCCCACGCGTTTTGCTTTTTCCACGGACTGAATTTTAGGGTCCTCTTTGAACTCCGTGGCCAGACTGTCCAACATGAGGTTGATGGATTGCACTGGTTGTTTGAGATCATGACCCAGTGAACGCAGCAAGTGCTTTTGAAAACCGTGTGCCTCTTCCAGTTCGGCAGTGCGTTGTTTGACCTGTTTCTCCAACTCCTGCTCGTGTTGTTTCAAAGCGGTGAAAGCTCGCCTTCGGTCACTGATTGCAGCTCCAATGGTCAAACCCGCCAAAGAGCAAATCAGCAATAGAAACTGCAGCGACAATTTCTCACCGCCATAACTGGAATAGTAGGCCGCCGGTGGTGCCAACATTGTCGTGAGGAAAACGCTGGTCGCCGCAGCAGGCAAACCCGCCTGCAAGGCAAAAAAGATGGGTGGCAGCAGAATGACGTACCAAAGTCCTGACATATCGGGATAAATCTTGGGCAGCAGGAATCCAATCACCATCGCTACGGTGATGGCGGCGCATTGGAAAAGCAAACTTCCAAAAGATGGCCATTGCCAATCCAAGGGTGCAGACCGACCATCTTCTTGGAAGACACCAATCAAAAGCGGAACCAGCAAAGGCGGCACTATGATTGCACCAATTGCATCACCAACTCCCCATGGCCGAATAATCTCCCATGCGACCGACCAAGGAAAATTCCCAGTGACTGCATGAAGTGAAACCCCGCTTAGAGCGCCAATTGCGGCAGCAACCAAAGTGAGTCCCAGCTTCCAATGGGAGTCGTTGAGAGTGCCGATGGGAAGCATGATCTTGATGCCAAAGCGAAGCAGTAGGCCAAGTCCGCCATAAATCGCGTAAAGCCGAAATCCATGCAGAATCGGATCAACGGAACTCGTGCATTCGATGTCCAGCACCGTGCAGGTGAATGGAATTGCCAAAAGCAAGTTCGCAATGAGCGGGGCAAATATGAACCTCAGGGGCACGGCAAGCACAATTGCCAGTGTCACTCCCGCTGGCAGAAACCAAAGGCTGGCAACGGTTTTGAAAAACCCAAATATATCGGCGCTCTTATATGCGCCCCACCAAATTAGGATCAGAAACAAATAGCCCAAGAAAGTGTTGTTGATTTGTGGAATTCTCATGGGTGATTATTCGGCATAGTCTATACAAAAAGCATATCTGAGCGGGTTTGGTGTCCAAATGCAAAGAATACTTATTGTTGATGATCATCCAACTGTTGCGGATACCCTGCAGCATTGGCTGAAAACACAAGACGAGGGAATTGAGCCCACCGTTGTAAATTCGATGGTTGAGGCACTGAAACTACTCATGGCTGAACCAAGCTTTGATCTCATTCTGCTGGATTATGACATGCAACCAACCAACGGCTTGGAGGGCATGAAGGCAATTCTGAAGACCCATCCTGATCAGAAGATCGCATTTTTATCTGGCATCACCGAGCCGGACATCCTGCAAAACGCATTGAACATGGGGGCGATGGGTTGGATGCCCAAAGCCATGGAAAGCCAAGCTCTGTTGCAGGCCATACGTTTGATTTTGGCAGGTGAGCGTTTCGTACCAATCTCCCAGATGGAAGATATAGCAGCACTTAATGAAAACCCGCTTTTGGCCAAACTCACGAACAAAGAACGTGCAGTTGCGCAGCTATTAGCCGACGGTGATGGGGATAAAGAAATAGCACTTCGACTGGATATGGAACCAAAGACCGCCAGCAATCATGTACGCACGATCTTGAAAAAGACCGGTTACGAGAACCGTGTCAAATTCGCCATCGCCTTCCAAAACAAGAGCTGAACCAAAGCATCGTATTTGTAGCAGATGCTGATGCCCCGATTTAGCGCATTGAAATCTTTGGTAGTTGAGCGGGGAACTAAATCAAACCGTATCGCGAGAATCGCTATTTCCGCTGAGATAAAGTGACAAGCGATGCTCGTGGAGCGGAGTAATTCAGCCCCCCCTGGTCAATGGCTCAAACTCAGTTCAAGGGTTATTTCGCAATTGCGGACATTCACAATTGTTGATGGCACTGAAGGCGTCAGGTCTGCTCAGAGCCTATTTTGACCGAGACGGCTTTGTCGCAAAGTAAATATCCTTGTCAGGCCGACAATAACCATTAGAAATGCTCAAAAATCTATTCAGAACCTGTTTTGATTGTTGCTTGGAGGGATTCTATGGACTTACAATCTGAGACTGCTTGCCAGTTCTATGATGACAACTACCACATGATTTTTGCGCATCAGTGGCAGCGTAGTGAGAAACTAATACTAGGAAACAAAGAAGATTGTTTCTGTAGATTTTGCGGAAAATTTGCCCCTGAGGTGACCTTCCATACTGTTGCTCACGCTGTTCCAGAAGCACTTGGAAATCGGGGACTTACTTCAGCTTACGAGTGTGACAACTGTAATCAACATTTCGGACGTGGCATTGAAAATCACTTGGGTGAATGGACCAAACCGATGCGGACGTTTTCTCGAATAAGAGGAAAGAACGGCATTCCAACTCTCAAGAAAGGGCCAGAAAATTCTTGGCGAATTGAGCACAAAGAGAACGGTTTCAAAATAGATAGCTACGAGACCGAACCAATCTTTGAAATGGACGAAAAGAATAAACATGTCACGTTTACTTTAAAACGTGGAACCTACGTCCCAATAGCAGTGCTCAAAGCCTTTGTTAAAATCGGCTTAACACTTGTCCCAAAGGATGAGTTGAGCCCGTTTAGAGAAGCGTTAGCTTGGGTTCGAGAGGATGATCATAAAACAAGTTGGGTGAAGGAATCGATAGTATTTCATACAATGCAAAACGGACCCATGCCACCAGAACTCCTTGTTGCGTATGTGCTTCGACGCAAAGCTGGTATTGTAAACTTACCCTATGCGTATCTGATACTAGGTTTTGGCAATGATGTGTACCAAGTTATGTTACCAGCACCTTCAATAGATGGAACATTAAGTGGAAAGGAGTTGAAAATTTTGCCATTTCCAACGCCGGGTGGCCCCAACCCCGTCAAATATGGCAAGCCTAAAACCAAACTTTTGAAGATGACAGCAACCGACCCAGTGAAAGGGGAGACTACAAAAATTCGGATCGGTTATGAAAATTTGAGTTCAACTCCCTGATCTTAAATCGACAACAATATTCGAAATCAATATTTTGACTGCATGCAAGCCTCGATGCAAAATGACAAAAGTCTGTAAGTTTGCGCATTAGTTTTCACTGATGGCTCGTCGCTAACGGAATATTCGCACAAATCGAAAGGGTCAAAGAGTCCCCTCTCGGTCAGTAAGAGAGTTGCGCTGAGTTACAGTTTCGAACGGCAGCTTTGAAATTTCTTGATCTCGCGGCAACGCTCATAATACGGCAACTCACAAGCTGGGTTGTCTGTCACAAACTCGCATCAACGCGTTTTATGAGCTGCAAGAATTTTTCAAAAGTTGCCAGAAGCAAGTTTTTTGAAAAAATTGGGTGCCGTTTTTGACATTCGCCAGCAAGTTTTTCAAGAGTTTGAAACCATCGTAAATCAAAAAGAACCCAATGCTTGCACTTAATGCCTTGAAACCAAAGCAGGTTGGGAAAGGCCTTGTAGCGCACCAAGCGAAATGCATCGTATTCTAAGTTGTGATGCAGGAAAATACGATGCTTCGTTTAATTGAAAAAGTAAGGGATTCGGACCTTGCGATATCGCTCTAGCAGACAGTTGCTTATACTCGGTATAGGTGAGTGTCAGGTTTTCAAAATGGTAGAAAGTTGGAGTTTCCAAATTGCGTACTTAGGCAACAACTGACCGATTCCAATTCTGATCTCTTAGTAAGAAGAATGCACAAATTGAACTCTATCTTGGGTTTAAGGTTCAATCGCGCCGATTGCGATTAGCTTTTCCTTCTCTAATTTATTTTGAGGCATTATTGCCACAAAGGTTCGGGGAGGAAGTCTGCCTCGTCCGAGCTCATCGAGAAGTCCATTGCCGAAATTGTCAGATAGCAGAGCTATACCTTCTGGTCCGAGCACACCGCGAGCGCCCTGGTTCTTACGCAACCGCTTCATTGGGTCATCTTGATCAAAAAGAAGGGCTTCAACTACTTCCCGAGGCACTGGTTTGTTTAGGTTTTGTCTGAAGAACTCTGCAGCGCGAACCGTACCCGGCTGCACTTTTCTTAACTCTCGAAAAGCCGCCATATCAAATTCTCTCCAGACGGAAAGCGGGTAACTTGCACCTTCTACCAACCAAAGCACATCAGCGACCGCACCCGACTTCACACCGCGTTTGCCGTCTCGGTTCGGCGCGTTGAGATATGTTTCGCGGGCGAGCATCACTCCCATCCAGCATCGGCTTTCATTCTCCTTGGAATTAATGACCAAGCAAGGCCCTTCCTCGCGATATGTCTCAGGCGGGATCATCCAAGAATTGTCCAACGTGTTCTTGATATCTACGTCCCGGTTTCCAATCACTAGATCGCGAATTCCCTTTGGTGCACCCAGAAAGTCACGTACATAATGTTCGACTTTGAGACCCACAAAGGTCTTTTCCACGTTGTCAAGTTCACTGATTGAGGTTCGTCCAGTTCGAATCGGATCAAGCACAAAGTCGATGGCGTCTCGTACTGCCTGCGGGAATGCCGCTTGGACAACAGCTTCACCGCCAGCGATATCGAGAATACCCGTCCGAATTCTATCCAGCTCTTCAAAATCAGGATGTCCGGGCTGTACGACTGAAGGTAACATCTTCATATCGTATCTTTGACAGCATCTCAGTAAGATGTGGAGTCAAAAAACTGAAAAAGTCCGCTTTTTCTTGTAGCTACGCTACTGCGTAAAAGGTACGGACTGTCAAAGCATAGTGAAGCTGTCTGGCAACTGCTTCTGCGACCGGAGGTGGAAAAGCATTGCCAACCTGCCGATAGGCGTTGGTCTTTGCACCTGTGAAATGCCAGTTATCTGGGAACCCTTGAAGCTTAGCCACCATTGGAACTGTGAGACGTGGCATATCAGTATGGCCTGGCCCGGGAGCCTCCGGTGCGATAGTTCGTCCCTCAACCCCAAGTGATGCCCAGGCTTTTCGCGCACGGGTTGGCCCAAGATCAGGTCCCCCATGCTTCTTGCTACCACCAACTATGGTAGGTGCAATTTCATTCGCTTGCTTCACCCAAGCGTCCACGCCTTTCCAGCCATTTTCAGACATCATTCTTTTAAGGGTTTGGCCAACCGTTTTGGGCTTCCGCTTCAATGGTTCGGGCCAGGAGAAATGTTCAACTCGGCTTTGTTCAACCGCCATGATGACAACACGAGGCCGTAGTTGGGGCACGCCATAATCAGAAGCATTTAGCAGTTTGGGTTCTGAGTGATATCCCAGCTTTGTGAGTTGGTTCTTTAGATGAAGTCGATAGTCGTCAAACACCGCATCGAGAAACCCGCGTACGTTCTCAATCATAATTGCCCGCGGACGCACAATATCAACAATGTCGATAGCATCATCAAAGAGATTGCGTTCATCAGCTTGCCCAAGCTGTTTGCCTGCTTTGGAAAACGGCGGACACGGCAATCCGCCCGCCAATAGATCAATGCCTTGATACTGACTCGCGTCCTCTTTGAATAGGCGCATATCTTCCTCAAGCACATTCCACTTAGGACGATTATGACGAAGCGTGTTACAACAATGCTTGTCAATCTCGATCAATGCTTGATGATGGAATTGGGCCTTCTCAAGGCCAAGAGCCTGGCCTCCTGCGCCGGCACATAGTTCCAGAGAAGTGAGCATGTAGCGAGTTGTCCTCCTTGTAAAGCAACAGATTGTGAAACCTAGAAAAATCGTCTTTAGCGCATAAGAAGAGTGTTCACAATATGTTCTGGATCAATCGATTTTTTTGGGAGGCGGTTAGATCAACATATTTTCCGCATCAGTACTTCTGGACGGAAAGCAATTTTTTGTCCTGTGCGTCATATAACACGTTTAGTTTTCAAAGATCGTTTGGTGCAAAGAGAACTCTAAATCCAAAAGTGGGGAGCAATCTCGAAATTGAGAGATGAAGCCCTTACCTCATTCAACCGACTTGAATTCGTATACCTTTGTGTCACCAACACCTACTGAAAAATTCTCTGCATCAAACTCGGCTGGCCGCACATACATCACTCTGTTAACCGGCAGAACTGCCGCCGCCAAACCGCAAATTATTGTCTCTAGTTTGCCGCCAGTTAACGCGATCTCATAGTTTGATCTCAGCGTTTGGTAGGCCTCAAGATGGTTTTCGTAAAGAGTTCCAATAAGAGCATTTGGGTCATCAGCTGAGAACATCACGGCGGAACCGAGTTCGCCGCTTCTTGTTGCAATACTAGCAGTCTTTTGCGCTACTTTGTGCCGATAGCCGTTTCCGGTTGGAACAAAAACATCAATTTCATCATATGCCATTTCCTCAACCAAATGCAAAAGGCGCCCATGCTTTGCTGACGAGAACGCACAAAGCTTTCGGTTTCTTGATGGGTCAGATTGAAGCTCCTCAACGACTACGACACTATACGGAAGTTTGTCGCCACTAAGAATGTTCGAAAGCGTCTCTACTCCCGAATCCCCCCAAAACTCCACCCCATCCCCGATTGCTGCGCCGAGGTCCGACTCAGTCGGTAAATATTCTTCAGGCTCAGTAATAGCGGTCCAAACCTTTCCGTTCTTCGCAAAGGTATCTTTGACCAGTTTGAAAATCGCAGGTTTCGTCAATCCAGATGCGTCGATCAGAGTTCCCCCAAGAAGTGTGCTGTTTACACCCGACATCAAATCGTCAATTGGTATGTGTTGAAAGCTTGCCCCAACCTCCTTCGCCAGCTGTTGTGTCTCAGTTATTTTTCCAGGTATTCCGTATTCGATTGCTACGATGTTTTTCGGGCAAATTTGCTTGGCCAAACGCTCAGCAGAAAGCAGGCATCGTTCTTCAAAACCCAATGAAACCACGAGGTTTTGAACATGATGGAGCTCCTCAGGTTTGATGACTTTAGCAGTTGGAACGCTATGACGTTGGATTAATGATTCTACACTGGAAGTGACTTCCAAAGCTGGGAAGGGAAGCTCAGGTTCCAGCTCGATTTTCTCTAGTGTATTGATTCGACCAACCTCATCCAAAACGATATGGCTAACCTGACCTTCTTCTTCAACACCTCTTTTGCGGGTTCGAGCTCTCAGGTTTTTCGCTCCATCCTCTGTCTTGAGCCATTCCAGCAACTGATGACCGTTCAGTTCAAACCGATCTCGGTCTGACAACCCAATCAGTTTGGAAATTCCCAAAATCTTCCGATATGACAGCTGGAATTGTTGTACCGGATCTGAGTCACTGGACTTTGATCGAGAGGCAAATTTGCGGGGATGAAGAGCAAACACTCCAGCATCAACAAGCTCAAGTAGCTTCTCTGTTTGTTCAGGGTCACCGTCTTTGAGCGTTACGTTCATTGACGTAATCTGCCGCAAACGATCTTTTTCAGACGCACTAGAGGCCAGTAGCTCTTGATGTGATGCTTCCGCGAAATCCAATGCAATCTTTTTTAGGCTAAAATCGGTTTTTAACCGTTGATCACGGCTATTCAGTTGAAATAACTGATTTGAACAAAAAGTCTGATAGACTTTATGTTGATCGCTAACTGGCACTGGCAGTTTGTCGGGTCGGGCATTACGCAAGATTTCTTGATACAGCGCAATGATCGTTCCCAGGTCCCCGATACAGACTCCTCTTAGTGCAGAGAAGCCAGCATAAATCCCATCGGGTGGTGCGGCGTAATTTGATACGGAGCTGATTTTCCTGGCGATATCGATCAGCGAAGTGTCGCCAAGAATCTGCTTTGGTGACAGCTTTGCCAAATCCCCACCAAGCGCCCTCATCCTACGAGACAAAATGTTCTCTAGAAAACTATCGCCGGATTTTGGGTCCTTCAGCTGTTCAAGAACCTTACTACCTAAGTCGAAAGGCAAATAATCTCTTTCGCCGGAGGCGAGGTTTATCTGACCAGGAGACTTAATCGAAAGAAAGAAAGTTTGCGTCTCAGAAGTGATTTTGAAAGAACAAGTTGGTTCTTGCACTAGAAGCGTCGAAACAACTAGTTCGATTTCCTCTTGATCTAAATACCTTGTTGAAACGTCATCTAATAGAAATGCAATCTGAGGTTCACCTCCACCAATGATCACACCTTGGACGGCTTTCGCCAGCAAAACAAACGATTGCCATGGCTCAGTTTTGAGTGTTGGAGCGGATCTATCAGATGACCAAAGTTCTGCATCTAGCAGTAGCTGCGTTTGAAGGTCGTCAAGCGAGTTGGTTCGTTCTATCGGGATTTCGCGATCGACCTGTCCAAAGATTACGCTGGCAAGTCTATGCGCAGCTTCTGAATCCACAGTGCCTTCAAACTCCTCCTCTAAATGGTTGAGTGCATCACAGATTCGGCTTGCGTAAACCAAGAATAGTTTTGCAAAAAAACGTGCAACTCGATCTGTACTATTCTTCTCTTTTTCTCTCGCTTCTGAATTGACTCCAAGATGCCGCGCAGACGCATAAATTCCTATGTAGCCATCGCCAAACAGAGATACCTTTCGGTCTTCCGCAGATGACTTGTCTTCCTTGGTCGCGACGATTCGTGCATGCAACTCTAGTGATCTGAGCAACATTGTCTTGCCACAGCCGCGCATGCCAGTGATGATGACTGGGCCACCGGAGTTCAGCTCCGCATGCCATTTATGTTCTGGATCAACCATCAACGTTGGTACGTGCCAGGATTCCAGCGTTTGTGCGTTTCTATGTTGGGAGAGACTGCTTAAGTTTAGTGGCGATGCCCATGCCCGATGGTAACGCTTACGTGCGTTAGAGTATGCTTCGCGAATCCGTTCAACAAAGTCTTGATGATCTTGATCCGCTTGATTTGTTTGTGGGGCGCTCAATTCAAGTGCCAGGTGCCGAAGGTAAAATGCTAGTCGGGCTCGCAAGTCAGAGTTGTCTGGGTTGTTGTTCGCCAATATTTCAGAGAACTCGAGCATGTGCTCGGATACCCACTGAATGTCACTTAAATACGCTTGGCCTTCGCGCCTTTGAGAGTCTGCTGAGCCTAGATCAATGGCTACTGCCCTAAACTCTTTTTCAATCGCCTCAGCCCTGAATGAATTTGGTGGTAGTCTTTGAACTATTATGTTGCCTGCGTGCAAATCGTTATGGTTGAGGTTTTTTTGATGGAGCTCTCGGAGAAGGTTGAGCAAATCGCAGGACAACTGAATCGCCATCTCTGGAGTGAGCACAATGCTGCCATCATGCAATTTTCCTAGAACGAACCCATCAATGTAGTCCATTTCGATGCAGTAACATTCTATACTTTCTGACCCAAAAGTTACGGTGCTTTCAAACGGTTCTTCTATAATTTTGACGATGAATTCTGTGTTCTCCGCAGCGCAAAAATGATTGTCAATTTCGGCACCAAATTTCTCTTCCTGCCCAGCGTAGAATGACTTTGGGATTATCTTCAAGGCACGCTTTATTCCTCTCCGACCCTTTGCGACAAGAAAGGTCGCCCCATAAAATCCGCGCGAGAGAGCTCGTTCGATCTTATACTCGTCAACATTTTGGGGGGGATACTGCAACACATCGTCGAAAGCCTTTCCACAAATACACTCATCCTCTAAACTTGCAGGAGATTCTGTGGGTTTGCTGCAAAAAAAACAGCAATAATTGTTCTTAGAAGTCAATTAATCACCAAATAGTAGGAGTAATAATGCGACGGTCTCCATATCTCGCAAATGAAGATAGACTAGGGGATGTCTTGTCCGCAATCCAAACTCTTGGAACTTACAGGTTTTACAAGTTAACCCCCAGGAAATGGTCTGATCGCATTAGTGGAGACAGCAACTCTGAGAAGCACTGGGAGCGGGTCTTTCGTCAACATCCGGAGTTTTTTAGGTTCAGTTCAGATGGTGCCAAAGTGTCTTTGGTGTTGCGAAGACAAAAACCCAAGCTGTACGATGTGGATTCACTCGAGTTAGTGACGCGGACAGAGCGAGATGGTCGCGATAGCGTTGGCCAAGCACGCATTACCAGGGCTCCCCTTGAAGAGGGGGAAATGCAGATGTTGATCGGCGTTGCTAATGGTCTCCATTCGAAGGCTCTTCAAGACAAGCAAGATAGTCGCTGGTGGCTACCGTTAGTTGCAACGATTTTCTCAGCCACAATCGGGTTAGCAGGTGTTTGGCTTGGTGCGACGCTTAATTCGGCCAATCAGGGGCCGTCTGTTTTGGACGCCAAAGAGAGATCTTCAACCTCCAATTAGTCGAGTAGGCAAACTGATCATCCGGTCCAATGATACGCGTTGCTCCAGTTATTGATTTTAGCTTCAGCACTTAGAGACTTCGATTGTGCGAGCGTCGACAAGGGACCTATTCTGCCAATCTTCAGTCGCTCTTTGAGTCAGATGGAAGCATCGTATTGTCCTCACAACTAGAGGAGAATGCGAGAAATGAAACAAGCCAAAGTGCTAACGGATGTGGAGCTAAAACGTGTGCTGGCGGTATGTACACAGCAGTCTCATGGGGCGCGAAATCGGCTGCTGATCCTGCTGTCCCACTATGCGGGTCTGCGCGTGTCAGAGATTGCCAGTTTGCGCTGGCGAGATGTGTTGGGCCCTGATGGAAAGTTTCGAAAACTGTTTCATCTGCAAGCAAAGAATACGAAAGCCCATGAAGCACGAGTCGTTCATTTGAATGAGAAACTGCTGCGAGAACTCAAGCAGTATCGTACCGTCCATGGTGAGCCACGATCACTGGATGATCCTTTGATCCCTTCACAGGTTTCACGAACAGGTTTTTCCGCTGATAGCTTGGGTCAGACGTTTGGGAGAATTTACGGAGCCGCTGGAATTGTAGGTGCAACCTCTCACAGCGGCAGGCGCTGGTTTATAACCAAACTCGCGCACTCTGGTGTTTCGCCAAAGGTGATCATGGAGCTTGCAGGCCATAAACAGCTGACCACCACCCAACGCTACATCGAAGTGAATGACGAACTCATGCGTAAGGCTGTTGAGGTGCTTTGATCTAATAAGAAAATCTTCTTTTCATCCCTTTGTTTGCTGGCGAGGTTTGGCATTTATCAAACAGATGAATTGCAATGAAACAATCTCCAAAGATTTTCGTAATCACACCAACATATCAAACCAACCCAAATTGGCTCAGACAGTGCATCGACAGTGTGCAAGCACAATCAGTTCCCAATGTTCAGCAGATAATTATCAATGACGGAGACAACCAGTTTGAGCGACCCGCTGGTTTCAACGGTATTCTTCTGAACTGCGCAGTTAATGCCAATGATTATGGCGATACTCCACGAGCAATCGGAACGGAAAAAGCCGTTTCATTAGGGGCAACCGCAGTTGCTTATCTCGATGCCGACAATTGGTTTGAACCCCATCATTTAGAAAGTGTGCTGAAGCTGCATGGAAAAACCGGCGCTTGTATCATTGCAACGAAGCGGACTTTCAGAACACTTGAGGGCGACTTCCTAGCCAACTGCCCAGACTGCGGGACTTCCTCATTTGCTGATACATCTGCAATGGTTTTTTTCCCAGAGGCTTACTCATTGCTTAAGCATTGGGGGGCAATGGCCGACTGGATGCATCCGATTGCTGACCGAGTACTTTGGAATAAGGTCGTGGAATCGGGATTGAAATACGCTTTCACAAACCAGAGGACAATAAACTACCGATGCAGGGATCAGATATTCTACACCCGATATGGACGGGAGATTCCAACTGACGCAATCAGCAGTGATGAGGTCGAAAAAGCACTCGAGAAATGGCGTCGTCACCGTTCAACCGACTTAGCATTTGAAAACAATTATTCCGGTCGTGGCTACACCGAGAGGTTCACTCCATCATGCTGAACCGGGCCCAACTTCAACAATATGTAGAAATCAGCTTTCAACTGACGGTCAGCTTCCAATCTTCAACCGATGCTTCCGAAATCGAGTATGGCCACGGAATTGTTTTCCCGAAACAGTCCCACTCGAAGGACATCCATTATTCAATTCGTGTAACCTCGTTTCGGGACAATCGGGAAATTGAACCCGACCAACTCAAACGCTTCTGCCGATCAATCTACCCAGACAAAATTCACTACGCCGGAGAAACCAGTTTAAATGATTTGGCCGAACAACTGCTGATCAGGCTGGATGCTCAATATCCAAAACGGGAATGGGAGATCCAGGTCCGTGAGAACGGGAAAGACGGTGCAATGCTTTGGTACTTTGATGCAGTCTAGAATGCGATATATCATCGGCAATAGACTGGAAAAAAGCCTGTCGACATCCAAGGCAGATTTGGAACAATGGGCTCAGCAGCGATGCCGTGATCATCTCCATGATTGGAATATATCGTGGGATGGCCGCTTTGCTTCGTTTTTCGTGAATTTGAAAATCAAAAAATGGGCCAATGTTGACCTCAAAATGGAAATCAACCTCGACCTTGATATCGGTGATGCCAAGATACCCGTATTGTCCATCGTCTCCAAAAATCAAAAGACGGCCATTTGCCTCTCAGTTGATGAACGTTTTGAGGAATTTACCGCTGCGGCTTTGAAGGAAGACATAATGATCTGGAAACTCAAACAGGAAAAGTAACTTGGTTCAATAATTGCAACCTTCTTTCAATTTTGACTCACCTGAAAACAAAGAGCCAAGTCGGTTTTAACGCCAGTAAAAAGTGTTTCTTCTCTGACCCCAGTCATTTTTCTAGTTTTGCAAAATTAGGGGCCAGCATTGGGGAATTGAAATTGTCTTCACTTTTCACGAACACTACTGGAGTCGATTTTCAAGCGCGAAAAATCGTTAGATTAAAAGGGGAAAAATTAGAGAAGTGGCTGGGCGTTTCCAATAGCGACTTTTGCGATCTTGATGTCTACTATTTGCAGCATCTATTAGCTCCAAAGAAAATATCTACTCCCCTCTTGCAGGCAGACCTAGAACTATCGCGACCAGCGTTGGTCATGATTGACCATTCAATTCCGAGCAATGTGGAAAGACCATTGATCCACTGGTGCTTGAATCTGCATCAAGATGAAACTGTTCGATGCGTCGGAGTCCTTACATCAATGACGTTGATGAATGGACAAATTCCTGAGCCTACCGTTCACATACTTGAAATGAATGAATCGCATCGCTGCGACGTAAAAATCGGCCTGCAAAACCATTTAATGATGGCAAAATTACAAACCAATCACGTGCCCATCAATATTGAGAATTGAGCTGAATCACAATTCCCAAATCAAACTCAATGAACAAGGTTTTCGGAAATTTGTCGCAATTTTCTGAAGCAGTAAGGAGGGACTTGCCGGAATAATTGTCTACTCGATGGCATGCAAGATTCATTCGCCCTGATGCATCAATTTTGAAACTTCCTATAAAATTTTGACGGCAGGTCAGATGTGTTTTACCCATCGGGTTAAAATGATGTCATTCCCGCCCCCTCAGAGCCCGTTCTCGGTCAGCAGGCACTACATCAGAATAGTAATCCTCAATCATCTTCACTGAAGTGCGCATGTTTGTGGCAAGCGTGTAGATGTCCATCGGTGGATCCCGCTGCAGTTGCCAAGTGGCGTAGCTGTGGCGAAACGAATAGGCAGAGAACTTTCTTCCCATCCGGTCAAATTTGAGATCAGCGGCCTCAAGCAACCCATTTAAGACCTTTTTCAAGGAACCCAATCTGTGTTGATCGTATGCGGCAAAAACGGGTTGATCATCCGATGGTTCACAGTGCCACTGCTGGATTTGAACATTCCACAAATGTTCAAGTGCTGTAAATGCATCATCAGTAGGGACAAGACGCTGTGGCTCTTTGCCCTTGCCATACGCTAAAATGTAAAGTGCGTGTTTATCTCCAATTGGAGAATTGAGGTTGTCTTTAAACCCCTCAAGATGACCCCAATTGAGATTGAACAGTTCTTTCGTTCTCATGCCGGTTTCTGCGGCAATGATCATGAATTGATGTAACAGCATTCGTTGGTATCGTAGCTTCGGATCACGTGCCGCTTCCAACATTCGTTGTTGGCTGACAACAATCAATTTGTTGAATTCTTCTTTCGTAAATGCAGGTCGCTTGCTTTTGACCGTTCGACCTAGCTCAAGTCTTGGAATATCAGCGGTATTCAAAAAGCCCTTGCGAACGGCGAATTTGAACAAGCCACGTATGACATTCGCTTCTCTTTTGAGCGTATTCAGAGACGGTTCCTTGTGAACGGCAGGCCTGCGCAATTGGCGACCGTTGCGTTCATAGACAACATATTGGTCATCACGACCTGGCCCTTCGGTCCAATAGGTTCTTCGCCATTCGATGTAATCATAGAGTTGTGGTTCTCTGATGCTGGTTATGGGCTTTCTGCCAAAATATGCGGTGAGATAACGTTCACAAATGCGTTTTGCATATCTTGCATGTTCTAACCGATTGGGCTTTGCATCACTCTCTTTGAACTGCTGTGCCACATACAAGCGGGCCAATCGATCAAAACTTGTTTTGCCTTCAAGAATACCTTCTTCTGCTTTGAGCATTGCCCGTTGATATTCGCGCTCAGCCTTTGCTTCAGCTTCTGCCCAATCTGATGTTTTAAGACCAATGCGCTGCTGGCCGTGACCTGGAACCGTAAACCGCATCCAAAGGTTTGAAGTGCCCTTGCGTTGATGAATCACGTAAGGGCGTTCAGCTGTTTCAGCTTCTGCGAAATCTACGTTTGAATTGCTCTCAATTTTCCTCAATGACCACGCACCCTAAGACAATAATTGGTGCACTAATGTGCTAGCTCTGTGCTAACACGCTGATATGGGTCGACTTAAGTAATTGTTTTTAAAGGGCCGACATTGGCTGTGCTAACACTGTGCTAGCAGTATTGCCATCAGAAGCAGAAATCTACTTCTGATTAGAGTGTTGATTTTATTGAGAATTTGGAGCGGGCGATGAGATTCGAACTCACGACCCCAACCTTGGCAAGGTTGTGCTCTACCCCTGAGCTACGCCCGCTCGAGCGGCTGAGGAGTTTTGCCTCAGCGCGGTGTATATGCGCCAACACATCTGCCTTTGCAAGATGTATAATTTGAAAAAAAGCACCAAAAACGACGTTTGGTGAACAGAACTTAAGCCAACCCTCAAAATTCCCGTGCCAAGGGCCAATCCGAACCTCAACTGCTATGCCATATGATGCCTTGCGTTCCCATGATGGGCCATTGAAGCGACGGCAGACACAAGCTAAACAAGCGTCAAACAGGGATCGAAACAGTCAATCGTTGCGACCTCGTCTCAGTTTGCCTCCAGTTTGAACCCGAGTTTGAAAATGTCTGACCAAATTTCTGCCGAAACCGCTACAAACTTCGCCGCCGCTGAATTGCCAGGCTCACCCGTTGGCCGCGAAGCTTTGTTAGCCTATCTCCAAGCCGCTGGTGTTGAAACCAAAACCATCGATCATCCGCCGCTGTTTACTGTCAACGATAGCCAGAACCTGCGGGGTGAGATTGAGGGCGGGCACACGAAGAACCTGTTTTTGAAAGACAAGAAGGGCAATTACTTTCTGCTCACAGCGCAGGAAGACAGCCAGGTTAACCTGAAAACCCTGCACAAGTTGCTGGGTGGCTCCAGCAGGTTTTCCTTTGGCAGTGCCGAAAAGATGGAAGAGATGCTGGGGGTAAGCCCCGGTGCAGTTACCGCATTTGGCATCATTAACGATCGCGAAGCGGCGCTGACATTTGCTATTGATCAACGCCTGTTGGAGCACGAGAAAATCAACTGCCATCCGCTGGTCAACACAGCTACCACAACACTTGCCAGCACCGACTTGATCGATTTTGCCAAAGCCTGTGGCCACGAACCGATCATTGTTGATCTTGCCGCCGAGGTTTAGCACACTCGGATTGCTGGGATGGGCTTCACCTGCCATCAATCAATGCTTGCAATTTCCACCTGTCGCACCGACATAGAGATAATCAGTAAAGACGGGATTTTCAGGACAAAACACCATGAGTGAAAACGATAATCCTTACGCCGGCTCCGCATCAGGCGGTTATGGCTCAAATGCCAATATTCGCAGCAATGTCGCGATGCCTGCTGCGCCGAATCCAGCAACTGGCCCCGATTCCTTGCCGGATTTTGTACCCGAACCTGCGCCAGCTGGCGACGGGTTGATCGGTGCTGCTGGTGGCGATGTTGTGAAAGACATTACCACCACCAGCTTTATGCAGGATGTTATTGAGGCGTCGAAACAGAATCCCGTTGTGGTGGACTTCTGGGCGCCTTGGTGCGGGCCCTGCAAAACGCTGGGGCCGATCATTGAAAAAGTGGCAGGTCAGACCAAGGGTGTAACCCTGTGCAAGATGGACGTTGAACAATATCCGGAAGTCTCCGGCCAGATGGGCATTCAATCCATTCCTGCTGTCGTTGCTTTTGTTGATGGCCGTCCCGCCGATGCCTTCATGGGTGCTAAACCGGAAGGTGAAGTAAAGCGCTTCTTTGAGAAGATTGCCGCGATGGTAAAACCCGATGCGGCTCAACAGGACATGGAAGCGGCCATGCAGATGGCCGCTGATGCTGTGGCACAGGGCGACCATGGTCAGGCGGCTGAAATTTATGGTGCGGTCCTGGCGCGTGAGCCGGGCAATATCGATGCCTTTGCAGGCCTGGGTCAATGCTACATCGCCGTTGGTGAAATCGACATGGCGCAGATGCTGGTCGAAAAAATTCCCGAAGAACATCGTGATCGCGGCCCACTCGTCGCGCTGATTAAAGCCATCGAACTGGCACGTCAGGCTTCCGGACTTGGTGAGTTGGGCGAATTGGCGGCCAAGGTCGATGCTAATCCAGGCGACCATCAGGCGCGACTGGACTATGCACTGGCTTTGAATGGCGACGGCGATCGCGAAGCTGCGACAGAACAGCTCATTGCCATTGTCCGTGCGGACCGTACATGGAACGAAGACGGCGCTCGCACGCAATTGCTGGAATTCTTTGAAGCTTGGGGGAATATGGACCCGGCTACCGTTTCTGGTCGACGGGCACTGTCATCGATTTTGTTCTCGTAAGAGCATTCTCCAGCGTCAGTCGTTTGCCGCTGGTGGCTTGTCGATCGGGTTAGGAGTATGCACCATGAAAGCCGGAAACAGAGTCTATTCAAGCCTGTCCGATTTACCCAATCAATTACCGCTTTTTCCGTTGTCTGGTGCCTTATTGCTGCCAGCGGCCAATATGCCGCTGAACATCTTTGAGCCGCGTTACCTTGCGATGATTGAGGACGCGATGGAGAGCCATCGCATGATCGGCATGATTCAACCGCAGTTTGATGCAGATGAAGAGGCAGAAAATCCTGCGCTTTGCGATGTCGGCTGCATGGGACGCATTACCGCGTTTCAGGAAGCCGGTGACGGGCGTTTGATCGTCAATCTGTCCGGCGTGTGCCGCTTTCGAGTGATGCAGGAAACAAGCGGCGTCAATGGTTATCGTGTGGCTGAAGTTGCCGGATTCTCAGATGATCTTGAGGAAAGTGTTGAAGCTGCCCGGGCTGTTGATCGCGACGGACTGTTGCATACGTTCAAGCAATTTCTTGAAGCCAATGATATGGAGGCTGATTGGGAGGGGGTGAGTGAGGCTGGTACCGAAGTGCTGGTAAACACCCTTGCTATGATGAGCCCCTTTGGTCCAGCTGAAAAACAAGCCCTGTTGGAAGCCCCTGATCTGAAGACGCGGGCTGAGACACTGGTTGCGATTACGGAGATCACGCTGGCTCGCGAAGCAGGCGATACGTCGGGAACACTACAATAGGAGCCAAGGTGGCAGACCAACCCCTGTTAGATATCAAAATGTTGGAACTTCTTGTCTGTCCTCAGACCAAGGGGCCGCTCGACTATGATGAAGCTGCGCAGGAATTAGTCTCGAAGAAAGCAAAGCTCGCCTATCCGGTGCGAGATGGTGTGCCAATTCTGCTGATATCAGAAGCTCGCCCACTGGACGACTAATCCTGAAATGCTCTAGCCGCACGGCGGTGAGACGGCTAAGACAGATGTGAGTATTAAATTCACCTTTGTCATGGAGCCCTTTCTTGTCGACAACCTCTGACAAAAAACCCCCTCGAGAAATTGTTGCGCCAGGTTTTCCACGTTCATTGCTTGGCGGATATGCGCATTTTCGTAAGAACCGACTGTCGCGTGAACGTGAACGCTACGAGCAATTGGCGGAAATTGGGCAAAAGCCTGAAACCATGATCATTGCTTGCTGCGATTCACGCTCGGCACCAGAAACCATTTTTGGTGCCGCACCCGGTGAAATGTTCGTGGTGCGGAATGTTGCCAATATTGTGCCTCCCTACAATGTCGATGCCAATTTTGGCGGCACGTCGGCGGCGCTGGAATTCGCGGTTCAGGCGTTGCGGGTCAAGCATATTGTCGTCATGGGTCATGGCCGCTGTGGCGGTATTGCCGCATTCCGCCAGCAATTGACCGGCGATGCGGCCGATCCGTTGTCGCCTGGCGATTTCATCGGCAAGTGGATATCGTTGCTTGAACCGGCAGGCCAGAGAATTCAGCGAATTACAGGCGAGTCTGCCGAAGAGCTCCAGGGCAAGCTGGAAGCTGAATCAATCCGGCAGTCAATTGAGCATTTGAAATCGTTCCCCTGCGTATCCACATTGCTGGAACGGAATCAGATTGGCCTGCATGGGGCATGGTTTGATATTTCCACTGGCGAATTGTGGACGCTGAATTCAGAAACTGACGAATTTGAACAACCGTTCGACTGATAAAGCCATTTGGTGGATCAATCCGTGCAGGAAGCCAGGCGCAGACGAGATCGACAGCATTAGGAGGCCAAATTGGCCAAGCGCAAACTGACCACCATATTCTGTGCGGACGCGGTGCAATATGGCGCCCTGATGGCAACCGATGAAGACGGTACGCTGGCTCGTCTTCAGGAATATCGCGATCTGATGAACGACCAGTTCAGCCGTTATGACGGGCGCGAAATCAACACCTGGGGTGATGCGATCATCGCCGAATTCGATAGTGTGGTTGAAGCCGTACGCTGCGCGGTGGAAATCCAAACCGCTCTGGGCTCCCGCAATGATCTGCTGCCCAGCAATTCCAAACTGCAGTTTCGAATCGGCATCAACCTTGGCGACGTGATTCACCAGGGCGATAATATCTATGGTGATGGGGTCAATGTCGCTTCACGCCTTGAAGCGCTGGCTGATCCCGGTGGCATCATGGTGTCCAAATCGGTACATGATTTTGCCGCGCGGCAGCTGGCGGTCGCTTTTGATTTCGGCGGTAAACATGTGGCCAAGGAAGGCGAAACACCGATTGAAAGCTACAAGGTGCGCATCGCAACCACCAACCACGGCGGCGATGAAGACGAAAGGGACGAGGACAGCGAACGCGGTAATGCAAAGCGCGACGCTCATCCGTCAAGTTTTGCAGATGATGCCCGCACATTTGCAGATGATGTTCGGTCCTTGCCGACAATTGCCCGTTACAAAGCCTGGTTTGAGGCGCAACCTCGCAAAGTCAGGGTGGCTGCGATTACCATCGCCGGATTGTTTGCCATCAATGTGCTTTTCGGTGGGCTGGCCAATCCGTGGTTTCTCTATCCTTCAATACCTCTGGCCGCGATCATCTGGTTCGGCCGCCGCAATCTCGATGATGTTGGCTAAATAGCTTCGCCATTAAGCAGTGCAGGATTGCCCGCATCGCGCCCCGCCGCCTGATTGATAAAGCTCTTTTTTAGTCCCGGCAGACGATCAACAATACCAAGCCCAATGGTGCGCGCCATGCGCAGTGGTGCAATGTCATTGCTGAACAGCCGATTCAACACATCGGTCACAACGCCCATCTGAACTGTGTCAAACCGGCGCCAACGTTGATAAGTCTCCAACGCTGTGATGGCACCGATATCCAGACCAAGGCGGTCAGTTTCAACCACCACCTGGGCCAGGGCAGCGGCATCCTTGAAGCCAAGATTTAGGCCTTGTCCGGCAATTGGGTGAATGCCGTGGGCTGCGTCTCCCACCAGCGCAAAACGGGGCCGCACATAATCGCGGGCCAGGGTCAGGCCCAACGGAAAGGCTTTGCGCGGACCGGCAATTTCGATTTCTCCAAGCTTGTGGCCAAAACGCTTTTCAAGCTCAAGTTCAAACGTAAAGTCATCAGCCGCCATCAGTCGATTGGCATTGTCGGTTGGCTCCGTCCAGACCAGGGACGAGCGATTGCCGGTGAGAGGCAAGGTGGCAAAGGGTCCGCCTGGTAAAAAGTGCTCTTCTGCTCGGCCGTTGTGAGGACGTTCGTGTGCGACCGTTGTGACGATTCCCATTTGATCATAAGCCCAATGAACCGTCTTGATACCGGCCAGATCCCGCAATTTGGACCTGACGCCATCAGCTGCGATCAACAGCCGCGTCGCGGCAGTATTGCCAGAGGCGAGGTGAACTGTTGTGATCGGATCACCGGTTTCAAAATCAACCACCGCATCTTCGTAGAGCAATTCAATACCAAGTGTCGCGGCCTTTCCACGCAGCGCTGTGATCAGTGCCCGGTTGGGCAGCATATGGGCAAATGGCTCGTCTTTTTCGGCGATTTCACCTTCGGGATCTGCCTGACCAAAGGTCAAAAAGACCGGACGCACAGGGTCGGACGTGCGGCTGTCGGTGACGATCATCTCGTTGATCGGCTGGGCCTGTTCGGTCAACTCTTGCCACAGCCCCAATTGCCCCAACATGCGGCTGGCGGCAGCGGCAATTGCCGAGGCGCGCTCATCCTTCATAACGGCAGCTTCCGGGGCAGCGTCGATCAACAGGATCTTCAGGTGGGGGGCTGAGGCTTTGATAGCCACCGCTGTCGACAGGCCGACATAGCCGCCGCCAGCAATAACGCAATCATGGATTGGACTTTGTTGGGTCATCTTAGCTCCGTTTTGACCTGTTCCTGCGGGCCTGGGTTTTGTTAGGGTGGCGACCAGTACTCATATGGAGATTCGCATCGCTTATGACCAGCCCTGAAGCTGACCCAAAAACCGCCGTTGAAGAATTGATTGACATACTCAACCTTGAACAGTTGGAACACAATCTGTTTCGTGGTCGCAGCCCTAAAACCGGCTGGCAGCGGGTGTTTGGCGGGCAGGTTATTGGTCAGGCTCTGGTGGCAGCCCAACGCACCGTGCCGGATGATCGCCAAGTCCATTCGCTGCATGGCTACTTCCTGCGCCCGGGTGATCCAGAAATCCCTATCATTTACGATGTTGACCGGATCCGAGACGGTGGTTCCTTCACAACTCGGCGGGTGGTGGCAATCCAGCACGGGCATGCGATTTTCTCGATGTCAGTGTCATTTCAGATTGCCGAGGAAGGGCTCGACTTCCATATGGATATGCCCAATCAGGCCGACCCTGAATCGCTAATGAGCGAAGCCGAGTTGAAGGAAAAATTCATGCAATTTGCCTCCGAAGAGGTGAAGAATTATTGGAAGCGTGAACGGCCTATTGAGGTGCGGGCGACATCGTTTGAACATTATCTGACCGACAAAAAACTGCCGCCCGAGCAGTATGTCTGGGTTCGTGCGACCGGACCAATACCCGATGACCCATCCCTGCAGGCTGCTGTGCTGGCCTATGCTTCGGACATTACTTTGTTGGACACAGCGCTCTACCCCCATGGACGCAAGGTCTTTGATCGCGACCTTCAGGTGGCCAGTTTGGATCACTCCATGTGGTTTCACCGGCCGATCAATATGAATGAGTGGCTGTTGTTTTCCCAGGACAGCCCCAACTCCAACGGTGGCCGAGGTCTGACCCGCGGATCGCTGTATACCAGGGATGGGGTGCTGGTTGCCTCCTGCAGCCAGGAAGGTCTGATCAGACCGCGGGACCCCAATCGCCGCCCAGAATCTGGAATGCCTAAAAAAACGCCATGAGTTTGGATTTCAGGCATGATTGCCTAATAATTATACATATAATCGCATAATTTTGCCTGCCACAATATTTTATCTATATTTATCAATGGTTTGTAAAACTGGCACAGCCCTTGAATTGTTCCCTGTAACCTGACGCTCACTGCGGTTGGGTACGAAAGGTCGGCTATCTTTCCGACCTGTTAGATCAGACGGGAACTACACATGAAACTTGTCATGGCAATCATCAAGCCGTTTAAGCTTGACGAAGTGCGTGATGCCCTCTCCGCCATCGGTGTCCAGGGGTTAACAGTCACTGAAGTCAAGGGTTACGGGCGACAAAAAGGACAAAGCGAGATCTATCGCGGCGCTGAATATGCAGTGCATTTCGTCCCCAAACTCAAACTCGAAGTTGCGGTGGATTCAGCGCAAGCCGCGCAGGTTGTTGAGACCTTGCGGGAAGCTGCATCCACTGGCCAAATCGGCGACGGCAAATTGTTCGTCCTCGATCTCGAGCAGGCCATGCGCATTCGCACCGGTGAAACCGGCGCCGAAGCGCTTTAGCACCCAAAAGTATAAAGGTATTTGATCGATGAAATTTTCACTCAAAAAGGGTGCGGTGCTGGCGGCTATGACCGCGACACTAGCATCTGTTGCAACGTCAACTCTGGCGCAGGATGCAACCGCGGCCAGCGTGGCCAAAGAAACGGCCTACATCTTTAACACACTGCTGTTCCTGATCGGCGGTTTCCTGGTCATGTTCATGGCCGCAGGCTTTGCGATGCTTGAGGCTGGCCTGGTGCGTTCCAAGAACGTTTCCATGCAGTGCCTCAAAAACATTTCTCTCTACTCAGTTGCCGGTATCATGTACTGGCTGCTCGGTTACAACCTCATGTATACCGGCGTTGATGGTGGCTTCATGGGTTCCGTCAGCTTCAACTATTTATTTGACGCTGTGGGTTCCGGTGCAGATGGCAGCTATTCGACCGCCTCTGACTGGTTCTTCCAGATGGCATTTGTGGCCGCAACCGCATCCATCGTTTCTGGTACAATTGCCGAGCGCGTCAAGTTCTGGCCATTCATCATCTTCACCATCATTCTGACCGGTGTGATGTATCCGATTTCCGGTTCCTGGAAATGGGGCGCAGGCTTCCTTGATGCAGCTGGTTTCAATGATTTTGCCGGTTCAACAATCGTTCACTCGGTCGGTGGTTGGGCAGCTCTGACAGGTGCCATCATTCTTGGCGCTCGTAAGGGCAAATATGGCGAAGACGGCCGTGTTGTACCAATGGTTGGTTCCAACATTCCGCTGGCCACTCTGGGTACCTTTATCCTGTGGCTCGGTTGGTTTGGCTTTAACGGTGCTTCACAGCTGGCAATGGGCACGATCGGTGATGTCTCTGACGTCTCCCGCATCTTCGCCAACACCAACCTGGCAGCAGCCGGTGGTGTGGTCGCCTCCCTGGTCATCATGCAGTTCATGTATGGCAAGCTCGACGTCACCATTGCACTCAACGGCGCGCTGGCCGGCTTGGTCTCAATCACCGCTGAACCTCTGGCACCCTCGCCCTTCATGGCGGTGCTGATCGGTGGTGTTGGTGGCGCGATCGTCGTCTTCACTGTACCGCTGCTCGACAAGCTAAAAATTGATGACGTGGTTGGTGCCATCCCGGTTCACCTCTTCGCCGGTATCTGGGGCACTCTTGCAGTGGTCCTGACCAATGAAAGTGCAACCATCGGCGCCCAGCTTTACGGTATCGTCGCCTACGGTGTGTTCACCGTGGTCTTCAGTGCCATCGTCTGGTACGCGCTGAAACTCACCATCGGCATCCGAGTATCGGAGGAAGAGGAAGCGAGCGGCCTTGACCGCAGCGAGGTCGGCGTGGAGGCCTATCCGGAATTCGCTTTCGGACGGGGCTAACCTCTTGATCAACCGGTCCGTCCCTCTTGTGGCGGATCGGTATCAGGCACCCTAAAAAGACAACCCCGTAATGAGGGTGCGTCCTTCGAGCAACAGCCTGCCTGATTAAAAACAGGGCAGGTTGTTGTGCATTTGCATATAAATTGAGCAATGAACGGCACCTTCGGGTGCCGCCTTCAGTTATAAGCTTTGGAATCAGCAACTTAATTCTTGGCACGAGATTTGATTACTCTTTAGGCATTGCGCCTGTTTGGACGTCTCTGCGGAGGTCCGGGCACGAAAAGGGCGCATTACAAACCACAGGCTGTCCGTGGACCGGGCTGAAGCGGGCAGCTTAATATTATGGGGAATACTTATGGGTGCAGATGTGTTTTTTGTCCTGATCGGGGCAATACTTGTTTTTGCAATGCATGGCGGCTTCGCCTTTCTTGAGGTCGGCACTGTTCAGCATAAAAATCAGGTCAATGCTCTGGTCAAAATCCTGGTTGATTTTGCCATTTCGACGGTCGCATATTTCTTTGTCGGCTACTTTATTGCCTATGGCGTAACATTCCTGGTCAATGCCAGTACGTTGTCGGGCGCTGCTGGGGGAGAGGTGTTTGCACCACAGGGCTTTACCTTGGTTAAATTCTTCTTCCTGACCACCTTTGCTGCGGCCATTCCGGCGATCATATCCGGCGGCATTGCTGAGCGCATGAAGTTCTTGCCTCAGTGTCTGGCAACAGTCGCCATTGTTGGCCTGGTCTACCCTTTCTACGAAGGCATGATCTGGAACGGTAATTACGGCTTTAACGACTGGCTGGAAGCTACCTTTGGGGCAGCTTTCCATGACTTTGCCGGTTCCATCGTTGTCCACGGTGTCGGTGGCTGGATCGCTCTGTCTGCTGTGCTGCTGTTGGGCCCACGTTTCAATCGCTATCGCGATGATGGGAAAATTCAGGGCATTCCGCCATCTTCCATCCCGTGGTTGGCCATGGGCTCATGGATGCTCTGCATCGGTTGGTTCGGCTTTAACGTGATGTCCGCACAGTCGCTGGAAGGCGTCACCGGCCTGGTTGCCATGAACTCGTTGATGGCAATGGTCGGCGGCATTCTTTCAGCTCTGTTCATCGGCCGTAATGACCCCGGCTTTGTCCATAACGGTGCGTTGGCAGGCTTGGTTGCTGTCTGTGCCGGTTCTGACCTGTTCCACCCGGTGGGTGCGCTGGCTGTGGGTGCGATTGCTGGTGGCATCTTTGTCTATGGCTTCACTTGGTGCCAGAACAAGTTGAAAATCGACGATGTTCTGGGCGTGTGGCCGTTGCATGGACTTTGCGGATTGTGGGGCGGAATTGCTGCTGGCATCTTTGGTACAGAAGCGCTTGGCGGCATGGGTGGTGTTAGCCTGATGTCGCAGATCATCGGCAGCCTTGTCGGTGTCATCTACGCTGTTGTTGCCGGTCTGGTCGTTTACGGCCTCTTGCGTGCGATGATGGGTCTGCGCATGAGCGACGAGGATCAGCGCATTGGTGCGGACTTGGCCATCCACAAGATCAGCGCCAATCCAGAAAGCGATATGATGCGCTGAGGTTGCCCAGGCAGCTTAAGTCGAACAAGAACATTCAAGAAGGCCGTCAGGAAACTGGCGGCCTTTTTATTGGGCCGATTTACGCTGCCTGCCTTGTTTTCGGCCTGGCTGTTGCAGCTTGGGGTAGTGCTCAGCAAGCTGCGCCTCTTCGACATGCATATAGTCGCGGGTGATTGGCAACGTATTGATGTTTTTAGATAACTGCAGCTGAAAAATTACCAGGTCGTGGAAACGAAACGAGGCTTCCGATGACGCCAGGTAGAATTCCCACATCCGACAGAAACGCTCGTCATACAGCAGTTGCGCGCGTTTGCGGTTCTTCATAAACCGTCTGCGCCATTCCTTCAAAGTCAGCGCATAGTGCAGCCGCAGTACTTCATGATCGCAGACAATCAGCCCGGCGCGTTCGCACACCGGTGCCAATTCCGAAAGTGCAGGAATTCGCCCGCCCGGAAAGATGTACTTGCTGATCCAGCGGCTTGTATCCATCGGACCATAGAGGCGTCCGATTGTATGGATGAGGGCCACGCCGTCTTCGGTCAAAAGGTCGTTCACCTTGTCGAAATACTCGCCATAGTGCTGTTCGCCAACATGCTCAAACATTCCCACCGAGACAATGCGGTCAAAGTCACCGTCCAATTGACGATAATCGAGCAAACGGAATTCCACCTTGTCCTGAAGGCCCCGTTCGACACACTTTTTACAGGCCAACCTGTACTGTTCTTCAGACAGGGTGACACCAACAACGCTGACATTGCAGGTTTCGGCCAAAAAAATTGCCAAGCCGCCAAATCCACACCCGATATCAAGTACTTTCATACCGGGATTTAGGTCGAGCTTGGCAGCAAGGTGCTGCTTTTTGGCCAACTGTGCCTGATCGAGAGACATGTTTTTGTCTTGGAAATAAGCGCAGGAATATTGCAAATCTTCATCGAGAAAGAGTTCGAACAGCTGCCGGTTCAGATCATAATGGTGAGCAACATTTTGCTGTGCCTTGCCAATCCGATTGGACGTGAAACCTTTTCGGCGGGCCAGATTGATCCTGTTCCAATTTTTGCCGGCTTTGGTTCCCGGTTGATCTGACAACAGAGCGAATAGATCAAAAATGGTGCCGTCATGCAGCTTTAGAGAACCGTCCATGAATGCCTCGCCCGCTGCAGGGTCTGGCATTAAAGCAAGTTTCCAATATAGAGAGGGTTTGGTTATTTCCACAGTGACCTGGCGACCGCTGGCGGCTGCGCGGCCAAAGATGTGGGACTTGCCAACTGCATCAATGACGGTCAGTTGTCCGTTCTGAATCGTGCGCCTCAGATATGATTGAAGGAGGAAAAACGCCGACATTGTCTCATGCTCCTTTACTCCCGACAGTTTTAAATATCGATCAAATATAGATTGATCGCAGAAGGTGCTCCTCAGCCTGACTTGATCTCAATCGGTATCACATTTGAATGATTGGGTCAAAATTGGTAATTTTTTGAATGTTTTTGATGTCTAGGTGTGATTTTTTATAAAAATTTATAGCAGAATCGAATTTTTTGATTAAACGTCATATTAGTATATTTAATAAATTCTATTAGAATTTAACATCACTTTTTATCTTGAATTTTAGACTGTCGGTCGCCTAAATAGTCCGCATCGGAGGCATGGCAGAACGATGGATTGGATCGCTCAACACAATAACAGCCTGACATTGCGTGAACTGCTGGAAGGCGGCAACGAGCTTGTTTTTCAATGCAGCCAATGCGGGCGAAAAACGCCTTTGGATCTGAGGGAACTCGTCCAGCGTCACGGCGCGGAAACCCGAGTTGCGTACATCAAGCGAAATTATAATTGCCCCAATTGCAATTAGGCCTGTTGGTCTCGCTTTACAATTTATGCGGCGGTTGATGCTTGTGTGGGATCTGCTTCCTCAGCCTGTTCGCCGGTAACATGTTTGCCTACGGCGTCAATGGCCCACTGCTTGATCTGGTTTTCCAGTTCCTGATTGCGCTCACGCAGGGAACGGGCATCATTCATGACCTTCTCGCGCTCTGCCTGGTGAATGGCATCGAGCTGCTCTTTTAACTGACGGTTTTCTTCTTCAAGCGATTCTTTGCCCTGCCCTGTCATGTCATCCATCTTTGACTGGATTGCAGTGAGACGGGAATTCACCTTGGCCTGAATTTCCGCCATTTTTTCACCAATTTCCTCATCGGCCTCCGTCACAGGGGTTACTGGTTTCACGGTCAGAAAAACCGGGACGATGGAAAAAATCATGAACAGCACAATCGGCCCGATAGCGAAGGGCGCAATCATGTCATGCAGGCCAAAATGGAAGACGTCGTAGGCGCCAGCCAGCAGCACTGCAGCAAAGACAATTGCCAGTACTTGTAGGATTTTGAGGACCAGGGCCATGATGAAACTCCCATTCAGTGCAGGCGGAATCGTGCCGTTGCCGCCGTCTTTTGTGGTATTGTAGGCGACCAGTCGTGTCCGAAGCTTGCGTCCTGAAGAGTCGCCCGGGATCGACAAAGACGAGAATCTTGCGTTAGCATCGCCAATTCGAGCGTTGGACCATTGCCTTGTTGCTACTTGTTCCAACGCTGAAGTGGAGGAAGCTGACTGTGCTGTTGCGCAGCCAAAAGTAGGAGGAAACCATGAAACATATCTTCAAATCCGCGGGCCTTGCTGGGGTGCTGTTGGCTTCAACATTTGCAGGAGCCAATATGATCTCCGCGACCGATGCACGCGCCGAAGAGTTCAGTGTCACCATTGCCGCCGGTCATCCTCCGGTTTTTCGTTGGGTCAAGCATGCCAGCAAAACCTTCATTCCGACGGTCAACAAGGCCTTGGAAGGCTCTGGTCACTCAATAAGCTGGAGTGAGCAATATGGCGGCTCACTGGCAAAAGTAGGTGATGAACTGGAAGCGGTGGAAGAGGGATTGGCCGAAATTGGCCTGGTGTCGAGCCTGTTCGATCCGTCCAAGCTCTCGGTGCAGAACGTCACGTATTTTACCCCTTTCGTGTCGTCGGATTCCACCGCTGTGTCGAAACTGCTGGACGAATTGCATGTCACCAATCCCGATTTGCGCGCCTCGTGGGAGGAAAATGGTCTGGAATATCTCGGTGGCGCCATTGGAATTGATGATTATCTGCTGATGACCAAGTTTCCGATCAACTCAATCTCTGATCTCAACGGCAAGAAAATTGGCGCACCAGGCCCTGCGGTCAATTGGCTGAAGGGGACGGGCGCTGTTGGCGTTTCAGGCAACCTCACCACCTATTACAACGAAATGAAGACCGGCGTGTATGACGGTGTCATCGTTTTTGCATCAGCTGCACTGCCCGGCAAGCTTTACGAAGTCGCTCCCCACATCACCAAGGTTGGTTTCGGTGCCCAATATGCAGGCGGATTTGCGGCCAACAAGGACTGGTATGACGCGCTGCCTGAAGTGGTGCAGAAAGCGCTGAAAAATGCAGCGGAAGTAGATCGTGTCGCCTATCACAAAGATCTCGATGAATCGGTGACCAAGTTTCTTGCGATCATGACTTCAAAGGGTGCCACCGTGAAGGAAGTCGATCAGGCGTTTCGCAAGCAGTGGGCCGACGGTATGGATAATGTCGCCAAAGTATGGGCCGACCGCCTGGACAGTGAAGGCAAGCCCGGAACCGCCGTGTTGAAAACCTATCTCGACACCATGCGCGCAGCTGGTGCGCAGCCGGTTCGCAACTGGGATCAGGAATAGCGGCGGCGGCGATGGCGGCGACGGCGGCGACTGTGGCAGCGGCAGCGTGCTGCAGTTGTTGACCGTGAGCGGTGGCAAGGCCTGAACGAGGACGAGCAGATTGCTGCAGGAACAACCTGATCCGAATCCACTAGCGGCAAGGGTGGCCGCTACCAGCCACGGACCGCTGCGTCGTTTCCTCGACGCTGTGACCATGGGCCTGAACGTCATCGGCACGGTGCTCATTTTGGCAATCATGTTGCTGGTCAATGCCGACGTCATTGGCCGTGGAGCCTTTGATGCGCCAATCTCCGGCGTCCCGGAAATGGTTTCCATGTCGATTGTGGCCATCGTATTTCTTCAGGTCGCCCAGACCTTCAAGATGGGCCGCCTGACCCGCTCCGACGCCCTGCTCAATGCCTTGCAAAGCCGATCACCCCGATTTCGCGCTGCCGTCGAACTTTTCTTTTGCCTCGCCGCCACGGGCATCATGGTGCAACTGCTCAATGCGTCCTGGCCGCTATTCGTCAAAAGTTGGAAACGCAATACGTTTGAAGGAACAATTGGCGACTTCACTGCACCCATCTGGCCGGTCAAGTTGATCATTTTGATCGGTTGCACCGTCTTGATCATACAGTTGCTTCTCGCAAGCTGGGATGCATTGCGGCAATTGCGGTACGGGGATCATGACGCCGAAGGGGACGCGTCATGAGCAATATGGAAATTGGCCTGGCTTCGCTCGCTGTCATGGTTGTTCTGATCTATGGCGGCCTATGGGTGCCATTCGCGTTGATGCTGACTTCCTATGCTGGGGTCTGGATCATGAAGGGGTCGCCACTGCTGGCCGGCAAACTGCTGGCTCTGGCCGCTTCGGATACCATTTCCAGCTACTTCTTCGGTGTCGTGCCGTTGTTTGTGTTGATGGGTTATGTGGTTTCCGCTTCCGGCATGGGCCGGGATGCCTTTGACGTAGCCAATCAACTGTTTCGAAGGCTACGTGGCGGACTCGGCGTTGGCACAGTGGGGGCGAATGCCATCTTTGCGGCCATTACCGGAATTTCAATCGCATCCGCCGCTGTATTCACCCGCATCGCCGTGCCGGAAATGGTGCGTCATGGCTATACCAAACGGTTCTCCGTGGGGGTGGTGGCCGGTTCATCGGTGCTCGGCATGTTGATTCCACCAAGCCTGTTGCTGATCCTCTATGGCCTGCTGACTGAACAATCGGTCGGTGACCTGTTCATCGCCGGCATTTTGCCTGGTCTGTTGCTAGCGGCAATTTTTGGCATTGGCGTGGTCGCCATGGCCCGCTATGCGCCGGGCTTTGTCGGGCAGAAAATCTCGTCGAGCGATGATACGCCAGCATTAAGCGGGTCTGAACTTGCCGCTAAAGCACTGCCAATCACGGTTTTGATCCTGATGGTGTTGGGCGGCATTTATGGCGGGTTTTTCACACCGATTGAAGCCGGGGCGGTGGGTTGCCTGATGGCCATCGTGATCGGACTGTTGCGGCGACAATTGACCCTGAAGGATTTTTGGCAAGTCCTGACGGACACAGGATTGGTCACCGCTTCGATCTGCTTCCTGATTATCGCCGCGCAAATCTATTCACGCATGCTGGCCCTGTCGGGTCTGCCTGCAGGATTTGGTTCATTCGTGGCGTCAGCGGATATCGGCTTTTGGGGGGTGATCATCGCTTATGTGATGCTCGTCATCCTGATGGGCACCATCCTGGATTCGTCATCGATCATGCTCATTCTCGTGCCGCTCATGCTGCCGGTCATTGGCACCATGGATGTCAATTTGATCTGGTTCGGTATTGTTACCGTCCTGGCGGTGGAAATCGGCCTGCTGACCCCGCCCTTTGGCATATCCGTCTTCGTGATAAAGTCCTCGCTGGACGACGACACAATATCGCTGGGTGATATCTTCATGGGGGCCGCACCGTTTGCCCTGATGATGTTGCTGGTCCTGGTCGCTGTCCTCGCTTTCCCAGCGCTTGCCATCGGGCTTATTTGAACCAATAGGAGAATCCCATGCCCCGACGTTTTGTTGATATCAGCGTGCCGCTGGAAATGGGTATTGTCTCGGATCCACCCATGATGCTTCCTAAGATCGATTATGTTGATCACAAGCAGTCAGCCGAAGGCATGGCAGCATTCTTCCCGGGCCTGAAGACGGAACAATTGCCTGGTGGTGAGGGATGGGCAGTGGAGTTTCTGCAGATTGCCACCCACAACGGAACACACCTCGATGCGCCCTATCACTATCATTCAACAATGAACAACGGCGAAAGGGCGATCACCATCGATGAAGTGCCGTTAGAATGGTGTTTCAATCCCGGCGTAAAACTTGACTTTCGCCATTTTGATGATGGTTATCTTGTCAGCGCCAAGGACATCGAAACTGAGCTCGACCGGATCGGCCACGAATTGCAACCGCTCGAAATCGTGGTGGTCAATACCTCTGCCGGAGCGCATTACGGCAAAGACGACTATCTTCTCAAGGGGTGCGGCATGGGCCGTGATGCAACGCTCTATCTGACCGAAAAGGGGATCCGCGTCACCGGTACTGATGCCTGGTCTTGGGATGCGCCTTTTGCATATACGGCAGAAGAATTTGCCAGGACGGGTGATCCATCCATAATCTGGGAAGGTCATCGTGCTGGAATGGAGATCGGCTATTGCCACATCGAAAAGCTCGGCAATCTCGATCAGCTGCCGGCAACGGGTTTTGAGATATCCTGCTTTCCATGGAACATCAAAGGAGCCTCTGCCGGATTCACCCGTGCGGTTGCAATTTTCGAAGAATAATTCCGATACCTAAGACAGGGGACAGCAGATATGTCTGATCCAAACAAAGGCATGACCAGGGCTCAGGTACAGTTTGACTGTCACGGTCAGGCGGTGGGCAAAATGCGCAATGACCTGAACGTCTACATGAAACAGCCGTTTGAAGAAGGCCCGTTTGAACTGGCTACTGACGAAGGTTCTTTCCATGGTGGTGATGCTTCCGCGCCACCGCCGCTCGCCTTGTTTGTCGGTGGTTTGACCGGCTGCATCATGACCCAGATCCGAGCCTTTGCGAAACGAATGAATGTTTCGATGAATGATCTCAGGGTTGATACCCGGGTTGTCTGGGACTGGGAGGCGAAGGACCGAATTTACGAGACGGCGCCGCATTCATTCGAAATCGACGTGTTGATCGATAGCGATGATGATGACGAAAAGGTCATTGCTTTGATTGAGGCTGCAAAAAAAGGCTGTTTTATTGAGCAGACTTTAGGTCGCCCCAACACAATCCGTCACCGGATGAAGCGACGCGCGTCTGGTGACGGCGAAAAGAGCGGTGATGAGATTTGGGTCGAGGTTTGACCCAAGTTCAATTTGCAGGCTGCTGAACCTGAAAGGGTCTAGTGGTTTGGCGGCTCATAACTGCTGACCAGATGCGCGGCTCGTTCGGCCATGGATTGAAACTCTTTGGAAGTCCAGGCGCGCACGGTTTCGATTTCGGACATTGCACCCGTTGAGGTAATGGCCATGCCTATTGCCACAGTGTCAGCCCCATCGGGCGCTTCGGGGATAATGACAACGTCGTGTTTGCCGGTTGTCATATACATGGCAATCAGCTTGCAACCCGCCTTTTCCAGCAAGGGCTGAACGGCTTCGGCACGATCTGCAGGATTGTCGACCATTCCCTTCACCCCGGACTGTGAATACGAGGCATATGTGATGAATAATGGCATGTTGCGGCTCCCCTACGCACAATTTCCAATATTGAAATCGCTTCGTAGGTGAAATTTGCACAAAAGCTCGGCGTCGTCGAACGCCAGTGTTTTCAGGCTATTCGCTGTTGCTTGTCGTGGTTGGGCGGGGTGACCGACTTCTCGGCCTGGTTCAACGCCTGGGCCCGCCGCAAATAGGCGGTGGCTGACTCAACATCCATGGGGCGGCCATAGAAGTAGCCTTGTCCGTTGGCACAACCCATCGCCAGCAAAGTGTTATGCTGTTGCTTGTCCTCAATGCCTTCAGCCACCACGGACAGTCCAAGTGAATCTGCCAGTTTGATCATTGCCAAGACGATAGCGCGGTCAGAGATGTCGTTGTTCAGATCAGCAATGAAGGACCGATCAATCTTCAGTTCGTCCACCGGCAGTGTTTTCAGATGGGTCAGCGAGGCATAACCGGTGCCGAAGTCATCCAGAGAAATACGGAAGTTCTGGGCACGCATGAAGGCCAGCGTGTCGGGCACTTCATCCGTTCCGCGCCCAACCACACATTCCTCAGTAATTTCCAGAACCAGATTATTTATTTCAAGTGAGGTCGCAGCTACCTGATCGGCAAAGCCGGCCATCCGGTTGCGATCTTTGATTTGAATCGGATGTATGTTGACGGATACCTGACCCGCCTCCAGACCAAGCGACTGCCAATGGCAATTGTCTTCGATGAATCTATCCAGCACGTAGTCGGCCAGTTCCGAAATTAGACCGCGTTCTTCTGCAACCCGGAAAAAACCGCCTGGAGCAACCACATCACCTTTGCCGCGGCGCCACCGTACAAGGCTCTCCATGCCATGCAGTCGGCCGCTTTTGATGTCCACTTTGGGCTGGTAAAACAGTTCGAATTCGTGTGCTTCCAAGGCTGCGCGCAATTCCTTTTCCAGAATATTATCTTCAGCCAGCTGCTTGCTCATTTTGCTGTCAAAGAACCAACATTCGCCGCGGGTAACTGATTTACCTTGTTGCAAGGCGATGTCGGCATAGGACAGCAGTGACTCTGCGTCCTTGGCATCGTGGGGGAATGATGAAATACCGAAACTCATACCCGGGTTCACCGAGGTTCCGTCTAGATCAACGGATTCATTGATCCGTGCCAAAAGCTGCTTCATAAAGACAAACTTGTTGTCCATCATGTCCTCGTTCTGGGCAATTACGGCAAACTCGTCTCCACCCATCCGCGCCACGAGATCGCCTTCGCCGATAGCGCCTGCCAATCGCTGCGCGATAACTTGCAACAGCTGATCTCCAGCGGCGTGACCAGCCATGTCATTGACGTTCTTGAAGTGGTCAAGATCGCCAACCACAACGAAAAACTGATCGCCTAGCAATAAGGCTTCGTTGATCGTGCCCTCCAGATGCGTGTAGAAGGCGCGCCGATTGGGAAGGTCCGTAAGGTCATCATAGGAAGCCAGCTTTTCCAAAGCATCATTGGCTTCGTCCAATTGCGTGACCTTCCTTTCAAGCTCATTCAGTGCCGTGGAACGCTCGATTGATGCGTTGGCGCTGTTGGCGACTATTGTCAGCAGATAGGCAATGTAGGAAACGGCGAGACCGGCAAGCAGGTAATAATGGATTTCACCGATGGTGATGCTTTTTATGATTACCGGAATGAAAATGGTGACCAGATAGGCAATTGCGGCTGGATAAATTCGTGAAAGCTGGACACTGCCAGAGGCAACCATTCCGATGACAGCAATGCTCATAATCAGTTCTTCATGGCGCGACAGCGACCCAAGGTAAAATCCGGCGAGTGTTGCCCATGGCAGTGCATATAGAACGCCGGAGATCACAGCGCGCGGAATGGCGCGCTTGGACAGTTTTTCCACTTTGCGATGGCGGTTGCGCAACCAGCGCTTATAGGTCCAGCCACACATCAGCAGGTTGACCAGCCACCAGATGAACATTGGCAGATAACCTGCCTGGTCACAAAGTGCGATTGCCACGATGGTGGCGTTGACAATCTGGCCCAGCGTGGCGATCGGTGTGATACGGAATAGGTCGGCAAACTGCTCTGGCCCTATGCGTTCCATCGGCGGCAACCGCCAAACCTGAAGATAGCTTGGCAGACCCCGGGCGAACCACTTTCCGCGCGCACGTATCTTGAATTTGAGATTGCTCATAAAATGCCGGCCCACCATGTGGGATTGGGGAACGCACAGTCTTCAGACATGTCGTGGTCCCTCAACCCCGAAATTGTTTGACATTCCCGCTCAGCGAGATGGACTTCTTCGCATCATGCCGGAGCAAATTCTGCTCCGATGAAGCCCGAAGGGCTATTTTAAAAATCGCGGGTTAACATTTTACTCCGCTTTGCGGCCACCTGCCGGTTCGCGTGGCGTTGTGTTAACCTGCTGCAGAATTAACGGTATGATTTCATGAACTTTCTCGTTTCAATTGGTTAATGAATTCAGTCAAATGCTATGCGAAAATTGGGATCAAAGGTTGACTTCCCGACCACTTGGTCATGATACTTTGGCTTCTGGAGCAAACCTCCTATCCGGGCAGTTGGGTTAACAGTAAATGGCTACACTTGAAGCTGATCAGGCGCACTTGGACGGGCAACTGGAACGGCGTCACCTGCAGCAGACTATTGAGGCCCTTCGGTTTGAGTTAGAAGCCGAACGCCAAACCAAACGTGCCGAGATTCAGCAAGCCCGTGCCGAGAGCTTCGATGAGATCAACCAGCTTAAACGAACGGCGCTGGCACTGCGGGAGGAACTCGACGCGCTTCGCCTGGAAAAGGATATAGCTGTACAGCGCGCGATTGCTGACGGTGCCAATGAAGGGCGCCAGTTGCAGGAAACGTCGCGCGTGTTGCGTGATGAACTGGAAGGCTTGCGCTTGAAAATGGAAGAATCGGTGCAGCAAACCCGTGCAACCTACGAAACCGAAATTCGTCAATTGCACGAAACAATCGCCAAATCTCGAGAGCAGCTGGATGGTTTGAAATTCACTTCCGATGACGCCCTGCATCAACAGGGCACCAGTCATCGTGACGAAGTTAAGCAACTTCACCAAACCATTCAGGCCTTGCGCGACAGGCTGGAAGAAGTCGAGAAATCGGCTGGATCGGACTAACTCATGCAGAAAACCAAAACTGGCAAATCTGGCAAGAACTCACTCTTGAGCGGGTCCGACAAGAAGCGATCCACCAACAGCAAGGGAACTTCGGTTGATCTCGAGGAAAGGCTTTACCGTGCCGAATTGCTGCTTGGCCTGTCCCAGAAGATTGCCTCGCTCAATTCGCTGGACGATATTCTCAATATTCTGGTCGAAATAACCACCAAGGAACTGCTCGCGGAACGTGGTTCTATATTGCTTAATGACGAAGCAACCGGCGAACTTTATTCCCGGGTTGCTCAAGGTGAAATCAAACGGGAAATCCGGATCCTCAACAACAGCGGTATTGCCGGTCATGTTTTTACGTCCGGCAAGGGAGAAATTGTCGCTGACGCCTATGCCGATAGTCGCTTTAACAAAGAAGTTGATGAACAGACCGGCTATCACACCAATAGCATTTTGTGCGTACCGATCCGGACAGCGACCAATCAGATCATTGGTGTGTCGCAAATCCTTAACCGGGCTGAGGGCGAATTTACTCAAGGCGACCTTGAACTGCTGGAGGCGATGACCAGCCAGGCAGCAATCGCTCTTGAAAGCCAGCAATTTGCCGAACGAATGGAGAAGTCGCGAAATCAGGAACGGGAATTTCTTGATGTCGTGGCCGATGTAACATCGGAAATCGATTTGAAAGTCATTCTTGGTCGAGTGATGGGGGAGGCCATGCGCATGCTGCAAGCGGACCGCTCGACACTTTTCCTCAGCGACGAAAAAACCAATGAGCTTTTTGCCATGGTTGGCGAAGGTCTCTCAACTGAAATTCGTTTGCCCAATCATGTGGGTATTGCGGGTACGGTATTTACGTCAGCCCAGACGGTTAACATTCCTCACGCCTATGCTGATCTGCGGTTCAATCCAAGCTTTGATAAGCAAACTGGCTATTTTACCCGATCCATCCTCTGCGTTCCGGTGATTTCCAAGGAAGGCAAGGTCATTGGGGTCACCCAGTGTCTGAACAAGCGTGGCGGTGCCTTTACCGCAGAAGATGAGCAACGGTTGCGTGCCTTTACCAGTCAGGTTGCGGTGGCGCTTGAAAACGCCAAGCTGTTTGACGACATCCAGAACATCAAGAATTACAACGAAAGCATGCTGGAAAGCATGTCCAATGGTGTTTTGACCTTGGATGAAGATGGTCTCGTTGTCACTTGTAACGCTGCAGGTCAGCGCATTTTGCAGCTGACCTCTGAGGATGTCCTGAAAAAACCCAGCAGCGAGTTGTTTAAGGACGAAAATGCCTGGGTAATTGACCGGATTCAGCGCAATGAAGAAAGCGGTGAAGTTGACGTTTTGATGGATGCCGAATTGAAGGTTGGTGAGGAAACACTGTCGACCAATCTTACTCTGCAACCTTTGGTCAGCGTTGAAGGTGCGAAACTTGGTTCGATGATTATGCTGGAAGACATCAGTGCTGAAAAGCGCATGAAGTCGACCATGTCACGTTATATGGATCCAGGCATTGCCGATCAGCTGATGGGTGGTGCCGAAGATATGTTGGGTGGCAAAAGCGCCGAAGCGACAGTTCTGTTTTCTGATATTCGCGGCTTTACTCCGCTGACCGAGGCACTGGGTCCGCAGGGTACGGTTAGTTTGCTGAATGAATATTTCACCATCATGGTGGAGTGCATCTCAGATGAAGACGGCATGCTCGACAAGTTCATTGGTGACGCGATCATGGCTGGCTTTGGTATTCCACTCGCCCATGACGATGATGCAGACCGTGGTGTTCGAGCCGCAATTTCCATGACAACCAGACTGCATGAATGGAATACCGAGCGCATTAGGAATGACAAAATGCCGGTAGGCATGGGAGTTGGGTTGAACACTGATACAGTCGTCAGTGGGAATATCGGCAGCCCCAAGCGCATGGACTACACGATGATTGGCGATGGGGTGAACCTGGCGGCGCGGTTGGAGAGTGCTTGCAAACAATATGCTGCCAAGATCCTGCTGAGTGAGTTCACTGCCAATCAGTTGAAGGCCACTTATCGGATGCGCGATATTGATCTGGTGGTCGTCAAAGGCAAGACCGAGCCGGTGAAAGTGTTCGAGCTGCTTGATTATCACACTGAGGAGAGCTTCCCGAATCTGATGAACGTGTTGGCCTCGTTCCGTGAAGGCATCAATGAGTTTCGCGCCCAGCGATGGTCAAACGCAACACAGGCGTTTCAGGCCTGTCTCGAGTTTAACCCAGAAGACGCATTGTCGGATATCTATGTTGAGCGTTGCAAGCACATGGAGCTGAACCCGCCCGGAGATGATTGGGATGGTCGCTGGGTGATGACTGAGAAATAGCGCGGCTTTGGCAGAGCCCGGCATAGGTTCAGGAGTCGTTGCGTCGAGACTGGCGCAAACAGAATTGCGTCCATCTCATCCTGAAACGGGCTAGTCTTTGTTTGGGCCGGCAAACGGACCCAACCCAACATTGCGATGCTCAATCTGGAATACGTGGTTGTACAGATTCGCTACCCATTGCTTGCCTTCCATCGTTTGCTCTAGATAATTCAGTGCCGGACCGATCAACGGCTGTACCTGAGACCAGAAGAAATTTGGAAATTGCTCAACCAGGTCCATCGGTGATGTGTAGCCAAGCTTCGCAGCTGTACCAGTTTCTTCAAATTCATGAAACAGCCCATTGATTTTGCGGTGGTAGAATGGGTCAGCCAACTGACCAATCAGGTCAGCCGCTCGCACCAGAGCCTTTTCTGACTCCGTTTCCGCATAATAGGGATCATCAGGAATAGGAAAGCGGGTGAAGTCAATCGCCACTGCGATACGTTCTTCATCTATCAGCTGGGACTCTGAAAAACGCTGACGGGCGTAAATCATGCCTCGGTCGATATGGTAGGGTGAGAGAAATGCATCGGACGCGCCCCGCGGAGGGGTGACAGTATCACCGTTTGCGTTGATCACCACTTCTGTCGATGTATCGCCTTTGCATATGCCACGGTTATAGCCAATGTCGTGGACCAGCAGAGCAACCGTATAGTGGACCCAGTCTTCGGGCTTGACGGTTTCAGTGATCAGGCGTCCGCGCATAATTTGCTGGCCAACCAGCGTCACCATCATCGTATGTTCGGCGTTGTGGTAAAGCGCATCGGAATTGCCCAACCGCTCCAGAACAAGCCGAGCGGCACCACTCAAATAGGCGGCATATTCCGGGTTACGTCCGGAAAAATATTCCAGATAGGTTTTGCCAAGCTGGTCACCAAAGGCTGCGGCAACTATCGACGTCGGATTGAACAAAATTAGTCTCCGTTGTGCCCAAACCATCATTTGCGCAGCAATGGGCAAATTCAAGCAACAGAACAGCATTTAAGGTGATCGCCATGATATGAGGCATCGGGGGAAAAAAATAGTGGAGCCGGTGAGAAAAACCCTCAGATTACTCAAAAACTGACCAACAGGGTGAATGGCCAGACTAAAGCAGCACTGTCGACTTCGTCACCAAACAATTGGATTCGCTATTGTAAAAAAATTGAGGCATTGTTTCGGTGGGGCGTGACAATTGGGTGAATAGCTTTGAGCGATGTAAGCGAAGAGGCTGGTCTGGCAACTAACAGACCGGATGGGGGATCGGGTGCGTTAGGAACACAGAACGCAACAGCAGCACTTGGAAATTCGGGTTGGACCGACAACGCGCGTCAAGCATTTGGCAGCTTTGTTGAATCGGTGAAGCGCCCAGAATTGTTGCTGCCGAATTTGACTGCCGCAGTTTTGCTGGCAATCATGAACATCACCACCGCAATTTCTGTTGCCGCCTTGGTTTTTTCGGGTCCATTGATCGGCAGCTTTGGTTCGGGCATCGGATTGCTGCTTTGGGGCACGGCCTTTGGCGGCGTGCTGGTTGCCGCTGGCAGTGGCTACAAGGCTGTGCTGGCAGGTCCGCGCAGCGGCCAGGCGCCGATTGTCGCCGGCATGGTGGCCGGGATCGCCCTGACAATGGAAGGCCAGCCAACTGAAGCCATTGCAGCAACCGCAATTGCCTCAATTCTCGTGTCGACCATCGCCATTGGTTCTGTGCTCTACATTATCGGGCGCGCCAAACTTGGCGGCATGGTGCGCTATATTCCGTTTCCGGTGATGGGAGGCTTTTTCGCCGGACTTGGCTATCTGCTTTTCAAGGGTGGTCTGTTTGTATCCCTGGGCTCGCTCGTTGATGCCGACGATTTAAGCACATTTGCCTCACTGGACGTCGTCTTGCATTTGGCGCCTGCACTGGGCTTTGCCGTGTTGTTCTACATTGCAGATAGCCGCATTAAGCACTGGTTGCTTATGCCGGCCTTTCTGGTAGCGACGGTTGCCTTGTTTTATGCGGTTTTGTTTGGCTCTGGCAGTTCAATAAGTGAGGCCAGCGCCTCTGGTTGGCTTCCCAATATTGGTGCAGGTGACACATCCTTTTTCCCACCCTTCACCCCGACCCAATTGGCCTTGGTTGATTGGTGGGCAATTCTTCCTCAGTTCAGCACAATATTGGTGATGATGCTGATGAGCGTGATCATGGTGTTGCTCGATACGTCGGGTATTGAAATCGTCACTGACCGGGATATGGACCCCAATCACGAATTGAAGGTTGCCGGTTGGGGCAATGTGGTCAGCGGATTTGTGGCTGCACCGATGGTACTGCAAGCTTCTGCTGATACGGCGTTTGCTTATAAATTTGGTGCCGACAGATTCCTTTGGATTCTGCTCTATGGGGCGTTGGTTTTAGCGGCTATTTTTGTTGGACCGGCTCCGATCTCCTATGTACCAACCCTGCTGCTTGGCGGGCTGCTTATGTATATTGGTATCGACTTTCTGATGTCGTGGGTGTGGGAAGCGCGAAAGAAACTGCCGCTGACTGATTTCCTCGTTGTTTGTGGCATTCTGGTGGTTGTAGCGACTTATGGCATTTTGGAAGGGGTGGCTGTTGGCATCGTTCTTGCGATTTTGTTGTTCGTGCATTCTTACAGCAAGCTTAGCGTGATCAAGACATCAATGACCGGCGCCGAGCATGTTTCAAACGTTGACCGCAACCGCGCAGAAAGCCGCTATCTCGACCAGCATGGCGATAAGATGCACATTATGGCGCTTCAAGGTTTTCTGTTTTTTGGCACAGCCAGCCGCCTCGTCGAGGATATCAGGAAGCTCCTGACCGATCCGGATCGTGAACCTGTTGAGTTCCTGGTGCTGGATTTCAAGCATGTTGTTGCCATGGATACATCGGCGGCAAATTCTTTCGCAAAGCTGATTCAAGTCTGCAGTAAGGACGGTGTGACCCTGGTGCTGACCGGTTGTTCCACTGAAATTGAAACCCGCTTCAGGGGCCTTGACCGGGTTGCCGACGCCAAAGGTGACGATGGTCTCAATCTCTTTGACAGTATGGATGAAGGTGTAGCCTGGTGCGATGACCGTATCCTGGCTGGATTTGATGGCAGTGACGACCTCGATGATCCGGTGCGTTTGCTGGGGTCTTTGCTGGGGGATACAGAGGCGGCAAAAACCGTTTCGACAAGCTTTGAACGGGTCAGCATAGGGGCTGGTGAAACCCTGTTTGCCCAGGGTGATGATGGTGATTCCCTCTACCTGATTCTGCAAGGCTCAGTTTCGATTACCTTGCTATTACCAGGCAACCAAAAGCTGCATCTGCGGACAATGCGCGCCGGTGCCATTCTAGGCGAAATGGCACTCTATACCGGCGCAGCACGTTCGGCGGCAGCAGAAGTGATCGAAAACTGTGATCTCTACCGTTTGACCAGCGATTCTTTTAGAGATTTGAACCAAAAACATCCGATGGAAGCTGGCCTGCTGCACAGCTTTATTGTCAGGTTGATGTCGGAACGTCTGGCCCGCGCCAACAAGGAAATCATCGCCCTGTCACGTTAGCGGCGAGCGGTGTGCGGCGAACGACGAGCGACGAGTGGAGATGTCAGCCGTCGTAACGCACGACGATGAACCCTGGCTGTGGCAAGTGTTGTGCGGCTACAAGGCTTGCGTCATACGCGGCAAGGATGTTGAATCAGACGCAACTTGCGAGATTAACTGGCTTCGGGAGAATGCATGGCGGCAACGCTGAAAGATGTGGCTGAACTGGCGGGCGTCTCTACGTCAGCTGTTTCACGCGCCTTTACTCCGGGTGCATCGGTTTCGGCTAAAATGCGCGAGCGGGTGGACAATGCTGCACGCGAACTTGGCTACAGTCCCAATGTGTTGGCCCGCAGCCTCACCACCCGTCGCACCAAAATGATCGGCCTGGTGTCGAACAATTTTCACAATCCGATTTTCCTGGAAGTCTTTGATTTGTTCACCCGTGGCTTGCAGGAACGTGACCTGCGACCCTTGCTGGTTAACCTGACCGACGAAACGGATCCGAAAAAATCGGTTCAGATGATGCAACAATACAGTGTCGACGGTGTGATCGTGGCATCGTCAACGCTGGCACCCGAATTTGCCGAGGCATTCCGTGATGCCGGAATGCCGGTGGTGCATTCCTTTGGCCGGTTCTCGCAGGCGCCCAAAGTGCATTTAGTTGGTATCGACAACGTCGCCTGTGGCCGTATGGCGGCAGAAGAACTTATTTCCCGTGGCTATTGTAAAATTGGTTTTTTGGGTGGGCCGGAACCGGCGACGTCGACCCAGGACCGACTCGCGGGATTTGCCGGAGTGGTGGACGCCACATCCGGTGTTCAAAGCAGTTATAGCTTCGCCGATGCTTATACATTTGAAGCAGGGTTCAGTGAAATGCAGCGTCTGCTGCAAGGAGAGGTTTGTGATGCTTATTTTTGCGGTGATGACGTGCTGTCGATTGGCGCCATGGCGGCAATCCAGCAAGCCGGGCTAAAGGTGCCGGAAGATGTCGGCATTATTGGTCTCAATGATATGGAGATGGCTGGATGGCAAAACATCAATCTGACCACCATCCATCAGCCGATCAAGCAGATCATTCAGGCATCAATTGAATTGGTGCTGGCGATGATGGATGAACCGGATCGGGCTCCGGAATATCGATTGTTTTTTTGCGATATTGTTGATCGTGGTACGCTGAAGTCGAAGGTTTGAACTTCAGGCAGACAGCTTTTGCTCTGCAAACAACGATGGCGCGGGCCGGTTTTCTGCAAGATCGTCGGCACGACCAATCCAGATATCGAGAAACTGATCCAGCCAGCGTTGCACGGGCGCATCGTAAATCAGACGCCCATTGAGATGTTCTCGCCTTTGCTGGGCGCCGGGCAATTCCATGCGATGGGCCCCTTTGACCGACCATTTGCACATCATAGCCAACGTCAATTCGGTGTGGAACTGAACCGCATAGGTGCGCTCTCCATATCGGAATGCTTGATTTGGATAGGTGTCGCCATGGGCCAGATGAATGGCTCCATCCGGCAGGTCGAAACCTTCGCGGTGCCATTGGTAGATCATCGAAGGCCAGTCGAGCAGTGCGTTCCCTTCTGGTGTGGCGTGCAGGGGATAATAGCCAACTTCCACCAAACCTTGGGGGTGTGATTCAACCTTGCCGCCCAGATGGCGAACCAGTTTTTGTGCGCCCAGGCAGATGCCGAAAAACGGGCGGTTTTCCTTCAGTGGCACGGCCAGCCAATCGGTTTCCCGTTTGACAAATTCATCGGAGTCATTGGCGCTCATCGGGCCACCGAACATAATGGCTCCGGCGTGATCGTCGAGGCTCTCTGGCAGTTGATCACCCAGCGGAGGACGGCGGATATCCAGTTCGAAACCCCGCTCCAGCAACCGGTGGCCAAGCCGTCCCGGTGTTGATGTTTCCTGATGTAGGATGATCAGGATCTTGGGTTTATTGCTGTGTCTGTTCAATTGGAGGCTCCGCTGAACATGGTCGCGTCATCGCCGGCGCCGGCGCCTTCGCCATCGTCGCCGCCGCCGCCGCTGTTGCGGCGATTGAGGACCCGTTGTTTCAGAACCATACGCTCGCGCGATTGAATACCGATCAGTTCGGCCACGCGCCAGACGACGTTGTCTTCAAATTCGTGGACTTCACCATCGGCATAGACCATTTCCCATAAGTCTTCGATCAGGGCGCGACGTTCGTCTTCCTGCATTTCGGTTTTCAAAATGCTGGTGAAACGATACATGTCAACGGCATCACTTTGGGCCAGCTTGGCGGCGTTTGCCAGCGCCAGAGCTTCTGCATCGGTGACCGAATAGTGATTGCGAAGAACCTGCTCCAGTCGTTGTTCTTCTTCCGGGGTGATCTCGCCATCGGCCGCTATGACATGAACCATCAGTGCTGCTGCTGCGAGGTTCTTGTCCATAGCTGGGCGAATAGCAGATGTATCATCCTCGTCCAATCCGAACATGGATTTAAGTTGGTCTAGCAGCGCCACTATGATTGCCTTTCCCAGTGGGGATTAAGTCGTAAGGACGCAGTTTGGCATTCGAGACGGTTGGATTCAACGTCACTTTTTCACAAGTGAGATCACAAAGAGCAGGATCACTGCACCGATTGTTGCGTGAAGGATTGAGCCAAGGATGCCACCGCCGATGGAAATGCCGATGACCGGCAGAACAAACCCGGCAACAAAGGCGCCGATGATGCCGACGACCATATTGCCGAGCAAGCCAAATCCCATTCCTTTCATTAGTTGGCCAGCCAGCCAACCGGCGACAGCCCCAACGAACAAGAAGATAAGTAGACTGGTAATACCCATGGATTCACCTGTTATGCGCGTTTGATTGACAGGCGAAGGCTAAATCATCAGGGGCGGCCAGGTAAAGCCGCCTGTGTGGATACCTGGCGCAGGTCTTAGACGCGGCGCTCAACCATCATTTTTTTGATTTCGGCTATCGCCTTGGCCGGGTTCAGCCCCTTCGGGCAGGCCTGCGCACAGTTCATGATGGTGTGACAGCGGTAAAGACGGAACGGGTCTTCCAAATTATCAAGACGTTCGCCAGTTGCTTCGTCGCGGGAATCAATCAACCAGCGGTAGGCCTGCAATAGGGTTGCTGGACCAAGATACCGGTCGCCGTTCCACCAGTAGGAAGGGCAGGAAGTGGAGCAACAAGCACACAGAATGCACTCGTAAAGTCCATCGAGTTTCTCCCGATCTTCCGGGCTCTGCTGCCATTCCTTTTCTGGCTTTGGCGTTACCGTTTTCAGATAAGGTTCAATCGACCGGTGCTGGGCGTAGAAATTTGTCAGATCAGGAACCAGGTCCTTGACGACTGGCATGTGCGGCAGCGGGTAAATTTTTACGATGCCCTCAACTTCGTCCATGCCTTTGGTGCAGGCGAGAGTGTTGGTGCCGTCGATATTCATGGCGCAGGAACCACAAATGCCTTCGCGACAAGAGCGGCGGAATGTCAAAGTTGAGTCGACATTGGATTTGATCCAGATAAGCGCATCAAGGATCATTGGTCCGCAATCGTCCGTATTGACGGTATATGTATCGACGCGGGGATTGCCCTCATCGTCGGGTGACCAACGATAGATTTTGAATTCGCGGGTGGCTGCTTTTTCGTCGGAAGCAATTTTGGTCCAGACCTTGCCATCTTCGAGGCGAGAGTTCTTGGGCAGTGTAAGTTCGACCATTCCAGCGATAACCTGTTCTTTTGAACTGCTTGTTGTTTATGTACATGCCAATAGTGACCGCCCTTGGCAAGTTGGCTGATGGTTGTAGAGGTGTTTTTGTGTCTACCGCGACAATTTGTGATGGTCGCGTGAACGGGAGATTGGTTGTGAAAATGCTGACGGCGCGGATTGCTATGGAATTGTTGTCCCACGAAGCCATTGTTCGCGAGGCCTATCGAGATTCTGTCGGCGTCTGGACCTGGGGAGTTGGCGTCACCGAGGCCTCCGGCCAT
>JBDVMU010000052.1:0-103737 GCA_039969995.1 Rhizobiaceae bacterium
GCCACACAGGCTCAATCGCGGGTGAAAGCGCTTGAAAAGATGGCGCAAATCTCCGCTGTTCAGGAAAGTGACGTGGCGGCCCTAAACTTCCCCAGCCCGGAAAAACAGATCGCCTCACCGATTATCAATCTGGAAAAGGCCTCGGTCGGCTACGAGACGGGCAAACCGGTTATCGGTCAGATGGATCTGCGCATTGATGCAGATGACCGCATTGCGCTACTGGGTGCCAACGGCAACGGCAAATCGACATTTGCCAAGCTGATTTCCGGCCGTCTGAAAGTGATGGATGGCCGGATCGTGCGCTCGGAAAAGCTGCGGGTCGCGATGTTTGCCCAACACAATATGGACGATCTGATCCCGGAACAGACGCCAGTTGACCACGTGCGCAAACTGATGCCCGCTCAACCGGATGCCAAAGTGCGGGCCCGCGTGGCGCGTATGGGTCTGGGTGCTGAGAAAATGGAGACCAAGGCGAAGGATCTTTCGGGGGGCGAACAGGCACGATTGCTACTTGGACTGGCAACGTTCGATCAACCTCACCTGCTGATCCTCGATGAGCCAACCAACCATCTGGACATCGATTCACGCGAGTCGCTGGTCTTGGCGCTCAACGCCTATCGCGGTGCAGTCATTCTCATTTCCCATGACCGACATCTTGTCGAAGCCAGCGCCGAACGCCTATGGCTGGTCCATGATGGCCGGGTTGGTCCCTATGAGGGCGATCTGGAAGACTATCGCCGTTTGATCCTCAAAGGACCCGGCTCTCCGAACTCCAAGAAGCATGACAAGAAGAAGGCCGAAAAGCCTGTTGTAGAGAAGACGGCAGCGGAGAAACGCCGCGAACAGGCCAAGACACGCGGCAATCAGGCAGAATCCCGCAAACGATTGCAAAACCTTGAAGCCATTATGAAAAAGGCTGAAGAGGCGATCAAGAAACTGGACAAGTTATTGGCCACGGCCAGCACCGAGCGGGACGCCAAGCGCATCCGCGACCTGGCCACCAAAAAAGCCGAATTCGAGCGCCGTCTCAATGAAGTTGAGGAAGAATGGCTGGAAATCAGCGAGGGTCTGGCGGAGGCTTGAGCTTCGGGCCCATAAACTGCCTGGAACGGTGATCTCCGCCTAATTCGACCAGCGGAGATCGGCCGAAAACCGAGAAGCCGCGCCCTATCCAGATTCTGGATCGCCACAGCAGGTCTGCGGTTATTGCAGTCCCGGTCTTCTGCTGACTCTTTCCATGGTTGTCGGGATGCACCAATCAGGTGCGCTTACTTCCCGTTTCCATTGGCATTTCCATTGCCGTTGCCGTTCGAATTGCCGTTGGCATTCCCGTTGCCGTTGCCATTGCCGTTGCCGTTCGAATTGCCATTCGAGTTTCCATTGGCATTGCCGCCGCCGCCGCCGTTTCCACCGTTGCCCGAATTGCCATTGGAGTTTCCATTTCCGTTGCCGTTAGAGTTTCCATTGTCATTGCCGTTTCCACCACCATTCGAATTGCCGTTGGAATTGCCATTCGAATTACTGCTGCTATTGGCTCTGCTGAAGACTCGTGCACTCGCAGCGATGTTCGAAACACCTTTGCCGCTCACAGCGACCTCCCTGGAAGAAGAGGAAGATACATCGGCAGATTGTCCCGAGGTGATATCCACGGATCGTCCGCTCTTGTTTGAGCGGACACCGACTACGCCTCGTTTCACCGAAACGGTCGCGCTATCCCGGTCCACTTTGACTTCAAAGCGAGTGCCTTTCACCACGGCTGCAAGCAGTGGTGTTCTCACTGTTACGTGCTTCCTCCGTCGTGTTTCGACGTCCAAGAGCAGCGAGCCATAGCTCTGCTGAACATAGGTTTTGCGGCCATTTGTCTGGCTGCTGCGCAGATAGGCCATGGTTTTCTGACGATACATGATCATCTCTTTGCCGCGCTTTAGTACCAGACGCCCACGGTAACCGGTTCGGATCCAGCTCCGTTTGGGAATCGTCATTCCACGCTTAATCGTTAGCCATTTTTTGTTGTCGACTGTGTAGCTGGCCGGTTGTGCAACCTTTGAGACTACCCAGCGCTCAGCATGCGCCCACTGGGGAGCGATCAACAAAAACAAAAATGCGACTAAAACTTTGGTTCCGTGGCCCAACATCACGTGGCTCCTTTTTTTATCAGGAGCTTTGTGCCTTGAGAGTACTAATAAACGGACACTCGGCGGAGACCAATTACCGGATTGGTTAAAAACGCAATAATGCCAACGACAAAATTTTCGAAGTCAAATGACACGTTTGCTTGGATTTCCGTGGACGCTATGGGCAAATTTTGCGTTGCCAATTTTGCTGCCGTTTAAAAGCTCGATTACCGAACCAGCTACATTTTGAAGACGAAAAGATGCGCAAGCCGAAGCGTTTAAATTTATCACTGCGAATTTTTACCCAGTTTGCGAGGGGTGAAAGACTGGCGCAGGGACGCGACACCTATGACCGATACCGTTTGTCAAAACGGTCGGCCAGTAGCCCGCCACAACCATTTTGTTTTGGCCGATGAGCCAGGCCCAGATGTTCAAACTTGAGCGGTAGCGGCGGCGGCGGCGGCAATGATGGCAGCGGTGGCCTAAGCCGCCTCTATCGCGTCCAGAACCTTTTCAATTTTCCCGACTGCTCCGTCGATGCCGTGCAGTTTATCAAGGCCGAACAGACCGATGCGGAAAGTTGAGAAATCCTCCGGCTCATCACACATCAACGGCACACCTGCAGCTATCTGCATGCCTTGAGCCGCGAATTTCTTGCCGTTTTGAATATCCGGATCATCCGTATAACTGACAACGACGCCCGGCGCTTCAAAACCGGCAGCAGCGACGCTTTTGAAACCGCGTTCAGCCAGCAGCGCTCGCACTCTTTTGCCAAGCTCAAGTTGCTCGTCGCGTACCTTGTCGAAGCCATAGGCCTTGGTTTCCATCATGGTATCGCGGAACTTGGTCAGCGCGTCTGTTGGCATGGTTGAATGATATGCATGGCCACCGTTCACATATGCCTGCATGATCTGGTGCCATTTACCCAGATCCACCGCAAATGAACTGCTGGAGGTGCCTTCCATGGCGTCCAGTGCCCGCTGGCTGAGCATGACAAGACCTGCTGATGGCGAGGCGCTCCAGCCCTTCTGCGGCGCAGAAATCAGCACATCGACATTGCAAGCGTCCATGTCGACCCAAACCGTACCGGAAGCAATGCAGTCTAGAACGAACAGCGCACCAACCTCATGGGCCGCCTCACCAACGGCTATAACATAATCATCCGGCAGGATCACCCCAGCTGAGGTTTCAACATGGGGGGCAAAGACGATGTCAGGGCGATTGGCCTTGATGTCACGGACCACGTCTTCAATTGGGCATGGGGCGAACGGTGCCGGGTGTTCATTGCCCACCTGACGCGCCTTCAGCACTTCGTGTTCAGCGACGATATCGCCAGCTTCAAAAATCTGCGTCCAGCGGTATGAGAACCAGCCATTGCGGATCACCATCGCTTTTTTGTCAGTGGCGAACTGACGCGCCACCGCCTCCATCCCATAGGTGCCTCCGCCAGGCACAACAACAGCCGCGTCAGCATTGTAAACGTCCTTCAGGTTATCTGAGATATCCCGCATAACCTTTTGAAATTGCTGCGACATATGGTTGAGAGAACGGTCGGTAAAAACCACCGAGAATTCCATCAGACCATCCGGATCAACGGTTGTTGTGTGAGTGCTCATTTGTGGTTGCCTTTATGAAACGCCGTGAATTGCTGGCTCGACAATTGCAGAATAATCAGGTGCAGGATAATCAGGTGACGAATGATCAGGCTGCCTTGCGCCAGCGCCCATCCTCATCTTGTTGCCAATAAGTCAGCTCATGGCCAGCTTTTTTTTCAATTTTCCAACGCTCCCGCGCCGCAGAAACGGCCTCCAAATCGTGCCCATCAAACATATAGATCATGCGCTTATAGTCTGCCGTACCTGCAGGTACGGAAGTGCCAACGCTGAATCTGACATTGGAATTGTTGGGATTTTCGGTGGTCGTTGTAATCCAAACGGGCTGCTGACCGGCCGCAGATGCGGCAGAGGAACCGGCACTGCCCTCGGCTCCATGGGGAAGAAAACTGTCGTCGCGATAGGTCCACAGGTGTTCATTTAACTCATCACGCTGGGCAGGGTCTTCCACCTGAACGGTAACGCGCCAATCCCGCTCCAGGCACTTTTCCAGCAAAGCGGGCAGCGCCTGAAGAAATGAATTCTGGGTCAGGTGATAAAACAGTACTTCAGTCACTCAACTCATCCACCAAAATTAGCCGCACGCCACTAGGATTCGTAGTGGTTGGCGACCAGTCTGTCGAGAAGCCGTACACCGTAGCCGCTGGCCCATGACTTGTTGATTTCGGTTTGCGGCGATGCCATCGCAGTCCCGGCAACATCAAGGTGGGCCCAAGGGGTTTTGCCAACGAAACGCTGCAGGAATTGGCCAGCCGTGATTGATCCGGCGTGACGACCGCCGATATTTTTCATATCGGCGTTTTTGGAATCGATCATTTTGTCATATTCAGGGGTCAGCGGCATGCGCCAGACTTTTTCACTGGTTTCCAGCCCAGCCTGGGAGAGTTGCGCGCTCAGTTCGTCATCATTGGAAAACAAACCGGCATGTTGATTGCCGAGTGCCACCAGGATCGCCCCGGTCAAAGTGGCCAGATTGATCATGAATTGCGGTTTGAATTTTTTATTGCAGTGATAAAGCGCATCGGCCAGCACCAGACGACCTTCGGCGTCCGTATTCAGCACTTCGATGGTCTGGCCTGACATGGATTTAACAATGTCGCCAGGACGCTGTGCATCGCCATCCGGCATGTTCTCCACCAGCGCAATTATGCCGACCACATTGGCCTTCGCTTTGCGGGCTGCAAGTGCATGCATCAGTCCCGTGACGGCGGCCGCCCCCCCCATATCGCCTTTCATGTCTTCCATTCCACCGGCTGGTTTGAGCGAAATGCCTCCGGTATCAAAGGTAACGCCCTTGCCAACGAAAGCGACAGGTCTGTCCTTCGACTTGCCGCCTTTCCATTCAATGATTGCCATGCGCGCAGGGTTGCGTGAGCCGCGGGCAACGCCGAGCAGAGCTTCCATCTTCAGCGACTTCATCGCCTTTTCGTCGAGAATATCAACCGAGCAGCCGAGCTTTTTCAACTGCGAGGCACGCTTAGCAAATTCCTTTGGAGTCAATATATTAGCTGGTTCATTGACCAAATCTCGGGCCAACATCACACCGTCGCCAACGCCCTCATGGCCCTGCCACAATTTCTTGGCAGCGGTTGCCGATTTGGCATGAATGACCAGAGTGTTAGGCTTTTTCTTACTGCGTTTTTTGGTCTTGTAACGATCAAAGCGATAGCTGGCGAGCCGCGCACCAAGTCCCATATCCACACATTGCTGGGCGGTGACGCCCGGTGCTTTGGGGTCTTCACCGGCCGGTAATTCAGCCATCACATCCACCTTAGCGACATCTGCCAAGGTAGAGCGGATACGGCCACCGAGGCGCAACCAGTCGTTTTCCTTCAACTTGTCCACGTCGCCCAATCCGACGATCACAATGCGGTCATGATCGCTGTCTTTTGGAGTGAGTATCTGAAGAGTCTTGCCGAAACTGCCCTTGAATCCAGCAGCCTTGATCGCCGCAGTAATCCCACCGGCTGAATCCAGCGCCAGTCCCGATGCCCCCATTTCATTGTCGCCGTTGGCAAGCAACACCACACTTCCTTTTGAAGGCGCGTTGGTCGCAGCAAAATTGATGGTTGGCAGCATGGTAATCTTGTCTCCGCAAGGTTAGGTAGGATTCGTCGCTAGTGGGCGATGATTGCTGTTTGTGGGGCACATGTAAATGGGCAGGATTGTGGCGATTTGAACCGTGGTTCCGGCGCTTCATAAACTTAATGTTAACCAGCTTCATTCGCCGCTTTTTAGCCATTACAAGTGCTTAATGTAGTGGTTAAATTTTGACTGACCACGTACAACTCTTCCACCTCACCCCGCCGCCGGAGCATTTGATGGGCCTGACCCTGATCGAGCGCTATGTCATGAAAAAGGCCGCCATCGCGGTTTTCATCGCTACCAGTGCGATGATTGCTGTGCTGTGGGTTGCGCGCGCTGTGCAGGAAGTTGACGTGCTTCTCGACAAGGGTCAGGGCATTTTCGCCTATCTGAGCATGACAACTTTGGGCGTGCCAACACTTGCAGCCGCGATCATCCCGGTGGCGCTGATGCTGGGGCTGATCCACGTCATCAACGGGCTGAACAAAGATTCAGAACTGGTTGTCATGCATGCCTCGGGTGCATCGCGGGCCGTTTTGTTCAAACCGTTTATCGTGCTCAGCATTATTGTCTCGCTGATCGTATGGAACCTGCACCTTTTCGTCGCTCCCCTGTCGATGCAAACCTTGCGTGGTTTTATCAGCAATATGCGCGCTGATCTGGTGTCTGTAGTTGTGCAGGAAGGCAAGTTTCAAAGCATCGGTAATGGCTTGATGTTTCATGTGGCATCCCGCTCACCCGGGGGGCTGCTGAACGGAATCTTTATTCATGACAACCGAAACCCCGATCAGATTTACACCTATTTGTCGAAAAAGGGTGCCGTGTCAGAAATTGATGGACGTGCCTATCTGCTTCTAAACGAAGGACAAATTCATCGCCAGGATGGCAAGGATGCAGATATTTCAATTATCAATTTCAATTCCTATGCCTTCAATCTGTCGGAACTTAACTCATCAGGTGGAGGTCGGGCACGCAGTCAGATGGAACTGGGCACCTATGAGCTGCTGTTTCCCGACAAAGACGATCCCTACTACAAAAACCGGCCCGGTAATTTTCGATCAGAGCTTCACACCCGCCTAACCGGCGGGCTTTATCCAATTATTGTGGCGCTCGTTCTGCTGACCTTCATCGGCAACCCGAACTCGCACCGGCAAGGTCAAACCATTGTGATCATTGCGGCTTGTTTGGCCATTGTTGGACCGCGCGGCCTAACGGTTTGGGCAGAGGGCTTGTTAAAGGCTCATGCCGGTATGGTATACGTCGTTTGGGCCATCCCATTGCTGCAGATTGCTTATTCTGCTGGCCTGCTCTTGACGGATCATAGCGCCATTCCGCCAAGTGCCCTGACCTGGTTTGACAACCGCATGCATCGGATATCGCAATTGCTTGAACCAATCCGTCAGCGACTTCTGGGCGACAGGGTTGTCGCAGAGGGGGCGTCATGATCGGCAAAACAATGGGCCTCTATTTGGCGGCGAACTTCCTGCGTTACACACTCGGCATCTTTTTGCTGTTTCTGTCATTGATCATCGTCGTTGATATGGTTGAGTTTTCCCGTCGCTCCACTTCTGTGGATGACGTCCAGACCAGCGAAATAGTCAAGGTCGTATTGTTCCGCTCCCTGTCAATTGCAGAAAACATCCTGCCCTTCACGGTAATGTTCGGTGCATCCGCCTCGTTGATCATGCTGAACCGTCGATTGGAGCTGGTCGTTGCGCGCGCTTCTGGCCTTTCCGTGTGGCAATTTCTTCTGCCGCTGGCCCTTGCGGCGGCACTGGTCGGAGCCGCGACTTCGTTGATTTACAACCCCCTCTCCCTGGCAGCGCAAAGCATTTCCAGCGCAGAGGAAGCCAAAATCTTTGTTCGTGGCAAGCAAGGAGCAGATGCCGGCGCCAAGGGGCACTGGCTGCGTCTCAATCAAAAGGACGGAGATGTGATCATCCGTTCTCAAATTCAGCAGGATGCTGGTAGCCGATTGACCCAGGTAATCGTTTATCGCTTTGGTATTAAGGGGGAAATGGTTGAGCGCCTCGACGCGGCGGCGGCCAATTTTGTGGAATCCTCAAATAATGGCAACCACTACCTGCTCTCCAATGTGGTATCGACAAAACCGGAACGCCAGGCGGAACGGCAGGCACAGATTATTTTGCCAGTCGAAATCTCAAAATCGCAGTTGCAAACCGATCAGACAACTGCAGATGGCGTGAGTTTCTGGCAGCTTGGCGAGCAGGCAGAGCGGATTGAATTGGCGGGCAAAAATGCCCTGCCCTTCACGACCCGCTACCAGGCTTTGCTGGCTGAGCCTTTATTGTTTGTTGCCATGGTCTTACTGGCCGCCACGGTGTCGTTAAGGTTCGCGCGATTTGGTATCAATGCGAAGGCTATTCTTACTGGTGTTTTGGCTGGGTTTGTGTTGTATGTCATATCGAAACTTATGGTCACCTTTGGGAGCAATGGGCTCGTGCCACCAGTAATGGCAGCATGGTCCGCAGCAGTAGTCGCGAGTTTGGTTGGAATAACAGTACTTTTGCATCAGGAGGATGGTTAGTTGGGCCGTTGGTATCCTGCCTCCCGAACTGCGCCTGAAAAAGGCAGCAGCGGACGTGCTGTACCCAAAATTGCTCATTTTGCCGTGCTTTTGGCACTTGGCGTATCGAGCCCTGCTCTGTTGTCCCACAGCAATCTGGTCAGCACCGCGCAGGCCCAGGAGCAAGGTCAAACTGCGCCGGATGCCCAGTTGTTTCTGACTGCCGATGAGCTGATCTACGACAATGACAACGAAACGGTCACGGCCCGGGGCAATGTGCAGCTCGAATATGATGGCCGCAATGTTGTCGCCGACCAGGTCTCCTACAATCAGGCAACCCGCCGGGTGCGCGCATCTGGCAATGTCGAGATTCTGGAGCCCAGTGGCAATCGTACCTACGCCCAGGAAATCGATATTACTGACGATTTTGGTGTTGGGTTTGTAAATGCTCTGCGGGTGGAAACGGCAGATAACACACGTATTGCCGCCGAAAGTGCCGAACGATTTGCCGATCAGAAGACAGTGTTCCACCATGGTGTTTATACCGCATGCGAGCCGTGCCGGGAAAATCCTGACCGGGCGCCGATGTGGCAGGTCAAAGCGCAGAAGGTGATTCTTGACGGCGTCGAAAAGACGGTCACCTACAAACACGCCAGATTTGAACTTTGGGGTTTGCCGATCGCCTATTTCCCATGGTTCAGCCATCCCGATGATTCCGTTAAGCGGAAGAGTGGCTTTTTGCTTCCGCAGGCCGGCAGCGACAGTCGGTTCGGCTATTGGGGCAAACAATCCTACTTCCTGGTCACCGGCGACAGCCATGACGTGACCCTGACGGCGACCCAGTTCACCGGTCAAGGCACGTTGGCAGAAGCCAGGTGGCGCCACCAAATGGAGAATGGATTCTACGATGTGACCATCGCCGGAATCAGCCAGAACAACCGTGATGATTTTGCGGCTGGATCGACGGATGCCAGCGTGACAGACCGCGGCATGTTGGGCTCGCACGGCCGATTTGATATTAACCCACGCTGGACATTTGGCTGGGATGTACTGGTGCAAAGCGACAGTAGTTTCTCGCGAACCTATCAAATCGATGAATTCACCAACTCAACATTTACCAATCAGGCGTTTCTCGAGGGCCTGCATGACCGCAGCTTCTTCAACCTGTCGGCCAAGCGTTATCTGGTTCAGAACAACGATTTGACGGCGAGTGCCCAGGCCTTCTCGTTTGAAAGCAAGCAACCCACCGTGTTGCCCACCCTCGACTACAACTATGTCAGGTCTGAAGATCTCACCGGTGGTGAGTTGAGCCTCGATGTAAATCTGGCAACAGTTGTCCGTACTGAGCAAGACTTAGCCAACACCAGGGTTCACGGTATTGATGGTGAGAGCGGCCGGGCTACTGCAGACCTTGGCTGGAAGAAGAAGATGACGACTGCGGGTGGATTAAGCTTCACCCCCTCCCTGTCGTTGCGCGGTGATTGGATAAACACGCGGTTGGATACAGCTGTTGCGGGTGTGACGACGGGCAACTCGGCCCGGTTCATGCCAACAGCCGGACTGGAAGTCAGTTATCCGGTGCTGGCCCAGAACAATGGATCCAGCCATATCTTTGAACCGGTAGCGCAATTGTTTGTCCGCCCAGACCTCGCATTCTCCGGGGTGCTGCCAAACGAAGATGCACAGAGCATGGTGTTTGACGCATCAACGCTGTTCCAGCGCGACAAGTTTTCTGGCTATGACCGCATCGAAAGCGGCACTCGTGCAAATCTGGGACTGCGATATTCAGGACAGTTTAACAACGGCATGTCGCTGAACGGTGTCTTCGGCCAGTCTTATCATATTGCGGGTGACAACCCCTATGCCAGAACCGATGATCTGGTGAATGCCGGTGAGAATTCCGGTTTGGAAAACCATCGTTCAGACTTTGTCGCATCATTGTCATTGATCACCGATTCTGGCTTCACACTGAGTACTCAGGGCCGCTTTGATGAAGACGATTTTGAAGTTCAAAGAACTGATACGACATTGGCATACACTGATGACATATTCTCATTGGCAGCCAATTATACCTTTATCGATACCCAACCCCAATACGCCTCTACCAAGGAGCGCCAGCAAGTTGGTTTTAGAGGCAAGGTGAAACTGACCGACAACTGGGATTTGTTTGCGGGCGCGCAATACAATATCGAATCAGGACTGCTCATCAGCGACAGTGTTGGGCTTAATTACCATGATGAGTGTTTCAATCTAACGCTTGCGTTCAACGAATCCCGTTCGGACTCCGTTTCCAAAGTGAACCAATCCGTTACATTCAAGTTTAGCCTGCGCACCATCGGAGGCTACCAAGGTTCGGTGGACGAAACCGGTTTCCAATAGAACAGATCATCAATATGGCCACGCTGGCATAACAGAAAACCGAACTGCAGAACTGCCGCATATCAATACCTGCTCGCCGCAACCGAGCGCCCGACTTTGAACCAATTCAACGGGCATAATGAAACCTGACTGATCAATGTGAAAAATCTTATGACTTGTAAAAACCTCTTCCACATTGCCAAACCCCGGTTGATTGCGGCTCTTACAATAGGCGCAGCGATGCTTGTTAGCGCCTGCACTCAGTCTACCGACAAGGCAGTTCCAACGGCCAATGCATCGGTTGAGCCTGACAAGCCACTTGTCTCTGGCGCGCCCGAAGTCAACCGTATCAAGACCAAAGGCGGCACCAAGATTGGTGTGCTGGTCAACGGTCAACCCATCACAACCAATCAGATCCGACGCCGTGCAGCTTTTGTAAAACTGCGCCGGATGAAGGGCAATTCGACGACCATCGCTCGCAACGAGCTGATCGACGAAGCGGTCAAGATTCAGGAAGCACGGCGGCTTGGTATTGTTGCCAACGATGCTGCGGTAAACAACGCCTATTCCCGTTTTGCCCGAAGCAACAAAATGTCGGTTTCACGGCTTAACCAAATGTTGGCGCAGGCTGGCGTTACCCAGCGCGGCTTTAAGGACTATGTGCGGGCGTCCCTGAGCTGGCAAAACCTGGTTGCAACAAGAATTCAACGACAGTCAGCTGCCGCATCGGGAGGCTCCAGCCAGTCCTGGCTGCCAGCGGCTGGAACAGGTTCCAACAAGACCACTGAATATACGATTGTTCAGATCGTCTTTATTGTGCCCCAGGCAAAGCGCCGGACCCTTATGTCGCGGCGGCGTGTCGAAGCCAATCGCTTCCGCACACAGTTGAACGGCTGCTCCAACGCGCGCGAACTGGCCAAGGGCCTGAAAGACGTAACTGTATTGGATCGCGGTCGTCTGCTTGAGTCGGAATTGCCCCCCCGCTGGGCCAAACAGATTAAGGCAACGCCAGCAGGCAAGGTGACCCGCGTTCAGGACGACGCAAAGGGCGTAGAGATGATCGCAGTTTGTAAAACCCGCGAGGTAATCGGCTCGGCACAAGGCATCAACGCAAATCTTCTGTCTGGCGGCGGCGAATCTTCGTCCAGCAAGATCGCTAAGGAATATCTGGAGCAACTTAAAGCCCGTGCAGTGGTCCAGCGACGCTGATCTTCTGAAAAGGACTATGGTGCCTACTTCAACAATCCCCAAACCACTCGCCGTCTCTGTGGGTGATCCTGCTGGCATCGGGATGGACTGTCTGCTCTTGGCTTGGCAAGCGCATCTTCGCGGCACCATCGCGCCCCTGCCCAATCTGACTGTTGCCTGTGACAGCAAACAGCTGCTCAGGCGAGCGAAGTTGTTGGGAATTGTCGTAGAGCTGTGTTCGCATTCCGATCAGGGCGACAGGGACCCGGAAACACATGCTAAACAACTGCGCTATGTGGAACTGCAAAACAGCTTGTCCGGTAGTCCTGGACAATCTGACGCTGCAGATAGCCGGGGCGTGGTCGAGTCAATCACCACCGCCGTCGACATGGTTGCAACAGGTGAGGCAGGCGCCATTGTAACCCTGCCGATAAACAAGAAAAACCTATATGACAGCGGCTTTGAATATCCCGGTCACACTGAGTTCCTTGCATCGCTAAGCGAAAGTTGGCCCGGCGTTGGATCTCCGGTTCGGCCTGTGATGATGTTGGCTGGACCAGAATTGCGGGCGGTGCCGGTGACGATTCACATCCCGTTGCGGGCCGTTCCAGACCAGTTGACAGCCGATGCCATCATCGAAACCGCTACAATTGCCGCAAGCGATCTGCGCAAGCGTTTTGGAATTGCCAACCCGCGGCTCGCCGTTTCTGGCCTCAATCCTCATGCCGGCGAAAATGGTGCCCTGGGCCATGAGGATGCGGCCATCATCGTGCCAGCCATCAAAGCTCTCCAGACCGCGGGGATCGATTGCACAGGCCCCCTGCCCGCCGACACCATGTTTCATTCAGCGGCCCGGGCGCGCTATGACCTCGCCATTTGCATGTATCACGATCAGGCGTTGATCCCAGCCAAGGCATTGGCCTTTGACGACACGGTCAACGTGACGCTCGGTTTGCCCTTCATTCGCACCTCACCAGACCACGGCACCGCTTACGACATTGCGGGCACTGGCAAGGCCAACCCGGCCAGCACGATTGCCGCCATCCGCATGGCCGATCAAATGTCTCGTGAAAGCATTGCATGAGCCATATCGATTCCCTGCCGCCGCTGCGAGAAATCATTGAGAAACATGGCCTGGCAGCGAAAAAGTCGCTGGGGCAGAACTTTCTTCTCGACCTCAACATCACCATGAAAATTGCTCGCTCGGCCGGCAATCTCGACGGTGCAACCGTGCTCGAAATTGGCCCCGGTCCCGGCGGTCTCACCCGCGCTCTGCTGGCCAGCGGTGCAAAGCGCGTGATTGCCATTGAGCGCGATGAACGCTGTCTCGCCGCCTTGCAGGAAATATCCGACGCCACGCCCGGCCGCCTGTCCGTGGTCAGTGGCGATGCTCTAGCGCTCAATCACGCCGAAGTATTGAGCCAACATGGCGTCGATCTGAGCACCGAAAAAATCAAGATTATCGCCAATCTGCCCTACAACATCGCGACCCCCCTGTTCACCAACTGGATCAGCGGCAGCGACGGCGGCAACGCAGACTATGGTGGCTGGCCACCCTATTGGGACAGCATGGCGTTGATGTTTCAAAAGGAAGTTGCGCAACGCATCACGGCCCAGCCCGGGGACAAAGCCTGGGGACGCCTCGGTGTGTTTTCCTCATGGCGATGTCACTGCGACATCGCCTTTGACCTTTCGCCGCAGGTCTTCACCCCTCCGCCCAAAGTCACGTCCTCCGTGGTCATGGTTCAGCCAAGAAAGCAACCGCTTGATGTTGAGTTGTCCAGGTTGGAACAGGTGACACAGGCGGCCTTTGGTCAGCGCCGCAAGATGCTGCGTCAGAGCTTAAAGGGCATTGGCGGACAAGCCCTTCTCGACAAAGTGGGAATCAAAGGCACATCCCGCGCAGAAGAGTTGGCTATGGAGGATTTTGTCCACCTGGCCAACGCGATTGGCAGCGAGATTTAGGCCGCGCTAATTTGATATTTGGGTCTCGGACCTATTTCAGCAAGCCACCAACAAAACCAGACATACCAACCGCGCGGCGATCACGACGCAACCGTTCGGCGCGCAAAATCGCCTTCACATCGGCAAAACAAGCATCCAGGTCATCGTTGATCAGCGGATATTCGTATTCGTTCCAATGCTCCATTTCGACTTTGGAATTCTCCAGACGATGGGCAATAACATCATCGGCATCCTCGGCGCGGCGCACCAGTCGATTGCGCAATTCCTCCATTGAAGGTGGCAGAATAAAGATGCTGACAATATCGGCCCGCGCCGCGTCAAACATCTGCAGAGCACCCTGCCAGTCAATGTCGAACAACATGTCCCGACCTTCATCCATCGCCTGCTGCACCGGGTCGAAGGGCGTACCATAATAATTGCCATGCACTTCGGCCCATTCGAGCAGCCGACCATTGTCGCGCATGATCTCGAATTCACGCTCAGAGATGAAATGGTAGTCCTTGCCGTCGATCTCGCTGCCACGACGGGCACGCGTTGTCACCGAAACGGATAGGCTGATGTCGGGATCATCGCGCAACAGGTTGCGGGCGATCGTCGATTTGCCGGCACCAGATGGCGAAGACAGCACCAGCATCAACCCACGCCGGGTAATTCCTTTGTCAATGTCACCCATTAGCCTACTCCACGTTGAGACATTGCTCGCGCAATTGATCAATCACGACCTTCATTTCCAAACCGGTATTGGTCAGCGATACCGCGTTGGCCTTAGAGCACAATGTATTGCACTCGCGGTTAAATTCCTGGGTCAAAAACTCCAGCTTGCGGCCCACCGGGCTGCCCGCTTCAATCAGTTCCCGTGCCGCCTCAATATGCGCTGCCAGTCGGTCCAGTTCTTCACGGATATCGGCCTTTGTGGCCAACAGCGCGACTTCCTGGTGGAGCCGGTCGTCGTCAAACCCACCATTTCCACCACTAATCCGATCCACCTGCTCCTGAAGCCGTGCAGCAATTGCCTGCGGTGTCCGCGCCGGATCCTGTTCAGCTGCCAGCGTCAATCCGGTAATGCTGTCCAGCAATCTGGTCATGATTTCTGCCAACGCAGCGCCCTCACGCGCCCGGTGTTCGTTCAAGCCATCCAGCGCATTGCCGAGGCTCACCAACAGGTTTGCCTCCAATGCCTTCTGGTCTTCTTCAGGCAGGCTCGGGTCGCCAGTCTCCAGAACACCTCGAATAGCCAAAATATCGGCTGCACTTGATGGAGAACGCTCAGAGCGAGATTCAATCTTATTAATCGCGTCCAACACGCCAGCCAGCACAGCCTCGTTAAGCACCATCTGGCCGGCATTGTTTTGCTGTTGCAGTGTCAAAGAAGCCTGGATATTGCCCCGCGACAGTTTTTGAGCCGCAAGTTTGCGCGCCCCCTGTTCCAGGCGTTCAAATCCGGGAGGCAAACGCAGCCGAACGTCGAGGCTCTTGCCATTGACCGAGCGCAATTCCCAAACCCACCCGACGCCATGAGCTTGCCCTTCGGCGCGGCCAAATCCGGTCATGCTTTTCAGCATCAATTGTCCTGAGTTGCTGGCTTGGTCACCCCGTCAGCAAGTTCTTTGGCTTTGGCCTCAGCTTCCTTGATCCGCCGACGCTCAACAGCCCGCCAATTGGCGACATTGGAGTTGTGTTCCTTCAGCGTCTTGGCAAAGACATGGCCGCCTGTACCGTCAGCCACAAAGAACAGATCATCTGTGTCCAGCGGGTTGGCCGCGGCGCGCAGGGATTCAATGCCCGGGTTGGCAATAGGTCCCGGCGGCAGACCATTGATCTGATACGTGTTGTAAGGGGTTTTTTTATCCAGTTCCGAACGGCGCAGGCCGCCACGGTCCTTCGGCTTGCCGCGCCCACCCCACAATCCATAGATCACGGTCGGGTCAGTCTGCAGACGCATCCCCTTGCGCAGACGGTTGATGAATACCGACGACACATGACGACGCTCTGAAGCCACACCAGTTTCTCTTTCAATGATTGAGGCCAGGATCACCAACTCCTCCTGAGAGCGAAGCGGCAGATCGGGGGCGCGTGAGTGCCAGATATCACGCAACGCCTTCTTCTGACCTTCCTGCAGCTTGGAAACAATCGACTCACGCGAATCGCCGCGTTGGAAATTGTAAGTGTTGGGCAACAATGTGCCTTCCGGTGGAATTGCGGGCACGTCGCCTTCCAATTCCTCATTGGCGGCAATGCGTTCCATGATACGGAAAGAAGTCCAACCCTCTGGGAACGTGATGCTGTATTGGATGGCCCGCCCCTCAGTGAGTTGCTCCATTACCGCCCGCATGCTCATGCCCGGCGTGAAAGCAAACTCTCCTGCCTTCAGCCCGGAGGCTTGCCCGGCGGCCCGCACACCGCGGGTGAAAACCCGCAAAGGACCTTGCTTCTTGATGATGCTTTTGGATTCCAGGCCGGGCACAATCGACGAGAAGGTCGCCCCTTTGGGCACCGTGAATGTCGTTTCTGCCGCCAGCGGTCCCGGTGCATCAAATTCGGTTTTGCCGTACCAGATGACCCCGACAAAGAAGATTGCCCCAAACAGGGCCATGGTCATCAGAGAATTGAAAAACCGAACCATGCCACCCCGCGCCCGATCAGAACGCCTTACCGGTGGGATAATATCCTGCGGCTCAATCGCCTCGCGCGGCGAGCGGGGGACGATTGGGTCGAGTTGAACAACGTTGTCTTGGGCCATCGGCTCTCCGAGATCGACTTGAGGCTGCACGCCGCCATTTTGTGCGTTGCGGCCAAAAACTGATTTCCTGGTTTCGTCACTCAACGGGTCAAACTCTTTCAAACAGGCCCGATACCGGGCCATTCACGCCACATGATTTCACAGAGAATCAAAGCAATGTGGCAAAATCGGGAAATAATACCCGCCTGCTCGCGGCGAAACAATTAAGAGGCGCCGAAAGCGCCCTTAATCAACGTCATTCGTGGAAATTCGCAACTGCTTTAATCGGTTTTGGTAAATACCAACGAGGCGTTGGTCCCACCGAAGCCAAACGAATTCGACAAAACGGTTGTCAATTCCTTGTCCTTGGCCGCATGGGGCACAAGATCAATCGACGTCTCTGCATCCGGTTTATCGAGGTTGAGGGTCGGCGGCACCTTGCTGTCACGCATTGCCAACAGACAGAAAATCGCTTCCACCGAACCGGCAGCGCCCAACAGGTGACCGATTGCCGATTTCGTCGATGACATGGACAGATTAGCCGCATGATCACCAACAAGGCGTTCGACAGCACCCAATTCCATAGTGTCCGCCATGGTCGACGTACCGTGGGCATTTACATAATCGATTTCAGAAGCCTCAATGCCAGCCCGTTTCAGGCTGGCACTCATGGCACGATACGCACCTTCATGATTCTCGGCAGGGGCGGTGATGTGATGGGCATCGCCAGACATGCCGTAACCAATCAGTTCGCCGTAAATCTTGGCACCACGGGCCTTGGCGTGCTCATATTCTTCCAGCACCACAACACCAGCGCCTTCGCCCATGACAAAACCATCGCGGTCTGCATCCCAAGGCCGTGAAGCCTTGGTTGGATCGTCATTGAACTGTGTGGACAACGCTTTACAAGCCGCAAACCCTGCAAGTGAGAGCCGGCAAACGGGAGACTCAGCCCCGCCGGCAACCATGACGTCTGCATCACCCAAGGCAATCATCCGCCCGGCATCACCGATCGCATGGGCACCGGTGGAACAAGCCGTCACCACAGAGTGGTTGGGGCCTTTCAGGCCGTGCATGATGGAAACATAACCGGAAGCCAGGTTGATCAGGCGGCCGGGAATAAAGAACGGGCTGACACGGCGCGGACCGCGATCTTTGAGCAACAAAGACGTCTGCTCAATACCCTGCAAACCGCCAATGCCAGAGCCGATCATTGTGCCAGTGGCACATTTTTCGTCCTCGGTCTGGGGATGCCAATTGGCGTCGTTTAGCGCCTGAGTGGCGGCAGAGACGGCATAGACAATAAACGGATCAACCTTGCGCTGTTCTTTGACTTCCATCCAGTCATCTGGATTGAAGCTACCTTCAGCTGTATCTCCGCGAGGAATCTCGCAGGCGATCTTGGCGGGCAGGTCTTCCACCTCAAACGTATCGACCTTAGCCGCTGCGTTTTTGCCAGCCAGGATAAAATCCCAAGAAGCTTCGGCATTACCACCCGCAGGCGACACCATGCCCACCCCAGTCACAACCACACGTCTCATTGCAGTCTCACCCGTAATTGTTTCAGAAATTGTTGAGAGCCTATCCCGCAAATTTGGCTCTGGAAACAGAAAATGGAGAGCATTTGCATGCTCCCCATTTAAGGCCTGCCTTAAAGGAGCAGGAAAATACTTAGGCTTTGTTTTCGTCTAGGTATTTGACCGCATCAGCGACGGTCTGAATTGTTTCAGCAGCGTCGTCAGGGATCTCTACGCCAAACTCTTCTTCAAAAGCCATGACGAGTTCAACGGTGTCCAGGCTGTCTGCCCCCAGGTCGTCGATAAAGGAGGCGTTGGTCACCACCTTATCAGCTTCCACACCCAGGTGCTCAACTACGATGTCTTTAACGCGCTTTTCTGTGTCGCTCATATTGGTTCTCCGATATCGACCAAACTAAAATTTGCGTCTTACCTAGTTAACGCACGGCATTAGATCAAGCGCTATTGTTGCGCCCATTCACAGACCAATCAATGATCTGCCATCAAAAACCCACTAAATCATCGCCATTCCGCCGTTCACATGCAGGGTCTGGCCTGTCATGTAAGCCGACTCGTCACTGGCAAGATACACCACAGCGCTGGCAACTTCTTCACCCGACCCCAGACGTTTGGCAGGAATCGTACCCAAAATCGCGTCTTTTTGCTTGTCGTTCAACGCATCTGTCATTGGTGTGGCAATGAAACCTGGTGCAACACAGTTGACCGTCACTTTGCGGCTGGCGATTTCCATGGCCAAAGACTTGGACATGCCGATCATGCCCGCCTTTGATGCGCAATAATTGCCCTGCCCCGGATTACCGGTGACGCCCACGATTGAAGTGATGTTGATGATGCGACCACCCTTGCGGCGCATCATTGGATAGACCACATCGCGGGTCAGTTGGAATGTCGATTTCAAGTTGATGTCGAGAACCGCATCCCAGTCATCATCTGACATGCGAACGAACAGGCCGTCCTTGGTGATGCCGGCATTATTGACCAGAATGTCGATGCCACCGAGTTCTTCTTCGGCCTTGGCGGCCAATGCTTTAACCTCTTCCGAGTTGCCGAGATTGGCCGGGAAGATGTGAACCCGATCACCGAGCTCAGCGGCAATCTCCTTGAGGCGCTCTTCGCGGGTGCCGTGCAGGCCGACTATCGCACCGCAGGCATGCAGTGCCTTGGCGATGGAAACGCCAATACCGCCTGAAGCGCCGGTCACAAGGGCTTTTTTTCCGGTGAGGTCGAACATGTGTTTCTCCGAGGGTAAAAACCAAACGAATTGAGTTGGTTAAGAATATAAAGTCAGAATTGGATTCGGCTAGTTGATAATTTGATTCAACTTCAAGAGGCGGGTTCTTCCAGCGCTTTTGCCGCCTCTTCAGGCTTGCCAATCGCGCTGCCAGCGAGGCCGCGTTCAATGCGACGAGCGAGGCCTGTCAGCACCTTGCCGGAGCCAATTTCCCAGACCTGCCCGACACCTTCAGAGTGCATATATTGCACGCTTTCGGCCCAGCGGACCCGGCCTGTCACCTGCTCAACCAAGCGCTTCTTGATATCGGCTGGATGAGAAATTGGAGCCGCCAGAACGTTGCACACCAACGGCACGATTGTCGGCTTGATGTCGACAGTTTCGAGCGCTTCGGCCATCCGCTCGGCTGCCGGTTGCATCAAAGTGGAATGGAATGGTGCTGAAACCGGCAGGGGCAGCGCCCGTTTGGCACCCGCTTCTTTGCAGGTATCCATAGCGCGTTCGACAGCTTCCTTATGGCCGGAAATGACCAACTGACCGCCGCCGTTGTCATTGGCTATCTGACACGCATTATCGGCTTGGGAAGCATCTGAACATGCCGCTTCAACTTGCGCCTGTTCCAGCCCGATGATGGCCGCCATGGCACCGACGCCAACCGGCACCGCCTGCTGCATGGCTTCACCGCGAATGCGCAAAAGTTTAGCAGTATCGGCAATGCTCAGGGCGTGGGCCGCAGCCAGTGCCGAATATTCGCCAAGGCTGTGGCCGGCAACATAAGCCGCCGTGGTCACTTCAAAGCCCTGAGCTTCAAGTGCCCGCAAAGCTGCCATGCTCACCGCCATCAAAGCCGGCTGGGCATTGACGGTGGAAGTCAGCTCATCATCTGGACCTTCCCAGATGATTTTTGTCAGATTCTGTCCAAGTGCCTCATCAACTTCCTCAAAAACCGCCTTTGATTCTGGAAAGGCTTCAGCCAGTTCCTTCCCCATACCTATGGCCTGGGAACCCTGTCCGGGAAATGTGAGTGCAAGCATGAACCGCTCCTTGAGATGCGCCTTTTGGCTAATTCGCTAGGGGTCTAAATCAGGAATTGCGCGCTCGCAACTCGGATATGGTGGTTTTTGGGGAAATTCCCTCTGCATCAATCACCAGTTCGATCAGCCCACCGGACTTCGATGCACAGGCGCGTTCAAAAGCCGCTTCAAATTCATCGGTATGGCGCACTGTCTCTCCGTGCATGCCATATGCCTGTGCAAACATGGCAAAATCAGGGTTGATGATGTCGGTGCCGGATACCCGTCCAGGATATTCCCGCTCCTGATGCATCCGGATTGTTCCGTAGGTTCCGTTGTTCAAAACCAAAATGACCGGGGCGGCTCCATGTTGCAGCGCCGTTCCCAATTCGGTTCCGGTCATCTGGAAATCACCATCACCTGCGAAACACAGAACGAATCGGTGGGGCTCAGCCAGCTTGGCAGCCACGGCGGCTGGAATTCCTGCCCCCATGGACCCCGCTTGTGGTCCCAATAACCGACGCCCCGCACCATAGTGCAGGTAACGGCCGCCCCAACTGGCAAAATTGCCCGCACCGTTGGTGATAATCGCATCTTCCGGTAGACGTTTTTGCAGATACTGCATGATGACGCCCATATCCACATCGCCGGGTTGCGGACGCACTTCCAGACCCGCCTCCCAGGCGGCACGAGCAGACTTGGTTCGCTCAGACCAGGTGGGAGCGGCAATAGGATTTTCCGCCGAAAGTGCCGCCAGTCCGGCAAGCGCCTTATTTGGATCAGACACAACAGCAAGATCTGGCGTAAAAATCTTGCCGATTTCCTGCTCGCTGGAATGGATATGAACCAACTTCGTTTGGAAGTCGGCTGGATTAAACAAGGTGTAGCCTGCAGTCAGAGTTTCCCCAAACCGCACGTTCAGCGCGACGATCAGATCGCTTTCATCGAGAAAAGCACGTATTTCCGGTGGCAGCGCAAAGGCCGCTTCACCAATATAGCTGGGCGAATGATTGTTAATCACATCCTGACTGCGGAAGGTGACGACAACTGGTAATTCGTTGATTTCGGCAAAACGGGTCAGCGCAGCGGCACCCTCACGGCTCCAGCCTCCGCCACCGGCAACCAATACCGGCCGTTCAGCATCACCAATCACTTCAAGGACATTGCCCAATGCCTGTTCAGAGGCTTCTGCCTTCACCGGCTTGATCAGACCGCGCGGCAACGCTTCCGTCTCCTGCACCAGCATGTCTTCTGGAAGCGCCACAACAACAGGACCTGGACGTCCTGACAAAGCGGTGGAAAAAGCCCGTGACACCAACTCGGGTACCCTGTCGGCATCGTCAATTTCGACCACCCATTTGACCATTGAGCCAAAGACAGCCCGATAATCCAGTTCCTGAAAGGCTTCGCGTTCGCGCATTGTGGTTTCAATCTGCCCGACAAATACAACCATGGGCGTGGAATCCTGCATGGCTGTATGAATGCCAATCGACGCATTCGTTGCACCGGGGCCACGTGTTACGAACAAAACGCCTGGCTTGCCCGTGAGTTTGCCATAGGCTTCTGCCATAAAGGCTCCGCCACCTTCATTGCGGCAACCGACAAATCGAAAGCGGTTGGAAACGTCGTGCAATGCATCGAGCACAGCAAGATAGCTCTCGCCAGGAACCCCGAAGCCCATTTCGACTTCCTGCTCCATCAAACATTCAACAAGCAGCTGTGCCCCGGTGCGTTTCATGATCATTTCCTCAACCCAATTGCCTCAATCATGGCAATCCCCGGTCTGATTGTCGCCCCAAAAATTCTCAGGACTAACGGATTTTAACCGTTTCGAACTTGCCATCGCGAACTTCGAGCTCATGATAAGCGTCCGTCACCTCTCCAATTGGAATAATTGGCAGAAGCTCTTTGCTGCTCAATTTCAAGGTGTCGTCCGCGTTGACAATATCAACCACGCTGGACAGCGCGCCCGGCAGAATTTTCGCGTCCTTAGACGTTACTTCTGGCTTGGTTTCGTCAACACCGACGCCCACGGCAGCAGTTTCGCGCAGCGCACCTACAGAACCATCGAGCTGACTGCCAACAGTCTTCATGAGTTCTTTGCCAATCATGCCTTCACCAAGCACAAATTTTTCAAAGGCTCCGGTATCAAGCGCAGTCTGCACAATCCCCAAACCTCCTTGTTCCAGATACCCCAGAACAACAAGGTGCTCGACACCCGCAACGGCCAGCGCGCCAACTTCGGCGAAATAGTCTTCTTCATTGCCACGGTGCGAAATTGAGATCGCGACGCGGCCACCATGCGCCTTGAACGCCTCCGCAAAGGCGGTCTCCAAGCGCTTTCCATAATCATCGCTTATATATGTGACGGCCACGCCTGTGATGTCGCGGTCCTTCAAGATGTCAGCCAAAACCTGTGCCTGACGTGGAGCTGCCTGTGAAACAACAGGCCCCGCTGCAGCCTTAATGAGTGGCGCAGATTCCTGAGCAGACGCGCCTCCCAGCAAAAAGCCAAACATGGCCGAAACGAGTAGTACTGTTCTCACTATCAACTCCAGATCGTTTTCCGATCACCAACAAAGGGGCGTTAGAATCCACTCGCCCTGCCTTTTGACCAAGCGGAATTTCGGTACCTTTGGAGGTTCAATATTGCAAGGCGTTATCCCGCAAATATTACCGCAATTGGAATCGAAAGTTTCCGCTGCGGCTACCTTCTCTGAAGCCATGAATAAGGCAATTTCATGGTCTCAATTATCGAATTGTGGACAGAACTGACAAGCACGGTCTTGATGCAATGCGGGGAATGCGCGACCCTGCTACATACGAGGAACAAAACGGTTATCGGCCATGGCAGAAATCAACAAACCAAAATCTTGGGAGCAAATGGCTCCCCTCCTTGTGGATGTCGCCATGGGACGCCAGCCCGCGGACCTGGTTGTTCGCGCAGGAAAATGGGTGAACGTCTATTCCGGCGAAATTGTACCCGATACCGATCTGGCAATTGCCGCAGGACGGTTTGCCTATTGTGGACCCGACGCCAGCCATTGCATTGGCCCCAACACCGAGGTCATTGAAGCCGAAGGACGCTATCTCGTGCCGGGTCTGTGTGACGCCCACATGCATGTTGAATCCGGCATGGTCACAGTTACCGAGTTCTGTCGGGCGGTTATTCCCCATGGCACCACATCGATGTTCATCGACCCGCACGAGATTGCCAATGTGCTCGGTCTGGCGGGCGTGCGACTGATGCATGACGAAGCCTGCGGCATGCCGATAAACGTGTTTGTGCAAATGCCCTCTTGCGTGCCATCTGCACCCGGGCTTGAAAATGCCGGTGCGTCGCTGGGCCCTGCTGAAGTCGCCGAGGCGCTGAGCTGGGAAAACATTATTGGCCTTGGCGAGGTGATGGATTTTCCAGGCGTCGCCGCCAATTCGCCGCGCATGGTTGGCGAAGTGGCTGCCTCAATGGCTGCCAACAAGACCGTCGGCGGCCATTTCGCCTCACCTGTCCTCGACCGCAGTTTCCACGCCTATGCAGCAGGTGGCCCGGCAGATGACCATGAGGGCACCAAGAAGGAAGACGCAATCGCCCGGGTGCGGCAAGGCATGCGTGCCATGCTGCGGCTTGGTTCGGCATGGTATGATGTGGAAGCTCAGATCAAGGCTGTGACCGAGGACGGGCTCGATCCGCGCAATTTCATTTTATGCACCGATGACAGCCATTCGGGAACATTGGTCAATGACGGCCATATGAACCGGGTCGTTCGCCATGCCATCGAATGCGGACTTCCACCTTTACAGGCGATCCAGATGGCAACGCTTAATACTGCCCAACATTTTGGTGTTGAGCGCGAACTGGGCTCGATTGCACCCGGCAGATTGGCCGACTTCCTGTTGGTCTCGGACCTCAACGCCCTCACCATCACGGATGTTTACGGGCGCGGCGAACGCCTCGCATCAAATGGTGAAATGCAGACAGACCTGCCCGCTTACAACTATCCAGATAGCGCTAAGAACACGATCAATATGAAACGGGACCTGGGGTCCGACGACTTCGACATCCCAGCTCCTGCCGCGGTCCTCTCCGCCAAGGTTCGCGTGATTGGTGTTGTTGAAAACCAGGCACCGACCAAGGCATTGGAAGCCAAGCTTGAAGTTCACGACGGCCTTGTGGTGGGTGATGTCGAAAAGGACATCTGCCAAATTGCTCTGGTCGAACGCCACCGCGCCACAGGCACGGTCACCAACGGATTTGTCTCTGGATTTGGCTACAATGTGCCCTGCGCCATGGCCTCATCAGTCGCCCATGACAGCCACCACATGATTGTCGTTGGCACCAGCAAGTCGGACATGGCACTGGCTGCTAACCGACTGCGCGAGGTAGGCGGTGGCGTTGTGCTTTTCCGGGATGGCGAAGAACAGGCTCTGGTGGAAATGCCGATTGCCGGACTGATGTCCGATGAAGCGTCACCCCTCGTCGCTGCCAAGGCCGATAAACTGGTTGCCGCCATGGCCGGGTGCGGCTGCAGCGTCAACAACGCCTATATGCAACACTCCTTGCTGGCGTTGGTCGTGATTCCGGAATTGCGCATTTCGGATATCGGTCTTGTCGATGTACGCAGCTTCCAAAAGGTTGACTTGTTCGTTTAAGTGGCCGTTTTATGCCAGTTCGATGACATTTTCTGAGTCTCCGGTAGCTTGACCCTAACCACTTTCCTAATCGTGCTGTTTGCCGCAGCACTGCATGCGTCGTGGAACGCATTGGTGAAGTCAAATTCGGACAAAGTGGTATCGATGACGGCCATCACCTTGGGCCACGCCCCTCTGGCCCTGTTGGCGATGCCGTTTGTGCCAATTCCGGCACCTGAAAGCTGGCCACTGCTTGCCATGTCTGTTCTGGTTCACACCGGCTATCAGCTTAGTTTGATCCAGGCCTACCGGTTGGGCGATTTCACCCAAGTCTACCCCATCGCACGCGGCAGCGGCCCGGCAATTGTAGCCTTGGTGTCAATTTTCAGTCTGGGCATTTATCTCGCACCAATGCAGATCGCAGCAATTGCTCTGATCGTCACCGGCATATTCTGCCTGTCGCTGCTCAAACAGAATAATGGCTTACGCAACCCCAAAGCGGTTGCGGCAGCCCTCCTGACGGGCTGTTTCATTGCTGGCTATTCGCTGCTCGACGGCCTCGGTGCGCGTGCTGCGGGAACGGCCTTCGGCTATATCGCATGGATGACCGTAATCAACGCGCTGACCTTTTCCGTCATCATCGGATTGTACCGCCCAAATGCGCCAAAACAGGTTTTCACGGAAGGCCAGCGCACCTTTTGGCTTGGTGGCAGCGCGTCGGTGGTGGCCTATGTTCTGGTCGTCTGGGCAATGACTCAATCACCGATTGCACTGGTCACGGCTCTGCGTGAAACCAGCACCGTCTTTGCCCTTTTCATCGGCGTCTTGTTTCTGAAGGAAGGCCTGACCAAAGGCAAAATTCTTGCCACAACCCTGACTCTAACCGGCGTTCTGTTGCTGCGTTTCGCCGGATAGCGGCGGGCGGCGAGCGGCGGGCGGCGGGCGGCGACGGGGCTCATAACCAAAACTGTACGATTACTGCAAACGTAATGGCTTGCGGGAATATTTGTGGGCATTTGTGATAGCGGGTTGCAACTGTGGACCATTCCTTCAGCCTGGCGAGCCAGTCGTTCGGCAAAACCACCAAACGCCTGCTTGGAGCGCAAAGTAACAGGTGTCTATTCGATGCACTTTCGGCCCTTTGCTGCCATTCGGTCGATGCCAGAATTGCACTTGTGGTTTCCCAAAGCAGCCGTTCGGTTCAAAACTATACGAGGACGTGCAGACGACCGAGAAGCGGACCTTTGAGACATTCGACCAATGTCAAAAAAGCGATGCCTTCCGAACTGATAGATCAGCCAACCGACCAAGCGAACGACGGCTTTTTCATCAAATCGGCTAAAAGCTGGCGTCGGCTTGTTTCTTTAACTTCCGTGGTCTCAAAGATCATCGAAATCGGGTCGGGCCTTGTGAATTCGAATTTTTTTTAGTCTGCCGTCTACTGCATCAACTGATGTGTATTTTAGAGCTACCGCAGACCTGAGATTATCACCAAGTCGCCTCTTTCGTGTATAATCACTAATGCTCTGCAAAATTGTATTGATTGTTTGGGCGTCCGCGTCCTTCAATATCTCAAACGGAATACTTTTTCCTAGCTCCAAGTCAAATGCTCGCCCGGTTCCTTGGTTTGCGTTGAAACTTCCAATGCTGAAAAGTTTGGCTCGCATCTCGTTGTTGATGATTTTGTCCCAAACGAATTTCTTAGTTTCTGGATTTAACAGAGCTAAGGAAGACTGCTCAACTTCCGCTGCTTGGTTAATGTTTATATTGATCACGCCGTGATTGATAACAGTATGGCCGAGCCGCACTGACGGCTCAGCGGCTTCAACCAGAGCGTTAATATCTCCACCTCGTTCGCGGTCTAGCTCGGCAACTGTATCGGGAATGTCTTCTACACGTTCTGTTCCTGTAACTCGGCCATAAACTGACTTAATAAGATCAGTAAGAAGAGTTTGTCCGACGTCTTTTAGTGCTCCAGTCAGTATGCCACCTCCAAACACAGCCGCAGGATAAGCTATGTCATAAAGGGTCTCGAAACTGCCTGGCCGATGTGCAACCATATTGAATTGGAGGGGCACGCGTTCAAACTTTTTTCAACGAACCTTCCCTTCAACTAGATACGAGGAAACTATTAGTATTGATCTCGACATTCCTTCCAGTGATTTTGTCCCATCATAAGCAGGTATCATGTGTTGATCTGCTAAGTCACCCTCGAATTTCAATCCAATTCTCATTTTATATTCCCTCATAAATTTGTTAGGCTCTTTTATTATATATCTGTTCCGTTTGCAAAAAATTTGATACTTCTGACGCACCCATCAACCAAAATATTGCCGGTTGAGCGAGCTGCTAAATTAGCGTCGCAAATTCATCAAATAAGTTGAGAAGCTTCCGTCAAATTGGGCCCGCTGCTGCCGTTGATCAAATTCTAAGTCGCCCATCTTCAATGTCTGCTTCAACGAAATCGTCCCAGGCAATTTAAGAAGGCCCAACGGCTCCTTCCCCCCAAATGCAGTCATCGGGCAATTTTCCCCAGAACCTCCAAACTCCGCAACTCGGCCATTACCAAATTTTGAACCGCCGACCGCTGTCAGCAGAAGCAACCGTCCCTGCTACCAGCAATCTATTGACCAGAGCCTAGATCACGGCCTTTTCCAGAAATGGCTCGCCGCGCTCAATCCGGTCATAGCCAAATGGCGAAAGATCCAGGGTGCGGAATTCGCCATAGGTCAGCAATTCCGACATGCCACGCCCCATTGCTGGTGACTGCTGAAAGCCATGGCCGGAAAAGCCATTGACGAAAAGGAAATTCTCAACCTGAGTATGTGGCCCCAAAATAGCATTTTGATCGAGCGTGTTGAAAGCATAATGGCCGGCCCACGAGTTGATCAGCTTGATGGCCTCAAACTGCGGCACCCGGTTGGCAATAATCGGCCAGACCTTTTCTTCCCAGATCGAATGATCCTGCTCGAAATCATCATAGTCCACCGGCGGATCAACTTCAGGCGGGCAACCGGCCAGATAGTAGGCGCCATCCGTGCGCATATGAACGCCTGACGGATCAATGGTCAGCGGCAAATCCCGATCCAAAGGCCTGGCAGCATCAAAAATGAATGTGTAGCGCTTGCGCGGCTCCACCGGGATCTCAATACCGGCCATGCGCGAGGTCAGCACAGCCCGTGGCCCCGAAGCATTCACCACCTTGCCGCAAGCAACAACTTCACCGCTTTTCAGCGTAACCGATTCAACCTGAGTGCCAGCTCCATTGAGGCTCATCGAGACAACTTCGTTGTGAATATACTCAACCCCTTTCTCGCGGGCGGATCGCTTCCACCAGTCAAACAGGGTGTTGCCGTCAAAATACCCCTCGTCCTTGGTATTGTGGTTGGCGGCGACAATGTCTTCGAGATTATAGAATGGGTATTCGGCTGCGATTTCGTCCGCTGTCATGTGGCGGGTTCCCGCACCCAGCGATTGTTGAACCTTCTGGCCCTCAGCCAGAACGCCGGCAAATTCCTGATTGTCGGCCATATACATGTAGCCATAGCTCTGCAGCACCACATCAGGCACCCGCGCATCGTCGCCCATGAACGACCTGAAGTTCTTGATGAACTCAACGCCGAACTGCGAAATCCGCACATTGATCTCGTTGGAGAATTGCTGGCGGATGCAGGAATTGGTGTGGGAGGTCGAGCTGTTTTCATAGCTTGGATCACGTTCAACCACCAAGATGCGGCCATCGAAATCGGGGTTGTTGGCGGTAAACCAGGCCACCGAAGAACCAAGCATGGCACCGCCAACGATTATTACATCATAAGATCCTGCTTCAGGTGTTTCAGACATCCAACCATCCCTCTTACAAGTGCAGCAACGTGATTCATTTCAGGCGTATCGCCTGTTTCTCTCTTAAGATGAATCAAGCGATCTGCGAAGTCTTGTTTAGTGCTGGTCGCTTCAATAAACGCAACTGGCCCCAAATTGTCCCTCGGGTTGCCAACAAGTTCGGACAATTGTGGCTTGCATTAGGCTCAAAACCAGCTATATCGCTCCCGCACACGAATGTCGGGCTTCCGGCTGGTGGCTGAACGGATGGGTCTTTCATTATACCGAAAGTCAGGTTTGCAAGGTAAACCGTCCTCCCGTGCTTCCGCTCTCGACACTTGTTAAATCGCGCCTTTCCCGCCTTCGGGCAATAGAAAAGCGTCGATGAGGCTTTGCGCAGGAAGTTCGAAAACAAAGGAAAGGTGGCCCATGGCCCTTTATGAACACATCTTTATGGCCCGCCAGGACGTATCGTCCCAGCAGGTCGACGCATTGGTTGAACACTTCAAAACCGTTCTTGAAGCCAATGACGGTTCGGTCGGCAAGATCGAAAACTGGGGTCTGAAAACCCTGCCATACCGCGTTAACAAGAACCGCAAGGCTCACTACGCGCTGATGAACATCGATGCACCATCTGCTGCGGTCCTGGAAATGGAACGTCAGATGCGCCTGCACGAAGACGTTCTGCGTTACATGACCATCCGCGTTGAAGAGCACGAAGATGGCCCATCTGCCATGTTGCGCCGCAACGAGCGTGATGATCGTGGCCCACGCGGCGGTCGCGGTGGGGATCGCCCACCACGTCGTCCAGCCCCAGACGCAGCACCAGCTGCCGCAGCAGAATAAGGAGCCTGACCAATGGTTGCTATTGAACAGATGCCAACACGTCGGCCTTTTCAGCGTCGTCGTAAAACATGCCCATTCACCGGCGAAAACGCGCCTAAGATTGACTATAAAGACGTCAAGCTGCTGCAGCGTTACATCTCCGAACGCGGCAAGATCGTGCCCTCACGTATCACCGCCGTCAGCCTGAAGAAACAGCGTGAACTGGCCCGTGCCATCAAACGCGCCCGTTTCCTGGCTCTGATCCCTTACGTGATCAAGTAATCAAATACGGCGCTGCGGAACTTGTTTCGCAGCGCCGCTCTATATAGTTGACCCGGTCGCAATAGGGCGTCCGGCTCTAACTGCCCAGGGCAGGACAGCGAGACCATGACCAACCGTTCCATTGCCATTGCCGTACTTTGTGGATTGATAGCAGCCGTGCTGTTTGTCAGCCCGCTTTCGCTTGGCGGTATGGGACTGGCCATGTCCTCCTTCACCGCCCTGCCCCTGTTTATTGCGGTTCTTGGTTTCGGCACCATCATTGGCACCATTGCCTGCGTGGTCGCGGCACTGACCGTCGGCATCTTCATGGGCCCCATCAGCGGCGTCTCCGTCCTGATCGCCACGCTGGCTCCCGCCGTTTGGATTGGTCACAGCGCTGGACTGTCACGCGATGACGACGGGGTACAGGAATGGTTCCCACTATCGCAAATTCTATTCCGTCTGGCAGTCATCAGCGCCGGTATTGTTCTGATCATCGGCATTGTTACCGGCTATAGCGAGCAAATGGCGCTCGACCAGGCAACGATCATGATGGGCCAATTGGCCGAAGTTCAGAACCAGACCGGTGGCGATGATGCGGCCGGTGGAACTGCGCTGATCCCTCAGGAACAGATCGAAGCCCGTGCCCGCGACATCGCCACGCTGATCCCAATCATTATGCCGGTTTCAATCCTGCTGTTGATGGTTATCAATCTGCGTCTGGCGGAACGTTTTGTGCGCCGCCGTGGCTGGATCCTGCGACCCAAAGATGACCTGCCAACCGAAGTCAATTTGCCACCACTGGCATCCGCCATCTTGTTGGTGGCCGTGGCGCTGAGCTTTGCCAGCAACGATCTGGGAACCATTGCGCAGGTCATTGCCGGCGCATTTGGCGGAGCCTTCGTGCTGGTCGGTCTGGCCACCATTCACTTTATAACACGCGGTCTGGCGATCCGGCCCTTCCTGTTGCCAATCGTTTATATCGTGCTGCTTTTCTCGCGCTTCATCGCCCCGGCCTTTGCCGTGATCGGAGTAGCAGAATCCCTCTTTAATATCCGCGCCCGTTTCTCGGGCCCTCCGAAATCAACCTGACATCAGTCTGTACAACAAGGACAAATCCCATGGACGTCATTCTTCTTGAGCGCATCGCCAAACTTGGTCAGATGGGCGACACCGTCACCGTCAAAGACGGCTACGCACGCAACTTCCTGCTGCCTCAGGGCAAGGCCCTGCGCGCCAACAAAGCCAACATGGCACACTTTGAATCACAGCGTGCTCACCTGGAAGCTCGCAACCTGGAACGTAAGAGCGAAGCGGAAGCTGTTTCGGAAAGACTCAGCGGCAACACCTATGTGGCTGTTCGTTCAGCTGGTGAAACCGGTCAGCTCTATGGTTCTGTTGCAGCTCGCGACATTGTTGCCACGCTGGAAGAAGCAGGCTTTTCTGTTGGCCGCAGTCAGATCGAACTGCGTTCCCCGATCAAAGTTATCGGCCTGCACAATGTGCTTATCGCGCTGCATCCTGAAGTTGAAGCCGAAGTCACCATGAACGTTGCCCGTTCTGAAGATGAAGCTGTTCGTCAGGCTGCCGGTGAAGACCTGACCAGCCGTGACGCCTTTGAAGACGACGATGAGGCTGAAGAAGACGAATTGAATATCGAAGACATTTTCGAAAACCCAGATGAAGTTGATCTTGAGGGTGCTGAAGAATCTGCCGATGGTGAAGAAGCAGCGGTCGAAGACGCACCAGTTGAAGAAGCTGCTGCCGAAGCGGAAGAAGAAGCTAAGAGCTAATCCGCTTCACAAACTGACGCCGATTTTCTCCGGGCGATTCGCTTTTTCCGAAAGCGAGTCGCCCGGTTTCATTTTGGCTCCCAATCAAGCACACTATGTCAAGAAGATTTGCGCGAATCGCGCAATTGCCTGCTTTGGCTTTTCACAGGCTGTGAACAGCGGGTGAATTAAAAAATCTTTTGAACCCATGTGAAAATTTGGCTGTTGCTAGCAATTTTCACGTCTATAGATGGTCCCTGGTTCAAGCGTTACCAATGATAGATTCGGGCGGCGCACGTGTTGCGGCGAAAGGGAGACTTATGGCTGAAACTGCGGAAAATGTTGTTGCTGGTCCAGGTTCGGGCCCCGCATCCTACCGCACAGCGCCCAACAATATCGAGGCCGAGCAGGCGCTTCTTGGCGCAATCCTGATCAACAATGACGCCTTTTATCGGGTCTCGGACTTTCTCGAACCCGACCACTTTTACGAACCGCTTCACAGGCAGATTTATAAGGTGACGGCCGACATGATCCGCGCGGCCAAGCGCGCCAATCCTGTGACCATAAAAACATTTTTGCCAGAAGAAGAAAAAGTTGGCGACATGACCGTTGCCACCTATCTGGCCCGCCTTGCCGCCGAAGCGACGACCATCATCAACGCCGAAGACTATGGCCGCTCGATCTATGATCTTGCGACCCGCCGCAATCTGATCGGCATCGGCGAAGACATGGTCAACATTGCCTTTGATGCCCCGGTCGATATGACCCCCAATGTGCAGATTGAGGACGCCGAGCGCCGTCTCTTCGAACTGGCCGAGACTGGGCGCTATGATGGCGGTTTCAGCGATTTTGGTAGCGCCATCGGCAATGCAATTGACATGGCAAGCGCAGCTTTCCAGCGCGACGGACACCTGTCAGGCGTCGCATCGGGTCTCAACATTCTCGATCAGAAGATGGGGGGTCTGCAACCTTCCGACCTGATCATTCTGGCTGGACGCCCGGCCATGGGCAAAACCTCGTTGGCAACCAATATAGCCTTCAACATCGCCGAGGCTTATGAGCCGGAAATCCAACCGGATGGCACTTCCAAAGCCATTAATGGCGGCATTGTCGGCTTCTTCTCTCTTGAGATGGCGGCCGAACAATTGGCGACGCGTATCATCGCCGAGCAAACGGAAATTTCCTCCTCCAAGATCCGCCGCGGTGAAATCAACGACGCCGAATTTGAGAAGCTTGTCGCCTGTTCGCAGATGATGCATCGCATTCCGCTTTATATTGACCAGACCGGCGGCATCTCGATTGCGCAGCTGGCAGCCCGCGCCCGCCGATTGAAGCGCCAACGTGGTCTCGATGTGCTGATTATCGATTATGTTCAGCTGATGTCGGGCAACAAGCGTACCGATAACCGGGTGCAGGAAATCACCGAAATCACCACCGGCCTGAAGGCCCTTGGCAAAGAGCTGAATGTGCCGATCATCGCGCTTTCCCAGCTTTCACGTCAGGTAGAAAACCGCGAAGACAAACGCCCACAATTGTCAGACCTTCGTGAATCGGGTTCGATTGAGCAGGACGCGGATGTGGTGCTGTTCGTGTATCGCGATGAGTATTATGCCGAGCGTTTACTCAACGATACTGAAAACAAGGACTACGCAGCGAACCTGCAGCGTTATGAAAATGGTCGCGGCAAGGCCGAAGTGATCATTGCAAAACAGCGACATGGTCCTACCGGCACCGCCCATTTGGCGTTTCAGCCAGAATTTACCCGCTTTACTGACCTGATTGATGACGATCACTTGCCGGAGCGATTTGAATAGGCCGTGAGTGCTGATCCCGATCTTGCCGGAGGGCGACTGACCGTCGATCTAAACGCGCTGGTGAGCAACTGGCGTCACCTCGCCGCCTGCGCCGACGCTGCGCAATGTGCCGCGGTGGTCAAGGCCAATGCCTATGGCTGTGGCATTGAAGCGGTGGTCAAAGCGTTGTCGCGCGCGGGCTGCAAAACTTTTTTCGTGGCTGTGCCGGAAGAAGCTTTACGGGTGAAGCGCAGCGCCCCTGAGGCCACGTGCTTTGTGCTCAACGGACTGTTTGCATCCGCCGTACCGACTTATTTGAAAGCAGGCCTGACTCCAATTCTGGGCAGCGTGCCGGAGGTCGAGACCTGGGTTGCAACCGCCGCTAAAGAAGGCACGCCCCTGCCCTGCGCCCTTCATATTGACAGCGGCATGACACGGCTCGGCATGTCCTATGAAGAACTTCAGCAAATCGTTGGAGATGCCGATATCATGGACAAGCTGGATGTGCGGCTGTTTATGACCCACTACGCCTGTGCCGACGATATCGGCCATCCTCAAACCATTCGCCAGCGGGAAAACTTTCTTAAAGGTGGGGCGCTGCTTCCCGGCATACCGCGCTCATCGGCCAATTCGGCGGCCATCCTGCAGAAAGACGGCCATGGATTTGATCTGGTTCGTCCAGGTGTGGCGCTTTATGGAGGCGAAGCGCTCAACGATGTGCCCAATCCGATGCAACCTGTTGCAAAGCTTGAGGGCCGCATTGTGCAAATCCGCAAAGCCAAAGCCGGTGACGCTGTCGGTTACGGCGGCACCGAAGTGCTCGGTCGTGACAGTCGAATTGCCTATGTTTCGGTGGGCTATGCCGATGGCTACCATCGCGAAGCGAGCCATAGCGGTGTGCCGATGCGTCAGGTGGCAGCCCCCGCCCAAGCGGCGTTCAAAGGAACACGCATCAATGGCCTGGGCCGAATTTCAATGGACCTGTCGGGCTTCGACGTCACCGACATTCCCGAAAACGTAATCGCCGCAGGCGACTGGATCGAATTGTTTGGCGACACCATCCCGGTCGACGAAGTGGCGCGCGCGGCTGGCACAATTGGCTATGAATTGCTGACTGGACTGGGCAATCGCTATGCCCGTATTTATGTTGGTGAAGATGGCCAGTCCTAAAATCCAATTCGTCTGTCAAAATTGTGGTGCGGCTCACGCCCGCTGGTCCGGCCGTTGCGATTCTTGTGGCGAGTGGAACACGCTGGTTGAAGAGAGCCCCAGCACCGGTGTCGCCACAGGTCCCGGCAAACCGCTGAAAAAGGGCCGTGTTGTAGCGTTGGAAGCGCTGGATGGGGATACCCGCCAAGAACCGCGCTTCGAAACCGGCATTGCCGAATTTGATCGGGTTACTGGCGGTGGACTGGTGCGCGGCTCAGCGCTTCTGGTTGGCGGTGATCCGGGCATTGGCAAATCGACCCTGTTGATGCAAGCCTCGGCGGCATTGGCCTCCAAGGGGCACCCGGTGGTTTATGTGTCGGGTGAAGAGGCTGTGGCACAGGTGCGCTTGCGGGCCCAGCGGCTCGGAGCAGCAAAAGCTCCGGTCCAGCTGATCGCGGAAACCAATATTGAAAACATCATCACAACGCTGGAAGCCAACGGCAAACAGGCTCTGGTGGTGATCGACTCGATACAAACCCTTTGGACCGACCGCGTTGAATCGGCCCCGGGTACTGTCAGCCAGGTGCGCAGTTCGGCGCAGGCAATGATCCGTTTTGCCAAACAGTCGGGATGCGCGGTTGTGCTGGTTGGGCATGTCACAAAGGAAGGCCAGATCGCCGGACCACGTGTGGTCGAGCACATGGTCGATGCAGTGCTGTATTTTGAAGGCGAAGGTGGTCATCACTTCCGCATTCTGCGCGGGGTGAAAAATCGCTTCGGACCGACCGATGAAATCGGGGTTTTCGAAATGTCGGATCTCGGCCTGCGCGAAGTTGCCAACCCTTCTGAACTGTTTCTTGGCGAACGCCACAAGGCGGCGCCGGGGGCTGCCGTTTTTGCCGGTATTGAAGGGCGCCGCCCGGTGCTGGTGGAGATACAAGCTCTGGTTGCCGAATCATCTCTCGGCACGCCGCGCCGCGCCGTCGTTGGCTGGGACAGTGCGCGCCTGTCGATGATTCTTGCCGTGCTGGAAGCCCATTGTGGTGTCCGCCTCGGTGGCCATGATGTTTATCTCAATGTGGCGGGTGGATTTCGCATCTCAGAACCCGCCGCCGACCTTGCTGTCGCCGCCGCACTGGTCTCATCGCTGGCCAACAAGCCATTGCCCGATAATTCCGTATTTTTCGGCGAAGTCAGCCTTTCCGGGCATTTACGTCCGGTTGGCCAGGCTGCGGGGCGATTGAAGGAGGCTTCAAAGCTCGGTTTTGATCAGGCGACCTATGCGATGGGCAGCGAAGTGGTCAAACAAAGCGGCCTGCGGCTCAATACGATAACCACCCTTGCAGATCTTGTGGTTGAAATTGCTTCTGGCGGCAACCAAGTCTTGCCCCAGACGGGTGTTACTGGCACATAGTGCGCGATAACGAGACAAGGCGAGACCGATGTCAATAACTCTGCTCGACGGCATATTGGTCGTCATCATGCTGATATCCGCGATTCTCGCGATGATCAGGGGTTTTTCACGCGAAGTATTATCGATTGTGTCCTGGGTCGCGGCGGCTGTCGCCGCTGCTGCATTTTATAAAATGCTGAGCCCGACAATCGCTGGTGCGATTCCCAGCGTGGCTTCAAACCCGCTGGTTGCCGATGCAATCTCTGCGGCGATCATCTTCCTGATTGTGCTGGTGATTGTCAGCTATATCACGATGCTGCTGGCTGATCTTATCATCGACAGTCGCATTGGCGTTCTTGACCGAACTCTTGGCTTTATCTTTGGCGCCGCACGCGGTGCGCTGCTGGTTATCATTACCTTGATGGGCTTTTTGTGGCTGGCCAACGACAACGAACCCGATTGGGTTGCAGAAGCAAAATCCAAACCGATGCTGGTGGCCATTGGCACCAATATTCGTGACGCGCTGCCGGAAAACCTCGAAGAAGTGATCAAACGCTTTTTCGAGAGCAACAGTGGTGAAAAGAAAGAAGGCGAACAGGACACGGATCAGAAAACCTGATCCCACTGCCGCGCCCCAGGTCCAAGGAACGAGATATGTTCTCCGACAAGTTTCACGAAGAATGTGGTGTGTTTGGCATTTATGGCCATTCTGACGCCGCCGCGCTCACCACGCTCGGCCTTCACGCCTTACAACATCGAGGACAGGAAGCTGCCGGTATTGTGACGCTGGAGGGTGGTACGTTCCATGCTGAGCGCCATGTTGGCTTGATTGGTGATACTTTTACCAAACCCTCAGTGATTGCCCGCCTGCCAGGCAATTGCGCCATCGGCCATAACCGATATTCCACAACCGGCGGTGAAGGCATGCGCAACGTGCAGCCATTCTTTGCTGATTTTGCCGGTGGCGGCTTTGCCGTTGCCCATAATGGCAATCTGACCAACGCCTCGGCCATTCGCGACCAGTTGCAAAAACGCGGTGCGATTTTTCAATCGACCTCCGATACAGAAGTCATTCTGCATCTCATTGCCATGAGCGAAGAGCAACGTCTGGTTGCCAAGCTGACCGATGCGGTCAAGCAGATCGAAGGTGCGTTTTCACTTGTCGCCCTTTCCGGCAAGAAATTGATCGGCTGCCGCGATGCACTCGGTGTGCGTCCTCTCGTATTGGGGGATGTCGACGGCTCTTACGTGTTGGCGTCCGAAACCTGCGCACTGGATATCATTGGTGCCCGTTTTGTCCGCGACATTGAACCCGGCGAAATGGTGGTGATCAACGAACACGGGATTGAAAGCCACTTCCCGCTCGAAAAGCAGAAATCTCGGTTTTGCGTCTTTGAATATGTCTATTTTGCCCGGCCGGATTCCACCGTGCAGGGCGAGAACGTCTACAATGTGCGCAAGCAGATTGGCGAAGAACTGGCGCGGGAATCGCCGGTTGACGCCGACATTGTGGTGCCGGTCCCGGATTCTGGAACGCCAGCTGCGATCGGGTTTGCCCAGGAAGCCAACCTGCCGTTCGAATTGGGCATTATCCGCAACCACTATGTCGGTCGTACCTTCATCGCGCCGACCGACAACATCCGCCATATGGGCGTCAAGCTGAAGCACAATGCCAACCGCCGCCTGATCGAAGGCAAGCGGGTTGTGCTGGTGGACGATTCCATTGTGCGCGGTACGACAAGCCAGAAGATTGTCGCCATGGTGCGTGATGCCGGTGCTGCTGAAGTGCACATGCGCATCGCCAGTCCGCCGACGGCTTCCAGCTGTTTTTATGGTGTCGATACACCGGAGAAACAGAAACTGCTGGCCTCACGCATGACAATTGAAGACATGGCCGATTTCATCAAGGTTGACTCATTGGCCTTTCTGACGATTGATGGGCTGTACCGCGCTGCCGGTGAAGCTGGCCGCGATAACGACTCGCCGCAATTTTGTGACGCCTGCTTTACTGGCGAATATCCAACCCGTCTGACCGACCGGGAGGGTATTGAGCTGGAGGGAGCGGACAATGTGCGTCCCATATCATTGCTCTCTGGCGGAAGGTAACGAATGTCCGAAGACAAACGACTTGAAGGCCGCATCGCACTCGTAACCGGTGCGTCGCGGGGAGTGGGATATCACGCTGCACTCGGCTACGCCCGTGCTGGCGCTCATGTCATTGCGCTGGCCCGAACGGTCGGTGGCCTTGAAGAACTGGACGATGAAATCAATGCCGCAGGCGGAACAGCTACGCTGGTGCCGCTCGACATAACCGATTTTGACGCCATCGACCGGCTTGGAGCCTCCATCTATGAACGCTGGGGCAAGCTCGACATTCTGCTTGGCAATGCCGGTTCGCTGGGCGTGTTGACACCGCTGGCCCAAAACAAGCCATCGGTGTTTGAAGAGGTGTTTGCGGTCAACGTCACGGCTAATTACCGACTTATCCGTTCAATGGACCCGTTGTTGCAGGCAGCAGATGCCGGACGGGCGATTTTCATGTCATCAGGCGCCGCCCGCGCAATGCGTCCCTTTGTTGGGCCCTACTCCGCTTCGAAAGCCGCACTGGAAGTTCTGGTCCATACCTATGGGCGAGAAAACCGCCTGACCAGCGTGCGCGCCAACCTTGTTGACCCTGGAACTCTGCGCACCAAGATGCGCGCCCAATACGCGCCAGGTGAGGATCCCGAAGAGGTGACGTCACCCGTCGAAATCGTGCCGACCCTAATTGATCTAACGTCGCCTGATCTGAAGGAAACCGGGCGAATCTACGATTTTCCCAACAAATCCTGGTTGCCAGAATCTGCCTGACGGCGTTTCGACTTAATTAACCACCTGTTGGCACGCTGGCTCCAAAGATCAGGAGTTATTGCCATGAAACCGGAAGCAGACGCCCATATCGTGCCACTGGTCAAGAAATCTCACATTGTGGGAGATGACCGCTATCTTGCTGAAATGACAGAACGTTTACGTAAGTTACGCGAACTGATGGGTGAGCAGGACACACGAAAAGGCCGCCCCAAGCGCTGGCTGGGACGCGTCAGTTCTGCACCAAGGTTGTGATTGTTTCGCACCTGCGACACCCTGGTACTATCAAAAACTAAAAAATTTCATATTCTCGATTGATATATGGTTGACGAGCATATACTCGAACACCATATAGCACCGATGTATGCGGTGTTCCCTTTGACGCTGTTTCGGAATCGAGACCGATATGAATGTAAGAACCCTTTGCCTGGCAATTCTGGGATGTGACGACAGCACCGGATACGAAATCCGTAAGCTCGTCACCGATGGCCATTTCAGTCATTTTGTTGACGCCAGTTTCGGCTCGATCTATCCGGCACTGAACCGAATGGAAGCCGAGGGGTTGGTTACCAGCAGGGAAGAACAGCAAGAAGGCAAACCCAACCGCAAAGTCTATTCCGTGACCGATCTGGGGCGCGAAGAATTTCTGGTGGCCCTGTCGAAACCGGCCCAGAAAGACATTTTCAAAAGCGAATTTCTATTGCTGGCCATGTGTGCGGAGCTAATGCGCCCCGAGCATGTGCGTCGCGCAATTGACATGCAAATTAACTACCTCAACGCAGAACTGGAAATCATCGAAACGGCCCTACGCAGCGTCGACTTAAAGGCAGCTGACTGGGTGGGAGAGTATGGCCGCACATGTTTGACGACCAGTCTGAAATACATCAGCGAAAACAGGGAGCAGCTCGAGGCAATTGCAGGCACCAGCCTGGAACCTGAGCAACATCTCCTGGCAGCGGAATAGGAGCCGCCAAGACTCATGAAATTACGTGGATCCCACCTCGTTTCACTCGCCATTCTTGCCGGAATTGGCGGATGGATGTTCACCGGGGAACTGATTGAAGGCGGTCAGGCCGACCCGAATGCGGAAACCATTGCGGACCGGCAGGCAAAACTGACCAACACGGCGTTTCGGGTTCGAATCGCCGAGTTACAGCCCAGCAACCGGACGAAGACATTGAATATTCGCGGCCGGACCAAGGCAGAATCAATGGTTTCCGTGCGGGCAGAAACAGCAGGAACTGTTGAATCCCGCCCGGTAGCCAAGGGCCAGATGGTAAAGCCCGGCGATCTGCTGTGTGTCATCGACAAAGGCGTGCGCCAGAGCCAGCTTGACCGGGCCCGGGCGGTTTTGAAGCAAGCGCAAGAGGACCATGAGGCCAATAAGCTGCTGGTTGACCGCGGCTTTGCGACCAATACCAAACTGCGCAACCTGAGGGCCTTGCTGGATACCGCAGTAGCCGGTCTGGCAACGGCAGAACAGGACATGCAACGCACCGAAGTCCGCGCCACTGTCGCCGGTCAGGTGCAAACACCCTATGCCGAAGTTGGTGACAATCTGAAGAGCGGCGATGTGTGCGTCACGTTGATGGAAACCAATCCGATGCTGTTCTCCGGGCAAGTTCCCGAGCGTGAGGTTGGTGCCGTCAAACCCGGCATGGAAGCCATCGTAAATCTGATTTCGGGCAACACGGTCAATGGCAAGATTCGCTACATCTCGCCGGTGGCCGATGCCAATACACGTACCTTCAATATCGAAATTGAAATGCCCAATCCGGACCGTTCCCTGCTTGATGGTATGACTGCTACTGCAGACATCGAACTGGATCCGGTCGAAGCCTATCGCATCGACCCCAGTTGGTTGACGCTGGCAGATGACGGCCAGATTGGTGTTCGCTCAGTGACCGCTGACAACACGGTGAAGTTCAATCCCGTTAAAATCATCGCCATGGACGACAAACGGGCCTGGGTTGATGGTCTCAATCCCGGTCTGAAGGTGATCACGCTTGGGCAAAACTTTGTAGCAGCAGGCGAAGAGGTTGAGCCTTTGACAGCCGAACAGATGGAAGCACTCGAGAAAGCCGCAGCGAGTGGTCCAACGGAGATTAAGTCATGACGAACGCCCTTGCGGTAATTCTCAGCCGTCCCAAAACGGTTCTGATGATGATGCTGGTGATGATCATTGCCGGTGTCACCACCTATATCAGCATTCCAAAGGAAGCTAACCCCGACATCGACGTGCCGGTCTATTTTGTGCAGGTCGGTCAGCAGGGCATTTCTCCCAATGATGCTGAGCGGCTGCTCGTGCGGCCGTTGGAAACCAAACTGCGTGGCCTCGACGGGTTGAAGGAAATCACCACTGTCTCGTCGCAAAGCAGCGCCGTAGCAGTGCTTGAGTTCAACATCGACACCGACAAAGACAAGGTTCTGGCAGATATTCGCGACAAGGTGGATCAGGCCAAGGCAGAAATGCCAACCGATGCCGATGAACCGATCATCAGCGAAACCAATTTCGCCCTGCAGCCAACAATCATCGTCACCCTGTCCGGCAAGGTGCCTGAGCGGACGCTTTATCGCTATGCCCGTCGCCTGAAAGACGAGATCGAAGCGGTCAACTCGGTACGTGAAGCCACGCTATCCGGTAACCGCGAGGAAATGTTGGAAGTGGTGTTGGATCTGGCGCGGCTGGAATCCTACAACATCACCCAGGGCGAATTGCTGACGGCTCTGAGCAACAACAACCAGTTGGTGGCTGCAGGGCACATGGACAATGGCACTGGCCGTTTCAATCTCAAGGTTCCGGGCCTGGTGGAAACTGCCGCTGATGTTTATTCGATTCCGATCAAACAGAATGGCGAAGCGGTCGTCACGCTTGGCGAAGTTGCGGAAATCCGACGCACCTTTAAAGATGCGTCTGGCTATACCCGCGTAAACGGCGAACCGGCCATCGCATTGCAGGTGGTGAAACGCATCGGCACCAACATTATCGTCAACAACGAAGCTGTGCGCGAAGTCGTCAAGGAGTTCTCCAAGAACTGGCCGGAAACCATCAAGATCAACTACCTGCTCGATCAATCCAGCTTCATCGGCGAAGTACAGGGAAGTCTGCAGGCATCGATCATGACAGCGATTGCGCTGGTTCTGATTGTCGTGGTGTCGTCACTCGGCCTTCGCTCTGGTCTGTTGGTTGGTATTTCTGTTCCGGTCTCCTTTGCCGTTGGCTTCATGATCCTCGGACTGGCGGGCATGACGGTCAACATGATGGTGCTGTTTGGCATGGTGCTAACGGTGGGCATGTTGGTGGATGGCGCGATCGTTGTCACCGAATATGCTGACCGAAAACTGGCAGAAGGAATGCCGGCATCAGAAGCCTATACGCGAGCTGCACAATTGATGTTCTGGCCGGTGGTTTCGTCCACCGCCACAACGCTCGCCGCCTTTCTGCCACTTCTGTTATGGCCTGGGGTTCCCGGCGAGTTCATGTCCTATCTGCCGATCATGGTGATCATCGTTTTGTCCGCATCCCTGATGACGGCGCTTATCTTCCTGCCAACATCCGGCGCCCTGACCGGCTGGATGGCTGCAAAGCTGGGTCGCCGTGGTGGTGTCGCCCTAACTGCATTCACCACAGCCTTCGTGCTCGGCTTTGCCGCATTTGCACTGGCTGAGGGCGGCATCATGTTCGGTCTTGAATCGGTTGTTGCTTCAACAAGTGAAGCTGTCGGCCCTGCAGCGGCTGGTGCTGGTGTCAACATTGCTGCCCTTATTGTGGGAGCGATTGTTGGATTTGGCACATTCCCGATGATCTATGCCTTCCTGGCCTGGAGAGCGCGTCAGGAAGCTCAAGAAGACCCGGTTACGCTGATGTTCACAAGCCAACAGAAGCTGGACATCAAGAAAGTACCGGGTCTGCTCGGTGGATACCTGCGGTTTCTTAAACTGGCCTCGGGCAACATCATTGGCAATGTGCTGGTGATCATCGTCATCATCGTCGCAGCTGTTTATGTATTTGGCCAATTTGGCGAAAAGAGTGCAGGCGTCGAGTTTTTCGTTGATGAAGAACCGGATCAGGCAATCGTGCTGGTTTCAGCACGAGGCAACCTCTCTGCAACACAGGTTCGCGACCTTGTCGGCGAAGTTGAAGACGTCATTTTGACAATTCCCGGCATTCGCAATTCGGTGATGATGGCAACCGCCCCAGGTGGCAGCTCTGGTTCGGGCAATCCCATTGGCGGGGTCCAGGATAAGCCAGCCGATGTTGTCGGCGAACTGCAGATCGAGATGACGAATTACTGCTGCCGCCGCAAAGCAGTTGAGATATTCCGCGACATTCGCGAGATGACTGCCAGCATTCCTGGCATGATCGTCGAAGTGCGTAAGATTGAGGGGGGCCCACCAACCGGTAAGGACATTCGTCTTCAGGTCAAGTCGACCAATTATGACGACATGGCCGCTACCGTCACTGTCGTGCGCAAGTATTTTGACACGCTGACCGGCATTCAGGATCTCGAAGACGGACGCCCCCTGCCCGGCATCGAATGGGAATTGAAAGTCGATCGTGAAGAAGCCGGCCGCTATAACGCCGGTATCGTCGCCATTGGCTCGATGGTTCAATTGGTGACCACCGGTGTCCAAATCGGCACTTACCGGCCCGACGATTCAGAAGACGAGTTGGACATTCGCGTCCGCCTGCCCAAGGCGGAGCGCAGCTTTGATTCCCTCGACAAACTGAAATTGCCGACCCCACAGGGACAGGTGCCGCTTGCCAATTTCGTTGAGCGGACTCCCAAGCCAAAAGTCAGTTCGATCACCCGCAAGGACGGTCTGTACTCGATGGAGGTGAAGGCCAACATTGCGCCTAACTTTGAATTTGTCACCAAGGACGGTGTCACCCGCAATCTGACACCCGATGACAAAGTGGCCGAAATCCAAGCCTGGCTGGATACCCAGGCGTTCCCGGAAACCATCCAGTTCAAGTTCCGGGGTGGTGATGAAGAACAGAAGGAATCCGGGGAATTTCTCGCCAAGGCGGCGGGCATCGCCCTGTTCTTGATGTTCATCATTCTGGTCACTCAGTTCAACTCGTTCTATCAGACCATCCTGACGCTCTCGACCGTGGTATTGGCGATTGTCGGAGTATTGATTGGCTTGATGGTCACAGGCCAGAAATTCTCGATCATCATGACCGGGACTGGCGTTGTGGCGCTTGCCGGTATCGTGGTGAACAACGCGATTGTGTTGATCGATACGTTCAACCGGTTACGTGAAGAGGGTGTTGAAACCCGCGAAGCAGTGCTGAAAACCTCCGCACAGCGGCTGCGGCCAATTATGTTGACAACGATCACCACCATTCTGGGTCTGATCCCGATGGCGCTGCAGATCAACATGAACTTCTTCGAGCGGGTTATTTCTTCGGGCGGCATCACTTCGATGTGGTGGGTGCAGTTGTCAACGGCCATCATTTCCGGCCTCGCCTTCTCCACCATTCTGACTCTGGTGATGATACCCAGCCTGCTCGCCATGCCCGCCAATATCGTGGCGCCGTTCAAATGGGTTGCCAGCAAGGTGCGTCGCGAAAAAGCCGTTGAGGCGGTCGCGACAGCGAATGTTGCTGCCGAAGTACCTCTGGACGACCTCAACGACATGATGCGCACGGCTCAGGCAGCCAAGACGGTCAAGGTGGCGAAGGCAGATGATGAGGTAAAAGCATCAACCGCCAAGAAGGCTGTTGCCAAACCGGCTAAGAAGCCTGATCCAAAAACCGTCGGCAAGGCGACCAAGAAAGCGGTTCGCCATGCTGAAGACAGCTCGGTTGTGCCGATGCCCAAGAAGTCGAAGAAAAAAGAAAAAGACGACCCACCGCTGTCAGCAGCTGCGGAATAGGTAGCCGAAACGTAACCGAGTCATTTGAGTCACTTAGTGCGGGGGTTTCAGTCTAAATCTGAAGCCCCCGTCGTGTTATTTGTCTTCGGTTGCTGCCGCTATAGCGTCTCGGGCTTCGCGCTTGTTCCAGTCGCGCAGACTGAACGGAATGGTCGAAAGATAGATCACGGCAAAGCAGGTCAGCGTTTCCCAGGGATAGCTGAACAACACCACTATCGTCATCATCAACCCCAGCATGACCGGCAACACCAGCCCGCGCGAAACACGAGCCCCGGCGCGCTTACCGGACCATGATGGAATGCTGGACACCATCAGGAAGCCAATCAGAAGCATGTAGAAGGCCGTGAATATGGAAACTCCGGTGCTGCTCTCCAGCCCCAGCAACCCAAGATAAAGGGGAAGCAGAACCAACAACGCTCCTGCTGGCGCCGGTACGCCTGTGAAGAAGTCGACCTGCCAACCTGGTCGGTCGGGGTCGTCCAGCATGACGTTGAAACGGGCCAGCCGCAGACAGCCGCAAATAGCGAAGATCAGGGCCACCATCCACCCAAGATTTTTCAGATCATGAAGCGTCCAAAGGTAAAGCACCAGCGCAGGGGCAACCCCGAAATTGACAAAGTCAGCAAGAGAATCAAGTTGCTCGCCGAACGAGCTGGAAGACTTCAGGAAACGCGCAACCCGCCCGTCCAATGCATCCAGAACTGCGGCAAATACAATGGCGACAATGGCCAGTTCGTAACGGTCTTCCCAAGCCAGGCGAACACTGGTCAGCCCCGAGCAAATTGCACCCAGCGTTATCAGATTGGGCACCAGCATGCGGAATGGCACATCTCTTAAACGGGAGATCTGCGCAACTTCCTCGCCCTCGCTGCCAGCGCCCCCCTCGCCGCCCTCGCCGCCGCCGCCGCCGCCGCCGCCGCCGCCTTCATCAAACAATTTCGGCGGCTCCGCCGCGTCGGCAGCGGCATCGGCATCTGCAAGTGACTTTGGATCTTCGCGTTTGGGATCGTATTCAGGAAATGGCGGCTTCATGTTTTCCCCTTAGATTTTCGTCGGGGTCAGGCTGGACGGTACAATATCGTCTTGAGCCGCAAGCACGGTTTCACCGGCAATCATGGTCTGGCCAAGGGCAACGCGGGGGCTGGCACCTTCGGGCAGGAAAACGTCAACACGCGACCCAAACCGGATCAGACCGAAGCGTTCCCCCTGCCCCAGTGTCTGACCTTCATCGCTCCAGCACAAAATACGGCGGGCTACCAGGCCAGCAATTTGCACCGTGCCGACGGGACCGTGCGGACCGTCGATGACGATCGAATGGCGTTCATTTTCTTCAGACGCCTTGTCCAGATCCGCAGACAGGAACTTGCCAGGTTTATGAATCGAGACCAACAGATTGCCGCGAACCGGTGCGCGGTTCACATGGCAGTTGAACACATTCATGAACACGGTGATGCGCATCCGCGGTTCAGTGCCCAAATCGAGCTCAGCAGGCGGCACGAAAAGGCCGAGGCTGGAGACAACGCCATCAGCCGGACTGACGATAAGGTCGTCGCTAACCGGCACCACGCGCTCCGGATCACGGAAAAACAGGGCACACCAGATGGTGAGGATCAATCCGATCCAGAACAACGGTTGCCAAAGCAGGCCGAGCGCCACCGTGACAGCGGCAAATACGGCGATAAACCGATAGCCCTCCTTATGGATCGGGACCATGGCATCGCGGATCGATTGGCTGACAGACATTGATTATTCTCGTTCTACAAGTTGGTCATGATATACAGAAAGCGCCGGAAACAGCAAAGACAATTGGTTCACAATCGCCCGGCAAACAAGGGGCCGGAAATTTCACGGTAGAGTTTTTCGCGCATGGAAACCGCAAAGGTCTTGAAGCTCTCCGCGTTCAACAGAAACGCCCCCGGGCCACCGATTACACGGTCACGATAGTGGGTGCGCAATTCGAAACGTGCCAGATCGCCCAGATCATACTCAATTGAATGGATCACCAGTCCATTGATGGTGATACCGCGCGAAATCGCCAGATCACGAGCGAATGCCGGGTCATTGCGGTCGCTGGTGCCGTCACCCGACACGTCAATCGCCAGTCTGCGGCCATTATAGGCATTGCTCTCCAGTTCAGCGGTGGCAAAGGTAATCGCGCCGGCAATATCAGTGAAGCCGGTCAGCATACGCGGCATGGCATCAATGCGCTGCGCCAGTTGAAACGCTGCCTCACGGCTGTTCACGGGGGTCCAACTGACCGCAAGCCGCTGTTTTTGGGCGCCAGACCATTGAACAATGGCCACTGCCAAACCCTCAGCACCCAATCCATCAATTGCCTTCAAAACCTGTGGATGGCGGAAGGCATCTGCAATACCGGTGCGCTGCAGGTCATATTCATCGGCATCAACGCTGGTAGATGCATCAATAGCCAAGACCAATTCCAGTTCAACCCGTTGCCGGGCATTAGCCGTGCCAAATAACAGACAGGCGCAACACGCCATCGCAACAGCCCGCAATGCCCACTCCCCAATCAGCATTATTCAGCAGGTTGTGTCGGTGTGCGTTTGACAACAACGCCGAGATCATCTTTTTCGTGGGCCTCACGCAAGCGTTTTTCAGCCTCTGAAGCCTCCAACTGGCGATTCCACATGGCGGCGTATAAGCCATCCTGTTTCAACAGTTTGCCGTGGGTTCCTCGTTCGGCGATTTCACCGGCTTCCAGCACGATTATCTCATCAGCATCAATCACCGTTGACAGTCGGTGGGCGATCACAACTGTCGTGCGGTTTTGCGAAACGATATCCAAGGCCGCCTTGATCTCCTGTTCTGTCTGGGTGTCGAGGGCCGAAGTCGCCTCATCCAACACCAGAATGGGTGGCGCTTTCAGCAATGTGCGGGCAATCGCAACACGCTGTTTCTCACCGCCGGAGAGTTTCAACCCGCGTTCGCCAACCTGTGTATCAAAGCCTTCTGGCAAGCGCGCAATAAAGTCCTGAATTTGCGCCCGCTCGGCGGCTTGCTCTACCTCAGCTTCAGTCGCATCGACCCGGCCATAGCGGATATTATAAGCGATGCTGTCATTGAACAGCACAGTGTCCTGCGGCACCATGCCGATCGCCTTGCGCAAACTGGCCTGCTTCACCTCGCGCAGATCCTGGCCATCAATGGTAATCGCCCCGGCCTGAATATCGTAAAAGCGGAACAACAGCCGAGAAATGGTCGACTTCCCCGCCCCTGACGGGCCGACAATGGCCACGGTCTTGCCCGCGGGAACGTCAAACGAAACCCCCTTCAGGATCGGCCGTTCGGCATCATAGTAGAAGTCGACATTGTCAAACCGGATCGCACCATCCTCGATTTTCAGTTCCTCTGCCTTGGCTGAATCCTTGATTTCAGCATCCACACCGAGCAGATCGAACATTGCCTCAATATCGGTCAGCCCCTGGCGTATTTCGCGATAGACGAAGCCAATAAAATTCAGCGGAATCGATAATTGCATCAGGAACATATTGATCAGCACAAAATCGCCGATCGTCTGTTCGCCACGCTGTACGGCGAGTGCCGACATGATCATGCAGGCCAGCATGCCAATCGAAAAGATCACCGTCTGGCCCATATTCAACCAACCGAGTGAGGTCCAGGTGCGGGTTGCTGCGCGCTCATACTTGGCCATCGAAGCGTCAAAGCGGGTCGATTCCATGTGTTCATTGCCGAAATATTTAACTGTCTCAAAATTCAGCAGGGAGTCGATGGCTTTGGAGTTGGCGTCCGTGTCGGAATTGTTCATGTCCCGGCGGATCTGAATACGCCAGTCGCTCGCCTTGACCGTAAAATAGCTGTAGGCCCAAACCGTCACAGCGATGACCGCCACATAGCTCCAGCCGAAATAGTAAGCGAAAATGCCTGCATAAAGCGCAAATTCGAGGATTGTTGGAAAGGTGTTGAGGATGGTGAAACGAACAATGACCTCAATGCCCTTGGTACCGCGCTCGATGATCCGCGACAGGCCACCAGTGCGCCTTGCCAGATGGAAGCGCAGCGACAGATTGTGCATATGGACAAAGGTGCGATAAGCCAGCTGGCGCACCGCATGCTGGCCAACTCGGGCGAACAGCGCATCGCGCAATTGGTTGAATCCCGTCATCACCAAACGCGCCACGACAAAGCCAACCACCAGCATGATCGGTGTTGTCAGCGCGACAGGCAGCCAGGAAATTTCCTGATCGACCCCATCGAGTGCATCGGTCGCATATTTGAAGAAAAACGGCACAATGGCCGTTGCCAGCTTCGCCGCCACCAGGAACAGCGCCGCCCACATTACCCTGGCTTTCAGGTCTGGTCGGTCGGAAGGCCACATATAGGGCCACAGATTTTTGACGGTCGACAGGGAAGATTTATCCGCTGGCTTGTCCCGTGTCTTTGCGGAAGTATCGGTCAATATAGACTTTCAGTGTTTTGCAGGAAGCTGCCGTTCAACAGCACTTTCCCTCGCAGCAGGAATCAAGGAACGAACTCGTGGTCAGCGCCATTGCCTTAAGCAGATCATCATTCACCTGGTAGCGTGAACGGGGCGGAATGGTCTCGACGACAACAATTCCCGCTTCAATCAACACTTTCAGATGTTGGGAAACGGTGGATTGAGCCAGCGGCAAAACCTCCGTGATGTCCTTGCATCCGCAATTGCGGTGCAAGGAAATGTGGCGCAGAATATCGATCCGCGCCGGATTGGAAAGCGCCGAAAATACCGCAGCCATCTCGGAGGAATTCTCAATCCGGGTAGTGGGCTTGCCCGCAGTTTGGTCACAGCACGCCATAGCGGCCCCTTTCATCGTATTATTACGATTAATCTAGGTGCTCACAAATGCGTGTTCAAGGCAGCCAACCGGGCTTTTCCCTCGAAATCGCGTGGTTTCAGCCTTCTTGCTCGGCCTTGTCGGGGATTTTGAAAATCTGCCCGATGAAAATGCGGTCTGGATCGACGATTTGATTGCGGTTGGCATTGTAAATCGTCGTGTAACGAATCCCACGACCATAAGTCTTGCGCGAAATACGCCACAAATTGTCCCCGCGCTTGATGATCACTGCCCGTCCGGTTTTCAAAACACGCGGCGGAGCAGGCTTGGCAGCAACAACTTTCGCAGCGGGTTCCTCAACTTTGGCAACCTCAACCTTCGGTTCTTCAACCTTCGCAACTTCGGCCTTCGGTGTGGCAGGCTCAACCTTAGCGACTTCAACCTTGGGTTCTGGCGCTGTTTCCACCACTTCAACCTTTGGCGCTTCAGGCGCAACTACTGCAACTGGGGCAGCTGGGGCAGCTGGGGCAGTTTCAGCCACAGCCTTTGGCGCTTCTTCAACAACCTTGGGAGCCTGTTCGGCCACCTTTGGCGTCTCAACCTTGGACTCCTCAACAGGTTGCGGCTTCACGTCCGTTTTTGGTTCAAGAGCGGCCACTTCCACCGGCTCTTCCACCTTGGCAGGCTCAACAGGTTCAACTTCCGCAACCTTCTGTTCTGGTTGCATTTCTTCTGGAACTTCATGAACCAACGGCACGACTGCGCGGCTCAAAACGGATCCGTCTTTGGAATCAATGACATCAGCGCGCACGATGTGCTCGCCTTCCGAAAGATCATATTCTTTGGAAACCAGAAAACGCGCGTCAGATGTGCCTCGCGCCAGCCCGATGAACTGGTTATCGATGTAAATGCGCACGGGCACGCCACGCGGCAGCGCTCCGGCAACATAAACCTGGCCGTTTTCAACTTCGACCGCTTCAACAACAACCTGTGGAGGCGGTGCAGCAGGCTCTTCGGGCTTGGCCTCAACCGTTTCAACCGGCTTGGCCTCTTCAACAGGCTTGGCCTCTTCAACAGGCTCAACTGCTGCGACGGTTTCTTCCGGCTTCGGAGCGGGCTCGACCTTGGCCACTTCAACCTCTTTGACGGGTTCTGCTGGCTGCTCGGTTGCGGCGGGCTCAACAGCTGCCACCTCTTCCGGCTTTGGCTCCACTTTGGGGGCCTCGGCAACCGCTTCTTCTTCCGGCTTGGCTGGGGTTTCGTCAACAGGTTCAACTTTTGCCACTTCTTCAACTGGTCTTGACTGATCCTTGGCTTCCAGCGTTTCCGGTTTGGTGATGATCTCGCTTGGCTTGCCCTCTTCGCTGATCATCGCCAGTACTTCACCACCGTCGCCACGCTCCGGCACGGTCACAAGACTGGTTTGCGCAGAAACCGTAGGCTGCTGCCCATCGCGCACGGCGCGCAGAGAAAGAACATAATCGCCCGGTGCAAGCGGACCATCCGGCAGTGCCACGAAATCACCTTCAGGGCCAGCTTCCGCGCTGGCCAGCACTTTGCCCTCGCTGTCAATCAGGTCGACCTTGGAGTTCGGTGCTGCATTGCCTGCCACCAAGACAGACCCATCTGGCTCGACTCTCAACAGGTCAAACGTTGGCGTGATAATCTTGACGGTTTCAACTTCCTCAGCCTTTGGCACGGGCACCGGTGCAGTTTCGGACGTCACAACCGGCTTGTTAACCGCAGGCTTTGACGTTCCATCATCTTCGCGCACCAACGACACCGGCTCCTGATGAGCCTTGGGCAATGGCATGGAAATCGACGCCTGCTCCCACAGTTTTGGAATCTCATCGCGGTATACGACGGCAGAACCAGCAGCGACGGCAGCCACCGAACCGGCGGCAACCATTGATTTCATGCCAAACAGTGCCAGGAAATTGGCCATTCGATTATCCTAATTTCTTGTATCGCCCAGACCATATAGACCGTTTCGGGCGATTTTGCGGACCTTTTGCGGACAAGTATAGCATGGATGGCGACAAATTGGCCATTATAACCTTGATCATAAAGAGAATTATTATCGCAAACTTTTTCCGGTTGACCCGACCTGCCGGACCGCCATTCTGAGCCAATGGACCAGCCAATTTCAAATCCGATTCGATCTCTTTGTGTCTATTGCGGATCATCGCCCGGCAATGACCCACAATTTACAGAAGCCGCACAATTGCTGGGCAAGGATTTGGCCGCAAACGGCCTTCGGCTGGTCTATGGCGGCGGCGACAAGGGGTTGATGGGGGCGGTCGCAATGAGCGTGCTGGACCATGGTGGTGATGTGCTGGGCATCATTCCTGAATTCCTGTTGCAGTCGGAACAAATTCACCAGGCCAAAAACATCGAGGGCGTCGACATGCAAGTTGTGCCCGACATGCACACGCGCAAACGCATGATGTTTGAGGAATCGGATGCCTTTCTTGCAATGCCGGGTGGTATCGGAACACTTGAAGAATTGGTTGAAGTTCTGACCTGGGCGCAATTGCGCCGCCATGCCAAGCCGGTGGGCCTGCTCAACATCAACAACTTCTGGTCCCCCTATGTGGAGATGGTTCAGCACATGGCCGATGCAGGTTTTCTGCACAATCCAGATCAGGCCATGCCGCAGGTATTCAATCGCGCCGAAGACGTTGTTGCCGGATTACTGCCAAAAGAAACCGCCTAGCCCCTTTCAGAAAGGGTCCGGCTAAACCTGCCGACTAAACCTGAACTGGTCTAATCGGCGGTTCGGAACATGCTCCAGGTGTAGAGCACAAGTGCGCTCCAGATCATCACGAAGGTCACGCCCTGCCAGAAGTCCAGTTCTTCTCCAAATGCGAGAAACGACACCAGGAAGATCAATGACGGGGCAATGTATTGCATCAGACCCAGCGTTTGCAGCCGTAGCAGTTTAGCCCCGAAAGCGTATAAGATCAGAGGTACCGCAGTCGCCAATCCGGCAAACATAAGGTAAGGGCCAGTGCCGTCGCTGAAGGTGAAGTGGTTTTCGCCGGTGTATATCAGCCAGGCCAGATAGGCGATTGCCGGTGGCGATAGGATCACCACCTCAACCAGAAATCCCTGTGTCGGACCAACATCTACTGTCTTGCGCAGATAGCCATAGGCGGCAAAGGAAAAGGCTAACGTAAGTGCAATCCACGGGAACACCCCGCCTCCAACTGTACGGATAATGACTGCAGCCACGGCAATCGCCACGGCCAACGCCTGCAACCGCGTCATGCGCTCACCCAACAGGGCAAACCCTAAGAAAACAGTGATCAGCGGATTGATGTAATATCCCAACGCTGCTTCAGAGGTCTTGTTGATCGCGATCGACCAGATATAGACCCCCCAATTGAGGCTCACCAGCAAGGCGGTCAGGGTCATCATGAGCACCACACGACCGTTCCTGAACAGGCAAACAAGCTCATCCAAGCGCCGCTGGAAAGCGATCACAGCAAGCGCCACCGGCACCGACCAGATGACCCGGTGAACCACCAGTTCGATTGCAGAAATATGGTCTACAGCCCTAAAGTAAAAAGGTAAAAACCCCCACAGCGTATAGGCAGCCAGGGCGCAGAAGAAGCCCTGCCGAGACGCCTTTTGTAACCCTTGCGGGTCACTGGTCACGCGGCGACCCCGCTCTTGATCAGCTTGTAGTTGAGGCTGTCAATCAATGCCTGAAACGACGCATCTATGATATTGTCGGATACCCCCACGGTCCACCAGCGTTCGCCAGTTTCATCCATCGATTCTATCAACACACGGGTGATCGCTTCGGTGCCGCCATTAAGAATACGCACCTTATAATCGACCAGCTCGAGGCCTTCGATCTCAGCTTGGTATTTCCCCAGATCCTTGCGTAGCGCCCGGTCCAGCGCATTGACCGGCCCCATGCCTTCCGCAACTGACATCGTCGGCTCACCATCAATCAACAGTTTTACCACTGCTTCAGAAACAGTGACCACCTCGCCAATGGCGTTGAAACGTCGTTCAACACTGGCGCGAAAGGAATCAATTTTGAAGAATTGCGGCACCGTGCCCAGCGTGCGTCTTGCCAACAGTTCAAAGCTCGCTTCCGCGGCCTCGTAGGCATATCCTGCCGCCTCGCGTTCCTTGACGATGGAAATCAACGTATCGAGTTTCGGATCACTCTTTGCCACGTCGATGCCGCGGCGCGACAATTGATCGAGAAAGTTCGATTTGCCTCCCTGGTCGGAAACCATCAGATTGCGTGCATTGCCCACCGCCTCTGGCGCGACATGCTCGTAGGTGGACGGATCTTTCATCAAGGCGGATGCATGAATTCCAGCCTTGGTTGCGAAGGCCGATGAACCAACATAGGGCGCCTGGCTTTCAGGTGCCCGGTTGAGCAGTTCATCAAAAGCATGGGAAAGCCGCGAAATGGTCTTCAGCTTTTCCGCATCGATGCCGATTTCAAACCGATCTGCGAAATGGGGTTTCAGCGCCAGGGTTGGGATCAGGCTGATCAGATTGGCATTGCCACAGCGTTCACCAATGCCGTTGATTGTGCCCTGAACCTGCCGCGCGCCGCCCTCAATCGCGGCCAGCGAATTGGCAACAGCCTGACCGGTATCGTTATGGGCATGGATGCCAACATTCTCACCTGGGATGACCTTGCACACAGCTTCGACGATTTCACGGATCTCACTGGGCTGACACCCGCCATTGGTGTCGCACAAAACGACCCAGCGCGCACCCGACTCAAATGCCGTTTTTGCACACTCCAGCGCGTAGGCAGGATTGGCCTTGTAGCCATCGAAAAAATGCTCACAGTCAACCAATGCCTGTTTATCAGCCTCAATGGCGGCTTTGACCGACGCCTCGATTCCTTCAACATTTTCCGCATTGGTGCAGCCGAGCGCAACTTTGACATGCAGGTCCCAGGCTTTGGCAACATAGCAGATTGCCGAAGCTTTTGAGGCCAACAAGGCGGCGATTCCAGGGTCGTTGGAGACGGAAACCCCTGCCCGCTTGGTCATGCCGAATGCGGTAAAGGTGGCGTTTTCGCAACGCTTTTCACTGAAGAAAGCTGTGTCGGTGGGATTGGCGCCCGGATAGCCACCTTCAACATAATCGAGTCCGAATTCATCCAGCATGGTGCTGATGGCAATCTTGTCCTCAACTGAGAAATCAACGCCAGGAGTCTGAGCCCCATCACGCAAGGTAGTGTCGAACAGGGTTATATATTGCTTGGTCATTTTGAGCTCTCCGGCGGCCACTGGTCGGTGTCGTGATCGGGATGTTGATAAGATTTCAAACCGTCCATGAAGGTCCGTTGATCATTGGTTGTCTCACGCACGGGCAATGTGTGCAGTTGGTCGACAAAGGCTAATTTGTCATCCGTGTTCACCTGTTTGGCCGGCGGTGACAGCGTTGGGTCATCGAGCGTCGCGATGGCAATTTCGATCTCGCCACCCCAGTCATATGTCAACGGCGTACCGCAATCTGAGCAAAAGCCACGGGCCACCTTGTCGGAACTTTTGAAATATTTGGGCTTGCCGCGTGTCCATTGCAGTTTCTCGCTCGTCGCCAGCGGCGCATAGAAACTGCCAAACGCTTTTTGGCACATGCGGCAATGGCAAATCGACGGATGGGAAAGACTTTTCGTTGTAAAGCGGACAGCGCCGCACTGGCATCCTCCTGAGATCATGCTTTAACCTCCCATGTTGTGACCCGTTCGCCGGATTCAGAGTCTTTTGAATCTTTTAGCTGGATTCCCTGAGCCAGAAGATCATCACGAATCTTGTCGGCTGTGCCCCAATCCTTGTCGGCAATGGCCGCCAGACGGCGGGCAATTTCAGCATCGATCGCAGCAGTGTCGACACCTGAGTCATCGACCCTGGTTTCAATGCCAAGCAAGTCCAGGCCAGCAAGGAATGCTCCTGCAGCACCAGCATCACTTGCGACAGAGCCTGCAAGTTTCTGCAATTCCTGAATCGCCTGAGGTGTATTCAGATCATCGGCAATGGCCGCCATCAGAGCTTCCGATGCGGTGGTTGCTGTGCCGCTTTCAGCCGCGTCACTGGCCGCGCGGATAAGCTTGCGCAAGATGTTTTCAGCTTCTTCCAGGCGTTTGACGGAAAAATCGATTGGTTCGCGATAATGGGTCATCAACATGGCCAACCGCACCACATTGCCCGGCCAATTGCGCCCGCCCACCTTATCAGTTTCCAACACTTCGTTGACGGTGTGAAAATTGCCCAGGCTCTTCGACATCTTCTGCCCTTCAACCTGCAGAAACCCGTTATGCATCCAGATATTGGCCATCTTATCAGTACCGTGGCAGCAACGGGACTGGGCGATTTCGTTCTCGTGGTGTGGGAAAATCAGGTCGAGCCCGCCACCATGAATGTCGAATACCTTGCCAAGATAGGCTTCCGACATGGCCGAGCATTCAATGTGCCAGCCTGGGCGGCCATAGATGGTGTCCCCGTTGAATTGGCCATCCCATCCAGGTTCGGTGGCATTCGATTCTTTCCACAGCACGAAGTCGGCAGGATCCTCCTTGTGATTTTCAACAGCCACCCGTGCGCCCGCCTGTTGATCATCCAACTTGCGGTTTGAAAGCGCGCCATAGTCGGCCATGGAATCCACACGAAACAGCACTTCCCGGCCCTGCGAACCGGCTGCGACATAAGCGTGGCCCTTGTCGATCAAAGTCTGGATCATAGCGGCCATCTGATCGATATATTCGGTGGCGCGTGGCTGATGGTCCGGCTCCATATTGCCGAGTTTGCCCATGTCAGACTGGAACTGGTCGGCGGTTTTTTCGGTGACCTGACGGATCGCATCATTCAGCGCAAGGTCTGGAAAATCCCGCACCGCACGGGCGTTAATCTTGTCGTCCACATCAGTGATGTTGCGGGCATAGGTGACATGATCTGCGCCAAAGGTCAGACGCAGCAGACGGTAAAGCACATCAAACACAATGACCGGACGGGCATTTCCGATATGAGCAAAATCATAGACCGTCGGCCCGCAGACATACATGCGCACATTGTCGGCGTCGATTGGCTCAAACACCTCTTTGCTGCGGGTCAGTGTGTTGTAGAGTTTGATGTTGCTGGTCACGTCGGTCTGTCCGTTCAAGTTCATACATTTCAAAACGCATTAAGCCCTGTCGGCTTGAACGTTCACTAACTTAAAGGAGAGACGAGAACGGCCAGGCCAGCGGGATGCGCTAGCTAATAATAATCTGACACTTGCAAATCGGCGCGAAGGCGCTGTGCTTGTCAGTCACTATGGTGGCGATAATTCTCATACATGCTTTATCACCGCATCGCGGCGGATGGTCAAGGGCCAGTTACGATGGATTATGCAAATGCACGAAACAGCAAGGTCAGGCTCAGCAATGCCATGATCAACGCTATCAATCCGTCAAGAATGCGCCAGGCAGCCGGACGCGAAAACAGCGGCGCCAACCACTGGGCCCCATAGCCAAGAGAAAAGAACCAAACAAAGGAAGAAGCGGAAGCACCGACAGCAAAAGCGGTGCGCAAGTCGCCGCTATATTGCCCCGACACACCGCCCAACAACACAATAGTGTCGAGATAGACATGCGGGTTCAGAAATGTGAAGGCCAGTAGGATCGATATTGCCTTGGTCAGGCTGCCAACCCCTCGTCCTGTCGTTTCCAACCCCGTCGGTGAGAGCGCGCGGCGCAGGGCTATTAACGCGTAGACGGCCAGAAAAGCAGCGCCCGCCAAAGTGACATAGAACAGCAGGTCAGGGTTGGAATTGACCAGCGTGCCCATTCCGGCCACCCCGAGCACAATCATGAATGCATCAGAAAGCGCCGCGATCAGGCACAGGATGAAAACATGCTGACGCATTAGCCCCTGGCGCAAAATAAAAGCGTTTTGCGCACCGATGGCGATGATCAATCCGCCGCCCAGCAGAAAACCTTCAAGAGCTGGGTAAAGCATCATGTGGCGAGGATTCCCCATGAGGCATCGGTAGAAAATGAGTGCACGTTAGGGGCGCTCATCCACCCGGGAGTGGGTTCAGAACATTGAAAATTGATCATCATTATCGGGCTTTTGGGTCGCAGGTCGAAGCGGTTCTACACGAGTCTGAATCTCACGGCCAGTGTTTGAGACCTTATTCACGGCATTACTGACCGGAACTGATTCCAGATAGTCGTCATCTACAGCCGACATCAAGTCCGTCACCTCCCGTGGTTCACTCCCCCTGACGTTGAGCCAGCGGTCAAACGAGTTTGGATGGATAATCACCGGCAATCTGTGATGAATTGCACTAAAGCTGTCATTGGCCTGCGTTGTTAACAGGCAAGCGGTGTCGACTTCGCTGCCATTGGCATCTGACCAGGTTTCCATCAAACCACCAAAGGCCATGATGCCCCCGGACTTTGGGCGCACCCAATAGGCCTGACTTGGTTGGCCCTTTCCAAATCGATGCCATTCATAAAAACCATTTGCCGGGACCAAAATTCGACGATGGCGCATGGCGTTCCGGAAAGACGGCTTTTCAGCAGCTGATTCACTGCGGGCGTTGATCAACAAGGTGAATTCCTTGGGGTCTTTCACCCATGCAGGGACGAATCCCCATCTCACCAGCATGCCTTCCCGCTGTTTGGCTCCACGGTGATCGTTGTCTGCCACGACGGCAATCGGTTGAGTTGGGGCGATGTTATAGCGCGGTGGCATTTCCTGCGCCGTGACAGTGGTTTGGACCATGTTGAAATAATCAAACAATTCATCCCAGCCTGCTTCCAAGCCAAATCGACCGCACATGAACTTTGCCTTTCCCGCCAGCAGGGTTGGAATACCGACTATTGCAAGCTATGCGAAGACATGTCATCGCGCCACTATCCATCATCCCCCTTGCTCGGAGCTTGCACAGCCATCTGGCGCGGCGACAGGATTCTGTTGGCCAAACGCACTGCCGCACCAAATAGTGGTACATGGGCAATGCCTGGCGGACTGGTCGAAATTGGCGAGCCACTGGAACAGGCGGCACTGCGCGAGGTTCGGGAAGAAACGCAACTGATTCTGCCACAAGTGGCGTTCAACCGGTTTCATGAACTCATACGGCGCGACGATGAAGGGCGGATCCACATGCATTACGTGCTGGCCATGTTTGTGGGCATTTCAACCCATGGCGATGCCGTTGCGGGTGATGATGCGGCCGCCGTTGCCTGGTACACGATCGATGATCTGAAGGATTTGCCGCTGACCGGCTCAACCGACATATTTGTCCAGGAAAGCCTGAAGTTTCTGCCCGGCCTCATGGCTCAAGAACGATGACATGATGTTCACCTGAATTTGTGTTTCCTGCAGCCTCCACGCGAGTCACACTGGCGCTGAATTCTGGAGGAACCCGTCATGCGCCATTTGTCGTTTATGTCAGCATTGGTATTTCTACTCGTCTCTTCGACCAGTTGGGCGCAGGAAAGGCGCTGGCAGGCGGAAGGCTGGAAAACGGATTTCACCATCAAGTCAGTCAATTTTGCAGAGATTTTGAGCGGCGGCCCGCCCAAGGATGGCATTCCACCGATTGACGACCCCAAGTTCATTCCCGTCGTCGACGTAGCGGACCTTGTTGACCGCGAACCGGTTATCGGGCTCTCGATCAACGGTGATCACCGCGCCTATCCCCTGCGCGTGATGACGTGGCACGAAATCGTCAATGACAAGGTGGGGGGAACTCCGGTAACCGTCACCTATTGCCCGTTGTGCAACGCGGCCATTGTATTTGATGCCCGTGTCAATGGTGAGGCGTTGAGCTTTGGAACCACCGGAAAACTGCGCAATTCCGATTTGATTATGTATGACCGCAAGACGGAAAGCTGGTGGCAACAATTTATCGGCGAAGGCATTGCCGGGGCCTATACCGGGCAAAAGCTGAAACTGGTGCCGGCCAGGCTGGAATCCTGGAAGGAATTCCGCGAGCGCCATCCCAACGGTCAGGTCCTGGTGCCCAATAACCAGCGTATGCGAGACTATGGACGCAATCCTTATGTCAATTACGACACCGCTCATGCCCCCTTCCTCTACAATGGCTCAATGCCGACAGGAATTGAGCCGATGGCGCGGGTTGTGGTGATCCGCAGAAACGGTGAGGATCCGCTGATCGTGACAATGGATCGCGTAAGGGAACGCGCCAATCTGGAGATGGAGGGGTATCGTTTGGGTTGGAATGCCGGCCAGGCCTCTGCCCTAAATAGCAGCCAGATTTCGCAGGGACGCGATGTCGGCACGATCTCGGCAACCCGCATATCCGATGGTAGCCTTGTGGCCTATGACGTTACGTTTGCCTTTGTCGCCCATGCGTTTCACCCGGAAGTTGAGATCCGCGGCAAAAAATAAGCTTTGAGTCAACGCGCCACCTGGCTTATGGGAGCGACATGAAGATACTGGCTTTCATGTTGGCGCTGTTGTTGCTCGGTGGTTCTGCTGCCCAGGCCCAGTCGACTTCGACGCAAAGTCAGTCTCCCTCCTCACCTTCATCACCGTCACAGTCGCCGCCGCCGCCGCCGTCGCCGTCAAACACGGGGGAACCGGTTGCGCCCTATGACGACAAACTGTTGCGCCTATCTGAAATTCTGGGTTCCGTGCATTATCTGCGTACTCTTTGCGGGGCCAAAGAAGACAATAAGTGGCGCGATATGATGAGTTCCATCCTGGCTGCCGAACAGCCCGGCCCCAACCGACGAGCTCGCCTGATCGCCCATTTCAATCGCGGTTATCGAACTTTCAGTGGCTCTTACAGCACCTGCACATCATCCGCCCTATTAGCAACGGAACGCTACATGGAAGAAGGCGCAGATCTATCGAAACAGATCACCCAGCGCTATGGCCGATAATCATGAAGGTCTTGCCTTCCCCGTTAACCCTTTCGAAATAATGCCTCGTTGGATGGTTCCAATTCTTGGCCAGCATCGGTAGGTTGTTAACAACTGTTAATCATCGGACCGCTCACCGGAGCGGTGACATGCATGCTTCGCGAAACACCTGACAATCTGGATGCCCTTATTCGCGAAGAAAAGCAGCGCGTGGCAGCAGAATTTATTGAAGAAGCCTGGAACAGCGCCATGCAGGAAGGCATTGAGCCTTCTATTCTGGCCGAATCAGGTCTGATTGCCCTGCTAACCAAATTTCACGCCTATGATGGCGAAAATGCCGTGGTGAAGCTTATCGAAGAGCTGCCCGAGCGACTGGATTGTGGCGAGTTCGACCCGCATCGCGTGATCCAATAGGCTTCCCGGTTGCCGCCGGCCACAGACACCGCCAGCCTGCCTCAACCAACCTTCTTTCTAGCCTGCTTACCAGCCTTCTTAAATGTGCCGGAACGTGGTATCGTAACCACCGCAACCCGGTAACGACCAGGCACGTTATGGCTTTGATCAAACTTCATCAGCTTGCAATTTCAATTGCCCTGTTGTCCTGCCTGACTTTGGCCACGGCCAATTCGGCAACAAAGACCCAAATTCAAACATTCACGCTGCCAACCGAAAGTTCCGAAGAATCGGCTCCGAAGGCACCCGAAACGGCCATTCCCGACGACGCCCTGCCGGAATTCAATGTCAAATCCGGTGATGCGACCGATGAAGATGCTTCACAAGCTGGGGATCAAATCAAACCGGCAGCATTGCCCCCTGTATTGCGCAATCTTGAGCTTCTCCCTGCAGCTGTGCGAGAAACTCACGCCAAACTGATCGACGCTGCCAAGTCAGCCGACCTGGAAAAGCTGCGCCCGTTGATCGGTAGTGGTGAAACCGCCACATCCTTGTCGATTGGTGGTCTTGCAGGAGATCCAATTATCTATTTGAAGGAATCGTCGGGAGATGAAAATGGCTATGAGTTGCTGGCCATTCTTCTGGAAGTACTGGAGGCTGGATATGTGCATGTGGATGCCGGCACCGAAAGTGAGATGTATATCTGGCCCTATTTCTTCGCCTGGCCGTTTGAAAAATTAACGCCTCAAATGGAGGTGGAACTTTATCGCATTCTGACGGCGGGCGATGTTCAGGATTCAGTCGATTTTGGCGGTTATATTTTCTATCGGGTTGGCATTCGTCCTGACGGCAAGTGGGATTTTTTTGTTGCCGGAGACTGATTGCCTCTTATCCTGCGGTCTGCGAAATCCTAATTGAGTGTCATGGAAAATATTGCCCCCCTCCCTTCCCGCGCACTGCTCCGTCTTGACGGCAATGAAGTCATTCATTTTTTGCAGAACCTGGTCACCTGTAACGTCGAAAACCTCGAAAATGGCAACGCAACCTTTGGGGCGCTGTTAACGCCGCAGGGTAAGATCCTGTTCGACTTCTTCATTTTGAAAGAGAACGGTGGTTTTGTCATTGACGTTGAGGCAGGCCAGCGGGATGCTCTGGCCAAACGGTTGACCTTCTACAAGCTGCGCGCCGACGTTCAGATTTCACCAGACGACCGTGGCGTATTTGCTCAGTGGGGGGGCGAATCGTCGATCGGATTTGCCGACCCGAGACTCGATGCCATGGGCCGCCGAGCCTACGGAGCGCCCGATGGTGTCAATTCGGATAAAGCGGCATGGCACGCCCACAGGATCAGTCTCGGCATGCCTCACGCCGGGTTGGATTTCGAGTTCGGCGATGCTTTTCCCCATGAGGCGCTGATGGATCAAATGGAAACGTCCGCCGGAGTTGATTTTTCCAAAGGCTGCTATGTTGGTCAGGAAGTTGTTTCGCGGATGCAGCACCGGGGAACGGCGCGCAATCGGTTTGTTATTGTAGAGGCCGACAGCGAGCTGTCGTCTGATCTCACAGGTCAGGCGCTGAAGGCATCGGAAAAACGCATTGGCTCAATGGGATCAACCAGCGGCAATCACGGGTTGGCCCTGGTACGCGTAGATCGGGCCACGGCTGCAATTTCAGCTGGCGATCCGGTTCTGCTTGAGGGGCAAACTGTCCGGCTTGCTCCCCCCCAATTCGCAACATTTGACTGGGCCACATGAGCGGCGGCGGCCACGGAGGCAGCAGCGGCGGCATCACCAAGCCAATCACCGCCCGGGCCTGGCAGCGGATGTTGTCGGGGCGGCGTCTGGATTTGCTTGACCCGTCTCCACTTGATGTGGAGATGGAAGACATCGCCCATGGGCTCGCCCGTGTTGCTCGCTGGAACGGACAGACCGAGGGGAACCATGCCTTTTCAGTCGCTCAACACTCCATGCAGGTGGAACAGGTGATGGGCATTCTCAATCCTGCGCTTTCTGCACAGCACCGGCTCTATGCCCTGCTGCACGACGCACCGGAATATGTAATCGGCGACATGATTTCACCTTTCAAGGCTGTGGTTGGCGGTGCCTACAAGGAGGTGGAACTGCGTCTAGAAGCTGCAATTCACCGACGAGTTGGCCTCCCGGCACATCCTGATGCCAAGCTGAAAAAGGCCATCAAAAAGGCTGACAAAATCATCGCATATTTTGAGGCAACCGAGTTGGCCGGTTTCAGCACAAAGGAAGCGGCCAAGTTCTTTGGCCGTCCAAATGGCGTTACGGTGGACCAGTTAAACCTTACCCCCTTACCGACGACGGAAGCGCAATCACAATTTATGCAGCGGCTTGAAGAGGTGATTGACCAGTTATGAGCAAGATCCATGTCTGCCCCTTGTCTGATCTCAACGCGACACTGGTCAGCAGCGGTGCACGTCACATGATCAGCCTGATGGGGCCAGGCAAAGCCTCGGTCCGGCCGAAACAGATCGATGGCAGTTTTCTGGCCATGGAATTTCACGATATCGGAGAACCGCGCGAGGGATTATCGCCCCCAACGTCAGCACACGTTAGTCAACTGCTTGAGTTCTTTGACGCTTGGGACGGCAAGTCCGACATGCTGATTCATTGCTGGATGGGCATCAGCCGATCCACAGCAGCGGCGGCAATCGCACTTACCCGGAATCAGCCGGCAAGCGACATGGATCAACTCGCCGAACGCCTGCGCAGAGCATCCCCCATGGCGACACCCAACCCGCTGATGATCTCGATTGCCGACGATCTGCTGCACTTGAATGGTCGCTTGCGCTCCGCCATTGCCGCCATAGGCCGTGGCGCAGAGGCCAGCCAGGGGCAGCCATTTGCGCTGGACCTGCGCCATGACTAAGGCACCTGCACTGGAGATCGGGCTGCATGCTGCCGTTATCGCCGTGGAAGATGGGATGCCGCTTTATCTTGCCGTTCCCGGCAAGAACCCGTCTGGCGATGTGCTCGACGGCCTGCCCTTCGGCCCCTATCAGCCAGAACAACACCGTACGCTCGACACAGGCCTTCGCTCTTGGGTGGAAAACCAGACCCGCCTCAGTCTGGGCTATGTTGAACAGCTTTACACATTTGGCGATACGGGCCGGATGCAGGGTAATAGCGGGTTATCGCAAAGCTTTGTGTCAGTTGGCTATTTGGCGCTGGTGCACAAACCTGACGGCGCTTCGGGCAACCAAACTCTGAAATGGGGGGACTGGTACGGCCATTTCCCCTGGGAAGACTGGCGCCACGGCCCGCCCCCCCTGCTGACCGAACAATTAATGCCTGCGCTCGCTGCTTGGGTCGCCGCATCACCGGGAGAGCGGTCCAGCGCCTCTGGCCTTGACCGACAAGTCCGGTTCCGCCTCGCCTTTGGCTGCGAGCTTGGCAATTCGGATAACCCCGAAATCATCGCCTGGGACGAGGAGCGGGTTCTGGAACGCTATGAGTTGATGTATGAAGCCGGGTTGGTCGACGAGGCCGTCACCGATGGGCAGGTCGACAATCTGGTACTTGCAGCAAGCCCCGGACGCCCGATGCTGCAGGATCACCGGCGCATTCTGGCAACTGCGATTGCCCGGCTACGCGCCAAGCTGAAATACCGCCCCGTCGTTTTCGAGCTGCTGCCAGAGAGTTTCACCCTAACCGAGCTGCAACAGACGGTGGAAACACTTTCCGGCCAATTGCTGCACAAACAGAATTTCCGCCGCATGGTCGAAAAGGCTGAATTGGTCGAACCTACCGGCGCAACGGCCTCCCGCACCGGTGGCCGCCCGGCCGCCTATTTCCGTTTCAGGAAAGCCGTCTTGCGGGAGCGCCCTGCCCCCGGATTACGCATTGGGTCGCGCGGATAAACTAGTCGATACTGATATCCAGCCCGATATCCAGCGTCGGTGCACTCATGGTGATTTTGCTGGTCGAAATCATATCAACACCGCTTTCGGCAATCGCCTGAATGGTATCGATATTCACATTGCCTGATGCTTCGATGGGAATTGTACCATCGACAATCGCCACACCTTCGCGCAGTTGATCAGGGCCCATATTGTCCAGCATGACCACATCTGGCCCGGCTTTTAGCGCCTCCTTCAACTGCTCCAACGTATCGACTTCGACCTCGATCTTGATCAGGTGGCCAGCAAACGCGCGCGCCGCCTCAATCGCTTCGCGCACCCCGCCGGCAACGGCAATATGGTTGTCCTTGATCAGAATTGCATCGTCCAGACCATAGCGGTGGTTGGAACCACCACCACACTTCACAGCGTATTTTTCAAACGCGCGCAGGCCGGGAATCGTCTTGCGCGTGCAGCAAACAACAGCCTTGGTGTGGGCAATGCGCTCGGCAAACTGGTTTGTATAGCTGGCGATGCCCGACAAGTGGCACAGATAGTTCAACGCAACGCGCTCACCGCCGAGCACAGAACGCGCCCTGCCCTGAACCCGGGCAATCCTCTGCCCCGGTTGCACCCGGTCGCCGTCTTTGACGTAGGTCTTGAACTTTGTCTTTGGGTCGAATTGTTGAAATGCCGACTTGGCCAAGGCTAGTCCGGCAACAATGCCATCTTCGCGGCAGTTCATCTCAGCAACTGCTTTTGCAGATGCAGGAATCGTCGCGTCGCTGGTGACGTCACCGGCAAGCCCGAGATCCTCCAGCAATGCTGCCTTCACAGCCTCCTCAACCTGAAGCGCGGAAAGCGTTGGCAGATGGACATTTGGATTCTTGGTGGCCATCAATTGGCTCCTTGCTAGGATGACGTCGAGGCACCGACAAGATCCTCTGCAGCTTGATTAGCCGCTTTCAACGACAGGAAGCTTCGGCGCGCCAGCTCTTCTGGCACTTCATCTGGATAGTCTGTGCGGCAGTGTCCGCCTCGGCTTTCGTGGCGCAGCAATGCGGAAACGGCAATCATCTTTGCGGTGATCAGAGAATTTTCAAACCGCTGCAGCGTGTTCTTTTCTTCCAACTCGAGAATGGTCTTTAGCCCGTCAATCATGCCTTGTGGATCGCGCACCACGCCGAATTCAGCACTCATGGTCTGTCGCAAAAGGCTCATGGCCCGATTGTCTTCCGGTGTTTCAAGATCTTCCTGTGGCAGGTCTTCCCTGTCCCAACTGTTCAACTGCGAGGCAGGCAGAAGTCCACCAACGTCTTCGGCAATGCGTGCCGCAAAGACCACCGCCTCCAACAGCGAATTAGAGGCCAGTCGGTTGGCGCCATGCGCGCCTGTCGAGGTCACCTCGCCACAGGCCCACAGGCCGTCAAGCGTTGTTCGACCATTGGCATCGGTCAAAATGCCCCCCATGAAATAATGCGCTGCGGGCACAACCGGAATGAGATCTTTGACCGGGTCAATGCCAGCCTCCTGGCAATAGCCGAAGACCGTCGGGAAATCCTGTTCAAAGCTTGCGCCAACCGCCTTGGTACAATCCAGGAATGCGCCGCGACCCGCCTTCACTTCGGCAAAAATGCCGCGCGCCACCACATCGCGTGGCGCCAGTTCGGCGTCCTCATGAAGCGGCAGCATGAAGCGCTCGCCTTGCCCATTGACCAAGATCGCACCATGTCCGCGTAGGGCTTCAGTCGCCAGCGGAGAAGGGTCTTTGCCAACATCCAGTGCAGTTGGGTGGAACTGCACGAATTCCATATCCGCCATCATCGCGCCTGCACGAGCTGCCATACCGATGCCGCCACCTCGGGCCTCTGCCGGATTGGTGGTCATTGCATAGAGGTGTCCAACTCCGCCTGCCGCCATTACGACGGCTCGCGCGGTCAGTCGAATTTTGTTGGGGCCGGTGCCCGCCTGATCACGCGCAACGACGCCGGAGACCTGTTTGCCTTCGGTCAGAATATCCTGAACCACATAGCCTTCCAGAACACGGATCGAGGGCGTTTCATTTACAGCAGAAACCAGCGCTTCCATGATGGCTCGTCCAGCCATATCACCGCGCACACCGACAATGCGTTTCTCGGAATGGGCGGCTTCGCGCGAGACCTGCAATTTGCCCTCCAGGTCTCGATCAAACGGCACACCAAATTTCAGCAAATCAGTGATCCGGTCTGCGGCCTCGCTGGCCATCAACGTGGCAATTTTTTCATCAACAATACCGGCACCCGCTTCCAGCGTATCAGCGACGTGTTTTTCGATCGTATCGCCCTCCGATACCGCAGCGGCAATTCCAGCCTGGGCCCAGGCCGAAGATGCGCCACGCCCCAGCGAGGCAGCAGTCAAAACGGTGACGGGCCGTGGAGCCAACTTCAGGGCGCAGAACAGCCCGGCGAGACCACCGCCTATGATGATCACATCGTCAGTGCCCGCAGAAGTGACAGGACGGAGAAAGGATAATTGTTCAGCCATTTAGATCCCTAACCGCAGCAGCCTAAAAGAGTTCTTCGCCAGACTTTCGAACCGGATCAGGAAAATCTCGGTACAGGGCAAATTTTACATCGGCAATCTTGGAATTAACACCAAAATGCAAAGGTTCGACCTCGCCCGAGCGGGACGCCGCCAGTGAAAATGCTTCATCCAGCTGGGCCAGACCTTCGACCTCAATCATCAGGTGAAATTCACCCATTTCTTTCGGACCAAGTCCCAGTTTGCGGCGCATCAGTCGCCAGGAGGCGATCTTTTTGTGCGCCACCAGATGCTCCATAAAGCGCCTCAGGTCGTTGGCAAATTCGAGGTCGCCGGTTCCCGGCTTAAGGCTGAAAAATCCGTGGTAGATATCCAAGAGCTTGCCGATCAGTTCTTCAAATTGACCATGCGTTCAACCGCATGACGGGCCTTTTCGGCCATCAATGGGTCAACAACCACTTCCTCTTTCATCTCCAGCAAGCTGTCGAGGATTTTGGGCAAGGTGATACGCTTCATGTGGGGGCAAAGATTGCAGGGCTTGATGAATTCAACCCCCGGAGCCTGTTCCTGAATGTTCGATGCCATTGAGCATTCGGTCACCAGAAGCACTTTAGCTCCTGGTTTTTGGCCCAGTGCATAGTCGATCATGCCCTTGGTCGAGCCGGTAAAGTCGGCGACAGCTGTGACCTCGAGCGGGCATTCCGGATGGGCAATAATCTGGATTTCCGGGTCGGCATCCTTGTAGGCCAGCAATTCTTCAGCGGTAAAGCGCTCGTGCACCTCACAATGACCCTTCCAGGTCAGGATTTTAACGTCGGTGTTTTTGGCAACATTCTGCGCCAGATACTCATCTGGAATCAGCAAAACCTTATCGACCCCAAAACTCTCCACCACCTGAACGGCGTTGGAAGAGGTGCAGCAGATGTCGCTCTCAGCTTTCACATCGGCCGATGTATTCACATAGGTGACAATCGGCACACCGGGATTGGCTTCCCGAAGCAGACGCACATCTTTGCCTGTGATGGATTCAGCCAGCGAGCAGCCGGCTTTCATATCGGGGATCAGGACAGTTTTGGATGGGTTCAGCAGTTTCGACGTTTCCGCCATGAAATGGACGCCACACTGGACAATGATATCGGCTTCAACCCGTGTGGCTTCCATCGCCAATTGCAGCGAGTCGCCGGAAATGTCGGCAACACAGTGATAGATCTCAGGGGTCTGATAATTATGCGCCAAAATGGCGGCATTGCGCTCTTTCTTGAGCTTATTGATCGCATGAACATAGGGCGCGTGCACCGGCCATTCGATCTCCGGAATGTGGTGTTTCACCTTCTCATAGAGCGGAGCGGTCTCGCGCGCGACCTCCTCTGTGTATTCCAAATTTGGCCGCTCCAGACGCTTATAGGTCTGGCCCGTAGAGGTGGTCAGCGAAGCGCTGGTTTCATGAAGATCAGCTGAGGACATTTCTCTCTCCTGCGTGGCGTCGGTCATTCGACTTATACTCAATATGAGTATAACAAGGCCATAAAACAAGTCCGGCTGTCACCGGACTGTCGCAACTTTAGAGGACAGGCGCAGGGGATACAAGCGTATCCCCTGTTGGAATTGCCCTCTAAGCGATGGTTTTTTGGGCTAAATCAGGCGAATTTGACGCTAACATCGCCAAAGTCGCCAAATGTGGCGGTGTAGGTTGTCCCTGCGGCAGCTGGAATTGCTGGCGTACAGGTTCCAGTGGAAACCCACTCCCCGGCTTTGATCTGCTTGCCATTGGCGGCAAGTGTTTCGGCCAGCCAAGCCAGCGAGTTAATCGGATTGCCCATCACCGGCTGGCCATTGCCGCTGGCGACCACTTCGCCATCAACTTTGGAATCCACCGCCGAGTTGGCCAGGTCCTTATCTTGCCAATTGGCAACTTCCGGGCCAACCACAAACGCAACATTGCCACCAAAATCCATGGTAACGCCCAGGCCATTTGCAAAGTCAGGATTGCCAATGGTGCGACCAATCACTTCGATTGCGATATGGACAGTAGCAACTGCATCAGCGGCGGTATCGGCCGAAATTGTTTCGCCATTGGCCGGATAATCGCGCGCCATTTTGAACGCATATTCCGGTTCACAAGCGCCAACACAGGCCGTCTTGGTCAGTTCACCACCATTGGCCATCACTGCAGCTTCAGCCATCGGGCCGTAAAACGGCGCGTCAATGTTAAAGCCCTTTTGGGCGGCCTCATTGGTAGCGCCAACTTTCCAGCCGACGCTTGGTGAATTGAATTGCTCAAACGCTGCGGCCTGAAGGGCCATGGCATCTTCCATGCTTGGCGCTGGGTCCGGCCAATCCATCATGTTCTGTACCCCAGTTTTGCGACTTTCGACCATCGCGGCCGCCATTTTCGAAATATCCATCATTTATCCTTCAGGCAGATAACTCATCACGTTTGGTGATGTGTTTAATCAAAATTTTTCGCGTGCACATCCTCAAAATTGCAATTAGCGTTGCTCAATCTGAAAGGCCACATCCATGTCACACGATTCCACTGCCCCTGGCGACACCCAACGCCGATGGCGTCCCTCTGTCGGGATGATCATCACCTGCGGCTGTATCATCGCGCTAGTCAGCTTCGGCGTCCGCTCTTCTATGGGGTTTTTCCAGATCCCAATGCTCAACGACACCGGGTGGAGTTTCACGACATTCGGCTTGGCGATGGCAATCCAGAATATTGCCTGGGGCGTCGGACAACCTGTCTTTGGTGCATTTGCTGATAAGCATGGCGCCTGGCGCACACTCGCTGCCGGGGGGCTAATCTATGCGCTGGGCCTGTATCTCATGGGCACTGCTGATGCGCCATTGTGGTTGCATATTGGCGGTGGCGTGCTTGTAGGGCTTGGGGTTTCGGCCGGTTCATTCGGCATCATCCTGTCGGTATTTGCCCGTAATGTAACACCAGAGCGCCGCAGCTTGGTGTTTGGAGTGGGCACTGCCGCGGGTTCTGCCGGGATGTTCCTGTTCGCACCTATTTCGGTTGCGATGATCGAACGGCTTGGCTGGTCTCACACCCTGGTCTTGTTTTCAATTCTAATGCTGATTGTCCCGGTGCTGGCTGCCCCGCTTTACGGCAATTCCAAATCATCCCCCAATGCCATGGCTGAATATGAGCAAACGGCTGGCGCGGCGCTAAAGGAAGCATTGGCCCACCCTTCTTACCAACTGCTGATGGCCGGGTTCTTTGTCTGTGGATTTCATGTTGCATTCGTTGCCGCCCACTTCCCAGCCTATATTGATGATATCGGCATCGATTCAAGTTATGCGGGTTATGCCATTGCATTGATTGGATTTTTGAATATTTTTGGCTCTTTGGCAGCAGGCATTTTGGGGCAAAAACACTCCAAACCTTACATGCTGTCGGTGCTCTACTTATGTCGGTCCATCGCCTTTGCAGCTTTCCTTTTGCTGCCGCAAACCCCGATGTCTGTGATGATTTTCTCTGCCACCTTGGGCCTGCTATGGTTGTCGACCGTGCCGCCTACCAATGCGTTGGTGGCAGTCTTCTTTGGCACACGGCATTTGGGTATGCTGGGCGGGCTGGTCTTCTTCACCCATCAAGTCGGATCGTTTGCCGGCGTTTATCTGGGCGGCTACATGCGCGACGTATACGGGTCGTTTGATGTTGTCTGGTGGCTTGGCGTTGCACTTGGACTTGTTGCTGCTGTCCTGCACTGGCCTATCAAAGAGGCGCCGGTTGAGCGCCCGACAGTTGCGGCAGCCGAGTAGGCTGACCGCCAGCTTACTCTGGAATGCGGAAGATTGAGCAAGCCTGGCTGCCATGGGCGTAGAGCTTGCCGTTCTCATCGGTGATCCGCGCCTCACAAGTGGCGATCTGACGGCCTGGATGCACGACATGGGCGCGGGCGATCAACCGCCCGGTGCCAGGCAAAACCGCACGAACAAAATTGACTTTCAAATCAATCGAAGTCGACGCATAGCCCGGCGGGCAGGTTGTATGGACAGAGCACCCCAGCGCTGAATCCAACAACGTTGCCATATAGCCACCGTGCACAACGCCCATAGGATTGAGATAATCCTGTCCCGGGGTGCCGCAAAAAGCCACCATGCCCTCTTCGGCTTCCAGAAGCCGCATGTTCATTGCACGACTGATTGTCGGCGCTGGGAATTTTCCTTCCAGCATGCCTTGCAGATAGTCGAGACCGGAGATCTTTCGGATTTCCGCAACATCTGTCATGCCGAATCCTCCAACGGCTTCAACCCCATCCACCAATTCATTCATCGTATGTTTCCCTCTTTCAGCAACCGGGTCACAGCCTTCAGCAGGCTTTCCCGCTCGGGTGGAATTTCAATGCCACGCGGTCCGTGAATATTGCGCCAGAAAAAATGTTTTGTCAGGGCAAAACCTGCTTCGATATCTTCTAAAGAAGCGCTCTCAAGCCGCTCCAGGTCGCGCTCCAGCAAAAACGAAGGCAGCATCAACATGCGGTCGGCCCAAGGTTGCCCGGCTTCATGGCTGACCGCCCTGCCCGTCCTGGGTGAAACATAGACCAGGTTCTGTCGCGTGCCGGTGGCGGCACAAGCCGATAAATCGAGACCAAACCCCAGTTCATCGAGCATTGCCAATTCGAATCGCACCACAAGTTCAGCGGCAATATCAGCAGCCTGCAGATTATCCAGAACAATCGACAGAGTTTCATACAACGCCATATGAGCATCCCGCTCAGGCAACAGGCGCAAATGCGAGGCCAGAGTTTGCAGCGCATAAATGCCGTGGGCGTTTTCCATCAGCTCGGCAGCCCGCAGCCTCTCTGGCTCAATTCGAAACTGCCCCAGATGCTCATCCAACCGCGCTCGCCATGTGACACGAACCGAATTGCCCGGTTGCAGCACCGGGCGCATGGTGCGTGAACGCCCGCCCTGGACGAGGCCAAGATGACGCCCCCTGTCACGCGTCATCAGTTCGGCAATAACCGTGGTCTCGCCATGCTTTCGGACGCCGAGAACAATTGCCTCATCTGTCCATTCCATGTGTCCGGTCCCAGCTTGGTTTTGGTGCCTCCGCTATCGCGGAAAATCGAGGCCCATTTCGCGGTAGCGCTCAGGGTCATCCAGCCAGTTTTCGCGCACTTTGACAAACAGAAACAGATGCACCTTGCGTTCCAGCATTTCCGACAGTTCGGCGCGGGCGGCAGCGGAGATGGCCTTGATTGTTTCACCCCCCTTGCCAATCACGATTTTCTTGTGAGCCGCCCGTTGAATATAGATGACCTGGTCAATTTTAACGCTGCCATCCCTGCGCTCTTCCCAGCCTTCAACTTCAACATGAGCCGAGTAGGGAAGCTCCTGATGCAAGCGCAAAAACAGCTTTTCACGGGTAATCTCAGCCGACAGCATTTTGGTTGGAAAATCTGAAATCTGATCCGGTGGATAAAGATAAGGCCCTTCCGGAACCACTTTGGCAAGATGATTCACAAAGTCCTCGCAACCGCTTCCTTTTAAAGCAGAAATCATAAAAGTCTGGTCGAACTCAACAATCTCATTGGCTTGCTTTGTCAGCGCCAGAAGTGTTTCTGCGGGCACACGGTCAATTTTGTTGAGCAGCAGGATTTTGGGCAGCTTGACGTTCGCCAAGCTTTCCAGAATACGAGCTGCATCGCCACGAATGCCCCGCTCCGCATCGATCAGCAGACAGACGATATCAGCATCCTTGGCACCACCCCATGCGGCATCCACCATAGCCCGGTCCAAACGACGGCGTGGCTGGAAGATACCTGGCGTGTCGGCAAATATGATCTGGCTGTTGCCCGCCATCAAAATGCCCCGGACCACAGTACGGGTGGTCTGAACCTTGTGACTGACAATCGACACTTTGGTGCCGACAAGGGCATTGATCAGCGTCGACTTACCAGCATTGGGGGCACCAATCAGCGCAACGAATCCAGCCCGGGTAGGATTGTCGGCAGCGCCTGGTTGCAGATCATCATGGGTCACTTGTTGTTTTCCTTTATCGTACCGTCTGCGGTTTGCAGCCATACGGATTCGCGCAGCAATACTGCCTGAGCTGCCGCCTGTTCAGCAGCACGTTTTGACTTACCTCGACCCGACGCTCCTTGCGCTCCCTGAATTTCCACATCGACAATGAAGGTCGGGTCGTGGTCAGGACCGCTGCGTTTGGTCACTCTATATACCGGCGTTGCGCCTGTTTTGACATGGGCCCATTCCTGCAGCGCGGTCTTGCTGTCTCGAATGGCACCACCGGCGCCCTGCAGGCGCTTGTTCCAATACCGTTTTACAAATTGCTTCACGGCGCTGAGACCGCCATCCAGATAAATCGCTGCGATCAGCGATTCAGCAACATCGGCACGCACGCTTCGCATGCGTTTGCTGGTCAGTTGCTGGACGTCAGCTCCCGCTTGAATGAAATCATGCAAACCTATTTCGTCGGCGATTTCCGCACATGCCTTGCCACTGACCAAAGCGTTCAGCCGCACCGACAATTCCCCTTCAGCCGCGTCGGGAAACGCATCAAAAAGCAATTCAGCCACGCACAGGCCAAGCACCCGGTCTCCCAGAAACTCCAGCCGCTCGTAATGGGCGACATCACCTGAATTTTTTGTCGCACTGGCGTGGGTAAGCGCCCGAACAAGCCGGGCATGTTCACCAAACGTATATCCAATACGTTCTTCAAGTTGAGCAATCTTTTGCGCCGAAACGCGCGCGGCTGCCATATATTACAACCCGTTGAAAATACGGTCCCAGCGCATGCTGGTTGGCCATTTCCAAATTTGCCATGCCGCTGCATCGTCACTCAGCGACAGGAACATGACCTGCGCCTTGCCAACCAGATTTTCCGCCGGCACCATGCCAACATCAAAACGGCTGTCTGCGGAATTGTCACGGTTGTCACCGAGGAAGAAATAGCTGCCTTCCGGCACTTCAAACACGGGCGTATCATCGGCGTAATTGTTGGGCTGAATGTCGATGGTTTCGTAAGACTTGCCGTTGGCCTGGGTCTCAACATAGATCGGAACTGTCAGACCGGTTCGTTCATCCGTGAACTCGCCCTGTTTAACCCGTTCAACGGGTTTGCCGTTGATCATAACCACAGAGGATTTCAACTGAACCTTGTCTCCGGGCAAGCCAATAATTCGCTTGATATAGTCTTTAGAAGTATCACCAGGGTATTTGAACACGACAACGTCGCCCCGCTCAGGGTCACTGCCCCAGATACGACCGCTGAAAAGGTTTGGGCTCAACGGGAAAGAATGGCGGCTGTATCCATAGCTCCATTTGGAAACAAAAATGTAATCGCCGACCAACAATGTCGGCTTCATTGAGCCCGACGGAATGTTGAAAGGCTGGAAAAGAAAGGTGCGCAAAATCAGCGCAAGCAACAGCGCTTGCAGGATAACGGAAACCGTTTCCCAGACGACGCCTTCTTCTTTTTGTTCCGTTTTGCTGGCCAATGGACAGGTCCTTTAGTTGCAAATCATCTTGGTTCCGCGCGGTTATGCCGATTGGCCACCCGTTGGGCAAGTTAATTCCACGAAACCAATCGCAACAACTGCAGCGATATAACTCCTGAGTTAGCCGGTTTCATCCACAAGCGCCCGGGCGCAGCGAAATACATCGTGGAACATAGCTTCTGTCAGACGACCAGTATTGGTGTTGTAGCGCGAGCAATGATAGCTCGAGAGCACCTGATAGCGATCCATCTCAAATTGCTTGTTGTGGCCAAACGGCACCGCAGCCACCCGCACGCCAAGCGACCGCGCGGCGCTATCATGGGCAATTTTTCCCAACGTTATCATAATCTTGAGATTAGGCAGACTGGCCAAAGTGTTGTTCAGAAACGGCCGACAGGCATTGACCTCCTGCCCCACCGGTTTGTTTTGTGGCGGTACGCAGCGCACAACATTGGTGATCGCACAATCGCGCAGTTTCAACGTGTCTTCAGGGTCAGCCGCATAGCGCCCTTCGGCAAACCCAAACTCACACAGTGTTGAATAAAGCAGGTCACCCGCCCAGTCGCCGGTAAAGGGCCGCCCGGTTCGGTTGGCTCCTTTAAGGCCCGGCGCCATGCCAACAATCATCAGCTTCACCGCCTGCTTGCCGCCCTTTGTGGCCTCTGGATACCAGGTTGGCACTGGAGCGTTGTGAAAACTCGGATTCAGCTCCCGGTGTTTGTGTCGAAACGCAACAAGCCTTTCGCAAAAATCACATTCGCGATCGGGTTCAACTGCAGTGGCCAGATCAATCATCGTCGTCATAATCGTCATCATCAGCCGCGGAATCAGCCGCTGAACGCTCAGGGATGTCGCGACCAAACTCCTTTTGCAACGATCCCAAATCAAGGAAATTGTCGGCCTGCCGGCGCAGCTCATCAGCGATCATCGGAGGTTGGCTTGCGGTGGTCGAAACGACAGTCACCCGCTTGCCTTTGCGCTGCAAGGCTTCGACCAGCACGCGAAAATCGCCATTGCCGGAAAACAGCACGAAATGATCGACAGTCGCTGCGAGCTCCAGGGCGTCGACGGCGAGTTCCAAATCCATGTTGCCCTTCACCTTGCGGCGTCCGGCCGAATCGGTGAACTCCTTGGCTGATTTGGTGACGACGGTGTATCCATTGTAGTCGAGCCAGTCGATCAGCGGGCGGATGGAGGAATATTCCTGGTCTTCAATCAGCGCGGTATAATAATAGGCGCGCAACAAATAGCCCCGCTTCTGGAAGGAAACGAGCAATTGCTTGTAATCGACATCAAAACCCAGAGTGCGCCCTGTGGCGTAAAGATTGGCTCCGTCAATTAAAAGAACGATCTTTTCTCGCTCATCGAACATAAAATCTCCTGTGGGACCTCGTCGTCCCCAAATGAATTATCGAAACTGAATTGCGGTGCGCCAACCGGCTGAAATGTAATATTCTCAAAATGGGCGCTTTACGTGACTTAACAACCGAAAAAGCTCAGATTCAAGCTAAGAATGGGCGACATTTCGTCAGCCCCGGCGCGGCGATTAACCCGGCCCATGCACTAAAGCGGGGCAAATGTCGAAAATCCTTGAATTTGCCACGAAGTTTGAGTAGTGAAGCCTCAACTCACCCATTCCCACCCTATTGCAACAGGAGCCCCGCATGGCCCGCGTTACTGTGGAAGATTGCATCGACAAAGTGTCGAACCGGTTTGAACTCGTTTTGCTGGCAAGCCACCGCTCACGCCAGATCTCTTCCGGATCTCAGATTTCAGTCGATCGTGACAATGATAAAAACCCGGTTGTTGCGCTGCGCGAAATCGCTGATGAACAACTGTCACCTGGCGATCTTAAAGAAGATCTGATCCATTCGCTGCAAAAGCACGTGGAAGTCGACGAGCCGGAAGACGTGATGGAACCAGTTGTCGAGGAAGCTGTTGCAACCTCCGAAGATATGGTTGGCATTCCAGAGACACCGCCGCAGATCACCTTCGACAATCTGTCAGAAGAAGAACTGCTGGCCGGCATTCAGGGCCTCGTGCCACCGGAAAAGACAGACGACTTCTAAGCCACTCAAACCGGCTTACTACAATTCAACCGGCATGGCTTGGCTGTGCCGGTTTTTTGTTGCCCGATTTTTACGTGATTGATGCCATTTCGCTTGATCAAAGCAACAAGCGGCACCATTGTTAAAAAGAAACTGAAATTGGGAATTTTCCGCGCATGATGCGCCAAACCGAACTCGTCGAGCGGGTTGCCAGCTACAATCCCGATGCCGACGAAGATCTGCTCAATCGGGCCTATGTCTATGCGATGCACCAACATCGTCATCAGACACGCGAATCCGGTGATCCCTATTTCAGCCATCCGCTTGAAGTTGCCGCCATCGTTACCGATCTGAAACTGGATCAGGATTCGGTCGTTGCGGCGCTGCTGCACGACACGATTGAAGATACCGATGCGACACGTCAGGAAATCGACCAACTGTTCGGCTCCAATATCGGCCATCTTGTCGACGGTCTCACCAAGCTGAAGCGCATCGACCTCGTATCGAAGAAAACCCGTCAGGGTGAAAACCTGCGCCGCCTGTTAATGGCGATTGCCGATGATGTCCGGGTGCTGCTGGTTAAGCTCGCCGATCGTCTTCACAATATGCGCACTCTGCACCATGTGCCGACGGAAAAGCGTCAGCGTATTTCTCAGGAAACCATGGACATCTATGCCCCGCTGGCCGGACGAATGGGTATGCAGGGCATGCGCGACGAACTGGAGGAATTGGCGTTCCAGAATCTGCATCCCGACGCCTATACGCTGGTTTTTTCCAAGTTGAACGAATTGCAGGCCAAAACCCGCGACATCATCAACGAGATTGAGGCGAGCGTTGTCAGCAATCTGTCGCAGGCCAATATCACGGCTGTTGTTAAGAGCCGTCACAAACGACCCTACTCCGTATTTCGCAAGATGGAGCGCAATTCGGTTAGCTTTGAACAATTGTCCGATGTCATTGGCTTTCGCGTCATCGTCGACCGGGTGGAACACTGCTATCAGGCGCTTGGCGTGGTGCACACCAGATGGCGGGCGGTGCCCGGCCGTTTCAAGGACTATATATCGACGCCTAAACAGAACGACTACCGCTCTCTCCACACGACTGTTGTCGGCCCGTCGCGTCAGCGCGTTGAGCTTCAGATCAGAACCCACGAGATGAATGATATTGCCGAACAGGGCATTGCCGCCCATTCGCTTTATAAGGATGGCGTTTACAGTGCGCCCGCAGATGCAGCCCATTTTCAGGGTGACTTGGGCGGAGCCGACAGCGCCGCGGCGATGGCGATGGAAAGCCGGTCTTATGGTTGGCTGCGCGGCACTGTGGAATCACTTTCCGACGGCGATCACCCCGATGACGTGCTGGAACAGACACGGCTGGAACTGTTTCACGATCAAGTCTTCTGCTTCACCCCCAACGGGCGTCTTATTGCGCTGCCTCAGGGAGCAACGGCGATTGACTTTGCATATGCTGTTCACACAGATATCGGCAATTCCTGCGTTGGCTGTCGCATCAATGGCCGCGCCGCGCCTGTGGTGTCCAGACTGCGCAACGGAGATGAGGTGCAAATCATTCGTGCCGAAGGCCAGACGCCCCCTGCGGCCTGGGAAAATGTCGTGGCGACAGGCAAGGCCCGGGCTGGCATTCGCCGCGCCACGCGGGTAGCTCGTTCGGCCCAGTATTCCGAGCTGGGTGAGAAAATCCTGACGACCGCCTTTAAACGCGCCGGTCACATTTTCGAGCGGGAGCAGTTAGAGGCTGTGCTGGCCAAGCTGGCCCATAATACCGCAGCCGACGCAATCGGTGCAGTGGGGCGTGGAGAATTACCCCCAGAGGATGTAATTAAAGCCGTCTATCCCGACTATCAAAAGGACCGCGGGGCACGTGGCAAAAGCGCCTCCGGTGAAGGCTGGTTCAATCTGTCGGGCGTGGCCAATCTGATGTTCCGCATTCCTGGCCGCAGGCGTGACAAATATGCCGATGCTGCCGCGCAACTGGCCAATGCCATTCCCATTCGCGGTGCCGCTGATGACCTGCCGGTCAAGCTGGACCCGGAAGGCGGTGCAGTACCGGGTGATCGGATCGTCGGTATTTTGACACCCGGAGAAGGCGTCACCGTTTATCCAATCCAGGCGGAGGCACTGCAGCAGTTTGAGGACAGCGCCGACCAGTGGATTGATCTGCGCTGGGACATTGATCCCGACAACCCGGAGCGTTTTCCGTCCAAAATCCGCGTCGTTGCGGTCAATGCGCCCGGCACGCTGGCGGAGATTTCTGAAGTCATTGCGGCGGCGGATGCGAATATTGCCACCATCCTATTGTCGCAGCCGGACCCCGGCCTTGCGCAAATGGTATTCGGCGTCGAGGTCTGGGATCTCAACCATCTCAACCGGGTTGTGCGAGAACTGCGCTCGCTTGCCGTGGTCAGCGAGGTGGAACGGGTTAATTGAATTAACGACGATTAGATAAAAGTCGACATTCTTCTATCACAAACTTGGTGTTAAGAGAGTTTGTCTAAGCTTGGGGCTTAAACTATGGGAATGGGTGCGTCGTAGACATGAGTCCAGCGCGCAAGGGTTAGTACAGCGTATGTTGTTGAAACGGCGTAAGCCACCGTCATGGATGGAAAGCTTCCGGGTCTGGATCTGGCCCCGGCGTTCATGGCTGCGCTCGGGTCAATATGTTACAAAACGTATTCTGCGGCTGACAGCAACGCCGCATGCGGTTGCTGCGGGAGTTGCCGCTGGTGCCTTCACGTCATTCACCCCGTTCATGGGGCTGCATTTCCTTTTCGCCGCCCTGTTTGCCTGGGCGATCCGAGGCAATCTATTGGCCTCCGCTCTGGGTACATTTGTTGGCAATCCACTGACTTTCCCCTTCATCTGGGCTGCCACTTACAACACCGGTCAGATTATTCTCCATAAGGCACATTCCCATGCGCCGCCGCCAGAAATCATCCGGGCAACCAAAAACGTAATGGGTGCGCTGTTCGATTTTAACGGACGCGCGGCGCTGCGGGCCCTGGAACAGATCTGGGATCCGCTGCTGTTTCCGATGCTGGTGGGCGGCATTCCGCTCGGCATGATGTGTTCGATTCCGCTTTACTTCCTGACCCGCCGCGCTGCTGCGCTGTTCCGTGAAAGCCGCCGCAGCAAGCTGATCAGCAAGGCCGCCGAAGTGCGGGCCCGGGCTCAGCAAATGACCGACAACATGGCCGGTGGGGCCAAACAGACATGATTATCGGTCTGGGAAGCGACCTGATCGACATCAGGCGCATTGAAAAATCGCTCGACCGATTTGGCGACCGTTTCATCCAGCGCATTTACACCGATGTGGAACAAGCCAAATCCGAGCGCCGTCGCGAGCGCGCTGCCTCCTACGCCAAGCGCTTTGCCGCCAAGGAGGCCTGTTCCAAGGCCCTGGGCACAGGATTGTCGAACGGCGTGTTCTGGCGCGATATGGGGGTGGTCAATTTGCCCAGCGGCAAACCAACCATGAACCTCACTAATGGCGCATTGAAGCGGCTCAAGTCGATGATACCGGAAGGCATGGAGCCCTCGGTACATCTGACGATTACCGACGACTTCCCCCTCGCCCAGGCCTTTGTCATCATCGAGGCGTTGCCAAAAAAGTAGAACTGACGCTTGTCGGTCCTTTCTGCGGGCGGTTTCGCAGAACAAAAAAGGGCGGCCAAATTTGACCGCCCTTTTGTTATGGATGTCGCGATGTTTAGCCGCGGCCCTTCAGAAGTGCGCCGGCAATACCGGTAAGCGCACCGCCTCCAACTGCACCGCCTGCAACACTGGACAGGATGGAACCAATGTCCATTCCACTGCCCGCATCGCCCGCAGCACCGCCGAGCAAGCCGCCAATGATCGGGCCAAGACCCTGTCCACCGGCAATGCCGCCGATACCACCTGCCAGCAATTTGGGCAGCATCTGCATCGCGGCCTGTTTCAGCACGCCGCCAACAACGCCGCCGCCGACCATGCCGGATACGGCTTGAATAATGATTGGAATTAGAGCTTCCATTTAAATTTTCCTTTTGTTTTAGAACGGCCCGCCGACGAGTCGGTCGACGGACCAGATTGGGTTATTTATCGCAGTCTACTTTTTCTTCACAAGTGCATCACGGATTTCGGTCAGCAATTCCTGTTCAGGCGTTGGGCCTGGAGGCGGTGCTGGCTCAGCTTCCTTCTTCGCCATCATATTGTTGAGGGCGCGCACCATCAGGAACACGATGAAACCAATGATCAGGAAGTTGATGACCGCGGTGATGAAGGCTCCGTAAGCGAGAACGGCACCCTGCTCGCGGGCAGCCTCAAGGGTCACCGCGTCAACACCGGCGGCCAGCGGCGCAAAGTAGTTGGAGAAATCAAGGCCGCCAAATATGGCTCCAACGATTGGCATCAGCACATCTTTGACCAGCGAGCCGGTAATTGCTGCAAATGCGCCGCCGATAATCACACCTACGGCGAGATCCATCACATTGCCGCGCGCAATGAAATTCTTAAATTCAGTAAACATGGTATTTCCTTTATTCGCTCGACCCTATTTGTGGGGTCGGCATCAGATTTGTTGGAAGCGCGCCCAAAAACTCAGGCGTAGGCGCCTTCTCTTTGGAAGTGTTTGGTCAGCAGATAGTAGATCACTGCCCGATACTTACGTGGGTTGGATTTTCCATAAGTGTCGACGACCTGGGCAATGCCAGCGTCGAGTGCTGGCCCGTCAGAAAGCCCCAGTTTCTTGACCAGGAAGTTCTTTCTGACCGTTGCCAGTTCCTGCGGATCGGTGCTTGAAACCGTTGACGCGTCGGCATTGTAAATAGAAGGCCCGCAACCAACGGTAACCTTGGTCAACAGGTCCATATCGGGTTTAACGCCACATTTCCCATTTAGGTCGTCGGCGTACTTCCGGATCAATTCATCTCTCTTTGACATCGAATGGTCTCCAATCAATGTGAGGGTTTGGTTGAAAAATTCTGGTTGAATGTTCTTCGCTTCACCCCCTGAAGCATCAATTGAACGCGGCATTCGAGCATGGCTCGCTACCCGCCGTTTAAACCCAACCAGCTTTGCCTTTCGCGATTTGGCAAAAGAACGCCTGTGAGATGCCACATCGCCATACGCAAGGAAAACGAATATTATCGATTGATTGTATTAGATTTATCGATGGATGAGCGATAAATATGACCGTGTTCCGGTCTCCGGTTCCGGCTGGGGGCGGTACCGAGTGTGCTGCTTTGCACAGATACGCACCGGACAGCGTTCTATATTGGGTGCATCAGGAACGAAAGGACAGCACCATGACTTTTGTAATTGCAGCATCAACCATCGTCGCCATTTTCGCACTGCGCATTTGGGAAGATCGTAAATACACCCCAGCCGAACTGCAGCAGCTTTCAGAATCTGAAAAGAAGATGCGGGTTCTGTGACCCAGACACCAGCTCCCAGCAAATCGGAAGCACCACCATGTTAACCGCCACCGTTGCCATGACAATTGTCGTGATCATTACCCTGCATTTGCATCAGGCCTGAGTGCCTTGATGCCGGGCCATCACGGCCGCTTTCAACGTGATTTCAATTCAGCCGGCATTACCTCAGTCGTCAAATATTGACTGAACCTCGATACAAAAAACAGCGCTCGCCAAGCGAAAAGCAGATTGTAGGCCACCATTCTCCTGCGCTCTTGATCATGCAAAGCGCCCGCCCCTTGCTGCGCAAACCAGAGGCTTTCTGCGGTGTTGTGCGCTCGTAACATCACCCGGCCTTGATCTTCACGATAAACGTTTACCGTTAAAATTATCGATTAATTAGGACTTTTTCCCGCTGCGACAAATCGTCGTTTATCAATTGGATAGCGACTATTTTTGTAACCGGGCAACTCTCATGGGCAATTCCAATTCACCTGATCTCGCTCATGTTGATTTCAACGAGCAGGCCACCGAATTTCCTGACGAAGTTTTTGCCAATGGCGAGCGTCACACGCTCAGCGGGTTTGGCAACAACCAAAACAACGCGGATTTCAGCCCGGCTGCCCAGCCATTCATTCGCATTACAAATCATGCATTCGGCGATGCGGTGAGCACTCCACACGATGTGGAATGCAGCCTGCAGACGCAGCCAAACCAACACCAAATCTACAACGCCATTGCTGATCAGGATGATGACAGCGACTGCGTGGAAGACAAACACTCTATGAAATACGGAGAGAGATTATGCCAACAACAACCAACAGCAACAACCCCCTGTCATATGAGCTTTCGGCCAATGATATTGAATTTCTGCTCAAGCAAGCAACAGCAGGTGTTGTGGCTGCCGAAGACTTGGCAGATGTTTCCGACGCAAGTGGCGTGCGGACGCTCGACGGGTTGGGAAACAACGTAGAGAATCCGCTTTGGGGAAACGCAGACCAGACTTTTAAGCGTCTGAGCGACACCCATTTTGACAACGGTGTGGATACACCGCGCGAAGGTCCCCTGCCCCGGGATATATCAAACCTGATCCTCAACCAGAACAAAGACGGGGCAATAAATCAATTCGGCGCCAATGCCGGTGAAGACGATTTGAACCTGGAGAATAATTTCCGGGCAAATGAGTTTGTCTGGGCGTTCGGCCAGTATTTCGATCATGGTCTCGACTTCATTCCTAAAGGCGGGGAAAACGGCGATGGTACCGAAGCAGGTACGATGACCTTGTCAGAGCTTGGCGATATCCCTCTGACCTTGACCCGTGCGACTCCGGCGGACGGAACCGGCATCAACGGCGTACCGCGTGAGTATATCAACCAGACCTCACCGTTTATCGACCAGAACCAGGCCTATGGATCGAACGACAAGGTCCTGGAATTTCTGCTCGAACGTGATGACAACGGGCAATTCACGGGCCGTCTGCTTTCCGGTGAGCGTACCGACATTCCAACCCTGAAAGAAGCCAAGGATAACTGGCAAAAGGGCGTCGATAATAATCTTGCTGAAGCCATTGATTTCAGCGATCCGGACGCGCTCAGCAATTTCCGCGGATCGGGTGATGCGTTGTTGCTCGACATCAATCCTGAAATTGATTTGAATTTACACCTCGTTGCCGGCGACGGTCGCGTGAACGAAAATGCTGGCCTGTCGGTGGTGCATACAATTTGGCACAACAACCACAACTTTTGGGTCGAGAAGCTGGCCAAACACTATGATGAGAATGGTGGCGGCGAGAACGTTACCAACGAACATCTCTATCAGATGGCCAAGATCATCAACGAGGCCGAATATCAGCGTGCCGTGGCCGATGAGTTCATTGAGTTGCTGGTAGGGTCGGACGTTCACGCATTCCTCGACTACAACCCTGAAATCAACGCCGATGTCACGCTTGAGTTCTCACAGGCCGCATATCGCCTCGGTCACTCCATGCTGAATAACCACATCACGGTTCGCACGGATGCAGATGGCTCCACCTCGGATGTACCTCTGTTCGACCTCTTCCTGAATCCAACCAAGTTCGAAGATCTTGGCGCGGACAACATTGCGTCGGGCATGTTTTCCAGCCTACAGCAGGAAATCGATGCCCAGATCGTGACGACCGTCCGTGATAATCTGTTGGGCCGGCCGCTGGATTTGTCCTCACTGAATATCGGTCGTGGCCGGGATGTCGGTCTTTCAACGCTCAACGACATGCGTGAGGCAGTAGGTCTTAGCAAATATTCCGATTGGGACAGCTTTGCAAACAACCTGCGTGACCCTTCCCAAATTGATGACTTCAAAGACGCCTATGACTCGATCGATGACGTCGATCTGTGGGTAGGTGGTCTGGCTGAAAAGCCATCGTCGTCAGATGCTTTTGGAACCGAGTTGGCGATTAACTCCGTTATGGGTGAAACCTTTGCCCAGGTCTTCTCCACCCAGATGATTGCGCTTCAGGATGGCGACCGCTTCTACTACAAACACCGTCTTCTAGAGACCGAATTGCTGGCCAACATTCAGAACCAGGATTTCGCGGACATCATCGAACGCACCCTGGATCTTGAATACCTGAGTGCAGATGTATTCAAGGTGATGGACAACCGGCTCGACTTCCGCGATGTCGATGAAAGTCAAACGGAATTGCTCGGCACCGGCAAACTCGAATTTGAAAACGGAAGCTTTGAAGAGCAGGTTCTTGCTGACGGCAAAAAGGACGGCGATGTTGCGGGATGGGAAAGTGATGACGCTTATGTGTTCAATCCAAAAGATTCCGACATAGACGAGACGAGCCTGGACGGCTCCAATATGGTATATATCAAGGACAAGGGCTGGATATCCCAGACGCTTGAAGAAGTATACACCACTGGTGGTGTCTACTCGTTTGAAGTCGATCTAGGCAGCAAGAGTGACGATGTGTCTGACGACCGTGGTTATGTCATCAAACTGTTTGCTGGCGAGACCGAGATAGGCCGGACGGAAGGGGCAATTGACGGCGTCAACACACTGGAAACCGTTTCTGTAACTTCGCAAGGCAGTAACAACCCTGACCTCGTAGGCGAATCCATAAAGATCGTCATCGAGAACTCGGGTGATGAAGATCTCTACATTGACAATGTTCGCGGCTCAATTGGCGACACCGGCTCCAGCAAACAGGGTCATGATATCATCATCGGCCGTGACATCTCGGAGACCATCTTCGGCAAAAGCGGAGACGACACAATCTTCGCTGAAGGTGGTGACGACGAAGTCTTCGGCGGCAATGGTGATGATGCCATGCACGGCGGCGCCGGCAACGACCGGTTGATTGGCGAAGATGGTGATGATCGTGCCGATGGCGGTTATGGCGACGACCATATCGAAGGCGGCATTGGTGATGACGACCTTTCCGGCAATGAAGGCGACGATTTCGTGGACGGTGGTCTTAACGACGACGAAGCCTTTGGCGGTGCGGGCGACGACTATGTCCGAGGCGGCTCAGGGCACGACGAACTCTGGGGCGGTCTTGGCGATGACGTCGTCGACGCGGGCACTGGAAATGATATCGCCAATGGTAGCGACGGCAATGACACCGTTCTCGGTGGCCATGGCAACGACCGTCTCATGGGCGGCGAAGGCGACGATGAGTTGACCGGCGGTCAGGGCCGTGATGAGTTTTGGTTCCTGCCCGAATCCGGCGACGATGTGATCACCGACTTTGAAATCGGCCAGGACAAGGTTGATCTGCACCGCTATGTCTGGGAATTCGGAGAGAACGAAGTTCTGACCGCACTTAACGACATGAGCGATAACGGCGATCATGCTTTGCTCACCATGCCTGAAGGCAGCACGATCAAATTCGAGGGTGTTTCCAAATCGGAACTGCTGGACGACGCACGTCACTTCATTCTTGAAGACCGCGTTTTCGAACGTGAAAATCTGATCCTTGACGATGAGACAAGCATCGTTGTCGATGCTGGCAAAAGCGATGATCCTGCTCGTGACATGCAGATCGAGTACTTCAAGTTGGCTGGTCAGACCACGTCACTGGAAGAAGTCGATTTTAATGCAGATCCGATCCACGTTGAGAACGTCGAACAGGTCAAATTCAATGCCGGGTTGGGCGCATTCTACGAGGATGGACCAACAGACCATTTTGCTGCTCGCATGACCAGCAATTTCGAGGCGACGGAAGCCGGCGAGTACACCTTCCACCTGACCAGCGATGACGGTTCCCTGCTGATTATCGACGAAGAGCCTGTCATCGACAATGATGGTGTCCATTCGGCAAAAAAGGAGACAGTCACCATTGAGCTTGAAAAGGGCATGCACGAACTCGAGCTGCTGTATTTCGAGAATGCTGGTGTGGCGAAGGTTGATCTGGATTGGTCAGGCCCCGGTTTTGACACGCAGCAGATGACGTTTATCGCTGACGAAGAACCGGAGGAGCCGCATCGCGGCCCGGTACCAACAGTCGAGGAAGGTCAGGAAATCGTCGGAACCGATGACCATGATTATCTCACAGGCACATCGGGTGATGACCAGATCGACGCCAGGGCTGGCCGGGACCTTATCAAGGGATCAAAAGGCAACGACGAAATCGATGGTGGTGGATCAGAATATGACCAAGTAAACTACAGCGGATTTGCCAGCGACTACACGTTCGCATCAAACGACGATGGGAGCGTAAGTGTTAGCCACTCAGACAATGGCACTGATACGATCCGCGACATCGACGGTTTGTGGTTCACCGAAGAAGGCAAATGGTACGCGATTGAAGACCTTGTCGAACAAGACCCCGATGACGGACAGGGTGAGAATATCGAAGGAACGGACGAGCGCGACTTCCTTTCCGGCACCAACGGCAACGACTTTATCAATGCCAAGGGCGGTAACGACGTTATTCAAGGATCTCTTGGGAACGACTTCATAGACGGCGGTGGATCAGAATATGACCAGGTCGACTACGAGGGCAAATCCACAGATTATTCCTTTTCCCAAAATGAATACGGGGTTGTGAAAGTCGTTCATGAAACCAATGGCGTCGACTATCTAACCGACATCGAAGGGTTTTGGTTCAGTGGCGATAGCCAGTGGATCCCACTCGAGTTCCTGCTGGAACGCGACGCCGACGACGGCGATGGTGACGGCGACGGCGACGGCGATGGCGATGGCGATGGCGACGGCGATGGCGACGGCGATGGCGACGGCGATGGCGACGGCGATGGCGACGGCGATGGCGACGGCGATGGCGATGGCGACGGCGACGGCGACGGCGACGGCGATGGCGATGGCGACGGCGACGGCGATGGCGATGGCGATGGCGATGGCGACGGCGATGGTGACGGCGACGGCGACGGCGATGGCGACGGCGATGGCGACGGCGATGGCGACGGCGATAGTGAGCCCATCGTGGGAACAAATGGCAGGGACCACCTGGATGGCACCGACGAAAATGATGTGATTGATGCCAAGGGGGGACGTGATGTCATCTATGGCAGCCGCGGAGATGACCAAATCGACGGTGGTGGCACGGAATATGACCAGGTCGACTATGCCGGACACTCCGACGATTATACGTTCACTTCCAACCAGGATGGGACCATTACCGCTGAGCACGCCTCAAATGGTACGGATACCTTGAAGAATATTGACGGATTCTGGTTTACCGGAGAAGCAGAGTGGTACGCGGTCGAACATCTTGTTGACCTGACGCCAACTGACTTTGATGGCGAGACTATCACCGGCACCAACGGCAAGGACTATTTGTCAGGTTCGGACGGTAGCGACGTCATTGAGGCTCGGGGTGGCAAGGACGTCATCAAAAACTCCCGAGGCGATGACATCATTGACGGTGGTGGATCTGAATATGACCAGGTCGATTACAAGGGTGGCAAAGACGATTACCTCTTTGAAGCTCAGAACAATGGCTCGGTCACGGTTACCAACGATGTTTATGGTGTAGACACTCTCACCAACATTGATGGGGTCTGGTTTGAAGGTGATGCTGCATGGCATGATATCGACGACCTGATCTGATCCGGGACAGGAGGCAGGTGCTGGCTGATTGGCCAGTGCCATGAGGCTGACCAGCCGCCACGTTCACCTGTCTCCGGCATCCTAAGCAGCCGCCGTTTGAGCCCCCGGTTCGAACGGCGGCTGCGTTTTGTGTTGCAGCTTTTGCAATGCAAAGGTCATTGGCTGGGGTTGGTTTTTCTCAGCATAATCCTCGATGATTATTCACGAGACATCATTGCCTGGAAACTGTGCAGTCGCTGAGAACCACATTTGGCAATTGTCGAATCGCGAAGCTTATCCATGCACCAGGTGACAGGCCACGGTGTGATCGGTCCCAGTCGCCTTCAATTCGGGTTGGTTTTCATTGCATCGAGCCTCAGCAACCGGGCAGCGGTTTGCAAATCGACACCCCTTAGGTGGATTGATGGGATCTGGTGGATCACCGGGAATCAAAATACGCTTCGTCGCTTCGCGCCTTTTTCTGTCCACAGACGGAACCGCAGAAAGCAGGGCTTGGGTGTAGGGGTGTTGCGGATTGTTGAACAGACTCTTGCGATCCGCCTGTTCGACGATTTTTCCCATATACATGACAGCAATGGAATCGCACATATGCTGCACGACCCCCAAATCATGGGATATGAAAAGATAGGTCAGGCCAAATTCCTTTTGCAGTTTTCGCAGCAAATTTAGAATCTGCGCCTGAACCGCAACATCCAAAGCTGAAACCGGTTCATCGCAAATGATCAGTTCCGGTTGTGTTGCAAGGGCACGCGCAATGCCAATGCGCTGTCGTTGGCCACCTGAAAACTGATGCGGGAACAAGCGTTGCTGTTCCGGACGAAGCCCCACCGCCTTAAACAATTCGTCGATTCTTTCCTGCCGTCTTGAGGCTGGAACAGCATCGAGACTGTCCATGGGTTCCCGAACAATTGCTTCCGCCCGAAGTCTTGGATTCAAGCTCGCATACGGATCCTGGAAGATGAATTGCACCTTGGCGCGTGCCTTGCGCAGGTCTTCCCCCTCCAATTCAAGGAAATTGTGTCCGGCCAGATCGACCTCGCCCTGAAATGCCTCAACCAGCCTGGCGACAGCCAGAGCTGCGGTGGTTTTCCCGGATCCGCTTTCCCCCACAATCGCCAGTGTTTCACCTCTTTTGACCTCAAAGGAAATATCGTCGACCGCATGTAGATATGATTTGCCGGCAAACATGCCGCCGCGCTTTACCGGAAATCGGACGCTTAGATTATCGACTTTCAGCAGTGGCTTGTCAGTTGCCATATTCAAAGCTCCCCTGCATGCCAACAGGCGGAATTCTGTTCACCGTCAAAAAGCACTTCCGGCGGCCTCTTGCTGCGGCATCTATCGTCGGCACGGTCACAGCGGGAAGCGAAAAGGCAGGTATCACGGCCAAAGTCACGCAGGCTCGGGACGATGCCGCGAACTTCGGTCAACTCCGGTCTTTCATCGGTGAGCGTTGCAACCAGATGCGGCACACAGGAGATCAGTCCCTTGGTATAAGGATGGCGTGGATGTTCAATGATCTGTTCTACCGGCCCGTCCTCCGCCTTGCGTCCGGCATACATAACGATCATACGCTCGGCCATTTCGGCAACGGCACCCATATCATGGGTGATCAAAATAGTCGCAGTTCCGGTTTCCCTTCCAAGGTCGCGCAGCAAGTCGAATATCTGCGCCTGGACCGTCACATCCAATGCGGTGGTCGGTTCGTCTGCGATCAGAATTTTGGGCTCACAGGCCAACGCAATGGCGATCATAACCCGCTGACGCTGCCCACCGGACATTTGGTGGGGGTAGTCTGAAACCCGAGCGTTTGGATTTGGGATGCGAACCGCATCCAACAATTCGATGGCTTTGCTCGAGGCGGCATTTTTGCCAAGGTTTTGGTGTCGTCGCAAAACTTCAGAAATCTGCTCACCTATCGTGTAGACCGGATTGAGCGACGTCATAGGTTCTTGAAAGATCATCGAAATGTCGTTGCCACGAATTTCTCGAAGTCGAGCATCGCTGGCCTTTGACAAGTCTTCCCCGTCAAACATGATTGACCCTGACGCGATGCGACCAACTTTTTCAGGCAGAAGTCCCATGATGGCCAGAGCCGTCATCGATTTACCGCAGCCAGATTCGCCGACAAAGCTGAGTGTTTCACCGGCGTTTAACTCTAGCGACAAATCATCGATCACCGGCGCAATACCATCGCGCGTGGTCAATTCGATACGAAGATTTTCAACTTTTAGAAGCGGTGCCATCAGCGCTGCCTCAATTTTGGATTTAACGCATCGTTCAAACCATCACCGACCAGCGAAATGGCAAGCACGGTGACAAAGATCGCAACACCGGGAATGGTGACGGTATAGCTGGCGTCAAGAATATACGGCCGATTCGAGCCAATAATCTGCCCCCAGGAGATGATGTTTGGATCCGTCAGGCCAAGGAAACTGAGGCCAGCCTCAAACAGGATCGCGGATCCCACCATCAATGCGGCCTGCACGATAATGGGGGGTAAGGCGTTTGGCAAAATGACCTTGAATATCAGCTTCAGATTGGAGACACCCGATGCCCGGGCTGCAGTTACATATTCCAACTCACGGATGCGAAGAAACTCCGACCGGGTGATACGAGCGACGGCCGGCCAGCTCACCAATCCAATGGCCAATGTGATCATCGGCAGCGAGGCCCCGAACAGTGCAACAATAACCATGGAAAAAAGCAGCGTTGGCAGAACCTGAAAAAATTCGGTGATTCGCATCAAGATTTCTTCGACCCAGCCTTTGTAAAATCCGGCCAGTGCGCCAACGGTGATGCCGATAAACACCGTCAACAGGGCGGCTGAAAGCCCGATGGTGATCGAGACCCTAGCGCCGTAGATCAGCATCGAGACCATATCGCGGCCCAGATAATCCGTGCCCAGAAGATAACCTTCCTCTCCAGGAGGCGTCGTTGGCGCCCAGACCATCTCAAACGGGTCGCCAACATACACATAGGGCCCGATCAGGCCGCCAAGCACGATAACAATCAGAACCACAAGCCCAGCCATAGCTGCATGATTTTTCCGAAACATCTCGAATGCTTCAGAAAATGGAGATCGGGCTTTCTCGACAAAGTCCTGCTGTTCGCTCATCCCTTGCTCCCAACCCGTGGATCAATCATGCGCAAGATCATGTCCGTTATCAGGTTTCCAACGATCACAACCAGCGCGGAAAAAAACAAAATTCCCAGAATGGTGGGGGTGTCCCTCGCGATGATAGATTGCAAAGCCAGACTGCCGAGACCTGGCCAGGAAAACACTGCTTCAACCAGAACCGCGCCGGATACGACAGCCGAAAACTGGATGCCCGCCAAGGTAACAACTGGCGACAACGAATTCTTCAAGGCATGTTTGTAGATGATTTCGTTTTCAGAAAGACCCTTGGCCTTTGCGGTACGAATGAAGTCGGACCCCAACACCTCCATCATGCTTGCTCGACAGAGGCGGGAATAAAGCGCTAGAAATATCGTCGACAAGGTGAAGACTGGCAACACCATATGCATGAATAGATCCCATGCATGGGCAATAAATCCTCCCTCCACAGTGACGTCAATCATACCGCCGGAGGGGAAGATCTGGATGTTCAGCGAGAATGTGATGAGCAGCAATATGCCGGTCCAAAATACTGGAGCCGCATAACCAAACAAGGCCGTGAAAGTGACAAAGTGGCTCAACAACCCGTTAGGATTGCGCGCCGAAAACACCCCCAACAACACGCCGACGATCAGCGCAAAAACCTGTGCCGTGATGACCAGCAGCAGAGTGGCCGGGACCTTTTCGAAAATCAGCGACGTCACCGACTGATTGTAGAAAAAGGAATGGCCCAAATCGAAAGACAAGACCTTTGTGATATATTGACCAAGTTGCACGAGGAATGGTTGGTCCAAACCATAATCTTTGCGGATTTGCTCAAGCACCTCAGCATCTGCACCACCCGATGCCTGGGCGATCGTGTCGGCTATATCCCCGGGTGCCAGATGAAGCATCGAGAAATTGAGCACCAACACGGCAATCAACAGCATGACCGCATAAAAAACGCGCTGCAGTAGGATGATGAGAATTGCCATCTGGTCTCCGAACTTGGGAAGCCGCAGGATTCAAACTGCGGCTTCCCTTTTCAATGTCGGTTGTTACTTAAGCCAGACTTTGTCCAACGGGCTGGAAGTGCCCCAAATCGAGTTTGGCGCATTCATGACCTTCTTGTTGGATACCGTGTGATACGGCGACGGGAACAGCGGATAGAGCGGCAGTTCCTTGGCAAGAATGTCTTGAAGTTCAGCGTAATATTTTTTGCGCTCTTCAATGTCGTTGGTTGAACCCGCCAGGTCCATCAACTCATCAACCCGCTCATTTGAGTATTGCTGGGTGTTCGACCAGATGACGCCCTTTTTGATGTTCTTACTGTTGTAAGTCCTGTGAACACCGATAACCGGGTCACCCCAGTTGAACACGTTGTCCATGGTCATCTCAAAGTCATGGGTAGAAATGCGTTTGGCCCAAGTTGGGAAGTCAGCTGATGAACGCACGGTTACATCGATGCCAACTTTCTTCAAAGCAGGCTTTACGTATTCGGCAAATGGCTTCATTGCTGGCCAGCCATAGTCGACGGTCAAAGAGAAACGGGTTCCATTGCCGTCTTTCTTGTAGCCTGCGTCGTCCAGAATCTGATTGGCCTTGTCCAGATCAAGATCGTAGGCCTCTACGCCGTCATTATAAAACGGGCTACCAGGGTGAATGCCGGTTTTCGCTGGCCCGATTGTTCCGCGCATCAAGGCTTTGAGGATGAAGTTGCGGTCAATCGCATAGGCAATTGCCTGACGTACTTTGACATCAGCTGTCTTGCCATCCTTGGTGTTGAACGCAAGCCAGTTTACTGGACCAATCGCTGCATATCCAGCGTTGGAAACATCGAGATTTTCATTTTTCTTCATGCGATTCAGATCGCGTGGATTCTGCTCGAATCCTGAGACCATCAACTCGCCATTTTCCAGGGCAATCGTGCGGGCGGATTCGTCCCTAATGATGCGCATGACGATTTTGTCGAGATGCGGCAGACCCTTCATAAAATAACCGTCATACCGTTCCAGAATAACGTGCTGATCGCGTTTGAATTCAACTAGTTTGAAAGGGCCTGATCCGACAACGTTTTCGGAATTCTGCGGATGTTTTTTCGGGTCCTGTCCATCGCCGTAAACGTGTTTTGGAATGATGGAAAGCAGTTGCGAAGACATCGCCAAAAGCAAAGCCGGGTGCGGCTTGGACAGCTTGATGATAGCGGTATTGGCATCGGGTGTTTCAACAGCTTCAACCGGTGCAAACATCGACTTGAAAGGGTGATTGGCTTTCACGGTATCAATTGAAAATGCAACGTCTTCAGATGTGATTGGCGCACCATCGTGGAATGTGGCGCCTTTGACCAGATTGACGGTCACGCTCAAACCATCATCGGAAACCTTCCAGGATTCTGCCAGATAGGGTTGTGGTGTCCAGCCATCATCGTAGCGCAGCAGTGACGCAAAAAGCTGGGTTCCTGGCTGGCCTGTCGCAGTTCCTGACTGAACGGCCGGATTGAGATGCCTTGGCGTCTGCTGGATCGCCATTGTCAGCGTGCCGCCCTTATTGGGCTCCTGCGCTGATGCGAATCCCGTCATCAGTGTGACCAGCGCAGTCGCACCTGCCAGACTTTTGATAAATCTTGTCATTTGATTTCTCCCACTTTGTCTTCAGAGCAACGCCAAATTATTTTTGGCTATTGCTTAACATGTTAAGTCAATCATGCTTTTGTTGACTCGACAAGCATATTTCTGTGACCGCGAGAAAATCTCATGACGACCATATTCAGCGCCCGCAAAATCATCACCATGAATCCTTCTCGCCCGGAAGCCACCCATGTGGCGGTTCGGGACGGCCGCATCCTAGGCTCTGGTTCGTTACAGGAGCTTGAGGGCTGGGGCGAATATACTTTGGATGAAACGTTCAAAGATAAGATCATCATGCCCGGTCTTGTGGAAGGGCATTCCCACGCCATGGAAGGCACGTTGTGGAAATATACCTATGTTGGATTTTTCGACCGCATGGACCCTCATGGAAAAGTCTGGGCTGGGGCAAAAGACATCGAGGCAGTGATCGGGCGGTTGGAAGAAGCTGACGCTTTAATCGAAGACGAAGATGCGCCGCTGCCCGCCTGGTCGCTTGATCCAATCTATTTCAACAATGAGCGTGTCACACGCGAAGACCTTGATCGTGTATCGACCACGAGGCCGATAGGAATTATGCACGCGTCGGGGCACATCTTGAATGTCAATTCCAAGGCGCTTGAACTCGCCGGGCTGTTGAAAACAGGAATCAACAATCCGGGCGTTCCCCTTGGGAGGGATGGTTTACCCACAGGCGAATTGAAGGGCCCGGACGTCATGACCCCGGTGGGTATTCATGTCGGTTTTGATCGGGATATGCTGGCCTGCGATGAGCAGGGCATAATTGATTTTGCCAAACTTTGTGTGCGGTCAGGGGTGACGACAGCAACCGACCTTGCTGCACGATTGCCCGATGATGCGGTCAACATGATGCTGGAAGTCACTGCCCGTAAGAATTTTCCAGCGCGCATTGTGCCGCTCAGATTTCACCACGGCGTCACCCCAGATGAATTGATCGACCACGCTCAAAAACTGAAAACCCAAAGCACCGACCGGTTGCGACTGGGCATGATCAAAGTTGTGGTTGACGGATCCATTCAAGGGTTTTCAGCCCGCATAAAATGGCCGGGATATCATAACGGCGCGCCCAACGGGCTTTGGTACATTTCACCGGAGCACCTGCGCCATATTATCAATGCGAGCCTTGAAAAAAACCTGCACATTCACACCCACACCAATGGCGATGAGGCGACCGAGTTGGTGCTTGATTGCATGGAAGAAGGATTGCTCAAGCACCCGGCTCCAGATCATCGTTTCACTTTGCAGCATTGCCAACTGGCCGACAGCGCCCAGTACCGTCGGATGGCTAAATTGGGCATGTGTGTGAACCTGTTTGCCAATCATCACTTTTACTGGGGTGACGAGCATTACAAACTCACCGTTGGTCCCGAGCGGGCAACCCGGATGAATGCCTGCGCCACGGCGCTTGAAAATGGTGTACCCATGGCCATCCATTCGGATGCACCGATCACACCTCTGGGCCCTCTGTTTACCGCCTGGTGCGCCGTCAACAGACTGACGGCGTCGGGGCGCACGCAAGGTGAAGAAGAAAAAATCGACATCGATGAAGCGCTCTATGCCATTACTTTGGGAGCGGCCTATACGCTGAAACTGGATGGCGAGATTGGCTCGATTGAAACCGGAAAGCGGGCAGATTTTGCCATTCTGGAGGACGACCCGGAAGAGGTGGACCCGTCTAAGCTCAAAGACGTGCGCGTATGGGGAACCGTTCAGGATGGCCGTCTATTCCCTGCTGCGGCGCTTTGATGACTGAGGCCGAGCCAACTCCCATCACCGTCATCGGTGGTTATCTTGGGTGTGGAAAAACCACGCTGGTCAATCACCTCTTGCGCCATGCTGACGGCAAGCGGCTGGCAATCCTGGTCAATGAATTTGGCGAGCTTCAGATCGACGCTGATCTGATCGAGGCCCAGGACGATGAGGTGATTAGTCTTGGAGGTGGCTGCGTGTGCTGCAGTTACGGCAATGATTTGATCACGGCGATCCTGGATATGGAAAAAATGGATCCCAGACCGGACCATATCATCTTGGAAGCCAGTGGTGTGGCATTGCCAGCCGCTATCGCCAGTTCACTTTCCCTGTTGAACGGATTTAGTGTCGACGGGATCGTCGTGCTTGCCGATGCAGAAACCATTCGTCAGCGGTCCACCGACAAATACATGAGTGATACAATCCTGCGACAATTGGAAAGCGCGGACATCCTGCTGCTCAACAAGATCGACCTCATCTCCGATCCCGAACGCAAGACAACGCTCGGCTGGCTTGCGGAAATAATGGGCAAGACACCAATCATTGAAACCCAGAAATCAGCCGTTCCCCCTGCGATTTTGCTGCGTGATTTTGGTCGGCATTTGGATTCTGAATCTGTTGCTGCCCCCCATCAAGCGGAGAATTTCCAAAGCAGCTTCATGGCCGTTGACGTGCCGGTCGACCCCACAGAATTTGCCGAAAGTCTGATCGCAAATAATCGCGGTCTGGTCCGGGCAAAAGGGTTTGTAAAATCACATGATGGTTCAATGCACACGATACAAATCGTCGGCACACGCGTTGAAATAACGCACGCGCCCGACGGAGCAAAGCCTGGCGTGGTCACAATTTCCGTAGGCCCTCAGAAGATATCGGTGACAGAAGGTCATGACAAAAGCGGTTAATCCACTGCCCTATTGGTGGGAACATGCCCCACCCCAGTCGGCGACGCCAAGCGATGTTGGCGTGGAATGTGATGTGGCGATTGTGGGTGCAGGCTATACGGGCCTCAGTGCAGCACTGACGCTTTCCCAGGCGGGTAAATCGGTCCAGATATTTGACAAGGATTTACCAGGTGCGGCGGCATCTTCGCGCAATGGCGGCATTACAAGTGGCAGCCTGCGTCGGGGATTTTCTGATCTGGCGGCGCGCTTCGGAGAACAAAGGGCTCGCGACATGTTGGCCGAAGCTCAGCAGGCCCGAGAGTTTTTGCGACAGCTCATCACTGACAACAATATCGACTGCGACTATGACCTGGCTGGCCTGTTCACAGGCGCATTGACAGCGTCAGACTTCACCGCGATGCAACACGAAGCGACATTGCTGAACGATAAAGCAGGCATCGAATTGCAAATTGTCACCCCCGACATGCTTGCTGATTATGTCGGCAGCGGCAAATATGCCGGGGGAGTGTTGAGCCCCGCCATCGGCACAATTCATCCAGCCAAATTGGTGGCTGGCTTGGTGAAGGCGGCCACTGAAGCTGGGGCGGTTCTGCATGCTGAAACCGCGGTTCTTGGGGTTCGCAGGCAAGCTGACTCATTTTACATAAAAACCCCGCGCGGTCAGTGCCGGGCGCAACAGGTGCTTGTGGCAACGAATGGGTACGGCGACGATTCCGACAAGTGGCTCAGGCGACGGATTGTGCCGGTAAAAAGCCGGATCGTTGTAACTGAAGAACTGTCTCCAAATCTGATCAGCAGCCTGATGCCAAATCGAAGGGCGATGGGGGAACGCAAAAAACTCTATCGCTATTTCCGACCGACACCAGACGGCAAGCGCATTCTTATGGGGGGACGTGAGCCACCTTGGACCAACGATCTGCGACGTTCGATCGAACATGGGCGGCAGGCACTGACGTCAATATTCCCGCAGTTGAGGGGCGTTGACATTGCCCATTCATGGTCAGGTCATGTTGCGTTCAGCAGGCCTCAAATTCCGCAGTTTTTTAGCCACGATGGCATCCACTATGCTCTGGGCTATTGTGGGTCAGGTACGGTCTGGGCCCCGTGGTTTGGGAATAAGGCTGCACTGAAGATTTTAAACGATCCACGCGGGCGAACCAGTTTTGAAAGCGCTTCACCTCCCAGCATACCCCTATACCGTGGAAAACCGTGGTTCATTCCAGCGGTTATTGCCGGGTACGGAGTTCAGGATTGGCTCAACAACAAAACATAGCTGAGCCTCAATCTTCTTACGTTCGGCAATAAACCGTTTCAATTGATCAGATACCAACAGGACTGCTTCGGGCTCGAAGCGGAATTCGGCGCAGCAATGACAAAACGACCGCTTTGACTTAAAAAGGGCCGAGGCTGGCCATCGTAGAAATCCCGGTTAACTGACGCCGCCGGCGTTAAGGAAAAAGGTAGGGAAAAATTCGGAAGGACACTTTATCCGGATATTTAACAATATCCTAGCGGAATAAAATGGCGGAGAGGAAGGGATTCGAACCCTCGAGACGATTCCTCGCCTACGCCCTTAGCAGGGGCGCGCCTTCGACCACTCGGCCACCTCTCCACCGCCGGGGATACAAGGGATTGGGAACCGATTGCAAGAGATTTTTTTGTACCCAACAACATGACCCGCCGAACAACCCGAATCTCCCCCAAGACCACCAAATCTCTAGCCAGAACCCAGGCCAGATCCCAGGCCAGATCCCAGGCCAGAACCCGGGCAAGAACCCAGGCAAGAACCCAGGCAAGAACCCAGGCCAAATTTTGGATCAGGCTTCAAACACAGATTGCACCCCCGCACCAAATGTTCGGCAATGCGCAATGCCCCATTGGCGTCCCTATCCGTGAGTCGGCCAAATGCGGTGTTCATCATCAATGACAAAAACATGGCGGTGGCTGCGACTGGTACTGCGGCGCCTGTTTGCCTCGTCATTGCCGTGCTCCAGCAAATGAGGGTGATCAAGCGGCAGGTCATCGTGGCGATGCTCCAGTTCCTCGCCTGCATAACTGCGCGGCCAGACCAACAGGGCAATTACCAGTGAAACCGCCGCCATGCAGCCCAGTACAAGCATTGCAGTGCCCATGCCGAAACTATGGCCGAGCCAACCCGACAGAGGATAGGTGACCAGCCAGCCCGCATGGGACAGAGCAAATTGAGCGGCAAACAAGGCGGGACGATCTTCCGCATGGGCGGAGCGTTTCAACAGTCGACCGGAAGGTGTCAGCACCGTCGCATAACTCAACCCCAGCAACAGCCAGATGCCGAGCAAAATTGGCCAGCCAAAACTGCCACCGCTGACAACATAACCGCCCAGGACCAGCAAGAGCGTCACATTGCCCACCGCCCCCAGAAACATCACTGGCCGGTCGGTATGGTCCTTCAGTAAACTGGGCAGCATCAGCGCGGCAATCATCGAACCGAGCCCAAAGGCAACGAAGGCGATGGCCACATCGCTTTCCGATCCCGCCAGAATTGCCCGGACAATAACCACCGTGTTGACGATCACCATGGCACCAGCCGCGCTGGCGACAAAGTTGAGTGCCAACAGGCCGCGCAAGCGTGGTGTGGCGAAATAGATGCGGATGCCGCGGGTCAACCGTTCGCGAAAACTGCGTTCCACCCGAGGAGGCACTTTCGGCAATTGGGTCATGATGATCAGCACGGTGGAGAGGAAAAACCCGATCGCTGTGCCAGAAAACAACCAGTGATAGCTCACCATGGTGAGCAGCAAGCCAGCCAGACTGGGGCTTATGATGTTTTCAAGATCATAGGCCAGCCGCGACAGGGAAAGCGCCCGCGTATAATCTTCTTCATCGGGCAGAATGTCGGGAATGGCAGCCTGAAAGGCCGGGGTGAAACTGGCCGAAGCCGTCTGCAGCACGAAGATCAGCACATAGATTTGCCAAATCGCATCGACAAAGGGCAACAGGACGGCAATGGCAGCGCGCACAAGATCAGCGGCAATCAGCACATATTTGCGGTTGAAACGGGCAAACAACGCATTGGCCAGCGGTGAAAGGCCGACATAGGCAACCATCTTGATGGTCAGCGCGGTGCCGAGCACTACACCTGCTGCATCGTCCGCCAGATCATAGGCCATAAGCCCCAGCGCTACCGTCAAGAGGCCGGTGCCCAACAGGGCAACTACCTGGGCACTGAACAGGCGGGCATAGGCGCGGTTGGCGAGAATCGACAGCATGGGACCATGCTAAAGCCCATCCGGTGCAGAGAGAAGCTATTCCGTCTTATGCCAGAATCTGGTGCCAGAATCTGCCGAAGCAGCCAAATGGCTGTGCTTAGGTATGTTTTTTCATATTAGAACGGCCGATTTTCTATATCATAAATAATGCATTTATCTAATTTTGAATAATTTCGATCTTTTCATAATAATCAAAATTGCAGTATTTTCAATATATTCGCACAGAAAGGCAATGTTGCGGCAGGCGCTTCTGGCTTTGGGGAATGACGCCAGTTGTCGTTCGCCTCGCGGCGTTCGTCGCGTACCGTTCGCCGTTCGCCCTTCGCCGCTCGCCGCCTAGGCGCGGCGTTTTTTCTTGCGGCACAGGTTCCAGTTCCACGTGCGGTTTTCGCCGGTATCCACATGGACAAAGCTTTTGCAGGCATAATAGCCGCGCCCACCGCCCATATTGCGCCCCCACCATTTCAGGATGGTTCTGCCGCTGACGCCTTTAATGCGGACATCGGCAGCCTTACAGCCACGGCTGTACAGGTGGTATGATTTTCGCACCGAGCGGTTTTGTTTGCGGGTGCGGCAGGAACTGCTCACCTCAACCGGGCCATATTTGCGCGACAGGGCGCACAGGCCACGCTTTAGACGGGCATCGGAGTTTTTCCAGTTCAGGCCGCTGATTTTGCAGTTGCGCTTGCTGACTGTGCCGACAAAGCCATAGCTGGTTTTGCTCACTGTGGTGACTTTGCTGGCGGATTTGCTTTGGCAGCCGACCAGAGTCAGGGCCGCGGCCAGGAGTATTATGAATTTCATGTATTTGGTGTCCGTCAATTTCTGGGGCGGACGGGCGGTTTGTCTATCTTAAGTTGCCCGATGACGCAGTACATCGCCTGTTTGCGCCCTTGTTACCCATCTGCCGCCATGATGGGAGTGCATTCTGGGCAAGTTAGCCCTGCAAATTTTGCAAGTCCGGCCATGATTTTGCCTTATTTTTAAACAGCTTGCCTTTGGCCAAACCACCTACCCCACAGTTTTCCTGCATGAAAATTCACCAAAAAAGCCAATAGGAATATTTGACTCTCAAATGAGAACAAAGTAGGAACATATGCCTGCATATTTTGCGTAATGTCGAGTCTGTCTCCGCTGAAGAGAGACACAATCCGGCTTGGAGACGGGTATGATTCTGAATGATCTGAAAGACAGAATTGAGCGCATTGAAGGTCGCACCAAGCGGTTTGTGGCCGCTGATGCGCCCCAGCCAAGCCCATGGACCACCGGGCTGGAAGGCCTCGACAGTGCCTTGCCACAAAATGCCCTGCCCTATGATGCCTGCCATGATTTCACCCCGCTGGTGAAAACCGATGTGCCCCAGGTGGCCGGCTTTATCTTCGCCTTGCTGCAACGCCTGCCTGCCCTCACTGCCGGTCAACAGGGGGGCGTCCAGAACAGAAGACGCCAGCAACGCCGCCCGGTTGTCTGGTGTCAGACGGCCTTTAATGCCCGTGAATATGGTCGGGTCTATGCACCGGGCCTGCTCGGCAGCCTGGTGTCGCCGGAAGACCTGATTTTCGTCAACGTGCCGAAAGACCGCGATCTGGCACTTGTGTTGGAGGAATGTGTGCGCGTGCCCCACATTGCCGCCGTGATTGGCGAAGGCCCGGCCCCGGATTTTACCGCCTCAAGACGGCTGACACTGGCCGCTCAGGAAAGCCATGTGCCTTGCCTTATTCTCAATACCGGGGGCGAGATCCGCGCCTCTGCCGCCGCCACCCGCTGGCGGATTGCGCCAATCGCCGGGCCGCCGGATCCACTCGACCCTGCCGGGCCCGGCCTTGCCGCCTGGTCCATCACTCTGGCCCGTGCCCGTGGCGGCAATGCGGCGCTCAACCCCACCCTTGCAAGCCCCCTGAAAGCAGCCTGGAACCATGAGACGCATACTTTCCATCTGGTTTCCCCATTTCGCCCTGGAGCGACACTGGAAGGTCAAACGCCACATGACCAGGTTCAGCGGCGAGGCTAACGATGCCATCACTGCCACTGCCACTGCCACTGCCACTGCCACCGTCGCCGCCGCCGCCGCCGACAAGCCTTTCGTGCTGGTGGAACATGGGGTGCGCGGCACCCGCATCATGGCCATCAACCATGCGGCCCAACAGGCTGGGGCCCATGTCGGGCAAATGCTTACAGATGCCCGTGCAGCCTGCCCGCTGATTCTGGTTGATCAGGCCCAGCCGGAGGCCGATGACGATATGCTGCAACGGCTGGCGCTGTGGGCCGGACGCTACAGCCCGATCACCTCCATCGACGTCACTGCAGCACCTGATACGGTCGCGCAGGATTTCGGTCTACTGCTGGATGTCAGCGGCTGTGCCCATCTGTTTGGCGGCGAGGAAAAACTGATCCGCGATTGCCTGCAGCGCCTTGCCGCGATGGGGTTCACTGCCCACGCGGCCCTGGCACCGACTCCCGGCGCAGCCCATGCTCTGGCGCGCTATGGCCGTGATGGTTTCGTCATCGCAGACACGATTGAAGAAGCAAAAGCTGCCGCTGCCGCGCTGCCGGTGGAAGCTTTGCGGCTGGATCATGATCGCAACACCTTGCTGCGGCGGCTGGGGTTAAAAACCGCCCACAGCGTCATCCGCGTACCGCGCCATGCCCTGGAGCGGCGGTTTCGCTCTAAAAGTGATGCACGCAGCGTCCAGTTGCGTATCGACCAGTTTACCGGGGCCATTGAGGAACCACTCGACCCGCTGCGCCCGGCGGCTCCGTGGCGCAGTCATATGCCCTGCCCCGAACCGGCCCTGGACATTACCGGCATTCGCTTTGCCCTGACCGAACTGACCGCCCGACTTGTCACCCGCATGGAGACAGCCGCACAGGGGGGCCGCAATTGGCGTTTGACCGCCTATCATGCTGATGGTGGTTCATCTGCGGTTGCCATTCGCCTGTCCCGCGCCTCCCGCGCTCAGACCCATGTACTGAGGTTGTTTGAAGACAAGCTCGACCAGATCGACCCTGGCTATGGCATTGATGGCTTTTTGCTCGAAGCAGCGGACTGTGATGCGGTGGAAGCCAGCCAGACATCCCTGGTGAGTGACAACCATATCGCCGCCGCCGCCACTGCCGCCGCCGCCGCTGATGAAGTTCTCGCCGCTGAACTATCCGGCCTTGTCGACCGGCTTTCCAACCGGTTTGGCGAACGCAACATCACCTATGCCGCACCGGTCAAAAGCCATATTCCCGAACGCGCCTGGCGCATGATCAGCGCCACATCTTCCGGCGGCCGCGGCGGCGGCGGCGGTGGCGGCGCTGCAACCGCTGAAGATGTTGCACAATGGCAGGAGGTGGAAGCTGAAACCGTCTTCCGCACCACCTCACGCCCGTTTCGTCTGTTCGATGCGCCGGAAGCTGCTGAGGTGACGGCCCAGGTGCCGGATGGACCACCGCTGCATTTCCGCTGGCGGCGGGTGCCACGCCAGATCACCCGTGCCCGGGGGCCGGAACGCATCGCGCCGGAATGGTGGCGTGACGGCCCGCGCGGCGTGGCGATCCGTGATTATTACGAGGTCGAAGATACCGAAGGCCGCCGTTACTGGCTGTTTCGGGAAGGCCTCTATGGTGGCGAGAAGAATCCCGTCTGGTTCGTCCATGGTGTTTTCGGTGTGTGATCAACATGACCACGCCCATCCCCTTCCCCAAAAACGCAGTCCGCAAGTCGCCGCCGCCGCCGACCTCGCCGCCGCCGCCGCAAGTGGAATATGCGGAGCTGCAATGTGTTTCGAATTTCTCATTTCTGCGGGGCGGTTCGCACCCTGCCGAGCTCGTGGAGCAAGCCAAGGCACTGGGCCTGACGGCGCTGGGCATCGCTGACCGCAATACAGTGGCTGGCGTGGTTCGTGCCCATGCTGCGGCAAGGGAAACCGCAAAGCAAGCCGGGCTGCAATTGCTGGTCGGGGCGCGCATCGAC